>NZ_JAFIQY010000023.1 GCF_022271435.1 Streptomyces monomycini | reverse complement strand
CCCGCCCCCCACCCCCACGCCCGAACCGACCGGCAGCCCCACCCCCGTACCCACCCCCACCCGCACACCGCTCCCGACGATCACCCCCACTCCGACGGTCTCGCCCACCCCCACCCACGGCCCGACCCCGCCCGCGCACTGCCACTGGACCTGGCACTGGGGCCCGGTCCGGATCTGCCGTATCGGCTGACGCCGCCGCGGCTTCAGTCCGTGACCGTGCTGCGGTTCTCGTAGGCGAGGTCGCCGTACTCGGGGTGCCGCGCCATCCACTCCGCGACGAACGGGCACACGGCCAGCACCCGCAGCCCGTCCGTCCGCGCCGCGTCCAGCGCGTGCCGGGTCAGCGCCGAACCGACGCCGTTGCCCTCGTACACCGGGTCGACCTCGGTGTGCACGAGGGCGATGAGTCCCTCGGCACGCAGATAGGCCGCCACGCCCGCCACTTCGCCGCCGAGCCTGGCCTCGTAGCGGTTCGCGGCGCGGTCGTCGGTCACCGTCACCGGGGCCGGCGCGTTCATGAACGGATCTCCTGCCGGTCCATCGCGGTCTCCTCCCGCTTCGCCCCCGGCTGCTTCCGCACCCCTGTTCAGCACAGTAGGAGCGGCGCCGGGCCGGCGCGAGGCGAGGCGCGTACGGAGGCGCGTACGGGAATGCCTGGACGGGGCGTCTCCGCTGGGCTAGCTTCCAGCGTCATGAGGGTCATGGGGAAGCCGGGACAGCCAGGACAGCCGGGGCGCGGGAGACGCGGGCGCGGAGTGTGGGCGGTGGCCTGCGCCGCGGTGCTCGGCGTCGCGGGCGCGGCCCCCGTGTCGGCGCAGCCGTCCGCCGACGCCCGGCCCGCCGCGGGGCCGCTGACGGTGTCCGGGGTGCTGGGCGGCGGCTGGGACGAGAAGGACAGCGACAGCGACGCGCGCTTCCGCGGACTGGCCGCCGTGAGCCGCAGTACCGCCTGGGTCGCGGGCACCGGCGGAACCGTGCTGCGCACCCGCGACGGCGGCGACCACTGGCGGGACGTCTCGCCGCCGGGCGCCGGGAAGCTGGAATTCCGCGACATCGAGGCGTTCGACGCGCGGCACGCCGTGGTGCTGGCGGCCGGCGAGGGCACGGCGTCCCGGGTCTTCCGTACGGACGACGGCGGCGCCACCTGGACCGAGAGCTTCCGCAACACCGACCCGCGCGCCTTCTACGACTGCATGACGTTCTTCGACAGCAGCCACGGCATCGCGCTGGCCGACCCGGTCGACGGGGCCTACCGCATCCTGTCCACCGTCGACGGCGGCCGGAACTGGCGGGTGCTGCCCACCCGCGGCATGCCGCCCGCCCAGCCCGGCGAGGCGTCCTTCGCGGCCAGCGGCCAGTGCCTGGTCAGCTCCGGCGCGTACGACGCGTGGTTCGCCACCGGCGGCGCGGCGAAGAGCCGCGTCCTGTACTCCCCGGACCGCGGCCGCAGCTGGACCGTCTCCGAGACGCCGGTCCCGGCGGGCGACCCGGCGCGCGGCGTCTTCGGCCTGGCCTTCCGCGACCGTACGCACGGGCTCGCGGTCGGCGGCGACCACCGCACCGGCAGGCCCTCGCCCAAGGCCGCCGCGGTGAGCGCGGACGGCGGCGCGTCCTGGCAGGCGTCCGCCCGGCCGCCGAAGCGCTACCGGTCCGGGGTGGCCTGGTTCCCCCGCACCACGCGCGTCGCCCTGGCCGTCGGGCCGACGGGCAGCGACGTCACGCTCGACGGCGGCCGGTCCTGGCACACCTTCGACCGCGGCTCGTACGACACCGTCGACTGTTCCGCCGACTTCGGCTGCTGGGCGGCGGGGGAGGACGGGCGCGTCGCCCGCCTGGAGCCGTGACGCAGCGGCCCGGGGGACGCGCGGAGACCGTCGCTCCCGGCCTCAGGCCACCCGCGCCGACACCGCCACGACGTGCGGCGCCGCCAGGTAGCGCGCGAACAGTGACGCGCTGCCCTCGGCGGCGGTGCGCGGCAGCTGCCAGGCGATGTCGGTGAACCCGGCCTCCGTCAGGGCCCGTTCGTGCGCTTCGCGGGACCAGTAGTAGGCGGTCACCTGGAACGTCTCCTCCTCGGCCCGGCCGTGCAGCCCGACGGGGTCGCCGTCCCGCAGGTGGGCGTCGGCCACGGTGAGGTCGAAGCCGTAGGGCCGGTAGTAGTGGGGGACCGTCGCCAGATCCGGGTTGAGCGTGGCGGCCACGAAGCGGCCGCCCGGGGCGAGCGTGTCGCGGGCGGCGGCGCACAGCCGGGTGAGCGCCGCCGGGGTGGCGGCGTGGGACAGCGCGTAGACGGCCACGGTCACGTCGAAGGCGCCGTCGAGGGCGTCGGTGGTCGCCGCGTCGAGGACGCGGTACGACACGCCGAGGGGCTCCACCTCCTCCCGGTGCCGGGCGTGCGCGATCATCCCGGGCGACCGGTCGACACCGAGCACCCGGCCCGCCCCGTTACGGGCGAAGAAGCGGACGTAGTGCCCCGAGCCGCAGCCGAGGTCCAGGACCCGCCGCCCCGCCACGCCGTCCGCCGCGGCGAGGACGGAGGGCATCTCGATGTGCCGTCTGAAGGGCAGCTCGTCGATGCTGCGCTCGTGCAGCGCGGCCATGCCGTCGAAGGGGGAAGTCATGACGCTGCCTCGGGAATACGGGTCGCCGGGCGACCGGGCGGGCGGTGGACGGGGCGGGCCCCGGGAGGCCCGCAGCCTACGGAACGCATCATTCCGTAGCCGGCGGGTGTTCCCGGGGAGGCACCGGGCGAACGGACGGCGTGCCGCTCGGCGTCCTGCTCGCCCACCCGCCCCCTCTCGCGGCCGTCAGTCCAGCAGGCTCCCGAGCCGCCCCTCCAGCAGCACCAGCAACTCGGCCAGCCCCTCGGACAGTTCGGCCCGCCGCCTGCCGTCGATGCCCTCCAGCAGACCGGCCTCGTAGCGCAGTTGCTCGGGCAGCAGCCGGTCGATGACCGCGCGGCCCTCGTCGGTGAGCGAGAGGTGCGAGACCCGCCGGTCCCGCTCGTCGGGCCGCCGCGCGACCAGCCCGCGGGTCTCCAACTGCCGTACCCGCTTGGTGACCGCGGCCCCGGAGGCGAACGTCTCCCGCGCGATACGGCCCGGCGTCAGCTCACGGTCCATCCGCCGCAGCGTCCCGAGGATGTCGAACTCCGGACGGGTCAGGCCCTCCCGCCGCAGCGGCGCGTCGGCCGCCTGCTGGAGCAGCGCGGAGCAGCGGTTGAGCCGCCCGATCACCGCCATCGGGCCGGTGTCCAGTCCCGGATGGACCTGCTGCCACTGCCGCAGCACCCCCGCGACGATGTCCTCGGTCACGCGCACCTCTTCTTCCCGGGCTCTCCCGGCCCCCGTCGGCGTCCTGATTCGCGTACGGCGTGCCGCGGACCGCCGTACGGGCCCCGCGCCGCGCCGCGCCCGGCCAATTCTGCCTGGTGCCGCTTCCGGCAGCAGGGCGGGGCGGTACGGGTACGGGCCGGGCGGTGGGGGAGCGGCACGCGGCCACGGGGTACGCGGCTACGCGGCCAGCGCCGGAGCGGACAGCCGGCGGACGAGCCGGGCCAGCGTCCGGTGCCCCTGCCGCTCGGCCAGGGCGACGCGCTCCTCGGGGACGGCGCGCTGCCACCACTCGCCGGCCGACACCTCCACCGCCTCCCGCAGCTCGACCAGGCCGGCGGCCAGGCGGTCGCGCGCCCAGCCGGTCTCGCGCGCGTCGTCCTCCCGTACCGCCGGGTCCCGGTCTGCCCCCGAGGCCTCCGGGCCGCCGTCCCCCTCCAGCAGCCGGAGCGCCGCGGCCTCGGCGGCCGTCACCCGGTCCAGTGCCGCCTCGATGCGGTCGGCGGCGCGGCGGTTGGTGACCAGGACGCAGCAGGCCAGGCCCACGGCCGCGCCCACGACGGTGTCGGTCCAGCGGTCGGTGACCAGCGTCCGGGCGGGCAGATGGCTGCCGAACTCGGTCAGCAGCAGGGCCATCGGGGTGACCCAGACCGACCCGAGCCAGTAGTTGCGGGTGATGCTCGCCTCCGCGCAGAACTGGAAGGTGAGCGCCAGCAGGATCATCGCGAGGTGGCCGGTGTGGATGACCGGCAGCAGCGCGGTGAAGAGCAGCAGTCCGAGGAGGTTGCCGAGGGTGCGCTGGAGGGCTCGCTGCCACGAGAGGGTGGTGTTGGCCTGGTAGATGGAGGCGGCGGTGACCACGGCCCAGTACGGGTGGCCGACGCCGACCGCCATCGAGCCCCAGCCCGCCAGCGCGCAGCCCGCGGCCACCCGCGCGCCGATGGGCAGCAGGGGCGAGCCGGGCGCCAGGCGGTGGAGCACGGCGCGGAGGCCGTGCGGGTGGCCGGGCGCGGGACGGCGCGGCTCCGGGCCCGCGGCCCGTCCCGTCGCACGGCCCGTACGTCCTTCGCGGTCCGCGTGCTCCGCGGCGATTCCGGCCAGCTCGCCGGCCTGTGCGCCGGTGAGGGTGACCTCCGGCAGCGCCCGGCCGCGGCGCAGGTCGCGCGCCCACGCCGTGCAGCGCTCGGCCTCCTCCGCGTCGGCCCCTTGCGCGGCGAGGGCCGACTCGGCCCGTACGAGCAGCCGCTCCAGCCCCGAGCGGTCGGCGGCCCCGGCGGGGGTGCGGCCCGGGACCTGGAAGAGCGTGTGCCAGGCGGCGTTCACGGCGGCGGCGGTGGCATGCCGGGCCCGGTCGGGTGCGGCGGGGGACCCGCCGGTTTCCGGGCTGGTACGCAACAGTGCCGCGGCAGCCTCCAGCGCGCGCGCCGTGGCGATCCGCTCCGGCCCGCGCGGCCGGACCAGCGCGGGGGCCATGCACACCAGCCAGGCGAGCGCGCCGGCCCCCAGGGCCAGTGACAGGTGGAAGGGAACCTGGCCGATCCGCTGCGGTACGAAGAAGGCGGACGCCGAGATGAAGGTGAAGATCAGGTTTCCTGGCGGCCCGACGCGCGTCGCGTCGCAGACCGTCTTGTGCACGGCGGCGACCAGCGAGGCGAGCAGGACGAGCAGCGGGACCGACGTGGTGAGTGAGGCGGCGGTCAGGGCGGCGCCGAGGCTGGCGACCATGCCGAGCACCACCCACGCCAGCGTGCGCGCGCGGGCCGCGTACGGCAGGCCGTGCGCGTACAGGGCGCACATCGCCCCGGCCGAGGTGTACAGGACCAGGTCCAGACGGCCCAGCGCGAACAGGATGAACTCGGGGATGCCGAGGGCGACGACCGCGCTCAGCGCGGGCTTGTGCCAGATGTCCACGGGGCGGCGCAGCAGGACCGTGCTCCTGAGGGGCAGCGGGCGCGCGCGGACCGCGCCGGCGCCCCCGGAGAGGGCCGCTGCCTGCTTTCCCGTCGGTCTGGCATGTTTCCCCATACGAAAAGCTTAACAGGTGTTTTACTCGTAAAGGATTTGCCTTCGGGTGCTCGCCCCGCTCACCGGCCCGGCGTGGGGGAGGCCAGCACCCGGGCCCGGCACTCCGCGGGTGTGCCCCAGGCGCCACGCAGCGCTCGCGCCTTGCGCATCCACAAGGAGAGGTCCAGTTCGTCGGTGTAGCCCAGGGCGCCGTGCAACTGGAGCGCGGCCCGGGCCGCGGCGTAGGCGGCCTCGCCCGCGGCCACCTTCGCCATCGCGATCGCGGTGCCCGCGTCGGCCGGGCCCGCGTCGGCCGGGTCCGCGCAGGTCGGGTCCGCGTCGGCCGGGTCCGCGCCGCCGCCCGCCGTCCCGCCCGCGAGTTCCACCGCGGCTCCGAAGACGAGCGGCTCGGCGAACTCCAGTGCCACCAGTACATCCGCCAGCCGGTGCTTCACCGCCTGGAACGAGCCGACGGCGACGCCGAACTGGGTGCGCTGCTTGACGTACGCCACGGTGTCGTCCAGCAGCCGCCGGCCGACGCCGAGCGCCTGCGCCGCGGTGAGCAGCCGCGCGGTGTCCGCGGCGTGCGCGGCGGCGGCCCGTACGGCCGGTCCGCTCGCCAGGACGCCCCCGCCCTCCGCCGCGCACCGGGACAGTCGCCGGGACGGATCGACCGACGGCTGGACCGGTTCCGGCCCGCTCCCGCCGATCCGCCGCAGCGTGTCGCCGTGCGTGAGGAAGACGGCGTCGGCGGCCGTCGCGTCGAGGGTGTACGGCCCGTGCGCCGGATCCGCGTACGAGATCATCGCGTCCCCTGCCGCGATGGCGGGCAGCCGGCGCCCGGCCGGACCCGGGTCGTCGAGCCGGCCGAACAGCGCGGCCGCCGCGGCCGTCTCCACCAGCGGGCCCGGGACGGCGTGCCGCCCCGCCTCGACGTACGCCACGACCAGTTCGACCGGCAGGAACCCCGAGCCCCCGTACTTCTCCGGTACGGCCAGCCCGAACACCCCGGCCTCCCCGAGCCGCCGCCACACCGCGCGCCCGGGGGCGTGGTCTCCGGCACCCCAGGCCCGTACGGCGGCCGGGGTCTCCGCCGCCGCCAGCAACCGGCCGAGCGTCCGCCCGAAGTCCCGCTGCTCGTCGTCCAGGAGGAACCGCATTCCTCAACTCCCCTCGCCGGTCCGGCTCAGCGTCGTCCCTTGGGCAGGCCCAGCAGCCGTTCGGCGATGATGTCGCGCTGGATCTCGTTGGTCCCGGCGTAGACCGGGCCGGCCAGCGCGAAGATCCAGCCGTCGGCCCAGCTCCCGTGGTCCGGTGCCTCGGCGGCGTCGGCGGCCAGCTCGCCGTACGGGCCGAGGAGGTCGAGCGCGGTTTCGTGCAGGGCGATGTCCAGCTCGGACCAGAAGACCTTGGTGAGGCTGGCCTCGGCGCCGGGGGCGGCGCGTCCTGCCGCCGGTGCGCCGCCCGCCGCCTTCGGCGCGCTCCCCGCCGCGATCCGCGCGGCCTGGGCGCAGGCGGCCAGCTGGTAGGCGCGGGCGCCGATGACCGCGTCGGCGACCCGGTCGCGCAGTGCCGTGTCGGCGGGGTCGGCGATGTCCCGCCACAGGGCGGTGAGGCGGGCGGCGGCGGCCGTGAAGCGCCCCGGGCTGCGCAGCGTCAGCCCCCGCTCGTTGCCCGCCGTGCTCATCGCGACCGACCAGCCCCGGCCCGGTTCGCCGATCACGTCCGCGTCCGGCACGAACACGTCGTCCAGGAACAGCTCGGCGAAGGCCGGCTTCCCGTCGAGACGGCCGATCGGCCGCACCGTCACGCCCGGCGCGGTCAGGTCGAACATCAGATACGTGAGCCCGTGGTGCGGCCGGTCCGCGCCGGGATGGCTGCGGAACAGCCCGAAGGCCCGGTCCGCGAAGGCCGCCCGGGAGGACCACGTCTTGTGCCCGCGCAGCAGCCAGCCGCCCTCGGTCCGTACGGCGGCCGACCGCAGCGCGGCGAGATCGGAACCGGCGCCGGGCTCGGACCACGCCTGCGCCCAGACGGTCGCCCCGCTCGCCATCGCGGGCAGCACGCGCGCCAGCTGCTCGTCCGTCCCGTGCTCGAAAAGGGTGGGGGCGAGCAGGCTGATGCCGTTCTGGGAGACCCGGGCGGGCGCCCGTGCTGCGTAGTACTCCTCCTCGAACAGCAGCCAACGGACCAGGGAGGCGCCGCGCCCGCCGTACTCCTCGGGCCAGGACACCACCGACCAGCGTCCTGAGTGCAGTTCGCGCTCCCACGCGCGGTGGGCGGCGAAACCCTCCGCCGTCTCCAGGGAGGGCAGGGGTGCGGCGGGTACGCGGGCGGTCAGCCAGTCCCGTGCCGCGCGCCGGAACTCCTCGTCGTCCGCGCCGAGTTCGAGATCCATCGACGAGCGGCCTCCCTGGTGGCGGCGGGCTCCTGCGGGACCGTTCCCTAACAAGTGTTTGGTAGGTTAGCGTACCGCCATGACGCCCGAGAAGCCTCCGACGGCGCACCCGGCACCACCCCCGTACGTCCCCGGACACGGCCTGCTCACCGGCCGTACGGCCGTCGTCACCGCCGCGGCGGGCACCGGCATCGGCGGCGCCACCGCGCGCAGACTCCTGGAGGAAGGCGCGGACGTCCTCCTCTCCGACGCGCACACCCGGCGCCTGAAGGAGTCCGAGATCGCGCTCACCGCCGAGTTCGGCGCCGGACGGGTCGCCGCACTGCCCTGCGACGTCACCGACGAGGCCCAGGTCACCGCCCTCTTCGCGCACGCCGAACGGCTGCACGGGCGGCTGGACGTCGTCGTCAACAACGCCGGACTCGGCGGCAGCGCCGACCTGGTGGCGATGACCGACGACCAGTGGACCGCCGTCCTCGACGTCACTCTGAACGGCACCTTCCGCTGCACCCGCGCCGCGCTGCGCCGGATGCGCGCGGCCGGCCGGGGCGGCGTCGTCGTCAACAACGCCTCGGTGATGGGCTGGCGCGCCCAGCGCGGCCAGGCCCACTACGCCGCCGCCAAGGCCGGGGTGATGGCGCTGACCCGCTGCGCCGCGGCGGAGGCCGCCGCGTACGGGGTCCGGGTCAACGCCGTCTCACCCAGCCTGGCCGTCCACCCGCACCTGGCGAAGGTCACCGGCGAGGACCTGCTGACCGAGCTGACCGGCCGGGAGGCGTTCGGGCGCTCCGCCGAGCCGTGGGAGGTCGCCAACGTCATCGTCTTCCTGGCCAGCGACTACGCCTCGTACATGACCGGCGAGACGGTCCCGGTCAGCAGTCAGCGCGCGTGACCGGGGGAGGGACAATGAGCCCGTGTCCACCGCAAAGAAGACCGCGAAACCGGCCGCCGTGACCCCGCCCTCGCCCGCCCGCCGCCGCGAACTGCTCGCCACCGCGGCCGAGGTGTTCGCCGCCCACGGCTACGACGCCACGACCGTACGCCGGATCGCGGACGAAGCCGGACTGCTCGCGGGCAGCCTCTACTACCACTTCGACTCCAAGGAGTCGATGCTGGACGAGATCCTCAGCACCTTCCTGGGCGAACTGTGGGCCGGGTACGACGCGGTGTTCGCCGCCGGGCTCGGCCCCCGGGAGACCATCGAGGCGCTGGTCACCGAGTCTTTCCGGGAGATCGACCGGCACCGCCCTGCCGTGGCCATCTACCAGAAGGAGGCCAAGCAGCTCGCCGGGCGGCCCCGCTTCGGCTATCTCGCCGACTCCCAGCAGAAGTTCGAGAAGGCGTGGCTCGGCACTCTGGAACGCGGCGTCGCCGACGGCGTCTTCCGCCCCGACCTCGACGTCCGGCTCACCTACCGGTTCGTCCGTGACACCGTCTGGGTGGCGGCGAGCTGGTACCGGCCGGGCGGGCACCACGGCCCGGAGGAGATCGCCCGCCAGTACCTGTCGATGGTGCTGGACGGCATCGCGGTACGGGACTGACGCCCCCGTACCGCACATCGCACCCCGCACGCTCCGCCCGCCCCGACGACCGAGGAGCCGGCATGGCAGAGGCCTACATCATCGACGCGCTGCGCACTCCGGTCGGCAGGCGCGGCGGCGGGCTCGCCGCCGCGCACCCGGCCGACCTCGGCGCGCACGTACTGAAAGCGCTGATGGCGCGCACGGGCGTGGATCCGGCCGCCGTGGACGACGTGGTCTTCGGCTGCCTGGACGCCGTCGGCCCGCAGGCCGGTGACATCGCCCGCACCAGCTGGCTGGCGGCCGGGCTCCCCGAGGAGGTGCCGGGCGTCACCGTCGACCGGCAGTGCGGCTCCTCCCAGCAGGCCGTCCACTTCGCCGCGCAGGCCGTGCTCTCCGGCACCCAGGACCTGGTCGTCGCGGGCGGCACCCAGAACATGTCGATGATCCCCATCGCCTTCGCGAGCCGCCGGGCCGCCGAACCGCTCGGGCTGACCGAGGGGCCGTTCGCGGGCAGTACCGGCTGGCGCGCCCGGTACGGCGACCAGCCGGTGGACCAGTTCCACGGCGCCGAACTGATCGCGGAACAGTGGAACATCTCCCGTACGGACATGGAGGAGTACGCGCTGCGCTCGCACCGGCGGGCCGTACACGCCGCCGATACGGGGCGCTTCGCGCGCGAGCTGGTTCCGTACGGGGACGTGACGGCCGACGAGGGCCCGCGGCGTGACACCTCGGCGGCGAAGATGGCCGCGCTCGCGCCCGTGGTGTCCGGCGGCCGGCTCACCGCCGCCGTCTCCTCCCAGGTGTCCGACGGCGCCGCGGCCCTGCTGCTGGCGAGCGAGCAGGCCGTACGGGACCACGGGCTGACCCCGCGCGCCCGCGTCCACCACCTGTCCGTACGCGGCGAGGACCCGGTCCGCATGCTGTCAGCGCCGATCCCGGCCACCGCGCACGCGCTGAAGAAGACCGGGCTGACCATCGACGCCATCGACCTGGTGGAGATCAACGAGGCGTTCGCGCCGGTGGTCCTGGCCTGGCTGGAGGAGACCGGCGCCGACCCCGCCCGGGTCAACGTCAACGGCGGCGCCATCGCCCTCGGCCATCCGCTCGGCGCGACCGGCTGCAAGCTCATGACCACCCTGCTGCACGAGCTGGAGCGCACCGGCGGACGCTACGGCCTCCAGACGATGTGCGAGGGCGGCGGCCAGGCCAATGTGACCGTGATCGAACGGCTGTGAGGCGGGCCGGGAACCGGGGCCGGGAACCGGCCGGCGCCGGGCTTCGGGCCCGGCTCCCGGCCCGGTGTCAGCAGGCCCGGTTCTTCACGTACAGGGCGCGCGGGCCCCGGTCCGTGCCGTACCGGACGTCCTTCGTCGCGGCCTTGGGCAGTCGGCCGTTCACGGCGGGCCGCGCCGGTACGACGATGGTGTAGCAGGCCGTGCGCTGCGCGCAGAGGTTCTTCAGGCGGACGTACCGCTTGTGGTCCTTGGTGAAGTACTTCATCACCTTGGCGCACTGCGGCGCCCGCGGGGCCGCCGCGGCCTGTGAGGCCGAGGCCAGGCCCAGTGTCGTGCTGAGTGCCGTCACCGCGACGGCCGTGGCGAGGAACTTACGCATGTGATCTCCCCCGATGGAAACCTCCGCCCGCGGCGGGAGCCGGGGCGGCCTTCAGTGGTCGGACTCCACCGTAGTGCGACGGAATCCGGACCGGTGTTCGGGTCCCGTTTCGAGCCGGGCGGGCCGCTCGCCCGGATCACCTCCGCCTGCTCGGACCGGCCGTCCCGGACGGATCGTCCGGCCCGTCCGGCCTGTTCACCCCGCGCCGTCCCGCTCCAGCCGCCCCAGCCCGTCCAGCGTCGCCGTCGCCTCGGCCATGATCCGGCCGACCAGCTCCGCGCACGACGGCAGGTCCTCGATGACCCCGGCCACCTGCCCGGACGCCATCACCCCGGCGTCCGTACGGCCCTCCACCAGCGCGGCCCGCAGCATCATCGGCGTGTTGGCGGCCAGCAGCACCTGGCTCCAGGTCAGCCCGGCGCCCCGCTTCATCGCCAACCCGTCCCGTACCGTACGGGCCCAGCCCGTCCCCGCCTGCTTCCGGAACGCCGCCGCGTGCCGCACGGCCCGCAGCAGCGCCGCCGGGCGCCCGGACCGTTCGAGGGCGGCCACCAGGTCCGTCCGCAGCATCCGGTGCGGCAGCCCGTCCACCGCACGCGTCACGGTGACGTCCCCGACCGAGGCCGCCAGGTAGCGCGCCTTGACCGCCTCCGGGACGGTGCTGTCCGACGTGAGCAGGAAACGCGTACCCATGGCCACGCCGGCCGCCCCGAAGGCCAGGGCGGCGACCAGCCCGCGCCCGTCGTGGAAGCCCCCGGCCGCCACGACCGGGATGTCCACCGCGTCCACGACCTGCGGCAACAGCACGGTGGTCGCCACCTCACCGGTGTGCCCGCCGCCCTCCGTGCCCTGCACGATCACCGCGTCCGCACCCCACGCGGCGACCTTCTCCGCGTGCCGCCGCGCCCCCACCGTCGGCAGGACGACGACTCCCGCGTCCTTGAGGCGGGCGATCAGCTCCCGCGAGGGCGCCAGGGCGAACGAGGCGACCCGTACGCCCTCCTCGACGATGATGCGCACCCGCTCGGCCGCGTCTCCGGCGTCCGCGCGCAGATTGACGCCGAAGGGCCGGTCCGTACGGGAGGCGACCTCGCGGACGGCGGCCCGCAGCTGCCCGGCCGACATGGTGGCGGATGCCAGGATGCCGAGCGCCCCCGCCTCGGCGGTGGCGGAGACCAGGCGCGGCCCGGCGACCCACCCCATGCCGGTCTGGACGACGGGGTGGCGGACGCCGGTCAGCTCGGTGAGCGCGGTGGTCAGCGGCCGCACGGCGGCACCTCGCGGTCGCGCAGCCCGCCCGGGTCGACGGTCTCACGGATCAGCCGCAGCTCGGCGGCGTCCGGCGCGCGCGTGCACGGCACACCGCCGTCCGGTACGGACAGCTCGAACCCGGTGGCCGCGCGGACGTCGTCCAGCCGTACGCCGGGGTGCAGCGACCGGATGCGCATGGTGTGGCCGGGCGTGTCGAAGTCGAACACGCCGAGGTCGCTGACGACCTCCGGGACGCGGTGGTAGCGGGCGGCGGACGGCCCGGCCGCCGCGGCCCGGTCGTACCCGACGCCGCACACCATGTCGACCCGCTCGACGAAGATCCGCGGCGAGTGCTTCGGCACCCAGTAGCTGGTCGGGTGGTTGAGCGTGTTGGCCGGAGCGCCCCGCACGCCGAGCAACTGCCGGGACGGGCGGGCCCAGTCCCCGATGCAGGAGATGTTCTGGTTGCCGTACCGGTCGATCTGGCTCGCGCCCATCATGACGTGCCGGCGGCCGGTGGCGACCAGCGCCAGATGCCGGCGGTACGGCAGCCAGCCCTCGGTCACCGTGGGCGGCGCGCCCGCCGCTCCAGCCGCCGGTTCGCCGTCGACGAGCAGCGCCTCGCCGTCCGTCAGCAGGAGGTCGGGGGAGAAGGTCAGCTTCGCCAGCCGTGCGCCGAGGGCGGGAACCGTGCCCATGGGGGAGGCGAGCACCTCGCCCGCGCCGCGCCACACCTCGGCGCAGGCGATCACGCAGTACTCGGCGCGGGTGACGGCCGCGGAGCCGCTGTCGGCGGTCATCGGCGACCCTTCGCGTTCTTCTCGGTCTTCCGGGCGGCTTCGGCCTGTTCGGCCCGTTCGGCCTGTGGGGCCCGTTCGACCTGTGGGGCCCGTTCGACCTCTGCGGCCTCGGTCTCTTCGGTGAAGGCCGCCACCGCCGCCCGGTAGTCGTCCTCGCCGCCCGACAGGAAGCGCTTGACGAACGCCGCCCAGGTGCCCGGGTCCGCCGCCGCCCGGACGTACGCCCGCTGGAACGCCTCGTCCCGCCCGTAGTCCGGCACACAGGAAGTGAAGTGCGCTCCGTACGGCGCCTCCACGACACCGCTGACGAACATCCGGCTGACCAGCAGCGTCTGCGGGCAGCCCGCCCGCGCCAGCTCCGCGCCGTCCACGATCCGCTCGCACGAGACGTACGCCGCGTCCGCCGCCTCGCAGAAGAGGTCGTCGAAGTACGGGTCGGGCCCCAGGTACTGGGCGTTGCCCCGCGCGTCCGCCCGGTTGAGGTGCACCAGCGCCGCGTCCAGCCGCAGCGCCGGGGCGGCGGCCAGCACCTCGCCGTCCGCGTACGGCGAGACGACCGTACGGAGCTGGGGGTTGACCCGCAGCACGTCGGAGCCGAGACCGGCCCGTACCGGCATGAACGGCAGCCGCTGGCCCGCCGCGGTCAGCCCCCACAGGAACATCGCCTCGTCCAGCTCGGTCAGTTCCAGGGCGCCGCGCTCGCGGGCCGCGCGGAAGTGCGGCTCCAGGGGGACCGAGTCCAGCGTGACGAAGGGCGTGACCAGCCGGCGGATCTTTCCGGCGGCCGCCAGCAGGCCAACGTCGGGCCCGCCGCAGGAGACCACCGTGAGATCCGTCAGACCGGAGCGCAGCAGGGCGCGGACGAGCGCCATCGGCTTGCGGCGCGATCCCCAGCCGCCGATCCCGAGCGTCATTCCGCTCTCCAGCCGGGACACCACGCCGTCGGCGGTCATCCTCTTGTCGCTCACCTCTGCTCCTCCCCGGGAGTGTCAGCTCCGGGTGTGTCGACTCCGGGTGTGTCAGCTCCGGATGTGTCGGGTCCGGGTGTGTCGGATCCGGGTGTGTCGGCGTGTCGTCCGTGCTCCGGGCCGTCGGCTGGCGCGTTCCTCCGCGCGAAGGCGTCCCGGTGCCGGTCGGCGACGCCGCTGAGGTTGGCCTCGAACGTGAAGCCCTGTTCGAAGCGGTAGCTGCGGTGCACGTCGACCGGGTCGATGCCGTTGATGGCGGCCTTGGCCAGCCGCAGCAGGTACCCGTCCTTCGCGGCGATCTCCCCGGCCAGCGCCAGCGCCGCCGGAAGTACCTCGTCGCGCGGTACCACGGCCCAGACCGAACCGTGCCGGTGAAGTTCGGCGGCGGTCGTGGTGCGCGAGGTGTAGTAGAGGGTGCGCATCAGGTGCGGCGGGACGAGCCGGGCGAGGTGGGTGGCCGCGCCGAGCGCGCCGCGGTCCAGTTCGGGCAGGCCGAACGTCGCGTCGTCACTCGCCACGATCGCGTCCGCGTTGCCCACCAGGCCGATGCCGCCGCCGAGACAGTGGCCCTGTACAGCGGCGACGACCGGCACCTCGCAGTCGTAGACGGCCGCGAACGCCTCGTAACAGCCCCGGTTGGCGCCGAGCAGCGCGGCGTGCCCCGGCGTCCGCCGCATCTCCTTGATGTCCACGCCCGCGTTGAAGCCGCGGCCCGCCGCGGCGAGCACCACACAGCGGACGCCGGGGTCGCGGCCGGCCGCACGTACCGCGTCGGCCAGGTCGAACCAGTCCTGTACGGGCAGGGCGTTGACCGGCGGCCGGTCGACGGTGACGAGCGCGGTGCCGTCCTCGGGGCGGGACACGGTGACGGTGGTGGAGACACCCATGGGCGGATCAGCTACCTTTCCACCAAACGTTTGTTAGGTGCAGGCTGTTTGAGAAGGTAGCAGCGCGATGCCCCCAACGGGAGGGCGGAGGTGGCCTTTTGGCGTTCGACATCGACCTGTCGGGGCGTGTCGCGGTCGTCACGGGCGGCACCCGGGGCGTCGGCGCCGGAATCGTCCGGGCCCTGCTGGCGGCCGGAGCCGAGGTCGTCGCCTGCGCCCGCCGCCCGCCGGAACGGCCGGTCACGGCGGCGGACGGGCGCGCCGCCGCCTACGAGCGGGTGGACGTGCGCGACCCCGACGCGGTCGCCGCCTGCTTCGACCGGGTACGGGCCCGCCACGGACGCCTCGACATCCTCGTCAACAACGCGGGCGGCACCCCGTACCGGCTCCTCGACGACTCCTCGCCGCGGCAGGCCGCCCGGGTCGTCGAACTGAACCTCGTCGCCCCGCTGACCGCCTCCCTCGCCGCACGGGCCGTCATGGCGCGGCAGCCGGCCGGCGGCTCGATCATCATGATCGGCAGCGTCAGCGGCACCCGCCCGTCACCCGGCACCGCCGCCTACGGAGCCGCGAAGGCGGGCCTGGAGAACCTCGCCCGCACCATGGCCGTCGAATGGGCGCCGCACATCCGCGTCAACACCCTCGTCGTCGGCATGGTCCGCACCGAACTCTCCCACCTGCACTACGGCGACGAGGCCGGCCTCGCCGCCGTCGGCCGTACCGTCCCGCTGGGCAGGCTCGCGACCCCCGACGAGATCGGTGAACTCTGCGCCTTCCTCGCCGGTGACCGGTGCGCCTACGTGAGCGGAGCGAGCCTGACCGTCCACGGCGGCGGCGAACGGCCGGCTTTCCTGGAGGCGGCCGGACGACCGGCTTCTCCGGAGGCGGCAGGACAACCGGCCTTCCCGAAGGCGGCCGGACGGCCTCCCGGTGCACCGGACCCACGCCCGCCCGCGCCCCCGTTCCCATCCGCATCACCCCCACCCCCACCCCCGGCTGCCGGTACGGGTACGGCCGCCACCGTCGACCCGGAGGGCAGCGATGACCGATGACCACCCGACCGGAAGCGCCGCCGCCGGTCTCTGCGCCGGCCGCGTGGTCGCCGTCACCGGCGCGGGCCGCGGCCTCGGACGCGCCCATGCCCTGGCCTTCGCCGCCGAAGGCGCCCGGGTCGTCGTCAACGACCTGGGGGTACGGCCGGACGGCACCCCGGACGAGGAGGCGGGCGGCCCCGCCGACGCGGTGGCCGCGGAGATCCGCGCGGCGGGCGGCGAGGCGGTCGCCCACGGCGGTGACGTCGCCACGCCCACCGGAGCCGCCTCGATCGTCGCCACCGCGCTGGGTACGTACGGACGTCTGGACACCCTGGTCAACAACGCGGGCTTCGTACGTGACCGGATGCTGGTGAACCTGGCGGAGGACGAGTGGGACACCGTCCTGCGCGTCCACCTCAAGGGTCACTTCCTGCCACTCCAGCACGCGGCGGCGCACTGGCGCGCGCAGGCCAAGGCGGGCCCTCCGCCGCAGGCCCGCGTCATCAACACCAGTTCGGGAGCGGGCCTGCTGGGCAGCATCGGCCAGGCCAACTACTCGGCCGCCAAGGCGGGCATCCTCGGCCTCACCCTCGTGGCCGCCGCCGAGCTGGGCCGGTACGGCGTACAGGTCAACGCCGTCGCCCCGGCCGCCCGTACCCGGATGACCGAACGGACCTTCGCCGAGACCATGGCGGCACCGGCGGACGGCACCTTCGACGCGATGGCCCCCGAGAACGTCTCTCCACTCGTCGTCTGGCTCGGCTCCACAGCCTCCGAGGGCGTCACCGGCCGGGTCTTCGCGGCCGAAGGCGGACGCATCACGGTCATGGAGGGCTGGCGCCCGGGCCCCACCACCGACCGTCAGACCCGCTTCACCCCGACCGAGGCGGGCGACACGGTACGCAGGCTGCTCGCCGAGGCGGTGGCACCGGAACCGGTGTACGGGGCGTCGGGGTAGGTTGGCGGCCGTGTCACCCGGTGATCGCTGGGTACGGTGGGTTGCCGGGCCGGCGGATTGCCGGACTGGCGGGTCGCCGAGCTGGCGGGGAGTCAGGCCAGGTGGGGCGTTGGGTCTGCGGGGTGTCGGGCTCGGCGGGGTGTGGGGTCGGGCGGGGTGTCAGGTCTGCGGGTTGTCAGGCCGGGCGGGGTGTCAGGTCCGGCGGGCGGTCGGGCCAGGTGGGTGTAGGGGCTGCGGGTTCTCAGGTCCGCGCGCCGTCGGGCTCGGCGAGTTGCCAGGCCAGACGGATCGTCACGTACGGCGGGGTGTCAGGTCCGGCGGGGCGTCACGTACGGCGCATCGTCAGGCTCGGCGATCGTCACGCTCACCGAACGGCGGTGCCTGCCGGGCGGCGTTGCCTGCCAGACGGGGCCTGTCGAACGGGGGCGCCCGCCGGACGGGGAGGCCCGCTGAACCACCGCGCCCGGCGAACCGCGATACTCGCGGCACGGCAATGTACGCCGAACCGCCGCCCCCACCGAACCACCGCTTCCCCACCGAACCACCACCCCGCCGAGGAGCGCTCCATGCCGTCACCGTCCCGTACCTGCCTCGTCACCGGAGCGGCCTCCGGCATAGGCCGGGCCACCGCCGCCCGGCTCCGCGCGCAGGGCTGCACCGTGATCGGGGCCGACCTCGACGGTGCCGACATCCAGGCGGACCTGGCCACCCCCGAGGGCCGTACGGAACTGGTGACGCGGGCCCGCGAACTGACCGGCGGCCGGCTCGACGCGGTGATCGCCTGTGCCGGTGTTGCCACCTTCGACCCGCTGACGGTGAAGGTGAACCACTTCGGGGCGGTGGCCACCCTGGAGGGCCTGCGTCCGCTGCTCGCCGCGGGCACCGACCCGCGTGCGGTCGTCGTCTCCTCGGTGGCGTCCGTGCACCCCTGCGACACCGCTGTCGTCGACGCCGCGCTGGCCGGTGACGAGCCGGCCGCGGTCGCCGCGGCGCAGGCGGCCGTCGACCGCGGCGAGGGGTACCTCCTGTACGGCTCCTCGAAGGCCGCCGTCGCGCGCTGGGTCCGCCGTAATGCCACGACCGCCGACTGGGCGGGCGCCGGAATCCCGCTCAACGCCGTCGCGCCGGGCACCGTCGTCACCCCCATGACCGCGCCCATGCTCGCCGACCCGGAGACGCGCCGGGTCGTGGACACGAGTGTGCCGATGCCGCTGCACGGCCACGCCCGCCCGGAACAGGCCGCCCCGCTTCTCACCTGGCTGACGTCGCCCGAGAACACGCACGTCACCGGGCAGGTCGTCTTCCTCGACGGCGGCGCCGACGCCGTACTGCGCGGCGACCGCACCTGGTGACGCCGCGTTGGCCCGCCGCCGGAGCAGCCGGGCCGGGAGCCGCTACGGCTCGGGGGACTCGGCGGGCTCCCACACCGAACCGTCGTGCGCGAACATCACCCGCCGTGGCTCGAACGCGCTGAGCCGCTCCAGCCACGGCGGATGACCTGGCAGCGGGGCGGCGACCCCTTCGAGGGCGGCGTGCCGGGCCAGCTGGTCCGACGCGAAGTCCGAGGCGAAGTCACGGGCCTGACCCGCGAGGACCACCGTGCCGTCCGGCTGCTCCACCACCAGGGACTGGTGCCCCGCGGTGTGCCCCGGTGTGGGGACGATGTGCACGCCGGGCCACACCTCGGCCTCGCCCCGCAGTTCCTCGTACACGACGCCGGGGAAGTCGACCAGGGCGTCCACGGTGTACCCGCCCGCGCGGGCCTCGGCCAGCTCTGTCTCCTGCACCATGACGGGCCGTCCGCCGAGCAGCGGATTGCCGCCGCAGTGGTCGAAGTGCAGATGGCAGTTGACGACCACGGACACGTCGTCGAGCCGGTGTCCCGCCGCGGCGAGCGCGGCCTCCAGGGACCGGCGCCGGGGACGGTAGTGTGCCTCGGTCTCCGGATCGGCGGCGCCGATCCCCGTGTCGAACAGCAGTAACCCGGCATCGTGGCGCACCAGATACGCGAGCACCGGTTCCACCCGCGGTTCCGGCCCGCCGGTCTCCGACGTGGGACGGACGAAGTAGCCGAGATTGACCCGGCGCACGCTCCGCACGGGGGAGTGGCGCGCCGTACGCCTGCGTACCGTCACTTTCTGATCCAGTGAATCCATCGGGCCATCGTGGCAGTGGCCGCCGGGCGCCGCCAGGTGCCGATCAAGCCGGGACGTGCGACGGCGCGCCGGACCAGGCGACACCACAGGGCGCGGAGCACCAAGATTCCCCCGAGCACCCGGAGCGCGTTCGCCCGGTTGTCTGCCTGCCGATCAGTCGTCGGTGGCGGTGCGGGCGGCCACCACGCGCAGGCCCCGTTCGCCGAATTCCCGCCGGACGGACTCCCCCGCGCCGCTGTCCGTGATGAGGGTGTCGAAGACGTCCGCGCCGCCGACCCGGGCGAAGCAGCGGGCGCCGATCTTCGAGGAGTCCGCGACGACCACGGCGCGCCGCGCCCGTTCGGCCATCAGGCGGTTGATCCGGGCCTCCGCCTCGTCGTGCACGGTCGCGCCCATCACCGGTTCTATGCCGTTGGCGCCGATGAAGGCGATGTCCACGGAGATCTGCTGGAGAACCAGCTCACTGAACGGACCGACCAGTTCGAACGACCTGGAGTGCGCCACACCCCCGGTCAGCACGATCTTGATCTGTGGCCGTACGGCGAGTTCGTTGGCGATGTTCAGCGAGTTGGTGACGATGGTCAGGTGCGGCTGCGGTCCCGCCTCGGCGAACTCCGGGCGGGTGGCCAGTACCCGGGCGATCTCCGTGGTCGTGGTGCCGCCGCTGAGGCCGACCACGTCACCGCGCTCGACCAGCTTCGCCGCGGCCTGGGCCACCGCCCCCTTCTCCGCGGCGCGGTGCGCCCGCTTGTAACGGATGGGCAGGTCGTACGCCACCGAGCTGAGCACCGCGCCGCCCCGGGTACGGGTCAGCAGCTGCTGGTCGGCCAGGGCGTCCATGTCGCGTCGCATGGTCGCGGCCGACACCTCCAGCTGGGACGCGGCCTCCTCGACCTCCACCCGGCCGCGTTCGCCGAGCAGCTCAAGGAGGGCGTTCATCCGTTCATGGCGGTTCATGGCGCGAGCCTAAGTCCTCTCCGGCGGCCTGCGTGATATCGGGAAGCCCGTCGGCCGACCGGGGGCGCGGGGTGGGCAGGCGCCACGTTCACCCCGTGGTGGGAGGGTACGCAAGCGTTTTCGCACCATCGGCCGGAGGGGTGCCCCGCTCACCGTCGCCCGCCCACCGTCGGCCGTCATCGTCCGCCGGCCCTCGATCCGCTCGTCCACCCGCCGTCGATCCGCTCGGCCGCCCGATCATCCGCCGCTCACCGGAACGCACGCCTCCGGAGGACACGCCCCGGAGGCCCCCGGAGGGCACGCTCCCGTAGGACACGCCCCCGTAGGACACCCCCCCGGACACACCCCCGGACACACCCCCCTCACTTCTGCACGGGCGCCTCCGCTGCGGCCGACTGGCCCGGTACCGCGGCCGGGGCGCCGAGCAGGGCCAGGAGCCGGGCTGCCTCCTGGGCCACGGCCTCGCGCGCCGGTTTCACGTACTTGCGCGAGTCGACGAGAGTCAGGTCCGCGTCCAGGGTGTCCCGGATGCTGCGGGTGAAGACGGAGACCAGATGGGTGGAGATGTTGATCTTCGTCATGCCGGCCGCGACGGCCCGGCGCAGCTCGTCGTCGGGCACGCCGGACGAACCGTGCAGCACCAACGGCACCGGCAGCTTCCCGGCCAGCGCCCCGATCAGCTCCTTGTCGAGCACGGCGGTCCGTTCGTGCATCGCGTGGGAGGAGCCGACGGCGACGGCCAGGGCGTCCACCCCGGTCGACCGGACGAACGCCAGCGCCTCGTCGGGGTCGGTACGGGCACCGGGGGCGTGCACCCCGTCCTTCCCACCGACCTCGCCCAGCTCGGCCTCGACATAGGCGCCGCGCTGATGACACCAGGCGGTCAGCTCCGCCGTGGCGGCGACGTTCTCCTCGTACGGGAGGGCCGAGGCGTCCACCATCACCGACCGCACCCCGGCCTCGACCCCCGCACGCACCAGGTCCGGCTCGGTGATGTGGTCCAGGTGCACGGCGACCCGGGCGGAGGACGCCTCGGCGAGCGCGAGGGTGGCGCGGACGATGGGCAACAGGCTGCCGTGGTAGCGGATGCAGTTCTCGCTGATGCCGAGGATGACCGGGAAGCCGCTGCGTTCGGCGGCCGTGACGAGTGCCTCGGCGGTCTCCAGGTGGATGACGTTGAACGCCGCGGCGCCGGCCCGCGCCTCACGGGCGGCGGTGACGATCGACGAGGTGGGGACGAGGGGCATGGGGTCCTGACTCCCTTGCGGAACACGGCCATCCCGGCCGGTTCGTGGACAGTGCTGGCGTGGAAGGTGCGGACGTGGACAGTGCGGGCGCGAACGGTGGGGACGGGGGACGGTGGGGGCGGGGGACGGTGCGAGTGGGCAGGGCGGGGGAGCGGGCCGACCCGTCCCCTCCTTTCCTTTCTGTCCCCTCCTTTCCTGTCCTCTCCCTTCCTGCCCCCTTCCCGCTACCTGGCCGTCGGCTCCGGTGCCGTGAGCAGCACCGACCGGGTCAGGCCGCGCGGGTTGTCGGGGTCCAGGCCGCGGGCGCGGGCCCGCTCCAGGGCGACTCGCTGCACCAGCACCAGGTCGGCCAGCGGGTCGCGCCCGTGCCGTACGAACCCGGCGCCGGTCCGGGCGACATCCGCCTCCAGGCCTTCCGGCACCGGGCCGAACACCCAGGTGACGCGGCCCGGTGCCGCTATGGAGATGGGGCCGTGGCGGTACTCCATCGCGGGGTAGGACTCCGTCCAGCTCTGCGACGCCTCGCGCATCTTCAGTGCCGCCTCGTTGGCCAGGCCGTACGTCCAGCCCGTGCCGAGGAAGGAGAACTGCTCGGCGTCCAGCCACTCCTTCTCCACGGGCGCGGTCAGCGCCTCCTCCGCGTCGCGCACCGCGCCGGACAGGTCCTCGCCGAGGTGGGCCCGCAGCAGCGCGAGCGCGGTCGTCGCGAACCTCGTCTGCACCACGGACTTCTCGTCGGCGAACGGCAGGGAGACCGTCGCGTCCGACAGCGCGGTCGCCGGGGTGTCGGGGTCACCGAGCACGGTCACCGTCGGGATACGCCCCTTCACCTGCTCCAGCAGGCGCAGTACCTCGGTCGTGGTCCCGGAACGGGTGATCGCCACGACGGCGTCATAGCCCCGGCCGGCGCCGAGGAACGCCTCCGAGGCCGGGAAGGCGTCCGTCACCCCCAGCCCGGCACCTTCGCGGAGGGCGGCGTACGCCTGCGCCATGAACCACGAGGTGCCGCAGCCCACCACCGCGACCCGCGAGCCGGCGCCGGGCAGCGGGGTGCCCGCGCCACCGATCCGCGCCGCTTCCCGCCAGGTGTCCGGCTGGCTGCGCAACTCCTGCTCCATGTGCGAGGTCCCGCTCACGGCACCCTCCAGTTGTCTGCGTGAACTTGCAACATCATGCTCGATTGCAAGCAACTCTACGCACGCCCTGCGGCGTAATCCATCCCTCGGAAGGGTGGAAGCGCCCGTAAGGCGGGAAGGGATGACCAGCGAATTGGCGCTCCGTTCAGGAGGTATGCGGCAGACCGGGGCACCCGAGGTGGCTGTTGACACATGAATGAAGGGAGTCGAATACTCGCAAGATCACTCATGCAGCCGCAGTGGAGCGGCGGCCGTCGGGCAGCGCTGTCGGCGTTGGCGCCGGGCGGTACGTCCGGACACCGGCCGTCCACCGGCAGCTGCCGCGGTGATCGTCACGCAGCAAGGCCGTTCCGCCGACAGTCGTCACAAAGGACTCCCCATGTCCGTTGCAACGCGCTCCACGCAGTCACCGTCATCGCCACCGGGCCCCGAGGGCCCGCCGCCCCGGCGCACCGGCCGGCTCTTCGCCCTCACCGGAGCCGTCGTCGGTGTGATCTACGGCTACGACACCGGCAGCATCTCCGGCGCCCTGGTGTTCCTGAGCAAGGACTTCCACCTCAGCGAGACCGAGAAGGGCCTGGTCAACAGCATCCTGGTACTGGGGTCGATCCTGGGCGCGCTGATCGGCGGCAAGCTGGCCGACGCGCTGGGACGCAAGGCCGCGATGCTGATCGTCGCCGGTTCGTACACGGTCTTCGTGGCGCTCTCCGCCCTCGCCCCGAACGTCGTCGTCCTGGACGCGGTGCGGTTCCTGCTCGGCGTCGCCATCGGCATCTCGATCGTGGCCGCGCCGCTGTACATCGCCGAGGCGTCACCGGCCCGCATCCGCGGCGCTTCGGTGGCCGCGTACCAGGTCGCCACGGTCGCCGGCATCGCCCTCACGTACTTCGTGAACTGGGGACTGTCCGACGGCGGTCACTGGCGGCTGATGCTGGGGCTGTCCGCGGTCCCCGCCGCCCTCGTGCTGATTCCGCTGTTCCGGCTCCCCGACACGCCCCGCTGGTACGTCCTCAAAGGCCGGACCGACAAGGCTGTCGAGGTCATGGCGCTGACCGACCCCGACGTCGACCCGCGCGCCGAGACCGAGGCGGTCCGGGCCGCCCTGGCCGAGGAGAGCGGCGGGTCGCTGCGCTCACTGCTGCGCAAGCCGTATGCCCGCGCCACGCTCTTCGTCCTCGGGCTCGGTTTCTTCTGCCAGATCACCGGCATCAACGCGGTGACGTACTACAGCCCGCAGATCTTCGAGGAGATGGGCTTCACCGGCGACGGCCAGAACTTCCTGCTGCCGTCCTTCGTGCAGCTGGCCTCTCTGGCCGCGACGGTCCTCGCCATCCTCATCATCGACCGGCTCGGCCGCCGCGTCGTCCTGCTCTCCGGCATCGCCACGATGACGGCCATGCTCGGCGTCCTGACCGCCGTGTTCGGCTTCGGGGACCTGAAGGGCTCCGGGACGTGGATCGGCTTCGGCGCCATCCTGCTCTTCACCGCCGCCTTCAACTTCGGCTTCGGTTCGCTGATCTGGGTGTACGCCAGTGAGGCGTTCCCCGCCCAGCTGCGCTCCACCGGCGCGTCGGCGATGCTGACCGCCGATCTCGTCGCGAACCTCCTCATCGCGCAGTTCTTCCCGTCCCTGATGTCCTGGGCGGGTGCCGCGACGACCTTCGCGGGCCTCGGGGTCCTCGCGCTCGGCGCGCTGGTCTTCGCCGCGTGCACCGCCCCCGAGACCAAGGGGCGGCAGTTGGAGGAGATTCAAGGTTTCTGGCTCAACGGGGGGCGCTGGCCCACCCCGGCCCCGTAGCGGCGCGGCCGGCCGCCGGTGCGTAGCGGGCCGTCCGGCTTCCGTCCGGCCGTCCCGCGCGCGGAAAATCGCTGGTCCCGCTCCGGCCACGGCCCGTACGATCGGCCCATGGGCATTTTCATCTGAGCAGACGGGCGTGAGTCCAGAGCCACCGGCCCGGCGAAGGCAGCCGAGCCGGTGGCGTCCGTCCGTATGTCCGTACACCTGCTCAGGAGACACCACCATGCCGCGCACCCCTGTCCCGTCCTGCCCCGCCCTCGACCGCCGCGTCGCGCGTCTGCGCGAGCTGGCCGAGGCCGAACCCCGGCTGGAGGGCGTCCTGCTCTACGGCTCGTGGACCCTCGGTGAGGCCGACGCCCACTCCGACATCGAGGCGTACCTGTACGTCCGCGACGCGCACGCCGACACCTTCGACGGCCGGGACTTCGTCAGCCGTATCGCCCCGCTGAAGCTGGCCTACACCAACATGTACGGCATCCTGGCCGTCGTCTTCGACGACCTGATGCGCGGCGAGTTCCACCTCGTGGCCGCCGGGCCGGGCATCGACGAGGTGCCCACCTGGCGCGGCATGGTCCATCTGCCGGACCCCGGCGCCGCCGTCCTGCTGGACCGCGGCGGACGGCTGACCGCCGCGGCCCGCCGTCTCGCCGACCCCTGCCCGCCCGAGCCGGGCCCGACCGCGCAGCAGCTCACCGACGAGCTCACCAACTGGACGCTGATGCTCGCCCACGTCCTGAAGCGCGGCGAGACGGCCCGCGCACACGCCCTGATGCACTCGGTCGTCGCCCCGCAGCAGCTCCAGCTGTGCCGCCTGCTGCGCGGCTCCACCACACACTGGCTCACCCCCAGCCGCGCTCTGGAACAGGACCTGCCGGCCGCCGACCGCGACCGTTACACGGCGGCCACTGCTCCCGCCGTGCTCCCGGCCGTACGGACGGCGGCGCGGGCCGGCTGGCAGTGGAGCCGGGAACTGGCCGGTGAGGCGGCCGCGCGCTGGGGGACCGAGGTGCCGACCGCGCTGCACGAGGAGATCGGCGTGCTGCTCGCTCAGGAGGTCGGCAGCTGTTCCTTGTAGGGCTCCAGCTCCGGCGCCGTCGTGGTCGCCACGAACTCGGTGATCCGGTAGTCACAGACGCCAGCGATCGTGAAGGGGTCCTCCGCCACGATCCGCTCGGCCGTCGCGCGGTCCGCGACGGAGGCGAGGATGACGCCGCCGTCGCGCGGCACCTTGCGTCCGGCGGCCAGGAAGTGCCCGGCCGCGTAGTGCTTCTTCAGCCATGCCACGTGGTCGGGCAGGGCGGCGTCGACGCGCTCCAGCGGCGCGGTGTAGGTCAGCTCAAGTACGAACATGAGTGCCATGGTAGGCAGTGACGATCACCATGCGGCCCGCGGCCCGGTACGGCCGCCGGATGCTTGAGCCGCTGTGCCCTGCCGGGCCGGGAGATGGGGACCCGGCACGGGCACAGCGGCCCGAAGCGCCGTGGAAACGCCGTGGAAACGCCGTGGAAGAAGAGGGCCGGGCCCTCAGGACTGGTTGCTCTGGCGGCGGCGCAGGAAGTAGGTGCCGCCGACCGCCGCGGTGGCCAGGACCGCGGCACCCGCGACGATCTCCGTGGTGTTGGAGTCCTTGCTGGTGCTGCCGACGCCCGTGTGCACCTTGCCGTGCGGCAGCCTGGCGTCCGTCTTGAAGGTGGTCATCCACTGCTTGCCGTCCGGGCAGTCGCCGTTCACGCCCCAGGACGTGTAGCGCCCCAGGTGATTCGGGCCGCCGGTCAGCTGGGACGCCACCCGGGCGGTACCGCGGTACGTCTTGCCGTGCTTGTGGGTGCGGTGGAGCCAGATCGTTCCGCTGCGGAAGCCCTGCGAGGAGGCGGCGATGCGCTGGGCCTTGCCCGTGTCGCAGGTGACGGTGACGGTGACGGAGCCGCCGGGGCCGACGAGCTTCGGGCTGGTGGTGGCCACCGGTTTGGCGAGCGCGGCGCCGGTCGACAGACCCAGAGCGGCGATGGTCAGGCCGGAAGCCGCGATGACGCGAGTGGGACGCATGGTTGATCCTCCGGCAGCGCGGAGGCGGCACGGGTGCGCCGCGGTGCATCGGATGGATCCGCGCTGACGCATTTGAGATAAGCCTCGGCGCGCCGTCCCCGCCCGGTGAGGCTTCGTCAGGTATGGTGCCGTCCTCCGGCGTGTCGGCCCGTACCGGTCGGCGTTGCGGCAGGTCATTGCGCCGACACGCGGTCGGCGATCTGCCCGCGCCGGGCGGGGACAGACGGGTGAGGGGCGGCCGGGCCGGCGTAGGCCGTTCGGGGCCGGTGGCGAACCACCCCGCCCGCGAACCGGCCCGCCGGCCGTGCCGCCCGTCCCGTCACGGCCGCGGCCCCACCACCGTGTCCCCGTCCCGGATCAGGATCGCCATGGCCGGACAGGAGTCGGCCGCGTCCAGCGCGTCCTCGTTCTCGGCGATCTCCTCCTTGAGTGGCCGGGCGTGCGTCCCGTCCAGGACGAAGACGTCGGGGGCGATGCCGGCGCACATGCCGGACGCCATGCACTGCGACCCGTCGATCGCGACTTTCCAGGTCATCCGGCTCACCACCCCACCGGCATCTCGCGCGGGCCGCGGACCAGCATCTGGTCCTTCCACACCACGTCCCCCGCGAGGCGCAGCCCGGGGAAGCGGGTGATCAGGGCGATCAGCGCCTCCTGGAGTTCCAGCCGGGCCAGCGGCGCGCCGAGGCAGTGGTGCACCCCGTGCCCGAAGCCGAGGTGCTGGTTGCCGTCGCGGGCGATGTTGAGGGTGCCCGGCTCGTCGAACCGCAGCGCGTCACGGTTGGCCGCGCCCACGGCGACCAGGACCGGTTCACCCGCACGGACGAGCGTGCCGCCTACTTCGATGTCCTCGGTGGGGTAGCGGGGGAAGGCCGCGCCGCTGCCCAGCGGCACGAAGCGCAGCAGTTCCTCGACGGCGCTCTTGACGAGCGCGGGTTCCGCGCGAAGCCGTGCCAGTTCGCCGGGGTGGTCCAGGAGCGACAGGACGAAGTTGGGGATCTGGGTGGCCGTGGTCTCGTGTCCGGCGACCAGGATGCCGACGCACAGGTCGATCAGCTCCAGCTCGGAGAGCCGGTCGCCGACGTCCCGGGCCTCGATCAGCCGCGTCATGATGTCGTCCCGCGGCGTGACGCGGTGATCGTCGATCAACCTCGCCATGTAGGCGCGCAGTTCCTCTCGGTTGGCCTCGAACTCCTCGGCCGTCAGGGAGCTGGTGGACAGCGCCGCGTCGCTCCACGTACGGAACTTGGGCCGGTCCTCCTCGGGCACGCCGAGCATCCGGCAGATGACCGCGACCGGGATGGGCAGGGCGTAGCGGTCCACGAGGTCGACGGGCGGACCCGCGGCCTCCAGTTCGTCGATCAGCTGGTGCGTCAGCTCCCGCACCCACGGCCGCAGCTTCTCCACCTGATGCACGGTGAACGCTTTGGCGACGAGGGTGCGCAGCCGGGTGTGGTCGGGCGGGTCCATGCTCAGGATCCCGCTGTTGCGCTGGCCTTCGGCCTGCCGCGGTTCGTCGTGGTCGAGCCCTTCCGCGCGGCTGAAGCGCCGGTCGCCGAGGACCAGCCGCGCGTCGGCGTAGCGGGTGGCGAGCCAGGCCGGTTCGCCGTACGCCATCTGTACCCGCAGCAGTCCCGGCTGGTCGCGGATCTGCTCGTAGGTGTCGGACAGGGTCAGTCCGTCGGGTTCGTTGAACGGGTAGGCAAGGGGCATCGTGTCGGCTGTGGTCACCGGGGGCCTCCCTCATGTAAGCAGCTGCTTACAAAGTAGAGGGGTGTTCTTGGTACGGTCAACGGCCTTGCGTGATCTCCGGCTTGGCGGGGCGTCGGGCCCCGCGGACGCGAAAAGGGACGAGAGGAGTACGCCGATGGACGGGAACGAGCCGATGGCCGGGCCGGTGGCCGGTACGGACCGCGCGCCGGACGTATTCGGTACGGACCACGCGCCGGACGTACCCGGTACGGAACCGGCGCCGGAAACGGGCGGCGCCACCCGGCGCCGTGGGGCCCAGGGCACCCGCCTGCTGCTCCTGGAGGCGGCGGCCGCGCTGTTCGCCGAGCGGGGCTACGAGCGGGCGACCGTACGCGACATCGCGGAGCGGGCCGGAGTCAACCAGGCCCTGCTCTTCCGCTACTTCGGGTCGAAGAAGGCCCTGTTCGGCGAGGTGGTGGCGCTCGGCGGCCAGGAGCAGCTGCACAGCACACCGCCCGGCGAACTGTTCGAGGCGGCGCTGCGCGGCATGCTCGGCCACCGCGGCACGGACCCGGGGGACCGTGCCCTGGAGACCTTCCTGCGCTCCATCGGTGACAGCGACGAGATCACCACCGCCGTACGGGAGATGGGGGACGACTACGCGCGGGTGCTCGCCACGCTCAGCACCGCCGACGACCGCGGGCTGCGCGCCGACCTCGCCCTGTCGTGGATGCTCGGCATCGGCCTGATGCGGGTGGTCGTCGGCAAGCAGCCGCTGGCCGACGCCGACCCGGACGCCGTCTGCGCGCTGGTCACCGGCGCGCTCGGCACCCTCCTGGAGAGCCTGCCGAGATCGGCGCCGCCGCCGGCCGCGTGACCGGTTCCGGTACGGCATGCCCGCCGGACCCGTCCAAGGTCACCGGCCGGCCGCCCGCGGCTCGCGCCATTCCGGTCCCAGGTCACCGGCCGGCCGCCCGCAGCTTGCGCCATTCCGGGGCCAGCACCGACCAGACCTCCATGTCGTGACGCACGCCGCGGAGCGGGTAGCTCTCCCGCAGGACCCCGTCACGCACCAGCCCGAGCCGCTCGGCCAGCTTGCTGCTCGCCGTGTTGCCGGCGGCCGCCCGCCACTCCACCCGGTGGATGCCGCGTTCCTCGACCGCCCAGTCGAGGATCACCCGCATCGCCCGTGTCACCAGCCCGCGCCCGACGGCCGTCTCCTCCAGCCAGCAGCCGACCTCGCAGTTCCCGGCGGCGGCGTCGAAGGAGCTGAACAGGACGCCGCCGACGAGCGTGCCGTCCGCCCAGATCCCGTACAGCCGCCCCCGGTCGGCGGCCGCCCGGTCCGCGTACGACTGCAGGAACGCCCGGGCCGAGGGGAGGTCGGTGCTCAGGTCGGGCAGGAGGATCCAGCGGCCGATGAACTCGCGGCCGCGGTCCATGTGCGCCAGGTACTCCTCGGCGTGGTACGGCTCCAGGGGCCGCAGCTCGGCACCGTCGTCACCCAGCGATCTCGCGAACATCCCCGCTCCCACAGCACTCGTGCTTCCCCGCCCTCGCGCGCCCGTACGGACGCGTGCGGACCCGTACGGACAAGGTTCCGTGGCGCGGGACACCGGCCCCGGCCGGACGCGCGCCGCGCGCATCATCACACACGGCCGCCGCGGCCCACAGCGACTTTCCCGCCCGCTCGTTCGATACCGTGGCCCCACCATGACGAACGACGCCGCGATCTCCCTCGATGACGAACTGGCTCACTGGCCCACCGACGAGGCCGGAGCGCTCGCGACCCAGGACCGGCTGCGCGCCCGGGTACGCAGCGCGCAGTCCGGGCCCGAGCCCGGCTTCGCCGGGACGGTCGTCGGGGTGGACGTCGCCTACGACGACGCACACGACCTGGTGGCCGCGGCGGCCGTCGCCCTGGACGGTGTCACCCTCGCGGTCGTGGAGGAGGCCACGGCGGTGGGCCGGGTCTCCTTCCCCTACGTGCCGGGGCTGCTGGCCTTCCGGGAGATCCCCACGGTGGTGGACGCCCTTCGCCGCCTCGGCCGCACGCCGGACCTGGTGGTCTGCGACGGGTACGGACTCGCCCACCCGCGCCGCTTCGGCCTCGCCAGTCACCTCGGCGTGCTCACCGGCCTGCCCACCATCGGGGTCGCCAAGAACCCCTTCACCTCGCGGTACGACCTGCCGGGCGAGGAACGCGGCGCCTCCTCACCCCTGGTCGACGGCACCGCCGACGGCTGCGACGAGGTGGTCGGGCGGGCGCTGCGTACGCAGAAGGGCGTCAAGCCGGTCTTCGTGTCCGTGGGCCACCGCATCGACCTCGACCGGGCCTGCGCGCACACCCTCCATCTGACGCCCCGCTACCGCATCCCCGAGACGACCCGGGCCGCCGACGCACTGTGCCGGCGCGCCCTGTCGGAGGCGCGCTCCGGCTGACGGCCACCGGCCAGGCACCTCGGCAGACCTCCTGCAAGGCGGCCCGCCGGCCCCCTGTCGGACTGCCCGTCAGCCCCCGTCAGTCCACCCGGCCCGCTCCCGACGTGGACTCGGCGATCACCCGGAACGTGATGCCCGCCCGCCGCAGCCGCCCGGTCAGCGCGTCACCCATCGCGACCGCCGTGGTCACCTGCCCGGACGTCGCGGGCAGGTCGTCGAAGGCCAGGCTCAGCGCCGCCTCCGCGAGGATCTTCGCCGTCTCGTCGTAGCCCGGGTCGCCGCCCGAGACCTCCGTCAGGACGCGCCGGCCGCCGCCCTCGCCGACGAACCGCACGGAGAACGTACTACGCGCCCGGCGCTCCTCGTCCGGCCCCGCGCCCGTGGCCAGCCGCCCCGACAGCCAGCGGCGCGCGGGCGGCACCTGTGCGACCGCGCACGCGGCGCCCGCGCCCAGCACGCCGCCCACGGCGACCGGCAGCCACTTGACGGCGGCGAAGTGACGGTAGGTGAAGTCGGGCCCGTACCGCTCCAGTCCGGCCGCCGAGCGCGTGACCACCTGGGAGTCGAGCGTCGGCAGCGGCACGGCCCACGCCCGTACGACGCCGTTGCGGTACGGCCGTCCGAGCGGCGCCCGTACGGTGCGGTCCGCGGGCCGCCCCTCCAGACGCTGCCGGTCGCGGGCGGCACGCACCATACCGAGCGGGCGCGAGGCCGCCGTCAGCGCGGAGGCCAGCGTGCCTCCGGAGATGGAGCCGTTGCTCCGTACGAAGCCGTCGACGCGCAGCGGGACACCGGACGGCAACTGGCCGACGGTGAAGTGCACGCCGAGGTCGGGCGGTACGCAGTCGAAGCCGCAGGCGTGCGCGAGGCGGGCGCCGGACGCCCGCGCCGCCGCGTCGTAGCGCACATAGGTCCGGTCGACGAACTCCGCCTCACCGGACAGGTCGGCGTAGTCCGTACCCGCCTCCGCGCACGCGGCGACCAGCGCGTCCCCGTAACTGAGGTACGGACCGACGGTCGTGGCGAGCACGCGGGTGCTCGCGGCGAGGGCGCGCAGCGAGCCGGGGTCCTCGATGTCGGCACACAGCAGGGGCAGATCGGCGCAGGCCGGATCGGTCCGCGCCAGGTCGTCCCGCAGCCGGTCGAGCTTCCCGCGGTCGCGGCCGGCCAGCGCCCAGCGGCAGCCCTCGGGAGCGTGCCGGGCCAGGTAGGCGGCGGTCAGCCGTCCCGCGAATCCGGTGGCGCCGAACAGCACCAGGTCGTGGGGGCGTGCCGCGGTGTCCTGCCGTGCGCTCACGCATGCCTCCGCATCGGTCCCCCGGCCGTGGCGCCGGCCGGTGCGGCGCCACGCTAGGCAGCGGCCGGTCTCCCGTCAACGAGGGGCCCTGCGCAGGCGGTCTTGACACGCCAGGGCGGCTGGTCCACATTCACCCGCACGTCCGCCAACATGGGACGTCCGATGTCTGGAATGTTCCTGGCCGGGCGGCCGGGCGGCCGGCCGTGACGGTCCCGATCGGCCGTGGCGGTCCCGATCGGCCGTCACGGTCCCGACCGGCCGCGACGGTCCCGACCGGCCGCGACGGTCTGACGGGTCGCGACGTGTGCCGGCCAGGCCGCGCCGACCCCCGCACGGCACGCGGCACGAGCAGAAAGCTGGTCACCGATGCTCCCTCCCGCGCAGCCCCCCGCGCCCCGTCCCGCGCAGCTCCGCGCACCGCTCACCGGCGTCGTCCCGCCGCTGTGCACCCCGCTGACCCCGGACGGCCGGGTCGACACCCGTTCGCTGGCCGCGCTCGCCACCCGGCTGGCCGGTGCCGGGGTGAGCGGGCTGTTCGTCCTCGGTTCCAGCGGCGAGGCCGCCTTCTTGACCGACGCGCAGCGCCGCACCGTCATCGAGACGGTGGCCGAGGCGGCCGGGGGACGGCTGCCCGTACTGGCCGGGGCCATCGACATGACGACCGCCCGGGTCCTGGAACACGCCCGCGCCGCCCGGAGCCTGGGCGCCGACGCGATCGTGGCCACCGCGCCGTTCTACACCCGCACCCACCCCGCCGAGATCGCCGACCACTTCACCCGGGTACGGGACGGCGCCGACCTGCCGTTGTTCGCGTACGACATCCCGATGGCCGTGCACACCAAACTGTCTGCCGACACCGTGGTCACGCTCGCCCGGGACGGCGTGCTGGCCGGTCTGAAGGACAGCAGCGGCGAGGACGGGGCGCTGCGACGCCTCCTGGTGCGCGTCCGCACCCAGGTGCCGGACTTCTCCGTACTCACCGGGTCCGAGCTGACCGTGGACGGCGCCCTGCTGGCGGGCGCCCACGGCGTCGTCCCCGGCCTCGGCAACGTCGATCCGCACGGCTACGTACGACTCCACGAGCACGCCGCGGCGGGCCGCTGGCGCGAGGCCGCCGCCGAACAGGACCGGCTCGCCGCCCTCTTCGCCCTCACCGACGCGGGCGACCCGGCGGCGATGGGCCGCAACTCCTCCGCCCTGGGCGCCTTCAAAGCGGCCCTGCACCTCCAGGGCGTGATCGACTGTCCGGCCACCGCGCCGCCCCAGCTCCCGCTGGACGAGGCCGCCGTCGGCAGGGTCCGGCGGTGCCTGGAAGAAGCCGGACTGCTGTGAGGGCGCGCCCCGCGAAGGGCCCCCGGCGCCGGGCGCGGCGCCCGCCCTGGTACCGGCAGGTGACGCCCCGCCAGTGGAAGGCGATGCTGGCGGCCTGGGTGGGCTACCTCCTGGACGGCTTCGATTTCGTCCTGATCACCCTGGTACTGACCGAGATCGCCGACACGTTCGGACTGAGCACGGCCGGTGCGGCCTCCCTGGTCTCCGGCGCGTTCATCACCCGCTGGCTCGGCGGGGCGCTCCTCGGCGCGGCGGGCGACCGGTACGGGCGCAAGGCCGCGATGATCGCCAGCATCCTCCTGTACTCCCTCGGAACCTTCGCCTGCGGCTTCGCCTGGGACTACACCAGCCTGTTCGCCGCCCGGCTGATCATCGGCATGGGCATGGCGGGGGAGTACAGCGCCAGTGCCACGTACGTCCTGGAGAGCTGGCCCGCGCCCTTGCGCAACCGGGCCTCCGGATTCCTCATATCCGGCTACGCGGGCGGCACGGTCCTGGCCGCCCAGCTGTACCAGTGGGTCGTGCCCCACTGGGGCTGGCGCTGGATGTTCTGGATCGGGGTGCTGCCCGTACTGGTGGCGCTCTGGGTCCGCAGATCGCTCCCGGAGGCGGACGACTGGAGCGCCGAGGTCGGAGCGGCCGGAGCGCGTCCCCGCCCCTTCGGTCCGCTGTTCGCCGGACGCGCCAGACGGCGGCTCAACGTCCTGCTCGCGGCGGTCGCGTCCGCCGCCCTCTTCTGCGTGTTCACCCCGGCCGGGAGGGGACACACCCCCTGGCTCGCGGCGCTCGCCGCGCTCTGCCTGACCGCCTTCGCCGGCCAGCTCGGCGGGCGGCGCGGCTGGGTGCTGTACGTATCCCTGACGTTCACCGTGTTCTGCGCGTTCCTCTACAGCTGGCCCGTCCAGGCCCTGCTGCCCACCTACCTCAAGACCGAACTGGGGTACGCGCCCGCCCAGGTCGCGGACGTGATGTTCTACGCCGGTTTCGGGACGATGGCGGGCTGCTGGCTGGCCGGTTTCACGGGGGACCGGTTCGGCACCCGCCGGGCGTACGCCGGGACGCTGCTGCTCTCCCTCGGGTTCGTCTTCCCCGTGTTCGCCGTTCAGGACAGCCTCGTCGGCCTGGGGGTTCTGCTCTTCGGGCTGCTCGCCCTGAGCCAGGGCATCTCGGGCATCCTGCCCAAGTACCTCGCCGGGCACTTCCCGACCGCGGTCCGCGCGGCGTCGCTCGGCTTCGTCTACAACGTCGGCGCGCTCGGCGGGGCGGTCGCCCCGGTGCTCGGCGCCCGGCTCGCCGAGGGAATGTCGCTGGGCCGGGCGCTGGCCGTCCTCACCTTCGGGCTGACGCTGGTGGTCATCGTCCTGGTGGGCGGTGACGTACCGGTGCGGCTCGCGCGCCTGCTGCACCGCGGCACGGTGGGGGACCATCTGGTGCCCGCCGGGGCCGGGGCCGGGGCGGGTGCGGGTGCGGGTGCGGATGTGGATGCGGCGGGTGGGTCCGGCCGTCAGCGCCCGAAGTGACGTACATAGCGCCGCTGCCAGGGTGTCTCGACGGCGCGGTGGTCGTAGGAGCCGCGGACGAAGTCCACCGCCTGCGCGGCCGGCACCCCGTCCAGTACGGCGATGCAGGCGAGGGCCGTGCCGGTACGGCCGCGGCCGCCTCCGCAGGCGACCTCGACGCGTTCCGTCTCCGCGCGTTCCCAGACCTCGCCGAAGAGTTCACGTGCCCGGGCACGGTCGCCCGGCAGCCGGAAATCGGGCCAGCGCAGCCAGCGCGCCTCCCAGGGAACCTCGGGCGGCTCCTTGCCGAGCAGGTACACGGCGAAGTCCGGTGTCGGGCCCGGCGGTACCGAGCGGCGCAGGCCGCGGCCCCGGACCGTGCGGCCGGAGGGCAGCCGAAGCACCCCCGGGTCGGTGTCCTGCCAGACCGTGCTCACCGTGCCGCCCCCTGTTGCTTGTCCACTTGTTCCCGATTGTCACTCCGTACGGTCCGACTCCCGCCCCAGGGAGACCCCGCGCACGCCGTCCAGCTCCGTCAGCTGTTCCACGAGCGGGTGCGCCGAGCCCGGGCCCTCCAGCCGGAGCAGCACCTCGGCCGGCACCTGGTCGTCCGAGCCCGTCTCCACCTGGACGTCGGTCACCTGGAAGCCGCTGCTGGTGCACATCTCCAGCATCCGGCCCAGCAGGCCGTGCTGGGCACGGTAGCTCAGGCGCAGTTCGACGCGCTCGATGAACGGCGCACGCCGCCGCCCCGAGAACAGCTTCGGGAACCCGCGGACGACGAGGAAGTGGACCAGGGTCGCGCCCAGGGCCAGCAGGGGCAGGCCGCCGCCGCAGGCCATGCCGATGGCGCAGGTCAGCCAGATCGTCGCGGCGGTCGTCAGGCCCCGTACCGCGTCCTTCTTGACGAAGATCAGGCCGCCGCCGATGAAGCCGATGCCCGAGACGATCTGCGCGGCCACCCGGGACGGGTCCAGCGTGACGCCGTCCGTGCCCAGCAGCGCGTAGAAGCCGTGGACCGACACCTCCATGAAGAGCGCGCTGCCCACGCCGACGAGGGTGTGGGTGCGCAGCCCCGCGCTCTTCTGCTGGACCTGCCGCTCCAGCCCGATGAGGGAGGACAGGACCAGCGCCAGCGCCAGTTCGGCGAACTGGCGGAGGCCCTGACCATGGCTGACGTCGAACAACGGGGATGCGAGGTGCGTGTGAGGCATTCGGCCATTGTCCCTCCGTGATCGGCTTACGGGCCGTTGTCAGTGGTCGCCGCTAGCGTGGTTCTCATGGCGAGCGGCGAGCGGCGACCGGTGACCGGTGACCGGTGACCGGCGGACGGTCGCACGGTGTCCGGCGGACGGCGGACGGCGGACGGCCGGTCCGGCGCGGGAAGGGGTGGTGGCGATGGTGCGGCGGTCCATATCCGTGTACGGGTCCATCGCCGGTCCCAATGGGGGAGCGCGCCGCTGGTGAGGTGACGCGTGAAGGCCTGTGGGGGCGTGCGTGCACGAGGACCAGGCCGCCGACGGTGAAAGCGCCGCTGCCCGCGACCGGGTGGCTGAGGGCTAAGGGCGGCCCGCTGCGCGCCAAACCCCCGGCACACCGCCTCAGGCACGCCACTGACCTGCGCATTCGACGAGCAGGAATCTCCCGGGCTGGCGGCTCGCACGGGCGTGCCCGGATGCCGGCCGGTGGTGGTGGAGTGGAGCGTCGATTACCGGTGAGGTGCTGGACTTCGGCAGGATGCTGCCATGATCGAGATTCGTACTCCCCGCCTTCTGCTCCGTCGGTGGCACGACGACGACCTCGCGCCCATGGCGGACATCAACGCGGACCCGCGGGTCATGCGCTGGATCGATGACGGCTCGGTGCGCGATCTGGACGACACGGCTGAGGCCATCGAGCGCTGGGAGGAGGAGTGGGACGAGGAGGGCTTCGGGCTCTTCGCCGTCGAGCTGCTGGCCTCGGGTGAGCTGGCCGGCTGTACGGGTCTGTCCGTGCCCGAGTTCCTGCCGCAGGTGCTGCCCGCCGTGGCGATCAGCTGGCGGCTCGGACCGCAGTTCTGGGGCCAGGGGTACGCGTCCGAAGCCGCCCACGCCACGCTGGAGTTCGCGCTCCAGGACCGTGGCCTCGACCGTGTCATCAGCATCAGCCAGGAGGGTGACCAGGCCTCCGAGAACATCGTGCGCAAGCTCGGCATGGAGCTGGAACGCGAAACGGCGCATCCGGTCCACGGCCGTCCGCTGCGCGTTCACACCATCGATCTGACCGAGTTCGCGGCATGAACCGGTGCACGGCCCACAGCTTGTTCCGCGGTGCCTGAGCTGAGAGCACGCCCTGCCGGACCTGGAAGCGGCTCACTGACCGGCTCTACCCGGCACGTAGTGGGGGAGAGGCTGCAAGGTGCGCGCCATCGTGGAGCGATGCCGCCCGTACCCAACGACCCTGGACAGCTCCCTGCCCCGTGGTGGGTGCCCGACGGTGGCCTCCATGGTCTGGAACGGGAACCGCACCACGGGAACCGTTGCCCCCAAGGGAAGAATCCCGTGGCCGCACGATGTGTTGGGGCTCCCGATGGGGACGCTGGTGGTGATCCAGACGACAGGCTCGGTGGCGGCGCGTGGATTGAGGTCGGCGCCGCGCACTGGTTGAGTGCGCTGCCGAGCGGCAGGACGGCGTGGTTTCCGTTGGCGGCGCCGGTGCCTTGTGTGGTGGCTCCACTCGGGCGGGCTCCGGTGTGGTGCTTGGTCCAGTTGGTGGCGAAGGCCGGGGAGAGGAAGTCTCCGATGCTTCCGGCCGAGGCCGGTGCTGCGGCGGCAAGACCTCCCCCAGGGCGAGAGAGAGGCGTCCAAGAGCGGCAGTGGTCCGATTCGTGATCATGACCGTTCAACGGCAACGATGCCTGGCCCGTCACCGTCCACACGCAGCAGGGGCTGATCAGGCAGAGCCACGTCGTACTGGTCATCGTCAGTGAGCAGGCACGCGACCGCGCGACGACCACCCCGGCCATCGCGGACCACGGCAACCCTGCCCCAAGTTCGAGATCCGTTCGAGGTCTGAGACGGCAGGCCATGGGGACGTGGTCGCTCTGCGTTACGCCCGAAGACACCCGAAGATAAAAGACAAGCTCAGTCACACCGGACCGCATTGGCCCAGGGCCCGCTCGTGCATCCGCGGGGGCCGGATGTTCAGGCACGCGATGCCGTGCCCAACGACAGGGCGGCGCCCAAGGCGCCTGCTCAGCTTGCAGAGCCGGGCAGGACGCCGCGAATGACCAGCTGTCGCCCGTATGGCCCGTATGGAGTGGGCAGGGCTCCACCTGGACGCCGGTGCGCAGCGGCTTCACGGAGTAGCGGAAGCCCTTGATCGGGTTGTGGCAGATGAAGTCGGCCGGTGTGGGGGGCGAAGCCGTCGGGGGGAGAGGGTGAAGCCGAGTCCGTTGTAAAAGGCTGTCATCTCCGGCTCAAGCGTGACGTCCAGGATGGCCGCGCCGGACTTCTCCTTCGCGTCGGCGTCGGGCCGCGCGCTCCACGTCGGCGACCAGAGCGTGGGCGAGGCCCTTGCCGCGCCACGCTTCGGCCACGGCGTGGCGCGGCAAGGGCGGTTATCCGTACCGGCCCGTTGCCGTGGGGGCTTGTGGAAAGTGGAACACGTTCTTAACATCGCGAGTGTTACATCAGAAGTGTCACAGTGCTGCGGAGCTCAGGGGGCCCGATGGCAGGGACAGGGAACGGCCCGCTGAGCGGGGTGCGCGTGGTGGAGCTGGCCGGCATCGGGCCGGGCCCGTTCGCCGCGATGCTCCTGGCCGACCTCGGTGCCGACGTGGTGCGCGTCGACCGGCCCGGCGGTTCCGGCCTCGGTATCGACCCGGCGTACGACCTCACCAACCGCAACAAACGCTCCGTGCTGGTGGATCTGAAGGCCGCCGCGGGCCCCGGCCAGGTGCTGGACCTCGTGGAGCGCGCCGACGTACTGATCGAGGGGTACCGCCCCGGCGTCGCCGAGCGCCTCGGCATCGGCCCGGACGCCTGCCTGGAGCGCAACCCCCGGCTGGTGTACGGCCGGATGACCGGCTGGGGCCAGCGGGGACCGCTGGCCGGGACCGCCGGACACGACATCGGCTACATCGCCGTCACCGGCGCGCTCGGCATGATCGGCCCGCCCGGAGGCCCGCCCGCCGTCCCCGCCAACCTGCTCGGCGACTACGCGGGCGGCTCCCTCTACCTGGTCGTCGGCGTCCTGGCCGCGCTCCGGCACGCCCAGACCGACGGCGGCCGCGGCCAGGTCGTGGACGCGGCCATCGTCGACGGCACCGCCCACCTCACCGCGATGATCCACGCCATGCTCGCCGCGGGCGGCTGGCAGGACCGCCGCGGCGCCAACCTCCTCGACGGCGCGGCGCCGTTCTACGGCACGTACGAGACCGCCGACGGCGGCCACATGGCGGTCGGCGCCCTGGAACAGCGCTTCTACGGCGAGTTCGTCCGGCTGCTCGGCATCGAGGACGAGGCGCCCGCCCGCGACGACCCGGCCGCCTGGGAGGACCTGCGGGCCGCCATCGCCGCCCGCTTCAAGACCCGTACCCGTGCGGAGTGGACGGCCGTCTTCGAGGCGTCCGACGCCTGCGTGGCGCCGGTCCTCTCGCTGCGCGAGGCCCCCAGCCATCCACACCTCGCCGCCCGTGGCACCTTCGCCGACCACGGCGGCATCACCCAGCCCGCACCGGCCCCGCGCTTCTCCGCCACCCCCGGCACGATCCGCCGGCCGCCGGCCCAGCCCGGCGCCGACACCGTCGAGGTGGCCCGCGACTGGGACGTCCCGGCGCTCACCGACCGCCGCGACCCGGCGTCCGGGCCAGGCCGCGGGACGGCCTGGCCGGACGGCACCCGGGCCGCCGACGCCGGTTCCGGCCCTACAAGGGCGGACGGCTGATGGACACACCCCTGACGCACCGCCGGCCCCGAGGAGGCACCCCGCGATGACCGCGCAGCTGGAACGCCGGATCTTCACCGAGGACCACGACGCATTCCGCCGCACCGTACGGACCTTCCTCGACCGGGAGGTCCTGCCGCACTACGACCAGTGGGAGCGGGACGGCATCGTCAGCCGCGACGCCTGGCGCGCGGCGGGCAAGCAGGGCCTGCTGGGCCTGGCCGTCCCCGAGGAGTACGGAGGCGGCGGCAATCCCGACTTCCGCTACGCCGCCGTACTGGCCGAGGAGTTCACCCGGGCCGGCGTCGCCGGGCTCGCGGTCGGCCTGCACAACGACATCGTCGGCCCGTACCTGACCCAGCTCGCCACCGAGGAGCAGAAGCGCCGCTGGCTGCCCGGTTTCTGCAGCGGCGAGACGATCACCGCCATCGCCATGACCGAACCGGGCGCCGGCTCCGACCTCCAGGGCATCCGCACCACGGCCGAGGACCGCGGCGACCACTGGCTGCTGAACGGCTCCAAGACGTTCATCTCCAACGGCATCCTCGCCGACCTGGTGATCGTCGTCGCCAAGACCACCCCCGAGGGCGGCGCGCACGGCCTGAGCCTCCTGGTCGTCGAGCGGGACACGCCGGGGTTCGAGCGCGGCCGCAACCTGGACAAGATCGGCCAGAAGGCGCAGGACACCGCCGAGCTGTTCTTCACCGGCGTACGGGTGCCCAAGGAGAACCTCCTCGGCGAGCTGAACGGGGCGTTCGTCCACCTGATGACCAATCTGGCGCAGGAGCGGATGGGCATCGCGGTCGCCGGGATCGCCGCCGCCGAGCACCTGCTGGAGATCACCACGCGGTACGTGAAGGAGCGCGAGGCGTTCGGCCGGCCGCTCGCCAAGCTCCAGCACATCCGCTTCGAGGTGGCGGAAATGGCCACCGAGTGCGCCGTCACCCGCGAGTTCCTGGACCGCTGCATCGTGGACCACTCCGACGGGAAACTGTCCGCCGTGCACGCCTCGATGGCCAAGTGGTGGGCCACCGAACTCCAGAAGCGCGTCGCCGACCGCTGTCTGCAACTGCACGGCGGGTACGGCTACATGAGCGAGTACCCGGTCGCCAGGGCCTTCACCGACGGCCGTATCCAGACCATCTACGGAGGCACCACCGAGATCATGAAGGAGATCATCGGCCGCTCGATCCTCGGCTGACCGGACCGCCCCCGGCCTCCGCAGCCCGCGCCCGCGCCACGAACCCGCCGCCCCCGAACCCGCCCCGGACCCCCACACCCCCGCCGCTCCCCCCGAAACGCCAGCTGGAAAGGCTGCTCACCGTGACTTCCGAAGCGTACGTGTACGACGCGATCCGCACCCCGCGCGGCCGCGGCAAGGCCAACGGCGCGCTGCACGGCACCAAGCCGATCGACCTCGTCGTCGGCCTCATCCACGAGGTGCGCAGCCGCTTCCCCGGCCTCGACCCGGCCGCCGTCGACGACATCGTGCTCGGTGTCGTCGGGCCGGTCGGCGACCAGGGCTCGGACATCGCCCGGATCGCGGCGATCGCCGCCGGGCTGCCCGACACCGTCGCGGGCGTCCAGGAGAACCGCTTCTGTGCCTCCGGCCTCGAAGCGGTCAACATGGCCGCCGCCAAGATCCGCTCCGGCTGGGAGGACCTGGTGCTCGCGGGCGGTGTCGAGTCGATGTCGCGGGTCCCGATGGCCTCCGACGGCGGCGCCTGGTTCGCCGACCCGATGACCAACTTCGACACCGGCTTCGTCCCGCAGGGCATCGGCGCCGACCTCATCGCCACCATCGAAGGCTACTCCCGCCGCGACGTCGACGAGTACGCCGCCCTCTCCCAGGAGCGCGCCGCCGCGGCCTGGAAGGACGGCCGCTTCGCCCGCTCCGTCGTGCCCGTCACCGACCGCAACGGCCTCGTCGTCCTCGACCACGACGAGCACCTGCGGCCCGGCACCACGGCCGACTCGCTGGCCGGCCTGAAGCCGTCCTTCGCCACCATCGGCGACATGGGCGGCTTCGACGCGGTGGCCCTGCAGAAGTACCACTGGATCGAGAAGATCGACCACGTCCACCACGCGGGCAACGCCTCCGGCATCGTGGACGGCGCGGCGCTGGTCGCCATCGGCTCCCGCGAGGTCGGCGAGCGCTACGGCCTCACCCCGCGCGCCCGCATCGTCTCCGCCGCGGTCTCCGGCTCCGAGCCCACGATCATGCTCACCGGCCCCGCCCCCGCCTCCCGCAAGGCGTTGGCCAAGGCCGGACTGACCATCGACGACATCGACCTGGTCGAGATCAACGAGGCGTTCGCCGCGGTCGTGCTGCGCTTCGTCAAGGACATGGGCCTGAGCCTGGACAAGGTCAACGTCAACGGCGGCGCCATCGCCCTGGGCCACCCCCTCGGCGCCACCGGCGCGATGATCCTGGGCACCCTCGTCGACGAACTGGAGCGCCAGGACAAGCGGTACGGCCTGGCCACCCTCTGTGTCGGCGGCGGCATGGGCATCGCCACCGTCGTCGAGCGCGTCTGACCCTCGTCCGCACCCACCACGGAGTACGCACCTCATGAGTGAATCCACCACCATCCGCTGGGAACAGGACGAGACCGGCGTCGTCACCCTCGTCCTCGACGACCCGGACCAGTCGGCCAACACGATGAACGAGGCCTTCAAGACGTCGCTGACCGCCGTCGCCGACCGCCTGGAGGCCGAGCGGGACACCGTACGCGGCGTCATCTTCACCTCCGCCAAGAAGACCTTCTTCGCCGGCGGCGACCTGCGCGACCTGATCGCCGTCACCCCCGAGCACGCCGAGCGGGCGTTCGAGACGGGCCAGGGCATCAAGCGCGACCTGCGCCGCATCGAGACCCTCGGCAAGCCCGTCGTCGCCGCCATCAACGGCGCCGCCCTCGGCGGCGGTTACGAGCTGGCGCTCGCCTGCCACCACCGCGTCGCCCTCGACACCCGCGCCACCAAGATCGGCCTGCCCGAGGTGACCCTCGGCCTGCTCCCGGCGGCCGGCGGCGTGGTCCGTACGGTCCGGCTGCTGGGCATCGCCGACGCGCTGCTGAAGGTGCTGCTCCAGGGCACCCAGTACAACGCCACGCGCGCCCTGGAGAACGGCCTGGTCAACGAGATCGCGGCCACGCCCGAGGAGCTGACCGAGAAGGCGCGCGCGTTCATCGACGCCAACCCCGAGGCCCGGCAGCCCTGGGACGTCAAGGGGTACAAGATCCCCGGCGGCACCCCGGCCCACCCGAAGTTCGCCGCCAACCTCCCCGCCTTCCCGGCCAACCTGAAGAAGCAGCTGAACGGCGCCCCGTACCCGGCCCCGCGCAACATCCTCGCGGCGGCCGTCGAGGGCTCCCAGGTCGACTTCGAGACCGCGCAGACCATCGAGGCGCGGTACTTCGTCGAGCTGGTCACCGGCCAGGTCTCCAAGAACATGATCCAGGCGTTCTTCTTCGACCTCCAGGCCGTCAACTCCGGCGCCAACCGCCCCAAGGACGTCGCGCCGCGCACGGTCGAGAAGGTCGCCGTCCTCGGCGCCGGCATGATGGGCGCCGGCATCGCGTACTCCTGCGCCAGGGCCGGGATCGAGGTCGTCCTCAAGGACGTCTCCCTGGAGGCGGCCGAGAAGGGCAAGGCGTATTCGGCGGGCCTGCTCGCCAAGGCGCTGAGCCGCGGCCGGACCACCGAGGCCCAGCGGGACGAGCTCCTCGCCCGTATCACCCCCACCGCCGACCCGCAGGACCTGGCCGGCTGTGACGCCGTCATCGAGGCGGTCTTCGAGGACACCGCCCTCAAGCACAAGGTGTTCCAGGAGATCCAGCACATCGTCGCCCCCGACGCGCTGCTGTGTTCCAACACCTCCACACTGCCCATCACCGGCCTCGCCGAAGGCGTCGAGCGGGCGGCCGACTTCATCGGCCTGCACTTCTTCTCGCCGGTCGACAAGATGCCGCTGGTGGAGATCATCAAGGGCGGGCGGACCGGCGACGAGGCGCTGGCCCGCGCCTTCGACCTGGTACGCCAGATCCGCAAGACCCCCATCGTCGTCAACGACTCGCGCGGCTTCTTCACCTCCCGCGTCATCGGCCACTTCATCAACGAGGGCGTGGCGATGGTCGGCGAGGGCGTCGAGCCGGCCTCCGTGGAGCAGGCCGCGGCCCAGGCGGGCTACCCGGCCAAGGTGCTCTCCCTGATGGACGAGCTGACCCTCACCCTCCCGCGCAAGATCCGCGACGAGACCCGGCGGGCCGTCGAGGCGGCCGGCGGCACCTGGCCGGAGCACCCGGCCGACACCGTCATCGACCGCATGGTGGACGAGTTCGGGCGGCCGGGCCGCAGCGGCGGCGGGGGCTTCTACGAGTACGGCGAGGACGGGAAGCGGGGCGGCCTGTGGCCGGGCCTGCGCGAGCACTTCACCCAGGCCGGCACCGAGATCCCCTTCCGCGACATGCAGGAGCGGATGCTGTTCGCCGAGGCGCTGGACACCGTGCGGTGCTTCGAGGAAGGCGTGCTCACCTCCGTCGCGGACGCCAACATCGGCTCCATCCTGGGCATCGGCTTCCCCGGCTGGACCGGCGGCGTCATCCAGTACATCAACGGCTACGAGGGCGGGCTGCCCGGGTTCGTCGCCCGCGCCCGCGAGCTCCAGGCGGCGTACGGGGAGCGGTTCGCGCCCTCCGCGCTGCTGCTGGAGAAGGCGGAGAAGGGGGAGAAGTTCAGCGACGCGTGAGACGCGTGGGACGTGAGACGCGTGGTGGTGCGGACGGGTCGGGGCCGGGTCCGCACCACCACGGACCCGGCCGGTCGGTCCCACCCGGCCGGTCGGACCTGCCCGGCTGTCGGCCCCGCCTGGCCGATCGGACCCGCCCGCCCGGCCGCTCAGTCCCGTCAGTCCCCTCTGAGGCGCCACGCCGCACGGGAACCGGCCCGGTCCGGCACCGGCTCGATCTGCCCGGCGTCCCGCAGCCGGTGGAAGACCCGCTTCATCCGGTTCTCGGAGGCGATGCCGGTGATCCGGCGCGCGATCCGATTGGGGATCTCCGGGTTGGACCGCAGGTACTGGAGCACCAGTTCCTCGGGCCGGGCCAGCGGCGTGTGCTCCAGCACCACGACGAACGCGTTGTCCTCCACGAAGAACCGCGGCTCCCTGAGCTTGGCCGCCTTCATCGTGCTCAGTACGGTGTCCAGTCCCTCGCCGATGTCCTTGTTCGGCGGATCCGGGTACTTGTTCAGCAGCCGCACGATCGTCGGGTTGCGCGCGAAGCGGTCCGTGAACAGGGTGTCCGGCGTCATGTGACCGGGCAGCCGGCCCGGACTGCGGACCTCCACCCGGTTGTCGAACACCGAGATCAGGATGTCGTCGGAGAGGTTGTAGTCCCGGTGGATCACCGCGTTGACGATGATCTCCTTCAGCGCCTCCGGCGGATAGGCCATCGGCGACAGGGCACCGTCCGGGCCCAGCACCGGCACCGACTGGATGATCCGGGTGACCGCCGCCAGCGTCCGGTCGATCAGCAGCCGGGCCGGCCCGTCCACCGTCGTCGGCGCCGACTTCAGGTGCCGGCGGTCCGGGACCTGCTCCCCGGTCTCGTACCGGGCGATCTTCACCGAGCACTTCTTCGGTACGACGACGGGCGGCTCGGCGGCGAACAGGACGGCGCCGGCCACGGTCGCCGGCGATCCGCCGCGGTCCACCAGGCGCTGCCGGCGCAGGAACCGTTCGGCGGAGGTGCTCGGGCTGTACCGGCCGAGGAAGACGTGCAGCTCGTCCTCGTCCCGCAGCTCCTCCAGGGTGTAGTCGCGCAGCAACTGGTCCTCGTAGGAACGGGCGCCCTTGGACAGCGACAGATCGGTGATCTGCGTCCCCTTCAGGCGCCGTGACTGCGCGCCCCGGCGCTGCGGCACCTCGCCGCGCGCCGTCCGGTGCACGTCCGGGCTCTTGTGGACCGTGACCAGGCAGGCCCACCCCAGCTCCGGGTGCCCGTCCACCCGCAGGAACTCGATGTCGTACGGAACCGGCGGCTCCACCTGGTCGACCATGGCCTGCTGGACGAAGTTGGCGTCCTCCAGCGAGGCGAAGCCGCGCCACCGCGCCAGCCCGCGCCCGCTGCGCGGATCCTCGATGCCGACGATGAACTCCCCGCCCTCGGCGTTGGCCAGGGCGGCCGCGATGACCTGCACGACCGCCCCGCCGCCGCGGCCGCTCTTGAACTCCCAGAAGTGGCTCTCCTGCCGGGCGAGGATGTCCGCCGCCTCGGCCCGGGAAATGCTGCGCCCCTCCACCCACGGCCTCGTCTCGCTCGTCGGGCTGTGCCGCACCGCCGGTCACCCCCGCCGGACCGGTACCCACGTCATGCCCGCCGGGCGCGGGATCACTCCTCGGCGTAGGTCGCCCGCAGCTCCTCGCGCATCGACCGCTGGAAGGCCGTGACCAGCGCCTGCACCACCATCGGCTGCATGTGCGCGGAGAGCGACTTCATGGACTCCACCTGCTCGGGGTCCGACTCGCGTGCGCGGTAGGGGTCCCAGACCTCGTCATGGAAGAGCCGGGTCAGCTCGCGCGCCGCCGAGCGCGTGTGCTCCTGCACGACGGTACGGGCGGCGAGCAGCGTCTCCAGCGCCACCGGTACGTCCAGCAGCCGGATGCCCAGGTGCAGGACGGCCGGGTCGACCCGGAACGCGTCGGGGTCCCCGGTGCGCTCCAGGACGTCCATCGCCGCCAGCCGGTCGATGTCGTCCTCGCTCAGCGCCCGGCCCGCGCGGCGCTCCAGGTGGGCCCGGGTCGCCTCCTCGGCGGAGTCCGGCGACCAGGAGGCCACCAGCGCGCGGTGGATGGCGAGGTCGTGGGCGCTGAGGTCGTCGGGCAGCCGGGCGAGGTAGCGCTCGATGGCGGCCAGCGTCATGCCGTGGTGCTGGAGTTCCTCGATGAGCGCGAGCCGGGAGAGGTGGGCGTCACCGTACCGGCCGACGCGGCGCGGGCCGATCGCGGGCGGGGGCAGCAGCCCCCGGGTGCTGTAGAAACGGACGGTGCGCACGGTCACGCCCGCGCGGGCGGCCAACTCGTCGACGGTGAGTGTCGGTTCTTCCCCGGCCCCGGTGGCCATGCCGCGCCTCACTTCCCTCACTTGCGTCCGCGCGGCTGCCCGCGCCCCCTGCGCCCGCCGCGTCCGTGCCGCGGCCGACCGTGTTCAACAGTATTGCTGTCTCACCAGCGTTGTGAAACCTTCCGGGGCCTGGCGGGAGCGAGGTGCGCGGGTGGGTGGCCGTGCGCGGTGGACCGCGGGTCCGCACGCTCGGGGGCGGCCCCGCGGCTCCACGGACCTGGGATCATGGGTGCATGCCCCGTCTGCCCATCGAGCGCCGTCCGCTGACCGTGTCCGAGCGAGCTGTGCTGGAGCACATCCTCGCGGCCGACTTCGCCGGTGCGTACGAGCTGCGCGGCCAGCTGGACCGGACGGATGTCGTGGCCCTCTGGGGGCCCGGGTCGGTGAGCGTCGACCTGCGGGTCCGGGAGCCGGTGCGGTACGCGGCCATGCCCTCCGAGCTGGTGCCCGTCGACGCGCACGTCCATGACCAGCACGGCGAGTACATCGGTGAACTGCTGGTGTGGACCGACAAGGGCGCCAGCCTGGCAGCGCTGGAGTACGCCTGGATCACGGACGGGATGCCGGAGTCTCTGCCGCCCACGGACCAGGTGCTCGTCTCGGTGCGCTGATCCGCCTGCTTCCCGACGGCGCCCTCCCGGCGACATCACCACGGCGACTGCGCCGCGCTCTCGGCTCAGCGGCGGTTTCCGGCCAGTGCAGACCGGAAGGCGACGGTGCGCATCACTCTCCTGAGTAAGGGGTGATGACCGGAGCGTGGCGGAATGCGGAATTCATCGGCATGGCCCCGACAAGTCATTCCGGTCATAACCGGACGGATTATTGATGGCTCATACATGCTGTGATCCAGCACACAGACGAGGGGGCGGCTCTGGGGGAAGGTGTGCCGTCGGCCGGACTCGCGTGACCCGTGGGACCGGTGACGGCTCCATCGCCTGCCCGAAAGCGAGATGAACCAGCTGTGAGCACGGAAACCGTCCAGGAAGACGCCCACAGGCCACCGGACGGGGGGAAGGCCTCGACCGCCCAGGACGCGGGAGACGCCGGATACAGCAAGGGCCTCAAGGGCCGGCACATCAACATGATCGCGATCGGCGGGGCGATCGGCACCGGCCTGTTCCTGGGCGCCGGCGGCCGGCTCGCCTCCGCCGGACCCGCGCTCGCCGTCGCGTACGCGGTCTGCGGCCTGTTCGCGTTCTTCGTCGTACGGGCCCTGGGCGAACTGGTGCTGCACCGCCCGTCCTCGGGCTCCTTCGTCTCGTACGCGCGGGAGTTCCTGGGGGAGAAGGGCGCCTACGTCGCGGGCTGGATGTACGTCGTCAACTGGTCCACGACCGGTATCGCCGACATCACCGCGATCGCCCTCTACACCCACTACTGGAGTCTGTTCACCGCCATACCCCAGTGGGCCATGGCGCTGATCGCGCTCGCGGTGGTGCTGGCCATCAACCTCATCTCGGTGAAGATCTTCGGCGAGATGGAGTTCTGGTTCGCGATCATCAAGGTCGCGGCCCTGGTCGTCTTCATGTTCATCGGGATCTTCCTGCTGACCACCCAGCACCCGGTGGGCGGCGAGACGCCCGGCCTGAACCTGATCACCGACCACGGCGGCTTCTTCCCGAGCGGCCTGCTGCCCGTGGTGGTCGTGCTCCAGGGCGTGGTCTTTGCCTACTCCGCCGTCGAACTGGTCGGCGTCACCGCGGGCGAGACCAGCGAGCCGGAGAAGGTCGTGCCCAAGGCCGTGAACTCGATCATGTGGCGGGTCGGTGTCTTCTACGTCGGCTCGGTCATCCTGCTCGCGCTGCTGCTGCCGTGGAACAAGTACACCGGCTCCGAGAGCCCCTTCGTGACCGTGCTGTCCAACGTGGGCGTACCGGCCGCGGGCGACGTGATGAACCTCGTGGTGCTCACCGCCGCGATGTCCAGTCTGAACTCCGGCCTGTACTCGACCGGCCGCATCCTGCGCTCGATGTCGATGGCGGGCTCGGCGCCGAAGTTCGCCGCCCTGATGAACCGCAACCAGGTGCCGTACGGCGGCATCATGCTCACCTCGGCGGTGTGCGTGCTGGGCGTCGGCCTCAACTACCTGGTGCCGGGCAAGGCGTTCGAGATCGTGCTGAACATCGCGGCGCTGGGCATCATCAGCACCTGGTGCACGATCATGCTCTGTCACATGGTCTTCGTCCGGCGCTCCCGCGCGGGCCTGGTCGACCGCCCCCGCTTCCAGCTGCCGGGCACGCCCGTCACCGACATCGTGACCATCGTCTTCCTGCTGGGCGTCGTCGTCCTGATGGCCTTCGACAGCGAGGGCGTGGGACAGCAGACCGTGATGCTGGTGCCGGTCATCGGCGCCGCGCTGTTCGGCGGCTGGTTCGCGGTCCGCGGCCGGGTGAGCCGGATCGCGGCCGAACGCGAGGCGGCGGCCGGCCGGGCGACGCTCGACAAGGGGTGACCGCGAGGCCGTAGGACACGGTGAAGGGCGGACGCGCGCAAGCCGTGCGACCGCCCTTCGCCGTGTCGACGATTCAGCCGCCTGTCCCTCTCACCGCTTCCGCGGCCTTGTCGAGTTCGGCCCGCGCGCTGCGGTCGGCCGCCCGCCGGATGACCGTCGTCAGCACCGTGACCACACAGGTCAGGGCGACCGAGACCACCGTGGTCCACATGGCGGCACGCGCGTACCCGGCGGCGGTCGGCGCGCTGCCGGCCACGGCGAAGAAGGCCGCGCCGATGACCGCGACACCGGCGGCCCCGCCGAACTGCTGGGCGGTGGTGAGCACCCCGGCGCCGATCCCGGCCCGCTGCGCGGGCACCCGCACCAGCGAGGCGCCGATCAGCTGCGGGAAGGTGAGCCCGTTGCCCACCCCGGCCACCGCCATTGTGACCACGACCCACGGCAGCGCCCCGCGGTCCGGCAGGAAGTGGAGCACGAGGGTGAGCGCCGTCAGACCGGCCACCGTGACGACGCTGCCCAGTTGCAGTATGCGCAGGCCGAAGCGCTGCACCAGCGGGCGGCTGAGCAGCGAGCTGGCCGCGAAGCAGACGCCGGTCGGCGCGAAGGCCAGCCCGGCCCCGAAGGGACCCAGTCCGAAACCGCCCTGGAGCAGCAGCGTCAGGGTGAACATCACGCTCGCCCAGTACGCCATGAAGGCCGCCCCCGTCACCACCCCGGCGAGGTAGGACCCCTCACGGAACAGTGTGAGGTCCAGGACGGGCGCACCGCCCCGGGCGGCCAGGGACCGCTGCCAGAACACCGTGGCCGCGCCCACCGGCAGGGAGGCCGCCAGACAGAGCCAGGTCCAGACCGGCCAGCCGGCGGTCCGGCCCATGGCGAGCGGTACGAGCACCAGGCCCAGCGTCAGCGCCACGCCGCCCGCGCCGGCCAGGTCCAGCCGGGCCCGGCGCCCGGAGCGCACCGAGGGCAGGAACCGCAGGGCCAGCAGGGCCGCGACCACGCCGATCGGCACATTGATCAGGAACAGCACCCGCCAGCCGAGTCCGAGGATGTCGGCGTCCAGCATCAGGCCGCCGAGCACCTGCCCGGCGACCGAGGCCGTGCCTCCGGCGACGCCGTACCAGGCCATCGCCCGGCCTCGGGCGTGCACCGGGAAGGTGGCGGTGATCGTGGCGAGGACCTGCGGCACCATCACGGCCCCGGCGAAGCCCTGGAGAAGGCGGGCGCCGACCAGTTGGGCCGGGTTCACCGCGATGCCGCAGAGCAGGGAGGTGACGGCGAAGGCGATCAGCCCGACGATGAATGTACGCCGGTGCCCGAAGAGGTCACCGAGCCGGCCGCCGGTGATCATGCCGCTGGCGTACGCGAAGGCGTAGCCGCCGACGATCAGTTCGAGGGCGGCGGGCCCGGCGTGCAGGTCCTTCTCGAACGAGGGGGCGGCGACGTTGACGACGAAGAAGTCGAACTGTGCCATGAACCACGCGGACAGCAGGACGGCGAGCAGCGGTCCCGGACGCGGGGCGGCGGCGGTTGTGGGGGAGGGCCGCGCGGAAGTGGCCCGTGGATCGGCTGATAACTCGGTCACGACAGCATCCTGGACTCTCGGTGTCCAGGAAAGCAAGTGGCGCCAAGGTTCTTTGCCCCTTACATAAGGTCCGCTTGCGCGAGGTCCGTTCGTACGAAGTCGGCACGCCGCCCCGCCATGAAGGACCGCCCCGCCCGGAGTCCTGGCCTACCTCGAACGCTGACCGGCCACCACGGGGTAGTGGTCCGAGAGGTTCGTGTACGTGTAGTCCTTGCCCCAGCTCGACACCGTCCAGGGGGCGGACCGCTCCGCGACGACCTCGTTGGACCAGCCGGCGGGCCGGGCGTGGCCGCGGCGGTGCAGGACGTGGTCCAGGTCCTCGCGCGGGTCGTCCGGGTAACGGTAGGCCGCGACGGAGTTCTCCCGGGTGTCGAAGGAGTACGGGTGTCCGGTGCGCGCGTCGGCCGCCACGAGTCCGGCGTCGGTGAGGAGGGAGGCGAATTCGGGGCCGCGGGTGTCCACGTTCAAGTCCCCGGCGACCATGACCTGTTCGTCCGCCGGAATGTCCTTCGCGTTCAGGAAGGCGTCGATCTCCTTGAACTGTTTCGCACGGACCGCTGCGGCTTCACCTGCCTTGCACCCCGGGTCGGTCGACTGGGCATGCGTGCCGACCACGTGCACCGTGGTGCCGCGGACATTCAGCGCGGCATAGGCGAAGCCTTTGTTGGACCAGTGGTCGGCACCGCAGGCGTCCTTGAACACGTACTGTTCCTTGCGGAGCACCGGCCATTTGCTCAGCACGGTGACCCCGCCGTCCTCGGGAGTGGCCGCGGAATAGGAGCCGCCCGTGGCGTCCCAGCCGCTCTTTCCGCGGCCGACCACCGGCGTCTGGTACGGATACCGCGCCGCGGCGGCCGCTTTGAGCGCGTCGGACGCCTCGTTGTCGAATGCTTCCTGGAGTACGACGACGTCCTGGCCCTGGAAGAAGCCCGCCGCGGGAATGGCCTTGGCCCGGAGCTGCTGACCCCAGTTCGGATACAGGTTCCGGCTCATGAGAAAGACGTTGTACGAGAGCACGTTCACCGCGGGCACAGCGGCGGGCGCCGGAGCGGCCGACGCCGCGGGCGCCGTGGTGAGCAGCGCCGACGCGGCCAGGACGGCGGCGGTCAGCGACGCGCCGGTCACGGCTGCGGAGGAGCGGCGGGGGCTGCGGTGCGGCATGAGATCTCCCGGTCGGGTGGGGTGGGGCAGGAGCCGCCGCACAGTCGAACCCGGCACGATTGCTTTCGCGTGGCCGCCGCGTGATACCTGGATGCACACGCCGTGACACGTGAGGCGCGGGGCGACCGCCGGTTCAAAGCGCCACCGGCATGAGTCTCGGACGCTTTTCGCCGGTCCGTTCCGGCCGTCCGAGCCGTGTGGAAGCCACCGGTCAGCCGGTTGGTTCCACACGGCACGGGAGAACACGGGCCGAAAGAAGCCGCCGTACGACAGCTGGTACCGACGGGGGCATGGACAGCGCTCCGTGACGGCCGTAAGCAGGAAAGCGGCCGGCCGAACCAAGGGAGCTGCCGCGCCCGTCGCGGCAGGGAAAGGGGGCCGCCATGGCGGTCGACATCTCCCCCGAGAGCCGCTACTACTTGATCATCAATGATGGCAGCGGCCGGGGAATCAGCCGGGAACCCTACATGAACTGGGACTACTGCTTGCTGGCGAACGATTACGGCAACAAGGGTTACCCGGTGGTCTTCCACACCAAGGGCTCGGGTTTCAGCATCGAGATGACGTCGAGCAACTGGGGTGGATACCGCTATCTGCAAGCCGTCACGACCGGCGTGAAGCTGGTCCAGGAAGGCGACGCGCACGTCTGGGAGCCGGAATCCCGTGAGAAGGGAGCCGTGTTCAAGACCTCCGGTGCTTACATGGTGTACGGCTCGGAGACCGGCAAGTCGTGGATCGCGGTCGCCGCCAGTATTCTCCCCAACCTGGGCAGGGATTTCGCCTTCTGGAAGCTGGAGAAGGCGTGACCGTCACATACGGAAGGAGGGGTCCGGCGCAGCCGCACCGGACCCCTCCTCATGTCACCGCCCTCTGGGTCAGTGACCGTGGCCGTGGCCGTGGTCGTGCACGGTGTTCGTGGCCTGGATCGACTTCCAGGACTTCGGCTGCGCCGGTGCCTTGGCCGGGGCGGCCGACCGGGCGCCGAACGCCTTCTTCGCCGCCGGGGCCGCGGGCTTGGACGGCTGGAAGAGCCAGGTGTCGAACAGCTCGGCGAGCGGCTTGCCGGTCTTGCGCTCGGCGTACGTCACGAAGTCCTGCACCGAGGCGTTGCCGTACTTCTTGTCGGTGGGCCAGGACTTCAGGAGCCCGAAGAACGCCCGGTCGCCGACCTCGTTGCGCAGGGCCTGCAAGGTGAGCGCGCCCCGGTCGTACACGGCGCCGTGGAACTGGTTGTCCGGGCCCGGGTCGCCCGGCTTGACCTTCCAGAACGGGTCGTCGGCCGGGTGCTGGGCGTACACGTAGTCGGCCAGCTCCTGACCGGTGCCCTCACCCTCCTTCTCCGACCACAGCCACTGGCTGTAGCGGGCGAAGCCCTCGTTGACCCAGATGTCCTTCCAGTCCTTGACCGAGACGCTGTCGCCGTACCACTGGTGCGCGATCTCGTGCACCACCACGGAGACGTTGGCTCCGTTGGCGAACGCCTCCTTGCCGTAGAACGGGCGGGTCTGCGTCTCCAGCGCGTACCCGGCCTTGACGTTCGGGACGTAACCGCCGACGGAGTTGAACGGGTACGGGCCGAAGACTGACTCCAGCCACTCCGTGACCTCGGTGGTGCGCTCGATGCTCGCGCGCGCCGAGCCCTCGTAGGAACCGAGGTCCTTGCTCACGGCGTTGATCACCGGCAGACCGCTGGCCGTGGTGTCCTTGGTGACGTCGAACTTGCCGACCGCCAGCGTGGTCAGGTACGGCGCCTGCGGCTTGTCCGAGCGCCAGTTGTAGCGCGTCCAGCCGAGCTTGGAGGTCTGCGACAGCAGGACGCCGTTGCTGAGCGCCTGGTTGCCGTCCGGCACCGAGACCGAGATGTCGTACGTCGCCTTGTCGGTCGGGTGGTCGTTGCTCGGGAACCACCACACGGCGGAGTCCGGCTCCTGCGCGATCACCCCGCCGTCCGGCGTGCGGTGCCAGGCGGAGTAGCCGTCGATCTTCAGCTCGGACGGCTTGCCCGCGTAGCGCACGACGACGCTGATGTCCTTGCCCTTGGGCAGCGGCGTGGCCGGCGTGATCTCCAGCTCGTGCTTGCCGGAGGTGGCGAAGGACGCCTTCTTGCCGTTGACGCGTATCTCGCTGACCTTCAGGCCGAAGTCGAGGTTGAAGCGGTTCAGGTCCTGGGTGGTCTTGGCGAGCAGCGTCGCCGTGCCCTCCAGCAGGTCCGTCTTCGGCTGGTACTTCAGCCGCAGGTCGTAGTGGGAGACGTCGTACCCGCCGTTGCCGCTCTCGGGGTAGTAGGAGTCGCCCGCGCCCGGAGCGCCGGGTGCGTAACTGGCCGCGGAAGCCGGGATCGCCAGCAGCAGGCTGAGGGCGGCCGCACCCGGAACGATGAGTCTGTGACGCACAAAATCCTCCAGCTTGTCAGGGGAGGTGGGCCTGGTGGGCCCAACAGATCCTCAGATGTTCCGACCTTATGTACCTGGCGCCCGCCCGTCATGTCCATGGCTGCATCTGACACATGACCGACATCAGGACGTCACAGGTCGCTCCTGCTCACCGTGCGGCACGCCACCCCGCGGACACCGCTCCGTTCCCGTCCGCCACCCCGCGCACTCTTACGCACAGGAGTTCCCCCGCGCTACCGTCCGCCCGTGACCCCTAGCGCGCGGTTCCCCCGCATCCCCTGGAAAGCGCTCGTGGCGGCGGTGGCCGTCGCCCTGTTGACCACGCTCACCGGACCGGCGTCCGCCGCCCAGGCATCCTCCGGTGGGTCCAGACCCGTGTACTCCTACGACCGCGCGATACGCGAATCGGTCTGGGTGGACACGAGAATCGACGGCGACTCGGACGGACGCACCGACCGGGTCGCCGTGGACATCGTGCGGCCGCGCGAACCCGCGCAGCAGGGCCGACGGGTACCCGTGATCATGGATGCCAGTCCCTACTACTCCTGCTGCGGCCGCGGAAACGAGAGTCAGAAGAAGACCTACGACAGCGCCGGACGGCCCGTGCAGTTCCCGCTGTTCTACGACAACTACTTCGTGCCGCGCGGCTATGCGGCGGTCCTGGTCGACCTGGCGGGCACCAACCGCTCGGACGGCTGCGTGGACGTCGGCGGACGCTCCGACATCCAGTCCGCGCGCGCCGTCGTCGACTGGCTCAACGGCCGGGGACGTGCCTACGACTCCCGTACCGGCGGCAAACGCGTCTCCGCCGGCTGGTCGAACGGCAACACCGGCATGATCGGCAAGAGCTGGGACGGCACCATCGCCAACGGCGTCGCCGCCACCGGCGTCGAGGGTCTGAAGACCATCGTGCCCATCGCCGCCATCTCCTCCTGGTACGACTACTACTTCGCCAAGGGCGCCCCCCTGTACGGCTCCGGCCCGGACCGGCTGGCCGACTACGTCAACAGCCCCGAAGCGCGCCTGCGCTGCGACGCCGTACAGAAGAAACTCGCCGAGGGCGCCCCGCGCACCGGCGACTGGACCCGGCTGTGGACCGAACGCGACTACGTCAAGGACGCGGAGAACGTCACCGCCAGCGTCTTCGCCGTCCACGGGATGCAGGACCTCAACGTCCGCACCAAGCACTTCGGCCAGTGGTGGGACGCGCTCGCCGACAACGGCGTCGAGCGCAAGGTCTGGCTCTCCCAGACCGGCCACGTCGACCCGTTCGACTTCCGCCGGTCCGCCTGGGTGCCCACCCTGCACCGCTGGTTCGACCACTACCTGATGGGCTACGACAACGGCATCGACGACGAGCCGATGGCCGACATCGAACGCGCCCCCGACCGGTGGACCACCGACCGCGTCTGGCCCGCCGCCGGCACCTCGGCCACCACCGTACGGCCGCGCAACGGCAGCGCCCCGGGCGTCGGCGAACTCGGCACCCGGCGCGCGCCGCACGGCGCCACCGAGACCTTCACCGACGACCCGCGCCTGAACGAGGAGGACTGGTCCGCGCAGATCGACACCTCCACCCCCGCCAAGGCCGGATTCACCACCAAGCCCCTCGCCAAGCCGCTGCGCCTGTCCGGCTCCGGCAAGGTGACCGTCACCGCCACCCCCAGCACCACCACCGCCCACCTCTCCGCCGTCCTGGTGGACCTCGGACCCGACACCATCCGCAACTACGGCGCGGCGGGCGAGGGCATCACCACCCTCGCCGACCGCACCTGCTGGGGCGCGAGCACCACCGGTGACAGTGCCTGCTTCAAGGAGACGAAGGCCGACACGGTGAACGTCGGCCACACCGTCTTCAGCCGCGGCTGGGCCGACCTGGGCAACTGGGCCGACCCGGGCAAGGGCCGCCCGCTGACGCCCGGCAAGCCTTACACGATCACCCTCGACCTGGCCGCGAGCGACCATGTCGTCCCCGCCGGGCACCGGCTCGCCCTGGTCATCGCCGGGACGGACGCCGGCCTGATCGACCCGCCGTCCACCACCCCGCGCCTGACCCTCGACCTCGCCCGCACCGCCGCCCGCCTGCCCGTCGTCGGCGGCGGCAAGGCGCTGGCCGCGGCCACGGCGGGGACCGGCGCGGCGCGGGTCGCACCGGCGCCGACGACCGGCGTGGAGCCCTCCGTTCCGAGCCGCATACCGCAAGCGCGCTGACACGACTGCGGGGCCGGGCCGTCATGGTCCGGCCCCTTCGTCTCCGTACGTGTGCGTCCGTACCCGGCAGTACCCCTCCACCGTTCGCCCCACCGTCCGACACCGGAGGCACCCTCTCGTGACACCCATCTCCCGCGGCCTCGCCTTCGGGGCGCTGGCCGCCGCGCTCACCGCGACCCTGCTGGCCGCACCGCCCGCCGGGGCGTCCGGTCCGGACCTGCCCCGCACCGGCTTCGAGACCAGCGAGGGCGCCCGCTGGACCACCCAGCCGGAGGAGCAGGACTTCCTGGCCGCCGTGGACCGGGCGAGCGACCGCGTCCGTACGGACCGGATCGGCACCACCGCACAGGGCCGCCCGCTCCAGCTCGTACGCATCGGCGCACCGGCCCCGAAGAGCGCGGCCGACGTGCGACGCGGCAACGCGGTGCTGCTGATCTGCTCGCAGCACGGCGACGAGCCGTCCGGGCGCGAGGCGTGCCTGTCCACCGTCCGCGACCTCGCCTTCGCCGGGGACCGGGCCACCCGGCGCCTCCTGGAACGGACGAGCGTGCTGGTCGTGCCGACCGCCAACCCGGACGGCCGGGCCGCCGACACCCGCGGCAACTCCGACGGTGTGGACATCAACCGCGACCACCTCGCCCTGAAGACGGCCGAGGCGCGGGCGCTGGCCGCCGTGCAGCGCGATCACCGCCCGGACATCGTCTACGACCTGCACGAATACGGGCCCACCGTGCCCTACTACATGAAGGACCTGCTCTCCCTGTGGCCCCGCAACCTCAACACCGCCCGCGCGGTGCACCGGGAGTCCACCGTCCTGTCCGAGAAGTACGTACGCCCCGAAGCCGCCGGCGCCGGTTTCAGCACCGGCGTCTACGGCATCTGGACCGACCCGGAGACCGGCGACCCGGTCAAGCAGGTGGCCGGTGACGGCCAGGAGCGCATCCTGCGCAACACCGCCGGGGTGAAGAACTCCGTCGGGCTGCTCGTGGAGACCCGGGTCGACGCGCTGACCGACGCGGAGAAGGCCGACCCGGCGCTGAACAACCGCCGCCGGGTCGCCTCCCAAAGCGCCGCGCTCGACGGGCTGTTCGATTCTATCGGTGAGCGTCGGAGCCGGATCGAGTCCGCCACGGCCCGCGCCCGGCTGGCCGGTTACGCCGACCGGGGGCCCGTCTACCTCGGCGGCGCGGACAACGAACCGCCCGCCGCCGGGAAGATCCTGGGCGACCCGCCGTGCGCGTACCGCCTCGACGCCCGGCAGTACGACCGGTTCAAGGACGAACTCGCCCTGCACGGCGTGTGGTCGTACCGGAACGGCACGGGCGGCGCCGTGGTCCCGCTGCGCCAGCCGCTGCGCGCCCTCGTTCCGCTGCTGCTGGACGGCCGGGCCGATCATCACCTTACGGCCGCGACTCCGCTCAAGGGCTGCTGAACGGGTTCCACCGTGTGGTAGGGGGTAACGGGTAGGAAAAAACTGGCCAATTGAAAGGTCGACACGTGTCGGAATCAGACCAGGACACGGGCGGCGGGGGAGGTGCGACGGTGGAGGCGGAACTCCCCGGCGCACCGCACCGCACCGGCCCTCCGCAGACCGACCGCGTGGTCTTCGGTGTCACGGCGCTGCTCACCCTCGCCTTCATCGTCTGGGGCGCCACCTCCACCGAGTCGCTCAAGAGTGCCTCGTCGACGATGCTGGACTGGGTCATCGAGAACGGCGGCTGGGCCTTCGTGCTCTCCGCCTCCGGTTTCGTGATCTTCGCCATCTGGCTCGCCGTGAGCAAGTACGGCCGGATCACGCTGGGGAAGGAGGGGGAGGAGCCGGAGTTCCGTACGGTGTCCTGGGTCGCGATGATGTTCAGCGCGGGCATGGGCATCGGCCTGATGTTCTACGGCGTCAGCGAGCCGCTGGGACACTTCGCGACCCCGCCCCCGGGCACCGACCCCAAGGACGCCGCGCAGGCCATGGACACCGCGCTGGCCACCACCCTGTTCCACTGGACCCTGCACCCGTGGGCGATCTACGCCGTCGTGGGGCTGGCCATCGCGTACAGCTGCTTCCGGCGGGGGAGAAGGCAGACCATAAGCGCGGTGTTCACCCCGTTGATCGGCAAGCGCCGGGCCAACGGCTGGGGCGGACAGGTCATCGACATCCTCGCCATCTTCGCCACCCTCTTCGGCTCCGCCGCGTCCCTGGGGCTCGGCGCGCTGCAGATCGGCAGCGGCATCAAGGTGCTCGGCTGGATGGACAAGGTCAGCACCACCCTGCTCGTCGCCGTCATCGCCGTGCTGACCGTCGCCTTCATCCTGTCGGCGGTCTCCGGCATCGCCCGGGGCGTCCAGATGCTGTCCAACATCAACATGGTGCTGGCGCTGATCCTCGCCGTCTTCGTCTTCGTCGTCGGGCCGACCATCCTCATCCTGAACATGCTGCCGACCTCCATCGGCACCTTCATCGGCGAACTGCCGCAGCTCGCCGGACGTACGGAGGCCAGCAGCGGGGACAAGGTCGGCGACTGGCTGCGCGGCTGGACGGTCTTCTACTGGGCGTGGTGGATCTCCTGGACGCCGTTCGTGGGCATGTTCATCGCCCGGATCAGCCGCGGGCGCACGATCCGGCAGTTCATCGGCGGGGTGATCCTCGTACCGAGCGTGGTGAGCCTGCTGTGGTTCGCGGTGTTCGGCAGCTCGGCGATGCACCTCCAGGACGGGAAGCGGCTCTCCGGTGAGACCACCCCCGAGGGACAGCTCTTCGACGTGCTGCACCAGTACCCGGCGGCCACCCTCACCAGCATCCTGGTCATGATCCTCGTCGGCATCTTCTTCGTCTCCGGCGCGGACGCCGCGTCCATCGTGATGGGCACCCTTTCCCAGAAGGGCTCCTTCGAACCGACCCGGCTCGTGGTGGTCTTCTGGGGCGTGGTCACCGGCGCGGTCGCCGCGATCATGCTGCTGATCGGCGGTGGTTCGGGCGACGCGCTCACCGGGCTGCAGAACCTGACGATCCTCGTCGCGGTGCCCTTCACCCTGGTGATGATCGCGATGTGCTGGGCGCTGATGAAGGACCTGCGCCACGACCCGCTGATCGTCCGCGGGCAGAAGGGCGAGGAAGTCGTCGAACTGGCCGTCATCGCGGGCCACGAGCGCTACGACGGCGACTTCGAGATCCGCATCGGGCCGGGCAACGGCAGCGGTGGCGACGCCGCGCCGCCCGGAACGGCCTCCGCGGCGGTCCCGGCCTCCGAGGAGGGCAAGCCGTAGCACCGGTCGTGCGCGAGTGAGCACAGGAGTGGGCACGGGAGTGCGCACGGGTACGGGGGAGGGCCGGCGGGAGACCGGCCCTCCCCTCACACCGTCCCGCCGCCCGCCAGCCGCACCACTTCCTCCGCGCACCCCCACGCCACCGTCACACCCGCCCCGCCGTGCCCGTAGTTGTGCACGCACAGCGCGCCGCCCGGCAGCCGCTCCGCCTCCAGCCGTACGGCGGTACGCCCCGGACGCAGGCCGACCCGGTGCGCCAGGACACGGGCGTGCGCCAGCTTCGGGTGGACGCGCGCGCAGCGCTCCACGATCGCGCGGGCGGTCGCCGGGTCCGGCTCCCGCGACCAGGCGCCCTCGCGCGCCGTGCCGCCGAGGACCACCCCGTACGGCTGCGGCAGGATGTACGTGGTGCTCTCGGCGTGCGCGTCGGCCGATCCGAACCACTCCTCGACGCCCGGGTTCTCCACGATCACCAGCTGCCCCTGCACGGGCTGCACCGCCACGTCCGGTACCAGCTCGCGGGCGCCCAGCCCGGAGCAGTTGACGACCGTGCCGGCCTCCCGCCCCGCCTCCGCGAGCGAGGTGAAGGGCCGCCGCTGCACCGTGCCGCCCGCCTGCGCCAACCGCTGTTCCAGGTACCGCAGATGGGACGGCATGTCCACCAGCGGCGTGGCCGCGCGCCAGCCCGCGCCCCAGCCCGGCGGCAGTTCGTCCGGCGTGGCCCGCCGCAGCCCCGGCACCGCCGCGTGCCAGCCGTCCGGCTCCGCGTCCCCGGCGTCGGCCATCGTGCCGGTCACCAGCCGGACGCCGGTCTCCGCCGGGCGCGCCGCCAGCTCGGTGAGCCGGTGGAAGGAGTGCAGCGACCAGGCCACCGCCCGCTCCTCGGGCCGTACCCGGTAGGGCCAGCACAGGCCGCCCGCGACCGCGGAGGTGGTGTCCGGGGCCGGGTCACGGCTGACGACCCGCACCGCGCGCCCGCGCTCCGCCAGCCTGACGGCGGCCGTCAGGCCGATCACCCCGCCGCCGATCACGATCACATCGCTCGTCGTCATGCCTGGACGCTATCCGCTGCGCCCGCCGGGGGCGACGGGTACGGCGGGGCGGCCGGGATGCGGAACGGCCGTCGCCGCCCGGCCGCCCGCCGGGACGCGGACGGTGGCCACCACCCGGAACGGTGGCCACCACCCGGAACGGTGGCCGTGGTATCCGGAACCGCGGCCGCGGTATCCGGAACGCTCCCCTCCCCGTCAATTGCCCGGCGCCGGGCTCTGATCGGCGGTTGCGTGGGGATACTCAGGACATGTCTGCGCACTACGCGACTTTCGGACTGGCGCCCGCGACGCGCGCCGGAGCGGTACTGTCCAACGGCGCGTACGAGGCCCACCGCGACTTCTGGGACTTCATCGTCGACGGCAGACCCCTCCTGCTGCGCCTGGCCGACCTCGACGCGGTCTCCCCGCTCGCCGCCGACCTCGGCCCGTCCCTGTTCACCGCGCACGTGCGGCGGCTGCTCCTGGAGGAGGACGCCCCGCTCGCCGACGGGCGCTACGTCCTCTACGGCTGCCCGGAGTGCGAGGGACTGGAGTGCGGCGCGGTCACCGCCGTCATCGAGCGGGACGGCCCGGACGTCGTCTGGCGCGACTTCGCCTGGCAGACGGGACGGACCGCGGACCTGCGGCGCGACGGCTACCCGGGCCTCGGCCCGTTCCGCTTCCACGGTGCGCAGTACCGGGCCGCGCTGGAACAGCTGCTGTCCGAGGCCGGTCCGGAGCGCGGCGCGGCGGCCTCCCGGCGGGTCCTGCTGGTCGGCCAGCGGGTCGCGTTGCCGGCCCGGCTGGCCGCGGCCCTGCGCGGCACCGGCATCGGCGCGGAGATCACCCGGGACGCGGCGGGCGCCTCGCCGGACGAGTTGCGCTCGTACGGGGCGGTGGCCTTCGGCAGCGCGGTGGGGGAGGCGGAGCGTGCCGCCGTGCGTGCCGCGTTCGCGGCGGCAGGCTCCTCGGCGGTCTTCGTGGACCTGCCGGTGCCGGTCGTCCCGCTGCTCGTCGCCCGCATCGAGCAGGCGCTGGACCGGTGCCCGCAGGACCAGCGGCGCCTGCTGCGGCTGGCCGCGGTCCGCGGCGAGGTCACGGTCGAGACCGCGGTGCCGTGCCGGATCGGCATCACCGCGTACCGGGTGGACCGCCTGTCGCGGACGCGGACGGCGGAGCTGTTCGCCGGACAGATCGAGGCGGGCACGCACCGGCTGGCGGTGGACGCGCGGGCGACGAGGGGGACGGCGTACGTCGTCGCCCGGACGAGCGGAAGTGTGCTGGTCGCGCCGGTGATGGGGGAGTAGGCGGGCGGGACGGCAGGGCAGGTGTCCGCTACGGCTGAATGTGATCTTGACATTCCCGTAACCCGCGCGTTCTGAGGCGTACAAACAGGACCTTAAGCTGGATGTCAGCACCGTCGGCCGATGACGCCCCTCGGACACCCCGCCCGCCCCCACCCGTCCCGGGTACTCCGCGTGCCCTTCCCTTGTGTCAGGCAGTACGTCCAGCTTGGTACGGGTACGTACCTCTATGTCCGCCGCTTACATCCTCGTCATCCGCCGTTCAAGGAGGCCCATGCCCCGCGCTCCGCGCGCCGTGCCCACCTGGCTCACCCACCCCCTGCGCTGGCAGCGGCTGCCCGTGCCCTGGGCCGCCGTGGTCCGCGGAGCCCTGTGCGCGGGCCCGCTGCTCGCCGCGGGGGTGGCCACCGGCCACCCGGCCGCCGGTGTGCTGGCCGGCCTCGGCTCCATGCTCGCGGGCGTCAACGACCGCCCCGGCACCCGCCGCCGCGGCGTCGTGCACATCGGCCTGCCCGCCCTCGCGTCGTCCTTCGGCATGCTGATGGGCGCCACACTCCAGACCGTCGGCGCGGGCTGGTGGGTGGTCCCCGCGCTGTTCGCCGTGGGCTTCGTCTCGGGCGCGGGCAGCGTCGCCGGGCCGGTGCGGTCCAACGCGGGCATGCAGATGCTGGCCAGCACCGTCCTCGGCGCGGGCATGCCGCTGTCCGGCGCCCCGTGGCTCAAGGCCCTCTACCTCCTGGCCGGCTGCCTGTGGCTGCTCCTGCTGCGCCTGGTCTTCCATCCGCCCCGCCCGGTCGGCGGGCCGCTCAGCGGTGAGCGGGCGGCCGTCGCCACCGTCTTCGACGCGCTCGCGGACGCGCTGGAAGCCGTCGGCGGGCCCGGCGCCGAAGCGGCCCGGCGCCGCCTCACCGCCGCCCTCGACCGGGCCGACGAGGCCCTGCGGCTGCGCCGCCTGCTGCGCCGCCGCCCCCGCGCGGACGAACGGCTGCTCGCCGAGCGGCTGGCCGCCGGCACCGCGCTGTGCGAAGCCAGCGTGGCGCTGCTGTGGGAGGCCCAGCCGCTGCCGGACCGGGTCGCCGAGGGCCCGCGCCGCTTCGCCGAAGCGCTGCGCACCGGCCGGCCGCCGGGCCGGCTCCCCGCGCCGGAGACCAGCTCCCCGGCGCGCGGCGCCTTCGACCGCGCCCTCCTGGACGCCGCGGTGGTCTTCGCCCGTACGGAACCGCTGGACGCCGCCGGGGCCGACGGCGGGCCCGCGGCGATCTCCGGAGCCGTACCCGTGCGGACGGGGACGGGGGCGGAGACGGACACGGATACGAGGACGGATGGGCAGGCCGAGTCGCAGCCGAGGGACGTCGAGCGCGGCACGCTCGCCGCGGAACGGCCCGCGCCCCGCCGCCCCTCCCCGCGCAACCGGGCGCGCACGCTCATCGCCCCCCGCGCCCGGCCCGGCCGGAGCCTCCTCGGGCCGGCCGGCCGGGACTACGGCCTGCGGGTCGGCCTGTGCATCGCCGTGAGTGCGGCGGCGGCCCTCGCGCTGCGCGCCGACCACTGGTACTGGCTGCCCGCCACCGTCACCTTCCTCGTCAAGCCCGATCTGGGCCCGCTCTTCTCCCGTACGGTCAACCGCTTCGCCGGGACCGTCGCGGGCGTGCTGGTCTTCGCGGCGGCGGGGGCGCTGCTGGACGGCTGGTGGTGGCCCGCGCTCATCGCCGGCGCGGGTGGCGCGCTGCTGCCGTTCGCCACCCGCCACTTCGCGCTGCAGACCGTCGCGATCACCCTGATGGTGCTGTCGTTCGTGCACGTCAGCGGCGACCCGCAGGCCGCACTGGAGCGGATCGTGGACACCTCGGCCGCCTGCGGCATCGTGCTCGTCGTCGGCCACCTGCCGCGGCTCGCCGACCCGCGCCGCCGCGTCGGCCACCGGGTCACCGCCGCGCTGCGCGCCACCGGCGCGTACCTGGGCGAGGTGCTCAGGACCGAACCGGGGCACGACCGGGGCGAGCGGCTGGTCCTGCGCCGGGAGGCCTACCGGGCGCTCGGCGAGGCCCGCGCGGCGGCCGAGACCGCGGCCGCCGAACTGGTCGCGGCGCGCGGCCGCAACCCCGACTGGCTCACGGTCGTCACCGCCGCCGAACGCATCGTCGACGCGGCGACCGCCTGCGCCGTACGGCTCGACCACGGCGCCCGCCGCCCGACCCGGCAGGAGGCGCACCGGCTCTCCGAGGCGCTCACCGCGATGGCGGACGCGCTGGAGGACCCGGGCCGCCCCGGCCCGCCCGCGCTCGCGGCGCAGATCCCGCCCGTACCGGGCTGCGCGACGCTGACGGACGTGGCCGCCGAGCTGGAACGGATGCGCGGCTTCGCGGGCGCGGCCTGAAACGGTACGGCCTGAGGCGGTACGGCCTGAGACGGCGCCCAGCGGGTAGGCGTGCCGCCGACGGGCGCCGGTACGGCCGCCGCCACCCGCTTGGCACGCCGGGCATGCCGACGTCGCCGGGCCGGTGCCCTACTGGAGGAGCCGGGCGCCACCGCCGCGGCGCCACCGAACCGTCGATTCCAGCGTGAGCCGGGAGCCAGCATGGGTGACATGTCGAAGAACCGCCCCGAACGGGAGCGCAGGGCACAGCGCGCGGCGCAGGAGAACGCCCCCTCCGCACCGGACCGCGGTGCCGGGGAGGCCGCCGGCATCGAAGAGAGCTACCTGTCGCAGGAGGACGGCCGCTGGGTCAGCCACGTCGGGAAGCCGGAGACCGGAAGGCCCCGCAAGGGCCCCGGCCCGGTACCGCGTACGGACACGCCCGAGTGACCTGGACCGAATGACCCGAGTGACCTGGAAGCCCGAGTGACCCGAGTGCCTGAGTGACCGTGCGGCCGGTACCGGTCTGAACCGGTACCGGCCGCACGCTGCTCAGCTTGCTCAGCGCCCGCCGCGCTCCTTGCCCAGGAGGCCGGCCCGGCGCAGGGCGTCGGCCATGGCACCGTTCGCCGGAGCCGCGTCGCGCGAGCCGCCGCGCCGCTCGTTGCCGCCCTGGCGCTGCCGCGGGGTGCCGCCGCGCCGCTGCTGGCCGTCCCGGTCGCCGCGGCCGTCCCGGTCGCCGCGCCGGCCGTCGCGCGGGGCGCCCGTACGCTGTCCGCCGTCGGCCGCGCCGCCGCCCTTGCCGGGCTCGTCGTCGAGGCGCAGCGTCAGCGAGATCCGCTTGCGCGGGATGTCCACGTCCAGCACCTTCACCCGCACGATGTCACCCGGCTTGACCACGTCGCGCGGGTCCTTGACGAAGGTCTTGGACATCGCGGAGACGTGCACCAGACCGTCCTGGTGGACACCGACGTCGACGAACGCCCCGAAGGCGGCCACGTTGGTGACCACGCCCTCCAGGAGCATCCCGGGCTGCAGGTCGCCGATCTTCTCCACGCCCTCCTTGAAGGTGGCCGTCTTGAAGACCGGGCGCGGGTCGCGGCCCGGCTTCTCCAGCTCCTGGAGGATGTCGGTGACGGTCGGCAGCCCGAAGGAGTCGTCCACGAAGTCGGCCGGCTTCAGCGAGCGCAGCACCGCCGTGTTGCCGATCAGCGACGCCACCTCGCCGCCCGCCGTCTTCACCATCCGGCGCACCACCGGGTACGCCTCCGGGTGCACGCTGGACGCGTCGAGCGGGTCCTCGCCGTCGCGGATGCGCAGGAAGCCCGCGCACTGCTCGTACGCCTTCGGGCCGAGCCGCGCCACGTCCTTGAGGGTCTTACGGGCGCGGAACGGGCCGTTGGCGTCGCGGTGCGCGACGATGTTCTCGGCCAGCCCGGAGCTGATGCCGGACACCCGCGACAGCAGCGGTGCCGAGGCGGTGTTGACGTCCACACCGACACCGTTCACACAGTCCTCGACCACCGCGTCCAGCGAACGCGACAGCTTCACCTCGGACAGATCGTGCTGGTACTGACCGACACCGATCGACTTTGGATCGATCTTGACCAGTTCGGCCAGCGGGTCCTGGAGGCGGCGCGCGATCGAGACCGCGCCGCGCAGCGACACGTCCAGCTCCGGCAGTTCCTGCGAGGCGAACGCGGAGGCGGAGTACACCGAAGCGCCCGCCTCGGAGACCATCACCTTGGTCAGCTTCAGCTCGGGCTGCGCCGCGATCAGGTCGGCGGCCAGCTTGTCCGTCTCGCGGGACGCGGTGCCGTTGCCGATGGCGATCAGCTCGACGTCGTGCTCCCGGGCCAGCCGCGCCAGCGTGGCCAGCGCCTGGTCCCACTTCTGCTGCGGGACGTGCGGGTAGATCGTCTCCGTCGCCGCGACCTTGCCCGTCGCGTCCACGACGGCGACCTTCACGCCCGTACGGAAGCCGGGGTCCAGGCCCATCGTGGCGCGGGTGCCGGCCGGCGCGGCCAGCAGCAGGTCGCGCAGGTTGGACGCGAAGACCCGTACCGCCTCGTCCTCGGCGGCCTGCCGCAGCCGCAGCCGCAGATCGATGCCGAGGTGCACGAGGACGCGAGTGCGCCAGGCCCAGCGCACGGTGTCCTTGAGCCACTTGTCGGCGGGACGGCCGCGGTCGGTGATGCCGAACTTGTGGGCGATGGACTGCTCGTACGCCGTGGTGCCCTCGACCGGCTCGGTCTCCGGCTCCAGCGCGAGGTCGAGGATCTCCTCCTTCTCGCCGCGCAGCATCGCCAGGATCCGGTGCGACGGCAGCGCGGTGAAGGGCTCCGCGAAGTCGAAGTAGTCGGCGAACTTCGCACCCGCCTCCTCCTTGCCCTCGCGGACCTTCGCGGCCACCTGACCGCGCGACCACATGCGTTCCCGCAGCTCGCCGATGAGGTCGGCGTCCTCGCTGAACCGCTCGGTGAGGATGGCCCGCGCGCCCTCCAGGGCGGCGGCCGGATCGGCGACGCCCTTGTCCGCGTCCACGAACGCCGCGGCGGCCGCGGCGGGCTCCACCGACGGGTCCTCCAGCAGGCCGTCCGCCAGCGGTTCGAGACCCGCCTCGCGCGCGATCTGCGCCTTGGTGCGCCGCTTGGGCTTGTACGGCAGGTAGATGTCCTCCAGGCGGGCCTTGGACTCCGCGCCGCGGATCTGCGCCTCCAGCGCGGCGTCCAGCTTGCCCTGCGACCGGACGGACTCCAGGATCGCGGTACGCCGCTCCTCCAGCTCCCGCAGGTAGCGCAGCCGTTCCTCCAACGCGCGCAGCTGCGCGTCGTCGAGCATTTCGGTCGCTTCCTTGCGGTACCGGGCGATGAAGGGCACGGTCGAGCCGCCGTCGAGCAGGTCGACCGCGGCCTTCACCTGCCGTTCCCTGACGCCGAGCTCGTCGGCGATCCTCGCTTCGATGGATCCGATGGTCCCGGACGCCCCGTTGGCCTCGGTGGATGCCGTCACGTTGTTTCCTGCCCCGCCTTCCAGCGTTTGCTTGAGCCTGCATTGTGCAGGTTGGCGGGCTTCACTGTCGCGCGACCCGGGCCGCCGCGGCGAGGTGTGAGAAGCCGCACGCACGGGCGAGCGGTCCGTACGGGACGTGTGGATACGTACGGGACGGGCGGGGCGGGACGTACTGCGCAGAGGGGGCCGGCGGGCGGCCGGGACGGGCTCGGTGTCCGGGCGTGTCAGCGCGTGCGGTGGCGGCCCGCAGCCGTCGGTCGGTCGTCGGTGCGGCGCAGCACCACAGTGACGAAGCCCCAGCTGTCCCGGTAGGCGCGCAGCCACTCCGTACGGTGGGCGTCGGCCGCCGCGAGCGCCTCGGCACGGTCGGGGCCGTCGGGCTGGTCCAGCGCCCACGAGGCCAGCGATCCGGTCCAGGACCACTCGTAGTCGTCCAGCTCCCGGCGGGTGCTGACGTGCCCGTGGACGGGGGTCCACCCGGCGGCGGTGACGCGTTCCAGGGTGGTCGGCAGGTCGGCGAAGTCCCCGAGCATCCCGACGGCCTCCGGGGACGGTGTACGTTCCCAGAACCCGTCACCGATCAGGACTTGGCCGCCGGGGGCCAGGTGCCGCCGCGCCGCGGCCAGGGTGGGCCGCAGGCCGCCGAAGGCGTGCGCGGCCCCGACGCTGAGCACCAGGCCGAACGGGTGCGGGGAGCAGAAGTCCGTGACGTCCTCGTGGTGCAGGACGAGCCGGTCCGCGACGCCCTGCCCGACGGCGGCCGCACGGGCGTGTGCCAGGGATTCCGTGGCGACGTCCACGCCCTCGGCCCGCAGCTCCGGCCACCGGGCCAGCGCGCGGAGCAGCCACTCCCCGCCCCCGCACCCGAGGTCGAGCACGCGCTCGTCGCCGTGCGGCAGGGCGTGTTCCAGCAACTGCCGCACCGAGTCGTCGTCGAGCGGCGCCGCGATCGGGTGACCGGTGTGGGCGATCCGGGAGATCCGTTGACGGTCCATCGGCGCAGCCTGGCAGCGGCGGCCCGTCCCGCGCACCTCGTTTTCCGTGGTTTCCGTGGTTTCCGTGTTTTCCGTGCGCGGGACGCCGTACGGGCCCACGGCGGTGGCGGAGCAACTGCCGTACGGTTCCCGTGCGTCGGGCCGGGCGGCTCAGCGCTTGCCGAGGAGCTCCTTGGGGAACGCGCCCGCCGCCACCGCGGCCTGCGTGAAGCCGGTGGCCAGCTCGGTGAGCCGGGCCACGTCCGCCGCGCCCAGGTGCTCGTACGGTGCCAGGTCCAGCCGGTCCGTGGTGTCCTCCAGGTCCGCGCGCAGCCTGGTGCCCGCCTCGGTCAGCGCGCCCGCCTTGTCCAGGATGCCGCGTTCGCGCAGCCCCTCCTCGGCCGCCTCCCACTGCTCCAGCGACCAGCCGCGGGTGGCCAGGAGCCACGAGCGGTCCGCGCCGCGGTCGGTGGCGGTGTGGGTGACCAGTGCTTCCAGGCCGTTCAGCTCGGCGTCCAGCAGCGCCACCAGGTGGCCGTCGCCACGGTGCTCGCGCAGCAGCGTCGCCGCGTGCCAGTAGGCGAGGTGCGGGGCCTCGGGGACCGGGAGGTCGGCGTGCGCGGCGTACAGCGGCCGGGCGTGCCGGGTGCAGCCCTCGGTGGCGCGCAGCGCCAGCCGGGCCGCCTCGGCCATCTCCGGCGACTCCACCACGGCGTCGCCGAGCAGCCGCCGCAGCGTGCTGTCGACCGCCCGCAGCCGCGCGGCCAGCACGTCGGTGGGCGAGACGACGGACCAGACCCGCGGTATGTGCTGGGCGACCAGGTCGTACGCGAAGTTGTAGAAGGTCGCGGTGACGGTGCCGGGGCCCACCGCGCCCATGGCCGCCGCGCGGCTGGCGAAGTAGGCGGTGGCGCGGTCCTCGACGCCGACGGCCGCGAGTTCGGCCGGCAGGTCCGGCGAGAAGTAGACGGTCGAGTGCAGCGGGTTGACGACGTGGTGACAGCGCCGGCCGGCGCGCTCGGGGAGCGAGGTCGTGGAGGTCATGCCCGCAGGTTACCGACCCGTTGGTATGGAGGGGAGGGCAGGCCCGACGGCGCGCCGGTCCGGCACCGCTTCCGGCGGCCGCCGGTGACCGTGAAGGTGGGTTGTTCGTCATTGCCGCCATCACCGTGCCCGCCCAGGATGGGGCCCATGGAACAGCGCGATGTGCTGGTCGTCCTCTTCGAGGGCGTGCAGAGCCTCGATGTCACCGGCCCCCTGGAGGTCTTCGTCCAGGCGGGGCTGCGGGTGCCCGGCGCGTACCCGGTCCGGACCGCCTCGCCCGACGGTGCCCCGGTCCGTACGTCGAGCGGACTGACCGTGCCCCCCGGCCTCCGGCTGTCCGACGCCGCACCGCCGCACACCCTCCTCGTGCCCGGTGGCCGGGGCACCCGGGCGCCCGACCCCGGCTCGTCGACCGGCTGCGCGCGAACGCCCCGCAGGCGCGGCGCAAGGTGGCGGTGTGCACCGGAGCGTTCCTGCTCGCCGCCGCCGGGCTGCTCGATGGGCGCCGGGCGACCACCCACTGGACCCGCTGCGACGCCCTTGCCACGGGCTTCCCGGCCGTACGGGGCGACCCGGAGCCGATCTACTTACGGGACGGCGACGTGGCGACCTCGGCAGGCGTCACCGCCGGCATCGACCTCGCGCCGGCGCTGGTGGAGGAGGACCTGGGGCGTGACCTCGCCCTGGACGTCGCCCGCCACCTGGTCGTCTTCCTGCGCAGACCCGGCAACCAGACGCAGTTCAGCACCCAGCTCGCCGCCCAGACGGCGGACCGGCGCCCGCTGCGCGACGTCCAGCAGTGGATCACCGAGAACCCGGCGGCCGACCTGTCCGTCGAGACGGTCGCCGACCGCGCGGGCCTGTCGCCCCGCCACCGTTCGGCTGACCGGTCCGGCTGCTGTCCGCCGAAGCTCCCCCGCAACGCATGCGTCCCATGCGTCCCATGCACCGAATGTGTCGAAAGGCCCCCATGCAGATCGCAATCCTCCTCTACGACCGCTTCACCGCCCTCGACGCCGTCGGCCCGTACGAAACCCTCAGCCGCATCCCGGACGCCGAGACCGTCCTCGTCGCCGGGCGCACCGGAGAGCACCGCAACGACACCGGCACCCTCGCCCTGACCGCCGACGCGGTCCTGTCCGACGTCACCGCCCCGGACGTGCTCGTCGTGCCCGGCGGCCCCGGCCAGGCCGCGCTGATGGACGACGGTCCGCTGCACGACTGGATCCGCGCCGTGGACACCCGCACCACCTGGACCACCTCCGTCTGCACCGGCTCGCTGATCCTCGCCGCCACCGGGCTCCTCAAGGGCCGCCGCGCCACCTCCCACTGGCTCGCGCTGGACCAGCTGCCGCCCCACGGCGTCGAACCGACCGGCGAACGCGTCGTCTTCGACGGCAAGTACGTGACCGCCGCGGGTGTCTCCTCCGGCATCGACATGGGCCTCGCGCTGGCGGGCCGGATCGCCGGTGACACCCGCGCGCAGGCCATCCAGCTCGGCATCGAGTACGACCCGCGGCCGCCGTACGACGCGGGCTCGCCGGAGAAGGCGCCGGCCGGGGTCACGGCGGCGATGCGGGCCCGGAGCCGGTTCGTCCCGGAGGGCTGACGGCCGGGGCGCAGGCCTCAAGGGCGTCTCAACGGACGGCTCAAGGCGCCTCTGGACCGCCACCCTCCAGCTCCTCCTGCCACAGCAGTTCCGTCAGCCGGCCGATCCCGGCCGCCAGATGCCGCCGGTACGTCGTCATCGGCAGCCGCAGCAATTCCGCGGCGCGCGTCTGGGTGCCGGCCGGGCGCAGATACGTGTGGTGCAGCGCCCGGAACGCCCGGCGGTCCGGCGGCGACTCCTCCAACGCTGTCGCCGCCGCGCGGATCGCCTCCCGCAGAGCCGCCACCCGCTCCCGCGCGCCCGTCCCGTCCACCGCGTCCGCCGCGCACCGCCCGGCCACCAGCCGCGTCTCCAGCAGCGGTGAGTCCCGCAGCCCGTCCGGCCGTGCGAACTCGCGCAGCGCGTCCCGTACGGCCGCCGCGAACGCCTCCCGGTCCAGCACCCGCAAGGGGCCGGACGGCACGGGCGGGGCCACGGCGAACGGGTCCTCGGACCGCTCCCGCTCGGTCAGCATCGCCAGCCACGCCAGCCCCGGCACCCGCCGCCAGTCGTGCACGAACATCCCGAACCGGCGCCCACCGGACGTGAAGTCCGCCGCGGGCAGCCGGGCGAAGTCCACGTACGCGCAGCCCGGCTCCCAGAATTCCGGGTCGGCGAAGGGCAACAGCGTCACGGCGGGCCGGCGGCCGGTGAGGTAGTGGTGCGTCAGCCGCAGCGTGATCAGGGTCTGCACGGGGGAGACGTCCTGGTACTCGTCGCGGCTCATCCAGAACCGGACCAGCAACGCCGTCTCGTCGTCGCGCAGTTCACCGTACGCGTCCAGCCAGCGGCAGGCGGCCCGTACCGCCGGGTCGTCCGGCGCGCCAGGCGGGGGAGCGCCGCCCAGCTCGATCAGCGTGTAGAAGCCCGCCGCCACCCCGTCCGGGCCGCGCACGGTGTACGTCTCGGCCTCCGGGCGCCGCGACCACTCGTGCACCAGCCGCGCCGCCTCGATCCCCTCGTGGATCGCGGCGACCGTGCACGCCTCCACCAGCTCGCCCCCGGTGACCGGCCCCGGCGAGACGGTCAGCCGGTCCAGCCGGGCCGCGCCCGCCGCACCGCGCGCCACCGGCTCCAGCAGCGGACCGACGACGGGGCTGTCCCGGTGCAGGTACGCGAAGTCCGCGAGCACCGCCCGCTGCCGCCCCCGCTCGTCCTCCCGCGTGAACAGCCGCTGGTAGTACGTGCTGGCCCGGTGGTGCAGCGTCGCCCTGCGCTCCGGGTCGCGCCAGCGCAGCTCCGCGTCCAGAGCGTCCCGCACCAGGTCGTGCGGATGCACCCCGCGGGCCCCGCTCTCCACGGCGGACAGCCCGCACAGCCAGTCGAAGTACGGCCGGGCGTCGGGCACGTCCAGCAGCGCGGCCAGCAACGGCTCGGTCGTCGAGAGCACCTGCGAGGACGCTTCCAGTGCCGTACGGTGCAGCGGCGTGGGCACCACTTCCAGCAGGCTGGCCAGCAGCGCCCGTACGACCTGCGGCGACGGCTCGGGCCCGGCCGCCTCGCCGCCGAGCGCGGCGACGTCCGCCACCAGCGCGAGCGCCAGCGGGTGCCCGCGGGTGAAGGCCAGCCCCTGCTCCTGCACGGCGGGCGGGACACCGCGCCGGGTCAGCAGCTCCCGGCTGTCCGCCTCGTCCAGCGCGTCGAGCGGCAGCAGACGCAGCAGCCCCTGCCAGGCCGGGTCCAGACGCCAGGACATCGGCGGCGCCGTCCGGCAGGCCAGCGCGACCAGCGCGTCGGCGGGCAGCCGGGGCAGCAGCTCACGGTGCACGGTCTCGCGCGCGGTCCGCGCGTCGTCCAGGCCGTCGATCAGCAGCACCAGATCCGGCCGGTCCGGAATGCGCTCCGCCAGCTCCTCCTCGTAGGAGCGCACCCCGGACGCCTCCAGCTGGACGACGGCCCGCCCGGCGCGCCCGGCGAGCTGCGCGAAGTGGTGCAGCAGCGTGGTCTTCCCGATGCCGCCGGGGCCGTGCACGTACACCACCGCGCCGCGCCCGGCCGCCAGCAGCTCGCGGAAGGCCGCGGTCTCGGCACGGCGGCCGACGAAGCCCTCTTCGCGCGCCGTCGCGAGCCGGTCGCTCAACCGGTCGGTCACCCGTCAAGTATGTCGCCGAGGTGGCCGGAACGGACCCGCATCGGACAGGAAACGGACATCGGACGGGCTGCCGTCCGGTCGGTTCCCGCCCGTAGCTTCCTGGTGTCGGTCCATCCGGCGACTCAGGGGGCGAAGGCAGATGAACCGCAGGATCACCGCTGTCGTGGGAACGGTGTGCGCCGGGGCCGCGACCGCCGGGCTGGCCCTGTCGGCCGGCGGGCCGGCCGCGGCCGCGCAGTTCCACGGCGGCACGCTGCACCCGGGGGAGCAGCGGTGCGTGCGGCAGTCCGCCCAGCACACGGTACGGGCGGACGGCAAGGCCACCGGCCAGGGCGCGAAGTTCACGCTCCAGTACCAGGGCGCGACCGTACCGGGCACCGGCTCGCCCGGCCCGGTCACCGCGTACGGCGCTGAACTGCGCGACACCTGGGCCGGCCGGCCGGGCGCGGGCGACTACACCGCCTGCGTCACCAACAACGGCACGGCCGACACCGACGTGCGTCTGACGCTCACGACGGACGGCGAGGTGGGATGACCCGTCTCCCCGTGGCCCGTATCACCGCGCCGTCCAGGTGAAACGCGGCGTCCGGCGTTCGAGGAAAGCGGCGACACCCTCCGCGGTGTCGCCGCTTTCACCTGCCTGCGCCTCCCAGTGGGCCACCCGCTCGGCGTCGGCGGGGCCGTCCGCGAACTCCTTCGCCGCGGCCTGCGTCAGCTGCGACCGGCTCGCCAGTACGGCGGTGAAGTCCGCCACCCGCTTGTCCAGCTCCCCCTCGGGCAGCACCTCGTCCAGCAGCCCGGTCCGCAGCGCCCGCGCACAGTCGATCAACTCAGCCGAGAACAACAGGTACTTGGCGGCCGACGGGCCCACCAGGCGCACCAGCCGCCGGGTCGCGGAGGCCGGGTAGACGATCCCCAGCTTCGCGGGCGTCACCCCGAACAGGGCGCCCTCCTCCGCGAACCGCAGGTCGCACGCGGCCGCCAGCTGACAGCCGCCGCCCACGCAGTACCCGCGTATCGCCGCCAGCGTCGGCTTCGGGAACGCCGCGAGCGCCTCCTCCGCGGCCGTCGCCAGCCCCTTCTCCGCCCCCGCCGACCCGCGCAGCGACCCGATGTCCGCACCGGCGCAGAACGTGCCGCCCGCCCCGGTCAGCACCAGCACCCGTACGGCACGGTCCGCCGCCAGCCGCTCCAGCAGCGGCGGCAGCTCCCGCCACATCCCCGTCGTCATGGCGTTGCGCTTGGCGGGGTGGCTGAGGGTGACGGTCGCTGTGCCGCCGCTGACGTTGGTGACGATGCCCGGTTCCATGCCCCGGATATTAGAGCGACGCCCCGGTGGCGGGCCCGATACGATCAGCGGCCTGATGTCTGCAACCGCCGCCACCCTCGTCGCCAAGTCCCTCGCCGCCGGCCACGGCGAGCGCGTCCTGTTCTCCGGCCTCGACCTGGTCGTCGCCCCCGGGGACGTGATCGGCCTGGTCGGCGCCAACGGCGCCGGCAAGTCCACCCTGCTGCGCCTGCTGGCCGGGCTCGACACCCCGGAGGAGGGCCGGCTGACCCTCAGCCCGCCCACCGCCACCGTCGGCCACCTCCCGCAGGAGCCGGACCGCCGCCCGGGGGAGTCCGTACGCGCCTTCCTCGGCCGCCGCACCGGCGTCACGGCCGCCCAGGCCGCCCTGGACGCCGCCACCGAGGCCCTGGTCGAGGAACGGCCGGGTGCCGACGACGCGTACGCCACCGCCCTGGAGCGCTGGCTCTCGCTCGGCGCCGCCGACCTCGACGAACGCGCCGCGGAGACCGCCGGACAGCTCGGCCTGGCCGTCGGCCTCGACCAGCCGATGACCTCCCTGTCCGGCGGCCAGGCCGCCCGCGCCTCCCTCGCCTCGCTGCTGCTCTCCCGCTACGACGTCTTCCTGCTGGACGAGCCCACCAACGACCTCGACCTGGACGGCCTGGCCCGGCTGGAGGAATTCGTCACGGGCCTGCGCGCCGGCACGGTCCTGGTCAGCCACGACCGCGAGTTCCTGACCCGCACGGTCAGCCGCGTCGTCGAACTGGATCACGCGCAGCAGCAGGTCAACACCTACGGCGGCGGCTACGCCGCGTACCTGGAGGAGCGCGAGCGGGCCCGCCGCCACGCCCGCGAGGAGTACGAGGAGTACGCGGACACCAGGGCGGGCCTCGAAGCACGCGCCCACACCCAGCGCAGCTGGATGGAGAAGGGCGTCAAGAACGCCCGGCGCAAGGCCACCGACAACGACAAGATCGGCCGCAAGTTCCGCGCCGAGTCCACCGAGAAGCAGGCCGCCAAGGCCAAGCAGACCCAGCGCATGATCGACCGCCTGGAGGTGGTCGAGGAGCCGCGCAAGGAGTGGGAACTGCGCATGGAGATCGCCGCCGCGCCCCGCGCGGGCGCGGTCGTGGCCACCCTGCGCGGCGCCGAGGTGCGGCGCGGGGACTTCCGCTTCGGCCCGGTGGACCTCCAGATCGACTGGGCCGACCGGGTCGCCGTCACCGGCCCCAACGGCTCCGGCAAGTCCACCCTCCTCGCCGCCCTGCTGGGCCGCCTGCCGCTGGACGCCGGACACGCCACGCTGGGCCCCGGCGTCGTCGTCGGCGAGGTCGACCAGGCCCGCGGCGCCTTCCTCGGCGACGAGCCGCTGGCGGAGGCCTTCCGTACGGCCGTACCGGAGATGTCCCCGGCCGACGTACGGACCCTGCTCGCCAAGTTCGGGCTCAAGGCGGCCCACGTCCTGCGGCCCGCCTCGACGCTCTCCCCGGGCGAGCGGACCCGCGCCGCCCTCGCCCTCCTCCAGGGCCGCGGCGTCAACCTGCTGGTCCTGGACGAGCCGACCAACCACCTCGACCTGCCGGCGATCGAACAGCTGGAGTCCGCGCTCGCCTCCTACCGGGGCACGCTGCTGCTGGTCACCCACGACCGCCGGATGCTGGAGGCGGTGGACACCGGCCGGCGCATCGAGGTCGAGGGCGGGCGGATCGCGGAGCGCGTCGGGTAGGGGCGGCGCCCGGCGATTTGGCGTACGGCCCGGCGCCCCGTAGTGTGGGCATCACCGACGCGGGGTGGAGCAGCTCGGTAGCTCGCTGGGCTCATAACCCAGAGGTCGCAGGTTCAAATCCTGTCCCCGCTACTTCCGCAGCAGGCCCGGTGCTTTCCGTAAGCACCGGGCCTGCTGTCGTGTGTGCGCTGTCTTCCGGCCTCATGTCGCGTGTGCGCTGCCGTCCGGTCCCGAAAGAGGTATACCGGGACAAAGGCGTCAGTGAGGAGGGCCGTGATGCTCGGCAGAAGCAGATCCTCGAAGTCCTCGAAGACCTCGGCGGCCGCGCCGCCGCCGGGGACGCGGGCGGCAGGGGAGCTGAAGCGCAGCTTCGGGCTGCTGGCGGTGCTCGGTGCGATCCTGGTGGTCGCCGGTCTGGTGGGCCTCGTGTACGTCGGTTTCGCGACGCTCACCTCGATGCTGCTCTTCGGGTGGCTGCTGCTGATCGGCGGCCTGGTCGGGCTGCTGCACGCGATCCAGTCGCGGGGCACCAGCTTCTTCTGGCTCGCGGTGATCGTGGCGGCATTGAACATCGCCGCGGGGGTGGTCGTCATCCGGCAGCCGGAGGCGGCCGCGGCCGGCCTGACGATGTTCGCGGCGCTGCTGTTCCTCACCGGCGGTGTCTTCCGGCTCGCCGGCGGCGCGGTCGTGCGGGGGCCGCAGTTCGGCTGGACGCTGGTGCAGGGGGCCTTCGGCGTCCTGCTGGGTGTACTGGTGCTCGGCGACTGGCCGCACAGCAGCCGGTACGTGATCGGCTGCTTCTTCTCCCTCGCCCTGCTCTTCGACGGGCTGGGGCTGATCGCGATGGGCGTCGGGGGGCGGCGGATCGTCGGTATGGTGGCGGGCGGGCGCGGCCCGGGGACGGGTGCACCGGACGCCACCGGGCGCCCACCGGCCTCTTCCGGCAATCCTTGAACAGGAAACAAAAGGTCAGGATCGGTCGCAGGTCTGATCGCCGATTACGGATTCGGTCAGAAGGCGTCGATAGGGGCTGACTTGTGTTCAGCGGGCCGGTCCTGACCGGCTCACGACCAACACTCGGAGGGTGAGGACGCCTTCCGGCCCCCCGGCCGAACCCCCCGAGGAGCTGACCGCCGCGCGCGCGTACGAAGGTGTCTGGCGCTTCACCGCACCGACACTGGAGTCGTCGGTGCCCCAGGCACGCCACGCGGTACGGGACCTGCTCGCCCGGCAGGGCGCGCCCGCGGCCGGCGAGATCCTGGACGCCCTGCTGCTGATCGTCTCCGAACTGGCCACCAACGCCGTGCAGCACGCCGCGCTGCTCTCCCCCGAGATCACCGTCGAGGTCACGGTCGGCGCCGACTGGGTCCGGGTCGCCGTGGAGGACGACCACCCGTACCGCCCCAAGGCCGTCGAGGCGGACGAGAGCGACATCGGCGGGCGCGGCCTGTGGCTGGTCAAGATGCTCACGGCCGAGGCGGGCGGCAAGTGCGACGTCGAGCACACGGCGAGCGGCGGCAAGGCGGTCTGGGCCGAACTGCCGCTCGCCCTGCCGGCGGGCGGGCCTACCAGCCCGCCGCCGGTCCGGTGAGTTCCCGTACGGCGGGCCGGGCCGCGTCCAGCACGGTCATGAACCACGCCGAGAACGGCACCCGCTCATGCCGCTCGGCCAGCTCCTGAGGCGTCACGAACGCGATCTCGCCGACCTCCTCGGGGTCCGGCTCCGGCACGGCCTGCACCAGTCCCACGAACAGGTGGTTGTACTCCTGCTCGACCAGACCGGACTCCGGGTCCGGATGGTTGTAGCGGACCGTACCGGCCTCGCCGAGCAGCGCCGGGGCGACGCCCAGCTCCTCGGCGGTACGCCGGGCCGCCGCGGCGAACGGCGTCTCGCCGGGGTACGGGTGGCCGCAGCAGGTGTTGGACCAGACGCCGGGGGAGTGGTACTTGCCCAGGGCCCGGCGCTGGAGCAGCAGCCGCCCCCGGTCGTCGAAGAGGAAGACCGAGAACGCCCGGTGCAGCAGGCCGGGCGGCTGGTGGGCGGCGAGCTTCTCCTCGGTGCCGATCGTCGTGCCGTCCTCGTCGACAAGCTCCAGCAAGATCGGTTCGGCGGTGCCCTCCGGTGGGTTCACCGCCGTGGTCCCGGCGGTCTGTCCGTTGGCAGGTGTGATCGGCATGCCCATCCTTGTCGTCGGTCTCCTCGCTGCTCAAGTCTGCCCTAGCCGCGCCCGCATCATGGGCACGGTCGCGCCTCGTGCACCGCGAGACCGCCCGGCTCCAGCTGGAAGGTGCAGTGCGCGACGTCGAAGTGCTCGCCCAGGCAGCCGCGCAGGGCGTGCAGCATCCTCTCCTGGCCCGCGGTGTCCAGCACGTCCGGTGCGACGACCACGTGGGCCGAGAGCACCGGCATCCCGGACGTGATCGTCCAGGCGTGCAGATCGTGGACGTCCTCGACGCCCGGCAGCGCCAGCAGATGCGCCCGTACCTCTGTCATGTCCACTCCCTTGGGGGCGGACTCCAGCAGCACGTCCAGGGACTCGCGGAAGAGCTTCCAGGTACGCGGGACGATCATCAGTCCGATCGCGACGGACGCGATCGGGTCGGCCGCCGCCCAGCCCGTGACCGTGACCAGCAGGGCCGCCACGACGACCGCCACCGACCCCAGCGCGTCCGCCGCCACCTCCAGGAACGCGCCACGCACATTGAGGCTGTCGCGCTGCCCGCGCATCAGCAGGGACAGCGACACCAGGTTCGCCACCAGGCCGACGGCGCCGAAGACCATGGTCGTACCGCCCTCGATCCCGACCGGCTCGAAGAACCGCGGCACGGCCGTGACCAGCACATACCCGCCGACGCCGAACAGCAGCAGGGCGTTGGCCACCGCCGCGAGGATCTCGGCGCGGGCGAGGCCGAAGGTGCGCTGCGGCGACGGCGGCCGGTTCGCGCAGCGGATCGCGATCAGCGCCATCGTCAGGCCCACCACGTCCGTGGCCATGTGGCCCGCGTCGGCGAGCAGTGCCAGCGAGCCGGTGACCGCACTGCCGATGATCTCGGCGATCATCACGGTCGAGGTCAGCGCCAGCGCCCCGCGCAGCCGGCCGCGGTACGCCGCGGCCGCCGTGCCGGCTCCCGCACCGCCCGCCGCCGGCCGGCCGGTTCCGTGATCGTGTCCTGCGCCCATGCCGTACGCCTCCCGTCCGAGATGCCGCCTGCACACCGCCCGGCCGAAGCCGTCGGCTCTAGCAGTGAACTACGGGTGGGGGGTATGTGGCAACGCGAAGCTGAACACCGTTATCACTGCTCTGACCTGCGAGTTCGTCCCTGCTGTGGTGCTGGAAGTACACCCTTGCCGGTTCGGTTTCCGCGCGGTCTTCCGCACGCCCGGCATTGCCGCATTCACCGTGCGCCGTCACTCGCTATCTATTACGGCCGGATGAGGGTTTGGCGTGCCGCGTGAGGAGTGTTTCTGCCGACGCAAGCACAGTGCCGTCAGAAACCGGACGCACACCGTTCCCGCGTGCTAGTGTCGATCTCAGTTGCAGTTGTGGTTCCCAAAAACTTCACCGCTTGCGCCGTTGTTCAGCTACGGTAAGCGTTTCGATTTCCGGATGCTTTCCGGGCGGGGCATCATCGCGGCGACCCGGTGTCCGTGGATCGCGGGTGCCGGCGTACTGCCCCACGAGGAGGCATGACATGGCGTCCGGCACTGTGAAGTGGTTCAACGCGGCCAAGGGGTTCGGTTTCATCGAGCAGGACGGGGGAGGCGCCGACGTGTTCGCCCACTTCTCGAACATCGCCGCCGAGGGCTTCCGTGAGCTGCTCGAAGGCCAGCGGGTCACGTTCGACATCGCACCGAGCCAGAAGGGTCCGACGGCCGAGAACATCGTTCCCGCCTGACGCCGACGCACATCGGAGCCGGGGCCCGCATCCATCGGGGTGCGGGCCTCAGTCGCAGACATTCTCCTCAGTGATGCCACCTGTGGGACGAATCGCCCCCAGCCCTTCTCCAGAAGGTGTACGCCTTTTCCGGGCCGCACCTGTCGACGTCCGGGATCTCGCGCCCATATGACGTCACCGATTCATTTTCTGCACCTGTATCGAATTCATTGCATGACAGCTTCGCTGTTGCATTACATTTCGGCCCGTTCTTGCGATTCCCTGCGCTGTACTTCCGCTGCGGGAATTCCTTGATACGTGCCGTATCAAGGAAGGTTCCCCGATGAACCCCACGCGTACGAACGACCGCACCTCCCGCCCCCGCCGCACCGGCGGCCACGGTCGGCGGACCGCCGCGCCCTCGGGCGAGTTCGCCCTGCCGAAGACGGTCACTCCCGCACTGCCCGCGGTCGAGGCGTTCGCCGACCTCGACATGCCCGCCCAGCTGCTGGCCGCGCTGACCGCGCAGGGCGTGAGCGTCCCGTTCCCGATCCAGGGGGCGACCCTGCCCGACACTCTCGCGGGCCGTGACGCCCTGGGGCGCGGACGCACCGGATCCGGCAAGACCCTCGCCTTCGGCCTGGCCCTGCTGGCCCGCACCGCCGGCCGGCGCGCCGAGCCCCGCCGGCCGCTGGCCCTGGTCCTCGTCCCGACGCGTGAGCTGGCCCAGCAGGTGACCGACGCGCTCGCCCCCTACGCCCGCTCGGTGCAGCTGCGCCTGGCCACCGTCGTCGGCGGAGTGTCGATCGGCAGGCAGGCCAACGCGCTGCGGGGCGGCGCCGAAGTCGTCGTCGCCACGCCGGGCCGGCTCAAGGACCTCATCGACCGCGGTGACTGCCGGCTCGACCAGGTCGCGACCACCGTCCTGGACGAGGCCGACCAGATGGCCGACATGGGCTTCATGCCCCAGGTCACCGCACTCCTGGACCAGGTCCGCCCCGAAGGCCAGCGGATGCTGTTCTCCGCCACCCTCGACCGCAACGTCGACCTTCTGGTCCGCCGCTACCTCACCGACCCGGTCGTCCACTCCGTCGACCCGTCCGCCGGTGCGGTCACCACGATGGAGCACCACGTACTGCACGTGCAGGGCGCGGACAAGAACCGTACGACCACCGAGATCGCGGCCCGCGACGGCCGGGTGATCATGTTCCTGGACACCAAGCACGCCGTCGACAAGCTCACCACGCACCTGCTGAACAGTGGGGTACGGGCAGCCGCACTGCACGGCGGCAAGACCCAGCCCCAGCGCACCCGGACCCTGACGCAGTTCAAGACCGGGCACGTCACCGTGCTCGTCGCCACGAACGTCGCCGCCCGCGGCATCCACGTCGACAACCTCGATCTGGTCGTCAACATCGACCCGCCGACCGACCACAAGGACTACCTCCACCGCGGCGGCCGCACCGCGCGGGCCGGCGAGTCGGGCAGGGTCGTCACCCTCGTCACCCCCGGCCAGCGCCGCGGCATGAACCGTCTCCTGACCGCCGCCGGGATCGTGCCCCGGACCACTCAGATCCGTATCGGCGAAGAGGCGCTGAGCCGGATCACCGGTGCCCGGACGCCCTCCGGCGTCCCCGTCACGATCACCGCGCCGGTGCCCGGGCGACGCAAGCGCAGCGCCTCCTCACGGGGCCGGCGCAGCCCGGCCTCGGCTGCCCTGCGCGGGTCGGCGCGGCAGACCTCCTTCGACGCGGCGGCGGCCTAGGAACCTCATGATCAGGAAACTGACCCACCACTGCAGGAGGCACCTTTTGACGCTGGTCCAGATGCAGCCCCGCTCGACGAACGTCACCACCGCACACCAGACCGCGGCGGACGCCATGGACGCAGGCGCATTGCAGGTCTGCGACGACATGACCATCGAAGTCGCTCTGTCCGTCATGGCCGGCGCCCGCACCGGGCACCTGGTCGTCTGCGACATCGACGGCCCGTGCACCCAACTGGTCACCCAGGCCCAGCTCACCGCGGTCCGCGACAGTCCCGCGTACACCGACCGGGTCCGGCTGCGCGACATCTTCGGCGGCAGCGGGCCGCTCACCTCGCCCGTGGTCACGGGCGCCGTGGCCGAGCACGCAGGGCCGGGCCGTCGGCTCGCCGCGGTGCGGGTCGCCGAAGACCAGGGCAGCGTCCGGGGCGTCCTCGCTCTTGCCCACTGAACCGCCTCACCGGCGGTGGAACCCCATCCCCTTCTTCTCCCTGTGAGGCATCATGCGCTGTGTCATCGCCCGCTTCCCGTTCGACCTCACCAAGAGCGGCGTCCTGGAATCCATGAAGGGCGTCAAGCCCGAACAGGTCGACGGTGAGTCCGTGATCATCGGCCGCCGCACCTACCCGGTCAAGCAGGTCGGTCAGGTCATCACGCGCCAGGACCGCCGCGATTTCAGCGCCGGTGAGGTTGTCCGGGCCATGACTCGGCTCGGCTTCACCTGCTCCGGCCTCCCCCAGACCGCCGAGCCCGAGGGCGCCCTCACCCCGTTGCAGCGGGCTTCCGCGGAGCTCGGCGCCCCTGCCGCCGTCTGACCGACGGGCAGACGCGAGCCGCCACCGGAACATGAGTGAGGGTCCGGCCGGCAGGTGCCGGCCGGACCCTCGCCGCGTGCCGTGCGGTCCGTCAGCGCGCGGCGTTGTTCGTCACTGGTCGGAATAGCTGAAGTCGCCCACGGTCCACGCGCTGACGTCATCGATCGCCACGCGGTACATCCCGCCCGTCTCCGGGATCCCCACCGTGCCCTGCAGAATCCGTGCCACATGGAAGTGCAGATGTGTGGGCGCCTTCTCCTCACACGTCGTGGCGGTGAAGGCGGCAGAGAACTCGTGGAGGCGGGCCGAGTCCGTCAGGACCTCGGACACCCGTTGCCTCCAGACTGCTTCGGGAGCCAGCCGTCCCGTGATGACAGCACCACCGGCTACCACAGTCAGAATCATCTGGTTGCTCTGCCCGGACTCCACCAAGGCCGCGACATCGACAAGCAGCTCATCAGGCTTCGACATGAGGAGCGATTCTAATCAACGCCGCTCGGTCCGCCTGAGCGGCGGGGCTGGTGCGACGTACAAGATCGAGCTCGCGGACGAGGACGGCGCGGACCGTCGCCCGCCCCCGCGCCGCTGTCCACCCCCGGCAATCCCCTCACACCGGACCAGCCCTGCCATATCCGGCACGGCATCCGGGCGTCAGTTGTTCCCGGGTGCGTTGATCCACCATGATGATCGCGGCAGGCGCAGCCCGCGGTCACTCGATCGTGCGGTGAATGCGCGGTGAACGGCCGCATCCGGCGATCCGATAGCCTCTGCCGACGTGCCCACCCGCCCCCTGGGGGCCCAGGTGTGCCACGCCTGCTGCCCGGGTAGTCCGTATCGAATGCGGACCGACCGGCGCGGCCTCGCCAGCTTTCAAGGAGTGAGTTCGTCTGTCGACCGCCATCCTCACCGGTCCGCCGGTCGCCGGGTCGCCGCTCGAAGCCGCCCTGCGCTCGCTGGGTTTCGACGTCCGTACGGCGGACGGTGCCGCGGCCGTGGCCGACGCGCTCGCCGCGGTCCCGGCCGATGAACGCGTCGCCGTGGTCGACCCCCGTTTCGTGGGTCACCTGCACAGCCTCCGGCTGGCGCTGACCGACCCGCGCTTCCCGGCCGCCGCGGTGCCGGGCGCCGTCACCGCGCAGCCCGAGGCGCGCGCCGCGCTCCAGCGCGCCGCCACCGCGGTCCCCGCGGGGCCCGGCACCCGCTACCGCGTGGACGTCCTGCCGGACGCGCTCGCCGAGACCCTGGAGGCCGGGGACGCCGCGTTGCAGCGCGTCGAACTGGGCAGCCTGGTCGCCACCGTCCCGCTGACGCCCGCCGAGCGCGCCACGGCCGAGGAGGCCGTCGCCGCCGTCGACGACGAGGCCGTACGGCTGCGTACCGCGGTCAAGGCCCGTGACGGGTTCTTCACCACCTTCTGCATCAGCCCGTACTCCCGCTACATCGCCCGCTGGTGCGCGCGCCGCGGCCTGACCCCCAACCAGGTCACCACGGCGTCGCTGCTCACCGCGGTGATCGCGGCGGGCTGCGCGGCCACCGGCAGCCGCGGCGGCTTCATCGCCGCCGGGCTGCTCCTGATCTTCTCCTTCGTCCTGGACTGCGCCGACGGGCAGCTCGCCCGCTACTCGCTCCAGTACTCGACGATGGGTGCCTGGCTCGACGCCACCTTCGACCGCGCGAAGGAGTACGCGTACTACGCGGGCCTCGCGCTCGGCGCGGCGCGCGGCGGCGACGATGTGTGGGCCCTGGCTCTGGGGGCGATGGTCCTCCAGACCTGCCGGCATGTCGTCGATTTCTCCTTCAACGAGGCGAACCACGATGCCACCGGCAACACCAGCCCCACCGCGGCCCTGTCCGACCGGCTCGACAGCGTCGGCTGGACGGTCTGGGTCCGCCGGATGATCGTGCTCCCCATCGGCGAACGCTGGGCGATGATCGCCGTACTGACCGCGTTCACCACCCCGCGCATCGTCTTCTACGCGCTGCTCGTCGGCTGCGCCCTGGCCGCCTGCTACACCACGGCGGGCCGGGTGCTGCGCTCGCTGACGCGGCGCGCGCGGCGGACCGACCGGGCGGCGGCCGCACTCGCCGACCTCGCGGACTCCGGGCCGCTCGCCGGGCTGTTCGCCCGGGGCGGCACCGGCGGTGCCTTCACCGCCCCCGTCCTGGCCTTCCTCGGCGCCGCCTGCCTGCTGACCTGGGTGATCTTCCAGGACGAGCCGGTGACCTGGACGACCGTGGTCGTCGCGGTCGGCTACGCCCTCTTCTCCGGCCAGGCCGTCGCCCGCCCCCTCAAGGGCCCGCTCGACTGGCTCGTGCCGCCGCTGTTCCGCGTGGGCGAATACGTCGCCATCCTGGTGGTGGCGGCCCGCTCCGACGCCGACCAGGCGCTGCCCGCGGCGTTCGGCCTGGTGGCGGCGGTCGCCTACCATCACTACGACACCGTCTACCGCATCCGCGTCGGCACGGGGGCCCCGCCGCGTTGGCTGGTGCGGGCGGCCGGCGGGCACGAGGGGCGCACGCTGCTCGTCGTCCTCCTGGCGGCTCTGCTGCACGGCTCAGGTTTCACAATCGCGCTGACGGTCCTGGCACTGGTTTTGGCGCTGCTGGTGCTCGTGGAGAGCATCCGCTTCTGGGTGTCCTCCGGAGCACCCGCCGTACACGATGAAGGAGAACCCGCATGATCGGCCTCGTGCTGGCCGCCGGCGCCGGACGGCGTCTGCGTCCCTACACCGACACCCTGCCCAAGGCGCTGGTGCCGGTCGATGGTGAGACCACCATCCTGGACCTGACGCTCGGCAACTTCGCCGAGATCGGCCTGACCGAGGTCGCGATCATCGTCGGCTACCGCAAGGAGGCCGTGTACGAGCGCAAGGCGGCGCTGGAGGCGAAGTACGGCCTCAAGCTCACGCTGATCGACAACGACAAGGCCGAGGAGTGGAACAACGCCTACTCCCTGTGGTGCGGCCGGGACGCGATCAAGCACGACGTGATCCTCGCCAACGGTGACACCGTGCACCCGGTCTCCGTCGAGCGGACGCTGCTCGCCGCCCGTGGCGAAGGCCGGAAGATCATCATGGCGCTGGACACGGTCAAGCAGCTCGCCGACGAGGAGATGAAGGTCGTCGTCGACCCCGACAAGGGCGCCCGGAAGATCACGAAGCTGATGGACCCCGCCGAGGCCACCGGTGAGTACATCGGCGTGACCCTCATCGAGGGCTCGGCCGCCGAGGAGCTCGCGGACGCGCTGAAGACCACCTTCGAGCGCGACCCCGACCTGTACTACGAGGACGGCTACCAGGAGCTGGTCAACCGCGGCTTCAAGATCGACGTGGCACCGATCGGCGAGGTCGCGTGGGTCGAGATCGACAACCACGACGACCTCGCGAAGGGCCGTGAGATCGCATGCCGGTACTGACCCGCCTCATTCCGTCCCCGGTCGTCGTCGACATCAGCGCCGGCGCACTGGACGACCTGGCGGGCCTGCTGGCCGATCAGCGCATCTCCGCGTCCGGGAAGCTCGCCGTCGCCATCAGCGGCGGCTCGGGCGCCCGGCTGCGGGAGCGGCTGGCCCCCGCGCTGCCCGGCGCCGACTGGTACGAGGTCGGCGGCGGCACGCTGGACGAAGCGATCAAGCTCGGCGACGCCATGAAGAAGGGCCACTACGACGCGGTCGTGGGCCTCGGCGGCGGCAAGATCATCGACTGTGCGAAGTACGCGGCGGCCCGGATCGGCCTGCCGCTGGTCGCCGTCGCGACGAACCTGTCGCACGACGGCCTGTGCTCGCCGGTGGCCACCCTCGACAACGACGCGGGCCGCGGCTCCTACGGCGTGCCCAACCCGATCGCCGTGGTGATCGACCTCGACGTCATCCGCGAGGCCCCGGTCCGCTTCGTCCGGTCCGGCATCGGCGACGCCATCTCCAACATCTCCGCCGTCGCGGACTGGGAGCTGTCGCACCGCGAGACCGGCGAGGACATCGACGGACTGGCCGCCGCCATGGCACGCCAGGCCGGCGAGGCCGTGCTGCGCCACCCCGGCGGCGTCGGCGACGACGGCTTCCTCCAGGTGCTGGCCGAGGGCCTGGTCCTCACCGGTATCTCGATGTCCGTGGCCGGCGACAGCCGCCCGGCCTCCGGCGCCTGCCACGAGATCAACCACGCCTTCGACCTCCTCTTCCCCAAGCGGGCGGCGAGCCACGGCGAGCAGTGCGGCCTGGGCGCCGCCTTCGCCACGCACCTGCGCGGGGACAAGGAGACCTGCGGGCTGATGATCGAGGTGCTGCGGCGGCACGGCCTGCCGGTGACGCCCGGCGAGATCGGCTTCAGCGACGAAGAGTTCGTCGAGGCCGTCGCCTACGCGCCGCGGACCCGCCCCGGCCGCTACACGATCCTCGAACACCTCGACCTGTCCACCGACCAGATCAGGGACGCATACGCCGACTATGCACAAGCCGTCCGTAGCTGAACTCCGCCCGGTCGTGCACCCCGCGGGTGTCAAGGACCGGCGCAGCGGTGAGCACTGGGCCGGTCGCCTGTACATGCGGGAGATCTCGCTGCGCTGCGACCGGTACCTGGTGAACACCAGGATCACGCCGAACCAGCTGACCTATGTGATGACCCTCTTCGGCGTCCTCGCGGCCCCGGCCCTGCTGGTGCCCGGGATCTGGGGGGCCGTCCTCGGGGTGCTGATGGTCCAGCTCTACCTGCTGCTCGACTGTGTCGACGGCGAGGTGGCCCGCTGGAAGAAGCAGTTCTCGCTCGGCGGGGTGTACCTGGACCGGGTCGGGGCCTATCTGACCGACGCCGCCGTACTCGTCGGCTTCGGACTGCGCGCCGCCGACCTGTGGGGCTCCGGACGGATCGACTGGCTGTGGGCCTTCCTGGGCACCCTGGCCGCCCTCGGCGCGATCCTGATCAAGGCCGAGACCGACCTGGTCGGTGTCGCCCGCCATCAGGGCGGGCTGCCGCCGGTCAAGGAGGCGGCGTCCGAGCCGCGCTCGTCCGGCATGGCGCTGGCCCGCAAGGCCGCCGCCGCGCTCAAGTTCCACCGGCTGATCCTCGGCATCGAGGCGTCGCTGGTGATCCTGGTCCTGGCGATCGTGGACGCGGCCCGGGGCGACCTGTTCTTCTCGCGGCTCGGCGTCGCGGTGATGGCCGGTATCGCGCTCCTCCAGACGCTGCTCCACCTGGTGTCCATCCTCGCCTCCAGCAGGCTCAAGTGACGGGGGCGCGAGCGATGAAGGTCGGCGCTGTCGTCCTGACCATGGGCAACCGCCCCGAGGAGCTGCGCGCCCTGCTCGACTCGGTCGCCAAGCAGCACGGCGACCCGGTCGAGGTGGTGGTCGTCGGCAACGGTTCGCCGCTGCCGGCCCTGCCCGAGGGCGTACGGACCGTGGAGCTGCCGGAGAACGTCGGCATCCCCGCCGGGCGCAACGTCGGCATCGAGGCGTTCGGACCGGGCGGCAGCGAGGTGGACGTGCTGCTGTTCCTGGACGACGACGGGCTGCTGGAACGGGCGGACACCGCCGAACAGTGCCGCGAGGCGTTCGCCCGGGACCAGAAGCTCGGCATCATCAGCTTCCGCATCGCGGACCCGGAGACGGGGGAGACGCAGCGTCGGCACGTGCCGCGGCTGCGCGCCTCCGACCCGCTGCGGTCCTCCCGGGTCACCACCTTCCTGGGCGGCGCCAACGCGGTCCGTACGAAGGTCTTCGAAGAGGTCGGCGGGCTGCCCGACGACTTCTTCTACGCCCATGAGGAGACCGACCTGGCCTGGCGGGCCCTGGACGCGGGCTGGATGATCGACTACCGCGCCGACATGGTGCTGCTGCACCCCACGCACGCCCCCAGCCGGCACGCGGTCTACCACCGTATGGTGGCCCGCAACCGGGTCTGGCTGGCCCGCCGAAACCTTCCGGCCCCGCTGGTCCCGGTCTATCTCGGTGTCTGGTTCCTGCTCACCCTGGCCCGGCGGCCCTCGCGGCCCGCGCTGCGTGCCTGGCTGGGCGGCTTCAAGGAGGGCTGGGCCACGTCCGGTGGTCCCCGGCGCCCCATGAAGTGGCGTACCGTGTGGCGCCTGACCCGGCTGGGCCGCCCTCCCGTCATCTGACAAGCTCGGATCTGAGAGCATCAGGCGCGAACCCGGGGCACGGCCCCGGCAGCGCACCTTGAGGACGAAAGTGTCAACAGTGAGCGAGACTACGCACGACAGTGCGGTCGCCATGAGTGCCCCGCCATCATCCGACGACGGGCTGTCCCGTGCCGAGCTGGCCCGCAAGTACGGGCTCACGCAGAGCGGGGCGCGGCCCAGCCTGCCGGAGTACGTGCGGCAGCTGTGGGACCGGCGGCACTTCATCCGCGCCTTCTCCAGCGCGAAGCTGACCGCGCAATACAGCCAGGCGAAGCTGGGCCAGGTGTGGCAGGTGGTGACGCCCCTGCTGAACGCGCTCGTCTACTACCTCATCTTCGGCCTGCTGATCGGCACCAGCCGCGGTGTCGAGGACTACGTGCCCTTCCTGGTCACCGGCGTCTTCATCTTCACCTTCACGCAGAGCTCGGTGATGGCCGGCACCCGCGCGGTCTCCGGCAACCTGGGACTGGTGCGCGCCCTGCACTTCCCGCGCGCCTGCCTGCCCATCTCGTTCTGCCTGATGCAGCTCCAGCAGCTGCTGTTCTCGATGGGTGTGCTGGTCCTCATCCTGCTGGGGTACGGGCAGGTGCCCACCTGGTCCTGGCTGCTGGCGATCCCGGCGCTGGTGCTCCAGTTCGTCTTCAACACCGGACTGGCCATGGTCATGGCCCGCCTCGGCAGCAAGACGCCCGACCTGGCGCAGCTGATGCCGTTCATCATGCGGACGTGGATGTACGCGTCCGGCGTGATGTTCAGCATCGACGTGATCCTCAAGGAGAAGGCGGTCCCGGCCTTCGTGCACGTCCTGCTGGACTGCAACCCGGCCGTGGTCTTCATCGACCTGATGCGTTTCGCGCTGATCGACAGCTTCACGTCGGACAAGCTGCCCCCGCACGTGTGGCCGCTGGCCGTCGGCTGGGCGCTGGTGATGGGCGTCGTCGGCTTCGTGTACTTCTGGAAGGCTGAGGAGCGGTACGGCCGTGGCTGAGCAAGAGGACGCCGTACAGACGGCGGACGGGAACCGCGTCCCCACCGTGATCGCGGACGACCTGCACATCGTGTACCGGGTGTACGGCACCGGAGCGGGCAAGGGCAGCGCCACCGCGGCCCTGAACCGCATCATCCGCCGCAAGCCCTCCGGCGGGGTGCGTGAGGTGCACGCGGTCAAGGGCGTCAGCTTCACCGCCTACCGCGGCGAGTCGATCGGCCTGATCGGCTCGAACGGCTCCGGCAAGTCGACGCTGCTCAAGGCCGTCGCCGGCCTGCTGCCCGCGGAGCGCGGCCGGGTCTACTCGCACGGCCAGCCGTCGCTGCTGGGCGTGAACGCGGCCCTGATGAACGACCTGACCGGCGAGAAGAACGTCGTGCTCGGCGGGCTGGCGATGGGCATGTCCCGCGAGCAGGTGCGCGAGCGCTACCAGGGGATCGTCGACTTCTCGGGCATCAACGAGAAGGGCGACTTCATCTCGCTGCCGATGCGGACGTACTCGTCCGGCATGGCGGCCCGGCTGCGCTTCTCCATCGCGGCGGCCAAGGACCACGACGTGCTGATGATCGACGAGGCGCTGGCGACGGGTGACCGGGCGTTCCAGAAGCGCTCCGAGGCCCGCATCCGCGAGCTGCGCAAGGAGGCCGGTACGGTCTTCCTGGTCAGCCACAACAACAAGTCGATCAGGGACACCTGCGACCGGGTGCTGTGGCTGGAGCGGGGCGAGCTGCTGATGGACGGCCCGACCGACGAAGTGATCAAGGCGTACGAGAAGGAGTCGGGCAAGTAGCCCGCAGCGCGCCGTACGGCCCCCGCGAGTCCGGCTCGCGGGGGCCGTTGCTCGTCTCGGACCGGCCGCGGAAGGCCGTGCGCCGGTCCTGAGATCGTCAACAGCTGGTCAACTCGGCCGGATACAGGAACAGTTCACGGCGTATGGATGTTGACCGGATCGTTGCTTCGAGGTTCGGTACCCCCTCGGACGCCGGAGAGATGTACGGCGTAAGCTGTACGGGTACTGAACAGCACAAGTGGCACAAGTCGGGCAGAGCGTACCCGTCCTGGCGACCAGGAGTCGGATCGGGCGGGTCGCGTCATGCGGCGTGTCCGAAATGGGATGTTTTGGCTTGGCGGTGTAGAACGGGAGGCGTGACGGCAATGGCTACTGGAACTCTCCGGCTCCGAAACGCGCCGGGCAGCCTCCGGTGAGCCGAGGGATGGCACGGGCACGCGACGTCCTGGCCCGGCCCCGGACGCCGGGCGGCGGCCGGGACGACGCGCAGTCGCGCACCGTCACGGACCAGGCCGCGCACGAGAACTTCCCGGTGGCGCCGTTCTTCCTGCCGCGCGCCTGGCGCCGGGACCTGATGGCCGTCTACGGCTTCGCCCGCCTCGTGGACGACATCGGCGACGGCGACCTGGCGCCCGGCGGCGGTGACGCGGCCCGGCTCGGGCTGGACCCCGAGCGGGACGCGGAGGACACGCTCGCGCTGCTCGACGCGCTGGAGGCGGACCTGTACCGCGTCTTCAGCGACCGCGCCCCCGGACCGCTGCACCCCCTGATGCGCCGCCTCGGCCCCACCGTGCGCCGCTGCGGCCTGACCCCCGAGCCCTTCCTCGGCCTGATCGAGGCCAACCGGCAGGACCAGCGGGTCGGCCGCTACGCGACCTACGGCGACCTGCTCGCCTACTGCGAGCTGTCCGCCAATCCCGTCGGCCGGCTCGTCCTGGGCATCACCGGCACCGCCAGTCCGGAGCGCGTCCGGCGCTCGGACGCGGTCTGCACCGCGCTGCAGATCGTCGAGCACCTCCAGGACGTCGCCGAGGACCTGGGCCGGGACCGGGTCTACCTCCCCGGCGAGGACATGAAACACTTCGGCGTCACCGAGGCGGATCTGGCCGCTTCGACAGGGAGCGCACCGGTGCGCTCGCTGATCGCGTACGAGGCGGAACGCGCTCGTGAACTGCTGAATGAAGGCACCCCGCTGGTGGGTAGCGTCCACGGCAGGCTCAAGCTGCTGCTCGCCGGCTTCGTCGGCGGCGGACGCGCCGCACTCCGGGCGGTCGCGGCCGCCGACCACGACGTACTCCCTGGACCGCCCAAGCCGACCAAGCTCAGCCTGCTGCGCGAGGTGGGGGCGACATTGCGAAGAGAGGGGTGAGTCGGACCGTGGAGGACTTCGCACACGCGTCCGCGCCGGTGCTCGCTGCATACCGCTACTGCGAGGCCGTGACCGGGCAGCAGGCACGTAACTTCGCCTACGGCATCCGGCTGTTGCCGGCCGACAAGCGGCAGGCCATGTCGGCGCTCTACGCCTTCTCGCGCCGCGTCGACGACATCGGCGACGGCCCGCTGGCGGACGGCGCCAAGCAGCAGCGGCTGGAGGAGACCCGGGCCCTGCTCGCCCGTATCAAGGACGGCGCGGTCGACGAGGACGACACGGACCCGGTGGCGGTCGCGCTGTCCGACGCCGCCCGGCGCTTCCCGATCCCGCTCGGCGGGCTCGACGAGCTGATCGACGGCGTTCTGATGGACGTACGCGGTGAGACGTACGAGACCTGGGACGACCTGAAGGTCTACTGCCGCTGTGTCGCGGGGGCGATCGGACGGCTCTCCCTGGGAGTGTTCGGCACCGTACCCGGCGCACCGGACACCGCACGCGCCGCCGAGTACGCCGATACGCTCGGGCTGGCGCTGCAACTGACCAATATCCTGAGAGACGTTCGCGAGGACGCCGGAAACGGCCGTACGTATCTTCCTTCCGACGACCTCGCCAAGTTCGGCTGCTCGGTGGGCTTCCACAGTCCGGTACCACCGCCCGGCGCGGACTTCACCGGACTGGTCCACTTCGAAGTCAGGCGTGCCCGTGCCCTGTTCGACCAGGGATTCCGGCTGCTGCCGATGCTCGACCGGCGCAGCGGGGCCTGCGTCGCCGCCATGGCCGGCATCTACCACCGCCTCCTGTCGCGGATCGCGGCGGACCCGGAGGCCGTGCTGCGCGGCCGGGTCTCGCTGCCCGGCCGGGAGAAGGCGTTCGTGGCGGTGCGCGGCCTGTCGGGTTTCGACGCGCGGACGATCGGCCGCCGGCAGGCGGCCCGGGCGGCGGGACGGCCGCCCGTGAGGAGGCGCGGATGACGGTCCGGGAGACCGGCCGGGCCGGCGGGCCCTGCTCAGGGCCCGTACGGCGGGCGAAGCGGCGGGCAACCCTCCGCCGGGCCGCTGCGTCCCTGACGACAGTATTCAGGGAGGGCGCATGACATCGGGACCGATGGGGCCCGACCGGCACGATGCACAGGAAGCAGGCCGTCCCGATGGGGCGGCTGCGGTGGTCATTGGGGGCGGTCTGGCCGGCATCACGGCGGCGCTGGCGCTGGCCGACGCCGGACTGCGGGTCACCCTCGTCGAGGGCCGGCCCAGGCTGGGCGGCCTGGTCTTCTCCTTCCGCCGCGAGTCCGCGGCGGGGGAGCTGACCGTCGACAACGGGCAGCACGTCTATCTGCGCTGCTGCACCGCGTACGACTGGTTCCTCGACCGGGTGGGGGGCCGCGCCCTGGTGCCCCTCCAGGACCGGATGGACGTCCCGGTGCTGGACGCCGACGGCCTGCGGCTGGGGCGGCTGCGGCGTACGGCCCTGCCCGTGCCGCTGCACCTGGCGAAGAGCCTGGCCATGTACCCGCACCTGTCGCTCGCCGAGCGGGCGAACGTGGGCCGCGCGGCGCTGGCCCTGAAGAAGCTCGACCCCGAGGATCCCGCGCTGGACGGCGTCGACTTCGCCTCCTGGCTGGCCCGGCACGGCCAGTCGCCGCGCGCGGTCGAGGCGCTGTGGGACCTGGTCGGCGTCGCGACGCTCAACGCGCGGGCCGGTGACGCGTCGCTGGGTCTGGCCGCCAAGGTCTTCAAGACGGGACTGCTCTCCGACAACGGCGCCGCCGACATCGGCTGGTCACGGGTGCCGCTGGGCGAGGTGCACGACACGCTGGCGCGCGAGGCCCTGGAGAAGGCGGGCGTCCGCGTCGAGCTGCGTACCCGCGCGAGCGCCCTGGCCCGTGCCGAGGACGGCACCTGGCAGGTGACGGTGGAGAACGGCCCGCACGGCCGCGAGCAGCTGACTGCCAAAACGGTCGTGCTGGCCCTGCCGCAGCGCGAGACGCACGGCCTGCTGCCCGAAGGCACCCTCGACGGCCAGGACCGGCTGCTGGACATCGGCACGGCGCCGATCCTGAACCTGCACGTCATCTACGACCGGCCGGTGCTCCGGCAGCCCTTTTTCGCGGGGCTCGGCTCGCCCGTGCAGTGGGTCTTCGACCGTACGGAGGCCTCCGGCCTCGCCGCGCTGCCCGGCGGCGCCCGCAGCCAGTACCTGGCCGTGTCGCAGTCCGCCGCGCAGGACGACATCGACCGGCCGGTGGCCGAGCTGCGCGCGCGTTACCTGCCGGAGCTGGAGCGGCTGCTGCCCGCCGCGCGCGGCGCCGGTGTCCGCGACTTCTTCGTCACCCGCGAACGCACCGCGACGTTCGCCCCCACCCCGGGCGTCGGCCGGCTGCGGCCCGGCGCCCGTACCCAGACCCCCGGCCTGTACCTGGCCGGTGCGTGGACCGCCACCGGGTGGCCCGCGACCATGGAAAGCGCTGTTCGCAGCGGCCTCGGCGCCGTTCGCGAGGCACTCACCGAACTCGGCTTCCCCCAGGGCCAGTTGCCCCAGGAGGTGGCATGACCACGAGTACGAGCGCTCGCACGAGCACGAGCACCGGAAACAGAGGAGAAACCGTGAATCCGGCTTCCCCAGCTATCGACACCGAGAGCGTCACCGCGCTGCTGGAGCGCGGGCGGCAGCTCGCCACTCCCGTGCTGCGTGCCGCCGTGGACCGGCTCGCGCCTCCCATGGACACCGTCGCCGCGTACCACTTCGGCTGGATCGACGCCGCGGGCCGGCCCGCGACCGGGGACGGCGGCAAGGCCGTACGCCCCGCGCTCGCGCTGCTGTCGGCCCAGGCCGCCGGACAGCCGCCGGAGGTCGGTGTGCCCGGCGCCGTCGCCGTGGAACTGGTCCACAACTTCTCGCTGCTGCACGACGACCTGATGGACGGCGACGAGCAGCGCCGCCACCGCGACACGGTGTGGAAGGTGCACGGCCCGGCGCAGGCGATCCTCGTCGGCGACGCGCTGTTCGCCCTGGCCAACGAAATACTGCTGGAACTGGGCACCGTCGAGGCCGGCCGCGCCACCCGCCGCCTCACGGCCGCCACCCGCAAGCTCATCGACGGCCAGGCCCAGGACATCTCCTACGAGCACCGCGAACGGGTCACCGTCGAGGAGTGCCTGGAGATGGAGGGCAACAAGACGGGCGCGCTGCTCGCCTGCGCCGTCTCCATCGGCGCCGTCCTCGGCGGCGCCGACGACCGTACCGCCGACATCCTGGAGCGGTACGGCTACCACCTCGGCCTCGCCTTCCAGGCCGTCGACGACCTGCTGGGCATCTGGGGCGACCCGGAGGCCACCGGCAAGCAGACCTGGAGCGACCTGCGGCAGCGCAAGAAGTCGCTGCCGGTCGTCGCCGCCCTGGCGGCCGACAACCCGGCCGCCGAGCGGCTCGCCGGGATCCTCGCGGCGGACGCGAAGAAGAGCGAGGACGAGATCGCCGACTTCACCGAGGAGGAGTTCGCCTCCCGCGCGGCCCTCATCGAGGAGGCCGGCGGCCGCGAGTGGACCTCCCAGGAGGCCCGCCGCCAGCACGCCACCGCCATCGCCGCACTGGACGAGGTGGACATGCCCGCACCGGTCCGCGCGCAGTTCGTCGCGCTCGCGGACTTCGTCGTCGTACGAGAGAGATGATCACTATCGAACCGATCTAGTTCGCAGTCGCCGGCCGGTGCCTTCCCCGCTCCGAAGCGGGCCCAGGCGCCGGCTGACGGAATCCCTGAGCACGCTTCACAGAGTTCACTGCCGAAGGGGAAACCATGACAGCGACGACCGACGGAAGCACCGGGGCGCTGCCGCCCCGTGCCCCCTCGGCCGGCGAGACCACCGCCGAGAACACCGAGAACGGCCCGGCCGCCACCACGGACACGGCCGCCACCGCCCGCCGCGCCGCGGCCCGCGCCACCGAGTACCTGCTGTCCGTGCAGGACGACGCGGGCTGGTGGAAGGGCGACCTGGAAACCAATGTGACCATGGACGCCGAGGACCTGCTGCTGCGGCAGTTCCTGGGCATCGGCGACCGGCACACCACCGAGGCCGCCGCCCGCCACCTCCGCGCCGAGCAGCGCGCGGACGGCACCTGGGCCACCTTCTACCAAGGGCCCGGCGAACTGTCCGCCACCATCGAGGCGTACGTCGCCCTGCGGCTGGCCGGCGACGCGCCGGACGCCGCCCACATGGCCCGGGCCGCCACCTGGATCCGCGAGCACGGCGGTATCGCCGCCTCCCGCGTCTTCACCCGCATCTGGCTGGCGCTGTTCGGCTGGTGGAAGTGGTCGGACCTGCCCGAACTGCCGCCCGAGCTCATCTACTTCCCGAAGTGGTTCCCGCTCAACATCTACGACTTCGCGTGCTGGGCGCGGCAGACGATCGTGGCACTGACGATCGTCTCGGCCCTGCGTCCGGTACGGCCCGCGCCGTTCGCCCTGGACGAGCTGCACACCGACCCGGCCCGCCCGAACCCGCCGCGGCCGCTCGCCCCCGTCGCGAGCTGGGACGGGATCTTCCAGCGACTGGACAAGGGCCTGCACGGGTACCGCAAGGTGGCGGTCCGGCGGCTCCGCCGCTCGGCGATGAAGGCCGCGGCGAGCTGGATCGTCGAACGCCAGGAGAACGACGGCTGCTGGGGCGGCATCCAGCCGCCGGCCGTCTACTCGATCATCGCGCTGCATCTGCTCGGGTACGACCTGGAGCACCCGGTGCTCCGTGAGGGCCTGAAGTCGCTGGACCGCTTCGCCGTGTGGCGCGAGGACGCGGACGGCGCGCCCGTCCGCATGATCGAGGCGTGCCAGTCCCCGGTCTGGGACACCTGCCTCGCCGCCATCGCGCTCGCCGACGCCGGCCTGCCCGCCGACCACCCGCAGCTGGTCAAGGCCGCCGAATGGATGCTCGCCGAGCAGATCCGCCGGCCGGGCGACTGGAGCGTCCGCAGACCGCAACTCCCCTCCGGGGGCTGGGCGTTCGAGTTCGAGAACGACAACTACCCGGACATCGACGACACCGCCGAAGTCGTCCTCGCGCTGCGCCGCATCCAGTACCCGGACCCGGAGCGGGCCGACGCCGCCGTGCGGCGGGCCGTGCGCTGGAGCCTGGGCATGCAGTCCAAGAACGGGGCCTGGGGCGCCTTCGACGCCGACAACACCAGCCCGTTCCCCAACCGGCTGCCGTTCTGCGACTTCGGCGAGGTGATCGACCCGCCGTCGGCCGATGTCACCGCACATGTCGTGGAGATGGCCGCCGACCTCGGCATGACGCACGACGACCGGGTGCGGCGCGGCATCCGCTGGCTGCTGGCCGAACAGGAGCCGGACGGCTCGTGGTTCGGCCGCTGGGGCACCAACTACGTCTACGGCACCGGCTCGGTGCTCCCCGCGCTGGCCGCCGCCGGCATTCCCGCCTCGCACCCCGCGGTCCGCCGCGCCGTGCGCTGGCTGGAACGCGTCCAGAACGAGGACGGCGGCTGGGGCGAGGACCAGCGCTCCTACCAGGACAAGGCGTGGGCGGGCCGCGGCGAGTCGACCGCCTCGCAGACCGCGTGGGCGCTGATGGCGCTGCTCGCGGCGGGCGAGCGGGAGAGCGCGGCGGTCGAGCGCGGGGTGGCCTGGCTGGCCGCGGCGCAGCGCGCCGACGGGTCCTGGGACGAGCCGTACTTCACCGGTACGGGCTTCCCCTGGGACTTCTCGATCAACTACCACCTGTACCGGCAGGTCTTCCCGCTGACGGCCCTCGGCCGTTACGTCAACGGCGGACCGGCCGGCGCGTCCCAGGGGGTCTGATGCACACGTCGCGCAGCGCGGCCGCCGCCCGCGGCGGCCAGCGGGCCCGGCCGCAGGGGCCGCCGCCGCTGCTGGTCGCCTGTGCGCTCGGCATCGAGCGGTTCGCGCTGCGCGGCGGCGACCGCAGTGGCGCGAGCGCGCCCGCCGTCGTGCTCCGTACGGGCATGGGGCCGCGGGCGGCGTCGGACGCCGTCACCCACGCGCTGCGCGACGGCTCCGTCACGGCACGGGCGCCGGTCGTCGCCACCGGCTTCTGCGCCGGTCTCGTCCCCGGGATGCTGCCGGGGGACGTGGTGGTCGCGGAGTCGGCCCGCGGCCATCTGCCCGGCGCGCCGGACGTCGCCTGCGCCGACAACGGTCCGCTGCTGCGGGCCCTGAAGGAGCGCGGCGTGACGGTGCACACCGGCCTGCTGCGCGGCTCCGACCACGTCGTACGCGGCGCGGAGCGGGCCGGGCTGCGGGCCGCGGGCGCCGTCGCGGTGGACATGGAGTCCGCCGCGACGCTGGCGGCCGCGACGCGGGACGGCGGCCGTCCGGTTGCGGCCGTCCGGGTGATCGTGGACGCTCCAGAACATGAACTTGTCCGAATCGGCACTTTACGCGGTGGAATGTCGGCCTTTCGTGTGCTGCGCTCCATCCTTCCTGTGTTCTTCGAATGGCACCGTTCTTTGCAGCTCCCCAGGAGGTGAGCCAGATGGCCATGCCGCTCCGTCAGTCCATCAGGGTCGGTACGTATCTCTTTGAACAGAAAGTCCGCAAGCGGGAGAAATTCCCGCTCATCGTGGAGCTGGAGCCCCTCTTCGCCTGCAACCTCAAGTGCGAGGGCTGCGGAAAGATCCAGCACCCGGCCGGTGTGCTCAAGCAGCGGATGCCGGTCGCGCAGGCGGTCGGCGCGGTGCTGGAGTCCGGCGCGCCGATGGTCTCCATCGCGGGCGGCGAGCCCCTGATGCACCCGCAGATCGACGAGATCGTGCGGCAGTTGGTGGCCAAGCGGAAGTACGTCTTCCTGTGCACCAACGCCATGCTGCTGCGCAAGAAGATGGATCAGTTCACCCCCTCCCGGTACTTCGCGTTCGCGGTGCACATCGACGGGATGCGCGAGCGGCACGACGAGTCGGTGGCCAAGGAGGGCGTCTTCGACGAGGCGGTGGAGGCGATCAAGGAAGCCAAGCGGCGCGGCTTCCGGGTCACCACCAACTCCACCTTCTTCAACACCGACACCCCGCAGACCATCATCGAGGTGCTCGACTTCCTCAACGACGACCTCCAGGTCGACGAGATGATGCTCTCGCCCGCCTACGCCTACGAGAAGGCCCCCGACCAGGAGCACTTCCTCGGCGTCGAGCAGACCAGGGAACTGTTCAAGAAGGCCTTCGCGGGCGGCAACCGGCGCCGCTGGCGGCTCAACCACAGCCCGCTGTTCCTGGACTTCCTGGAGGGCAAGGCGGACTTCCCCTGCACGGCCTGGGCGATCCCCAACTACTCGCTCTTCGGCTGGCAGCGCCCCTGCTACCTGATGAGCGACGGATACGTCCCCACGTACCGGCAGCTGATCGAGGAGACCGACTGGGACAAGTACGGCCGCGGCAAGGACCCGCGCTGCGCCAACTGCATGGCGCACTGCGGCTACGAGCCCACCGCCGTCCTCGCGACGATGGGCTCCCTCAAGGAGTCCCTGCGCGCCGCCCGTGAGACCGTCGCGGGAAACCGCGGGTGACGTGATGGGTACCGGAGAGCCTCCCGGAGGCAGCGCCTCCGGGACCGCCGTCGCCCTGGGCCTCCCCGAGGTGCCGGCCCGGCCACTGGCGCAGCGGCGCGTCTCGCGCCGTATCCAGGTCGGGCCGGTGCCGGTGGGCGGCGGCGCCCCCGTGTCGGTGCAGTCGATGACCACGACGAACACCGCCGACATCGGCGCGACGCTCCAGCAGATCGCCGAGCTGACCGCGTCCGGCTGCCAGATCGTCCGGGTCGCCTGCCCGACCCAGGACGACGCCGACGCGCTGCCCGTCATCGCGAAGAAGTCGCAGATCCCGGTGATCGCGGACATCCACTTCCAGCCGAAGTACGTGTTCGCCGCGATCGACGCGGGCTGCGCCGCGGTCCGGGTCAATCCGGGCAACATCCGGCAGTTCGACAACCGGGTGAAGGAGATCGCCAAGGCGGCCTCCGACGCCGGGGTGCCGATCCGGATCGGCGTCAACGCCGGGTCGCTGGACAAGCGGCTGCTGGAGAAGTACGGCAAGGCGACGCCCGAGGCGCTGGTGGAGTCGGCGCTGTGGGAGTGCTCGCTGTTCGAGGAGCACGGTTTCCGGGACATCAAGATCTCGGTCAAGCACAACGACCCGGTGGTCATGGTCAACGCGTACCGGCAGCTGGCCGCGCAGTGCGACTATCCGCTGCACCTGGGGGTGACGGAGGCCGGTCCGGCGTTCCAGGGCACGATCAAGTCGGCGGTGGCCTTCGGGGCGCTGCTGAGCGAGGGCATCGGCGACACGATCCGGGTCTCCCTGTCGGCGCCGCCGGCCGAGGAGGTCAAGGTCGGCCTGCAGATCCTGGAGTCGCTGAACCTGCGCCCGCGCCGCCTGGAGATCGTCTCCTGCCCGTCCTGCGGCCGTGCCCAGGTGGACGTCTACAAGCTCGCCGACGAGGTGACCGCGGGCCTGGAGGGCATGGAGGTGCCGCTGCGCGTCGCGGTCATGGGCTGCGTCGTCAACGGCCCGGGCGAGGCCCGCGAGGCCGACCTGGGGGTCGCCTCCGGCAACGGCAAGGGCCAGATCTTCGTCAAGGGCGAAGTGATCGTCACCGTACCCGAGTCGAAGATCGTCGAGACCCTGATCGAAGAGGCCATGAAGATCGCCGCAGGTATGGCGGCCGAAGGAGTGGTGCCCGGCACCCCCGACGTCACCGTCAGCTGAACCCGCAGAGCTGTACCCATGGAGGGGGACCGAGCATGTCGATGCTGGAACAGATCCGCGACCCGCACGACCTCAAGGAGATTCCCGGGGAAGCCCTCGGCGCACTCGCCGAGGAGATCAGGCAGTTCCTCGTGCACGCGGTGGCGCGGACCGGCGGCCACCTCGGGCCCAACCTGGGCGTGGTGGAACTGACCATCGCCCTGCACCGGGTCTTCGACTCGCCCGCCGACCGCATCCTGTGGGACACCGGACACCAGTCGTACGTGCACAAGCTCCTGACCGGCCGCCAGGACTTCTCCAAGCTGCGCGGCAAGGGCGGACTGTCCGGCTACCCGTCCCGCGAGGAGTCCGACCACGACGTCATCGAGAACTCGCACGCCTCCACCGTCCTGGGCTGGGCCGACGGCCTGGCCAAGGCCAACCAGGTGCGCGGCCGGGCCCACCACGTCGTGGCCGTCATCGGCGACGGCGCGCTGACCGGCGGCATGGCCTGGGAAGCGCTCAACAACGTCGCCGCCGCCAGGGACCGCCCCCTCATCATCGTCGTCAACGACAACGAGCGCTCCTACGCGCCCACCATCGGCGGCTTGGCCGACCACCTCGCCACCCTGCGCACCACCGACGGCTACGAGCGCTTCCTCGCCTGGGGCAAGGAGATCGTGCAGCGGGCCCCCGTGGTGGGCCGCCCGCTGTACGAATCGCTGCACGGCGCCAAGAAGGGCTTCAAGGACGCCTTCGCGCCGCAGGGCATGTTCGAGGACCTGGGCCTGAAGTACGTCGGCCCGATCGACGGCCACGACATCGCCGCCGTCGAGTCCGCGCTGCGCCGCGCCGCCCGCTTCCACGGGCCCGTCCTGGTGCACTGCCGTACCGAGAAGGGCCGCGGCTACCGGCCCGCGCTGGAGGACGAGGCGGACCGCTTCCACACCGTCGGCGCGATGGACCCGCTGACCTGCGCCCCCGTCGCGCCGCCCGGCCCACCGTCGTGGACGTCGGTCTTCGGCGACGAGATGGTCAGGATCGGCGAGGAGCGCCCGGACGTCGTCGCGATCACCGCGGCGATGCTCCAACCCGTCGGCCTCGGCAAGTTCGCGGCCGCCTTCCCCGACCGTACGTGGGACGTGGGCATCGCCGAGCAGCACGCGGCGACCTCGGCGGCGGGCCTGGCCACCGGCGGCCTGCACCCGGTCTTCGCGGTGTACGCGACCTTCCTCAACCGCGCCTTCGACCAGGTCCTCATGGATGTCGCGCTGCACAAGTGCGGCGTCACCTTCGTCCTGGACCGGGCCGGGGTGACCGGCACCGACGGGCCGAGCCACAACGGCATGTGGGACATGTCCGTCCTCGGCGTCGTCCCGGGCCTGCGGATCGCCGCGCCGCGCGACGCCGACCAGCTCCGCGCCCAGCTGCGGGAAGCGATCGACGTGGACGACGCGCCGACCGTGCTGCGCTTCCCGAAGGAGTCGGTGGGCGAGCCCGTACCGGCGCTGGAGCGGATCGGTGGCGTGGACGTGCTGCGCCGTGGCGAGCGGGAGGACGTCCTGCTCGTCTCGGTCGGCGTGCTGGCCCCGGTCTGCCTGGAGGCGGCGGACCTGCTGGCGGAGCGCGGCATCGGCGTCACGGTCGTCGATCCGCGCTGGGTCAAGCCCGTGGACCCCGCGCTCGTCCGGCTGGCCGCGACGCACACCGCGGTGGCCGTCGTGGAGGACAACAGCCGCAACGGGGGAGTGGGGTCGGCGGTCGGCCAGGCGCTGCGCGACGCGGACGTGGACGTACCGCTGCGGACCTTCGGCATCCCCGAGCAGTTCCTGGCGCACGCCAAGCGCGGCGAGGTGCTCGCCGACATCGGGCTCACCCCGGCCGAGATCGCCGGCCGGATCAGCGCCTCCCTGGCCCGTAAGGAGAACGACGCGTGACGGAGAACGGCTCGTGACCGGATTCGACCTGACCAAGCTGCTCGCCGAACGCGGCGCCGAGCGCTACGACCTGCACGCCAGGTACGTCAACCACCAACTGCCGCGGATGCTGCACACCATCGGTTTCGACAAGGTCTACGAACGGGCCGAAGGCGCCTACTTCTGGGACGCGGACGGCCAGGAATACCTCGACATGCTGGCCGGGTTCGGCGTGATGGGCCTGGGCCGGCACCACCCGGTCGTCCGGCAGGCCCTGCACGACGTCCTCGACGCCCAGCTCGCCGACCTCACCCGCTTCGACTGCCAGCCGCTGCCCGGCCTGCTCGCCGAGAAACTGCTGTCCCACACACCCCACCTGGACCGCGCCTTCTTCGGCAACAGCGGTACGGAAGCCGTCGAGACCGCCCTGAAGTTCGCCCGCTACGCCACCGGGAAACCCCGCGTCCTGTACTGCGCCCACGCCTTCCACGGCCTGACCACCGGCTCCCTGTCGGTCAACGGCGAGGACGGCTTCCGCGACGGCTTCGCGCCGCTGCTGCCGGACACCGGCATCGAGATGGGCGACCTGGACGCGCTGGAACGGGAGCTGCGGCGCGGCGACGTGGCGGCCTTCATCGTCGAGCCGATCCAGGGCAAGGGCGTCCACCCCACACCTCCAGGCTTCCTGCGGGCCGCCCAGGAACTGCTGCACCGGCACAAGGCGCTGCTCATCGCCGACGAGGTGCAGACCGGCCTGGGCCGCACCGGCGACTTCTTCGCCTACCAGCACGAGGACGGCGTGGAACCGGACCTGGTGTGCGTGGCCAAGGCGCTCTCCGGCGGCTACGTCCCGGTCGGCGCGACCCTCGGCAAGGACTGGATCTTCAAGAAGGTCTACTCCTCCATGGACCGCGTCCTCGTCCACTCCGCCAGCTTCGGCGCCAACGCCCAGGCGATGGCCGCCGGCCTGGCGGTCCTGACGGTCATGGAGGACGAGCAGACCGTCGCCAACGCCCGCCACACCGGCGACCTGCTCCGTACGAAGCTGGCCGCCCTCGTCGACCGGTACGAGCTGCTGCACGGCGTCCGCGGCCGCGGCCTGATGATCGGCATCGAGTTCGGCCGCCCGAAGTCCCTGAAACTGCGCGGCCACTGGACCATGCTCCAGGCCGCCCGCAAGGGCCTGTTCGCCCAGATGGTCGTGGTGCCGCTGCTCCAGCGCCACCGCATCCTCACCCAGGTCTCCGGCGATCACCTGGAGGTCATCAAGCTGATCCCGCCCCTGATCATCGGGGAGCGGGAGGTGGACCGGTTCGTGACGGCGTTCACGGAGGTGATGGACGACGCGCACCAGGGTGGCGGCCTGATGTGGGACTTCGGCCGGACGCTGATGAAGCAGGCCCTTCAGGCGCGTTAACGCGGACGCTTCGCGGGGGCCTCGGTCAGCAGGGGGAACAGCCTGGTGACCGCGGCCACCGCGGCCGTACCCGCCGGGCGGGCGGCGGGCTCCCGGTTCCGTTCGCGGTACGGGGCCAGCAGGGCGCGGACGGCGGCGGCGAGTTCGGCCGTCTCCGCCGGGGTCAGGTGGACCACTTCGCTGAACGACGCGTCGTGCCGCCACTCGGGCGGTGCCTGGTCCCGGTGGGCCAGCCAGTGCTGGTAACTCTCGTCCTCCAGGTTGCGGGCGAGGACGTCGAAGCGCTCCGGCGCGGCTTGCCCGGCCGGGCCGGTCTGCTGGGACTGTCCGGCCTGTCCGAGCCCTTCGGGCTCCCGGGCCTTTCCGGGCCGCTCGTTCCGTCCCGCCGGTCCGGACGGGGCGTCCCACCGGAGCCGCCACGGCCGGGCCCGTCCGCCGGTGTGCGGCACCTCCTCGATGAGGCCGTGCCGGGCGAGCTGGCGCAGGTGGAAGGAGCAGAGGCCGGAGCTGTGACCCAGGCGGGCGGCGGCCTGCGTGGACGTGACGGTGCCGGCCTCGGCGAGCAGGTCCAGCAGGGCGATGCGTACGGGATGGTCCGGGAGTGACCGCCGGGCGCGGTGCGCCGGCGGTCCGGGGGATGCCGCTCGGGGTTCTTCGTCGCTCACTTTGCAAAGGGTGCTACTTTGCAAAGCGTTCGGTCAAGCTGATCTGCCGACGGCCGGGGATTCGCCCCGGCCGTCGGCAGGCATGCGCGGAAGGCGTTGATACTTCATGACTGTCGGTTTCGGTGACACCCCGCAGGACCGCCGGGTACGGGTGCAGGGCGAGCCCGTGGACGCGTACCCGCGGCTCGCGCCGGAGGTGGAGCGGGGAGCGGTGCGCCGCATCACCGTGGTCGGCGAGGAGGTGCTGCACCGCCCGTGCCGGGAGGTCACCCGCTTCGGCACACCGGAGCTCGCCCGCCTGATCGACGACATGTTCGCCACCAACCAGGTGGCGGAGGGGGCGGGACTCGCCGCCAACCAGGTCGGCGTGGATCTCCGGCTGTTCGTGTGGGACATGACGGACGACTGGGGCGTGCGCCACGTCGGGCACATCGCCAACCCGGTGCTGGACGAGGTGCCGGCCGAGCACCGCAGGCTGGTCGAGGAGCCCGAAGGGTGTCTGTCCGTGCCCGGCCCCTACCGGGTGGTGCCCCGCCTGGACCGCGCCGTCGTACGCGGCCACGACAAGGACGGCAATCCCCTGGTGATCGAGGGCAGGGGGTACTTCGCCCGGTGTCTGCAACACGAGACGGACCACCTGCGCGGCCACCTCTACCTGGACCGGCTCGCCGCCCGGGAGCGCAAGACGGCGCTGCGGGAGATGGCGGAGGCCAAGGAGGAGAGGTTCGCCCGGCGCGCCGAGATGGCGGCGCGCCTGGGCAAGTGACCTCGGGGGGCGGCCGGCCGCGGGAGGCGCGCGGCCGGCCGTGGGCGGCTCAGTCCTCCAGAAGCTGGAAGCGCAGCCGCTCGCGGGTCTCGGGGGACAGTCCCAGGCCCTCGCTGAAGTACGCCTCCGTCGAGCCCCAGGTCGTCCCGATGGCGTCGAGGGCCGCGGACAGGTACTCGGCGCGGGCGTCGAAGAGCGGCGCCAGCAGCTCCATGACCTCGGGGGACATGCCCACCGCCGAGGTGTCGGAGCGGCGCACCTTGTACCGGCGGTGCGCGGCGTTGGACTCCAGGTAGTCGGCCTCGACGGCCTCCGGCTCGACGCCGACCGCGAGCAGCGTGACGGCGACGGACAGGCCCGCCCGGTCCTTGCCGGCGGCGCAGTGCATGAGCGCGGGGACGCTGCCCTCGGCGAGCGCGTGCAGGACGCGGCTGTGGTCGGCGGTGCGGGTGGTGATGATGTGGCGGTAGGTCTGTGCCATCCGGCCCGCCGCCTTGCCGTCGCCCAGCGCCGTACGCAGGTGGCCCAGCTCGCCGTCGCGCACCATCGCCCAGAACTCGGCGCCGTCGGCCGGGTCGGTCAGCGGGATGTTGACGTTCCGTACGCCGGGCAGCGCGACGTCGGGGCCCTCCAGCTTGATGTCGGCGGCGTTGCGGAAGTCGAAGACCGTGTGCAGCCCGAGACCGGCGAGGAAGGCGGCGTCCGCCTCGGTGGCCGCCGCCAGGTGCCCGCTGCGGAACAGCCGGCCCGTGCGCACCCGGCGCCCGTCCACGGTCGGCAACCCGCCCACGTCACGGAAGTTGCGTACCTCCGCGAGTTCGGCGTCGGTCGACGGGACCTCCGGGGTCTGCTGCGTCACGGGCGCTCCTCGGGATCGGCCGCCGACGCTGCTCGTCGACGAGGCGGGCCACTTTGACGATACGACATCGGTGCAGCCCGCAATCAGGCCGGTGACGGCCGGTTCCGCGGCGGTGCCGGAGGGGTGCCGGAGCGGTGCGCGCGACGTGGTCGCCGAACCGTCGGCCGCCGCCCGTTCGACGTCGCCCAGCCACGTCCACACCCAGACAAACGACCGAAAAAAGCCGTTTATCCTCCTCATTTTCTATTCCGACTTGATCAGAATTTGACCGGGTGGCATTAATCACCCCACGTCAACCCCTGGTTACGGTGGCGTAAGTCACTTCCCGGGGTGAAGTATGTCCTGACGTGGCAGACGATTCGAAGAAGATGAGCAGTGGCGCACGTGGCGCCATCGGGTCGTACGCAGCCGTCGGCGACAGCTTCACCGAAGGAGTCGGGGATCCCGGCCGTGACGGGGCGTACATCGGCTGGGCGGACCGGCTGGCGGTCCTGCTGTCGGACCGGCGCGCGGAGGGCGAGTTCCGCTACGCCAACCTCGCGGTCCGCGGACGCCTGCTGGACCAGATCGTGGAGGAGCAGGTGCCGCGGGCCAAGGAGCTGGCCCCCGACCTGGTGACGTTCTGCGCCGGCGGCAACGACATCCTGCGGCCGGGCTCGGACCCGGACGCGGTGGCCGAGCGGTACGAGGCGGCCGTCGCCGACCTGCGGGAAGAGGTCGGGACCGTGCTGCTGTGCACCGGGTTCGACACCCGTGGCATGCCGGTGCTGCGGCATCTGCGCGGCAAGATCGCGACGTACACCGCGCACGTCCGGGCGATCGCCGACCGGCACGACTGCCCGGTCCTGGACCTGTGGTCGCTGAAGTCCGTGCAGGACCGGCGGGCCTGGGGTGACGACCGGCTGCACCTGTCGCCCGACGGGCACACCCGGGTGGCGCTGCGCGCCGCGCAGGTGCTGGGCCTCGACGTCCCGGCCGACCCGGACCAGGCCTGGCCGCCGGAGGCCGAGCGCACCGCGGCCGAGGCGCGCCGCGACAACATCCACTGGGCGCGGGAGCATCTGGTGCCGTGGATCGGCCGCCGGCTGCGCGGCGAGTCCTCCGGTGACCATGTGGAGCCGAAGCGGCCGGACCTGCTCCCGCTGTAGCGGCGGCGAAAGCCGTGGAAGGGGGAGCGGCAGCCGCCGCATCGGCGGCGCGGGCCGCGGGAAGAGAAGCGGCCGTGCCACACCGCCGCCCGCCGTTCAGGCGCGGGCGGCGGTTTCAGTGTGCGGTGGCGGGTCCGTAGGGAAGGTCGGCCCAGACGGTGCGGCCGCGGCCGGACGGGTCGGGGCGCACACCCCAGCTCTCGGAGAGGGCGCCCACCAGGAACAGGCCCCGGCCGCACTCCTTGTCCACGCTGCCGGGCTGGACGTGCGGCGCCGAGTCGCCCCGGCCCTGATCGGTGATCTCCAGGCGCAGGAAGGCGCCGACGACCATCAGTTCGCAGTCGACCTTTTCGCTGTCGGTGTGCCGTACGGCGTTGGTGAACAGCTCCGACACCACCAACTCGGCGTCGTCACAGACCTGTTCTGCCGCGCCCCACTCGTGCAGCACGGCGATCACGCGTCTGCGCGCCTCCGGTACGGAGGTGCGGCGGGCCGGCAAGTGGAACGCGTCCCGGAGACGCTCGGCGACGAAGCCGCCACAGCGCCCTAACGAAGGAGCGTTGTTGGAGGAAGCCACTCCGCAACTATGTGCGATGTTGGTCACCGATGGCAAGGATCAATGTGTAATTTGCAGAATCGCAAGCGCAGTCTGTTCGCTCTGCTGACGGCATGACACACTGCTGATCACTCATGTTGGTGGTGGGAGGGGATCAGAAGTGGCGGAAGCACGGTCGGGTGGCGCACCGACCGTCCTGCGGGTGGTGCTCGGCAAGAGGCTGCAGGACCTGCGCGAGAAGGCGGGGCTGTCCTACGAGCAGGCGGCCGCCGCGCTCGATGTCACGCACGCCACCGTACGGCGCATGGAGAAGGCCGAGGTCGGCCTCAAGATCCCGTACGTGGAGAAGCTGCTGGCGACCTACGGCGTCACCGGCAAGGAAGAGATCGACGGCTTCCTCAAGCTCGCGCGCGAGGCCAACCGGCCCGGCTGGTGGCACAACTACCGCGACGTGCTGCCCGAGTGGTTCAGCGCCTACGTGAGCCTGGAGAGCGAGGCGAACCTCATCCGCGGCTACCAGCCCCACTACGTGCCGGGGCTGCTGCAGACCGAGGAGTACGCCCACGCCGTACTGCGCGCCGGTATGCCGCACGCGGCGCGGGAGGAGATCGACCGCGCGGTCGCGCTGCGCCTGGAACGGCAGTCGCTGCTCACCCGTCCCGACGCCCCCATGCTCTGGGTGGTCATGGACGAGACGGTCTTCCGGCGTCCGATCGGCGGCCCGCGGGTGATGCGCGAACAGATCGCCCGCCTCGCCGAGGCCACCACCCTGCCCAACGTCCGGCTGCAGATCATCCCGTTCGCCGCCGGACCGCACCCCTCGATGTACGGGCCGTTCCACATCTTCCGCTTCCCGATCCCGGAACTGCCCGACATCGCGTACGCGGAGAACCTGGTGGGCGCCGTCTATTTCGACCAGCGCGACGACGTCTCGCAGTTCCTGGAGGCACTGGACCGGATGTGCGCGCAAGCCGCGCCGGCCCAGACCACCGAGGCCCTTCTGGGCGGCTTTCGCAAGGAGATCTGAACCATGGATCGCATACGCATCTACAACGGCATGCCCGCCACCGAGCTGGGCAGCGACGGCTGGCACAAGCCGTGGAGCGGCGGCAACGGCGGCGAGTGCGTCGAGGCGCTGCGCCTGGGCGACGGGCGGGTGGCGCTGCGCCAGTCCACCGACCCGGGCGGCCCGGCCCTGATCTACACCCACCGTGAGATCAAGAGCTTCATCGAGGGCGCGAAGGCCGGCGCCGCCGACTTCCTGCTCACCGCCGCGCCGTGCGGCTGCGGCTGCGGAACCGACCGGAGGACGGCGTGACGGACACGGAATTCTCCCGGGCCGTGATGGGCTCGTGGGACGAGGACGGCTCGCAGGGGCTGCAGGACGCGGCGGCCTTCAAGGCCGAGGAGATCGACACCAGCAAGCCGCACCCCGCCCGGATGTACGACTACTACCTGGACGGCCGGGACAACTACGAGGTCGACCGGGAAGCCGCGCAGCGCGTCATCGAGGTGCACCCGCAGGTGCGGCTGAGCGCCCGCGCCAACCGGGCGTTCCTGCACCGCGCGGTGCGCGAGGTGGTCGCCGGCGGCATCCGGCAGATCATCGACATCGGTACGGGCATCCCCACCTCGCCCAACACCCACGAGGTGGCCCGGGAGACGGCGCCCGGCGTACGGGTCGTCTACGTGGACAACGACCCGATCGTCGCCACGCACGCGGGCGCGCGGCTGGCCACCAGCGAGGACTTGGGTTTCGTCCTGGCCGACGTGCGCGACCCGCAGGCGGTCCTCGACCACCCGACCGTGCGCGAACTGATCGACTTCGACCAGCCGGTGGCCCTGCTGCTGGTGGCCGTCCTGCACTTCGTCCGCGACGACGAGGACCCGGCGGGGATCGTCGCCACCCTGGCCCGCGCGCTGCCCGCCGGCAGCGTGCTCGTCCTGTCGCACGCCACGGGCGAGCCGTACGAGGCGTACGAACAGGGTCGTACGGACGAACGGGCGCGGGACGGCGTGCTGGACGTCTACAAGAACGCGACCGCCACCCTGAACCTGCGGACCAGGAGCGAGATCGAGCCGCTCTTCGGGCCGTTCGAGCTGTTGGAGCCGGGCGTGGTGCGGGTGCCGCTGTGGCGCCCGGACGGTCCGGCCCCGGGACCGGCGGAGCTGAACAACATCATCTTCTACGGCGGGGTGGGCCGGAAGTAGGGACGCGCTCCGCCGCTGCCGTCGCGCGTCCAAGTGCGCAGGGTGGTGATTGACAGCGCCGCCCGGCGGTCCGAGGGTGAGAGTCCGTGCGAGACCGGTGGTGCGAGAGCCGCCCACCACACCTGAAGGGCCGCCTTGGCGGCAGGACGGGGGCAGCGGTGGAAGAGACCACCGGAACGGCTGGGGAGCGGCACGCGGTCGTCATCGGCGGCGGGCTCGCCGGAATGCTCGTGGTCACCGCCCTGCTCGGGCACGTGGACACCGTCACCGTTGTCGAACGCGACCGGTATCCCGAGGGACACGCCTTCCGTAAGGGCGTACCACAGGCCCGTCATCTGCACGTCTTCCTCAGCGGCGGCCTGCGGGCCCTGGAGGAGCTGCTGCCCGGCACGGGCCAGGCGTTCACCGACGCCGGGGCCCGCACCCTCTACCCGCCGAGCGACCTGGTCACCCGTACCGCCGTGGGCTGGCAGCACCGCTTCGAAGAACGCCGCCACGGGTGCCTGTCGGTCACCCGCCCGGTGATCGACGGCGTCGTACGGGCCCGCGTGCTGCGGGCGGCAGCCGCGTCGGCGACCCGCCTGGAGGTGCTGGAGGCGACCGAGGCGGTCGGCCTGACCGGCGACGCGGGGCGGGTCACGGGCGTACGGGTACGGGCCCGGTCGGGCGGCGACCGCACCGGCACAGCGGACCCGGCGGAGCGGACTGTTCCCGCCGCGCTCGTCGTCGACGCCTCCGGGCGCAGTTCCAAGGCCCCGCAGTGGTTCGCCGAACTGGGCCGCCCCGCCCCGCGCCAGGAGACCGTGGACGCCGGCATCGCCTACGCGACCCGGATGTTCCGCCCCACCGGCCCGGCCGGCGCCCCGGACATGGGCATCAACATCCCCGGCTGGCCCGGGAGTCCACGCGGCGCGGTGTACGTACCGGTCGAGGACGGCACCTGGCTGCTGACCGCCGCGGGAGTGCGCGGCCACCACCCACCGACCGACGACCAGGGCTTCGCCGACTTCACCGCCACGATCGGCGACCCGTACATCCACGGCCTGCTGCCGCACACCGAACCGGTCTCGCCCGTCTACGGCTTCCGTGACACCGCCAACCGCCGCCGGCACTACGAACGGCCCGGCGCCGTCCCCGAAGGCTTCGTCGTCGTCGGCGACGCCAACTGCACCTTCAACCCGATCTACGGGCAGGGCATGTCGATCGCCGCGCTGGACGCCCTGGCGCTGCGCCGCACCCTGGAATCCGGGGGCGGCCTGCGGCCGGGGCTCGCGCGGCGGGCGCAGCGCGCGGTGGCCCGCGCCACCGAGCCCGCCTGGATGATCGCCATCGGCGCCGACCGTCCGTACGCGAGCGGCGCGGACGCCCGCTCGGGCCTGGGCGAGCGGCTGATGTCCTGGTACGTGCAGCGGCTCATCCTCCGCTCCGTCGTCGACCCCGTCCTCGGCGCCGCGTTCCGCGACGTCTCCTGCCTGACCGCGCCGCCGTCCCGTCTGATGGCCCCGCGCACGGTGCTGCGGACCGTACTGCTGCCGCTCCGGCCCGGCGCCAGCGCCCCGCCGACGGGCGTCGTACCGCTGCAACGGGCGGCCTGACGGCGCGCCCGACGGCGTGTCACCTGCCACCGCCCGGCAGGAACAGGCTGACCACGCCGGTGGCCAGGGGCGCGAGGATGCCGAACGCCGGGGCCAGCACCTTCGGCAGCGAGACGTCCAGGCGCAGGAAGGCCACCAGCCGCGCCCGGCGCTCGATCCAGTCCTCGGTCAGCTCGTCGGCCTCCGGGATACGGACCGTCGCCTCGACCAGCCGCCCGGCGACCGACCGCCACAACACCACGACCGGCAGGAAGACCAGCGCGAACATCACGCTGAAGAAGGCGCCGTAGAGCAGCACGGAGGACGCCGGGAAGCTCTTCGCGGGCACGCCGTACGCCAGCAGGGCGTTGCGCAGCGCGCCCGCGTCGACGACCGCGGTCGAGATGATCAGGCTGCCGCCGGTCAGGAAGCGCACCGCGTCCCGCCAGCCGCGGTGCAGTTCCCGCAGCGCCCCCACCGGCGCCAGGACGTCCGGTTCGGTGGGCAGCCGACGGCTCAGCCGCAGCAGCCGTACCTGGACGTCCCACAGCCCCACCGCGCCCGGCGCGGCCGCCAGCATCCCCAGGACGAGCAGCAGCGGAATGCGCCACGCCAGTCCGTCGAGCGGTACGGGGACGCTGCCGGGCGGCGTGAAGAAACGCAGGATGCCGAAGACGGCGCCCAGCAGTACGACGGCCCCCGCCACCAGCACCGCCACGGCCCGGGGCGCCGGCCGGTCGACGGGATGGCGCCAGCGCCGGTGCAGCGCGTACGCCATCGCGTACGCCACCGCCGCGTACAGCGCGATCGAGGCACCGACCAGGGCGCTCCACAGGTCGAACTCCAAAAGCGAGGTGAAAGCGCGTGCCTCCGGCGACTCGGCGGCACCGAACCGCCCGACGAGCCCGGTGCCGAGCGCGGCGACGGCCAGCAGGCCGAGCGTGACGGTCAGGGGTACGGCCACCAGGCGCACCCCCGGCCGGGACAGGTGCGGGGCGGCGCGCGCGACGGGCGGGGGGAGGTCGGCCGGGGACAGTCCGGGCGGAGGCGGGCCGGTGGCCGGCAGGTCGTCCGCAGGCAGGATGGCCGGCGCCGGGGCTTGGCCCTTCGCATCCGTATCCGTACCGGGGCAAGCCGCGGCCCCCGGCTGTCCCGCCGCCCCCTGCGGCGGTAACGGTGCCGTGCCGTCCGACGGTGCTGTCCCGCCGCCGAGGGGCGTACCGCCCGGGGCGTCTTCGCGGTCCGGTGGCTGCCCAGGCGGCAGCGTCTGGCTCATGCCACGACGGTAAGGGCCGCACGGCCCGCCATGGAATGCCGGGAGCGGCCGAGTGGTTCGGTGTGCGTGGGGCACACGTGTCGTGTCCGGGTGCCGTGGTGTCCGCGGCGGATGCCAGGAGCCCGGACGCCGGCGTGCCGGAACCCGTCAGCCCGGCGGTCCGTTCACCGCACGGCGACTCGTTGACAGCGCTACCGCTCCGATCCATGGAGGTGCCGTGCCCGGCTCTCGACCCCGCAGTGAGTCCTCGTCCGTCCCGCGTCCCGCAGAGCGGTTCGGGCTGCGCCGCCCCGCCGTCTTCGGCGCATGGCCCACGGGGGAGCGGCTGGCACGGATACAGAGATCACCGCAGTTCGCCGACGGCCAGTTCCGCAACCCCGTACCGACCCGGCAGATGGCGCGGGGCAGCGGGCTGGCCATGGCCCGCCGGCAACTGAGCCGCGAGGGCCGGCTGCGCCGTGCGCCGGTCGGCCGCATCCCCGTGCACCGGCCCACCGCGGCGGACTGGGGCGAGCCGCCCGCCTCCGGGCTGCGGCTGACGTGGTTCGGGCATTCGAGTGTGCTCGCCGAGATCGACGGGCACCGGGTGCTGTTCGACCCGGTCTGGGGCGAGCGCTGCTCGCCGTTCACCTGGGCGGGCCCCCGCCGCCTGCACCCCGTACCGCTCCCGCTGCGGGACCTGGACCCGGTCGACGCCGTGGTGATCTCGCACGACCACTACGACCACCTGGACATGCCGACGGTCAAGGCCCTGATCCGTACCGGCACCCGCTTCGTCGTACCGCTCGGCATCGGCGCCGACCTCGAACTGTGGGGCGTGCCCGAGGAGCGCATCACCGAACTGGACTGGCACGAGTCGGCGGCCGTCGGCGGCCTGACGCTCACCGCGACGCCCGCGCAGCACTTCTGCGGCCGCGGGCTGCGCGGCCCGCAGCACACCCTGTGGGCGTCCTGGGTGGTGGCCGGTCCCGCGAACCGCGTCTTCCACAGCGGCGACACCGGCTACTTCCCCGGCTTCGCGGAGATCGGTGCCGAGCACGGTCCGTTCGACGCGACGATGATCCAGATAGGCGCGTACAGCGAGTTCTGGCCGGATGTGCACATGACACCGGAGGAGGGGCTGCGCGCCCACGCCGACCTGTCCGGGGGCACCCCGTCGGGCACCCTGCTGCCGATCCACTGGGGCACGTTCAACCTCGCCCCGCACCCGTGGTCCGAGCCGGTGGAACGGACGGTCGCGGCAGCGCGCGCGGCCGACGCGAAGGTGGCGGCGCCCCTGCCCGGCAAGCCCTTCGAACCGGCCGACGAGCAGATCGTGGACCCGTGGTGGCGGGCGGTGGCCCTGCCGCCGGTGTACGGGTGGCCGTCGTGGCCTGCCGGGGCGTCGTCGGCGGACGCTTTCGAGGTGGCACGGTAAGGCGGGCGGAGAGCGTCGGGCGGCACCTGGCACCTCGACGGCACCCACGTCACGGACGTGGTGAGGAAGCATGGCAATGGCGTGGCCCCGCCGGCTCGGTGAGCCGGCGGGGCCACGCTGATGTTCAGGAGGACAGCGCCTTCCGCGCTACGGCGTTGTCCTCGTCCGGGAGCAGTCTCGACAACGCGTCGAAGAATGCCAGCCCGGCCTGACGGACAGCGGTCAGAAACTCCTCCGACGCGGCGCTCGCCTTCCTGATGTCCTTGCCGATGGTGGCCGTGACCAGAATCCGGGAGCCTTCCTTCCGGAAAGAGAGCTTGATCGGCTGGTCCGGGAAATATGTTTCCGCGTAACCCGTCGACTGCACCTTCGGCACCATGTCGGAGAGGTAGCACCAGAGGTCGTCGATGTAGTCCCACTCGTCCTTGCCGATGAGTTCTTGCCCGTAGACGGACAGCTCAAGGGCGCCCTCGACGTAGTCGGGGTCGGGCGGCACCACGTCACAGTCACTCGCCCGTACGAAGGTGCCGTCCGGGAGCCTGAAGAACGAATCGATTTCCACCACTGGTCTGCACTCCTGTTTCTACTCGTAGACCGGGTAGAGCTGGCCCACCCGGCCGCCCTTCTTCATGCCGAGCGTGTACTTGACACCGTTGACCGTCCCCGTCACCTGGTACTTGTGCTTGATGCCATTCTCAAGCAGAGTGTTCCGATTCTGATTCATGACCTCGCCGACCACGTGCTTGAGGTCGTCGACGGACAGCTTCGGGTCCAGGAACGACTGCTCCTTCTTGACGGAACCGTCCCAGTACTTGGGGTGGTGGCGCTTGAGGATGTGCTCCATGCCCTTCTTGTCGAGCTGGAACTCGTTGTCGCCGTAACGGAACCGCTTGGTGGTCCAGTCCCGCAGCGGGACGGGGCACCCGCCCTTGTTGTGCACCAGGACCGCGGTCGAGCCGGCCCGGACGTGGAAGGTGTGGATACCGCCGACCGTGAGGTTGAAGACACGCTGGGAAGCAGTCCAGGTGCGCGTATTCGTGACCGTTACGTTCGAGCCGTCCTCGGTACGCAGCAGCGCGCCCTTGCGGATGTCCCCGGCCTTGACCCAGGTGCCCAGGTTCTCGACCCAGAGAGGGTGCCCGTCGGTCGCGTTGACGGTGCCGGTGGCGTTGCCCTGCGGCCCGTCGGTGTCGATCGTCAGCTCGACCAGGTGCTTGGTGCCGTCGCCGACGATGACCTGTTCGACCGGCCGCGCTCCGCGCGCGCCCGTCTCGGGGTCTGCGGCGAGGACCTTGTCACCCTTGGCGATGTCCTTGATGGCCTTGGCGGAGCCGTCGGCCATCACGACCGGTGTCTCGGGGGTGAAACTGTTGACCGGGCAGAATTTCGGGAGCCTGCCCTTCTTGCTGAAGGCGGCGTTCCAGAACTTCTTGCCCCACTTGGACAGCTTCGAGCCGGACTTGGCCGTGCCGACGCCGGGGATCATGCCGGCGCAGGACGCCGCGGCGTCGGCGACCTGGCCGTCCTTGGCGTACCAGCCGCAGTTGACGCCATTGGAAATGGTGCCCACCGGACCGGGAATGGCGCCGCCGAGGTCGGCGGCGAAGTGGCCGAGGTCGGACCAGTTCAGGTCCTCTTCGTTGTCCGTCTCGGCCCGCTGCCGGAGGATCTCGTTGATCCTCTCCTGCCGTTCCCGGGCCTCCTTGTCCCGGCGCTTGGCCTCCTCCTCGGCCTTCTTCTTCTGCTCGGCGATCTCCTTGGCCCCGTCAGCGGCCTCCTGGGCCGCCTCGGAGTCCTTGCCCGCCTGGAGGGCGGACGCGCGCGCGTCGTTGGCAGCCGTCCAGGCCGAGTCGGCCGAGCCCCGGGCCATCACGGCCGACGCCTCGGCACGGGCAGCGGAGTTGGACGCGTCCAACGCGGCGCGCTTGGCGTCGGCCTCGGCGGCACGCGCCTTCCTGGCGGACTCGGCGGCCTGCCGGGCCGATGCCTCGGCCCGCTCGGCCGACTTCTTGGCGTCGTCCGCGTACTGCCGGGCCTGGCCTGCCGCCTTCTTGGCCTCAGCCGCGGCCTTGTCGGCTTCCGCGGCCGCGTGCTTCGCCCGCAGCGCGTACTCGTTGGCCTTGTGGGCGTTTTCCCGCGCCGTGGCGGCCACCCCGTCCGCCTCAGCGATGAGCCGTTCGATCTGCGCGTTGTGCGTGGCGGCCAGGCTGTCCTTGCGCTGGGCCATGTACTGCCCCGCCTCGATGAAGGTGTGCAGCAGCTGCGGCGGCCCCTCCAAGGCGATCTGGGCGGCGGCCTTGACCTCCGGACCACCGTTGCTCAGCAGCTGCAGGGCCCGGACCCGCTCGTCCGCCGCCTGGGCGGTGTACTGGCCCTGGTGCAGGAAGGCCAGCAGCTTTTCGGGGGAACCGTCGTTGAGTGCGGCCTTGGCGGCCTCCTTCACCTGCGTGGCGCCGGTGCTGTTCAGCCGCAGTGCCTGGATGCGGTACTCGGCCGACGCCACCTGGTGCTGCCCGGTGCTCAGGAAGTCGCTGACCGCCTTGGCGTCGCCCTGGAGCGCCTTCTCGGCCCCCTGCTTGACGGCCTCGGACACGCCCTCGTCCGCCAGGCGTTCCGTGCGGAAGCGTTCGTCCTGCTCGACGGCCTTCTTGTGGCCCGACCGTACGTACTTGCGCACCTCGTCGTCCGAGCCGGCCAGGGCGACCTCGGCGGCTGCCTGGCTCCAGGGACCACCGGTCTCCATGACACGCAGCGCGACCTTGCGGCCCTTGACGGCCGTGTCCTTGACCGAGCTGCCGGGCTCGGCGGCCTCGGTGGCCAGGCGGTCGGCCTCGGCGTTGAGGTCCTTGAACTCCTTCAGCGTGGCCGCTTCGACGGCCTTGCGCTGATCGTCCTCGTCCTTGAGGTCCTTGGCCTTCGCAATCGCGGCGGCCGTACGGGACGTGAGTTCTTCCTCCTCGGTCTGCCGCACCAGCGCGTGGGTCTTGCGCGCCTGTGCCACGGCGTTGGTGGCCTCGGTGGCGGAGTCCTTGGCGGCCTTGGCGTGGTTCGCCGCCTTCTCGGCCTGCTTGTTGGCTTCCCCCGCGTGCTTGGCCGCGTCCTCGGCGGCGTCCGCGGCATTGTTGGCATGCTGGGCAGCCGACCTGGCCGCGTTGCGTGACGCATACGCCTCACTCGCCGCCTGCTTCGCCAGGGCCGAGGAGCGGTTGGCCGCCCGGGTGGCCTCGGCTGCGTGGCGGCGCGCCTGCGCCGCGGCGGCACGGGCCTCACCGGAATGGGCTCCGGCCGCGTCCGCGAAACCGCTCGCCTCGCCCGCGGCGGATGCCGCGGCGTCCGCGTTACGGCCGGCGCTCAGCGCCGCACCGGCGGCCTTGCTCGCTTCGTCCGAGGCGATGCCTGCCTGATCGGCGGCGTCAGCCGCCTTCTCGGCGCCCTTGGCGGCGTCGCGGGCCTGCTCAGCGGCCTTACGCGCGGTGGAGGCCTGGGAGGCGTCCGACGCCGCGGCCGCGGCGGCGTTCTGGGCCCGGGAAGCGGCATTGGCCGCACCGGCCGCGGCGGCCGCGGCCTGGGAGGCGGCGTGTGCCGCGACACGAGCCGCGTTGTTGGCGGCGCGCGCGGCGCTGATCGCCTGCTGCGCCGCCAACGCCGCGGACTTGGCCGCCTTCGCGGCGCGGCCGGCGGCGCTGGCCGCCTTCAACGAGTCCTTGCGTGCGGCCTCGGTCTCCCGCTTGGCCTCTTCCGCGGCCTCCTTGGCCAGCTTCGACGCCTCGATCGCGCGCTCGGAGGCCACCTTGGCGGCGTCCGTCTCGCGCTTGGCCCGAGCGCCCGCTTCCTTGGCCTGCTGTGCCAGTTGCTCGATGGTCGCGCGTTCCTGGTCCCGGTCACGGGCGACGTACTGGCCGACCTCCAGGAACTCCTTGTAATCCTCGGCGGAACCCTCAAGGGCAGCCTTCGCGGCTTCCTTGGCCGCTGGGCCGCCGGTGCTCACAATCTGCAGGATCCGGACCCGGTTGTCCGCCTTTTCCGCGGAGTGACGGGTGGTGTCCAGGAACTCGCGTACGTCGTCGGGCGTGCCGTTCAGTGCCGCCTTGGCGGCCTCCTGGATGTACCGCCCGCCCGTGCTGATCGCTTGCTGGGCCTCAATGCGCTGGTCCGCCTGAAGCGGCTTCTCCCAGCCGTCCTTCAGGAAGTTCCGCAGCGTTTCCGGATTGTCGGCCGACAAAGCCTGGGTGGCCGCGCCCCGCACATTGACGCCGCCCAAGGAGACGATCTGCAAGGCTTCGATGCGGTCGTCCTTGGCTTCAAGGAGAACCTGTTCCTTGTCCAGGAAACGCTGGACGTCCTCGTCGGTACCCAGCAGGGCGGCTTCCGCAGCCGCCTTGACGCCCGGCCCGCCCTCCTGCCAGAACTTGACGATACGGCCGCGTGGGGTGTCCGGGACGGGATCGAGATTCTGATCCTCCGGCCATACATCTGATTCTTCCGTCGCGAACGCGGGACTCGTCCCCACTGCCCCCGCGACGATCGTCAGCGACAGCGCGGTCGCGCATACAGCGCGTATACCGAGCCGCCACTTTCCTCTCGCTCTCACTACACAACCCTTCAGGCTGTTCACGCCTTGCCGGCTTTCGGCGCGGTGAGCGTAACGGCGTCGGAACTGTCGGATCTCCCTCTCGGGCAGTTGACGGGGGCGCCTCGGCGGTGTCGTCCCGGCCGCTGGTCAGGCCTGGTGGGCCGCGATGACATGGGGCGCGAAGTCGGATTTGTGATCACTTTGTTACCCGTGGGTCGTAAATGGTTGGTCGGGATGTTCAGGTGATAAGTTCACCGCTGCTCTTTAATGGAATTCTCATGTGGCCGCCGTGCGGCGCCGCACACCCCTCGGAAGGAAACCCTGGTGATACTTAGCGCCCGCAAGAGGCTGGTTGTCGGCGTCGTCGGTGCCGTCGCGAGCATCGCGGCGGTCTCCGCACTCGCCACGGCCCAGGCCGCCCCGCGCACCGCGGGCGCCGGCGTGCAGCAGGCAGCGGCAGACGAAATGCCTTCCGCCGTCGAGGACTTCGGCTACCCGGGCGCGGACAAGATCCTCGCCGAGAAGGGCCTCAAGCTGCTCAAGGGGGACGGTCACATCCTTCTGACCGAGTGCTCCGGTGACTGGAAGATCAAGGTCGAGGCCAACAAGGGGTTCGACACCGTCTTCTACTGCTTCAAGGTGACCGGCAAGAAGGGGAACCTCACCATGGAGGTGCCCGACGTGAGCGGCATCTGGACCGAGAAGCAGGTCGTCAAGGCCACCCTCACCTCCGACGGCAAGAAGCAGACCGTCGTCACCAATGACGGCCCGAACCAGGTGAAGACGGTCGGCGTCGCCGACGTCCCCTCGGGCGGCAAGAAGGCCGACCTGCTGGAGCTTCGCGTCGGCTGATCGAGCGTTCTCGGGCTGCCGCTGATCACCAGCGGCAGCCGGCCATGACCACGGGGTTTGAGAAAGAGATATGTACAGCACACGTGCCCGAGCCGGATGGCTCGCTGGAATCCTCACCACCACTCTCGCGGCCGGCGTGCTGACCAGCGCCACCGCCCACGCCGTCGCGAATGCTCCGGTCGCCTCCGGTGACTACGCGTTCACCGCCAAGCTCGACATCGGTGACGGCAAGCGCAGCTGCTCCGGCGCGCTGGTCGACAAGCAGTGGCTGCTCACCGCGGCGAGCTGCTTCGCCGCCGACCCGGCCAAGGCGCCGCAGGTCTCCGAGGGGAAGCCCGCGTGGCCGACGACGGCCACCATCGGCCGTACCGACCTGGCCGGGACGGGCGGCAGCGAGGTCCAGATCGATGAACTGGTGCCCTACCAGGGCCGTGACCTGGTCATGGCCAAGCTCGCCAAGCCGGTCGCCGGCGTCACCCCGGTGACCGTCGGTACCGCCGCTCCCGTCGAGGGCGAGCAGCTCAAGGTCGCGGGCTTCGGGCGGACGAAGACCGAGTGGGTGCCGGACAAGCTGCACGCCGCCGCGTTCACGGTGGACTCCGTACGCGACGGGGCGCTCGGCCTCACCGGCAAGGACGCCTCGGTGTGCAAGGGCGACACCGGCGGGCCGGCGCTGCGGGAGAAGGACGGCCAGGTCGAGCTGGTCGCGGTCAACAACACGTCCTGGCAGGGCGGGTGCCTGGGCACCGACCCGGCCGAGACCCGCACCGGCGCCGTGGACGCGCGGGTGGACGACCTGAACGACTGGGTCAGCAAGGTCCGTTACCGCAGCGTCTTCCCCAACGCGCCGTGGGGCAAGGCCACGCACGTCGCGTCGGGCTACTTCACCGGCGGTTCGGCCGGCGGCACCCGGCACATGGACCTGATCGTGCGCTGGACCGACGCCGAGATGACCCTCTACCAGGGCGGTGACGACAAGGACGCCAAGCACCCCTTCGTCGCCGAGTACCGTCTGGCGGCCCCGAACACCCCCAAGAAGAAGAGCACCTGGGACTACGCCCGGCAGATCACCGGCGCCAGCTTCGGCAACGGCTCGGACGGTCTGGTGGTGCGCTGGGTCGACGGCGAGGTGACGCAGTACACCCACGTGGACAAGACCGGTTTCCACGGCGAGAAGATGCTGGCCAAGAGCGCCGACTGGACCAAGGCCACGCAGATCACCGCGGGTCGCTACACCGCCAACGCGCAGCGCGACGACCTGGTGGTCGTCTGGAACGACGGCCACGTCACGCTCCACCCCGACCTGGACACCAACGGTGTCAAGCCGGCCTCCCAGAAGGTCCTGGTCAAGGCGAACACCACGTGGCCGCACGCCACGCAGATCACCTCGGGCGAGTTCACCGGCAAGAAGACCGCGGACCTGCTGGTGCGCTGGTCCGACGGTGAAGCCACCATCTACCCGGGCATCACCACCGCCGGCCTGCACGGCGAGATCAAGATTCGCCCGGCCAAGTCGCCGTGGACCGGCGCGACCGTGGTCGGGGCGGGTGCCTTCGTGGCCAACGACCGGCCCAACGACGTCCTCGTGCGCTGGGCCGACCAGTCGCTCGGCCTCTACCCGGGCGTGGACGCCCAGGGGACGCACGGCGAGGTCAAGCTCGTCGGCTGAAGCACGCACAGCACCGCAGTCCGGCCGGCCGTCGTCTCCGAGGGCCGGCCGGACCGCTGCCAGGGCCACGGCCGAACGGCCGGTCTCCGGCCCTGAACCCGGCACCGGTCGGGGCGTCCCGCTCCCACCGGTGCTCTTCCATGAGCCGGTGTCCACGACACCGTGCCCCTTGTTCTTTTCCGCACGCCAAGGACCTGCCCGCCCGTGAACCCGTTCCCCACCCTGCCCACTCTGGTCGCGCGCCGGGTGCGTCAGAGCCTGTGTGCCTGCGCCCTGGCCGCCAGCCTGAGCGCCGCGGCAACCCTCAGCCCTCTGGAGGCCGCCGGCCCGTCGCGCGCCGATGCCCGCCAGGCCGACGCCGGCCTGGACAGCCCGCAGTCGCGGCACCGCGGCGACCCTGCCCTTGACCTGCCCAACCTTCTGCGGGACGGCCAGGGCAAGGAGCCCGGCGCGGGAGACACCGGTACGGCGTCGCCGGGCACCGCGGGCATTCCTGCGACGGCGTTGGCTGCGTATCGCAAGGCGGAGGGGGTGTTGCGGGGGAGCCAGCCGTCGTGCCGTCTGCCGTGGCAGTTGGTGGCGGGGATCGGACGGGTGGAGTCCGTGCATGCTTCTGGTTACGGGTTGCGTGGTGACGGCTCGACGGCACGGCCGATCCGGGGACCGCGGCTGGACGGGGCGCAGTTCGCGCTGATCCGGGACACCGATGGGGGGCGGTGGGACGGGGACGCTGTGTTCGACCGTGCGGTGGGGCCGATGCAGTTCATTCCGTCGACGTGGGGGAGCTGGGGTGCGGACGGTAATGGTGACGGGGTCAAGGACCCGAACAACATGTTTGATGCCGCGTTGGGTACGGCTCGTTACCTGTGTGCGGGGGACCGGGATCTGAGCCGGGGTGCTGATCTGGACCGGGCGATTCTGAGTTACAACAATTCGCGTGCGTACGTGAATGCCGTACGGAAGTGGATGGACACCTATCGCGGTTCCGAGGTCGCTCAGACGCCGGACGACGCTCCCGCCACGCCGCACCGGCCCGACCCCGCGGAGAGGGCGGCCGACGTACGCCGGGCGCACCAGCCCACCCGTACCGGCCGGCCGGCCCAACCGGACCGGGACCGGACGCTGCCCCAGGAATCCGGCGGCTCCAGCGGCTCCAGCGGCTCCAGCGGCTCCGGCGGCTCCGGCGGCTCCGGTGCGTCGAAGCCTGTTCCGGCGGGGCAGGGGACCGGCACCGGGAGCCGTCCGGTGGCACCCCACCGCCCGCCGGTCGAGCCCGACCCGGTGCCCGAGCCGGTCGCGGACCATCACACCGTCGTACGGCTGGAGAGCCTCGGCGACCGGCACCTGGAGGCCGAAGCCGGTACGGCCTTCGGCCGGCAGCCGCAGGTCCGGGCCCTCGACGCGCACGGCCACCCCGTGCCCGGCGCCCGGGTCACGTTCCGCGGCACCGGCCTGCGGCCGGCGGGGGAGGCCGGCACCGTGACGGTGACGGCGGACCGGGGCGGCATCGCCACCGCCCCCGCCCTTCGGCCCGGCGACCGCCCCGGACGTTTCACGCTCACCGCGACGGCGCCCGGCGGCAGCGGCGTGGCTGTCGACTTCACCGTCACCGTCCGGCCGCCCTCCTACCGTCTGGAGCTGTGGGACCAGGACCACCAGGACCCGCGGCATCCGCCGCTGTCGCTGCCGCTCCAGGCAGGTCCGGACAGCCTCCTCGCCGAGCTGCCGTCCGTGCGGGTCACCCGGAACGGCCGCCCCGCCGCCGGCGTGCGCATCGCCGTGACCGTGCTGACCGCCGTCAAGGGCGAGCAGCCGGCGCCCGCTCTCGACGGGCCGTCCCTCCGGGACGAGCACGACCGGCCGGTGCGTTCGCTGCTCCTGCCTCCTGCGGACGCCGACGGCCGTACCGCCCTGCCGCCTGTGCACACCGGGCCGCGCTCAGGGGCCTACATCCTGCGCCTGGCCATTCCGTCCGAAGACGCTCCGTCCGAAGGCGCCCCGTCCGAAGGCGCCCCGGCCGCTCCGTCCGGCAACGTCCTGGACATTCCGCTGACGGTCGCACCGTCACCGTCCACCGGGCCGCGCGTTCCCTGACAGCCCTGCTGAATTCCCTGTCCGCATGCTGCTCGGCCGGGTCGCCGGCCGAGCCCGCTTCTTCGCAAAAAGAGCACTTCATGAGACGCACATTCTGGCTGCGCGCCACCACCCTCGGCGTGGCTTCCCTGACCCTGGCCGGCCCCGGAATCTCTGTCGCGGCCGCCGCCACCCCACCATCCGCGGACCACTCGCCCGCCTTTTCCGCGGCGGTGCCGGACGCTGCGCAGCCGACCGCGGGCGTGCCGGCCCCGTCCTCCCCTGAACAGGTGCGCAAGGCGAAGGAGACCGAGCGCTACTGGACGCCGGAGCGCATTCGCAGTGCGGTGCCGGTGGAGAGCGCCGGGGCCGGGGCCAAGAGCGAGGGCGGTCAGCCCGCGCCCGGCGTGCGGCGCAAGCGGTCGGCGGAGCCGACCCATCAGGTGGCCGAGGGCATCGCCACGGTCGGGGTGTTCCTGCTGCGCGGCAGTGACGGCAGCGCGACGCACAATCAGTTCTGTACGGCCAGTACTGTCGCCTCCGGCTCCAAGAGCCTGGTGGTCACGGCCGCGCACTGTCTCAAGGGCAACACCTCGCTGCGTAACGCCGCCTTCGTGCCCGGCTACCGTGCCGGGGGCACCAAGGCGGGCCAGGCCGGCGAGATGCCGTACGGGATCTTCCCCGTGCTGGAGGGGAAGGTGTGGATCGACCACCGTTACCAGGCGAGCCCGGCCGACGACGATGTGGACTTCGCCTTCCTGCGGGTGGGGGCCAATACGCAGGGGCAGCTGCTGGAGGATGCCGCGGGCCCGGGCAACACTCTCACCTCTGTCGATTCCGCGCACCTGGCGCGAGCGGGGGTGACGGTCGTCGGCTATCCGGGGGGTCAGAAGACGCCGCTGTCGTGCACGAATGACACCCGGGCGTTCCAGGGCCGGTTCATGGAGATCCAGTGTGACGGTTACCGGTCGGGTGTCAGCGGTGGTCCGTTCATCGAGGATTTCGACGGGCGGCGCGGCAAGCTGGTCGGTGTCATCGGCGGTTACAAGACCGGCGGGCAGTACGACCACACCTCGTACACCTCGCAGTTCGACGACGATGCGGCCTGGCTGTACCGGCAGGCCGCGGCCGATCTCCCCCTGGACGGGAAGTACACGATGGGCGGGGCCGGGACCTGGCAGCACGCGCGCGCGATGACCGCCGGCAGTTTCCACAGTGCCTCGGTGCGGCGGGGGACCAGTGATCTGATCGTGCGCTGGTCGGACGGTGAGGTGTCTCTTTACCCGGGCAATGGCGCTTACGGTTTCGGCAACGACGTGCAGCTGGCCAAGGACCCGGAGTGGAAGAACGCTGCGGTGATGACGGCGGGGGACTTCACCGGGGACGGCACCAGCGATCTTCTGGTGCGCTGGACGAACGGCAAGGTCACCCTCTACAGGGACGTCAACGAGACCAACAAGCTCAAGAACGCCATTCAGCTCAAGGCGCCGAACGGTACCTGGACGCAGGCGGTGGGCATGGCCGCCGGCCGCTTCGGCGGCGGTAACACGCGCAGCGACGACGTCGTGGTGCAGTGGGCCAACGGCCGTGTCACCTTCTTCACCAACGTCGACGCCGACGGCTTCCACGCCGAGTCCCGGCTGGCCGCCCCCAACGGCACCTGGCCGCACGCCCGTGACCTGGCAGCCGGCGACTTCCGCCCGGCCACCGGCGACCAGGACCTCTTCGTACGCTGGTCCGACGGCGAAGTCACCGCCTACGAGAACATCGGCGCCCACCAGCTCAAGACCGAACACCGGTTGAGCCCCGCCAAGTCGGGTTTCCGCTCCAGCGCCCTGGCCACGGTCGGTGCCTTCGGCGGTGACACCGCCCGCAACGACGTCGTCGTCGCGTGGCCGAACGGCCGCCTCACCCTGAACGGTGACACCACCACGTCGCTGGCCCGCGAACGCACCCTGGTGCCCGCCGCCTGACCAGCGCGCAACCGTACTGTCGTACCGCAGAGCCGGGCACCGCAAGGCGCCCGGCTCTTGTGTCTGGACCGGGCGCCGGCTGCCGCTGCCGCCGAGCTCCCTCAGGATGCCGCTGGCGGGAGCGCACCTACGTGTACGTAGAATCCGCTTTTCTGCGTCCGAATCTCCATCGGCGCAGACCGAACCAGGAAGAGGAGGCCGTGTGCGTCGGCTCATATCGTCGCTGGCCGCGCTGTGCGGGCTGCTCGCCGTCGCGGCAGCCTTGCCCGCGACAGCGGCGCAGGCCGCCGGGAGCGCGGACACCGACAGGGCCGCAGGGCAGCGGTGGGCCCTGAAGTCCCAGGCGAACGGCAGGTACGTCACCGTCGAGACCGGCGGCAGCGGGAATCAGCAGGGCAAGCTGCGGGCCCACGCCGACCAGGCCGGACCCTGGCAGCAGTTCACGCTGCACACCGGCGACAAGGGCGGCACCGTGAGCCTGCGCTCCGATGCGACCGGTCTGTTCGTCAGCGCCGAGGTCAAGGACGCGGGAAGCCACAGCGGGATGCTGCGCAACCGCGGGACGAAGATCGGCGCGTGGGAGAAGTTCCAGCCGGTCCCGCAGTCTGACGGAACGTTCGCGTTGAAGTCGCAGGCGAACGGCAAGTACGTCAGTACGGAGGTCAACGGGACCGGCGCCGACCAGGATCTGCTGCGCGCCCGGTCCGACCGGGTCGGTGCCTGGGAGCGCTTCGCCTTCGAGCGGGTGGACCGGGACAGCCCGATCCCGGCCCCCGCCGCTCCGCGCGCGGACCAGGTCAACGTCATGACCTGGAACGTCTGCGGCAACAACAACACCCAGTGCGGCAACGCGCACACAGGCGCCGACAAGCTGGCGGCCGAGATCGCGTCGCGGCTGCGCCCCTCCGCCGATGGCCCGCTGCCGGACGCGGTGTTCTTGCAGGAGTTCTGCGAGAAGCACGCCAAGCCGGTGGAGGAGAAGCTTGAGCAGGCGACCGGCCACGGCTGGAACGTGTTCTTCGCGCCCATCCACTACAACGCGGGTGCGCTGAAGGCCCAGAAGCAGTGCGACACCGCTGGGGACGTGGACCGTGGCTCCTACGGCATCGGGCTCGCCGTGCCGGACGGGAGCTCCTGGTTCCAGCGGTACGACCTGACCTCCCCGGACACCAACATCCGGGGCGGCAGGACGGAGCAGCGTACCGCCCTGTGCGCCGCGCTGCCGAACCGCGCGCTGCTGCTGTGCACCACCCACTTCAGCGCGGGCGGACCCGCCTACGACGACGCGGACGGCAGCTTCCGCCGCGCTCAGGCGGGCGAACTGCTGCGCATCGTCGGCCAGCCCGGGTACCGCACCGTGTTCGGCGGCGACTTCAACGTGGTGCCGCCGGACGCCGCCAAGGGGGAGTCCCGCGACGTGCTGGAGCCCGTGTACGCGCGGTACCGGGAATGTGCCCAGCTCGGGAATCCCGGTGCGCCGCGCGACGGCCGGCCGACCATCCGCGACATGAAGATCGACTACATCTTCGCTCCGAAGAACGCCCCCTTCACCTCCTGCGCCCTGTCCCCGCAGGCCAGCCCCTCCGACCACCGCACGCTGTACGGCACCATCGCCCTGCCCGCAGCCTGACAACGAAACGAGAGACGAACCGTGCACCGCAGAATCTCGCGCCCGGCGTGGCTGACCACCGTCACCGCCACCGTGGTCGCCGCCGGCGCGCTCACCGTCGCCCCGGCCCAGGCCGTCGTCGGCGACCCCGCCGCGGACAAGGCCTTTCCCTTCACCGCGAAGCTCGACATCGGCGACGGCGAGCGCGGCTGCTCCGGCGCCCTGGTCGACGCTCACTGGATCCTCACCGCGGCCAGCTGCTTCGCGGACGACCCCGCCCAGGCCGCCGAGGTCCCCGCGGGCAAGCCCGCCCGTAAGACCACCGCCACCCTCGGCCGCACCGACCTGACCACCCCGACAGGGCAGGTTCGGGAGATCGTCGAACTCGTCCCGCGCGCCGACCGTGACCTGGTCCTCGCCCGGCTCGACAAGCCGGTCACCGACATCACCCCGGTCGCCCTCGGCACCTCGGCGCCCGCCGCGGGCGAGGAACTGCGGGCCGTCGGCTACGGCCGCACCAAGACCGCGTGGGTGCCCGACCGGCTGCACAGCGGCGCCTTCGGCGTCGACTCGGTCGGTGACGGCCGGATGAGCATCGCCGGCAAGGAGGGCGCCGCCGTCTGCAAGGGCGACACCGGCGGCCCCGTCGTCCGCGAACAGGGCGGCCAGTACCGGCTCGTCGCCGTCAGCAGCCTGTCCTGGCAGGGCGGGTGCCTCGGCACCGACGCGGCCGAGACCCGCACCGGCGCCGTCGCGACCCGGGTCGATGACGTCAACGCGTGGGCCAGTACCGTCGTCCGCAGGCTGGTGCTGAAGTCCGTCGCGAACGGCAAGTACGTCACCGCCGAGATCAACGAGACCGGCAACCAGCAAGGCAAGCTGCGGGCCCGCGCCGACAAGATCGGATCCTGGCAGCGGTTCACGCTGACCGACAACACGGCGGACGGCACGGTGAGCCTGCGGTCCGAGCCGAACGACCTGTTCGTCAGCGCCGAGATCAAGGACGCGGGCAACCACAGCGGCATGCTGCGCACCCGCGGCACCACCATCGGCTCCTGGGAGAAGTTCGTGCTGGTGCCGCAGCCCGACGGCACCTTCGCGCTGAAGTCGAAGGCGAACGACAAGTTCGTCAGCACCGAGGTCAACGGCACCGACGGTGACTACGGCCTGCTGCGCGCCCGTTCCGTCCGCGCCGGCGGCTGGGAGCGCTTCACCGTCGAGCGGGTGGACGCGATGCGGACGGCGCCGACCGCCCCGTAGTCCCGCTTCGGGTGGTCCCGCTCCGGACAGCCCGCCCGGTCGGCCGCACCGGCCGTGGCGGGCTGCCCGCGGAGACCGGCGAGCCGGTCGAGGAGCTGGTCGCGGACGGCCACGAGGTCGTCGATGCGTTCCGGGAGCAGGGAGAGGCGCAGTTCGAACCGCCGTTGGACGCGAAGACGGCCAGCCGGTCCTCGCCGCCCGGCAGGTGGACGGCCGGGTTGGTACGCGGCAGACCCGACCTCGCCCCGGTGGTCGTCAGCAGGAGCAGCGGCTGCCCTGCGAACACCCCGCCCACCCGGCCCTGGCTGGCGTGGAACTCTTCGATGACGCGCTGGTTGGCGGCGTTCACGCGGCCACCTCGCCGGGCGTGGCGTGGCCCGCCGGTACGGTCCGGGCAGCCGTACGCCGCCGTTCGCCGAGGTGTTCGACGAGGGCGATCGCCAGGGCGGCCAGCGCCACCAGCCCGCCCGTCACGGGGAGCCGGCGCAGGCCCGCGCCGGTCGCGATCACGCGGCCGCCCAGCCAGCCGCCCCCGGTGATGCCCAGGTTGAACGCCGAGCTCCGCACGGTGAGCGCCAGGAGTACGGCCAGCAGTCGTCGGCGCCGTACGGCCGTGGTGGTCAGGGCCAGGACGGGGCCGCCCACGACGACCGTCAGGGCGAAGACGCCGACCAGCAGGCCGGCGGTCGGCAACGGCACACCGGCGGCCGTGGCGATCTCCGGCAGCGGCCCGGCGGCCATCATCTCGCCGGTGCCGAGGACGAACGCGCACCAGGTCAGCAGGGCGAGCGCCCACCGGGGGGCGGCCGATGGCGGTGTCCGGGGCGGTGTCCGAGGTTTCCATGGCGACACCCTCGACCCTGCCGTCGGCGTGAAGGTCAAGCCGGGCCGTGCTCTGGAGGCCTTGGCACCGCGCACCCTCGGAGGCGGATCTTCCACTTTTCGGTGGTGTGGTTGTCGCGCCGGACCGCATCCACACCCGCGAAGTTGGGCAGCCTCTCCCCGGAGGCGGCGCGGACGGCTTCGGCGGTCGCGCCCGCCACCCGGCCGCGTGTCGCGGGCGCCCCTCAACTGTGTGCGTGTGAACGGGAGTTCGTAAAGAAGCGTACAGGTGTGCGGGCGTCCCCCTCGGGGGGAGGTGGCGCGGGGTGGCGAAACGCCGAAGTGGGTCGGTACCCCACCCCCGTAACAACTAGCGTGCGTGCTCCGCGAACTGCCGACGGCCGATCCGGAGAACGCCGATGCCTGCTGCATTTCCCCAGGGGCCCCCTGCCACCCAGGAGACCTCGGGATCTCTGGGGCCCCCGGACCCGCACGGCCCCCAGGGGGCGGGCCCCGTCCCGGCGGCCGCCCGGCCCCGGGAGCGGGAGGGCGGGCGGCACGGCCGGGCCGCGTTCCCGGAGACGGCCGCCGATTCGGCCGTACGGACCCGCCTGGTACGGCTCGCCGCCGTGCCCTGCCTCCTCGTCGCCGCCGTCTGCTCGGCCACCACCGCCTTCGTCGTACGGGTCGGCGGCACCGGGCTGACCGGCCGCGAGTGGGCCGTACTCCTCGGCGCCTGCGTCCTGGTCTGCGTCATCGTGACGGCCGCCGGCGCCGCGGCCAACAACGAGGCACGCGCCGCCGTCGCCCGCCACGCCCGGCTGCGCGAGGTGTGCGCCCGCGGCCGGCACGACCTCGACGACCTGCTGGACCGGGTCCGTCAGGGCGAGTGGCTCCAGCCGCGGGAGGGCGAACCGGCCGCGCCGCCCGCCGGGGACACCCTCGACCTGCTCGCCCACGAGGTGGCCGCGGTGGGCCGGGCGGCCGAGACGGCCGTCGTGGACGCGGTGGCCATCGCCCGCAGCCACGCCAGCGGCAACGAGCAGAAGGTCGAGGTGTTCGTCAACCTCGCCCGGCGCCTGCAGTCCCTGGTGCACCGCGAGATCGAGCTGCTGGACGAGCTGGAGAACCAGGTCGAGGACCCCGACCTGCTCAAGGGCCTCTTCCACGTCGACCACCTGGCCACCCGCATCCGCCGGCACGCCGAGAACCTCGCCGTCCTCGGCGGCGCCATCTCCCGCCGCCAGTGGAGCCGCCCGGTCACCATGACCGAGGTACTGCGCTCCTCCATCGCGGAGGTCGAGCAGTACCCGCGCATCAAGCTGGTGCCGCCCATCGAGGGCACCCTGCGCGGCCACGCCGTCGCCGACGTCATCCACCTGCTCGCCGAACTCGTCGAGAACGCCTCCGTCTACTCCGCCCCGCACACCCATGTCCTGCTCCGCGCCCAGCTGGTCACGGCCGGCCTCGCCGTCGAGGTGGAGGACCGGGGCCTGGGCATGTCCACGGCCGAGCAGACCCGGATGAACGGACTGCTCGCCGACCCCGACCACGTCGACGTGGCCGAGCTGCTGAGCGACGGGCGCATCGGGCTCTTCGTGGTCTCCTCGCTCGCCCGGCGGCACGGCATCGTGGTCCGGCTCCAGGGCAACATCTACGGCGGCGTGCAGGCCGTACTCGTCGTACCGAAGGGCCTGCTGGGACCGGAGTCCGAACAGCCGCAGGAGGGTGAGCAGTACGTGGACTCCGGAGAGATCACCCTGACGGTGTCCGAGCCGCCCTCCCTCCCCGCCGCCGACACCGCGGCCGGCCACCGGAGCCCGTACGACGACTCCGCACCCGCCGGGCCCGCCTCGCCGCACGGGCCGCGCCGCAGGCTCGTGCACGCCGCGCACGGCGCGCCGGTCGCCGGGGCGGCCGCCGGAGCGTACCCGGACGTCGCGTACGGCGAAGGGGTGTGGCCGAGCGCGGCCGGGACACCGCCCGCCGGCACACGCGCCGTGGGCGCCTCCACCGCACCGGCCGGCGGCCC
>NZ_JAFIQY010000022.1 GCF_022271435.1 Streptomyces monomycini | reverse complement strand
CCCGCGGAGCGGGATATACCCCGGCAAGCCGGGGTATAGAGCGCGAATTGCGCAAGCGCAATTCGGATTCCGGCGCAAGCGCCGGAATGGAATTCCGCAAGCGGAATTCTAAAAGCAGGGTAATTCGCGCAAGCGCGAATTGTGGGCACCCGCGCAAGCGCGGTTGCCTTGGCTGGCTACGAGGGGAGGTGCATCGCGCGCGGGCTTGTGCAGGGCTTGGGGTTACTGCACACCACCCCCGCGATAGCTGTGACGGTCCGTCGGGTCGATCGGGCTCCGCCCCACCGCAGTGACGGGCTCCGCTGCGCTCCACCCGAACCCCTCCCCTACGCTCGGACCGTGTCCTGTGCGCGTTCGCTGCACTCTGCCAGCATACAGGAGATCGGCCGTTTCATGGGTGGGATCGGGCCATGTATCACCCTGGGGAGTCAAGTTGGCTCGACGTTGGTGCATCACTGCTCGGCTCTGTGTAGAGTTTGGTCCTGTACACCACACCCCCAACGCCGCGTACCCGCGCCGGGATTCCCTTCCTGACTACGTGTGCATTCCGCGAAAAGGAGAACACGGGGCATGGCCGTGAAACTGCGTGACCACCAGATCGAGGCCGTTGCCGCTATTGTGCGCGGTCTTGATATTCCGCCGGGCGGCATTCCTACGGACGGCCTGCGAGGGCAGGTCCATGCCGCGTGCGGGACAGGGAAGACCGTCATTGCCGCCGCCGCGGCCAAGCGGCTTGCGCCCAAAGGCCGTGTTCTCATTCTGGTGCCGACGTTGGATTTGCTCGCCCAGACGATCAAGGCGTGGCACGGGGCCGGGCACACAGGGCCGGCGGTCGCGGTGTGCTCGCCTCAGGACGATCCGGAGCTGTGGAACCTGGGAGTGCGGTGCACCACGAACCCCGTGCGGCTCGCGATGTGGCACGGGCAGGGGCCCGTGACCATCTACGCCACCTACGCATCGTTGCCGGTGCTGGCGGGGGCGTTCGAGGGTACCTATGGCCAGCAGTTGGCGCCGATGGACCTCGTGGTGGTCGATGAGGCGCACCGGACCAGTGGTTCGCTGGGGAAGGCGTGGGCGGACGTCCACGACCAGGGGATCATCCCGGCACGCCGGCGGCTGTACATGACGGCGACGCCGCGGATCTGGCAGGAGCGGCCCAACTGGGAGGTCGCCGAAGGGATCCGGGAAGCGCTGCCGAAGGAGATGGCGGCGTCCATGGACGACGAGGAGATCTTCGGTCCCGTCCTGTACAAGCTCTCCTTGGCGTCGGCGGTCTCCCGCGGGTTGCTTGCGCGGTATCAGATCATCGTGGTGGAGCTGGCGGACCCAGTCGTCACGCCGGAGCGGCTGATGGGTGAGGAGCGGCGTAGCGAGGAGGTGCGCGGGCAGCGGCTCGGTGCGCTCCAGGCCGCGCTGCTGCGCACGATGGCGGACTACCACCTGAACACCTGCATCACCTTCCACCACCGGACCATGGAGGCGCAGGCTTACGCGGAGGGCCTGCAGCAGGTGGCAGCCAAGCTGCACGCCGACGATCCGGAGAAGTACCCGGCGACGATCTGGGCGGACTGGCTGTGCGGGGAGCACGTGCCCGAGCGCCGGCGGGGGGTGCTCGGTACGTTCGCGAGCACGGCGCGGCGTGCGGTGCTGTGCAACTGCCGGGTGCTGGGCGAGGGCGTCGACATCCGGGCCGTGGACTGTGTGGCGCTGCTGGACCCGAAGGGCGCACCGCACGACATCGTGCAGGCCATCGGGCGGGCGCTGCGGCAGAAGCCAGGGGAAGGGAAACTGGCCTCGTTGATTGTGCCGGTATTCCTCCAGCCCGGGGAGCAGCCCGAGGACATGTTCACCTCCGCCTCGTACCGGCCTTTGGTGAAGGTTCTGGAAGGTCTGCGGGCTCACGATGAAGAGGCCGTGGAACTGCTGGCCATTCCACAAGAGCCCCAGAAGGACGTTGCGCAGCCGTCCGTGAATATCGGTACGGAGCCGGAAGAAGGCGAGGACGAAGCCCGTCTGCTGCTGCGTTTTGCGGCTCCTCGGGATCCGGTGATGGTCGCGGACTGGGTGTCCTTCAACGTGATCGACACCGAGCGGCAGGACTGGGCCCGCGGCTGGGCGAAGTTGAAGGCGTACGTCGAGCGGGTCGGCAACGCGAGGGTGCCGTACGGACACCGGGAGGGTGCGACGCCCCTTGGACAGTGGGTGGCGGAGCAACGGCGGGCATACGCGGCCGGGGAAATGAGCGGGCAGCGCGCGCAGCGGCTGGAGCGGCTCGGCATGGTGTGGTCAGTGGCCGATGAACGGTTCCAGGAGAACCTGGAAGCGGCGAAGGCGTACTACGACGAGCACTGGACACTGTGCGCGCCCCGGTCCGCGACGATGCTGGACCGGCCGATCGGGCAGTGGCTGTCCAACCTCCGCCGCCCGGGTGCACTCGCCGGCAAACCGGAGTGGGAGGCCGCGCTGAAGGCGGTCGATCAGGACTGGAACCCGCCGTGGCCGGCGGCATGGCAGCGGCACTTTGCCGCGCTGCGCGAGCTGGTGCGCGATGAAGAAGGGCTGACAGGGGTCCTGCCCGGGGTCACCGTCCACGGGATGGACATTGGAAAGTGGCTGGCCAAGCAGTGCAAACCCGGGGTCTGGGCTGCCTTGGCCGACGGGCAGCGCGAGCGCCTGGAGGACGTCGGTGTCGTCCCTCCGGCCCCGGAGCAGAAAGCGCCCATGAAGCCGTCCGTGGAATCCTTGGGTGCTTTCGAGCGGGGCGTTGCGGCCCTGGTCCAGTACAAGGCCCGCACCGGCTCCCTGACGGTTTCCAGGGCCCACGTAGAACGGTTGGACGACGGCACCGAGGTCAAGCTCGGAGTGTTCCTGTCCAACACTAAGAGTCGCCGGGCCAAACTCACCCCCGACAAGCTCCAGCAGCTCGCCGATCTCGGACTGGACTGGGCGAGGTCGTAGAAGCCTCTCGGCCGGCTCCAAGAGCTTTCACGGGCGGCTGCAGCCTGATGGGTCGGGGCTGGGCCTGTGGTGGCAAGGAGCTGCCGTCCAAGCCCTGGTGGATTTTTCTGTCAATTCTCTTGCGGCGGGCGGGTATTGAGTTTGGGTTGACTGTCAGCATGCAGGAAGCGGACAGCGCTGTTCGAGGTGGGGGCGATACGGCTGTAGGTGCCAGCTGTATCGATGCGTGTTTCCGGGGCCCCCTGGGAAGTGCACGTCAGATCCCGTGGCTCGAGGCCGCGCAGGACGTCGCCTTTGAGGACTGTTCTGCGGTACGGCCGTTTCCTGTCCGGTACGGACGTCGTGTAGCTCCAGGCTGGTGGTGGTCGTCGACCACTGGGCGGCTGGTGGGGTACGGGTCCGGTGTGATGCAGACCGAGCTGATGCTGTTGGACCGGGATCCGGTGGTGGTGGCGCTGGCCTGCCGGCCGGTGAAGCTGGTGTGGCACGAGGACGGCAAGGTCGTCGGTCATGCGCCGCAGCTGATGGCCAGGCTTCAGGACGGCAGCGGCCTGTTGCTCGACTGTGCGGGACGCAGCGGGACTTCTGCCCGGCTGGTGGAGCGGGCACGGGTTGTGGCGGCTGCCGCGGAGGCAGTGGGCTGGTCCTACCGGCTGGCGGGGCCGCCGGATCCAGTGCTGGTGGCCAATGTGCGGTGGCTGTCGGGTTATCGGCATCCCCGGTACGCCGCAGGGCCGTGGATGCCGGCTCTGGTGGAGGCCTTCGGCAGTCCGCGGCCAGCGGTGGAGGCGGTGTACGGGCTGGGTGACCCGGTCGCCGTGTGGCCTGCGGTCTTTCACGCGCTGTGGAGCGGTGTGCTGCGGGTGCGGCTGGACGAACCGCTGCACGAGCGTGCCATCGTGTCGGTCGCACGGCAGGAGGCCGAAGCGGCATGACGCAAGTGGTTGTCGAGGTCGGGGCGCGCCTGCGCTACGACGGACGGGTATGGACGCTTGCCGTGCTGGAAGGCGCCCGGGCCACGCTGTTAAGTGACGAGGGTGCTTCGGCGGTGGTGCTGCTGCCCTGCCTGTTCGCCGATCCGTCCTTCGAGGTGGAAGGCGGGCCGGCGCCGGGGAGGGTGCCGCCGTTCGGGCTGTTGGAGGCGCTGCCGGTGGAAGTGCGGGAGCGGGCTCTGGCGTGGCAGCGGCATGTGCGGGAGGTGGAGACTGGCTTTCCTGACGCGGTCGGGCAGGGCGCCCCGCAGGAGCGATTCGATCCGGCGACACGGAGCCTGGCGCAGCGGGAGCAGGCGAAGGCCGAGGAGCTTACGGCGGCAGGCTGGGCGGCGAGTGCGGCGACGGTGCGCCGGATGCGGGCGCGCTACCGCAGCGAGGGCGTGTGGGGGCTGGTCGACGGCCGGGCGGTGCGGGAGCGGTCGGCGGTGGGGCGGGCCGATGAGCGGGTGGTCGCGGCAGTCAGGAAGGTGCTGGAGGGGCAGCGGGAGCGGTCGACGGGCACGCTGGTGCGGCTGCGCCGCCGGGTGGGGTGGCTGCTGGAGGAGGAGTACGGCGCCGGGGCGGTGGCCCTGCCGCCGACCTCGACGTTCAACCGGCTGGTGCACGCGGTGGCCGACGGACAGGGGCTGCTCGGGACGGCGGCGCAGCGGCGGTGGCATGCGTCACGGCCAGCACCTCCGTTCACGCCGACGGTGGCACTGCGGCCTGGTGAGCTGGTGATGCTGGACAGCACGCCGCTGGATGTCCTGGCGGTGCTGGACGACGGGGTGACCGGCCGTCTTGAACTGTGCATGGCGCTGGATGTGGCGACGCGCAGCATCTGCGCCGCGGTGCTGCGGCCGGTGGGCACGACGTCGGTGGACGCGGCGATGCTGCTGGCGCAGATGGTGGTGCCAGCCGCGATGCGGCCGGGCTGGGACGCGGCGCTGTCGATGCAGCGGTCCGTCATCCCCTACAAGCGGCTGGTGGCGGTGGACGCGCGGCTGGAGCAGGCGGCCGCCCGGCCGGTGATCATGCCGGAGACGGTGGTCGTGGACCAGGGCCGGGTGTATGTGTCGGCGTCGTTCGTCTCGGCGTGCGAGAGCCTGGGGGTGTCGGTGCAGCCGGTGCCGCCGGCGAACGGCCCGGCGAAGGGCAACGTGGAGCGGACCTTCCGCGCGATTGCCGACGGGTTCAGCCAGTACCTGCCGGGCCACACCGGCTCGGACGTCTCCCAGCGGGGTGCGGCCGCGGAGCAGGATGCCTGCTGGAGCCTGGCGCAGCTGCAGGTGTTGCTGGAGGAGTGGGTCATCTGCGGGTGGCAGGAGCGCCGTCACGAGGCGCTGCGGCACCCGATGATGCCGCGGGTCGCCGTCTCCCCGAACGAGATGTGGGCAGCTTTGGTGGCGTTGACCGGGCATGTACCGGTGCCTTTGTGCGCCGACGATTATGTCGAGCTGCTGCCGCTGCGGTGGCAGGCCGTCAACGACTACGGCGTCCGCTTCGGCTACCGCACCTACGACCACCCCGGCCTGAACCCCTACCGGCGCCGCCGCTCGCCGCGGGCGGACAAGAACGGACGGTGGGAGGTCCACCACAACCCCTACGATCCGAACCGAGTGTGGGTGCGCCTGCCCAAGGGATGGCTGGAGGTGCCGTGGGTCCACGCGGGGGCGGTTAGGCGCCCGTTCACCGCGTTCACCTTCGACCACGTCCGCCGCACCGTGGAACGCCGGCATGGCCGTGAAGAGCACGAGGCGGCGATCGCCCAGGCGCTGGACGCGCTGCTGCGCCGTGCCAGCCAGGGACTGGGCAGCAGGCGAGAGCGGACGGTAGCCGCCCGGGCCCAGGCGGCCGCACAGATGACCGATCCCTCCCCCGCCACCACCCCGCAGCAGTGGCCTGCGCCTCTCGCGCCGGGGGCCTCGTTCGGGCTGCCGGGTTCCTTCACCATCCCGCTTCAGGATGCCGGCGGCTGGGACGCCGACGACAGCCTGGACGGCATCGAGGACGACCCGGACAGCGAGGACTACCTTCTCGCCGCCCTCGCCGACGGCCAGGACGCCGCGGCAGGCCACGCGGATGAGGCCGAAGTATCCAGACCGACGGGCGAAACGGCCCGCGACCAGACCGCTGAGCAGACGCCGGACACCGGCGGAACGGGCTGCATGCGCATCTACGACCCGTATCAGGAGGCGAAGGCATGGTGACAGCGGCCCAGCCCGCCACCACGAGCACTTTCAGTCCGCTGAGCACGTGGGACGGGTGGCAGCAGTTCGTCGACACGCCCCACGCACCAGCACGCGAGGCCGGCGACCAGCAGTGGACGCTGGAGCAGCGGGAGGACTACCACGCGCGGTTCGTGGTGCTGAAAACCCCCGCCATGGACACCATCTCCACCGCGGTACGCCGTCTGCTGCTGCTCAACCGCGGCCAGCAGGGCGGAGCCAGACGCGGCCTGATCATCTCCGGGCCGGCCACCACCGGGAAGACCACCGCGATGCAGCAGCTCGGGCGCACCGTCGAACTCGCCGACCGGCGCCGCCACCCGCACCAGGACGGGCGGCTGCCGGTGCTGTTCATCACCGTGCCGCCGTCCTCCACCCCGAAGATGCTCATCAGCGAGTTCGCCCGCTTCCTGGGCCTGCCCGCCCTGGAGCGGATGAACCAGATCCAGATCACCAACGCCGTGTGCGAGCTGCTGTGCGAGCTGGGCACCCAGCTGGTTCTGGTCGACGACGTACACCTGATGGACACCCGCAGCCGGGCCGGCGCCGAGACTTCCGACCAGCTGAAGTACCTCGGCGAGCGGATCCCGGCCACCTTCGTCTACTCCGGCATCGACGTCGAAGCCTCTCCCCTGCTGACGGGGGTGCGTGGCTCCCAGCTCGCCGGCCGCTTCAAAATCGTGCGCAACCAGCCGCTGCGCTACGGCAGCGCCCCGGATCAGCAGATCTGGCATGACCTCGTGCGCAGCATGGACAGCGCCCTGCGACTGCGCCACCACCGGCCCGGCACGCTGGTGGCGCACGCCGCCTACCTCCACGCCCGCACCGGCGGCCGCATGGGCAGTCTCTCCCACCTCATCCGCGAAGCCGCCCTCGTGTCCCTGCTGGACAGCACCGAGAAGATCACCAAGAAGCTCCTCGAACAGATCCAGCTCGACACCGCCGCCGAACAACGGGCCCGGACACCCCGGCGCCGCCGGATGCCCACGCAACGCCAACTCTGACCGGCGGCGTCTGCCTCAACCGTCCCTCCTGCTCCCCATTTGGCCACGGCTCGGATGCCGGTACATCCGAGCCCGTCAAGAACGGCCTGTGCTCCCTCATGCACGACTTTCCTCCACCACAGCCGCAGCCGCTGCGCCCTGCAGCGGCGCGGCCGGGGCCGGTACGGCTCGCGCCGTTGCAGGGCGAGACGAACCTGTCGTACCTGGACCGGCTGGCCGACCGCTACCGGCTCGGTGTCAGAGACCTCATCCCGGCACTGCTCCAGGTCGGCGGAGGCCTGTTCAAGGGGTTCCGCACGGACGGCGAGGTGTACCTCAACGCCGAGGCCAGGACCCGCATATCGGTGTTCTGCCGCGTACCCGAGGACGTCCTGGGAAGGGCCCTGCCCGCCTGGGCCGCCCGAGAACCCCTCCCGCCGGACGGGGCGGGTGCGGCCGGGCGGTTCCGCTTCGGGGCCGTGGTGCCGGCCGCGGGGGAAGGCTGCCGGCTGTGCACGGCCGCACGCACCGGACGGACCAAACCCGCACGCGTGTACCTGCAACCGCACACCCGGATCTGCCCGCGCCACCGGCGCTTCATGCTCGGCACCTTCTGGATCGACGGCGCGCCGGCCGGCACCGAGCAGGTCGATCTGACGGGCCTGCCCGAGATGCTCACGGCGCACCGGCGGCACCTGGAGCTGCTGCGCCGCGCTCCGGACGCCGTTCGGGCTTTCGAGGTCGCTCATGCCGTGGTCGTCTCCTGGTGGGCGCAGCAGTGGCCCGAGGAGGAGCAGTGGCCGTGCCGGGCAGAGCGGACAGCGCCGCAGGGCACCGATCCGGGCTGGTGGCGGCTGCTGGTCCGGGACGCGGTCACCTACCCGGAGACGGTCGCCCTCGCCTCGGTCCTCACCGGTGAGCGCACCAGGCAGCGGCTGCTCGCCGACACCGGCGGGCATCTGCCCCACACGCTTGCCCACACCCCTGCCCTGGTCGCCCGACTGGCGCAGGTCACGGGGCGGCCGTGGCTTTGCGAGCGGATCGCCTCGACCTCGGCCGGTCCTCTGCTGGTCTGGGTGCAGCACTGCGTACGGGCCGCCGCGGACGCAGCCGCCGCCGACCGGCTGTGGACACTGCACATGGCGCACCGGCCGCGCCCCACCGCCCGCGAGCTCACCGCCTACCGCGACACCGCACAGCAGCCGGAGAAGTCCGCAGGCGGTACGCGGCTGCATCTGGGGCTGCGGCACACCTCGGACCAGGCCTTCGCCAGAGGCCTGGCGCACGCCCGCGCCTACGCCGCCGTCCACGGCCACCTCGCCGCCCCGATCCACAGCCGGTTCAACGGCTTCGCCCTGGGACGGTGGCTGTCAAACCACCGGAAATTCCCCGCGATGCCGCCCGAACACGTCGCCGCCCTGGAGTCACTGGATCCGTGGTGGCGGCCGCCGTGGACGGTGATGTGGCAGCGTTCCTACTACGAAGCCCGCGACCACGCCCGCGCCCGGGGCGGCCTGCGACCCGAACACGGTTTCCCCACCACCAGCTTCGGCCTGGGCGAATGGCTGTACAGCCAGTGCACCGGCTACAACGAGCTGCACCCCGCGCAGCAGGGCCTGCTCGCCGGCATCGGCCTCACGCGTGAGGCCGTACAGGCGGCCCGGCCTCGCCGCAAGCACATGGCCACCCATTTCCAGCGCGCGCTCGCCTGCGCCCGCTCCTTCGCCGGCACCCACGGCACGCTGGTGCTCGCGACCACCGGCACCGTCCAGGACGGGCTGAGGCTGGGGCAGTGGCTGGCCAACCAGCGCAGCAAAGACCGCGCCTACCAGCACCGCCACGGCACCCCCTCATCCCGGGCGCTGGCGCTGTCGGCGATCGATGCCTGGTGGAACCCGCCCTGGACGCTGGAATGGCAGCGTTCCTGGCACCGGGCCCACACCCACGTCCAAGACGGCCACGTCCTGGAAGCCGCGGCCGGGTTCCCCGGTACCAGCAGCGCGCTGGCCACGTGGCTGATCACCCAGTGCGCCCAGTACGACACCCTCCAGCCCGACCAGCAGGCCCTCCTCGCCCAGATCGGGCTGACCGCGGACCGGGCCCGCGGCGCTGCCGCACGGCCCGCCGAACGCGAAGCCGACTTCGCCGTCGGTCTCGGATACGCGCGCTCTTACTACGCGACGTACCGAATCCTCGCTGCCGCGATCGACACCGTCCACGACGGCTTCCAGCTCGGTCGGTGGCTGCGCCGGCAACGCCAACACGCCCGTGACGATGCCCACCGGGGCGCGCCTCAGTCTGCCGCCGCGAAGGCTTTGACCGCGGTCGACCCGTGGTGGTGTCCGCCCTGGAATCTGGCGTGGCAGCGCGGCTGGCAAAAGATCCACGACCAGGTACAGGCCGGTCACCGGCTCGATGCCGACCATGACTTCCGCAGCTTCGCCCCCGCCCAGCGCTCCTGGCTACGCCTGCAGCGCACCCACTACAACGACCTGCACCCCGGCCAGCAGAGTCTCCTGACCGGCATCGGCCTCACCCGCGAAGCAGCACGTACTCGTCCTCTCACCCTGTATTCCGAGACCGCGCTCACGCATGCCCGCGCGTACGCCGCCACCCACCACTCCCTGGCCGTGGCCTATTCCACCGTCCACGACGGCTTCCCCCTCGGCCGCTGGCTCAACGGCCAACGCCAGCAAGCCCGACGCGACACCACCCCCAACGCCCGCCATCAGGCCCTCACCACGATCGACCCGTGGTGGAACCCTCCCTGGGACCTTGCCTGGCAGCGCGCCTACACCCGCGCCCGCACTACCCAGGCCCGCCCCCACGGTGTGCCGGCCGACGTACGCGCGTGGAGCACCGCACAGCACACAGCCTGGGACCGTCTACGCCCCGAGCAACAGATACTCCTGACCGAACTGGGGATCGTGCCCGCCACCGCAGACGCCGTCGGCCAGCGGCGCAGGACCAGCCGTGTCTACCCGCCGAGTCCCGGACTCGACCCCGCCCGCTCCTACGCCGCCCTGAACGGGCATCTCTCCCCCAGCGCAGATACCTACCACGACGGCTTCCCCTTGGGCCGGTGGCTGGTAGAAACACGCCGCAAAGCCCGACAAGGACGCCTGGCCCCTACCACAAGCCAAGCCCTCACCGTCATCGATCCCTGGTGGAACCCACCCTGGCCCAGCATCTGGCAACGCACCTACCAGCAAGCCAAGGCGCACCATCACACCGGCCGAGGCCACTCCCCCACCCTCAAGCATTGGACCGACACACAACGCACCCGCTGGACCACCCTCCACCCCGACCAACAACACCTCCTCACCACCATCGGGATCTACCCTCAGGCGGAACACTGCTGACACCACAGCACAGAGGCGGCTTTACACGTCACGAGCGTCAGTTCGGTGGCGTCCTACCCGCCATACTCCCAGGCTTCATCAGCGGCCAGCCCTTCAGCCTGGATCTTCAGTAGCCGAGAGGCGATTGCTCCTTCATTGCGGCCGAATTCCTGTGACAGCTCGGAGAGAGAGACACCTTGGGCGCAGCGCTTTGCGAGCCGCTGCTCATCTTCGGGCGACCAGGATTTGTACGCATTAGGGTGCAGCCGCCGCTTGTCCTCCACGGTGTACGCCTTAGACACTTCTGGTTCAGCCGCAGGGCGCGGTGCGGGCACCAGGTCGCTGGGGTAAGGCGCGAGTTTGAGCCCGTAGAGCTTCCAGCGGATGGATTTCTCACTGCGCCCAAGTTCTTCAGCCAGTTGCCCTGGCCCCTTGCCCGCTCGGTAGTGCTCTTCGAGATAGGCGACGGCCTCGGAGGTCCACGCCTGACCAGGGCGGGTGGCTTTGATGGCGGCCGGAAAGGTAGTCGAGGGAGCAGTCTCCACAGCGGAGACGACGGGAGCGGAGACGATAAGGCGGCCAACCTCATTGACGTCACACACGTCTATCTCGCCGGTCAGTTCACCATGGATGACGCCGTCAGGGGAACAGACGACGACAGTGATCCCGACACGGCCCTCTGCCAGGACGTCGGCCTGCAGGCTGTAGCGACGGTGTGAGCTGCTGACCTCAAGTCTCACTGCAGCCGCATCCCGTCCGTCAGCAGAGGTCGTGCACACACGCTGGTAGACCGGAGACAGTAATTCGTGAACATGCCAGGTAGCAACGAAAGAATCACCGTCGTCGAGCCGGTAGCTCGTCTGGCTCGCTTCCAGGTCACATGCCGCATAGAGAACCTCGATACGCTGGCCATCGAACAGGCCAGGGGCCTCACCTGACGCCGTGCGCGGCATGGTCAATACCCCGCGCCCCGGCTGGCTGTCGTGGACAGCAGCGTCAGGATCGCCGTACCAAGTGCCGCAGGCATCACGGAAGGCGTAGATCAGCACAACGAGCAGCCCTTCATCCACGTGAGACGTCAGTAAATGATGGCGCGGCCGACAACAGCATGACCAGCAGTTCGCCAACTTGCGGCCACACCAGCGCCTCCCCACCGCCGGACCACAACGCCGACCCGGCCCACCCCAACCACGCCCCTCCCCCTGGCCCCACATGCCCCTGCTGGCCCCTCTCCATCCAACAAGCCGAACACCCAGCAAGCGTCAACACCCAAGCTCAGCCTTGAAAAACCCGGGCCCGCCCGCCAACCACCTCACCGACACACCACCCGACGGCCACACCAAGTAGCGGCTCAGTGAAACTGCACCCCGCTCAACCAACCCGCACACACCACAAACGCACATGTCAGACAGCCACAGCCCACTCAGCCCCCACACCCCGAGCACACCGAACCAACCCAGAAATGATGAGAAACCCCAGCTCACAGCAACACCAACCACACAGAAAAACTGGGCGACGACACGACCTCGCCGACCTTCCAGACCTTGCGCCTGTCCGTGAAGAACAACTGCACCGCGGCTCCGTGGATCGCAACGCGGTTCCGAAGAACCCGACATCGGCGCTAACGGAGCCACTGCTCAGGAAGCTACGGCGGCATCAGATGAGACACATTTGAGTGTCTGGAGAACCGTCGACCTTGGTCTCCATCGTCCACCCCGGTCCGGTGCGGATCTCGTCGACGGGGCGCGCCAGCGCGAGGGCGGCGGGCAGCGGGAACGGCGGCACGTAGCAGCCCTACCCACACGGTAACGGCCCGGCCTGTGCGCCGCCGCAGACCACTCCCCTGCACCACGGCGACCGGTGTCAGGCCAGGAGAATCCCGCACAACAAAGCAAAAGAGTGAATAGTGCATCAAACCGGATGACACTGCGCAGGAATCGGGTGAATGGCATGCCAGACGTCCGCCGCGCGCCGAACGGACCGGTGCGCGGCACGGCCGTCGAGCCGAGCGAAAGGACCCGCCCCGTGACCGCACCGGCCATGATCGACCACCGTTCCACCAGCGGCTACAGCCTCGCGCTGGCCTACTGGCTGGCCCAGGCGTCCGACCTGGCCTATAAGGACGAAGCCACCATCGAAGCACGGGCCCGCGACTGGGGCTTCGAGACGGTGCGCCACCACCACACACGCTTCACCCCGCCGTTCCCGCTGGAGGACACCCAGGCCTACACCGCCGCCAGCGACCACATGATCATCACTGCTTTCCGCGGCACGGAACCGGCGCAGATCCGCGACTGGCTCTCGGACGCCACCACTCCCCCGTGGCCCGGCCCGGACCGGTTACGTCCACTACGGCTTCGCCGAAGCCCTCCAGGCGATCTACCCCGGCCTCAAGGACACCCTGACCGAACTGCGCACCGGCAGCCAGACGGTGTGGTTCACCGGCCATAGCCTCGGCGGCGCCCTGGCGATGCTCGCCGGGGCGCGGATGTACCTGGAGGAGCCGAGGCTGCAAGCGGACGGCATCTATACCTACGGCCAGCCCCGCACCTGCGACCGCACCCTGGCCGACGCCTACAACAAGGGCCTCAAAGACCGCGCGTTCCGCTTCGTCAACAACAACGACATCGTCCCGCAGATGCCGCCCGAGCCCGCCTTCACCCACGCCGAGAGCCTGAGGTACATCGACTCCTCCGGCAAACTCCACACCTCGATGAGCCTGCTGGGCGGCCTCGCGGACCGCGCCAAGGGACTGACCGCAGACCCCCTTGCCCCCGCCTCGGACGGTGTCCGCGACCACTCCATCAAGCGCTACATCGCCGCCCTCGAAACCAACGTCACCTGACCGGCCGCCGCGCCGCCGACATCCCCTCGCCCCAGCCCACTCCCGCCTCAAGACCGCTGCGCGCACACGTCGCCGCGCCCTGCGGGAAATCCCCGGCGTCGACTGGGAAGCAGTTCGGGGCCTGCCCAAGGGCGCAGTCTCCCCGCTGCGCGAGTACGCCAAGCGCGCCCCGACCCGGGCCGCCGCCGTCCGCGGCTTCGCGCAGGCCCTGGCCGACCGGCACGGCGTGACGGTGTGGGCCTGGGCCTCGCCGTACTCCGGGGGCTGGGAGCTGGACTGGGAGCGCATCGAGGACCTGCCCACCGAGAAGACCGTGCGCCAGGAGCTGGCCGACGATGCGGTGGCCGGCGCGTACGCCGCCGAGATCACCCTGTGCCCCACCTGGGACGAGGTCACCCGCGAGGCGCGGGCGCTGCTGGAGCCGGGCGCGGCGGTCATCCTCGACACCGTTATCCGGGCAGTTACCCGTCTCACCAGCGAATCTGTCTCCGCGAACGCACGGAGACAATCACCCGATCGAGGACGTCGTCTCAAAGGAGAATCACTGTCTGACACCGTAATCGACGACAACAGCGCGACTGGCAACTAGAGTTCGTAAGGCACGGTCAGCGGAGCTGGCTGCGACGGGAATGGGTCCGACGTCCCTTTCGGGCGCGCGTGTCACCACGGTGATGCCGCGTCAATCGTGACAATTCAAGACACGGCCTGTGCGTCGGCAGGGCCTCAGTTGATCACTCGTCTTTAGGGTGGTCGACCTGAGACACCTGCCACTCTGCATGCAGTTTTGCGCTCAGCTCGGCCGCCCTCCACTCGGAGGAGAGGCCCAAGTATGGATGCGCAGATCGTCCTAGGGATTCTGGCAGCGGCTGGCGCCGTGTCCATCTTCTTGTTCGCCTTGAAGGGCCTGCTCGACCAGGTCCCTGATGTGATTCGGTCATGGCGTCGCATCGTGGTTGAAGTCCGGCGCCCCCACTCGGATCACGGGCCCGAGCAAGAGGACCACCGCCCGTCCTCCGCTGGTGCCGATGGCTCGTGATGACAGATCAGGCAGGCTCCACTCGCCTGGGATTCTGGATGATGGGCCCTGGAAACGCCGTGACGGTGCCCTGCTGGGCGAACTCGGCCCGCAGCCGTTCGTTGTCGAGGGTGAGGACCTGGACGTGCTGGGCAAGCGTGTCGACGGACCGGCGAAGGTCGGTGATCTCTTCGTGGCGGGCGCGACGTGCTTCGCGGAGTTCGCCTTGGAGCTCGCGGATGCGTTCGCGCAGGGTCGCGGGAACGTCGGGACCGCTGGTGCGTTCGTCGACGCGCTGCCGGAACGCCTCCAGGGCCTCGGTGGCCCGGTATGCGGTCGCCCGTGAAATGCCCGCTTCGCGGGCGAGGGACGCAACCGTGAGGCTGCCGTCGCTGTGCTGTGGTTCGCCGGCCAGGAGCCGGTCCATGGCATGGATCAGTGCCGCGTGGACCGCGGGTGTGACGCTCACTGTGCGGTCTCCTCGGTCTGGTCGCGCATGTGTTGCAGCTGCTCACTTCTTCTGCGGCTTCCCCACCCGCTCCCCCACTCTTTGACGGCTGCTGCTCACCCGATCTTGCCTCCTTCGGTCCACGCGCGTCGGTCGATTTGGCGGTTCTCATGGCCGGTACACGACCGAAAGAGGCGGGCGCTGGCCGTCGCTGACCGCCACTGCGCGGAAGAGATAGCGCCACCCGCTCCCCTGGGCGAACCGCCGCCTTGCTAGTCCTCGGCCCATGACGCCACAGCATTGACGTGAGCACACGCGCAACCCGAGGTCCGTCCCGCCAGGCGGGAGCGCCTCACCAAGTCGTTATCGCGGTGGCCCGCCAGGCGCACCGCCGCGGCACCCCGCGACGGTAAGCCGCCAACGTGTGCATCCTCCGCTGCATGAACAACGATCTGCTTTTCGGAGACCTCTGCCCGCTGTGTCGCCTCCCTCTCACGCTGCGCACGACCACTGTCGTCCGCTCGAACCTGCCGTACCTCGCCCGGATCGACACGGTGCCCCACTGCGCTGGCTGCGCCAGCGACATGACCCGCGCGCAGGAGTGGGCCGACCTGATGCGCGCCCGCTACGAGAACTGACCCCGGCCGTGTGCATGCCGACCACACCAGCACCAGCCGCCCGGAACTTCTACACCAACCGGATTTAACGTGATCAAACGAGCACCAACGCACCACTCCCCCAACCATCCGCCACCACTGAGCGCGCCGCATCCCCTGAGCTGGGGTGTTGCGACGACCACTAGAACTCAAGGAACGGCCGGGGGCTTCGTTGCGTCCTGGAGGAGTTCGCCGTGCCCACCTACGAGGGCCTGCCTCACTTCACCGCCGACCTGGACCGCCTCACCCCAGAACAGCGCCACCAATTCCGCCGCACCGTCGCGGCCTTCGTCGAGGACCTGCGCACCGACAGCTTCCGCGCTGGCCTCCGCATCAAGCGCGTCCGGCGAGCCGCACATCATATGGCGCCGCATCGGCGAACACGACATATTCATCGTCCCGTGAGCAGGCGGCAGCCGAGGGTACGCGGAAGGGGCGGCTTCTCGTGTGCAGGAAGCCGCCCCTCTCCGACTCTGGTCACGCTTGAGCGTTTCCAGTGGAAACGCTCAAGCTGTCAGGTCGACGAAGCCGAGGTGCGTCATCACCTTTCGGTAGTCCACCGACGGCACGGAGTTCGGCAGGAGGATTGGCAGTGGGCATTCGTCTTCGTAGAGCTTCTTCGCGTCGGCCGAGTACCTGATGTAGGGCAGGAGGACGGAGCCGTACTTCGCCTCGGCAGCCTCGGTGGCTCGCCGTGCCGCTGCTTCCTTGTACGTCGACGTTGGCGTGCCGGTGAGCATCAGGTGGTTGAGGGTGGGGCGGCCAGGGACGGAGCGGCGGCCGCGGTTTTTGTCTCGGACGCGTTCCAGTTCGTCGACGAGCCGCGCGACGAGCTTGACGTCCTTGGGGTCGGCCTTGATGGAGGGGATCACGGAGTCGTCCTCGTCCAGCATGCGCAGGACGGAGTAGGGCATCTTTCCGTAGCTCGCCGGGAAGTCCAGGTAGAAGACTGTGTCGTCGCCCTGGTAGGAGCGCAGGATCTCCGCGAACCAGTCGTTGCGGTCCGCGTCTTCCGCGATGGCGGTGTCGGCGCCGGCCATGGCCGGGCTGCTGGGTACGACGCGGAGGTTCGGAATGACCGCAAAATCGTCGTCGTCGTAGCCGTCGCCGACGCGGAAGCGCGCGGGCAGGGCGACCTCGTCGAGTGTGGCTTCTCCGTAGAGGAGGTCGAGTGCGGTCTTCTTGCCCTTGAGGGCTGTCTCGTCGTAGCCGAGCACGAGCGAGGACGACATGTTGCTGTCGAGGTCGAAGACGACGCCGGGGTAGCCGCGCAGTGCGGCGGTGACCGCCATAGAGGTGGCGCTGGTGGACTTGGTGGATCCGCCGCATTCGATGATGTAAGCCCAGATGAGGGGCCAGTTGCGTCCCCGTGGGCGAAAGCGCGGGTCGATGGTGGCGCTGATGTTCATCGGGATCCTTCCGCGGCGGCCATTCCGAGTTCGTTCTTCTCCCACTCGGTCTGCGGTTCGTACTCGGCATGCTCCTGGAGAACCCGGAGGTGGGCACGCTCGCGACTCCCCCAGGACCGCCGACGAGCGATGGTGCGGAGTTCAGCAGCAGCCAGAGCCACCGCGAAGGCGGCCAGCCGCTGCGAGGCAGCATCGCCCGAGTCCTGCACGGCGGTGAAGTAGGACGCAGCGTCGGCGGCGTCCAGGCCGTGGCGTCCGGTTTCCTTCAGCCAGGTGAAAGCGCGCTGCTGAGCGGCGGACTGCTGCTGAGGGGCGAGGATCGCGGTGGCCAGCACGCCGAGGACGAGCTCGTGCGTCGCGGGATCGGCCAGATCCGTGGTCTCCAGCAGGAGCCGACAGGCGGCATCCCGTGCGGCGGCTGCCGCCCGGCGGTCGGCATCGGCCTTGTCGTGGGCGGGAGCAGGCTGCGGCTTCCGTTGGGCGGGCGGAGTGGGCTGGGCGGGCTTGGCGTTTCCCTTGGAAACGGCTTTGATTTCGGCCGAGTTCCGCTTCGCGGAGCCGTTTCCATTGGAAACGGTGTTCTCAGGGACGGGAGCATCGGCCGGCTGAAGCTGTCGGGCGACGACCTGCGCATGGGCCTCTGCGGGCCGTACGCCGTTGCGTACGAGGCCGAGGTACGCCCTCTGATCGCTGTCGCTCAGCTTCTGTGCCTTCTCCGCAGCGCTGACCTTGAGTGTGCCGTCCTTGAGGGCCTGCTGCATTTCAGGGGCCAGCTCAAGCAGCTTGGCCCGCTTCCAGACCGTGCCCTTCGAGATCGCGCCCTCTGCGGTCTCGCCGACCTTCTCCGCGATCTGCTCGTAGGAGAGCCCCTCAGCACGCAGGCCTCGATAGTGCTCGGCTTCTTCGAGAGGATCGAGCTGGGCGCGGCGCAGGTTCTCGATCAGGGTGATGAGGCGTGCTTCGTTGACCTTGTCGTCGCACAGCACACTGGGGATGGTGTCCCACCCCAGCTCCTGCAGGGCGAGCCAGCGGTGCTCCCCGAACAGGATCACATTGGGCGCAGTGATCTGATCCTTGGTCTCCGGATAAGCCGCGATCCAGGTCTCCGCCCGGATGTGGGCGATGTTCTGCAGGAGCCCGACCTCCCGGATGGTCGCGGCCAGTTCGGGCACCCCCTTCTTCTTCCGTTTGTTGAAGGGATTGGGGCACAGAGCCCCCAGCGCCACATCCAGAGTGTCCCCGTCTCGGTCCGTGTCGGTGTACAGGACCTCTTCAGGGGCCACGACGGGTGCGGACTTGGTGCTCTTGCGCTTGGGACGCGGGAGCGTGCCTGCCATTGGATCTCCAGAACTGCAGTCGGTACGGGGTGAGACTAGCCGTTTCCACTGGAAACGCCGCTCTCGGCCTCGCCCGCGAAACGCCATGGAGCGACGTGTTTCGGGCCATCGGGACGCCGAGGGGCACCTTCGACGAGCCGTTTCCACTGGAAACGGCGGCTCGCCTGACCGTTGGGCGGACCTCAACGTATCCATTCAGCACCGACTTCGTTAGCACCCGTTCGGCGTCGGGTACAGGGCGCCGAACCGTGCAGTCAGCACGTGAAGGTCATGGAGCAGAGCACTGCCCCGAGTACCCCGGGAGCACGATCGCGCGAGGCGGCTACAGCGGCAGGCCGCCCGCCGGTTCCTGGTCCGTTCCGACGATTGTTCGTACCGTCTGACCGACGTAGCGCGCCCGCCGGTGCATGTTAAACGAAGGGTACCGGCAGCCGTCTGCATGTCTGCGGAGCTGTCACGCCTCAACACAGACTCTTGAGCAGTACGCCAGGCGACGACAGCAACGCAAGGGTGCCAGCGTTTCCATCGGAAACGCTGGCACCCTGCCCATGGAAAGCTTGGTCGACGGTAGCTCAGCGCCTTCTGCGGTCGTTCACAATACGTGGTACGAGCAGCGCCGTGATGGCGGCGATGACAATCAGTGCGACGGCGAGAGCAGTCCACTTCCCGACACCGAATATGGCCAGCAGCAGTCCCAGAAGAGCACAGGCGATGAGCAACGCGAGGATGCTGGCCTTGCGATTCCAGTTCATGTGTCTCCTGCCTGTTCTGAGGTCATTTCAGCCAGGATTTGATGGCTTGTCCTGTGGCATACCCGATGCCTATGGCGCCGCCAGCGACGCCTCCGACTACTGCCCCCGGACCGGCTCCGGGAATGCAACCGGCCGCCGCTGTGGCTGCGCATCCAGCGACGGCGCCTACACCCGTGCCACCTCCGCTGAAAAGGCCCACGTCTCCGAACCAGTCCTTGATGCTGTAGAGCCCGACCGGGTCTATGCGGTTGACGGGGTCGCCTTTGGCGTAGAGGTAGGGGTTTCTCTCCTGGCCGGAGGGGTCGGGCTGGGTGAAGCGGCCGACGCTGGGGTCGTAGTAGCGGGCGCCGAGGTGGTAGAGGCCGGTGGGGTCCTGATAGCCGCCGGCGAAGCGGTAGGGCTGGGGGACCTGTTCGGTGTTGGCGGCGCGGGCGACGCCGCGGGGGCTGTAGCCGTAGCTGTTGACCTTCGCGCCGCTCTCGTCGGCGAGGCCGACGACGGAGCCGAGGGCGTCGGTGAGGTAGTAGTAGGACTTGCCCCCACGGTTCATGGAGTTCAGTGTGCCCCGCGGTTCGCGGACGAATCCGGTGTCTGTGCCGCCGGTGGTCTGTCCGGCCAGCCCCAGAGGGCCGTTGTGGAAGACGGTGTCGCCGAGGCGGGTCCGCTCGCTGTTGTCGGTGGAGCCGTAGGCGGCGTCGTAGGCGGTGCCGCCGGTGGTGATGGAGGCGAGCTGGGAGAAGTCGGTCCAGCGTTCGTCGGTGCGGGTGGCCTCGGCGTTGGTCTCGTTGCCCGCGTTGTCGTAGGTCCAGGGCTTGGGGTGGGCGCTGCGGGCGGTGATCTGGGAGGCGTCGTTGATGGTGAAGGTGGTGCTGCCGGGGCACTTGTGGGCGGCGCCGAGGGAGGTGAGGTTGCCGGCCTGGTCGTAGCAGTACTGCCAGGCGCCGGTGGAGGCGCCGTTCTTGGTCTCGTTGGTGTAGGAGGTGCGGCCGGCGCTGTCGTAGGTGTAGGTGGTGTGGGTGCCGTCGGCTTTGTCGGTCAGAGTGCGGATCTTGGTGCCGTCACTCTTGTTGTCGGTGCCGTAGCGGTAGGTGTAGGTGAGGTCGGTCAGGGTGCCCTTGGGGGAGGTGGCGGTGATGTGTTCGGGACGGCTGGACTTGTCGGGGGTGACCTTCTGGACGGTGCCGCCGGGGTAGGTGGTCTTGGTGCGGAAGCCGTTGTTGTCGTACTCGTAGCGGGTGGTCTTGCCCGTGGGGTCGGTGAGGGTGTCGAGGCGGTTGGCCTTGTCCCAGGTGTAGACGGTCTTGCCGACGGGGTCGGTGTAGGTCTCGATGTTGCCGGCCGCGTCGTAGGCCAGGACGGTCTGGGACGTGTCCTGCAGGGTGCGGATGGTCTCGCGGCTGAGCGCGTCGAACTGGTAGGTGACGGTGCCGGTGGCGTCGGTGCGCTCGCGCAGGTTGCCGTCGCCGTCGTAGCGGTAGGTGACCTTGGTGGTGGGGCTGGTGACCTCGGTGATGCGGTCGCGGTCGTCGTAGGTGTAGGTGGTCTTGGTGCCCCGGCCGTCAGTGACGGTGGCGGGCCGGCCGAGCGGGTCGTAGGTGTAGGTGGTGGGTTTGATCTGGGCGGGCGGGGTGGCCTTGTCCAGGTTGCCCTTGGCGTCGTAGTGGAAGGTGGTCTTGGTGGTGGGCTGGTTGCGGCCGTCGTTGACGCTGCAGCGCTGGCCTTCGAAGCCGCCGCAGGTGGGGGTGGCCTTGTTGTGGGTGAAGTACTGGTGGCCGCCGCCGGTGCCGGTGACCGCGATGCTTTCCGGGTTGCCGTTGGTGTCGTACTTGTAGATGCTCTTCTCGCCGTCCGCGGTGGTCAGCGTGCCGGGCAGGTCGGCGCCGGCGATGGTCTGGTAGCCCGCGAGGGCGGAGGTGGCGCCGGTGGGCAGCTTCAGCGAGGTGGGGTTGTTACGGGTGTCCCAGCCGTAGGTGGTGACGTTGCCTGGGGTGGTGCCGCTGCCCATCGCGTCGGTCGCGGTCTGCGTCAGGTGGTTCTTGTACGTCGTGGAGCGGGACTTGTCGTACGGGTCGGTGACCTTGGTGACCTCCCCGTCGGCGTTGTGGGTGTACACCGTCTTGTACCCGCGGGGGTCGGTGACGGTGGTGGTGCCAGCGGCGTTGGCCGAGTCCTCGTTGGAGTAGGTGTACAGGTGGGTCGGCGCGTGCTCGCCGGTGCCGCCGTCCTCCTTGAAACGGCGCATGGAAGTGACACGGCCCAGGCCGTCGTAGGTGAAGACGGTGGCCCGCGACTCCGCCGTGGTGATCTTTTCCAGGCGGTCGCTGCCGTCGTAGCCGAAGGTGGTGGTGTTGCGCTCGGCATCGGTCGTACGGAGCAGGTGGCCCGTGCCGTCGAGCTCGTAGGCGACCGTGCGGCCCGCGTTGTCGGTGGCCTTCCAGTGCGTGGCGTCCGTCTTGACCAGGTCGATGAAGCGGCCGGAGCGGGTATCGGTGACCTTGAAGCCGGTGGAGGAGCCGTCGGTGTGCTTGTGGCGGTCGACGGTGACGGTGCCGTGGTTGCGGTCGGTGACCTTGGTCAGCGAACCGTGAGCGTCATAGGTCTCCTTCGTGCCGGACTTGCGGTCGGTCAGGGTGTAAGAGCCGTCCGCGTTCTTGGCCAGGTCGCGGGAGTAGCCGGCCGGGGTGGTGAAGGTGCCGTCGGCCTTTTTGGTGAAGCGGACGGTAGCGCCGGTCGCGTCGTACCAGATCACCTGGTTGGTGTAGAAGGTGTCCAGCCATCGCTCATACCCCTGCCACCACGGGGTGGAGACCATGCCGTAGGGGCCGGGCAGCGAGTTGTAGGTCCGCGTGAGCTGCAGCTTCTGGCCCACTCCGGCGATGTCGAAGTCGGTGGCGGCCAGCATCAGGTTGCCGGTGGAGTAGTCGATCCGGCCCACCAGCGCGTCGGTGATGCGGAAGTCGTCGATCTGGTGCCAGGGCACCTCGCCCTGCCCCTCGGGTACGAACGAGGTCACGTCGGCCGAAGGCCGCGCCGCGCGGGCCCCGGCGGTGCTGCGCCCGGTGAGACGTTCCTGCTGCCTCTGCCCCCAGGCCCGCTGCTCCTCGGACGGTACGGCCTGGGCGCGGGAGGCCGGGGGACGGTTCACCCCGGGCTTGACCGCGGGCATCGCGGCCCGCCCGTGATCTCCCCAAGCCGACCCTTCGGCCTGCGGGCGCGACGGTGCGGCCAGCGCCGGCAGCACCCCGGCCGCCAGGACAGCGGCGGTGGCGGCGGCGGTCACGGTCAACCGGGTCTGTCTGCGGGCACGCCGAAACGGCGTGCCCGTGGCACGTAAGTGCGTCATCTTCCCCCCACGGAAGAAAAGCCGCGGCAGCCCCACTGGCCACCGGGACCGCACAAACTGTCATATGACACGCACAAGATTCGCCCTGTTCCCCCGAACGCACGTTGCAGGCGGCCCAGTTCCAGCCGATCATCGCACCGCCTCGTCCAGCACCTTCGCGCAGCGGGCACGGGCAACGCAGCGCACAGGCGACAGCCTGCCTTGCAACGACGGCCAGAACGGAGCCACGGAAGGGCATCCTCCAGTGGACGCCGCCCAACGAGCGACCGGCGAGCAACTGCATGCCTGGTCGTCCGGAGTTGACGGTCCCGAGTCCGGACACGAGAAGAGACCTCAGCCAGGCCGTTTGCCTCCTCTGATCTCCCGGGCCCCCAGGATGATCTATTGCAGAGAGACGAGTGAGATGCCGAGCAGCACCCATAGAGTCAACGCAGAGCGGACCCAGAGGAGGCTCACCATTGCTGTGGCCGCGCAGATCGCGAGGGCCAGGAAGGCCCATCGGACTCGCGCGGCACCGCGCGCGACACCAGGCATCTGAACCTCCGGTGACGTTCTCGCCGGCGCAGCCGCCGGTGCCCCTGACACGATCAGGCCTCCCACCAGGAATGCCTGACACCGTCGCAGCGGTAGCAGCTTCTGTAGCAGACAAAGTGCCGGCCAGGCGCGACAGGGCACTTTTGTCGATGCGGTCGACGGGAGCGCTTCGCTGTTTCGAAGAGCGCCAGACCCGGCGCGCCGACGCCCCCTTTGCTCCTGCTGTGCGCGGCCGCCGTTCCCGCCAGCACCGCTCCGGCGGATCCGGTAGAGCCGTACGCGTCCGTACCGGCGACCGCGGACTCGTGCCCTGCTGAGTTGGCGGAGCTGCCCTCCGAGGAGGTGTCCGCGTGGGCACAGTGGACGGACACACCCTGCGGCAATCCGCCCGGTACGGTGCCGGCGCCCACCGCGTCATGAGCAGAGCCCGGCACCCTCGCAATGTTCCGTGAGTCGCTGAGCCCGTGCCGCCGAGGTACTGAAGAGCTCCTTTCCGGAAGATGCGGAGCACTTTAGGTGCTGCTGCGCTGTCGAAGCCGGGAGAACTCGCGGTGCCTGCCGGGCACCGGACACTCGGGCCGGTCGGCCGGCGTCCTCAGAGCCAGCCGCGCCGCGCCGCCTGGACCCCTGCCTGGAAACGGGTGGTGGCGCCCAGCCTGTCCAGGAGCGCGGAGACGCGCCGTACGACGGTACGCCGCCCCACCCCCAGGTGCCTGGCGATCGCGTCGTCGGTGGCCCCGCTGGCCATGAGCGTGAGGATCTGGCGGTCCCGGGCGTCGATCTGCGTACCGATCCCCGCTGCCGAGACCGGAACGGCGAGTCTCCACAGGGATTCGAAGACGTTGGACAGCGCCTGGAGCAGGCTGGACGGACGGATCAGGAGGGACACGATGGCGCGGTGGTCGTCGGCGGCGAGGGTGACCACCGCCAGTTCGCTGTCGCAGATGGCCAGCTTCATGGGCGGATCGTCTAGGGTCCGCGCCTGTTCCCCCGCCTCGATCATGCGGGCCATGTTGGGCCACGCGATGGGGTCGTCGAACGCGGAGCCGTGGTAGATGGCGCGGTAGACGACTCCGGCGGCCATCCGCTCCCGCTGCAGCGCTTCCTGCGCGAGGTAGTGGTCGGCCGTGCCGGAGTACGGCGGTACGTCGATGACCCGGATCTGCTGGTGCGCCGCCTGCTGGAGCTGCCGGCTGACCGCCAGCATGCGCGCCGGGTCCTCGACGACTTCCAGCGCGCCGTAGTGGCCGGCGTCCCTCCTGGCGGAGCGGTAGAGCCGTTCCAGTTCGGTACCGGTCTGGCGCAGTGCAGTGCGCAGGGCGTCATCGCGCTGCAGCAGCGCCTCGACGACCTGCGTGGGCGGCGTGGCTTCCCAGGCCGCCTCTGCGGTCTCGGAGGCCGTCGTGACGACGACGTTTTCGCCGGCGAGTTCCTCGAGCACCGTGCGGACGGCGGTCTCGCTCAGGCCGGCCCGGGCCGCCAGCCGTGCGGCGGATTCGTGCGGGTGGCTGACCAGAAGCCGGTAGAGCCGTCCCCGGTCGGAGTGCGGGTCCAGCACGTCGTGCACGACTTCCCCCTCGCCGTACCGGGGCCGGTCCGTCCGGCTCCCGGAGCGTACTGCGTGCGTAGCGCACTCGCGCCAGTGGCCCAACTGCGCCACCTGGACCTATGGCGCCACGCGGGGTGTTGCGGTGTGATTCGCGGTGACTGGCTGAACCACCCGTCCCATGGCCTTCATCCCTCCCGAGGACACCTGGCCTCCAGCCCACCCGAGGACACCTGATGAGATCAGCCCTGCCCGCCCGGCTCCTGCGCGTGAAGGCAGCAGTCGTCGCCGCGGCCGCAGCCCTGTTACTGCTGGGCGCCCCTTTCCCCCGGGCCGAGGCAGCGGGCCCGAAGCCGCCGGAGATGCGCGACGGTTTCGGCCTGACCCAGATCGGCGGTGTCACCGGCTCCGTCACCAACTTCGTCATCACCGTGACCACGCCCGAGGTCGCCGGGGAGCACCGTATCCGGGTCCTGCTGCCCGGCGACTACGCCGACCACCCTGAGAAGCGCTACCCGGTGCTGTACTTCCTGCACGGCGCCTCCGACGACCCGGGCAACCCGAACGTGGCCTACCCCGCTCTCACCGCGGCGCAGTCGATGATCACTGTCATTCCAGACGGCGGCCGCCGGGGCTGGTACGCCAACTGGCTCGACCAGGACACCGTGGCCGGCGCGCAGAACTGGGAGACCTTCCACATCAGCCAGGTGATCCCGTTCATCGACGCCAACCTGCGCACCGCCGCCGGCCGGCAGGATCGGGCCGTCGCCGGCCTGTCGATGGGAGGCTTCGGCGCCCTGCACTACGCCCAGCGGCACCCCGATCTGTTCAGTCAGGTCGCCACGCTCTCCGGCGCCAACGAACTCTCGATGAACCACGCCGTCATGCGCGCGGCCGTCGTCGCCACGCTCACCAATGTCGGCGCCCCGCTGTGCGGCAGTTCCGGCCCCACCTGCAGCCTCGACTTCGGGCCCCCGGTCTCCAGCGACGCCGTCTTCGGCACGCCGTACCCGATCCTGGGCGCCGACTGGCGCTGGAACGAGGCGGACCCGGTCTCCCACATGGATGTCCTGGCCCGGGCCGGAATGGGCATATCGATCTACACCGGCAACGGCAAGGGCAGTGCCACCGAGCCGGAATTTTGGGTGCAGTCGGCGTCCCAGCACGCCAAGGAGCGTCTGGACGCCCTCGGCTACCCCGCGCACTACGTGGACTACGGCGACGGGTCCGGCTGGGGCACCGCATGCGACGGCGGCCACACCAGCGGCTGCTGGGCGCAGGACCTCGTGGACTTCGTCCCGCGGCTCGAAGCGGCCTTCGCGGCATCTGCCTGACCTTCTCTCCCGACAGACAGGATCGCGCACATGATCAGACGACTGGGCATTCTGCTGCTGAGCCTCACGATGATCTGGACCGTGGCGGCCGGCGCCGCCCGGGCCGAGGCGGGCAAACGCGTCCACAACGGCATGCAGATCCTCTTCAGCCCGTCGCTGCCGTTCCCCTTCTGCACCATCGGCGCGGTGGGCACGGACAAGTACGGCCACCACATCGCCATCTCGGCGGGACACTGCCTCAACGACCCCGAGGGCACGTACGCGGACCGCGAGATCCCCGAGGACGTCGCGCCCGTGTACGACCGGTCGGACACCGAGTTCGGCCCGATCGGGTATGTGCGCTACTTCAAGGACCCCGAGGGCTCGGGCACCGGCCACATGACCAAGGACTACATGGTCATCGAGCTGGTTCCGCAGGTGTCGCTCTCCTCGCAGGGCCCCTACCTCAAGCAGACCGGCGAGGTGAAGGCCCCGGGCGGGATCCCCAGCCCGAACGCCCCGCACCCCGCACTCGACACCGAGCGGCTGCTCGCCACCGGCGACAACGAGCTCATCGTCTCGGGCCAGACGGGCGTGTGGTTCGGGACCGTCATGGACAACAGCGGCGGCATCTACCGGTCCGCGGCCGCGAACCTGACCGGTGACTCCGGCGGCCCGGCCATCTGGCACGTGCCGGGGACCGAGCTTCCCTCCCAGGACAACAACTTCCAGGCCTCCGGCCCCTGGGCCGGGATCACCAAGGCCATCACCCTGTCCCTGCCGCCGTTCGAGTACACCAGCTCAGCCAACATCCTCGCCGACCTGCGCGCCCGCGACCGCGCGGCCCCGGCCGGCGTCTTCGGCGCGGGCTTCGAGGTGACCGCCAACCCGTAAGGCCCGTCCGCCGCGCCCCGCACCGCCCGGGCACAAAGTCGCTCAGTCATCCGCCGGACCGCCTTTCACGGACCGCCCAGAAGGGAAGAGCCTTGCTCATCACCATGCCGTCCAGACGCGGGGTCACCGCCGTACTCGGCCTGCTCGCACTGGTGGCCGCGCTGCTCACCGCGGCGGCGCCTGCGGCACACGCGGCCGCAGTGCCCGCCTTTGAGCTCAGCCCGCTGGTCCCGGCCGGCCCCGACTATGAAAAGAGGCTCCGGGCCGAGGTGGAGTACTGGACCCTCGGAAAGATGGCCGACGCCGGCCTCAACAACGAGGACCAGGACGCCACCGCGCCGCCGGGAGGCTGGGACGACCTCAGCAAGCCGTGGCCGCGCAAGCACGGACTGGTCTCCCGCACCGCTGGGAAGATCTTCATGGAGTACACGGACGTGGAGACCGGCGCCGTCTCGACGTCCTCGTGCTCCGGCAACGTCGTCAGCAGCGCCAACCGCAGCGTCGTGCTGACCGCCGCCCACTGCCTGCGCATCCACACCCCGCTGAATGTGGGCTTCGGCAACGTCGTCGCCACCAACATGGTCTTCGTACCGGGCTTCAACGGAGCGAATCTGCCCCGTGACCCCGCCAGCACCCAGCTGCCCGGCAAGGACATCGCCCCCTACGGCGTCTGGGGCGTGACCCGCCAATGGATCACCAACACCTGGAGCCAGAGCGCCGACTGGCTGCTGGGGCGCGACATGGCCGCGGTCCTGGTCGCCAGCCCCGACGACCCGCGCCCGATCGGCGAGGTCACCGGAGGCCAAGACGTCGGCTTCAACCAGCCGCAGAACCAGACCCACCACATCTTCGGCTACCCGACCATCAACGAACGCAACTACTACCGCCCCGGCAACGTCCCCGCCCCACTCCAGCGGACCTTCGACGGCCGCAGCCTCATGGTCACCCAGGGCACCACGCGCAACGACCCCGTCTACTACAACGACGTGATGGCCGGCGCCCAGTCGCCCGGCTGCAGCGGCGGGGCCCTGCTGCAGAACTTCGACCCGGCCACCGGCGCAGGCCTCCAGGTCGGCGTCTTCTCCCGCTACGACGACCCCGCCCAGATCATCGGCCTCCTCGGCTGGGTGCAGGGCCCCAACATGAGCTCCACCCATTTCGGCGCCGAGGAACAGGCCGTCTACAACGCCGCGCAGACCGCGAGCCGGGCATAGCCCGCCGACGCACCCGACTCCATCAAGCCCCCGCTGGACAGCTTGGGTTCTAGGAGTCGTCGCAACACCCCAGCTCAGGGGGTGCGATGGAGTTCGAGATCCGGGAGAACCGGGGCCTGGTGGAAGGCGCCGTCTGCTGCGTGAGCGGGAGGCATACCTTCAGCTCATGCAGCAGGGCTACGGCAGCAGAGAGGCGGGCGCGGGTGCGGCGCGGCAGCCGCCTGTCATTCGGCCGTTCCCCGCTTCCGTCACCCGGCCCCCGGGGGAGCGGGGAGCGGGGAACGCCGTTGGCCGAGCAGACGGCACGTGTGGACGGGCGCCGGAAGTGGTGAGGTTTCCGCCCAGGCCGTAGCAGCACGGCCAGACGCCAGCCGAGGCCGTTGGCGGTCTCGTGGGTATGCCTGCGCTTGGCCCTGAACGCTTACGTACCTGATCGGCAGCGGCCGCAAGAACCTCCCAAGGGCTTGCCCGTGCGCTGCGCGGAACGGGCATCGGACCGGCGGAGCCGGCGGATGTGCTGCTATCGGGGCTATGACTGACCAGCGGCGCGTTGTGATCGTCGGCTACGACGGTGCGCAGATTCTCGACATCGCCTGCCCGAGCGGCGCTTTGGACATCGCCAACCGCTACGGTGCGGCACCGCCCTACTCCATCGAGCTGGGAACGCTCGGCCGCCGGGCCGTCCACACCTCGTCCGGGATCGCACTGGGGGCGCAGCAGGAGCTGGGGGCGGTGACCGGCCGCCTGGACACGCTGATCGTCGTGGGCGGCGTCGGCTGTGAGGACGCGGCGGCCGACGAGCTGCTGCTGGAGCAGGTGCGCAGGCTGGCCGGACGCAGCCGGCGGGTAGCAGCCGTGTGCACCGGGGCCTATGTGCTGGCGGCCGCCGGCCTGCTCAACCACCGCAGAGTGACGACCCATTGGGGGTGGGGCAGCCGGCTGGCTGAGCACCATCCGACGGTGGCGGTGGACGTAGCGCCCTTGTGGATACGCGACGGCAACATCTACACGTCGGCCGGAGTCACCAGCGCACTCGACCTGACGCTGTCGCTCATCGAGGACGACCACGGGCCGACGCTGGCCCGCGCCGTGGCCCGAGAACTGGTCACCCATCTGCACCGGCCGGCCGACCAGGCCCAGATCTCCGTGTTCCTGGCCGACCCTCCGCCGCAGGACCGGCTGGTGCGCGACCTGACCGGCTACATCACCGGTCACCTGAGCGAAGACCTGAGCCCAGCGGCCCTGGCGGCCCGGGCAGGCATCAGCTCCCGGCACCTGAGTCGCCTGTTCACCGCCCACCTCGGCACCACCCCGGCACGCGCCGTACGCGCCGCGCGCACCGAAGCCGCGGCCCACCTGGTCAGATCCAGCTCCCTGCCCATGACGGCGATCGCGCGCCGCTGCGGATTCACGTCATCGGAAACGCTGCGCCAGGCGTTCTTGAGCCGCTACGGGATCACCGGGGACAGGATGCGCAAGATGCCGGACATGCCGCCCGCGCGCCCGGCGCCGGCACGGCACACTCCCGGACCATGACACCTTCGACGTCACGCAGAAATATGCTGCGCGGCAGCGTGGCCACGGCCGCGCTCGCCGTCGGGCCGGCCCTTGCCGGCACGGCACACGCCGCGCCGTCCCCGGGCACGCCGCACGTCGGCATCCTGTTGTACGACGGCTACAGCCTGCTGGACCCCACCGGGCCGGCCGAAATCCTGGCACGGCTGCCGGGCGCATCCGTCACGATGATCGCCGAGAAGCGCGGGGCGGTCCGTACCGACACCCGTGACGTGGCCATGGTCGCCGACCGCTGCATCGCCGAGGTCGACCGGCTCGACGTCCTGCTCGTGCCGGGCGCGGGCAACCGCGGCACCCTCGGCGCGATGAACAACCAGGCACTGCTGGACTGGATCCGTCAGATACACCGGCAGAGCCTCTGGACCACCTCCGTGTGCACCGGCAGCCTCATCCTGGCCGCGGCCGGCCTCCTGGAAGGCAAGCAGGCCACGACCTACTGGGCTTCCGCCGAGTACCTGCAGTCAGCCTTCGGCGTGACATACCTGCCACAGCGGTACGTACACAGCGGAAAGATCATCACCGCGGCCGGTGTGTCAGCGGGCATCGACATGGCCCTCTACCTCGCCTACCTGATCGCGGGAGAGGACACGGCCCAAGCCATCCAGCTCGCCGTCGAATACGACCCGCACCCGCCCTTCGACTCCGGCAACGCCGCAGACGCCGACACCCACCTCAGACAACGCGCGCTGGAACTGCTCGCCGCGTCACAGACCTGACCGGCAGGTGTGCGAAACCAACGCCGGGACGACCCGGGCCGCCGTTTTCTCCGGTACGACGCCGGTGAGCCGTGGCTCGATCCCGCTGGGAGCAGTTGCCGCGCTCCGCACCCAGCCAAGACGATCACCCTTGCAGCACGCTCCCCGCGGACCTGGACCTGGCTTCCGCGCACTAGGAGAACCGGAGACAAGGATGTCGCTTCGCATCGCCTTCCGCGCCGCAGCAGTAGTCCTGACGACAGTGGCTCTGAGCGGCCACGCCTTCGCCTCGGGGGCCCAGGCGGCCACACCATCGCTCAGTGCCCCCGTACCGGCCCAGACGCGCGCGGCCACCGTCGCGGTGGACGACCCCTTCGAAGGGATCGACCTGCGCGGGCTGCATGCCGAACAGCGCACGATGTGGCCCGCAGGCAACCCCGTCCACTACTGGGCGCTGGTCCTCAACACCGATCTGGCCGAGCAGGAGTACTCAGGCGGCGCGTTCTTCCTCTACGCCCCGGCCACCGGAGAGTTCGGCTGGTTCCTCGACACCGACATCCCGCAGCGCACCGTTGACACCCCGGCGCAGGTCGTCATCGCCGACCCCGACTTCCTGAAGACCCACCCCCGCGTCGAAATCCGGTACGGCACCCCGGACAGGCCTGCGCAGGCCCGCACCGTAGCCACCGCCACGACCTGGAGATGACCCGGCAGCCGCACGAGACCGCATACCAACCGGTGCGCAGGCCGCGGTGTGCACCAGCGGCGAGCAACCTGGAGCATGGCGTCATGACGATGGACAGCTCAGGTGCCGCCATAGTGGAAGCGGCATGGCAGGAACTGCACGGTTGCGACCGGATCGGCGCCGAGTTGGTCGCGGCAGCCTACGCCGAACCGCAGCTGCGGCAGCTCTTTCCGTGGGTCGGGATGTGGGAACTGCACTTCAGCCGCTGTACCGAGTTCCGGTGGACGTGGGATGTGCCGTACATCGGCCCGGCAGCAGCAGGCCCGGACCACTGTGGTGCGTACTACGTCGCAGGGCCCTCGCGAACACAAAAGATCGGTACGGCCGCTACCGCGCAGGAAGCCGTGGAGATGGTCGTTGCACGGCTGCCGCCCACCTGCGGCCCCGCATTCGTCGGCACACCCGAAGACCTCGCCGAACACGAGCGCCGGCAGCGACAGAAACCTTGAGCAGCCGCCCGGGAGCGAAGCGCTGCCGGCCTTACGCACGCTCCGGCAGCGATCTGTGCCCCGCAGGCCACCGTCGACCGCCCGGGCCCGTTTCCACTGGAAACGCGAAAAGGCCTGTACTCCCTGCGGGTGCGCAGGAGAGCACAGGCCTTGATCGTGCCTTCTCGCGTCAACCCGCCCAGGGGGCAGGCGCACCTTCGACGGCGCCGATACCGGTGATACAGGGATCGCGGCAGGTGACGACGCCGTTGCCGGCTGCCTCCTCACCGAGAGCCCGAAGACCTTCGACGGAGTGCCTCGCGCCGTCGTTGTCTCCGCTGGTCTCGTTCTCGTAGCGGGTCGCGGCAGTCACGCGCCTACCTCCGCGACGGTGGTCAAGAGCGGGGCGACGTCGGTCTGGTACGGGTCAACGTAGTTCTCGTGGTCGCTGACGACGAACGGCACGGTCACCGCGGTGACCGTGAATCCAGTGAGGATGGTGGCCGCCTGGCCTTCCAGCTCGCCGTTGAGCCGGTCGGCGTCACGGGAGGCGTGGATGATCTGGGTGTACGGGCCGAGGCGCAGCAGCGTGTGGCCGGCGCCGTCAGGTTGGCGGGCTTCGACGTGGACGCCATAGTGCGCCGGAGCCAGACCGATGTCGTCGGGCAGGGACAAATCCGCGGCGGCGTGGGTGAGCACCGCGTAGGCCGGCTGCCAGGCGCTGAGGATCGCGGTCGTCTCGCAGCGCAGCCACCCCCTGGCGGTGTAGCCGAGCCGACAGCCGTGCAGGTAGGGCGAGGCATGCGGGGTGGCGGGGTGGATCAGGGACACGGCGATGACCTCGGGGCCATGATCATCGCCCGGCCTGGGGTGGGCTCGCTCGATGAACGAGCCGATCCGTACGGCGACGTCGCCGTTGCCGGGCGTCCACGGCTGGGGATTCTTGCGGGCGGCGAGCAGGGTGCGGAAGGCATCGACGACGGCCTGGTCGGCAGGGGAGAGGACGCCGGGTGCGTGACCACAGCGGCGGAAGAAGCGGTTCACCGTGCGGCCTCCTTCTTCTGTGCGGGGAGCGCGGGGTGGGGCCAGGGCAGGGCGAGGCCGTCGCCGGTGGTACGGGGGAGCAGATGCTGGTGGTGGTGGAAGATCGTCTGCGTAGCGGCACTCCCGGCGTTGCAGATCGTGTTGCAGCCACGGCTTCCGTCGTCATCCGGGGTGATGCCGAGCTCGTGGGCGAGTTCGGCGGTGCGCTGCATGGTGATGCCGGCCACTACCGGGTCGGTCGTGAAGTCGCGGACGTGGCCGCGGGGGATGACCAGGATGTGGCCAGGGGTGCAACCGCCTCGGTGCGGCACGATCGCGACAGTCTCGGACCAGGCACGGATGATGGTGGCTTCGGCGCCGTCGTGGATGATCGCGCAGAACGAGCAGCCGCGCCGCGGGTACTTGCGCGGGACGGGCGGCCGGTTGATGTGGTGGTGAGTGACGGTGGCCCGTACACCGTGGAGGTCCAGGCGCCGGCCGATGGCGTCGGCAACAGCCGGGGCCCTGTGCTTGCCGTACCAGCAGTTGACCAGGAGCTGGACGGGACGGTCCCCGGTGGCGGTGAGCAGGGCGGTCAGTTCGTGGACGGCGTCGTCGACGATGCGGGCGGCGCCAGCGGTGCCCAGGATGTGGGTGTTCATCTCGGGGTCCAGTCCGGTCTGGCGGGCGAGGGCATCAGAGACAGCTGGGTCGTCGGGCGGGTTGATCATCCGATCGGTGAGGTTGATGGACAGGACGGCGGCCCGGTAGCGCGGCGGGGGCGGGTCCTGCCAGCGGGCGCCGAAGGAGTCGATGAACACGTCGGGCGTCACGGGTGCCTCCGAATTCGGGGCTGCGGTGGAAGGGAACAGCGCCGCCGTCGGCCAGGGCTTGGCCGACGGCGGCGCGGTGCGGCCGGGCCCGTACGACGCAGCGTCGGCCGGGCCCGGAGGAGGTGTTCGGGTGGATGCTGCTGCTCAGTGGCAGCGGCTGCTCGATCCGTGGAGCTGCTGGGAGTTGGAGTACGGGTTCGGTTTGCCGACGCTGCCGTGACCGTGGCCGCCGGGGCCGGGGCGCTGCACCGCCGACAGCGCGGCGGCCGGCGTGAGTGTCCTGCCGTCGCAGTGCCGGTCGCGGCGGTCGGTACAGGCAGCCATCGTGGGAACGAGGAGCGCCAGAGTGGCCAGCAGGGGCACGGCACGGGCTGGAAAGATCATGAGCGGGGAGCCTTCAGCAGGGGCCGTGCCCGTATGGCGATGGTCCCGGCCGTCGGAGAGCGGGCGGGTCAGTGCGGAGCGGGACTGTCGGCGATGACGAGGAAGTCGTCGGCGTGCAGGTCCATGACGACCCGGGCGGGCTGTCCCTGGGCCTGCTTCTGTGCGGCGTACTCGTCCGCAGGCCATGAGCCGTGGGGGCCGGCCGCAGGGAAGCGCTTGAGGACAGTGCGCACGGTGCGCGTGGTCTGATTAGGCATCAGGAAACCTCCTGATCAGTGAAGGAGAGCTGGAGCACGGGAGATGCTGTGCGGAGTGCGGGCGGCCGCGGCGGGGTCGGCGGCTCGATGCGTTCCAGGTCGGCGTCGGCGAGGAAGCCGAGCTGCCCGGCGGCGGCCGCTCGGGCGGCCAGGGTGATCGAGCGGGTGATTCGGTGGTGGCCGTGGTCGATGCGCAGGTGGCACAGCTGGCAGGCGGCGAGGAGGTTCTCTTCTCTCACGTCCTCCGGCTGGTGGTTGAGGTGGGCGGTGGTCAGGACCACCACGGAGCCGGTGTCCGGATGATCCTGGCCGTGGACTGCGGCGCAGCGGCCGCCGGGGTGCGCCAGGCCGCAGTGGCCTGTGCACTCGCAGCGGCCGCCGGCTCGCTCGAAGCGGATCCGCGCGCTGATCTGGGGCCAGTCGCGCGGGTAGCGGTGGATGTTCTCGGGCCGGATCGGCACGGTGTCTTTGGCTATTCGCCGTCGGCGGCCTGGCGCTGCTCAAAGCGTTCGAGCAGGCCGCTGACGTCACCGGGGCTGTCCGCGCAGCCGACCCAGACCCCGGTTTCGGTCCACACCGGGACTTGGTCGGTGTCGGCGTCGACGTAACAGACGTACGGGCCGTACCGGTCCAGCACCGTGGTGAAGGCTCCGGCGGAGTCGGTGAGGACGGGTGCGGTGGCGAGGACTTCGAGGGCGGTGACGGCCAGCGACATCGGTTCGTGCGGGGCTCGAGGCAGCCGCAGATGACCGGTGACGCGCAGCTTGTCGCCGGGGAGCAGGTCGTGCAGGACGGCGGCCGCCATCACCGGGTCGGTGACGGCGCACGGCAGGGTCATCTCGTCCGTCCGCTCGTCCGTGGGGGAAACGGTCAGCCGGAACCGGACTGTGGATCCGTGCAGGTCGCCGGGCACGGTCTCTTCCTCCAGGAAGCCGTCCAGGACTATGGCCTCGATCATGCTTCAGCCCGCCTTCCGGTCCGGAGCCTGGTGGGCGGCGTCGTACGCCGCCAGTACCGCCTTGGGCACCATGCCCTTGTCGGCGACGACATGGCCGTTCGCACGCGCCCAGGTGCGGATGGCGGTGAGCTCCTGCGGGGCGCGCCCGCTGCCGAGTCCGGCCCGGATCGGGGTGGGCTCGGCTGCCGGGGCGGTGCTGGCCGGGCGGGAGCCGGCTTTCACCACACGCAGCTGCTCCTGGGCTCGTTCCAGTTCGGCCTTGAGGCGGGCGACACGCTCTTCGGCCTTGCGCTGGGCGGCGTCAGCGGCGCGCCGGGCGGTCAGGTCGGCCAGGTCGCTGCGGACCCTGACTGCCTTGGCGCGGATGCCAGCCGCCGGGTGGGCCTCGGCCCAGGCGAGCAACTGCTCCACCGGATCGTCAGCCTCGGGCAGCGGGGTGCTGCCGGTACGGGTCTGCTCGTCGGCGTCGAGCATCACCTCGGTCTTGGCTTCCTGGGCGTTGACGAGGGTGGTGACCTCGTCTTCGGACAGGCCGGTCGCCGCGGTGATCTCGGCGGCGCTGGCGTCGGCGTAGTACATGGACAGCGCCATCGCCTCGAACGTGGTGGGGGACTTCGGCGCCGGTGTCGGCTGGGGCTGCGGCATGTCGGTGTCTCCTTTGCAGCGGGGAAGGAGGGGGAGCAGGGTGGCGAGGGTGGCGTCGTCGCCGGGCAGGCCGATGGCGTCCAGGAGGAGGACCAGGTCCTCCGTGCTGGTCGCGAGGCGGGCGACGGTGCGGGCCGCAGCGGCCTGCTGGTCGGCGCCGGGCGGAGCGAGGTCGAGGGATTCTGCGTCGAGGGCCTCGCGCATGTCGGTGAACATCTCGCTCCTCCTACGCGGCCGTCGTACGGGACGTGCGCGAGGCGGTGTCCAGCAGGTCGTAGTTGCGCCTGCGTTGGGCGTCGGTGAGCGGCAGCGCCTTCGGGTGGCGGTGCCACAACGGGGAGGCGGGCGGCTCGGGGTAGGCGTCGACGTCGCGGTCGGTGCTGCTCATAGGGGCCTCCGAGGGGAGGGTCAGGCGTGGTCGTCGTCGTGCCGGCGGTGGGACTGGAGGTCGGAGGCGAACCGGCCGAGACGGGCCTCGACGGGGTTTGCGGCGATCCAGTTTTCGGCGCACGTCTTGTGCACGGGCTCCCCGTAGTGGGAGCGCAGCGGCGTGGGCCTGTCGCACAGCACGCAGGGGCGGTCCTGCCAGCGATCGAAGTGCTGGCTGTCGCGCCAGTCGAGGAGAGCGCCGGGCGCCGGGATCAGGCCCGCCTCGAACAGCGGTTTCTTTTTGCCTCGGGTGCGGGTCACGGCCGGAAGCCGGGCAACTGCTGGAAGACGCGCTCCAGCAGGTCCTGCGCCGGTCTCCAGGGAACGACCTGCCCGCGGGCGGGAACCGGCAGGGGCAGTTCCGTCACGTCCGCGAGCACCAGGTGCCAGGCATCCGGATGCGCCCACGGCGAGCAGGGCGGCTGCCCTTCGCGGTCCTGGTGGCAACCGGTGATCCGGGCGATGCCGACCACCGCGCCGGTGACCAGCTCGCGGCCGCGGACCGTGCGGGCGACCAGCGGGAGGCACAGGGCGGGCTGGTCGATGGTCTTGCTGGTGTGCAGCAGCACCCAGCCCGGCCGCCACCGCACGGAACGGTTCCCCACCGTCTTGGCACCGGCGAGGATGCACGCCGCGTACGGCTGGCGGATGCTGATGCCGCGGATCCAGTCGTCCTGAGGCAGCGGCGTACCGTTCATGCGGCGCGCTCCGGCTGTGCGGCGCCCCGCCGACCGAGTCGGCGGCCGTTGACGGTTTCGGCGTACGCGTCGGCCCGCGACGCGCAGTACGGGAACACCGCCCTGCCGTTCTTGACCTGGTACATGGCCGCATCCGCGCCGCGCAGCAGGCGGCTGCACGGCTCACCGGGCAGGTCCGCGGCGCGGGCGATACCGGCCGAAACCCCCAGCCGCAAGGTCAGCCCCTCGTAGCGGAGCGGCTGTTGCAGCTGCTCACGCAGCGCGGCCAGTTCCGCCAGGGCCGCGGCGGGCGGCAGGGCCGTGGCGACGGCGAACTCGTCGCCGCCCAGCCGGGCCGCGAGCGCCCGGCGGCCCGTGCACCAGCGGGCCAGACGCCGGCCCAGAGCCCGGATGACGGCGTCCCCGGCCGCGTGACCATGGGCGTCGTTGACGGCCTTGAAGCCGTCGCCGTCCAGCAGCACCAGGTGCACGGTGTCGCGGCGACCGGTGCGCAGGAGCCGGTCGCCGTAGGCGAGCAGCTCCGGCCGGCCGGGCAGCCCGGTCAGCTGGCACTTGCGGGCCGCGGCCAGGCGCCGGTGCAGGGCCACGGCGTGCAGGGACCAGCCAGCCACCGGCACGGCGGCCGTGGTCACCAGGAGGGCGTGCTGCCCGAAACGGGGCCGCGCACGCAGGATGGAGCCCATACTGGGGTCCTCCCTCTCGTCTCGTACGGGATGGGTTGGGCCCGGGACAGGCGGTCGGTTTCCACGCCTGGACGCCTGTCCCGGGGCAGAGCTACAGCTCGAGGTCGCTGACGCGGGCCCAGCTGTACGGGTTGTTCCAGCGGCCTGCGGTCGCCGCCGTCCAGTCGAGCTCCCAGCCGGGCCGGTAGCCGCGGGCTGTCCAGCCGTCCGGCCGCCCGCGCGGGATCTCGCCTCCGGCCTGCTGCGCGGCGCGGGCCGCGTCGTAGACCTCGTGCGCGATCCGCACGGCGGCACTGCGGCTGTCGGCCGGGCCGGTGAAGACGTGCACACCGCGCAGGCCCGGCTGGCCGGTGCTGCGTATGGGGACGTCGACCTCGAAGTGGGCCAGGGGCATGACGTCCATCTCCCTTCGCTTCGCTGTTGAGGGGCCACCGCGACCGCCCCGTCCCCGGCGGCCGAGGACGGGGCGGCACGGAGGGCGCTCAACGCACGGTCAGCGGGTCGCCTCAATGGCGTCGCGCAGACGGATACGCGCCCGCGCCAGAAGCGCAGACTGTTCATCTTCGGAGCTGGTCAGCGCGTCCGTGAGGCGGGAGACTGCGGCGTCCAGGTCCTCGGCGGCCTCCTGCAGGTAGCCGACGCTCGCGCTGCTCAGGGCATCGCGGGCCCGCTCGACCAGGTCGATGAAGCCGCTCGCGGTGAGGGCCTGCGGTGCTTCCTCCGAGACGAGCGCGGCGAGGTCGGTCCGGAAGCAGTCGCTGAGAGCGGCGAACGTGTCGGTCCTGCTGGTCCTGGCCGTGGCAGACCACTGGGACACGGCACTGGCAAGGATCTCGCCGTGATCGAAGGCGAGGGCCGGGAGGGCGTTCAGGGGCCACCACCGGGCGTCCACGGCGTCATCCGCCGCTGCCGGCGGGACCGGCGAGGGCAAGGTGGCCGTGTAGGCGACCGTGACGTACCGGCCGCGGGGATCGCGGCCCAGGGCGTCGTAGGCACCCACCTGCCACAGATCGCCGGCCGGGACCGCCACGCCGGTTTCCTCCTTCAGCTCACGGACGGCAGCGGCCAGGCTGGTCTCTCCCTTGTGCACGTCCACGTGGCCGCCCGGCAGCGCCCAGCGGCCGGCGTACGGATCCCACCGCCGCTTGATCAGCAGGACATGCCCGGCGCCGCCGGCGGCGCGCAGGACGACGTCGGCGGTGTAACAGATCGTCTCGGCGACGGTGTCGGTGTTCATGGGAAACCTCCTGGTCGTGAAGGGGTGAGGAACGGAAACTCGGCAGTGAAGGCGAGGCTGGCTGGCCACACCGGTCCGCCCCGGTCGCGGCCGGGGCGGCGCGGACGGCCCGTCAGGCGTGCAGTCCGGTGAAGTCTTCGGCCAGGGCGTCGTCTTGGACGCGGTCCTCGGTAGTGGTGGCTGGTGCCACAGGCAGGCCGGCGGCACGGGCGGCGAGGTGGTGGCGCAGCTGTGCCATGCCGGTGACAGGCACCGGCTGGTCGGCGCCAGCCCGGGTGGTCTGCCCGGACAGCTCGGTCAGCTCATGGCGTCCTGTTCGTCGGCTCCGGTGAACCCGGTCTCACACAGGAAGGCGTCGTCGTGCCGCACGCCTTCGGGCCACAGCCCCGAGCATGGGCGGTTGTCGAGGATGACGTGGCCGCTGTCGGCGAGCAGGTAGCGGAACCAGGCGAACGGCCGGTCCTCGGCCAGCACCGAGCCGGCACCGAGCCCGAACGCCGCCGGGCCGTTCTCGCCGATGGGGCTGTGGATGCCGACCGAACGCGCCGCGGGGGCGGTGTGACCGTGCTCGTCGGTGACCTGCCCGAGGGTGCCGATGGTCACCGATACGTAGCACTGGGAGCAGTAGCAGTGCACCTTGCTGCGGCTGCCGGGGCGATGAGTGCCCCAGCGCGGCCAGTGTCCGGTGCGCGGGATCCATCCGTCGCGGCGGGCCCGGCGTACGGTCTTCCGGCAGGAGAGGCAGTACTTCGCCGGTGCTGCGCCACCATGCTTGGCGATCATGCGGTGGTACAGGGCGCGGGTGGGCGGCATCCGCCAGTGGATCCAGTCTGCGCCGTATCCCCAGCCGGGCCGTCCCCGGCCATCGGTGCGCGGCAGCATCTCCGGACCGGTGGAGGCGTCGAAGGCCCGCTCGTACAAGCCGTCATCACCGGCCGTCTCCCGGGGCCATGCGCCCTGCGGCAGGGTGGCGGCGATGGCGGCCGCGGCATCCTCGGCCCGGTCGCGCGTGAAGTAGGCGAAAGCGGCTACTTCACGGCCGTCGGGGGTGGAGATGCACCAGGACTGCGCCCCTTCGACGGCACGGCCCTGGCAGTACGGGCGGGTGCGGTCCGGGTACGGGGCGTGCCAGGTGGTGTGGACCACCAGACCCGTGGGCTGGAGCCAGCCCACACCGGGCTCTTTCTCGGTCTCGTGCGGCTCTGCGGGGACGAAGGCGACTTCGACCGGTTGCGTCGGCAGTGTGCTGCCGGCGTCGACGGAGGCAGTGCCCGTCCCGTCGGGCAGGCGAGGACACTGCCGGACGGCAGGTTGTGCAGACATGGTGAAGCAACTCCTTGGAAGGGGGCTCCGGGGCGGCCGGGTGTGTTGGCCGGCGGCCGCCCCGGGCGTCTCAGGTACCGCTGGCCGTGTGTACGGCGGCGGTACGGACGGTGTCGGCGAGCAGCACCGTCAGCTCGTGGCCGAGACCGACGGCGTCCTCCAGGCGCGCGATGAGCTCCGGCGCCAGGCCGGGGGTTCGGGCGCCGGCCAGGACGCCCTCCAGGTACAGCACGTCGGCCAAGACCCGGCCGCGGACGTCCAGGACGGCGGGCTGAACAGCCAAGACGTTGTCGTTCTTCGCGGTGGCCAGGGCCGCGTGGTCGGCGGCCTGGGCGTAGGCGGTGTCGGTCTGCTCGGTGAGCAGGGCGTCGACCTCGGCGGTGTCGCCGTACGCGCGCCGCCAGCCGAAACGATCGGCTGCGGCTTCCATGAGGGAGCGGCGGGCGAGGGACACGGTGACCTCCAGCAGGTCCCTGTCGTCCGGTCCGGTTGACCGGGCGGACACCGCGCGGCCCCGCCCCGGCCGGGGCAGCCGGGCGGGGCGGGGCCGTGCCGAAAGCGTCCGGTCAGGCGGGGCAGAACTTCACAACCGTGGACGCGGCGCGTGGGTCTCGTCCCCGTCGGTGTGGTCGCCGCCCTGGTCGCAACCGGTGCGGTCGGGGCCGCCGTGCACGGTGCAGACGGTGTCCGGGTGCACGATGGCGGTGGTGTGCGCGGCCAGGAGATCGCAGACCGAGAAGACCGGCGCCCACGCGGGCGCAACGCAGCCGTCGTCGACCGGGCAGCCCACCAGCAGGTCGAACCCGAAAGCGCCCACATCCTCACTGCTCGTACGCAGGGCGAGGACCATGCGGTCAGGGCCGAGGCGGATCTCGCCGACGCGGTCGCCGCCGGCAAGCTGCGAGTCGGCGCGCCAGCGCCACAGCGGCAGGACCTCGGAGCCGAAGACGCGACGCACCGTCAGCAGGCCGAGCAGGCATCCAGCCCTTCGCAGACCGGGCAGGCCACCGCCGCCGTTCCAGCCGAGCTCCGCGCGGCGGGTGGCACTGGCGCGGCGCAGCAGCGGCTCCAGGCGGTGGATGGTGTCGGCGAAGACGACGTGCGCGAACCCCTCGTCGCGCAGGTGCGGGAACGCGGCGATGGTGTCGGCGTGCTGACGGCGCACGACATCCTCGGGTACGGCGCGGGCCGGGCTGCGGCCGGCCTGGCGGGCGATGCACACGTCGACCGGAGCACAGACCAGAAAGGCGACTGCAGGCACCCCGTGGTCACGGGCCGCCTGCAAGAGGTCAGCGCGTACGGCCTTCTCGGTGTTCGTGGCGTCGACGATCGTCATCTTCCGGCGGGCGAGGCGGGCCTTCAGGACGGCCTGGAGCGCGGCGGCCGCATCGCCGGTCGCCTCCTGGCAGCCAGCGTCGTCACTGACCAGAGCCCGGAACCGGTCGAGTTCGAGGACCTGGGTGTCGGGCCAGGTACTGGCCCACGTCGACTTGCCGGAGCCTGCCGGGCCGATCAGGCAGACCAGCGAGGGGTCGGGGATGGTCGTGTCGACGGGCAGCGCGCGGTCCAGGCAAACGGTGTTCATGCGACTTCTCCTTGCAGGTCAAGAGCACGGGGGTTCAGGAGATCTGGAGGCCGGCGTCGCCGGTGATGAGCGCGGCGGCGGTGCGCAGCGGGCGCGACAGCTCGCCGTCGCGGTCCAGCTCGATCCGTTCGGCGGCCTGCGCGGCGACGGTGAGCAGCTGCGCGAGGGAGCCGAAGACGCCGTCCTGACGGTGGTCTTCGTGGTGCAGTTCGCGCAGGACCTCCGCGAGGATGCGGGCGTCGCTCTCGCCGCGCAGGTCGTCCTCGATCTGCTGCAGGGCGAGCTTCACGATGCCGGCGGAAGTCCGGACGCGGTCGAGGGCGGTGCGGGTCACCGGCTGGTGGCCTTGGTGGTGGCGATGAGGGCGGCCAGGGTCTCCCAGCCGTGGTGCCAGGCACCGTCGAGGTGAAAGGTGCCGTTGATGCCGTGGTCGGCAAGGTCCCAGAACGCGCCCTTGCCGGTCTTACGGGCGAGGGTGCTGGCCTCGGTGACGTCGGTGCGGCCGAGCCGGATATCGCCGGACTGCGTCTTGGCGATGATGTGCGGCGCGCTGTGCACGTCGATGTCCCCGGACTGCGTGTTCGCGGTGACCCGCTCGCTGTGGCCGGGGACACGGACATCGCCAGACTGAGTGGCGGCGGAAACGGCCGTGAACGTCCCGTCGGTGGTGACGCCAGCGGACTGGGTGCGGGCAGTGACCGAGCAGCCCTCAGGCACCACAGCACTGATCTCGACGGGAGACGCTCCCTGGACCACATGGACAGTGCCGGTCCCGTGGAACTGGTACCGGCCGCCGCCAAGGTTCAGGTCGCCGCCGGAAACCATGACAATCGAGCCCACGTTGTTCTGCACGTGCTGGACGACGCCGAAGTGGGATCCCACGGTGAAAGCGCCGCCGCCACTGTTGACGATCGTGGTGCCGCCGCTGATGCCGCCGGTGCCCTGGACGTGGGCGACGAGCGCGCCGCGGGCGTCCCAGCGCAGCTCGGCGTCACGGACCGCATCGGCGGAGACGCCGGACTCGTCGGCCGTGCGGATGGTGACCTCCGCGTCGGTGCGGGTGGCGTCGGTGCGGACGGTGACAGTGCTGCCCGCGCCCAGGAGCTCGATGTCGATCAGCACGGGGCCGGGTTGCTGGGCAGTCAGGGTACGTACGGGCACGGCAGGTCTCCTCTGCGGGTCAGTGGTGCGGTGAGGTGGGAAAAGGCGGGGCCGTCAGGCGGCCAGCCGGTGCCCGGCCGGGGTCGGGAGGCAGTAGCTGTCCGGGGCGGCCGGGGTGCCGTCGTGGCACTCCAGGCACAAGCCGAGGGATTTCAGGGGCAGGCAGTGGTGGTAGCGGCGGCCGCAGGCCGGGCAGGTCTGGCGGGCGGCCATCGCCTGATCCAGCGCCTCTTCCTGGGCCAGCGTCGGCGTGCGCTTCGGCCGGGCGAGGTCCACGCGGTACAGCCAGGCCCGGGTCGGATGGATGCACGCCTGGTCGGGCCGGTAGGCGCACGCCTTGCAGCGCAGCACTGCCACCGGGCCGTGCCCGCCGGGGCACAGCCCCATCTCCCGCAGCTGCCTGCGCGTCACCAGGCCCTCGGGACAAGCCCGGCGGTCGAATTCCGGCAGCCGCGCTGCGCTGCGCGGCACCCGTGTCACCTCGCGGCGGCGCCGCGTGCGGGGGCGGGGCATCACCGGCGCCAGGCGCCGGGCAGCCGACGAGGAGGCTGCGGGTAGCGGGGGCCGGGGCGGTGCGGGCGGGGCCGGCCGAGCCGGCGGCAGGGGCGGGGGATGAGCACGAGTCGGTCTCCTCCGGCAGGCAAGGGTGGACAGCCCCGCGCCACCGACATGGGTGTCGGCGGGCGCGGGAGACGGTGCGGCGGGTGGCCGGGCGGCCTGTCCGGTCCTCGCCCGGCCCGGGGTGCGGGCGGGCGAGGACCAGGCAGGGCGTCAGGCTGCGGTGGTGCTGCGCCGGAACAGTCGGGCGGTCCACTGCCGCATGCGGGCCCAGGCCGTGGGGTGCGTGTGGCGCCAGGCGCTGCGGCCCAGGCCGTACTCGGTGGCGAAGTGGCGGGAGGCACCGCAGGTGCACGCCCAGGCATAGGGCTGGGCACGGGTGTCGTCACGGGTGGCGGTGACGGTGACCGGGGTGCCGCCGTGGCGTCCGTGGTAGGTGCCGGCCCAGAGCGTGGTCTGTCCGGTGAGCGGCGTGTCGTTGGCCATGGTGCGGTTGCTCCTTCGCTGCTGCGGTGATGGGTGTGGTGATGTCTGCCGGGTGGCTTGCCCCGCGTCCGGCCCCGGGGTGGGGGTACTGACGCGAGGCAAGTGGCCCGGAGCTACACGCCGCGGGCGTCGGCAAGGACCGCGGCCTGGCCGAGCAGGCGCAACGGGACACCGGGGCCGCCGAAGGCGTCATTGAACGCGGGCACGGACTCGACCTGGTCGCCGAACTCCCTGCGGATGGCGTCCAGGAGGACGTCCAGAGCATCCGATTCCAGACGCCAGTCACCGCCGGCTTCGGCGTAGACGGCGCCGTACAGGCAGCGGGCGCCGTCGGCGTCGACGAGGGTGCCGGTGCACCAGCCGCCGGTGAGCAGGCGGTGGTGGGCGCGCTGGAGCAGGGCGGCGACCGGCGTCGGATACAGCTCGGGCAGCGGCCGGGCTCCGGTTCCGGCTGGACCGGCGGGCTCGGTGGGGCCGGTGACGACGTCGGCCAGGTCGACGGGCGCGGTGGCGAGGTGGGCGGTGTTGATTTCGTAGGCGACGGCCGCTTCGTCCAGCCTGACGCTCATCGCGGCCTCGATGAGCGTCAGGCGCTGCTCGAAGGAGAGGTCCGCCGACGGTGCGGGCGCCGGGCCGGTGGAGGCGGCCGGGTCACGCCGGCGGGTGACGGAGCTGGTGGGGGTGTGGGGCATCGGCGCTCCTGGAATGGCGTCGAAGGTGCGGGCAGAGGGGCGGCCTTCGACGCCGGCGGCCGGGGCGGCCTCAGATGCGGGCGATCCAGCCGGCGACGGAGCCGAGCGTGTCCCGGATGACGGGGGCGACGCCGGTGGAGGCGAGGAAGAAGCCGAATCCGGCGCAGGCCAGGGCGGGCCACAGGCGGACCCAGCCGCTGCGAATCATGACGAAGACGATGATGCCGAGCAGGACGACGACGGAGATCGATACAGCCACGGCGGTGTGTCCTTCCAAGGGTGAGCTGACCCGGCCGTATCCGGCCGGGCCTGAGGGGTGAGTGGCGGTGCGGGGTGGGTCAGACGCCGGAGAGACGCTTGATGGCCTCCAGCGCCTGGCGGGTCGAGGTGACCGCGTCGCGGTGCGTTGCGGGCTGCCCGCTGTGGTGCTCGCCGCCGGCCTTGTAGGGCGCGTCGTCGTCCCCGTCTTCGTCGTCGCTGGGTGCGGGTCCGAACTCGCCGGGGCGGGGCGGTTCGGACCAGTCGAACCACAGGCCGCGGGCTTCGAGCTCGCGGATCTCGTGGTCCGTCAGGGTGGCGACGGTGTCGGGGAAGCAGTCGTCGATGCCGGCCTTGAAGTCCATGTACAGGGTGCGCAGGACATCCGGCTGCTTGGTTTCGATGATCCAGCCGGCGCCGCCGGTGTTGGAGTCGGCGGGCGGCTCGGGCTCGCCGCGCATGACCCGCTCGATCCGGCCCGCCTCCTCCGAGGAGAAGGAGCGGGGAAGGGGGTCGGGGGTGTTCTCGGCCGGGATTCCCAGGGCCTTGAACATCGTGCCCACCTTGCCGGGGGCCACCTTCAGCACGACCGGGATGCAGTTCTCGCGCAGGTTCTCGCACAGCAGCTGCGTGAAGCCGTCCTGCACGTAGACGGATTGGCCGGCGACCTTGAGGCCGACGCCGTACTTGCGGCCCTTGACCGACACCAGCTCCGCGAGCTCCATGATCTCTACGCCGTAGGCGCCGTTGCGGGCAGCGGACAGGAACTCGTCCAGGTAGGCGGACAGCATCCGGTAGGGGCAGCCCGGCCGCTTCGGGTCCCACTCGTGGACCAGCCCGTCTTCCCACGGCATCTGGCCGCGGATGTCCATCAGCGCGACCAGGACCCGCAGGAGCCGGACCATGTAGAGGGCGCCGACGCCGTAGCGGGCCGTGTGCTTTCCCAGCGCGGCGGTCTTCTCGTCCGGCGCCTCCGTGGCCAGCATGACCACAGCACCGAACAGCGCGTCGGCCGCAATGTGCAGGCCCATCAGCTGGGTCTTGCCGCCGCCGGAGGGGGCGACGAACAGGCCGTGGGCGGCGCCCCGGTCGGTGTAGACACGGTTGCGGGCAGGCTGGCCGTTGCCGAGGTAGCCGGTCACCCAGCGCCCGTCGGCATCCGGGGTCAGCAGCTCGCGGGTGGCGGGGAAGACCTGCGCGAGCGGCGAGCTGTCCCACAACGAGACCAGGACCTGGCTGCCGTCGACGGTGACGAACAGGCGGCCCTCGTCGTACTTGGTCTTCAGCGCGGCCGCCAGCGCGTGCAGGTTGACGCGCGGCTCGCCCAGTTCATCGGGGACCTGGGCAATGTAGTGGGTGACCTCGCGCTGCTGGTCGCGGACCTTCTTGACGAACTCCGAGCCCGGCACGGGGCCGGCCGCGATCCGCTCGGCCCACCACTCGCCGGTGGTGGGGGCGGTGCGGCGCCGCTCCGCCGCATCGGGGGTGACGTGCACGTGCTTCCAGCCGGGGCCGCCTTCACGCCCGTACTGCCGCACGACCTCCTCGATGTGCACATCGCTGACGTCGACGGCGAACGCGGCGGCGACGTCCTCGTCGCGCAGGCCGGTGATGGGCCGGCCAGGCTCGCAGGCGCGCAGCAGCAGTGACAGGTCGTGCGGCATGCCCTCGTGCGCGGTCGCCTTGACCACGAGGGTGTTGCCGGGCAGGCCGCGGTTCTCCCACAGCCGGCGGACCTGGCGGGTGAAGGCGTCGGTGCCGTCGTCCGGCTGCGCCGCCGGCTCGGGGGCCGGCGGCGGCTGCGGGGCGGGAGCGGCGAGGGCAGGACGGTGGCGGCGGCGGGCATGCCGGGCGTAGGGCATCACCAGCCACCCGGCCGCGGCCCAGGAGGCGGCCAGCAGGGCGTCCAGGCACCACGGGCCCCAGCCGGGCGTGTGCTGGGCAGCGACGTCGACGGCGGCGGCGAGCACCGGCGGCGACCAGCGCAGGATCTTGCGTCCCGCGCCGGGCTGGTCGCCCTTGGCGGCCAGGGCGCCGCCGATGACACCGGCGGCGCCGGCCAACTGCACGACGGTGCTGACGGGGCCGTCGGGGGCCAGGTTCGGGGCCGCGGCGAGGACTGGGGCGGCCAGGGCGTACAGGGTGCGCTCCAGGGCGACGCTGCGCGGCACGGACACGGCTTCTCCTTCGGGACGAACGCGTGGGGCGGCCCGCCATGCCGGCGGGCCGCCCCGCGCTGGGTGGGGGAGGGGTTCAGTGGGCGAAGAAGCCCGGCTTGGGGGTGCGCTCCTTACGGTTGGAGCGGATGTCGTCCAGGCCCTCGTACAGCCGCGCGTGCGTGTGCTGCGCGTCGTAGGCCAGGCCGGAGACTTCCTGCGCGGTTTCGTGCAGGGTGCGGACCTCGACGGCGGCGCCGCCCAGGGCGACGGCCACCTGGTTCGTCAGCTCGACGAACTTGTGGTCGAGTTCGGCATGGGCGATGTGCCCGGCCAGCTTCTCGGTGCGGGTGGCGTTCGCGCGCATACTGCGCACCAGCGCCGCGAGTTCCGTCTCGGCCTGGTCCATCGCCTGGCGGAGGGTCTTGAGTTTGCGCTGGACGGACTTGTACCGGTTGTCGCCGTCCGCCGGGGCGGCTGCGCCGGCCCGGCGGGGTTCGAGCTCACTCATCAGCAGTTTCCTCGTCAGTCGTGGTGAACGGCGGCCGAGGCGTACTGCAGGCCCTTGTCCTCGACCTCCTGCATGTCCTCGCCGTAGACCCGGGCGACCGAGACGGCCGCGAGCTTGGCGGCCTCGGCCGCGACCTCGCACTCGGCGGCACACCGCTCGGCCTGTGCCTTCATGCGCCCGGCGGCGTCGGCGAGGTCCGCGATCAAGTTGGTGACCCGGGTGGAGATGCTGTGGTCACCGACCAGGTCGGCGGCCATCTCCCGCAGGGCGTCGGCGACCTTGGCCAGGGCGTCGGCCAGCTGCTCGGCCCGCTCCTTGTCGCAGCCGGCAGCGAGCGCGATGTTCGCGATGTCCACCAGGTACTCACCGAAGGTGATGTTGGTGCGGTGCTGTGCGGCCAGGCCGCCCTGGCCCGACGCGGTCTTGACCTCTGCGGTCACGGAGTTCTCCTCCTCGGAGGTGGGACGGGTGGTGCCGGGCCGCGCGAAGTGCGGCTCCGGAGCGGGACCCAGGGCCCGGGGCGGCACGATCTCCGCATCCGGAATGTCCTCCTCGTCCTGGGACGGGAACGGCTGCGAGGACTGCACCGGCCGGTCGGGACGGTCGACGTTGACGCCGAGGTCCTCGGGCCGCAGGGCCGGTCCCGGCTCCTCGGGCGGTTCGGTGGGGCCATTCGGCTCGTGCTTCCGGCCGAACCAGTCCGTGAAGGACGAGCCGAAGTCCGTGAAGAAGGCGTCCCACCGGCTTCCCTGTGCCGCGCCGTCGTACGGGCCGTCGTACGGGTTGTCGTAGGGGTCGCCGTACGGGGCGTCGTCCGGTGTGGCGCCCTTCGGGCCCGACGCACCGGCATCCGACTTGCGCCTCCGTCGCTTGCGTTTGTGGGACTTCCGGGCCTTGGAACTGTCTTTCGGGGCGTTGTCCTGCGGCTCAGCGCCGTCCTTGTCGGTGCCGCCACCGTCAGGAGCCTTCTCGTCCTTGCCCTTGTTGTCCTCGGGCTTGTTCTTGGGCCCGTCCTTGGGCTCGGGCTGGTCCTTCGGCCCTTTGCCGGGCGCCTTGCCGTCTGCGCCCTTGTCCTTCGGAGCTTTGGTCAGGTCGACTTTCGGGGCACCGGAGCCGTCCTCCTTGCCGGCCCCGCCGGCGCCAGGCTTGTTCTCCGACGTGCCGCCCGGGCCCTTCTTGCCCTTGGTCAGATCGACCTTCCGGCCTCCGGAGGCGTCCTTCGCCTTGCTGCCGTCCTTACCGGGCTTGTCCTGGCCGGCGGCGCGGCGCTGGTCCCAGCGCCGCTGCGCCTCCTCCGCCAGCGCCGCGCCCAGCGTCGTACGGCCGGCGCCCGCGGCCTGCTGCTTCTTCGTCTTCCGCGCGGCGTCACGCTCGGCCTTCTTCGCCCGGCGTTCCTCCCACGCGGCCTGCCTGCGGGCGCGGGCCTGATCGCGGTCCTTGGAGCGGTCGTCCAGTTTGGCGGCCTGGTCGGCGGCACGCCGCTGCTGTCGCGCGGCCTGGCGGTCGGCGGCCCGCTGCTGACGTCCCGGAGAGCGTTCCGCGGCCGCGCTGCCTGGCCCCTTGCCGGAGCCGTCGTTCCTGCCGCCCTTGCTGCCGTCTGCCCTCCCGCCGCCCTTATCACCCCCGTTGTTCTTCGAACCGCCTTTGCCGCTCCCACTCGAACCGCCCCTGCCTGAACTGCCGGAACTTCCAGAGCCGTTCTGGCGGCCCTTGGAACCGCCGGACGACTCCTTGCCCCCACCAGGGCGGTTACGGCCGCCAGCGGAGCGATCAGAGCCCTTCCCGGCGCCGCCGGACGCGCCGCCCGCCCCGGAACCGCGGCCGGGGGAGTCCTTGCCTTTGCCGCCCTGGTCCCGACCGCCGGCCGAACGGTCGGAGCCCTTACCGCCGCCAGTGCCCGTACCACTGCCGGAGCGGCCGGGCCCCTTGCCGCCGGAACCCGCCCCGGAACCGGAGCTGTTGGCCCCCGGGCCGCGGCCGCCGGAGCCCCGGCCGGAACCGGAGCCGCCGCCGGAGCCGGACGACGTCTTGCCCCGGCCGCCCTTGTCGGCGCCCATCCCGGCAGCGGACCGGCTCGCCTTCGCGGCGGCCGCATCCGACTTGCCCTGAGCACCCGCCCGGTCAGCCTGCGCCTTGAAACGAGCCTCACGCAATTTGTTCTGCGCATCCAGCAGCCCGTTCTTCCTGGCAGCCTCCCCTTCCAGCAGGGCGACTTTCCGCGCTATTTCTGCCTCGCGGTACGGCGCTTCTTCCTCCAGACGGGCCCGGCCCACCGCGATCCGGTATTCGAGCCAGTCGCCGAGCCGGTCAGCAAGAGAACGAGGCTGGACATATTCACCCTCCTCCTCGTATTCGCCTTCCTCGTACTCCTCGGGACTGGGCATTCCCGTTTCCCGCAGAGCCGATTCCGGGGACATCGGCGCGCGAATGGGCGGGTGGCCCGCTGCGCCGCCCTCCACAGGCTCCGCAGAGCCGTTACTGTCGGGCGGTTCGGAATAGAAAAGCCCCCCGGCATCGGGTGCTTCCGGCATGGTGCCGGAATTGCGGTCCCGGGTGGGGAGATGGACCACGTTGTTGTCGGTGTCGTCGGACATGCAACCCTCCTCCAGAGCTTGACAGCCGTCAGCGGCCTCGCGTACGCGCGTGCGCGACACGCGCGCCACGCGCCACGCGCGGCACGCGTTGGGACCGCCGAAGGGCCGCCCCGGCGATCGGAGACGGCCCTTCGTACGGGACGCGGAGTGCTAGCCGGCGTGGCGGCGGTGGACGTTCTCCAGGGCGAGCGCGACGTCACGGATGAAGTCCGTGTCTCCGCCGCGGTGGGCCTGGGTGCCCCGGATATGCATGAACCGGAGCCAGTAATAAAAGGTGCCGAGGTCGGTGCCGTGCCGGGCGATCAGATCCTCTCTGATCTTCTGCTCGTGTTTTGCACGGTTGTATTTCTTCCGCTCGGCTTTCGTGAGCGGGCGACCGGCGCTCACGCCGACTCCCTGCGAGGCAGGTCATAAATCGACGTGGGACCACCATATCCCATATCCGAGCCCTGCGCGCCCTGCTGCGGCGGATTCTGCGGAGCGGTCTGAATCTGCGGGTTCTGCTTCCGCTGTTTGATCTGGATCTTTTCTTTCCGCTGTTTCCTGACTTCCTTCACCTTCTCGTCGTGGGCGTGGCGCCGATGGGCGCTCTTTTCCAGTCCGGAGACGGCCTTCTTGAGGTTCCTGATGACGTCGTGCAGCGACTTTTCCACCGGAAAAGACCGCAGAAAGGCCTGGCCCCTCTTGTCGCCCTCCACCCGGGTGCCGCGGCAGTGCACACGGGTCTCGTGCTCAAGGACTTCCAGCTTGGCCTGCATGTCCAGCACGACCCGGTGGAAGTCCGCCACGTAGCGGGCGTACGCGGCGGGATTCTGCGCGATCTGGCGCAGCGCCGCCCTCGGGTCGTCGAAGAACGGCCTCCCCTCCTCGTCGGTGAGAGGCTGCTTCTCGGGTTTGTCGGTGCTCACTGGGGCCTCCGCGGGGTCGGATCTGCTGTACTCGGGGGGCTGTGGACTGCTTCCGGCAGTCGCAGCGGGGGCCAGCCCACTTCCGATGGGCTGGCCCTCACTGGTGTGTGCCGGACGGTGGATCAGGCCAGGTGCTTGTCCGCGTCCTCGGGGCGCAGCAGGCCGGCCTTGGAGAGCAGGCGCACCGCGCGGTCGTTGTTGACGGAGAGCTTGGTTCGGGCCTGGTAGAGGGTCACGAACCCGTCCTCGCCGCGGGGGAGGTTCTGTACGAGCGGCAGGAGTTCTTCGTCCGTCCGTACAGGCGTACCGGGACGGTCCGTGCCCCCCGTACTGCACGTTCCGGTTGCAGAAGGCGATGCGGCTGTCGTACCTGTACGGGCACCCGGGACGCGCTCGCCGCCGGACTGTGTACGGACGCTGATGGCGCCGGTGCGTCCCTGTGCGGCCGCACTGGCCGTCCCGGTACGCCCGACAGTCGCCGTACCTGTACGCGCCGCACCCTCGGAGGGGGTGTGTACGCCGCCTGTACGGGCGCTGTATGCCCTGGTCACCGCCGCTTCGGCCTCGCCGCCGTGCGGCGGGTGCGCGGCGGGGCGTACAGGGTCCGTACCGTCCCATCCGGCGCCCGTGCCGTCGGTGCGAACCGCGTTGTGCGCGGCGTACAGGTCGTGGCTCGCGCCCTCTGTACGGCCGGACGACGCAGCGTCCGTCGCGTCGGTACGCCGGTGCGTACCTGTACGGGCGGGCATTCCGTTTCCACCGTCCGTACCGGTACGGACGACCGCAGCGGCCTTGCTGCCGTGGCCGTCCGTACCGTCGCCGTGCATGAGCGTGTGGACGCGCCAGATGACCGCCACGAAGATCAGCACCACGAACGTCGTCAGCTGCCAGGGAGCCGACTGACCGTCCTGGACGAGGTGCGCCTGCTCGGACAGGTGGTAGGTCACGTTCGCCGACGCCATCAGCAGCAACGCGTACGGGATGTCCTTCTTGGCCCGGAACGCGGTGACGCAGTAGACGTCGATGCTGACCGGCAGCAGCGGGGCGACGTACTGGTTGATGCCGACCATGCGGGCCAGCTCGTACTCGCCAGACGCGGCGAGCCCGACGCCGGCGGCGAGCGCGATCCACGGGGCCGTCTTCCACGCCTTGCGGCTGACGTTCTGCTGCCAGCCGTTCCAGCGGGAGGCGGACTTCTTCGCCTCGCGGGCCTCATCGAGCAGCCGACGGGCACGGGCCTCATCGGCCTTCGCCCGCTCGGTGACGGCCTTCGCCTTGCGCTCCGCCTCGGTGGTGATGCGGCTCGCTTCCTTCCGGGCGGTCTCGCGCAGCTGCACCGCGACGGTCTTGGCTTCCTCCCGCAGCCGCTCGCGCTGCTTGTCGCAGGCGGCCTGGAGCCCGGCGAGTTCGTCGGTGAGAGCCTTGCGCCTGGCAACGGCCTCCGCGTCGAACTGGTCGGTGAGCGCGCGCAGCTTCTCGCGCAGCTCGGTGCGGGCGGCCTCCGCCTCGGTGTGCGCGGCGGCGACGCGGTCGTCGGCCTCGCGGCGCCGTTCGTCGGCGGCCCTGACCGCGTCCGCGTACAGCGCCTCCGCCTCCGCCCGGCGGCCGTCGTACTGCTCGGCCGCCGTCGCCGCGAGCTGAGCGAACCGCTCGCGGGCCTGGTCGACCTCCCGCTGCGCCGCAGCCACCAGGGCGTCGGCCTGCTCCTGGGCGCGGGCGAGGATCTGGCCGGCCTCGATGCGGCGCTGGTCGACCAGGGTGCTGATCTCGGTGAGGTCGGCCTCCGCCAGGCGGCGCAGCTCGGCAACCGCCTTGCCGGTCGCTTCGCGGTCGGCGACGGCCAGCTCGGTGAGGTCGGCGACCTGCGCTCGGGCCTCCGTCACCAGAGCCTTGGCCCGGTCACGGGCCTCCGTCAGGAGCCGGTCGGCTTCACCGCGCGCCGCCTCCAGGTCCTTCTTCGCCGCCGCGCGGTGCGCGGTGGCCTCCTGGCCTGCATCGTCGGTGATGCCCGCGGCGCGGGTCTGCGCCTCGGACATCAGCACGGTGACCTGCTCGTGCGTGTCGGCGACCGTACGCGCGGCCGCACTCTCGGCTTCCGCCTGGAGGACGGCGGCCTCCTCACGCGCGAGGTCGATGACGTCGGCGGCCCGGTCGGCGGCATCGGCCAGGACCAGGTCGGCCTCCGGGTGCACCGGCGGCACCGTCTCATTGGGGGCGGCGGCCTGGGCGGGAACGGAGACCGGCGTCGCCGGTGCCTTGGCGCGCCCGTTGCGGGGCTTCGGGTTCGCCGCGGGGCGCCGGCGGCGTGCGGCGGGCTTGGTGGCCACGGATTGTCCTCTCTCTTCCGGGCGCCGCCGAGAAGGGGCACCGTGGATCTGCGGCGGTGGGTAATGTCGTCACCAGGTCCTCCGGGGCCCCGGCAGCTTGAATGCCGGGGACTCGGAGGGCCGTCTGTGTGGAGCAGGTGGTCAGCGCAGGGCGGGCAGCGTGCTGCTGTCCTGCGCGAGGTGCTGGCGCAGCCAGGCGACGGCGGCCGGGCTGTCCAGCTCCCCGTCACCGCCCGCACCGACCGCCGTCGTTCAGCGGTCGGGCCGGGCGGATCAGGCAGCCGACAGTCAGGCCGTGGGGAGCGACCGCGCAAACACCGCCGCATCCGCGGCCTCGACGTCACGGGCCGCAACGCGCTGGCCCGGACCGCCGCTGTCGTGTCCGCCGGCCGCCGCCGACGGCAACACGGCGGGCCTGCGGGCCTCCAGGGCCCGGTAGTACGCCTCGATCGCCGCGGCCTGCGGCGGCACCGGCAACGGCGGCAGAGCAGGTGCCGCGTGCCACCAGCCGGTGGCCGGGTCGGCTCCCGGCCGCGAGGTCCACGTCATCAGGTCCGGCACGCTGGGGTCGGCCTGGCGTACGGCCTGCCCGGCGGCCTTCTTCGAGCGGTGGATGCTGTGCAGCCGGCTGTCGCGCACCAGGATGTGCACGGGCTGCTCGGCGGCGTCGATGTAGTGGCCGAGCGCGCCCTCCAGCAGGACGCGGATGCGGCGCAGTTCGCCGATCTCGACCGCGGCGCGGTCCAGGTCGGTGTCGAGCCGCTGGGCCGCGCGGTGGGCGGCGGCCAGGGCGAGCTCCAGCTCCTCGATGCGGCTGGCCTGCTGCTCGATGCGCTCGGTCCGCTGCACGGCATCCTCGGCCAGCGCGTCGGCGGTCAGGTCCGCGTCGTCGCGCTGGCTTTTGATGCGGGCCAGGCGGCCCTGGGCTGCCTGCAGACGGACGGTGTGCCGGCGCTTGCTGATGATCCAGATCATGAGAAACCCCCTGTTGTGATCGGCCGGACTGTCCGGCTCCCGTCACCGCCCGACCCGGCCACTGGACGACAGCAGCCGGGTCGGGCGGATCAGGCAGTCGTCAGGCCGCTGTCGCGAGGGGCCGGTGCGGAGCGATGATGCGGCCGTCGGGGAGCAGCTCGCCGGTGTCCTCGAACAGCAGGACGGCGTTGCACAGCAGGCTCCAGCCCTGCTCCGGGTGGCGGGCCACGACGTGGGCGGCCTCGCGGTCCGGGGCGTCGGCGGCCGGGCACGGCGGCGTGTGCGTGCACAGCGACTTCGGAAGCCGCCGGGCCGTGCCGGAGGTGGTCGTCGCAGTGTCGGACTGGGTGGTGGGCATGAGCTCTCCTGGCGGGAGAAGCCCGGGATGTTCCCGGGCTGGAGACATGGAAAGAGCCGGCCGCCCATCGGGCGGCCGGCCTGCTGGAGCAGCGTGGCGCGGCGGGGGAGCGGGACCCGTCCCGCCTGCGGTCACGTCCGCTGCTGTTTCTGCCAGCGGAGGTAGGCGTCCTGGAGCCGGGTGAACGACTCGTGCAGGCGCAGGCCGGTGTCGCACCGCGCGTCCGGCGAGCACCTGGTGCAGGTCTCGCCGTGCGCGCGGTGGGCTGCCGCGGCCTGCATGTAGCGGTCGTACAGGGACTCAGCCATGAGCACGGCGGCCGAAGTCATGATCGGAGTTGGTCCGGCGCAACGCGTCCTCCAGGCGCTGCCGGTCCTCCTCATTCATGCCGCCCTCGCTCACGCCGCCGCCTTCGTGTTCCGGGCCCGGTTGCGGGTGGCACGGCGCTTCATCGCCTGCCGCTCGTCCTCCGAGAGCCCGCCCCACACGCCGGAGTCCTGGCCGGACTCCAGCGCCCACTGCAGGCACTGCTCCATGACCGGGCAGCGGCGGCACACCGCCTTGGCCTCCTCGATCTGCACCAGAGCCGGACCTGTGTTGCCGACGGGGAAGAACAGGTCAGGGTCTTCTGCGCGGCAGACCGCGTGGTGACGCCAGTCCATGCCGGTCACCTCCCCTGCCGGACGCAGCGCAGGGCCTCGTCCATATCCGGGTCGGAGTCGGTACGGCTGGTCGGGCGTGGGATGCTGTCGAACATCAGGGCCTCCAGTTCAGGTCCTGCCTGGACAGCCCCGGGGATTGCGCCCCCGGGGCTGTCGCCTTTCACTGCCCGGACGAGCAGCTACGCGCCCGGCCAGCCGCACACGTACGGCTGGCCGGGGTCGAAGCGACTGGTCAGGTGGTGGGATCAGGTCCGTGCACGGATGCGGTCGAGTTCCCGTGCCTCGGCCAGCAACCGCCCCGCGGTCACCGGACGGTGCCGGTCGGCGCAGTCGTCGGCCCATGCCTGGTGGGTGTGGCAGGTGACACGGTCATCGGCGTGCATCCTGGCGTCCTCCCGTCGGTCGTCCCGCTCGATCGCCGCGGCGAGCTTGTTGTCCATCGGCTTGCGTCCTCTCGGTTCAGCGGCAGGCCTTACGCCGCGGTGCCCCAGCTGCTGCGGGTACGGTTCGGTGCTTCGCGCACCAGGTGGTCGGAGGTGCTCCACACCGATCCGACGGCGAACGGCTCGCCGCCCGCGCGCAGTACGTCGCGGACGATCAGCGCCCACTGCGCGCTGTCCCGCCGCAGCAGCACGCGGGCCTCGGCGGGGTCGGTGACCACCGACAGCACTTCGAACGCGCCATCGGTGTTCTGGTAGATCGCGCCCCGGCGGCGCGGACCGATCTGCTCCTCGACCTCCTGCCGCGAGGCCTCGGCCGTCGCGGGCAGGAGCTGCGCCGCGGCAGGGGCGAGCGGCTGTGCCATGCTGATCATCATCTGGGCATCCCAAGGTCCAGTGCGTGAGATCAGCCCCCGGGGAGTGCAATTCCCCGGGGGCTGCCGGCTGCCGTACAAACAGCCACGGTGCGTCCCCGTCCGCAGGCCGGACGGGGACACGCCGTGGTCGTTCGTCGCGGTGCAGGTCAGGCGCCGAGACGCTTGGCCTGCTCGGTGAGGGCGTGAATGCGGTCGGCCAGCCGGGCCCGCTCCGCACGGGGCAAGCTCGAGTCGGCCAGCGTGCGACGGGCCGCCGCCAGCTGGTCCTGAACGCGCTGCTGAGGGGTGCGTGGGTCGGTCGGAACAGGCATGGAGTGCTCCTCACGTCGTCAGGAACGGCCGCCGGGCGAGCAGCCACGGCCCCGGCCTCCCCCCTGCGAGGTGGCCGGGGCCGTGGTCGTTCGTCCAGAGCAAGTCAGCTCGCGCGGCGCTGGGGGTGCAGCGTCGTGAGCGGCACCGGCGGTGCGCCCAGCGGCGCGTCCCCCTCGGGCAGCTCCGCCCGCCGGGTGTCGGCGTCACGGACCGCAGACTCAGTCGACGCCCACTTCATCTCGCGCAGCAGCCACAAGGGCCGGCCGTCGCCGGAGTCGCCGACCGTCGCCGTCTGCTTCTGCGCGGCGATCTGACCGACGGCCGGGGCAGGCGCGACCTTCGGCTTGCGCCGCACGGTGGTCCGGCGGCGGTGCACGGTCTCCGAGTTGCCGTCCACCAGGCGCTCCTCCCACTTTCTGGCCGTGACGTCGACCGTGACCAGGCGGTTGCTGCCCAGGCGGCAGCGGATGGCCGGGGCCTTACCCGCACGGCCGGTGTCGTGCGGCACCAGCTTGGGCTTCTTGGTCTGAAGGCTGGTGATCGGCACCCACGTCTTGCAGTCGGGGCAGATCAGCGACGCGCAGGCCGGGCGCAGGTCGTACTGGTGAGGCTTGAGGGTGGAGACGGCGAGCGCCGGGCGGGCGTTGACGGTGCGGGAGCGGGTCTGGCTCCGGCGGGTGCGGGCAGTGCGCTCAAGGGGCGAAGCAGACATCAGGACTCCTTACAGACGGAGCGGCGGGGGGCACGGATCGCGATGCTCTCTCCGCCCTCCGGGCCGCACGGCACGAGGCCGGCGTCCCGCAGGACAGACAGCGCACAGCGCTGCGACATGCACACAGTCGTCGCGGCCGTCAGGCTCCGGAGGAGTTCGATGGTGCTCTCGCGCCCTCAGCAAGCTGGGGCTACCCCGGCCGCCCCGAAGGGCGGACGACTTCCTGCGGGAACCGACGTTCCGGCTCCCGCATCCGGCGCCGCCCGCGTGGGCGGTTCCGGGTGGGGGAGCCGGGTCCGAAGAACCCGGCGAGACGGTGACACCTGCTGTTCCAATCGACAGCCATCTTCACCGACATGGATAGGTTAGCTGATACAGTTGCGGCTGTGTCAACCAAGTTGGGCAACCTATTTATTCGAGTGGGGTGGCTCTACGATGTGGCCCATGACGGACGAGTCCATGCAGCCCTACCAACGCATCGCACAAGATGTGCGTGACCAGATCCGGCTCGGCCGTCTGACGGGCAATGACAAGCTGCCCAGCACGCGAGAGCTGGCCGATAGATACGAGGTCGCACCGGGCACAGTGCAGCGCGCCCTCGCGGAGCTTCGCGCTGGTGGGATCATCTACTCCCACCAAGGCCGCGGAAGTTTTATTCGCGAGTCGGCTGTCGACGCTGTTGCTGACCCGACCACTCAGGCCATCAAGCGGCTGGAGGAGCGAGTCGCGGAACTGTCCGCACGCCTGGACAGGCTCGAGAAGAGGCGTGATGGCTGACATCGCCCCCCTCACCGCTCTGCACATGCCCACTCACCTCCGGCTCGCCTATGCATCAACGGAGCGAAGCAGTGCCGCTCCGTTGCACAGAAGAGTGCCGGTGATTCTCAGCGCTGTGGCTGGTGCGGCGCTGCGACAGCGCTGCGGAACCGGGGACAGCTTCGGAAAGACCTGCTGCCCGCTGCAATCCGCTTCGCAGGCCGAGCGTTGCGGCGGCGCTGCGAGCCTGCTGCGGAGTACGTCCGAGGCCGCGCGCTTCGGTACCCCGTGTTGTTAGCGTCAGAGAGTCGGTCGAGAGGGTCTCGGTGGGCACAGTGCAGCGCTGGACTGGAAAGGAATCGCGCGCACTGCGGGAATCTTTGCGCCTGTCAGTGCGTGGGTTCGCGCTCCATCTGGGAGTCGGAAGCCGAACAGTGTCTGACTGGGAGTCACCTACGAGGCCGAGGACGATCAGCAAGCCTCTCCAGGAGGCACTGGACAGAACCCTGGAGCGAAGCAGCCCAGCAGAGCAGGAGCGGTTCTGGGAAGCGATCGGCGACGACTTGCCGGGAGTTCCTGAGCACGCTGCGGCGGCGGGAGGCTTCCTCCCCATCCCGAATGCGGAGCCGAGTCTGGTGCGCAGGAACAGCGATTTTGATGGCCTCATCTCCGTTCTCCAAGAGGCCCACGACGCCGAGGGGATCGTGACGATCGCCGTGGTAGGACCCGGAGGATTCGGCAAGACGACCATCGCGACGCAGTTGGTCAACGATGAGCGGGTCCACGAGCTCTACCAAGAGATCCTTTGGGTGGAGACCGGCGAGGACTGTACGTCTGCACGGGTCGTTGAACTCATCTCTGACATCTGTGTCCATCTCAGTGGTTGTCGGCCGGCGCTCACCGACCCGGAACAGGCTGGGTTCCATCTCGCGCGGCTGCTGCAGGATCGACGCGCTCTGTTGATTGTCGACAACGTGTGGAGCGCCGCGGATCTGAGCCCTTTCGTCCTCGGCGGCGAGAAGTGCGTGCGGCTGGTCACCTCGCGGAATGTCCGGGTATGCCCATCGTCTGCGCGGATTGTTCGGCTTGGGCCGATGACGGCCAATGAGATCAGCGAAATGTTGGTCCGCAACGTTTCCTCACTGCAGCGGCCAGCCGCCCAGGAACTGGCGGAATTGCTGGGGGGATGGCCACTGCTGGCACAGATCGTCGGATCGACCGTCGAACAAGACGTGGCTTCCGGAGCGGCTTCTGACCGCGTGGTGGCAGAGGCTTCGGAGACGATCCGCGATTACGGACCTCAAGCCTTCGATGTTCTCGACGCTGACCAGAGGCGCAGTGCGATCAGTCAGGCGATAGCGTCCAGCCTCGACGGATTGGAGGAGAGTGTCATCCTCACCGGTGCTTCGGACCTGCGGGCGCGGTACATGTCCTTGGCGGTGTTCCCGCCAGCGACGCCGATCCCGGTTCGGGTGCTGACGCACTGGTGGAAAACGGCATTCGGCTGGTCTCCGCATGCAACAAGGCAGTTTTGCCGTGTCCTTGCGGATCGCTCGCTGGTGAGCAGCTACCGAGCGGACACGGAAACGATCACGCTGCATGACGTATTCCGGTCCTACCTTCGCTACTTGGTCTCAGACGATTGGGAGGATCTGCACAGCTCGCTGTTGGATACGTTCCGCGAGGTGACCGACGACCGTTGGGAGGAGCTAGGCGCGGACCAGGGCTACCTGTGGCGGCACCTGCCCTACCACCTGCTCGAGGCTGGGCTGGAGGACGAGCTTGTCTCACTACTCTCCTCACCGCCCTACGTGGTGCGAAAGGTCGTGCAGGTAGGTGAGCAGGCACTGGTTGCCGATGCAGCGGTCCTCGACGGCCTGCCTGCGGCGCGGCGCTCGGAGGCATGGGCGGCGGCGCGGGTGATGGCGGGCTGCGGATATCTGTTGACCGGGCTGGCAAGGCCGGCCGACGTGGCCGCGACCCTGTCGATCGCACTACACCGCGCCCCGTCTCGAGTCACGTCGGAGGCGCTCGCCGAAGCCGCCGCACTCAGCGCGGTGTTCTCCGCTACATGGCTGCGCCCCGGCGCGGTCCCCGAGCCGAAGGCCTCCGGTCACGTCGGCGCGATCGTCAGCGTCTCCACCGAAGCAGGGATCGTCGCCTCCGGCGGCGAGGACGGCACCGTACGGCTCTGGGATCTCGAGACCCGCCTACTGCTGCGGACCTTCCGCGCGCACACCGGCTGGGTGTTCGCAACGGCCCTGTCTGCCAACGGGGCGGTTGTCGCCTCCGCAGGGGATGACGGCCTGATTCGCCTGTGGCGCACTGCCTCCGGCGCACCAGTGGGCGTACTGGCAGGGCACTCCCGTCGAATCCGCGCCCTGGCGTTCGCACCCGACCAGATGCTGCTCGTGTCGGGGGCCGAAGACGGAGCGGTGTGCGTGTGGGACACCGAGCGGCTGTTGTTGGTCCGCCGGATGCAGACCACCGGCACGCCGGTGTGGTCGGTCGCTGTCGGCGGTGAGAGCGAACAAATAATCGCAGTTGTCGGCGAAGACGAATTCGTGCGCATCTTCGATATGAGCACAGGACGGCTGATGGACGAGAAGGCCCGCCACCGCGACTGGGTGAGGTCGGTCGCGTTCTCTACAGACTCCGGCCTACTCGCCTCCGGGTCCGGCGACCGCTCGGTCGTGGTTTGGACAACGAAGAACGGCGCGCTCACCCCCGTCCGCCGCAAAGCGGGCCTACCCGGCCGGGTACGCTCCGTAGTCACCTCACCCGACGATGGGCTTGTGATTGTCGCGACGGAGAAGCCTACGATCCACGTGCTGACCGTCGACGGTGAGGCAGGCAAAACCGCTCTACCACCCGGCGTCGACTGGGTCCGCTCACTCGCACGTGGCAGCGACGGCACGGTTATCGCAGGCTGCGAGGATGGCGCGGTGCGACTGTGGCCAACCCACGGCGGCCAGCTGCAAACGTTGGCCTCCGGATCGAATACAACTTGGGCGACGGCGTACTCCAGCACAGGTGCAGTCGGACTGATCGGCAACGGAACAGGCCAGGTGGACCTGGTCGACGCCGCCAACGCGACCCTGCTGCGTCGGCTCCCAGCTGGGGACGGGCGGGTTTGGTCCCTTAGCTCTGGCACAGACCTGGTGGCGGCCGCGTGCGGTGACGGCACCGTGCGTTCCTGGTCACTCACGGACGAGTCCTGGAGCCTGACCCTGAACCGAGACACGGACCGCACGTGGGCGGTGGCCATGCCGCGCACAGCGCCGAAGCTGGCAGCGAGCACCAACGACGGGCACATCCGCTGTTGGGACTTGCCGGGCGGCGACCTGCTGTGGTCGCAGGACGTCCACGCTGGCCGCCTGCGCTCGCTTGCATTCAACGCCGATGGTCAGGTCCTCGCCGCGTGTGGCGGTGACGGCTCCGTTCGGGTGTGGTGGGCGGCCGACGGCGAGTTCATTTCCCGGTTCACCTGCCCGACCGGCTGGGCCCGGGCTGTCACGCTCGACGACGAGGGCGCCCGAGCCGCAGTCGGTGCCGGCACCGGCGACATCGTTGTGCGGGATCTGGCCGGCGACCGGTTCACCGCTCAGCTCAGTGGGCACTCCGGCCGCATCCTCATGGTCGGATTTACCAGCACGCCGGACCGGCTCGTCTCCGCGGCTGCCGACGGCACCGTGCGGCTCTGGTCACTCAGTGAGCAGCAGCAGATAGCCGAGGTCCGCGTCGATGGCAGCCTCAACTGTGCGGCCTACGACCCGTTCCATAACCGCGTCCTCGTCGGCAGCGCCGCTGGCGTAGTCGCCCTCGAACTCACCTGATCCCACTCTGAGAGGAATAGGTACTTATGGCTCAGCAGGCGCCGGCGATCATTTCAAGTGAGTCGGACTTCGCCAGCGATGTATTCGCCAAGCGGCATCCGGCGCTAATCGAACGGCTCCTCGGATCCTGGCCCTTTGGGCCTGAGCAGCACCGAGCACTTTCCGAACTCGCCGAGGAGAATGTTCAGGGCGTGATCCAACCGCTCCCGGATGGCGCCGCTGACGTCGGGCGCTGGCGCGACTGGGGAAAAGGCTTGTACGGCCATCCATGGACGGAAGTGCCGTTCCTGTGGGCGGAGTCGTTCTTCTACCGGCGGCTCCTGGAGGCCACCGGCTACTTCGAGCAGGGGCCGTGGTGGGGCGTCGATCCCTTCGCGCCTTTTAAACAGGCCGAACTGGCGGGCGAGACGGTGTCGGCGGAGATCGCCGCGCTCGACGATGTCGTCAAACTGACTGACGACGAGCAGGGACAAGCGTTGCTGCTGTCGAGCCTCTGGGGCAATCGCGCCGACCTAGGCTTCCAGATCACTTCAGGGCAAGGGGGCAAGGCATCCGGCCTGGTGTCCGACGACAGCACACGCCTCTGGGAGCTGCTTCGGTCCGCAGCCGGGGGAACTGTCGCGCTGGTCGCTGACAACGCGGGCAGCGAAATGCTCGCAGACCTGATCCTCATCGACCACCTCCTCGCGCACGGGCTAGCCGACGAGGTCGTGCTACACGTGAAGCCCTCGCCGTACTACGTCTCCGACGCCACCCTCGCAGACGTCGCCGACTGCCTGAGAAAGCTCCTGCTCAGCAAGGGGGAGGCCCGGGCCGCAGGAGATCGGCTGCGCGAGGCAGCCGCCCTCGGTCGGTTGCGCGTGCGTGCGGACTCGTTCTTCTGTGCACCGTTCGACTTCACTGCCATGCCGGAAGCACTGCGGGATGAGTTCGCTTCGGCCACGGTGACGATCCTGAAAGGAGACCTTAACTACCGGCGATTGATCGGCGACTGCTGGTGGGAGCCGACGATCCCGTTCGCTGAGGTCACAAGCCACTTCCCAGGCCGAATCGCGGCACTGCGCACGCTGAAGTCGGATACCATCGTCGGCCTCAAGATGGGTGCTCTCGCAGAACTCAACGCAGCAGAGCCTCATTGGCGGACTTCCGGAGCCCATGCTCTCGTACAAGTGCGCTCGTGACCGGAGTCAGCACAGTCGTGCGGTTGGGTTGAGGCTAGGTGAAGGGGGGCATGGCCGTGCAGCAGGAAGTCCACAAGGCGTTCCAGTTCACTCTGGATCCTCGTCCTGCCCAGGTGGAGGCACTGCTCCGGCACGCCGGGGCAGCCCGGTGGGCGTTCAATCACGCGCTGGGGGTGAAGGTGGCTGCTCACCGACCTGATGCTTGGCCGGGTTGCAATGCGCGCAATCCGCCGGCTTTATTCGCAACTCGGTGCAACTTCCTGGCGTCGGGCGCGCCTTCTACGGGACCTGATGGCGCCAGCCTCGGCGACCACTGCCTAACGTTAGGCAGTGCCTATCGGCTCGCAGGAGCGTGATTCGCGCGGGTCACTCCGGAACGTTCCGGTGTGCTCTCCGCCGGTGCAGCCGACGCGGAGGCAGTGAGTCACGTGACTCACTGCTGGATCACCACCCGAAATTTCGGGGGCGATTCTGCTCCCGACTCACTCCTTATGCCGGGTGAATGCCTGGGGCCGCCTGGAGGTTTGTGATCTTCCGAAGGTATCGACTCACAGCCAGGCTCGGCGGGGCTTCGCTGACTCCCAGTCCCGAATGCCGAGGGCAGCAAGGTGGTCGCTCGCCGGGCAACCCACCGCCTACTGATAGGCGGTGGGGAGGGCTCACTGCGTCACGTGCCGCAGCGGCTGAGGCGCTCTCCCGCTCGGCGTCGCTGTCACCAGTCGGAGCTTCTTCAGGTAGTACAGCCACCACAAGTTGGGAGGTCAGCGATGCCTCGAAGCTACCGGTCGGCGGCCGGGTTCCGTCGCCCTTCGGGCGTTCCCGGCCCGGCGGGCCAGCTGCGGGGGCAGGGTGACCGCAGCGGGTTCGGCGGAGGTGCACGTCCGCGGACTCATCAACCCGGACACCTCCCTTGTCCGGGTCCCGCGTCTGGACGCTCTGGCCTTCCACCGAGAAGGCTGCTCGGGTGCCGGGAGCACTCTCGGTGCGCGGCGCTTGGACGCCAGTTCCACCGGCCCCTTGCCCCTGGTCAACTGGCGCAACTACCTGGAGGTCAGCGATGTTCCGAAGGTAACGGCCACCGGTCGAACTCCGTGGGAGGTCGGCGACTTTCCTGCCGGTGAACCGGCGGCAGGTGCAGGGTAGTTCCGGGCCCCGCGGGAGTACCGGATGGGCACTACGGTTCGGTGAACTCTCGGGTGCTGCCCGGCACTGAGCACCGACTCGCGTGATGCGGTGGTGGTCGGCTCACGGGCAGTACCTCACGTGAGGTACTGCCAAATTGTGGGGGTGGCCCAAGTGCATGCGAGTAATGGTAGGTGCTTCAGCTACCGCAACGCCTTTCTTTGGCGTGCAGGTGCACCATAAAGGCAAGTCGCCTCCTGGGATTTTTCCGCCACTGGAGGCGATTGCTGGCCGCGAATTAAACACTGCCGTTAAGTCGGAGGTAAGTAAGCGCAGGTCAGACCGTAAACAGAACAAGACCCTTCCGCTTTGCGCATTCACCCGAAGAATGCAATGATTCCCCGCATCGAATTTCCCCGGACAGGAGGTTCCCGGTGTTACACCTCGACGTAAGCAACCACAATGATCGTCCCCAGCGTGGTGGCGTAGTAGATGACGCGCACGCTGTTCTGCTGATACTCACGCAGGGGGCTGTCGCGGAGGGGCCGGCCGATGTCCGGTGCGTCGGCGATGGCGTCGAGTACGGGGTCGAGCCGGGCGAGGTCATCGTCGGCGAGTGCGGCAAGCTGCCGTTCGGCGGTCTCGTGGAAGGTGACGAGAGCGCGGCGCCGGTTCTTAGGCAACGTCGTGCGCCGTGCTGTCGTGGGGCGGGAGGCCGCGTTCCGTGCGGATGTCGTCCCAGGTGCGGCAGTTCTCCAGGTCGACGCCTTCGTCGGCGAGCTGGAGCAGCGCGTAGGCGAGGGCCGGGTCCTGGGGGAAGGCGTCGCGTGCGGCACGTCGCATGCTGTCGGCTTCGTCGGGGTCGAACACGATGCGGGCCATGGCCGTCCTCCTGGTGCTGGTCCCGGGGCGACGGTAGCGCAGAGCCTCGCATGGCGGCATGGCTGTCGCGCGAAGGGGGCGTTCACCCTCGCCGATTCGACTAGTTCCGGCCAATGATTATCCGGCATTGCTCGTGAGTTTGAGGGGGTATCCAAACTACTTCTTCAACATCGACGCGCAGGTCACGGAGGTTCAGCTCTTCCGACTGAGCAACTCACCTGCAGCTTCGTCTCTTAAGGCCATACAGAACCGGCTTCCGGAAGCCATTGGTAGCGTCCATAGCCCGTGGTGACTGGTTTTAGTCTCATCGCCAGCGCCCCAGCACAACGGCCGGACCCCTTCGTGTGGCTGCACGAAGACCAGGCCCGGCCGCTGCAAGACCAGCGGGTTGCCGCCCGCTGCCCTATAGATCCATCCCAGTGCAATAGGAAGGCTCCGCCATGAGCGTAGCAAGGCACGACATCCCTGATCTCTGTCGGTGCCCCAACCCCTTTTGTTCCCTCCTTGGCCACCTGCTGGTGTCACGGGGGTGGCGTGAAGGGATGAGTGAGGTGGGCCGACTTGAGGCCGCTTTGCATCGGTACATCCTGTTGCGCCTCTTTAGCGGGGGCGAAGTCGGCCGGGCAGAGGGTTGCGAGGGCGGCCTGCAGGGTGGGTTCGCCGGGCGACCAGTCTCGCGGGATGGTGAGGCGCAGCCGCTGGTGTGGTTCCTGTCCGACGCGTTTGGGGCGGCAGTCGAGGACGGGCACGAGGCCGTGTTCCATGCTGTGCAGGAGGACTGGGCGTCCTGCGCTGACCATGGTGATGAGCTCTTGGCGTGCGATGGGTCCGAGGGTCTGCTCGCGGGGCCGGCGTTTGTCTCGGTGCAGGCCTGTGAGGACCAGTCCGTCGAGGGTGTCGCTGAGTGTTGCCCACTGCTCGTGGTAGTCCGCGTCGGGGTTGAACGCGCTGCGGTAGTCGAGGAGTTCGACGCTGGGGAGGCCGTGGCGGATGCTGTCGAGTCGTCTCTGCCAGTTGGGGCGGTCTGCGAGGCCGGGGGGCACGCTGAAGTACACCCGGGCGCGGTGTCCGGGCGCTCGGACGGCTGCGATCTGTCGCATGGCGTTGATGTAGCCGCGGCGCCGGGCAGGCGTAGCGTAGCTGGTGAGCGGCTGATCGGGCGCGTCCATGGTCATCATCATGCCGTGCGGTCCTCCGGTGCTGCGGCGAGGCAGTTGGCCGCTTTGGCGGTGAAGTGCTGCTGTCGGCATGTCAGGAGCCCTCTGCAGGCTGGCGACACGGTATCTGAGGGGGCGCCCCTGTGGCCGCCTGTAGGGGGTAAGGTGATCTCGGATCACCTCAATACAGACTTGACCCCCCGCGAGGTGGCTCTCCGGGGGGCGACGGCCGACGACCTATCTGGAAGGTCTCGACATGATGAAGGGTACCCGTACCCTCCAGGCGCACACCACGGCACCCGCCGCCGTAGCAGCGACGTCTCGCGCGTCGCTCCGGCCGCTGGGTGCCGTTTCTGTTCTTCCGCGCCGCCCCGCGCGCGGGCGCCCCGCTTCTGCGGAGGTCGAAATGGATTAGCTCTGTTCGCTGGGCGGCCTTGCCGCCCTGGCCGCTGGGTGTTGGCGCACCCGTTGCGGCCCTCGCGTTACGGCTCGGTTTGGCGACCGGGCCGGGGCCCTGATCAGACGGTTGGCGCCGGCTGATCGGCCGAAATATCAGGTTCTCCCCAGAACCAGCCCCATAGGGGCTTTGTCGTACCCGCTTCTCACGAAGAGGTCGATCCCCATCATGCAGCACAGTGCTGCCTTCTGTCAGCTCTCCCATGCTCGGATGGCGTGTAATGCGCCACTTCCGCCTACGCGGCGCCCGGTTTGTCCGGTCGTGTGGTCGGTTTTCGCTGCGGTGCCGCGCGCGGTACCAGTACGGGCCGCGGCCGGGTTCCGCCGGCACGGGCGGTGCCGACGGAGTCCGCGGGCGGTGGTCCGGCCGGCCGGGGCGGGAGCGGCGGCTCGCGGAACCCTGTCCACAGGCGTAGCGGGTGAAGGTCGGCAGATGACGACCGTGACCTGCTTCTTTCCTGCTCTGACCTCATCCGTCGCGCGTCGGCCGGCGTCGGTGCGCCTGTCCGTTGCGGCCGGGGTGTCCCGGTGAGCGCGCTCGCGGTGGAGGCCGCTGGACGGGTGCCGGGGCAGCGCCGTGGTCTGCGGGCAGTTCCGGACCGGTCGGACCAGCAGCCGGGTCCGGTGGTGGAGCTGGGTCTGGGTAATCCGCTGCTGCTGACGAAGTCGATGCGGGCGCGGCTGCTGGGTGCAGTGCGTGCGCTGGTGGATGATCCGGCTCTGTCCGGTATGTCGTACGGGGCGCGGCTGGCCGCCGTGGTGCTGGTGGCGAAGGCCAGCGCCCGCCGCGGGCACCGGACAGTGGTGCAGACGCGGGAGCTGGGCCGGTGGCTGGGGCAGTCGCGGGAGCAGGTGGCGCGCACGGTGCTGCCCGAGCTGCGGCAGGCCGGGGGCCTGGACGACCGCGTGGTGCTGGACGATTCGGGGAACCCGGCGTTGGACTGCGCCATAGTGCCGCTGGTGCGGGCGCAGGCGGCGGGGGAGCGGCGGGTTCCGCTGGCGTTGTCGCGTTCGGAGCTCGCGGTGCTGCTGGCGTTGTGCGAGGAGTTGTTCGCCCCGGGCTGGGGCGAGCAGGGCTGGGGGCTGCTGGCGGGGCGGTGCGGCAAGGGTGCGGCGATGGACCGGCTCGGGCTGCTGCTGATCGTGCTGTCGACGGCTCCGTCGGGGCGGCTGCGGCTGTGTCCGGGCACGGTGTCCGGCGACCGGGGGCGTCCGGCGGCCACCGTGGCGCGGCTGCTGGGGTGTTCCGCGGATGCGGCGGCCCGGATGCTGGGCCGGTTCGAACGTGCGGGGCTGGTTCGGGTGTCGCGGGGGGAGACGGCGGCGCGGATGCGCGGTCGTAGCCGGGTGTGCGTGGTGCCGGTGGCGAAGGCGCGGGGCCGCCGTACGGACCCCGGCCAGCCGTACGGCGCGGGAAACGCCGGAATTCGGGACCGCGCAGATACCTCACACGAGGATCTTGGGTCTGCAGGGCAGGGCGGGTCCCTTGGGGCTACTGGTGTTTCAGAGCTTGAGGAGGCCCCGGAGGCGGGTTTCCCGGACCGCGCGGATGCTTCACACCTTCACGCAGTCCACGCTTCTGTGGCAGTTGAGGCGGGGGATGGTGCAGGTGTTGGTGGGTTTTCCGGCGAAGGCCGTGGCAGGTCCTGTGGCCGGCCGGAGCGCGCGGGCGGGCGCGAGGACGAGCTCCCGGGCGGTGCCCCGCTGCGGGCGGCAGACGGTGAGGGCGGCCCGCTGCGCGGGGACAAGCCGAACCGCCATCTCGCCCACCTCCCTCAGCAGAACGGGCAGCACCTGGACGTAGCCGACCAGGCTCCGGCCGAGCGCTCCTCGGAGCAGGAGCATGCGGGCGTACCCCGCACCTGGCCTGGCCCAGGGCGCGGCAGGGGTTGGCGGGGGAGGGTTCCGCGGCCGCGCGGGGATATCGAGGCGGTCCTGGCGCCGGTGCGGATCCTGTGGGACCGGCTGGGCACCTCCGGGGCCCGCCGGGTGGTCGAGCAGGCAGCCCGCCGCGAGCTGCGCTACGCCGCTGGCGTCGTCGGTCCCGAGCGTGCCGTGGGTGTCCTGTCCGAGCGGCTGACGTGGCGTCTGGCCGCGCAGCCCGGCGGGCCGGAGGCGGTCACCGATCCGGTCGGCTGGCTGCGGGGCCGTGGGCTGCCGCGGATCAGTCCGTGCGCCGACGCGCGCTGTGACGAAGGCACTCTGATGCCCACCGGCACCGCCTGCGAACGGTGCGCCGAGCTGCTCGCCAGCCGCCGACAGCGCCGTGCCCGCGTCGCCGGTCAGGTCCGCGCCGAACTGCCGGACGCCGGCTCCCGTACCCGTCAGCAGGCGGTGGAGCACCGGCTGCGTGAGCTCGTGGCCGCCGACTTGGTGCTGGCCGAGCGGCGCCGGCGGCAGGCCTCCGAGGCCGCGGCCGCCCGTGCGGCAGCTGCACAGCGTGCCCGGGCCGAGGCGGAGGTCGCCGAGCAGGCCCGCCGGGCCCGGCCGTGCCGGCAGTGCGGGGCGCCGGAGGCGGGCGGGCTGTGCGGGGTGTGCCGCGACCTGCAGGCCGTGGAAGGGCATCTGCGCGAAGCGATGCTCGCTGCAGCTGCTGCCACGGCCGATCTCGGTGACCCGGCCGATGTCGACGCCGTGCGCACCCAGGTGGCTGCCGCCGTGCGGGAGGAGATCCGCCTCAAGTCCCGGCAGGCCCGGGCTGCCGGTGGCACCGACCGCACCGTGGCCGTGCTGGCCCGGCTCACCGCGGAAACCGCCGCCGCTGACTACCGCGCCTCGGCCCTGGCCCTGCTCGCCCGCTTCCCCGAAGCCGACACCGAAGCGCGCATGGCCGCCGAGGCGACGATGCGCGCCCGGCACCGCTACCCGACCCGTGAAGCCGCGAAGGAGGCCGCGGCTCAGGCTGCCCAACACGCTCGCCACGCCGCCGCCCGCGCCCTGTTCAAAACCCGCGTCCAGGCCCTGCGCAACGCCCAGCCGCCGTCCGGCCGGGTCCCGGGCCGGCAGGGGGTGCCGGACGCGTACGCGGCGGGTGCGGCGCGGGTGCGCGCCGCCCGGCAGCCATCCCGTCCTGCCACTGCTGTTGATGTGCCGGTGCGGACCCGGGAGAACGCCTCGACGGGGTATCAGCGGGCTCTGGCTGCCCACACCAATGCCCTGAGCCGATGAGCCGGCACGTAGGAGCGTTCACCAGTCGTACCGGCGTCGCGGATGCGGCGTCACGAAGACGGGCCGCATCCGGTGTGCGGGCAGCGAATGAGCACCTCGTCGGCGGTGGGGCACACGGCGCTGCCGCGTGGCCACGAGCAGATGCGCGAAGCCGCGTCGGCAGCGCCCCGCGAGATGACGGCCTCGCTGGGAAGACCGATGAGCGACGGCAGGTCAGGCGGCCGTTGTCGTGCTCGGCCTCCAGTGTCAGAGCTGCCCGCTAACGTGCGGGCAGGGGGATGAGGGTGAAGGCGTCTATGACACCTGGCTGCAAGGGGGATGCATGGGAGATCATGTCTATGTCATCGGCGTTCCTGACTCGCCCATTGCCAAGATCGGTGTATCAACCGACCCGGAACGGCGACTACGGCAGATCCAGGCCATGAGCCCGCTGAGGCTGGAGATCCTTTGGACGTGTGTGGGAAGTTACCCGCTTGAAGGCCGCCTCCATGCCCACCTGGGGGCCTACCGCTCCCACGGCGAGTGGTTCGACTTCCAGGACCTGGACCCTGTGACGGTAGTACGGGCTGCCGTCAGTGCAGTCCGGGGCAAGGAGGCTCCGGGGCCAGCCGAATCAGCGCGCCCCCGTCCATGTACAGACGGCACGGCACCCGGCTGTGTTTGCGGCCACGAGCACTGGCTTCACGGAGCAGGCGGATGCACCGTGATGGGCTGGGATGAATCCCAGGACTGTCAATGCGCCGCGTACGCCCCAGCCCCCGCACGCGATGACGAGACCGTCACACCGATACCTGCGCATCAGGTGGTGACGAACGGCCGGCAGGGGTCTGCTCCACTCAGTCGTCCACTGGCGCTGAGCACGGATACCCGGGTACGCCTGGGACGTGCTGTGCGAGAACTCCTGGGCACTCCGGGCCTAGCGGGCGCTCCGGATCCGGTGCGGCTAGCGCTGCTTGTGCTGGCCGCACACACACCGAGGACGGCGGGTCTGATGAAGATCACTTCTCGTGAGCTTGGCCAGTGGCTGGGACTGTCGGTCTCCCATATGCAGTCGGTGGTGTTGCCTGGGCTGCGTCGCTCCCGTGCCGTGGTTACGGGAGTACTGACGGGAGAGTTCGGTGAGGGCCGAAGCCTGGAATGCGAGGTTTTGCCGCTGCGCGCCGCGCGGGATATGCCCAAGCATCCGCTGGCACTGTCACACGAGGAACTAGCCATCTGGCTGCGGCTGATGGAAGCGCTGATGGCCCCAGGCCGGTCAGCACGAGACTGCACGCACACCCAGGCCGGGCTGCTGGCCGGTCGTACAGGGCGGGGAGCGTCGACCGACCGTTTGGCGTTGCTGCTGCTGGTGTTGGAAGCGGCAGAGACCGGGCGGGTACGGCTGTGCGGAGGAACGGTGGACAAGCACCGCGGCCGGGCGGCGGCGACGCTGGCACGGCTGCTGGGCTGCGGTCTTCCGGGCGCCGAGCGGGTCCTGAAACGGCTGGAGGACGCAAATTTGGTGCATCGCCCGCGGCAGGAGACGACGTCTGGGCTGTACAACCGGACTCGGCTAGTGGTGCCCGCCGTCGTGGCCGCGCACCGAAAGCCGTACCCCGTGGGAACCTATCCATCCGCCGAGTCAGGAAATGGGCCGGAGCCACGGAGGTGACGGAGAGCGGGAACGGATATCCGGACGACATCGCGGCGCCAACCAGTCGGCGGGGTCCAGCGCGCCACCGCCTGGCTCACCGTCCGCACCCGGGGGGCCGGACATGGCACCGGGGCTCCAGGAGCGGTCCGCGGCGTACGCGGCCGGCGCCGCCCGGGCCCGCGCGGCCGGGGCTGCCCACCCCGCGCAGGGCTCAGCCGTCCGGCCCGGCAGGGAACTGCTGGCACGCCCGGAGCCCGACGTGATGAAGGCCGCAGCGGAAGCGGAGGAGACCGCACGGCTGCGGGCACAGATCGCCGCACAGATGCCGGAGCTGGCGGCCGTCACCGCGGCCCATCACGGAGTCACCTACGACATGTCCACTCGCTCCTCTGCCGGGGCGGGTTCGTGACACAGCGGGCAGACCGTACTTCTCGATGCTGTCGCCGACCAGTGGTCGCCGAGGTCGTGGCCAGCTGCGTCAGCCCGGTGGACTCCATCGTGACCACGGCTCTGTGCCCGGGCTGGTCGTCCGCGTGACCGGGCGGTCGTCGGTGGCTGGCCGCGGATGTCGTGACCTGACCGAAGCAGTGAGATCTCTTGAAAGGAGATGCGCACAGATGTTCCCTTTAGGGGTATCGGGAGCGCCCGTGGGGCGGGCGGTGGTTGGATGCCGGTGTCCGCTGGGGCCAGGGATCGTTGGGCAGGCTGCTTGGCGTGCCTGTGGCCGGTGCGTGGCGCGGGGAGGGGTGTCCGGTGAGTGACCGGAGCACAATCGAGTGGACCGAGGCGACGTGGAACCCGACGACCGGGTGCGACCGGGTCTCCGAGGGCTGTACCAACTGCTATGCGCTGACGCTGGCGAAGCGGCTGAAGGCGATGGGCTCGGCGAAGTACCAGAACGACGGTGATCCCCGGACGTCCGGGCCGGGCTTCGGGCTGACGGTGCATCCGGACGCGCTGCGGGTGCCGTACGGGTGGAGGAGCCCTCGGACGGTGTTCGTGAACTCCATGAGCGACCTCTTCCACGCCCGGGTGCCGCTCGGTTTCGTCCGGCAGGTCTTCCAAGTGATGGCGGACACTCCGCAGCACACCTACCAGGTGCTGACGAAGCGGGCCCGCCGGCTGCGGCAGGTCGCCGGGAAGCTGGAGTGGCCGCCCAACGTGTGGATGGGCGTGTCCGTGGAGACGGCCAGGGAGCTGCCGCGCGTCGATGACCTGCGGCAGGTGCCGGCGGCGGTGCGGTTCTTGTCCTGTGAGCCGCTGCTCGGCCCGCTGGACGGCCTGGACCTGTCGTCGGGCATCGACTGGGTGATCGCCGGCGGTGAGTCCGGCCCGCACTTCCGCCCCGTGGAGGAGGAGTGGGTCACCGGGGTCCGGGACGTGTGCCTGGGCGCGGACGTGGCCTTCTTTTTCAAACAGTGGGGCGGGCGTACGCCGAAGGCGTCCGGACGTTGTCTGCAGGGCCGTACCTGGGACCAGATGCCCCTGCCCACCGCCGTGCCTACAGGCTGACCAGGCTCTTCGTGGTGAGTTTTCCCGTGCCCGGGACGGTGATCAGGCCGTCCCGGCGCATCTGCCGCACCGCCTGGAGGGCGTGCTTGGGCATCCAGCGGGCGGTCTCCGTCAGCAGCCACTGGCCGACTTCCTCCACCGTTGCCGGGCCGGTGCGCAGGCGCTGGGTGACCAGTTCGAGCAGTTCGTCGTCGGCCAGGCCGGCTACCTGGAACAGGTCGAGCTGGCCCTCGGCCGTGGCGCCGCGGGTCCGCGGATCCCGGAAGCTCTGGCCGTCCAGGCCGTCGACCTTCCACATGGCGTCCTTCATCGCCAGCAAGCCCTTGGGGCTGCCGGTGCCGAAGACGAGGTAGAGCGGCTGGCCGGTGCGGGGGACGAGTTCGAACTGCAGCTGGTAGCCGAAGCCGGCACGCCGCAGCGCATCCCGATAGGTGCGCAGCCACTCGCGCCAGCGTTCGTCGGGACGCGACTCGTCTGCGGCCGGCGCCCAGTAGCCGCGGCCGCCGAAGACCGCGTCGAGGATGTCGGGGTTGAGGTCTTCGCGGCGGCTGAACCAGTTGGGGCCGAAGGTGGTGATCGCCTCGCTGGCCGGGTTGCGGGCGATGCGCCGCATGACGTCCAGGGGCACGTTGACGCTGCCCCAGCTGTCGAAGATGCCCAGGATGGGCTGGCCCCAGGCGCCGAGTTCGCTGAGGATCGCCAGGCTGTCGCGGCCGGCTTCACCACGGCGGACCTCCACCCGCACAGGTAGTCCCGCCAGAGGGCCGAACTTCGCGGTCAGCTCCGCCACCAGGTGTTCGTGACGGGCCCGGTCCTTCTCGATGAACACCAGGTGCACGCGCTGCGGACTGAGTTCCATGCGGTCGACTGCCTTGTGGCGCAGCAGGCGGTCTAGGATGAAGACGGGGGAGCCGGGCTCGTTGTCCTCGTAGCGTCCGGGGCCGGCGAAGGCGTCCAGCAGGGTCACCCGGGGCCGGGCGTATCCCGTGCGCTGGGACGTCTGCAGAAGGATGGGCCACCAGGCATCCAAATACCGCTGATACAGCCGGTGTTTGGCCGCCGTCGCCGGTTCCAGCTTCCACAGCACGCCCATACCCGCCCCTGGGTCCGCCCGTATGACACGAATGTCGGCAAAAATTGTCCACTCTCAGGCAATAAGCCGCCAGACCGTCGACCACGAGCTGGCCGACAGCACTCTTCTGGCGCGAAACCGTCTGTGGGGCGACCGAGCACAGCGCCCGGTCGGCGCAACAAGCCGGAGCACACCACGGCTGTCGAACGAGCGGCTGCTGCACCTCGGCGCCCTACCGCTCGCGGTCGCCCACGCCACGGGCTGCAAAGTCGCCGTGTCGGGCCCGACGATGCGGCGGCTCGCTGGTCTCTTCCCGGCTTGGCCGGGACCGATGCCCGCGACGCGTTCGGCACAGCCGGCGCCGCCCGTTCCATGCTGCACACCTGCGAGCGGTGGAGCCCGCCGGCGAGAGACGGCCGCCGAGCTGGAGATGAGCGCGGGCTTCAATCGGAAGCTCGCCTGGCGGGCCCCAGGCCGAAGCCGGTGAAGAGGCCCTCTCGCAGCGTGCACGGGGATGCGCTGCCCGTTGCCTGCGCCGCACGGCCGGCATCGGTTACTCCGCTGGTGTCCACGGCGGGTCGTGCGTGTAGTTCAGCCCGTCGCAGGACCAGCAGTTCCACTCGTCCGGGACCCGGTACAGCTCCCGCCAGAAACCGGTGGGCTCGCCGTAAACGACACAGTCTTCGCCGCACCACCCGCACTCGAACGAAAAGTTCACGAGCTTCCCCTCCCCGACCCGTACGGGCCACAGGCCTCCCCTTGTTAGCAGTAGTGGCCCTGGGGAAGGCACCGGAAACCGGTCAAGGTGGACGGCCTCCGCCCCCGCCGGTGCGCCCGGACGGGCAGCTGCGCCGGCGAGAGGAGTACGACGGCATAGGACTTGGCGGGCGTCCGGCTCCGTCTCACCTCCGCCTGTACGGCGGGCACGCGGGCCGGCCGAACCGTCGTACCGGTGAAGGCGACGAGCGGAGGGCGCGACGTGCTCAACCTTGCCTTCGCCGCAGCGGAAGCGACTCGCAGCTCGCCTTGACCTGCAACGCGTTTTAGCCGATCAACGTCTGGCTGAGGCCCAAGAAGGGCGTTAGCGTTAGCCGCATGCGCAAATCATTTTTCGAATTTGTGGGCGATGGCACTATGCGCCGGACCAAAAAAGTGCTCTTTCTTGTCGAGCGCCCTGGGTTATATGCGGCCAAAGTTGAGCTCACTCGGTATTTTCACCCGCAGCTCACTGTATTGGTCAGCAAAGTATCCCCTGAGAGGCGCATGAAGGCGCTCAATGAAATTTGCGCAATGCGGCATGAAATCGCCGAAGCGACACAGGCAGTCCTAGTGGTGCCCCAGAGCGCACCGCTAGGAATCCGGGTGACCTGCCCACTTCCTTTACGGCCATTGCAGAGTGGCGATCCGAGTGTCAGTCGCGAAAACGGCCGCTTGTGGGTGATGAATGCGTATCGATCCCTAGGTGTATCGATTGCGGCTATTCTCGGGGTCTCTGACCTTTCGGCGGGTAGATCCGTAGAAGCGCTGCTCGAAGAAGTGGTTAATGAGTGTCACGGGAGTCCCCTGGCGCAGCCCAGGACGCCTGAAGCGATGAAACAGCTGACAGCCACAGCCGCCATTACGTTCGCGACGCCGGGGGCTGGCCAGACGGAACCGTTCGCCGTCCCCTCTGGAGTCGGGAACGCTCCGTACTTGCAGTGCCCTGTTTGCTCTCTACCGCTCATGACGCCAGGGCGTTCCCGTCACCAGCAGTGCGAGACCAGGGCAATTGCGCAGGAGGCCGGGGTCGAGCAGCCAGGAAAAGCCCCAGCGCCCATGGCCGCGTATCGGCGGCTGGTCGCCAAGGTCGAGGAGCGGGAATGGGGCGTTCACGGGCAGCGACGAGAAGCGACGAGTCGAGATCCGGTCAGAATCCCAGCGGCTCGGCAGGCGGTGCTGCTTCGGTGCCTGGGACGGTGCGAGAATCCGAAATGCGGCGGACAGCCGCTTGATGTCACAGATGAAGGTCAACCAATCCTCGAAGTCGATCACGTGCAGCGAATCGCTGAAGGAGGCCGCGACCATCCAAGTCAAATGATAGCTCTCTGCCCGAATTGCCACGCGATGAAGGAGCGGGGACGCAACCGGAAGATACTGCAAGCAGTTCTCGCCAGTACTGCTAAACGTCAGCACGCTATTTGGGTCAAAGGTTCGACGGTGTCACAGGCCACTTCTCGCAAGAATTGACACAGATGAAGGCTTACGGCGAGGTCCGGCAGCGCACCGCCGAGTACCTGTTCGTAATACGGCTTAAGCAACTGCGCGAGCAGGCCGCCGCCCGGACCGATGCGGCTTCGGCCGCGCCGTGGTCGGGCCGGCTGCCCGGGCTCGCCGCGCGGCCGCTGGAGGGGGCCCGGCCGGGACGGTGAGCGCATGAGCACCAAGCTGAGCGGCGTCGGCTTCGCGCGCCAGACCCTAACCGCGGCCCGGGAGGCGGCGAAGAAGAGGGGCAACACCCAGACGCAGAGGCCGAAGCGGCGCACCGGCACGGGCGTACGACGCAATGGACGCGAGCCGCTCGGGCTTGGTACGGCGACCGGCATGATGATGACCGAGCGCGGCATGGTCGTCCCGGCCGCCGACGGCAGCGTCCCTGCTCAGTTCAACGTCAACCTCGCCGCGGCCGAGCCCGAACTCACCGGCCCTGTTCAGGCCGTGGCGTTCGATGCGGACACCGGCCACCTGGACGTCGCCTCCGACGCCCAGCAGCCGGCACGAAGCTGCGCTCGAGCACCGCCGAGCACCTGCTCGCCGCGCGCAGACCGCCTGGCTCACCGCACAGGCCGCAGCCCAGGCGCAGGAGCCGGGCCTGCAAGGCTGGGCCACCGTGTACACGGCGGGAGCGGCGAGGGCCGCCATGGCCGCTGCGCCGGCCGGTGCCTCAGGGCGCGCCGTGGGTGCCGGGGCTGGTCGTCCGCGTGGCCGGGCGGTCGTCGGTGGCAGGCCAGAGCCCGGGCGGAGGTTTCGAAGGGTGTGCGCCGGCCGGGCGGATGCGGCTACCCCCAGCGCCTGAGATTCCGCTTCAGCTCCTCGTACCACAGGGCGCGGCGCGAGTTGCGCGGTCCGTCGGGCGGGGGGCCGAGGGCGACGACCGGGTCGGTGACCTTGTAGGTGGCCCGGTACGCCAGGACGTCCGTCGCGGTGTCCAGCCAGTCGTTGGCACCTCGCGCGGGAGCCATCGGGCCGAACGCGGTGTGGAACCAGACCGGCATCAGATCCGTGCCGCTGAGCACGTCGGACAGGCGGCTGCGCAGCCGCATCCGCAGCTTGGTGTCGGCCCGCTGGCCCGCGTCGATCGTCTTGCGGTGCCTGGCGCGCAGCGCGTCGTCGGCCGCCAGCTGGCGCTCCGACTTCTGCGAGTCGGCCCGCAGCTGGGCGATCCGGCCGTGAACCTCCCGGGCCTTGGGCGCGGAGGTCTGGAAGTCCAGCACGGCCGCCTTGCGTTTCGGATCCCCGGCCGGCGTACCGGCCAGCACCGCGGCCGCCGTCAGCACCGTGTGGCGGTGCTGACGCCGTGCCTCCAGGGCGCTGTGGAGCCGTGTGCCCGCCATCTGCAGTGTGGCCCGCTGGTAGTCGGTCAGCAGGCCGGACTGCGCGGCGATGCCCTTTTCCACGATCAGGGCCAGGGCGTGCAGTTCGCCGCCGCGGTCGTCGAGATCGGCGACGACGGCGCCCTTGGCCTGCCGCAGGTGCCGTTCCAGGGCCGCGACCCGCGTCGTGAGGCGGGAGACGCTGCTCTCGACACCGGAGATCTCTGCCCGCAGGTCGCTGTCGAGGCGCTCGGTCTCCTCCTTCGCCTCCTGGAGGTCGTACTCCAGGGAATCGACCCGGCGGGGGATGCCCTCCAGTTCGTCGACGCTGTTCTCCAGGTCGTGGAGCTTGTCGCTCACGTCGGACAGCTCGGAGGTGACTTCCCGCTTGACGCGGTCGATCCGGTGGTCCAGGTCGCTGTACGAGCTGTCCATGCTCACGCTGCCTTCACCTCCTGCTCGGCGTCGCTGGCCTGGACGCCGCTGAACAGCCAGCCGACAACAGCGGCGATCCAGAACCAGCCCGAGATCACCCCGAAGACCAGGAGCGGCACCAGGACGGTGACGATGCTCAGGCCGATCGCGGCCGAGCGGAGCATCCGGTGCCGGCCCGGGGCCGGGTCGGTGGCGCCGATCAGTACACCGGCCAGTGCCTGGAAGCCGGCCAGGAGCAGCCACCACCAGCTGATCCAGCCGGTCAGCGGGGCCAGGGCGAGCAGCAGGGCCCCGGCCACATGCACCCCGGCCGCCCACGTCAGGGCGCTCTTGCTGACCTTGCGCTGCGGCGCCTCCAGCTTCGCCGGAACCGAGGCTTCGTACGCCAGCAGTGCGGTGCCGGCCTCGACCAGCTGCCCGAACAGCGCCTCGTACCGCGGATCGTCCTGCGGCAGACCGTCCAGCTCCTGGAGCACCGCGGTGATGCCGGCCTGGAGCCTGCTGGTCTCCTCCGCTACCTCATGCCGTATCTCGCCCACTCGAACCCCCACCTGTGATGTGACCGTGCCCCGCCGGGACACTGCCCCGCCGCGGCCGCCGTCAGCCCTGAAAGGCCGGACGACACTACTGCCGCCCACTGACACCGCGCCCCGCCCCGGGAGCCCGACCGCACCGTGCTGCCGCCGGGCCCGGGCGGCGGCAGCTGGTCCTGCGTTACGAAACCTCAAACTATGTGCGAGCGTCTGCCCACGTCAGCGGCCTGGGGTGAAGTGCGTTCTCACCACAGGCGGTACTTGGTGGCATACTGCGAGGCGCAGCGGCCACATCTGTGCCTGCGTTTCGCTCCTGCACCCGGATCCCGGTGGCGGGAGCTTTTTCGTTTCCATTTCCCGAGTCCGCCCTACCGTCCCGTGTTTTCGCCCCGGTCTGCCGACCGGGGCTCTTCGCGTTTCTGGAGGCATACGTGCACGTGCTGTCCGCCGGCTCACAGGCCGGTCCTGTTCCCTATGTGCTGGGTGTTGTCGCGCTCGTTGTGGTGCTGGCGCTGCTGGTGGCGTGGACGGTCAGGGCGGTGCTGAAGAAGGCCCGCGCTCAGGATGTTCCCGCGGTGCTGTGCGGCCTGAGCCAGGTCATCGGCGCTCTGTCGTGCCTGCTGCCCTGGGGCAAGTGGCGCAACGTCCCGGGGGAAACGCTCAACCCTCCCGCCCTGCCCGGGCAGAACCCCGCGCCGGGGACAGCCGCCTCCCCGACAATCAGCATCAGCGCCAACCAGCTGGCGGTCGTCCGGCCGGCCCTTCCGGAGCAGCGCAACGGGACAGCGGGGCTGCCGGTGGCACAGGAGGGCAGGGGGCAGTGAAGCGACGCTACGACTACCGGGATCCGACGGCCAACCGGGCGGACACCAGCTCTATCAACCATGTCCTGGCAACCCTCAACGACCTGGAGGTCACCGTCTTCATACTCTCGGTTGTCCTGGAGCAGCCGTTGGCGACGATAGCCCGGCTGCTGCGCCGTCCTGATGGAGAAGTGGCGGGAATCCTGCGCGTGGCCACCTCCCGGCTGCGTCACCCCAGCCATTCCACTGCCGTCAGCGACGAGTTCGGCCAGGACGGCAAGATCGCCGTGTCGGCCGGGCTGCGCAGCTGGGCGCGGGAGCTTTCCGAAGAGCTCGTGCGCCGGTGCCCGCGGTGCGGTGAGCCGTTCTTACCGCACGACCTGGTCACCGCCCGCGGCGGCCGGCCCCGCCTCTTCTGCTCGAACGCCTGCCGGCAGGCGGCCTACCGGATGCGCCGCAAAGCCCCGGGCGGCGGCCCAAAACCGCAAGACACAGCAGCCACGCCTGGTTTCCGCTACCTGCCGGCGTTGAGCGGATTGCCGACGTGCGCTGCGCCCCGTGCTTTGGGCGAGAGCGGCTTTCCCCGGGTGCCGATGCGGTGTTTGCTGTTCGCAACACATGAGGGCCCCCACCTAGCCCTGCGTGCACCAGTGCACCACGGATCGCGATGGCTTTGCTGGACCGACCCGGACAAGCCCGCCTGGATGCATGCGATATGCGGTCTCCACGACGCTGCCTGGTACCCGGCACGGCCGTGGAACACCGAGTCGGTTCGCTGCTGCGTCCTGCCCTTGAGACATTCGGGTGCGCACCTGAGGGCCCCGGTCTCGGCCCAGGACAGTGAATCACCGGTGTCTGCCATGGACCGCAGCCTTTTCGCCGCGCTGCGCCGCCGCTTGGGACTCCCGCAGTGGCTGCGCCCACCCATTGCCGTGAGAACCCCGTCAGGACAGCTGGCATCCGTCAGCCCGGATGCTGACGGCCGTCGTCGGCCGCCGGTCCGCCCGTGACAGCGGTACGCGCGCCGGAACGGTGCACGCGAACCTGACACGGGCACCCGTCGGTCCTGTGGCGGCATCACGCCCGGTTGCTGCCGCAGAAAAGGGGAGCAGCGGCGCCTGCCCGCCGTTCTGGTGTACTGGCTGCCAGGGGCGAGAAGACGGCGGAGGAGCGCGGTGGAGAGCACGGGGTGGGAGCAGGCGCGGCAGCGGGCGCAGAACATCACCGCAGTGGACCGGCCGGACTGGCCGGACGACAACTCGTGGGACTTCCGCGCGGTGCACGGAATCCTGGCCGTCATGCTCCAGGCGCTCGGGGCGCGTACGGGCGGCGGTCCGGCTTCCGTCACACTCGGATCGCTGCTGTGGCACCTGTCCGCCGACGACGCCGCCGCGCATGTACGCGCCGTCGCCGCGCAGTTGGTCGGCCCCGAGCTGGCTTATGCCCTGGACACCGACCCGGAGACGGCGGACACCGCGGACCCAGTGGTCGTCACGTGGCTGTGGCTGACACGGACCTGGCCGCCGGTGGTCACGGATGATGACGGCTGCAGCCCGCGGCCGGCAGGGTCGCCCGCAGCGCTGGGACGGCATGACACGCGGCATCGGGCGCGGCCTTCGCGGCGCGGCGGTGGACATCGCCACCGGCTCGGCCGCCCGGGCGGTCAGCGCGGCCCTGGCAGCCGAACGGCCGGGCCTGGCACCCCATACCCGCGTCAGGATCCTGGCCGGGCCGCACGCCGGCCGGAACGGGCATGTGCGGAGCGCGGCCTGGCTGCTGGACGACGCCGCGTGCGATGTCGTACCGGGCAGGGAGCCACCCGGCTACGAGGTGAGTTTCGAGATGCCGGACGGCGGGCGGGTGACGCTGCGCGCCGCAGAGCTGGCTCCTGCGCCCGTCACCTAGAGGTGATCCCAGTTGTTGCGCCGCATTTCCTCCACGCCCGGCTGGACTTCGAGGTCGTCCGGGTGGCGTTTGAGGCCGTTGGCCTGCTCGCGGTGCGCGCGCAGCACATGGCTGGCGTCCAGGCGCCAGTCCTGGGACGTGTGGCCGGCGGAGCAGGTGTAGGTCACGTCCGTGCCGCTGACGGTGAGGGTGCCGCCGGTCATCGCAGAGCAGCGGGGCAGAGGTAGGGAATGCGTGTGCGTCCGCCGCAGGAGATGAACAGGACACGTCCGACGACCAGCACCGTGGTCGTGGCGGGGATGTCGTCGTGCGGGTCGGCAGCAGCCATGGTGCTCACCGTAGCTGTGAGCCGGCCGCTGCTGGTCGGCCGCCCTGCGTGAGAGCCTGGCTCCGGCCTCCGGGTGACCTCGTACATGTACTCCGGCGGACAGGTGGCTGCCTACGGGGAGCCCAGTGATTCGGCAGAGGGCCCTGCGGCGGTGTCTCGGGGCTTCACTGCCCGCCAGGGATCAGTCGAGGGCACGGCTGAGGGCGGCCAGCAGGACACGCTCGCACGTTCCTGGCCCCTCGACCGTGTCCACGAAGTCGGCGATGAGCGCGAGCGCGCAGGTCATGGCGCAGGGTTCGCTGCCGGGGACCGGCCCGGCCTGGTCGCGCCAGGCCACCGGGTCACGCCCTGCGAAGGAGGCCGTCACGACCTGACGGAGCATTGGTAGGTCGGATCGCTCCACGATCTCGGACCACCGGGTGACGACCTTGTTCATCAGCGTCTGGGTGAACCGCTCGGCGAACTGCTCGCCTCCGGGCCGGCCGGCGCCGATCTGGGTCAGCGCGCCGTCCATCAGGAGCACCGTGCCGCGCAGGAGTTCTTCCGTGCCGTAGATGGCCGTGGCCGCCGCGATGCGCTCACTCAGGACAGGCCACGTCTGCTGGTCGTCTTTCGAGCGCAGGATGCTGGCCTGGTCCCAGGCCGCCTGCACTGCGCCGATCTTGACCTGTGCACCGCGCATCGTCATGACAATCGAGCGTAATCGTGCGAAGCGGCTCAGCAGGTGCGATGGCCGGAACTGCCCCGCAGGGGACGCGGCACTGCTTGCCGGAGTGCAAGGAGTCGCTCCGGGGCTCCGCCGGCCCGTGAACCGGCACCCGTGTGGGTGATGGACGGACGCCGGACGGAGCGGGATGCTCCGCAAAAAGCCTTGGGCCCGGTCGCGTAGCGCGTCGGGCCCGCGCGTCGTACAGGCGGCGCACAGGAACGGTGTCGGCCCGCACCCTCCGCGGGGAGGTGCGGGCCGACACCGCAGTGGAGGAACGGGTGGCTCTAGGGGGAGTAGGGACGCATCCCCAGAAGACGCGTTTCGAAGTCTGACAGCCGGCGGGGAGCCCGACGGGGCTCCCGGAGGAGCACGCTGAGCATTGCTTCGGGGGACGGACTCATTCCGGTGCCGTCGCACGGACAGTGCGGGGGACAGGATTCCGTGGTGATGTCTTCGACTGGTACGCCCAACGCGATCATGTTGATCAGAGGCGGATGGTACAGAAGGTATTTCCGGTGAGCGGTGTCGAGGAGACGGTGCTCCCGGAGCGTGCGCAGTGCGCTTTCGATCGTGGCGCGTCCCAGCATGAGGGCCGACGCGAGGTCGGACTGGGTCGGCCCGTGGATGATCGGGATGAGGTTTTGCAGATCGGCGTTGGCGGACTCGGCGAGGTGGAGGAGGAGCAGGCTGAGGCGTTGTGCCGGGGTGCGGGACTGGAGGCCGTAGACGGCTTCGTTGATGCGAAGCCGGTTGGAGATGGACCAGGTCACTGTCCGCAGCAAGTCGGGTGACGCCAGAACGTTCCTTCGCATCCGCGACAGGGGCATCATGACTGTCTTTACCCGGCTGAGGGCCCGTGCCTGCGGAGGTACTGGCGTGTTGTGGGGTCCGAGGATGGCGGTGTCGCCGACGAGGCTTCCGGGGCTGTGGAAGCGGAGCGTCTGGGTTCCCGCTCCGTAGTGGACTTCTTCTGCTACGTAGCCCTGGAGAACGAGGTGCACGGCGTCCCGGACTACGACGCCGCCGCTTCGGAGGATTCCTCCGGGCTCATATTCTTTCAGGCTTGCCCAGGTGTGGTCGGAGGCCAGAAGGTCGGGAAAGTTCGGGAATTGCCCGAATATTGCGGAAGGGGGCTGGCAGACGGTCAGGGAGGTGAGGCGGTGACCTTCGCGCTGCGGCCTGATGGGCAGTGGCTTTTTGCCCGGCCCGGGGGGTTTGCGGTCGTTGTGGGACATCAGGCCATCGCCGCCGGGTGCGGGGAGGCGTCGGGGGCCGTGGGGGTCAGAACCACGGGCGGGGGCCGCAGGGAGTGCAGCACGGGCGGCAGCGCCGAGACGAGTCCGGTGATCGCGACGATCACGACGGCGATGCGCGCCGGGTGAGAAGCCAGGTTTTTGACAGTGAACGCTACGACGGCGGCGATGATCATAATCGTCGCCACAGTGGCGCAGAGGAACGGGGACATTGAACCTCGCTGCGATATGAAGATCTTTTGGTGGGTCTAGCTCTCTTGAAGATTCACCGACCGGCTGGTTCGCCTTGGTGAGAGGCAGAACCGGTCGTGTGAACTCCTTGACGCCTGAGGATATATGACGTGGCGATTGTCGCCGCATCCCTTCCCTTGCAGCACGGATTTGTCCGCGAGAAGGCACTCGGTGCCCCTTGAACAAGATTCAGGGCTACCCTCGCAAAGGGTGATGATGCCGGTTTAAACGCGCATCAGCTTTCCCTCACGCGAGGGAGAAACAAGATTTGATAGCGCTGCTTCCCTCGCGTGAGGGACTATGGAAGAGAGTTCCCCCGTTACAGTCAATGTGCTGGCGTTGAACCTTGGTGGGTCTAGCTCCAGCAGCCGGGCGTCGGGCTCTGGGGGTGGTGCCCTGGTAGCCCGCGCGCCCGATCACCAGAAGTGCAGGCGGCCACGTCCGGTCCCGGAACTGTTGGCGGCCTATGTGCAAATGAGCGGTTGCCCAGACAGTGACCTGGGCAACCGCTCATCTTGTGTCAGCGGGGGCAGCCGGCATCAGCGCCAGTGATGGGCCATCTTGTCGACGCGCCTGCGGAGGCGTTCGTCCTCCTCGTACAGCGCGATCATCGCGCGGATACGCGCGGTGGTGTCGATCCCGTCCTCCACACCCGCGAGCTTGAGCATCTTCTTCTGCGCCGGGGTGGTGGTCAGGTTGATGCGGGCACTGTAGAAGACGGTCTTCTCCTGTTCGGCCGGCGGCGCTTGCTTCGTGGAGGCGGGCGCCGCCGGCGGTGAGGGCGCGGTGGTCTTCTTGGCTGTCGTCTTCCGTGCCGTCGTCGTCTTCTTCGCCGGTGGTGTCTTCTTCGCGGCTGCGGTCTTCTGTCCGGGGTTCAGGAACCGCTTCGCGCCTTCCTGGGCTTTCTTGCGGCGCCGTTCCGCGGCCGTCTCGGGGGGGGCGAGTCCGCGTTGGTGTCGTCTTCCATGGGGTCACCCAATCTTCGTGCTGATCTCGTAGAACAGGTCCAGGCCGAACTTGCTGAGCATTCCGCGTGACCGATGGCCGTAGTTGTCGGCCACCTGGTCGCTGAGCCTCAGCTCGGTCTCCAGCAGGGGTACGCCCATCTCGGTCAGGGCGATCCGCCCGGCATCGGTCATGATCGTGTTGCGGGCCATGGTGAGGACACCGTTGAACGGCTTGCCGGCCTTCTGGATGGCGGCGAGCGTGGCCGGGATGCTGTCCTGGTCGGCAGGGCGTGCGGGGCACGCCATCAGCACATAGTCGGCGGCTTCGATGGCGGCTTTGGCGATGGCCAGCGCGCCGGGGGCGGCCCGTCAATGGTGACCAGGTCGCGATGCTGGGTGGCGATGGAGATCCGGTGCGGGAGTTCCTTGAGGGAGGGCATGCCGGTGACCGTCATGCGCAGGGGCCGGCCTTCGTCCTCGGCCCGCATCGCCGCCCTTGAACTGGCACACCGCAATCTTCGTTGCCATACGGCCAGGCTAGAGCATGCGCACATGCACAGACGCCCACGGACACATGATCCCGTGGGCGTCATATTTCGCCTGGAGGGCTTGCGCCTGCTGGTGACCGCCTGCGGCGCCGAGGACAGTGCCGACCTGCCGCCGCAGCCCGACCCGCCGCGCCGAGGACAGTGCCGACCTGTCGCCGCAGCCCGACCCGCCGCGCCCATGCAGCCCGACGCCGAGAAGGCCGCCGAGCTCCTGGGCACCGTCGCCGCCCGCGGCCGCGCCCTCGCCGGGCTGCGCCGCGCCGGCGGACTCCACCGCCGGGCTGCAGGCCCGCGTCGCCGTGTGCCAGGCTGTGCGCGACGCGTGGACGGAGGGCATCGAGCACCCCGTCCAGCTGTCCGTCCTCACCGAGGCCGGCCTGTCCGACGACGCCTCGCTCGCGGCCGCCGTCTACGAGCGCGGCCAGGCCGCCGGGACACTCGGCGGCAGCGGGATCTCATCCAGCCGCAGCCACCGCTCCTGGCCGTCCTGATCCGGCAGGCGAAAGCGCGCATCCCCGGCCTCGTCCGGCTCGTACGGGGCGTCGCCGACTGCTCGCAGCAGGGCCCGCAGCCGCGGGTGCGGGGCTTGCATCGCCCGTCCGCGGATCGCCTCGCCGCGCAGGGTGGCCAGCATGAGGGAGGCTACGTTCACCCCGGTACGGCGGTGGCCGTCGGCGTGGGCGATGGCTTCCGGGTGCTCCACGATGGAGGCCAGTGCCTCCGGGCCGGCGACCGTGTAGGTCAGCCTCAGGTGCCCGCGCTGGAGCACCACCTGCGCCCCCTGCGGCATCATGCCGTCGCGCGTGGTGTGGGTCGCCAGGGCGACCTTGCCGACCATCGGGCCCATGCCGATCGCGCGGACCTCGTCGAACTGCTCGATCGTGGCGTCCACGAACCGTTCGGAGTCGGGCAGCACCAGCGCGCAGTGCCCGTTCCAGGTGGTTCCCGTCCAGCTCGGGGTGAGCGAGCCGTAGCGGGTGCCGCTTCCGTCCTTGTTCTGGATCGCCAGGTCGACCGGCAGCAGCTCGGCCCGCACGCCCAGCTGTCCGTAGGCGTAACGCAGCGTCATGCACGCGTCCACGCACACGTTCGCCGGGGCCCGGCCGTCAGCGAGGGCCACCCACAGATACGGCAGCACCAGTTCCACCAGTTGCTCCGGCTTCGCGTGTTCCAGCATCTGCGCCGTGTGGTCCCAGTTGCCCCGCATTGGCAGTCCGCCGCCGGGCGGCACTGGCGATGCCACCGCACGCGGACGCGGTACCGAGGGGGTGCGTGGGGCCCGCTTCTGGGGCGTCCGGTGCTTCTTGCCTCGCTGCTGCTTCGACATGCGCAGAGCCTAGAGATCCCGACAGGCCCGCGACAGAGCATGTTCGCGGCTCCCGCGGGCTTTCTTTCTCCTCCACGCCCGCGCGCCCGCTTCGCGCGCGTACGGTGAAGACATGGGCGGGCGGGTGCGCCGGTGCGCGCACCACTTCTGTTGGAAGCCGCTGCCGGCGACGGCCCGCAGCGACAAGCGGTTCTGCTCTGCGGCCTGCAAGGCGGCAGAGCGGCGCTGGCGCCGCCACTACGCCGAGGCCGTCGAGATCGGTCTCTGCCCCGGCGCCACGCCATCAGCGGGATGGAGGCGAAGCCGATACTGGCCAGGCAGTGCATGAAGGCGAAGAAGTCGTTGGCGATGAACTGGTGGCCGTTGGTGATCCCGGGGTAGGCGACCCCGGGCAAGAAGAGCACGGCCGGCACCCCGTAGCCCAGCACTTCGCCGCGGTCTCGAACCTTCGTCACACTGCCCCGCTGCTGCTGTCGACGTCGTCGTGGGAACGGTACCGGCCGCGCCCAGCCGGATCCGCCGATCAGCCGCTGCCGTGCGGCCAGGACCGGGAGTGGCTGGCTGCTTGCGGCGCGCGAGTTCCTCGGGGGTGGGCACGTGCCGGGTGACGTACGGCTGGCCGCTGAAGTCGACGGTGATCGTGTGCCGCAGGACGTCGTCGTGGCGCCGTAGAAGATCTGCTCGATCTCCAGGCAGGCCCGAGCTGCACGCGCCGCCCGGAAGGGCCGGGCTACGGATTCGGTGCCGCGGCTGGGACGCACCGCATGACACGTTTTGTGATCTGCTGGGTTGGCGGCCCGCCGTCCCGGCACACTGAGGGAGCGACGACGACAGGAGGTGCCGAATGAGCGACCAGCCGCCGCCGGAGCTGCCGCCCGAGGACGGGCCCAGCAACACCGCGCACGTCACGGCCACAGGCGCCACCGCGGACTACCTGCGCCAGCTGACAGCGGTCACCGGCCAGTCCCCGGAGGCGGTCACCATCCAGTGGGCCGCTGGCCGGGTCGTCGTCCCCGACACGGCACTCGGCGACGACCCGGCCGTACCCGACTGGCCGACCCTGTTCGACGGCCCGCCGGACCTGTCCAAGCGCACCCACGCGTACCTGCGCCGGTGACCACTCCTGCGCTGGCCTTCGCCGTCGCCGACACCTCGGTCCTGCGCCGTCCCCGGGCCCGGAGCCGTCCGGGGACGATACGCCGGCCCCGATCGTGCAGGGCCGCGCGGAGAAGGTCGGCTGCCGGTTCGTGCCGCAGGTCTTGAGCAGACGGCGTTTGCGGCGGTGGGTCAGGCGCTGGTTTCCGGCCGCCCGGTGTGCTCGCCGGACGCGGGCACGGCCGGGTGGTCGTCAATGCCGGAGAAGCCGTTCGGCGGCCATGCCGGCGCGCCTACGATGCGACGCGGGATACGCCGTCACCCGCCGCTGACACGGACCTTGCGGTCACGGTTCTCCTGCAGGACGCGGTGAGTCCCCACGTGGATCTGTGGCATGTCGGTGCTGTCGAACGCGCCCTCGGGCCGGGAAGCTTCGGCGAGGCGGTCGACAGCGGTGGAGGCCTGCCGTACGCCCTGCGGATCGTCCTTGGCGAACCGCTCCGCCTGGGCGAGGGCCTTGACACCTCCTCCGTCTCCACGTCAGGGCGATCAGGACGACGGAGTGACAGCCGGCCGACGTGTTCCGCGCGCAGCGCCCACCGGCCCGGCTGCCCGGCCGGGCCAGCTCCGGGGCCGTCGGCGCCGCTCATTCCAAAATTTTGGAATGACGCGCGAACTGGCTAGCGGGAGGAGGGCGCCATCAGCCGGCGGGGTCGGTGATGAGGTACTGCTGCTCGGCGTTGCGTACGCGCCTCTGTTCCCGGGTGCGGCGACGGTGCTGGACGAGGCCGTGCAGCGCGCCGATGACGACGAAGGCGGCGATGGTCAGGACGCAGAGCCAGGCGATCGTGTCTGCTTCGGCCCAGGTGCCGTCGGCCGCGGGCTCGGTGTGCGCCTCGATGTACTGGGTGGTGATGAGCACTTCGGCGGCCGTGAAGGGGATCCCGGCGGCACTCCACAAGGCCATCGGGACCCACGGGCTCCACAGCGTTCGCTCGACGGGCAGCCCGAGTCAGCGGACTCGCGACATGACAATGTCTGTGCTGTTCCAGACGTTCGGGTAGATCCACGGATGCCGCTTTTCGCCTACTTGCGCTGGTGTATCGCCATAGTATGTAGCGTGGCTGTCAGTTTCGGCCCACACGCCGTAGAGTTTCCAGTAGTCCCTGTAGGTGAGGATGTTGCCGGCGCGCAGTTTGAATTCCACATAGTCCACGTCCGAGCAGCCGTTGAGCGGGAGGCGGTAGGTGTCCTTGTCTCCTGCTTCGAAATCGTCGTAATGCGGCTTGTCGAGCTCCTGCCAGCCGGACTGGGCGCCATTCCTGCACGACACATTGGCGAGAACGTCGCCGTCTGTGCCGGAGCCGCTGGCCGTATCTGTTTGAACTGTGAGGTCCACCGACCCTGCTGGCGCGCGATCACTGTGGCGCGAGGCCGCTGAGGCGGCTGTGGGGGACAAGGCGAGGGTGGCGGCAACGGCCGCTGAAAAGACTCGACGCATAGCGAACCTCCGGCTGCTCCAGCCTTTCACTGAACGAAAGGATGCTTCCCTGGTCTTCCGTTAATTCCACAGCGGAAGTGCAAGAAGCGGCACCACTGTCCCTCTAGTGGGTGACGCGCGATCGAAACTTTGTCTATACCTCGAAATGCCGCCTTTTCGCGGCGATTGTGAACGGCCGGAAGGTCGTGGGGTGCGGCGCATCAGGGAGAATGCGGAACTTTTCGACGCTGCCCGCCAGCGGGTCCGTGCGGTTGCTCCGGAACACTCAGTGCGGAGCGTCTAGGTAGGGTAAGTGCGTCGCTGATTGTGGGCCGGATACCTCTTCTCCGTCTCGGGCCCTCGGCGGATCGTCTGCCCGGCGTCCAGCGCCTGGCGGATCGCGTCATCGGCGACGTTGGTCAGGTGCTCGGCTACCAGGCCGGGCACGTCGACCGCCACGGCCGGATCGGCATCGGCGGCCTGGACTTGCCGCTCGTCGGTGACGTCATAACCTTATGACGTCGTGGCGTCATCGTTCAGGAAAGTCCCGAGACCGGGGCTGTGGCGTGCTCCTGCGGAATCGAGAGCCCGGCGGATCACCTTGGGGTCGACGTCGTACTGCCGGGCGAGTGCCTTTACTGCGGTGCCGCTTTCATAGGCGGTGACGATGTCGGCGGCCTGCTGCGTGCTGAGCCGCGCAGGGCGGCCGCGGGTCTTGCCCTCCGCGCGCGCGGCGGATATGCGAACGTGGTGGTGCTGGTCGGACGTGCTCATGATGCGGAGCCTAGGTGAGCGAAGACAACGTCTGACCTGCTGGTTCGGTGGGGTCGTCGGGCAGCTGTATGGCTTCGATCTCCGTGTCATGCAGCAGCGCGTCGATGAGGGGGCGGGGCCCGGAGACCTTGGTGGCCCACAGGTCGTAGTCGGTGCACAGCACCCATGAACGGTCGGCGGCCCACAGGTTGGACGGGCTGAAGTCGATCTCGGGGTTGTCGTAGAGCAGCTGGGCGTCGCCGAGGCGGCCGGTGCGCACGTGCAGGTTCTCGAAGTCACAGGCCGCGGTCATCAGCGGATTGTAGTAGGCGAAGCAGGCGGTATCCGCGCCGTCCGGGCTGTGCTCGATGAGCAGGGTGATCAGCCGGTCCCAGGTCTCGCGGTCCGTGCTGCCCTCGGTCGGCGGGACGATACTCAGCGGCCAGCTGCCGTCCTTCGTGGCGGAAGGGAAGCAGCGGTAGCAGGGCAGCAGCCCCTCAGGGACGACCGGGTCGCCGATGCGGTGGGCGAGGTCCGCCCAGCGCAGGCGCCGCCAGCCGGGGCCCGGGTGCTCGGCGCGGCCCAGATCACCACCGGTGGCGACCCCTATGGCGTCGAGGTCGATGCCCGCCACGACGTGTCGTTCGACGCTTCCCTCCGCCAGCTGAGCCTGGTGGTGCTCGTGGTGCGAGATTGCCGCCGGGCCCTGCTTGTGCTCGTACATGGCATTGAGGACCCAGGCTGCGTCGGGCATCGCCGGGGGCATGAATCCGGTCACGCCGTCCCCGCACAGCTCATGGAGCCAGCCGGTTTCAGCGGACGGGGCCAGCGGCCATCGCGTAGTCACACAAGTGGATATCTCGGGCATACGGCTATGGTCCCACCCGGTGCTTGAGCTGCAGCCTGCGGTTCTATCGTCCACGCGACCTCAGTGGTGTTTCGACGGCAGCCGTGCGCGGCCCTAGTTGAAGAAGGGAGGCACGAACGTCAGGCCATGCGCCCGCTTGGCTGACGTAGCGCGCGTCGCTCGCCGGGTACGTACTCGGTCCCGCGTTGGCGGGCTGGCGGCCATGTGCCCAGTGCGGGCCAGGCCGTCAGACCGGACTGTGCGCGGTCGTGGGCGGTGCGGCCGGCGGACAGGGCGGTGCGCCGCAGCCCCTCGGCTGCGGCGCACCTGGAGTGTGGGCCGCTGGGGCAGCCCGCGGGCTCAGTGGCGGCCCCAGCGCTTGGTGTCGACGATGCGGTGGTGGTCGTTGCGCAGGGTGGCGGTGTCACCCGCACCGCGCCCGTCGTGCACGCCTCCGCGTGCACCGTACGATCACACGCCCCTGGCACGCCCCGTCAGGAACGCCACTGACCTGCGAAATGGGAAAACCTGGATCTTTCGGGAGTGAGGCCCGCACGGGCGTGCCCGGACGCCGGCCAGCAGTGGCGCGCTGGTGCTTCCTTACGTCCCGGGAGGCACAACCGCAGCCTTGGGATTCCTGGCGGCTAAACCGTCAGGGCCCGCCGCTACGGTGTCGCTGCACTGTCGTCTCGCTCGGGAGCAGGCACAAGTTCGTCAGGGTCGTACATCTCCGCACCGGCGAGGAGGAACACCACGAAAACCTCGCTGAATCGGCTGAAACCCGCCTTCACCTGCGATTACCCGTTGACGGTCAAACTTGCTGGTTAAACCGCTTCTATCGGCAAACGCCCCGGCGATGCTCGCGTGGAGCGTCGCCGGGGCGCAGCAGGAGCTGTCCGAGCCTCCGTAGGGGAAGAGACACAGCTCAAGGTGCCGTTGAGGCGAGTGCTGGTAGCTCAAGGTGGTCCAGCAGTTCGTACAGCGCCCGGAGCAGCCGGGCGCGGTGCTGGACGCCGTGGAGGGAGTTGCGGCCGGAAGCCGGGAGGCGGCCGGCGGCCTCGCCCAGCACGATGCGGGTGAGCGCGAGGCGGCGGTCGCCCTTGGGCAGCAGTGCGGCACGCTGGCGTACCTCGGCGGTGACGGCGTACGCGGCGCCGGTGAGCAGCAGGGCCACCGGTTCGTAGTCGTCGGGTGGCAGCGTGGCCGGAGCAGCCCACGACAGCACTGTCCGTACCAGTTGCTCGTGCGTTGCGCGGTCGAGCGGCAGGTCCGCCTCGATCATGCCCTCCGGGTCGTGCACCACTGTGTGGGTACTCATGTGGTGGCTCCGGAGGAGACCGCGGGCCGGTCAATCGTGGCGAGCGCGTCGCACAGTGCACGTACGTCGACGGCGACCCGGACACCACTGAGACAGGGCCCGCTGCCCGTGTCGCCCCACGCTGGTGAGGGCCCCGCGGGCTGGCTCAGCCAGGCCGAGGCAAGAGCGCCGTCCCTGCCGCGCGCGGGCGCCAGGAGCCAGGAGCCGCGTGAGAGCACCCGCACCCCCGCCACGCCCTTCCAGGCCGCCGCGCGGCCGCCTTCGACGAGGACGATGAGCTCCTGGCGGATGTGGTCGGCGAGCACCGCGTACCCGTCGGTGACCGGCAGGTCCATCGCGTCCAGTGCGGCCAGCCCGCGCTGGAGCGGCGCGATGACCACCGCGTCCCGGCCGCCGCCGCACTGCACCAGCTGGGTCGCGCCGCGGCCGGCGGCGCGCAGCCGTTTGTAGGTAGCGGCGTCAGGATCGAGGAGGGCGCCCCACGTTGGGGTGGTCTGCTTCGGGGACTGGGCCATATCCGGACGCTAGATGCGGTAGACCCGAAACAGACCACACGAAGCGTGTGGGTCGTTTCGCCTCCGCTCGGAGCGCCCTATGGACAGCATCCGGTTCGGCCGCCGCGTCAACTACTGGCGCACCCGCCGCCGCATCCCGCGCGCCGAGTTCGCCCGCCTGATGGGCAAGAGCCTGCGCTGGGTCGAGGAACTGGAGGGCGGCCGCCGCCAGGCCGACCCGCAGTGGTCCGTGATCCAGCTCGCCGCCCTGCGCCTGCGCATCACCCCCGAACGCCTGATGGCCGACGCCATCGACGCCGACTGCGTCGGCGAAAGCCAGATTGACGCCGTACGTGCCGCGCTGCAGCGCCACGACGTCATCACCGGCTCCTGTGACGCCTCCTGCACCGATCCGACGCCCGTCGAGGCGCTGAACCGCAAGCTCACCTATGCCCGCACCGGCTTCCAGGCCGGCCACTTCGCGCAGCTCGGCACCGAGATCCCGGCGCTCTTGGTGGACGCCACCCGCGCCGCCCAGCACCACCGCGGTGACGACCGGCTCGCCGCGTTCGAGGTGCTCTCCCTGGCCCTGGAGCTCACCGAGGCCGCGGCCATCAAATGGGGCGACACCGAGATGGCGGTCACCGCCGGACACCGCGCGGTCACCGCCGCCGAGCGCAGCGAGAACCCGGTCATCATGGCCAGCGCCGCGCGCCACCTGGGCGATGCGATGACCAACCACGGCCAGGCGGCGGCCGCCGCCGACTTCGTGCTCAGCGCCGCGCGGCGCCTGGAGCCGGACCTGCTGCGCAGCGGGCCCGACGGCTACAGCGTGCTCGGGATGCTCTACCTCAAGGCGGCCATGGCGGCCGCCGCCGCGAGCGAGGCCGACGACCGCGACCCGGCCCGCTACGCCTGCCGGGTCCCCGACTACCTCGACGAAGCCGACGAGCACGCCGAGCGCCTCGGCGGCGACCACAACCGGCTGTGGACCGCGTTCGGGCCGACCAACTGCCGCCTCTACCGCGTCGCCTCCCACGTCTACCTGTCCGAAGGCGCGGACGCCGTGGCGGTCGCCGCGGACATCCCCACCACCGCCTTCCACGACCTGCCACGCGAACGACGGGCCCACCTGCTGACCGACCGGGCCATCGGCGAGACGCAGGCCGGACAGCGCGAAAAGGCCGTCGAAACCCTCCTGGAAGCAGACGACCTGGCCCCCGAAGAAGTGCGGTGCCGGCCCCGCACCAAGGCCCACGTCGAACACCTGCGGCTGCTCGGCGTCGGCAGCGCCGAGAGCCGCTTGCGCCTGCTCGCTGACCGCTGTGGACTGCCCCGGTGACCACACGCACCCTGTACCTGATCGCCTGCGCCGCCCCGCCCGCCCGACGCCTGACCATCCCCGTCCACGCCGCCCAGGACGCCGGCTGGGACGTCTGCGTCATCCTCACCCCGACCGCCCACCGGTGGCTCACCGAGGACGCCGACGGCGAGATCGAGGCCCTGGAGCAGCTCACCGGCCACCCCGTCCGCTGGCAGTACAAGCTCCCCTCGCAGCCCGACGTCCTGCCGCCGCCGGACGCGATGCTCGTCGCCCCGCTCACCAACAACACCCTCGCCAAGTGGGCGACCGCGGTCTCCGACACCCTCGCCCTCGGACTGCTCACCGAGGGCATCGCCCTCGTGCCGATCGTCGCACTGCCCCACTTCAACGACGCGCAGGCCGCCCACCCGGCCGTCACCCGGCACATCGAATTCCTCCGCGACGCGGGCGTCACCGTGCTCTACGGAGAAGGCGGCTTCACCCCCCACAAGCCCAAGCAGGGCAACCCCGACACCTATCCCTGGCAGGCCGCCATCGACGCGCTACCCGCCTGACCCCCTGTCCGCACACCAGGAGGCGGCCCCGCTGCACCGCCGGGTGGACCCGGCCATCGCACAGGCCGTGCAGCGGCAGACCGCCGCGATGCGCACGCTCAGCGCCCGCGTCTTCCCCGAGTCCGCCGCGAACGATCTGGATTCCCGACGGGCCGATCCGCCTGGACTGGGACGAGACGGCCGGTGGCAGCCCCGCCACTCCGACTGGTGATCTTCCGCGACACGCGCCCCATACGCTTCGGGAACTGACCGAGACTCGCCCCTGTTGATCATGATCTTGAATTCAGGCGCGATCAGTAGGAGGACGCCGAGTTGCTCTCGGCCCAGAGCTTCTCGGCGTCGGAGCCTGCCGGGGGCGGCACGAGCCCGTTGATCATCCAGAGGTCATCGCTGGTCTCGTCGATGTGGAACTCCCAGTGCAGCCCTGGGCTCCGTTCGAGATGGGGCTGCAGCATGCCCCTGATCCATTGGGCGGTCCGGCGTCGGCTCTGCTGGTCGGGGTTGCGGCGGGCGATGTGGTCGATGGTGATGCGGACCCCGGCCGGGGCGGGCTCCCCGCCGACGTAGAAATCCTCGGGCCGGGTCTCGCGGAAGAGCGTGACCACGTAGAACCTGGGCAGGCCGACCTGTTCGTAGTGGTCAGCGATGTGGGAGGCGAGTCGGTGCTTCTGCGCATCGGTGAAGGTTCCGGGTGTGTGGTGAATGGTCCACAGCGGCATGGCGGTTACTCCTGGAAATGTCGGGACGGGGCGTCAACGGGCGGCCGAGAACGCCAGGCGTTCCACGGGGCCGGACAGTGCCGCCTTGGCGGCGGCCGAGGCATCGTCCGCGAGCACCTCCGTGGCCTCGGCCTCCAGGCCGTCGACGATCCGCGCGGCCACCTCGGCCGGCGTCGCCTTCGGCAGTTCGAAGGCGGAGGTCATCCCGGTGTCGATGAACCCTGCGTGGACGCCGACGACCTGGGTGTTCTGGTGCCCCAATTCGAGTCGGAGCGAGTTCGTGACGGACCACGCCGCCGCCTTGGACGCCCCGTAGGCGCCGCTGCCGGCCAGCCAGGACAGCACGGAGTGCATGTTCACCAGTGCGCCCCCGCCGTTCGCTGCCAGGATCGGTGCGAACGCTCGCGCCACCCGCAGCAGCCCGAAGACGTTGACGTCGAACGTCGCGGTGACGCGTTCGAAGTCACCCGTGAGCAGTGGAGCCGGCAACAGGACTCCAGCGTTGTTGAACACGATCTCGGCATCGGCGGCGGCCCCCGTGAGAGCGGCGGCCGACGCCGCCGAGCGGACCTCCAGTTCGGCGGTAACCACCTCCGGGCGGTTGTCGGTGTACGCCGAGCGCGCGGTCGCGTACACCTTGCGCGCCCCGCGTGCCAGCACCTCGTCCACCAGCGCCGCGCCGAGCCCCCGTCGGCCCCCGGTCACCACAACCGCCCTGCCTGCTACTGCAACCACAGCATCTCCCGCCTGGATAACGAGGTCGTTAGCGAGATGGAAGCACGCCCTGCTGAATAACGCAATCGTTAGTTACAATGGCGGGGTGGCGATGAACTTCGAGGAGCGGCTGCACGACCGGGACGCGTGGTCGGTCGGTGACGGATGCTCGGCGGGGCGGGTGCTGGACCTGCTCAGCACCAAGACGGTGTTCCTGGTGGTCCGCGAATGCTTCTACGGCACCACCAGGTTCGAGGACTTCGTGGAGCGGATCGGGGCCTCGGCGCCCGCGGTGTCACGCGCACTCAAACAGCTCAAGGCCGCTCAGATCGTCGCGCCCGTTCGCTACCGGGAACCGGGGAGCCGGGCCCGCGACGAGTACCGGCTGACCGAGGCCGGCGAGGACCTGCTGCCGGTGTTCCTGTCGCTGATGCAGTGGGGCGACAAGTACCTACAGGACGACCGCCCGCCCCTGATGTTCGTCGAGGCCGACACCGGCCGTCCGGTACGGGTTGGCGTAAGCGCCGACCCGGCGCCGGAGGCGGCGTCCGACGACATCGAGATCCGGCTGAACCCCGCCTGGCGGCGCGGCTGAACCGGGCCGTCCGGCGAACAGACCGATCCCCCCGCCCGCTGTCCACCGATCGGTGGACACAGGACCGCCCCACGATGGCAGCGCACAGTCGCGGATCGGTGAAGGTCTTGGTCGGTGGCACCGCCGTTCGCCACCAGGAAGGCGGGGTGGAATAGGGCCACCCGTCGGTGCGTTGCCGGGCATTGATCACGTATATGCGCTGCACCGACAAGGAACCGCCATGAGCCAGTTGCCTCTTGATGCTGAAACCCGCCACGACGGGCGCCTCGAAGGGCGCACGGTCGTCCTGATCGGCGGTGGTACGGGCATCGGGCTGCGGGTCGCGCATCATGCGGCCGCAGCCGGCGCTCGCGTCGTCCTGGGAGGCCGCACGCCCGCGCGCCTGGCCGCCGCAGCGGAGCGGGTGGGGGACTCGGCGACCTGGCGGACCGTGGACGTCACAGACGGCGCCTCGCTCACGGCGTTCTTCGCGGAACTCGACCGCGTGGACCACCTGTTCACCTCCGCCGCCTCCTACCAGGTGGGCCCGATGCTGGAACTGAGCGACGAAGCGGCGGCAAGCCCGTTCGCCTCCAAGTTCTGGGGCCAGTACCACGCCGTGCGATGTGCCGCGCCCAAGCTGGCGGCGGATGGCTCCGTGGTACTGATGTCCGGTGCCGCAGGGGCCCGGCCCCCGGCGCCCGCACCCGCCTATGCCGCGTGCAACGCGGCGATCGAAGGACTCGGACGGGGGCTGGCCCTCGAACTCGCACCGGTGCGCGTCAACGTCGTCTCGCCCGGCACCATCGACGGCAACCTCTGGGCGCAGCGTCCGGCCGCAGACCGTGAAGGCGCCTTCGCGCAGTACCGCAGGGACACGGTCCTGCACCGGCTGGGCACCGAGGACGACATCGCCCACGCTGTGATGTTCCTGTTCACCAACGGCTTCACGACCGGTTCCACCCTCTATCCCGACGGCGGTTACACCCTGCGGTGATTCCATCCGCGGGCCGTCGGGTGTTGACCTTTGTCGTCGCGCCGCAGTCGCCACATTCGTGTCGGACAGCGTCCGGGTTTCGCACTCTTCCCCCTTCGAGCGGTCTTGGTCCGGCTGGCTCTCATCGTGGCCCCAGCGGTACCTGCGGTAGGGCGCCGCGCGTTTCGGCCACTCAGTTGACCGGCGAGCTGAGCGGCGTCGACCTCGCCCGCCAGGCCCTGGTCGCGGCCCGGGAAGCGACAAAGAAGAACAGCGCCACCCAGACGAAGAAGCCGAAGCGGCGCACCGCCGTACGCCGTGACGGCCGCGAGCCGCTCGGGCTCGGTGCGGCGATCGGCATGATGATGACCGAGCGCGGCCTGGTCGCCCCGGCCGCCGGCGGATCCCCTCCTCGCCGCCTTCGACGTCGTCCCCGCCGCCCCGGCCGTCGGCACGAAGCTGCGCTGGAGTGCCCCGAAGCTGATCGCGGGGGCCAACGGGCGGGCACCCGACGCGAACGTCCGCGCCCTGCACGTCCTGGCGCCCGCGCCCCTGAAGACCGGCCCCGCCACTACCGCGGCCGCGCCCGCCGTCCCGGGTGAACCCGGCCATCGCGAAGGCGATGGAGCGGCAGACCAAGGCGATGCGCGAGCTGTCCCGCCGAGCGTTCCCCGAGCCCGACGTCATCCCCGGCGATGCGCCGGCCTCGATCGAGCAGGCGCGCACCGAGCGCCGCCGCCAGGCCGACATCTCCCACGCCGCGGCCCTGCGCCGTGCCCGAGCGGAGCGCGCAGCGCGTGAAGCCGGAACAGCGGCCGTGGTCCCGAAGGCGGCTCCACTCCAAAGGCCCGCTGAGGCGGGTTGACCGGATCTCCTCCATGCCCGGTTCACCAGGGGCCGCCATCATCAAATGGACACTCAACCGGCTCGCTCACCCGTGCGCTCACCCGGCAGTGGCTGGTGCAGGAGTACTGCCCCGCACCGCGGATCGCCCTGGATCCCGGACGGCAGCCGGTCCGCCGCCCATGCCCGTCCCGGCGGTAGTCATTCGCCGGTTGTGGCGGGGTGCGTGGCTCTAAGGTGAGCGGGATGTCTTCTGCCCCTCCACCGCCGCACGGCGGGCCACCGCCACCCGGACGACGGCAGCGGCTGCGGGCACGGTGGGCCGACCGGCACGCGCTGCCCCGGTTCGGCTTCTGGCTGCTCACCCGCGGCATGACCGTGCTCGCGGGGTGTGCGGCGCTGTACGTGCTCAACGGGACCCTGATCGGCTGGGCGGATGCCTATGAGGTGCTGGCCGGGATGACCTCCCCTGCGGCCGTGCGGCCCCAGTGGTGCGCGTGGCCGCTGTCCCTGGCCGGCTGGGCCGCTGTCCCTGCCGTCATCGGAGGCGCGGCCGGCTACGTCATCACCGAACAGATCCAGGCGCACCACGCCCACGACCTGGAGGAGGTCCTCGGCGAACTGCGCCGCCTGACCCAGCCCCCGGATGCGCCGCCCTCCTGCGGGAGCGGCGAGTGATCACACTGCACGACCTCTACGAACAGGACGACCAGGGGGCGGTCCGGGAAGCGGTCGTGGCGTTCGGCGCACGCCACCTTCTGCGCTCCGGTGAACCGGATGCCGGTCCCGACTGGAAATGGGCGGAGCGGCACTTCACCTGCCTGATCGAAACGATCATGGGCGCGGCAGCGCCTCCCGCCCCCGGCAGCGGAAAGCCAGTGGTGCGCCGGGCCGAAAACGCGGCCGTCGGGTTCCTGCTGGCCGTCAGCAGCCAGCCGGACTACCGCTGCCCCATCTGCGTCAAGCAGCAAGGACAGGCGGCACGATGAGGCACCGGCCTACCCTGGAGACGTGGTGACGGACGACGAGCGCCAGCAGCACGAAGCCGCTCTGCGCGGACTGCTCTACCTCGCCTGCCGCAACGCGTCCGGCACCGCCATCACCGAGACCGCGCAGGCCATCGCGCAGCAGGCCCAGGCAGAGGAAGCGCCCCGCGCGCCCGTTTCCGAGGCGGTACGTCTCAATGACCGCCCAGACGGGCTCAAGCGGCCCAACCTTGCTCACGCGGACCTCGCCGGCGCACAGCTGGAGCGGGCTTTTCTGATCCGTGCGGACCTGCGCGGCGCAGATCTGAGCGGCGCGAACCTGAACCGCGCGCGGATGTCGCGTGCGGACCTGAGCGGCGCGAACCTGCGCGAGGCAGAGCTGCATCGGGCGTACCTGTCCGGCGCGAACCTCACCGGCGCTTGCCTGAGCGACGGGTACCTGAGCGAAGCGTCGATGCTCTGCGCGGACTTGACCGGCGCGGACTTGAGCGGTGCGGACCTGCGGGAGGCACGCCTGGGCGGGGCACGGCTGCAGCGCGCGCGCCTGTGCCGAGCAGTCCTGCGGGGTGCGGAGCTGAAAGGCGCGAATCTGAGCGAGGCGGACCTAAGCGCCGCAGACCTCAGTCGCGCAGACCTGCGACGCGCAGGGCTGCGCGAGACGAACCTGCGCGAGGCGAACCTCCACCGGGCGGACCTGCACAAGGCGGACCTGACCGGTGCGGATCTGACCGCAGCGGACCTAAGCGATGCGTTCCTGCTCGACGCCCGCCTGCTTGGCGCACAGCTGGATTGTGCTGTGGCCATGGCCGCTCCGAGGGGGGCCACCTGGGATGCCGGCACCCGCTGGCCCGGCTACCTTGCCGCGAGTATCGCCGAGGAGTCCGACGAGGTGGCCCCGGGCATCTACCGGGTCCGCAACGACCGGCTGCCCGACCGGACGGGCTCCGCACACAGGTAGTGATCTGGCACCCGCCCGGTGAGGTGCCGGATATCCCACAGCCGCGGCATCTCGCCCCGGCGGGACTGTGCAAGCGGCGTGACGGCCTTTCCTTTCCGTTCCACTTGCGCGGTCCCGACCTCCGCAGCTCCGCAGGGTGAGACACGGTCGGCTAGCTGCCGGGGTGGTCCTCGCACCTGGGGTCGAGCTGGCACCAGTCCAGGCGATATGGGAGCCACAGGTACGGCGCTACCTGCTGTGGCTGGAAGGAGGCCGCTCCATCATCGAGGACGCGGCCCGGAAGACGATGATCAGTGCCCACCGGCACTGGCTGCGCGTCCGGCAGCTGGAGAAGCCCAAGGCCTGGCTGTTCAAGGTCGCCGGCCAACGGCTGCACGACGCCCACGAGGCGCGTCTGCGGCAGGGCATCACCACTGCCCCGCAAGACCTGCCCGACCGGCCGGCGGCGCACCGCGACGAGTACGCCGCCCGCACGGATTCCATGGTGCTCGTCGAAGTCGTCCGCAAGCTGCCGCCCCAGCAGGCCAAGGCCGTCACGCTCTACTACTTCTACGACCTGAAATGCGCCGACATCGCTGACATCATGGAGCTGGCGACCGGCACGGTGAAGTCGGACGTGCACCATGCGTGCAGCGCGCTCGGTTCCCTGCTGGGCGAAGACGACGAGGGGGAGGAACTCCGATGAGCCTTCGTGACCGCTTCCAGGCCGCCGGTGAAGCCCTCGATGCGGCAGCGGACGAACAGGGCACCGTGCAGGAGCGCTACCTGCGCTTCCGCCGCCGTCAAGCCACACGCCACGACCTCCGGCCCGGTGAAGAAGACGGCAGGAACCAGCCCTGCGCACCGCCGCACGGAGCCAGCCAGCGTCCCCTCGACGACGTCGTATTCCTGACGGTCGCAGGAGTCGCCACCGTCATGCGTGTCTCCAAGATGACGGTGTACCGGCTGGTCCGCTCCGGCGATCTGCCGGCCATCAGGGTCGGACGGTCCTTCCGTATTCCGGAGCAGGCCGTGCACGAATACCTGCGCGAGACCTACTGCCACGTCGAGCAGCTCGGCACCACACGCCCCAGGTAGTCGGCGCGGCTCCGGTCAGGCCGGAGCGCCATCGTCACACCGCGGGCAGAACCCGCCTTCGTCCCGGCAGCGCCGCAGAGCGCGCAGGACCTCGTGGGCGAAGTCGTGCGCGTCGATCCCGCCGGTCTCCGCACCGGTGCGCGTGGCAAAGGTGGACAGACGAAACGCCTCCCGCTCAACAACGCCGGTGCGCCGGAAGACCTCGAACAAGGTGGGGTAATCCGATTCCATATGCCCTCGATAGCGCGCCCGGTCGGCTTTTCCGCGGGCGGCACGCCAGACGTACTTCCGAAGGAGCAGCGCGAAGGCCGGGCCGGCAGGAGTTGAGAGGCGGCTCTCGCTGCGGCCCTGGCCGCACCGGTTCGGTCGCGCGGGGACGTCATGACGCTGGTGGCTGGCTGGTGCCGGGCAGCCTGGTCGGCGGGCTGGTCCGGCTGCTGCTGGCGGCGCCGCTGCTCGTTGCGGTGGTTCTCCACCCGCTGGGTGAACAGCTTCAGTGCCGCGGCTTCCTCGGCGTCACCGAGTTCGCTGTACGGGCCGATACCGAGGGTGACGGCGTTGGTCTCTTCCTCGATGGCGTCGGCGGCCTGCTGGAGGAAGTAGTTACGCTCGGCCGTCGGTGGACCGTGCTGGTGACCGAGGCCGGAGCGGGCGGGGGCGGAGCCCCGGCCTCGGCGGTGCTGAGGTGCTGAAGGAAAGCGGTGAGCGGGTCACCGAAGGCGGTCAGCAAGTCGAGCAGTGGCCAGAACACGGCCTCTGCAGCCATGGCGCTGTCCGCCCTGCTGGCTTGTCGGCCTCAGCAGTGGACGTCCACCCTGATGACCGTGTTGTTGCCGTCCAGCGGCCGCTCGGTCCATGCCTCGACCCGGTCCCATGTGCCGTTGACGTAGGTGACGGTGAAGGCGTTGCCGTGGGCCTTGGCCCAGGAGTAGCGGTCGTTGATGGGGTTGTAGCCGCAGCTGTTCAGGTTCCACCACCGTCCTGCGTCCGACGCGAGGCGGATGCAGGCTTTGCCCCAGTCGCACTGCGGGGACCAGCCCTTGAGACTGGGCGAGGCACTGGCGGGGCCGCTGGCGAGAGCGACGGCGGCTCCGAAGGCGGTCGCCAGGACGGTGGCACGGGACGCTAACCGGGTGATCGACTGCATCTCGGATCCCTTTCGTGTATGGGCCATCCGTGTGGTACGAGAGTGACAGGCCGGGCAGGCGTTAGTAACCGGTCCGGGCGGGATTGGCCAGCATGTGACGGTGAACGCGCAGCGCGGTTCCGGCCATTGAGCGGTGCGCGCCAAAGACGGCAAGGCCAGGGGACCGGCAGGTGTGAGGTTCCATACATTCGGTCCGGTCGTGGGCAGCGAGCTTCGGTCAACATCACCAGTCGGCGGGTGGCTCGGGCAGGTGAACCGCGCAACACCGCTCGGCGACTGGGCACCGTCGAGCGTGGGCGGCCGAACGGCACCAATTCCGGCACGTGCGTCGGGGCAGCTGGGCGCGACGGCAAGTGACCGGGCCGCGAGTCCCAGCGTTGTCTATACATGCCACCCAACCCATACGCCGCATCCCCCGCAGTTCAGCGGGCACTGGCCGCCCTGCAGGACGGGGCGGTCCGGGCCTGCGTCGAAGTGCTGGAAGAACTCATCCGGCAGTCACCCGAGTCGCCCCTGGCGCACGTCAGCCAGCGGGTTCTCGCGGTACTGCATGATGCGTTCCAGCTGCCGTCCGCAGGCGCTGCGTCCCCTGCGGGGCCGGCTCCGGTTCAGCAGGCCGGCGAGCACCTCCCTCCTGCCACCGCCTCCCCGCCCACGGGGCGTCTCGACCATGAACAGGCATACGAATACATCCGGCGTGGGTGGGACAACGGCTGGAGCGTGCGCGCCACTGCCGCCGGCGCTACGCGCAGCTCCAGCTACGTCGGCCGCATCTACCAGCAGCTCGCCGCACCCTCGGAAGGCAGCAATCCGGCTGTCAAGCCCCCCAAACCGCGGTCAGGAACCATGCGCACCTCGGGCAGACCGTGACCGCCTTGCGCCCCTCGCCCAGAAGGGCCCCCTCGTGAGCGCCCTGCCCCGCACTGCGGTCCCGGCCGTGCTGCTGATCGACGTGGAGAACGTGATCGGCGCGAACGCCCAGCCGGCGACCGCGACCGCCCGGATGGACGCCATGCTGCGGCACACCGGCCCGTTGGACCAGACGATCGCCGCCTGTGCCCGGGGCCGCATCCGTCCCGGCGTCGCGAGCGGTCTGCAACAACGCGGTGTACGCCTGCTGCTGGTCGATGCCGGTAAGAACGCTGCCGACCGCCTGCTGCTCGTTCAGGCGCATGCCGCTGCGGCCGCCGGCACCCGGCGCTTCGTCATCGCCTCCGCCGACGCCGCCTTCGCTGCCCTGGCCCCACTCGGACGCGTGGAGATTCTGGTCTGGGAAGGGCAGCCCGTCGCCAAGACCTTGTCCAAAGCCGGCGCTGTACGACGCCTGCCGCGCATCCGGCACCTCTCCGTGCCCGGCCCCTCAGAACCCGCACTCCGGCTCGGCGCGGACACCGCACCGGCACCGCACGCGGCTGCGGCGGACACAGCCGCCGCGTCGGCCGCCCCCTCCCAGCAGCCGGTGCGCATCCCCGCTGTCCGCTGGGCAACGGCCACCGCCGCGGCGCTGTTCTGCGGCGGCTTCGCCTTCGGCCTGGCGTGACGGGTACGGGTACGTACCCGTACCCTTGAGGGATGGGAAGGAGCATGATGATGCCCGACGCCAACGTCCGGATCTCCGAAGAAGCCAAGGAACGCCTCGCCGCCATCGCGGCCAGCGAGGGACTGTCGCTGCGCGCCTACCTGGCCCGCCTGGCCGACACCCTCCTGACGCCGCAGGAGCGGGCCGAACGGGCCGAGCAGGCCCGCGCCGCGCTGCACGCCTGGACCGGCTACGCCCCGACCACGGCCGAGCAGCGGGACCTGGACACCGAGCTGGACCGGCGCCTGGCCCAGGTGAGCCGGTGAGCGAGATGCACATCGTCCTGGACGACTCGGCCATGGCCGCGGCCGGCCAGGGCAACGTCCTGGCCTCCCGGCTGATCCACCGCGCTCACGCCGAGCCCGGCTGGCACCTCTACGCCCCGGCCTGCGCACTGGTCGAAGCTGACCGGGCCCGCCCCGGCACCGCCGAGCACCTCGCGGCCCTGCCCGGGATCACCGTCCTGGACCTGGACCTCGCGGCCGCCCTGGCCGTGGCACGCCAGGACACCTGGGCCGCAGCCCACACCCAGTACGCCGCCCAGCCCACCGCAGACCGCCCTGACGGCGCGGTCGTCGCCACCACCCTGCCCGCACAGTGGGAGGGGCGGCCGGTGCGCGTCCTGGATCTCACCCCCTGAGCACGGCGGGCGGGGCGACCTCTCTACACCGGTTGGTACTCGACGGAGGTGTGGCCGCAGCCCGTGGCCAGGCGGCGCAGCGCGTCCCGCTCGGCGCGGTCGACGGTCAGTGACCACCGCAGCTTGGTGGAGACCCAGTCGGCGGCGTAGGTACAGCGGGCATCGGCCAGCGGCGGCAGCCAGGCCGACGGGTCCTGGTCCGCTTTGCTCCGGTTGGTCTTCGCGGTGACCGCGACCAACGACCGTGCGGCGTGCAGGTCGTTGGCGTACGCCTCGCGGCGCGCCGCGGTCCACTGCGAGGCTCCGGAGTCCCATGCCTCGGCCAAGGGGACCATGTGGTCGATGTCCAGGCCCTTGGGGTCTGTGAGGGTCAAGCCGTCGTAGTAGGAGAACCAGCGGCCGGAGATGACCTTGCACTTCGGTGCGATCTCGGGGCGCTCGCGGGATTCGGCGATCAGGACTTCGGCCCGGGTGTTGCAGCCGTCGTGGTCGGTGTCGACCCAGTGCTTGAAGCTGGTGCGCTGGTAGCCGGTGCGGGACTCGGCGGCGAGCGGGAGAGCTTCGATGCCGTCGTGCAGGCTCGCGTACCGGACGGGCGCGTCGGGCTCGGCGGCCTGGGCCGGGAAGGCGGCGGTCAGGGGCAGCAGGGCGAGGGCGGCGCCGGCGAAGGCGCGCGCAGTCATCTTGATCACGGACATGGTGATACCGGCGCGCCTGCCGGCTCACGGCCCGTTCGGCCCGCGACAACCTGCGTGAGTGATGTCCCAAACGCACGTCCCCTTACTGCGCGAAGTGGGCGCGGGCGGCATGCCGAAGGCGGAGCGCGGCAGTGTCCGGCAGGAGGCGGCTCAACGGCGTTCGACGCGGTGGCACCGGTGGGTAGATTCAAAGCACCTGACGTCGTTTCACCTGGTTCGGAGTCCTGCTTGCACCCCCTGCGCCGCGCTGCGGCCCTCGCCTGCCCTGTTCTGCTGCTGTCCATGGCGGCCTGCTCCGCCGATACCGCCCGGGAGGACCCCAAGCCGCCGAAGGCATCGGCCCCGGCGGCGCCGGGCGGTCTGGCCCTGGACAAGGCGGTCGACCAGCTGAAAGTCGCCCGCGAAAACCGCCGCGGGTACGCCCGCGACAAGTTCAGGCTGTGGGTCGACGCCGACCGCAACGGCTGCGACGCCCGCCAGGAGGTGCTCTTGGCAGAAGCGGTCAAGAAGCCCCGCAAGGGCGCGGGCTGCAAGCTGAGCGGCGGGCAGTGGACGTCGTACTACGACGGCAAGACCGTCAACGACCCGTCGAAGCTGGACATCGATCATGTTGTTCCTCTGGCGGAGGCGTGGGACTCCGGGGCGTCGAAGTGGAGCGCCAAGCGCCGCGAGGCCTACGCTAACGACCTGACGGCCGAGCGCGGGCTGGTGGCGGTCAGCTCCGGCCCGAACCGAGCCAAGGGCGACAAGGACCCCGCCGAGTGGCTCCCGCCCGCCAAGGCCGCCTACTGCACCTACGCCGCCGACTGGACCTCGACCAAACTCCGCTGGCATCTGACCGTCGACACCGCGGAGCGCGACGCGCTGCACAAGCTCGCCGCCGGCTGCCCGAAGACGACGGTGGCTTTCACCCCGGCTCCGTAGTCAGAGTTGCCCGCCGGGTAGGTACCCCACCCGCGTCGGCGGGCAGCCGGCCCGCCGGAACCGTTCGCGAGTTCGTGCGGCAGGCGGACAGGACGGTGCGCCGCAGCCCCTCGGCTGCGGCGCACCTGGAGTCCGGGCCGCTGAGGCGGCCTGGCGTGCTCAGCGGCGGCCCCAGCGCTTGATGTCGACGACGTGGCGGTGGTCGTTGCGCAGGGTGGCGGTGTCGCGCCGGTTGTCCCACACGTAGGAGCGGCGGTCCTGGAAGACGTCGCGCCAGGTGTCACGCCCGTGGCCGGTGTGCACGCGCACCTCCTGGCGGCCGTTCAGACGCAGGTTCTTGAAGCGGTACGTCTTGTGGGTGCGCTCGCTGGTCAGCGTCCAGTTCTTGAGGTTGACCGGGCGGAGGCTGGTGTTCTTCACGGTGACCCACTCGCCGTTGAGAGACCGGTTGGAGCCGTCGTCGCGGCCGGGGCTGTCGGCCTGCACCGCGCCGATGACGACGGGGGAGCGGTGCGGGGCGGGCAGGGTGTGCGCGCCGGTGGCGGCGGCGGGCAGCGCCGCGGTGACGGCCAGGGCGGCCGAGCCGAGCGCGACGGCCGCGAGACGGGCAGAACGAGACATGACAACCTCCTGCGGATAGCCCCGCCCGAGGCGGAGCCGGTAGGACGAGATGCCCGGAGCTGCCGGGCGGACCTCACTGTGGACCCGCCCGGCAGGCAGTGGTTGAAGATGCGACGGCCATTACAGAACCCGGACAATCGCACACCTACGCCGCGCCCGTCGTGCACGCCTCCGCGCCCACCGGACGACCACACGCCCCCGGCACACCGCCTCAGGCACGCCACTGACCTGAGTATCCGACGAGTCCGAATCTCCCGGGGTTCAACTAAAGTGGAGTTGCCGACCTGGCCGACTCCAGATGATCGATTTCCGCAGGAGGTGTCTATCCTCGACAAAGTGGCAACGATAGCCGCATTGATCGCTGTCCCCCTCATGGCGCTGATTGCTGTCATGTGGGTATTCAGGTTACTGATGCGATCCTGGGTTAGCCTACAGGTGAGCCGCTGGATCGAAGGAGCCTTCTACTCCCTGCTCGCCACGCTCGTCGTCTACGCCTGGGGCCTGTTCACCGGCTTCCCTTGGGACATCGAGGAAGCGTGCAAGCTGGACCATCAGCAGCACTGGGACCGGAATCTTGCGGGATCGGCGAGCTATTTCCCGCTCTCCAACAAGTGTAATTCCACTTTCGACCTGGTTCCCGGTTACGTCAATCCGCTAGTGATATCGGGAATCAGTATTGTAGCGATTTGCATCGGCACGGCTGCATACCAGGCACTGAAACGACGGAATCAGGTAGTGAAATGCAGTACGCAAAGGCATACTCACGACGCCGCGTGCTGACCTACGGTCTGGCGGTCGCATGGGGCGGCCTGTTGGGCGGTGACGAGACCGTGCCCAAACAGTCGCACTTCCAGATCGACGTCAAACCCGGCAACGAGAAGCTCGCCCGGGTCGCTGCCAAGTTCCGTGCCCGGGACGTACAGCCGAGCGGCGGCGCTGGGGCGATCGACGCGTTCGTTCCGGGACGGCGCCGCGCTGCTGACACTCTGGCTCGCCAGCAGGCCGCGTAGGGCCAGCCGAGCTGCTGCTGCCCGCCATTTCGACACGGACCCGAAGGTCCGGGCCGCGCCGTATCTGGCCGCACTCGCCGACAGCCAGGACGGCTGGACCTCGCCGTGGCCCCTCTGGCGGGCCACGGCGAGGTTCAGCCGCTGCACGCCGCCGCCCGGGAGGGCGAGCTCCAGGCGCACGTGCAGCCCGACGCGGTGGCCGGGCTGCTGATCAGCGCGTGGGCCGGGACGGCTGGCCACCGCACCCCCGGCACCGCGGAGCAGCAGATGCGCACCTTCCTCACCTGCTGCCTGCCCGGCATCACCACTCCGGCGGTCGCGGCCCGGCTGGAATCGGCGCCACGGCCCGCACCGCGCCCGGGCCCTGGCGCGGCCGAGCCCGCGGCCTGACCGCCTGTGCCGGAAACCGGCTACCGAGCCTCCGTCACGTCACCCGGCCCGGCCCGGCGCCGACGCCGGAGCTCACGGTCCTGTGGCGTGGTAGCACCCGCACCACCGCCTGGCACAGCGCCCAGTCCAAGCTCCCGCTCAGCGGTCCGCCTCCGGCAGAGGATGACGCGGGACCGGTGCCGGCGCGCTACGGTGCGCGATGTCCGTGGCCGGGATGGTCCCGCTTCCATCGGGGTCACCGCTTCTGGGACAATCACACGGTGCACGTACCGCCCGCCGACCCAGGGACTGACATGGCTTCCGAGGACCCCATCGCTCACACCGAGCTGGAGGCGCTCAGCCGCCGTACCGTGGCCGTCGAGGACCGGGTCGAATCCCTGCAGGTGCAGTCCGGCGGGAATTTCGCCGCGGTCATCGAGGGCCAGGCCGCGCTGCGCCGGGAGGTCCGCGAGGGCTTCACCAAGGTCAACGGCCGGTTCGACGCCCTGGAGGGCAAGGTCGACCAGCTTGCTGACGAGGTGCGCAGTCTGAACGAGAAGGTGGATCGCAACCAGGCGCGGATCGTGGAGCTGCTGACGCAGCTGGTGGGCAAGAGCCCCGACGCGAGCTGACACGCTTCCGGCCGGTGTGCCGGAGCTGCTCCGAGGCCCGGCAGGCGCCCATCACGAAGCCGATGCTGCCCTGCCGGGCCTCGCTGCTGTTCCGTCCGGTGCGCGTGTGAAGCGGCCTTCGTGCTGTCGTCAGACGAAGGCCGTCTCATTCAGTTCATCCAGCGCGTGGCGGTCGTCGGCGGTACGCCCCCATTTGCCGTTCGAGTACTGCACTTCCCTGCCTGTTGCGGGATCCCGGAAGTCGATGTTGCAGGTTCCGTGTGTGTGATCGCACAGGCAGGTGCACATCTTGTGCTCGACCCGCCAGCCGAGCCCGGTGGGACCGTCGCCGAGGAGGCGGATGAGGTCGGGGCAGGACGGGCCGTCGGTGGCCTCCAGCCGGAAGCTCCCTCCCACGGCCTGCCACGCGTCGGTGCTGTTGACCGGCCCTGGGCCGGCAGTCGCGCGGATACGGCGGAACAGGGGAGAGAAGAGCTGCTCCGGCTCGCGGGCCGAGGCCACCGTGGCGGTGTAGGCCGCCCGCTCTCCCGGTGTCCAGTCCGGCTGGTCCTGGAGCAGCTGGTAGTCCTTCTTGAGGCGGTCGGCGATGCGTTCCCACCAGCGCGGGTTGAAGCCGGTCAGGAGGATGCGGGCCGGTGTTCCGGGGCGGTAGAGGACCAGGGTGGAGCCCTCGCGGCGGTAGCGCAGCCCGGCCACGCCGCAGATCCGGTCGCGGGGATCGCCGCTGTCAGCGGCGGTTCGGGGAAGAAGGAAGTCGATCCAGCATCGGATGATGTACGGCTCGTCGAGCAGCTGGAGGGTGAGCTGGTCTTCCTCGGGCCGGACGCGCACGATGGCCAGGGGGTGCCGCGACAGGCCGCCGAGCTTGCAGACGTTGAGGAAGACCGCGGTCTCCAGCCGTGCCTGCTCCGCATGGCGGGCCGCGGGAATGGTGAGCGGCTGGTCGTGGTCGCCGAGGAGGGTGTACAGGGCCTGGTGTGACTCGCCTGTGCTGCGGCGGCGGTCTTCGGTGGCGGCCAAGGCCGGGGGGCAATTCATCGTTGCTGCTCTTCCGCGCTGAACCGGCCCCCAGCGGTCGCGCTTGCCCAAGATCTGCTGCGGTGGTCACAGGGGTGCGACTTCTGGCCGGTCCTCGGCGAGGAGCTGGGGGGCTTCTTCCATCGCGCGGCCGGGCGTCCACGGGCCCACGCAAAGCCAAGTCGAGACCCTCGGCTAAATCAAGGCGGCGCGGCGAAGGCGCTCTTAACGGGGGAGCGCCACGCCGGGCCGCCGGGCTCTTCTCAGAGGGTGTTCAGGTGCTCGCGGCGAGCGGTGACCAGGGCTTTCCAGCGGGTGCGGGCGGTCTGTGCGCCATCGAGCCACTGTGCTGACGAAGCGTCTTGTTCGGCGAGCGGGAGATCGGCCATGAAGTGCGCGATGTCCACGTAGTACGCGTAGTCGCCGCCCCGGGTCGCCTCACGCAGCCGGGCGATGTCGGCCCCCAGGGCGGTGCGGTTGTTCACGACGGCGTGGTGGAAGGCGAGGGCCAGGTCGAGGGTGGCTTCGACGAAGGCCAGCCCGGCGAGGCGGATGTCCGCCCGCAGCCGGGCAGCATGGTCGTCAAGGTCCATACGGGTGCCAGCGGCGCGCACAACCACAGCGATCTTGGTGGTGAGGGCGGTGGCCCGCAGGTCGAGGCCGGTCAGCAGCTGCTCGGCGAGATGGATTTCGTCATCGGCCCGGCTGGGGTCGGTGAAGGCCAGGACGAAAGCGCGCTGCGCCTGGGCGGTGGCCCGCTCTCCGGCCACACCATGCTCTTCAGCCTCCGTACGGGCGGCTGCGTAGGCGGCGGCCGCGCGGTCCATGTCGCCCTGAGGCCAGTGAACGTCGCCTTCGACCCGGTAGTGGCGGCCTTCCCAGCCGAGATGTTCGGCGGCGGCGAGGGCGGTGGGGAAGTCGCCGGCGAGGCGAGCGAGGTGGGCCAGGCCCCGCCGGGCGGCGGGGGCGAGGCGGCCGCCGCCGTCGGCGACGCGCTGCATGCCCGTCCGGGAAGCGGCGGTGCGGCCGAGGTCACGCTGGGCCTTGGCCAGGTAGTAAACCGCCATCTCGGCCAGGTCCGCGGGCAGCAGACCGGCGCGGATGACGGCGGACAGCCGCTCGGCGGTACGTTCGCGGTGCTCGTGCTGGCGCCGGGCGAGGGCACTGAGGGTCTCGACCAGGGCGTCGGCCGGCGTCTGCAGGGCGGTGTTGGTGCCGTTGTCCGGGGCGGGCGGGGCGAGGGGCTCCCAGACGGAGTCGGCGATGTAGCGCCAGGCCGCCTCACAGAGCCAGCCCAGGTCGAGGCGGAAGTCGCGGGCCAGGACCAGGCCCTGGCGCAGGCAGCCGACCAGCAGCAGCCGGCCCCCGGCCGTGCCCGTGGCCCACTGCTCGCCGAGCGCGGTGAAGGCCCGCTGAGCGGCCTGCTGCCAGTCGCGTGCGGTCCAGGCGTCGTCGGTCTGGTCGTCGGCGCTGCGCAGGGTGGAGCGGATCAGGGCGTGCAGGTGGAAGGGCCACAGCCCGAAGACGTCCTCGCGCACGAACGGCCTCTCACTCAGCCGAACGGCGGCGGCTTCGTGGGCCAGGCCGGCGGCGCGAGTGGCCAGCGGCACGTCGAAGGCGGCCAGCAGGCTCACCGAGCGCAGGACGTGGCGTTCATCGGGGGTCAGGTCGCGGATGGTGCGGGCGATCAGGGCGGGGAAGTCGTACTCGAAGTCCGCCGGCTCAGGAGCCCGGCCGCCGCGGCGGATCTCCAGGAACCGCATCACTGCAAGATCCAGATACAGGGGCAGGCCATGGGAACGGCGGGTGATGACCTGCCGCAGTTCGGCGCCGATCAGCGGCTCGTCGTCGCGAGTGAGGCGGCGGGCGAGGTAGTCGTCGCAGTCCTCGGGCGAGAAGTCCCCGATCAGCATCTGCCGCGTACGGCCGGCGTCTGGTGCGGTCCGGGCGTGCGGGACGGCCGCGGCCTCCAGGCCGGGCCAGGCCTGCGGGCCGGTCCAGTCGAGCTGGCCCTCCAGGGCCGCATCAGCCCACTGCAGCCGGCTGCGGCCGGTGATGACGAAGAAGGCGTTGGGCATCAGCCACACCACCCGCTGGATCAGCCGCTCCAGGTCCCGGTGCGTACGGTCCCCGGTGTCCTCGAACGTGTCCAGCAGCACGACAGGGACCACGGCCTTGTCCGCGGGCAGCTGGGCGAGCTCGTAGGCCAGCAGGTGCGGGTAGTACGACAGCGCCTCCAGGTCGGGTTCTGTCTCCAGCAGGTCGGCCAGGCGGGCGCAGCCGGCCAGGGCCCGCACGGACTGGCGGCGCTCGCGCAGGGCCCGCACCAGCGCCCCGGTCACCTGCCCGACCGCAGTGGCAACCGAGCCGGGCAGCGCAAGGGCCGCGGCGGCGTCGCCGAGCGCGGAGCGCATCTGCTGCGGCAGCGCCTTGCCGAACCGTCCGGCCAGGCCGCCGCGGCGCAGGTACTCCTCCAGTGGTTCGCCGGGGTGGTGGTGCTCCCAGTAGCGGCGCAGTGCCAGGTCGAAGGCGGGCAGCGGGCGCCCGACGCCGGCGGCCAGGGCCAGGCGCACGGTGAGCACGAGGCGTTCGAAGTCGGTGCCGGCGGAGCGGGCGAGGTCGATGCGGACGGGCAGCAGCCTGGGGTGTGCGGGCCAGGCCGGCTGGTCCCACTGTGCGGGCCGGTGGTCGTCGTCGGCGGCGGCAGCGAGGGCGGCTTCGAGCTTGCGGGACAGGGTGGTCTTGCCGATGCCGCCGACCCCGTAGAAGGTGAGCACATTGCGGCGGGGGGCTTCGAGGTCCTGGACGTCGAAGCCCGGATCCCTGATGTGGTGCAGGTGCTCGGTGAGCGCATCGGTGACCGCCTGCCACTGGGCCCCGCGGTTGGTGAACGCCTCGACCGCGGCGAGCCCGCGGTCGTTCGAGGCGAACAGCGCTTTCAGATCCCGCCCTGCCACAGCAACCCCCTCATGATCACGGACCGCCAATCTATGCCCACCGGACCTGGCGGGGACCAGTCCCGGCCACCACCGGCTACCCGGCCCAGGCTCCCCTCGCCACCGCTCGCCACGGCGGCCGAGACCGCGCGTTCGTACAGTCTCTCGCCGTCTGGTCCACGGACGGGTGACTTGACTCCCGTCCTGCGGGCACCGCACCAGCCGGGCGGATACCAAGAGGGCATGAAGCGTTTCCGGACCGCGCTGGTCCTTGTGGCGGCTCTGCCCGCGATGGCCCTGTCCCTGCCCGTCTCCCCAGCGGCGGCAGCGCCGCGGCAGACGGTCACCGCGCCCCTGTCCCGCCTGATTACTGCCCTGCCCGTCCAGGCCGAAGGCAGCCGGGAAGGCTACAGCCGCGAGCAGTTCAACCACTGGATCGACGAGGACCGTGACGGCTGCAACACCCGCAACGAGATCCTGCTGCACGAAGCCACCGCCGCCCCCGAGGTGACCGGCCGCTGCAAGATCACCAAGAACACGGGAACCTGGTGGTCCTGGTACGACGAGACCACCCAGACCACCAAGGACGACGTCGACATCGACCACATGGTGCCCCTCGGCGAGGCGTGGGACTCCGGCGCCCGTACCTGGTCCGCGGCCGAGCGCCAGGCGTACGCCAACGACCTCGACGACGAACGTTCCCTGCTGGCCGTCCACGACAGCGCCAACCAGTCCAAAGCCGACCGCGATCCGGCCGAGTGGATGCCCCCGCCGCTTCGGCCACCTGCCGCTACCTCGCCGACTGGGTCACCGTGAAGACCCGGTGGCGTCTGAGCATCGACACCGCCGAACGCGCCGCCATCAAGAAGACCGCCACCGGGTGCGGCGACCCGCGCATCACCGTCACCCATGCCCGCTAGCCGGGCGTCGCGGCCCGGGCAGACCGGATTCAGCGCCACCGGCGGTACCGCTGCCCAGGCCGTCTCCCAAGCTTGTGGGCGTTCTGAGGACGCATCTGCTGTACGGACAGGCGGGCCTTGGACAATGGCCGGGACATTCCCGCTGTTGAAGGTGATCTTCCTGTGCCCGACGAATCCGCGAACCCAGCCAGCTCTCGCCCAGCGGGCGGCGAGCCCCAGCCATCCGATGCCGGTGCGGTGCAGGACCTCGTACGCCAGGTGATCGCCCTGTACACCGAGCGGATCCTGGCCGAGCGCCGGTCCGCGGACCCGGACGAAGCCCACTTGCAGGAGCTGATGGAAGGCCAGCGGGCCTGCATCGCCGACCAGCAGCGGCTGCGGTCAGCAGACCTCGGCCCGGCCGAGGTGGAGCAGGTCGCGGCACGCTATGCGGCACTTTACGCCCGGCTGACCACCGGGTAATCCGCGGCCCGCTCGGCGCGCGGTGCGGGCAGGGGCAGCCGTACGGGCCCAATCGAGTACGGCAGCCGGGGCGGCTGCAGGTGCGCGGGCATCAGCCGCCGGGCCGCGGCCAGGATGTCGGCCAGTTCGTCCCGGTACTGCGGCAGAGCGGCCCGCAGCTCGCGGTGGACGGACAGGAAGCCGGCGGCTTCCCGCGCGGTGTAGGGCCGTTGCCGCTCCGTCGCCAGGGCCGCGGCCGCGCGCCCCGGGCCCGCCGAGGTCCCGCTCGCAGGGCGCTCGGTGCGGTAGACCGCGGTGTGGTCGCGCCGCAGGACCAGGACCGAATCCACTGCTGGGTGCCTCTCGGCGGTCCGGGCGACGTCGGTCAGGGCCGTGAAGCAGCGGTCGTGTCCGTGCCGGGAGGTGAAGCGGCCCGGCAGGCCGTGCCGGAGCGCGCGGGCGTAGCGGTGGGCGGTGCCCTGGCGGCTGTCGGCCGCGCGCACCCCCAGCAGCACGACCTCGACGCGGTAGCCGGCCTGCGCTGCCGGGATCGCGCTGCGCAGGAAGTCCTCCGGACTGCCCGGGGCCATCTCGATGACCAGATCGCCGCGACGTTGGCGTACGTAGGCCTCGGACTCGGCCATCCAGGCCCGGTAATCCGCGCGGATCGCCGCGCCCGCGCCGCGCGGGCTGTCCTGCAGCAGCTGGTGGTAGTCCGGATGCATCGCCTTGAGATCGTCGCCGGACAGCCGCACCGGAGACCGGCCCCGCAGAGCGTGCTCGACGACATTGGCGGCCTCGGTCTTGCCCGCGCCCGGCTGGCCCATCACATACACGACGACGGGCTGCTCCTGGGGAACGATGTCGCCGAGGTAGCCCGGGACGATCAGCTCGTTGAAGATCCAGTGGTGTTCGTCGTGGGACAGGCGGTGGTAGTCGACGCCCGGCGGCTCCTCGCGGATCTGGGCGATCCGGCGCATCGGCTCGGACAGGGCGAAGGCCCGCTCGATGCCCTGCGCCACCGCCAGGTGCCGCTCGCGGGAGATCCGTGCGGGGTGCACCCGCTGCTGGGCTCCGGACATCGCCTGGCGAAAGCACTGCGTCTCGCGCGCGGTCCAGGGCCGTAACCGCTCCGCGGCCACCGCCGCCACAGTCCCTTCACCACCGCGTGCCGCACCGTTCAGCTCGGTGCTGGCCAGCACTCCACGATCGCGGCGGAAGACGGTGATGCGGTCCGCCAGGCCCTCGGCCTCGATGACGCGAAGAGTGCCCAGCAGGGCGCGGCTGCACAGGTCGTGGTTGCCGAAGGACACATACCGTCCCGCGCCGGCGGCTTCGACCTGGCCCAGGTAGCGCTCCAGCACGCTGAGCTGACTGACCGCCTCCGGCACGGCCAGCACCGCGACCTCGATGCGGTGCCCCGCCGCCCGGTAGGCCGCGGCCGCGGCACGAAAGCTGTCCGCATCGGCCAGCGCGGTTTCCACCACGGCGTCCAGCCGGTGGCGCCGTACGTAGGCCTCCACGCCTTCCTGCCAGCGGCGGGTGTCCGTACGCACCGCGACCCCAGCCCGCCGGTCGTCGGCGGCCAGCAGCGCCGCATAGGCCGGATGCAGCGGCTTGTACAGGTCACTGCCGATGCGCACCGCGCCACCGCGCCGGGCCAGCACCTCGTGCACCAGATCGGCGACGGCGGACTTGCCGGCCCCCGGCGGACCGGCGACGAAGACCACTACGGGCCGTTCCTGGACGACGGCGCCTTTCGTGTACACCGGCAGGATGACGGTCGAGAGGATGCCTTGGTGCTCCACTTCCGTCAGCACGGCTGGCACCGCATCCAGTTCACGCAACGACCTCTCCCACGCCTTATTTCCCCTTCGATTCTCATCGACGCAGGAGAACTTATCGCATGCCCCTCACGAGCGCCCCACGGGTCCCCAGTTCGCCGCTCCCTCGCCGACAAAAGGCAGGGCCGAACTCTGCTGAACCGCTGTCCAGGAAAGTCGTACTAAGGTCTGGGGGCGCGGCATCGACTCGACCCGCCTGACCGCGCTCCGCCCACCGGGAGGACAGCCCTGTGCCCACCCTCAGCATTCACTTCGACTCGTCTGTGCTCGCCCACCTGGCCAAGGCCACCGGCGACGAAACCGTGCATGTCACCCTCACCCTCGGCACCAACGAGGAGACGGGCGCGGCTGTCCCCGCCGTTCCGCGCGGACCACTGGCCGGACTGATGAAGGCACAGCTCCTTACGGCCGGCGCAGTCCTTACCTTCCGCCAGCGCCGCGCCGGCCGCACCGGACGCGCGGTCGTGACCCCCGACGGTGAACTCATCGTGGACGGCAAGCCCACCCCCTTCGCCTCCCCCTCGAAGGCCGCCGAAGCCGTCACCGGCAATGTCATCAACGGCTGGACCCTCTGGCACCTGGAGGACGGCCGCACCCTGGACGACCTGCGGCAGGAACTCGCCCGCCGCACCGATAAGTAGGAGCTACGCGACACATGCCGGTCCGACAGGCAGTGCAGGAGCTGGTCAACGTCAAACTCCCGACCGAGGACCATGCGCTGGAAGACATCGAAAGAGCAGAGCGTCTCCTCGAAGGCATCACCGCTCCGGTCTCCGATGAGGAGGCGCAGCAACTGGCCATAGCCTTCGGGCCCGACAGTTGCTACGGCCTGGCCTGGAGCCTGCTTCACCTGATCGAAACAGCCCCGGGGGCCTCGACAGCGACCTACCAGCAGGACGCGGAGAACTGGTGGGTGCAGCGCCTGAATACCCGCGTACAGGTCACCCGGGACCTCCAGCAGCGCTCTGCCGGACCGTCCAGCGGGTGAAGGCAGGCACGGAGGCGAGGCGCGGGCACTGCTGGACGGGCGGTGAGGCGGCACGCTCCGATGCCCATCTGTTTTCGTCCGGCCTCGCATGTCACGCCCCGGTCGGCTCCCGGTTGTGAGAGTTCATGCAGACCTTGATCCGAGGCATGTGGCCACCTCACCGAGACGGTGATGTCCTACGGCCGTGTCGGCGGTGCACCGCTGCGGGATCTCGACCCGCTCTTCGTACCCGGGAGGCTGCACATGCCGCAGAGTGCCGGCCGTCCTGCGCTGACATCGGGGTTTGCCTGGTTTCGTCCTGCCCAAGGAGCGCTCCTCACCGAGATAGGCACCACACCAGCCTCGTTGCGACATGGGCTTCAACGCACTCTGCGCCCGAACGACGCGGAAACCTGCCCCGATTCCCGCGTTCGGCCCACCAAAGGCGGCAAATGGTCAGGTATGCCTCCCGGCGAACGGGCCCTTCGGGGACGAGTGGCTGTACCGGCCGTGGCCTTGTCCGAGCAGCAGGCCGGGCCCACACACGGTGTCCAGCGCACTCGGAACGGCGGCGCTGAGACCGGTACTCACCGGCACGGACCGACGTCCGTCGGGCCGTCCTGCCCAGTTTCCGGGGCAGCGGCCTCGGCTCGGCGTAGCTCCCTGCTGTACTCCATGGCGCCGGGCGTGTGGTGGATGTAGTCCAGGCCCCGCGGAAAGGGTGAGTTGACGCCGTCGTCCGGCTCCAGGGTGAGCACGATGTACAGGTGGGGCGGCACTCTGGCCGGGTCCTGCAGCCGGTGCAGCACTTTCTGCGCCTCCGCCTCATCGAGGAGCGGGCCGGTCTTGGTCCAGGTGGTCCGGCGGGTCATCCCCTCGGCGGTGACCTCGGTCCAGTAGACGTAGCGCTGGGCGAGCTGGACGTGTACGGCGGCGAAGCGGTTGCGGTACTCGTCCTCGGTGAGACCGAGGTAGGCCAGGTCATCCGTGAACCGGGCGAGGTTCACGCGGCCGGTTCGGGCATACCCGCGGTGCAGGTCTCCGGCCAGCGTCTGAAAGAGGCGCGGGGGGATCATCAGCGCCCTTTCCAGGGAGCTGACCCGGCAGTTGCACCGGTGGCACAGGGCATCGCGCACCAGGTCGGTCGGGTGCTCATGGTCGATGTCGTTCGTGATGCCCCCGCAGATCGGGCAGGTGGGGTGGGCCAGGAGGTACGCCTTCTTGGCTGCGCTCGACATGGTGCTGTAGTGCAGGGTCATCTGCGTTGCTCCGGCTCGGCGGATCGCTCCCGGTACGGCAGTCAGCCAGCGCGGCGGCCGCCGGTCGCCTTCTTCTTCGCCGCGGTCTTCTTCGCCGGCGCCTTGGCGGTGGTCTTCTTGCCGCCGGTCTCCTTCGGCGCGCGGACGCTCTTGCCGGCGGAGGAGCGCTTGCTGGCTCCGGCGACCTTGTCCTCGATGGCGCGCAGCGGCGTCACCGACGCGTCCGTACCGTCGGCATCTTCGCCGCGGGTGCTCCTGGCGGCGCGGACGCTGTCCTCCAGGGCGGCCATCAGGTCCAGAACCTGCCCGCGCGGCTGGGGCGCTTCGCCGGGGGCTTCGATGTCGCGGTCCTCCAGTTTGGCCGCCACGATCTCCTCGATGCGCTCGCGGTAGTGGTCGCGCAGGTCCTCCTCGTCCAGCGGGCCGTAGCTGGCCATCAGCTCCTCGGCCGCGGCGAGCTCGTCCTCGCTGATGTCCACCGGCCGGTCGGGGACCACACCGGCGGGGGTGCGAACCTGGTCGGGCCAGCGCAGCGCATGCAGCACCAGCACATCCCCCATCGGCCGCACCAGCGCCAGGGTCTCCTTGCTGCGCAGGGCGATCTTGCCGATGGCGACCGAGCCGTGGTCCTCCATGGCCTCGCGCAGCAGGACGTACGGCTTGTTGGCAGCCGGACCGGTGGGGGCGACGTAGTAGCCGCGCTCGATCTGCAGCGGGTCGACGTCGCCGGCCGGGACGAAGGCGAGGATCGTGAGGGTCTTGGCGGTCGGCAGCGGAAGCTGGGCCAGGTCGTCGTCGGTGAGCGGGACGATGCGTTCGCCGGTCACGTAGCCGCGGCCGATCTCCTCGGCCGGCACCTCGGTCTCCTCCACGGAGCACACGGCCTGGTTGCGTACGCGTCCGCCGTCGGCCTTGTGCACGCGGACGAAGGAGACGGACGGCCCGCTGTCGGTGGCGGCGTGCAGGGAGATCGGCACGGTGACCAGACCGAAGCTCAAGGCTCCCTGCCAGAGCGAGTGCGGCATAGCTGACCTGCCCTTTCCCGGGGCTTTCAGCGTAGAGCGGTGGCTGGCCTGGAGCATCTGCGAGCAGGAGAGCACCCGCTTGTCGATGCGTAGGCGTGCGGGCAGCGTCCCGGCTGCCGGAGAACCCTCGGTGAAGCCGTGTCCGCCGCCTGTGAGGGTCGTTGAAGCTGACACCACGTGGCTGTGAAGACCAGGCGCGGGCGTGGGGCCGGCTGCGGAACCGGAGATGCGGTGGTGACCGCCTGGGAGTGTTCGGCACCTGGTTCTGGCGGTATTTGATCGTACTGGTGGGTCGTGTGCGGGGTTTTCCGCCGTGGCCAGATACACCCTGGAAATAACGCACGGTAGCGGTGGCGGTCCGGCCTGTCACCGGCGTAGCGTCCTGTCGCGTCACGAAACCCCCGGGCGGCGGCCAACCAGCCCCGGGGGCCTCGTTCATCATTCTGTGAAGATCAAGGAGCTCTGGATCCGTGCACCCTGACCCTTGTGCGAACCGGCCCGGTGCGAGCCGGCCCGACAGGCGTGAAGCTAGCATGCCGCGGCCCGGCGGCCGCGAAACGTCTGTCTGGGAAGTCACCGTCACCACCACGGCCCTCGTCGGCACGCTGATCGTGTTCCTGATGCTGACCGGCGCGGCACCGACGTCACTGCCCCTGCTGTGGGCCCTTACCGCCACGGCGGCGGACAGAGGCGGTATTCGCCTGCGCTACCTGCGCATTCGCGTGCTCTGACGCTGCCTGCTGTTCGCCACCGGTGCCGGGCCCGCCCACGGGCCCGGCACGCCACCGGTCGTCTCGTGTGACCGGTGGCGGCACCCATCCGTGATCTTCACGGGGAGAAATACGGCCCCGTGGCGCGCGAAGTGCCCGCCCGGATGCGGAAAATCCCCGCCTCACGCCCCCGGAAAGGGGTACCCATGACGTCAGCCGTTCGCCGCACCTGCGCCTGCTGCCACAAGCCCCTCACCTACGGCGGCCGCGGCCGCCCTCCGCAGTACTGCTCCCGATCCTGCCAGCGCCGGCGCCGCCCGCCCGCCCTGGCCGTGCAGACCGGCCCGCGGCGCGTGGAAGCCCTCGAAGCCGTTCACCGTGCCACCGGCAGCCTGCTCGATGCCGAATACGGCGACCACCCGGACCTGGTCCACAGCCTCGAAGTCCTGCTCGCCGTACGCCAGCACCTGGACGTGCTCGACTCGCTGACGGTGCAGCAGCTGCGCGCCGACGGCACCCGGTGGGAGACGGTCGCCGAAGCCGCCGGCATCAGCGAGTCCACCGCCCGCCGCAAGTGGGGACGGGCCGCCGCCCGCCCCAAGAACACCTCGGCCCCACCACCGGCTCCCGCGGCCCGTGCCGCGGCGACCCTGTCGCCCCAGCGCGGCACCCCCACCTCCCCGCCGGGCCCCCCGCCCAGCGCGGCCGACGACAACGGGCCCCCGCACCCCGCTCCGGGCCTGACCAGCCTTCAGCAGTTCGCCAGCGCTCTGTCCCATCTGCAGCGCAGCAGCGGCAAAGTCGTCCGCGACATCGCCACGGACGCCGGCGTCTCCGCCTCCTACGTCTCCCGCGTCATCTCCGGGGAACGCCTGCCTTCCTGGAGCGTGGCCCGCCGCATCACCGTGGCCTGCGACGGCGACCCCACCGCCATACGCACCCTGTGGTGTGCCGCCCGCGGCATCGCCCCCTCGGCCAAGGTCACCTCCGAGGACGCCGTCGGCGCCCTGCACGCGGCCCTGCGCGGTCTGTACCTGTCCGCCGGCCGGCCCGACCCCTACCTCCTGCACACCCAGTGCCAGGGCTCCCTGACCGAAGAGCAGATCACGCATGTCTTCGACGGCCAGTACCTGCCCGACTGGCCCGTCCTCGGCCGCCTCGTCCTCGCCCTGGAGGGCCGGCCCGACGCCCTGCACCCGCTGTGGAACGCCGCCCACCCCACCCCCGCGCCCCCACCCGTACCCACTCGGGCCAGCTACCTCGCGCTGCCGGTCAGCGCCTTCGGATAACCACCCCACCACGCCCCACCGCTCGCTCGTCACCTGGGGGAGACGGCATGCACCCCACGCCAGTCCGCCTGCCCGACCAACCGCCCGTCAACATCCGCCTGCCACTGGACTTCACCGCCTTCTGCCAGCTGCGCCACGCCCCCTACCGACACCACGCCCTGCTGCGCCTGGGCGAGAGCGCCGCGGCCGACCGCGCCGTCGAACACGCCCTGGGCACCCTGGCCACTGACTGGTGCCGCATCCTCAGCAGCCGCCGCCCGGCCCGCCGCGCCTGGCAGATCCTGACCGCCAGCATCGAGCACCAGGCCCTGTGCCAGACCAGCGCCCCGCCTACCGCCGCCCGCACCCTCTACACCCTGCTGCCCGCCCGCCAGGCCGACGCCATGCTCCTGCACCTCCAGCACGTACCCCCGCACCACGCCGCAGACCTGACCGGGCTCGATACGGCCATGCACACCTACTACCTGCGCACCGCCCAGCACACCCTCGACGCCCGCCTGGCCCCGAGTCCATAACCCGGCCCCGGGAGAGCGATCGGCACAGCGCACGGGCGCTCAGCTGCTGTCGGACGACAGGAGAGTGTCAGTGGTAGGCGACACCAGTCGTGTCAGCAGCTGCGCGGCACGAGACGGACAATGCTCTCCCCAGCGGAGCTGATTTCACCGCGCCGGGTGTTCGTGATGAAGCCGAGGCGTCGGTAGAACTCGTGCAGCCGCTCCAGGCTCCCACAGGCCGGGCCCTGCAAAAACGTGCCGGGGAATACGGGCACCCGCCGCCCGGCCGTCTGGCTAGACTTCCCCGCCCGTCAAGGTGCCGATGACGTCGACCCCAGCGAACTCGTGCAGGCCGGTGGGCAGCCCCAGCGTCCCGCATTGGCTGGCTGGGCTGCCGACGGGCAGAGCAACACTTAGAGCAGTAGCAGCGCCGCTGCCCTGCTTCGTAGCACCGTCAGCGCGAGGGCTGCCATGGTTGGCGCAGGTGTTGCCGACGGCCGCGTTGCCGAAGCCGATGATCGATGTGGCGCTTGCGGATTGCGTGTCGACGAGGGCACTGACGGCGGCGGCAAGCAGAGTCGCGCCAGTGACGTGGAGACGCTTCATACCGCTTCCAACGAGAACAAATCAGAACAGACACGCGATCAGCCACGTCCGCTGCGCCATCCAGCCCGCCGAGGCCGAGGTCCTCTTACGCGTCTGGGTCGACGGCGGCATCGGTACCGGTGACGCCGCTCAGCGCCAGGCGCTCGACGCGCTCGTCGGCGCCCACATGGTCAAGCGCGGCGACATCGTCGGTCGCCGACCACCTGACATCTCGTGTCGTCCTCCGCTGACGTTCCGACGTCGTCCGGCACCTGCGGGCTATGAGGTCGAAGGCCGTCCGGCATCCGCCGGGCGGCCTTCTTGTATGTCCACCCCACCCCTCGAATGTATCCACACGGGTTAAAAAACAGGTTAACCTTAAGGGTAAACAGTGATAGGGTGAGGGGGGTGAAAGGGGATCGACATGGCGTCCGAGGAAGAGCTGTTCGCGAACATTGACGCGTTGCTGGAGGAGGAGCCGCAGCTCCCGCCCCCGGCGGAGCGGGCCCGGTTGCGCGAGGCCGCCGGTATCACCCAGGCCCGTCTCGCGGTCGCGTTGAAGACGTCGACGCAGACGGTCAAGAACTACGAGAATGGCAGGAGCGAGCCGAAAGAGCCGCGCCTGTCGGCGTACCAGCGGCTGCTGAAGGGGTGGGCGGCGAAGTACCCCGCGCACACTGCCCCGGTCGCGCCCGCCCCGGCCCCGGCCGTTGCGCCGCAGCCGGAGGTGCCCGAGACGTTCACCAGCCCGGCTGCCCCCGCGCCGGAAGCGGCAGCCGCACCGGTGGAGACTCCCGCCGCATCGGTCGCGCCCGAGCGCCCTGCCCGTCCGGTCTCGCGCCCGGCGACATCGTCGCGGCGTCCGGCCGCGAAGAAGGCGGTGAAGCCCGCGACCGACCCGCGCTTCCCCCACGGCCCGCTCGCCGTCCTCGATGGCGACGGTTCCGCGTACGGCATCGACGGCATCGTGCTGGACTGCCCGGCGACCACGGTGGTGGGGCTGGTGGAGTGGACCCTGCGCGAATCCGGCCTCGGCGCTCCGAAGCTGCACCGCCACGGCAAGGACGCCGATCCACTCATCGTCCTGACGGCGTCCGCGGCCGCGAAGCTCGGACTGCCCGAACGCCTGGAGGACCGGCGCGGTCTGCGCCTGCCAGAGGACCACCCGGTCGTCAAGCAGGTGTTGAAGGCGCGCTGGCAGCTCACCCAGCGCGGGTTCGGGCCGTGGGCGCGGATCTACCGCAAGGCCCAGGGCCGCGAGCGGCAGTGCGTACAGCTGGCGATCCTGCCGTGGGACGCGCTCGACTCCCGCTCCTGGCCCGGTGTGGCGGAGATGGAGCCGGCCGATGTCGCCCGCGTTCTCGGGGTCTACGCCCAGCGCGTCATCACCCCGCGCGGCGGCACGGCGGTCAACGGCCTGGAGCTGATGACCGCGCTGCGTCCGCCGACCCGGCCGGTGCGCGACGAAGCGACCGGCAACTGGGTGTCCGGCCTCAACCCCGGCAGCTTGGGTACGGAGCCGATGGACCCGGCGCCGCCGGAGGGCCAGCCCGAACACCCCGCGATCTACCACTCCGGGTGGAAGGGCGGCTTCCTGCACGAGGAGGCATACCAGTGGGTGCGGGACGTGGACACACTCACCGATGAGGAGTGCCTGCTGCCTTTCGCGGTGGGCCTGGACCTGAACACGGCGTTTTTGGCGGCCGCCGCGAGGCTGACGGTCGGGCTGTCGGAGCCGGTGCACTTCGTGAACCCGCCGTTCAACCCGAAGATCCCGGGCTCGTGGCTGGTCGACCTGTCCGGCATCGAACTGGACCCACGCCTGCCCTCACCGTTCACACCGGACGGCATCCGGCCGACGGGCCCGGCCTGGTACCAGACGCACACCGTCGCCTACGCCCAGGAGCTCGGCTACAACGTCGCCCCGATCGAGGCGTACCTGCGCAAGGAGACCGGCGCGTACCTGGACCCGTGGCACGACCGGCTCAAGACCGCGTACGTCGACACTCTCGCCGACCTCGGCATCACCAAGGACCTGTCCGACACCGAGTTCCTGGCGGCGATGGAGCGGCACAAGGACGTCGACCCGGCGATGGCCGCCGTGCTGGCCGCGATCAAGGGCACGGTCAAGGGCGGCATCGGGAAGCTGTTCGAGAACCCGCAGGGCAAGAACTACAAGGAGGGCGAACCGTGGCCGGCCATGATGCGGCCGACCTGGCGCCCGGACATCCGCGCCGCCGTCATCTCCAAGGCGCGGGTCAACATGCACCGCAAGCTGCTGAACATGTCGAAGATGACCGGGCTGTTCCCGCTCGCGGTGCTGTCCGACTGCGTCGTCTACCCCTCGCCGGGCGCGAGCCCGCTGGACTTCCTGCCGTATGCCGCCTCAGGCAAGCCACAGCCGGGCGGGTTCCGCCTCGGGCCGACGCCCGGCCTGGCGAAGCTGGAGGGCGTCCAGCCGATGCTGTGGGCCGTCGACCTGATGGAGCAGGGCCTGAATCCCGCCCGGCACATCAAGGGCGGCGACGCCGTCCTGGACGAAGGCGAGTAGCCCGTGACCACCGACGTGTCGCCCCGGCTGGAAGCCGGGGCGGGCCCTGAACCGGCACCGAAGGAACCACACCTGATGAACACCACCGACACCCCGCCCCCGCAGTGGCCCGTCCCCACCACCCCGCCCACCCACGACCCGGCACTGTTCGCGCGGGCCATGCGGGACATGCGCCTGACCTGGCGCGCCCGCGGAGTCCTGGCCGAACTCGCCACCGGCTACCCCCCCGGGCAGGAGCCCACGATCAGCGAACTGGTCTCCCTCACCCGCAAGGAGCGCCTGGCCGCTGAGGGCCGTGACGCCTTCCGCAAGGCCATCGGCGAGCTGCGCAGCCTCGGCTACCTCACCCCCGACGCCACGACCACCTCCGGTGTGGGCGAGCGCCTGGTCGTGGACCTCGCACCGGCTGCCGACGCCCGCCTGGTCCCTGACCGGTACGGCCACGGCCCGCTCACGGACGGAGCCTGACCAGTGGGAGAGATCGAGGACGCCATCGAGCGCGCCGACCGGGAGAGCTTCACCCGCCAGCCGCCCAAGACCCTCCAGGGCCGCATCAACTACCTGATGAAGCAGCTGGGGACCGCGAAGGCCGTCGCGGCGGAGCTCGGCGTCACCGCCGACTCGGTCAACCGCTACCGCCGCGGGGCGAGGAAGACCCCGCCCAAGGACATCGCCGCGAAGATCGACGGCGCCGTACGGGCCCGCTGGCAGCCGCAGGTCCGCAAGCGCCGGCAGAAGCAGGCGGCGTCCTCCGGCGGGATCACGGTCGAGACCCGGGCTCGCTTCGGCTACACCGCCTCGGTCGGCACGACCGACGACGGACGGTTCCGGCGACTGACCGTGCACCTCCCCCCGGCGTACGCACAGCGCCTCTTCGACGCCCGCGACGCGGGAGCCAGCGACCAGCAGATGCGCGGGATCATCGCCGAAGGGTTTAAAGAAGTCTATTTCCAGGACGGTGGCGGCCGCGCTATGGGACTCTCGGACGTGGAAATCAACGACATCGACTACCTCGATCTGGATTACTGACCAGGAGCGAAAAGTATGACCACGGAATTTCCGCCCATCGACCGCGACAAGAGCCCGCTGACCGCCGAGGAGGAAGAGGCCACCCGCCTCGCCGACGTCCTGGAGACTCATCCGGACACCAGCGACGTCACCGACGCCAGCACCCGCGGCGACATCGTCTTCACCGCGGCCGGGGGCACCTGGGCGCTCGACTTCCAGGAAGGCGCCGACGGCGAGGTGTTCCAGGACCCGACCAGCGCCCCCATCCCTGCCGGCGGCCCCGCCGCCGACGTGCTGCGCGCCGTCGTCGTCCCCGCACTCCTGGCCCACCCCGCCTACCGGGCCGCCACAGCCGACGGCGACAGCCTCACGGTCCACCTGGCCACCGGCCTCCACTACACCCTGGCCCTCAGCCCCGCCGCCTGATCCGGTCGGCACACGGGGCAGGTCCACGGCATCGCAACTGCCGTGGCCCCGCACCCTCGCAAGCGCCCACGACTTCCAGGAGCAGCCCCGTGCACGACCGCGACAAGGCCCTGATGCCCGACACCGGCCACGATGTCGTCCGCATCGCTGAAGCACTACGCTGCAGCCCGCACATCCGCAGCGTGGACGACGCCATGCCCGGCGACGCTGCCGTCTGGTTCCGGGACGCCAGCGGTGTCGGCCACACGCTGTCCCTGTCCGCCGCGGAACCAATCATGACCGACGAACCTCCGGGCGAGGCCTATGTCTAGGACGCCGTCGCCGCCGCGATCGGCAACCACCCCAACTTCATCGACGCGAAGTACAAGAATTTCGGCGCGGACCGCGTGCAGACCATCACCGCGCTCACCCGCACCGGCAACGAGTACACCCTGACGATAGCCCTCACCCCTCGCCGTTCCCGCGGCAGCGTTGAGGAACTGCCCGCCGCGGTCGCCGACATCCTTCGGGCCGTTGGCCAGCTCCGCTCCCGCAACGATGCCGACCCAGGCAGCACGACCTTCGACGCGGCGGCCGACCTCCTCGAGCACATCGCCGGCACCTGGGACCAACAGGACGACCAGACGCGTCAGCATGCGCTGGCCCTCGCCCTGTCCCTGATTCTCTAGAAGGGACCCGTCCATGCCCGCCTTCACAGCGACCCGGCGCGCGTACGGTGAGGGGAGGACCCGCCGGGAGGACCAGATGAGCGCGCAGCCCGACCACGCCCCCGTCACGCCGTACGCCCCCGCGCCCGGGGCACCGGCTGAACTCCTCGCCCAGCTGCGCGCCGACAAGCGCGCCGACACCTGGGTGCCGGCCTTCGAACGGGAGTGGACGGCCGCCCTCGAGGAATCGCGGCGCACGTTCACCCTCGACGGGCTGTACGCGGTCCTCCAGGACTGGCAGGGCCGCCTCGCCCACGCCCCGGCCGTCGACGCGTTCATCGCCTCCGGCTACGACGATAGCGACGCCATCGACATGGCGGAGCTGCGGGGAAGGCGAAGGCGCCGGTGACCGCACAGCCCTACGCGGTCCGCTTCTCGCCGCCGGCCGCGAAGGTCCTCGACGCTCCCCCCGAGGGCGTCGAGGACACCGTGTGGGACATCCTGGACGCCGCCGCCGGCGATCCGTGGGGCTTTGGGCAGTGGAACGCCGACGACCCCGAGGGCCAAGACGTGCGCTGCGCGTCCGTCGGCCAGCTCTCCCTCACCTACTGGATCAACCGGCGGCTGCGCCGTCTGACCGTCCTGAACATCGTCTGGCTTGGATAGCCGCCCTGGTGGCAACGCCCTGTCCCCGGCATCGCAACTGCCGGGGACAGGGCGTTGCCAGTGTGGCAGGAGCCGGGTCAGTGGGCGCAGACCGTGCAGCCGGTGCCAGCAAACGCATGATCTGCGGCGGCAACATCGCGGCCGGTGAGAAGAGCAGCAGCGTCCAGCGAGGCGGACAGGGGCCGACGGACAGCAGTGCCGAACTGATACGGCTTGTCGGTCGTGATGTAACGGTCGACCTTCGCAGCGCGCTTGCCGGGGTCCTTCAGCACCAGACTGTCCACCACGCTGCGGTTACGCCAGGATGCTTCGTCCCGCCCCCACTTCTCCTCGGCTTCCTCGGCGCTCATCTGGAGGGCCTCGCCGATCACCCCCCAGCTGGTGCCCCGGGCTCGCTCAGCAATCACTGCGGCTGAAACCAGAGACTCCGCCTCACGGCGACGGTGCGCGGCTTGACGCACGTAGTCGCCGGCCACAGCCAAGTCCTCGCCCAGCATCTGCACGTATCGCCCCAGGGACATCGCAGCGGACTCGGCCGCCGACCCCAGCTCAATCCTCGCGATATCGGACGCGGTGAAACTTCCAGTTGGCAGCTCACACGGGTCAACCCGGATATCACCGGTCTCGGTACTCATGGGCCGCATCGTAGGTCCGCAGCGGGCGGACTTCCGCCGTATCCCAGCGCCGGCGATCCGTGGACACGGCGTATCCATCGGTAGCCAGCAGAGGCCACGCCCACAGGACCGCAGGCATCGCCGTCTCCACGCCCCACTGTGCGCTGATCCGCGTGCAGAGCGCTGCCCCTGCACGAACGGATGAACTCCCCGCCGAGGACATCCACCACCTGCCTCTCCCGAGTGATGCGGTGTCAGGTACCGCCCACACCGGCCCCGGGTGCCACGGCGTCCTGAACGCCGCTGGTCTCAGCTGGCGGAGAAAGTCCGTTCGGCATCAGCCGGATCACCGACACCGTGCTGAGGTTTTTCAAGAGAGCTGTCTCATATCCCCTGGTGCTCACATCTTCGGCCATCCTTGGCGCACAGCGGTACGAGCCTGGAGGTCGCACGTGGATGCCGAAGACCTAGAGATCACGTCGACGACGGGCCCCAGCTGTGCTGCGGTCCGAGACCTGGTCATGGAGCTGCTGGCGGCTCATCCCCTTGTCACCCGCGTCGGAGAGATCCGCGAGTACCGAGGTGACGTCGGACTCAAGCTGGAGATCGGTGGCATCGACTTCGACGTCTGGGTGGAGCCCGCCTAGGGGCAGAACTCCTTACCGCCGGGCATGAGGGCCACCTACAGGTGCGGCTGCTCCCACGCCCTACGGGGTGCATCCACTCGATGCCGTCGGGCCAGATCCGCATGGCCACGGTGCGCACGCTCAACGCTACGGCGAAGCCGTCCACGGAGGCCTTGGGTATCCGCACCTCCGCCGGTTCACGTTCGATTCCCGCCACCCGGCCCCCTGCGGTGAGACGCGACAGCTCCCCGCGAGCCACGCCTGCCAGGCACCGGCGGCCGCAGGCACGCGCAGCCACGAGCCCGTGAGCCTCACATCCCGTTTCCCCAGGTAGACGCCGTGAGCTGTGAGCCTATGAGGCTGTGAGTGACTGCGTGACACGGCGGGCAGTACCTGCCCTGTCCGCCCGGCCGCCCGCGACGGAAGACGCCACGTCGCCCCTCTCCCGGGTGAATCCCCCACCCACACCTCCCCGTTCCTACCTCCTGCGGGGGACACCGTGTCAGTCCCGCTCCCTACCGTCCGAACCGTTCCCCCGCGCGCCCCAAGGGCGCCCGACGAACGGCGGTGATCCCTCCTTGTCCCTGATCGACGGGCTGCGTAGCCCCCACTCCCCCCTGCGCCGGTTCCTGGACCGCGAACTCTCCGCCGGCCCTGGCCCGCTGCGGCAGAACTACCGCGCGCAACACCGCACCGACCACGTCCTGCTCCCGCCGCCCGGCGTCGGCACCGAGGCCGGCACCGTCGGTACGGCGATCGACCAGCGTCTGCGCCTGGCTTTCACCGCGGCCGCGCCCGTCGACGACGCCGCCCTCATCGGGATTGAGTGCACCGGCCGGTTCGGCGGCCACGGCGAGGGCCTGCGGATGCGCGCGGTCGGCAACGAGCTCGCCGCGCGCCTGACCGAGACGGTCCAGCACCTCGACCTCGACAACCGCGACCTGCCCCTCGACCGCGCCCAGGACGAGGAAGAGGACCTGGCCCGCATGCTCATCGCCGCGGCCTGGTACCAGGTGATGACCCGCAACTCCATCGGCTTCGCCTCCACGCCACTTGCGGGAGCCGCTCTGGAGGACCCTGGCGCCTTCACCCTCACGCGCCTGCTGGAGCTCCCGCACCCCGACATGGTCGACGACGTCCTCAACCAGCTCCACAAGACCGCCCACAGCCCCCTGGAGGATCTGCGCGCCCGGACCCGGACCGAGGAATGCCACGGTGGCCCCACGTTCGCCGGTGCCCGCATCACGGCGGATGCCGACCTCGCCGTCGACGGCCTCCTGCTCGACTTCAAGAGCACCCGCCACCCACTGAAGGAGATGTCCCAGCGCACCGCCTGGCAGCTCGCTGGTTACCTCCTCCTCGACGCCACCGACGCCTACCGGATCGACACCGTCGGTCTCTACCTCACCCGCACCGGCGTCCTCGCCTCGTGGCCCGTCGAAGATTTTCTCGACCTGCTCGGCACCTGCCGCCGCGACCTCACCGAGCTGCGCGGCGTGTTCGCCGAACTCCTCACCGGCTGCCACGGACACGCCGATGCTCCCTACTTCACCACCCAGGAAGAGGTCGACCACGTCCGGCGGCTGCTCGAACGCCTGGCCCCAGTCGCCGCTCCCGGCTGTTGCCCGACCTGCCTCCAGCCCCTGCCCGAGGCCACCCGCCGCCTCCGGAAGTTCTGCACCACCCGATGCCGCGGACGGGCCCAGGTCCTGCGCAACCGCGGGCTGATGCCCGGCGGACCACGCCCCCTGTTCTCCGGGCATCAGCCCCCTCACCCAGACCTCCCCGGCGACGCGCAGGTTATGAGCCTCACAGCCCGTTTCCCCAGGTAGACACCGTGAGCTGTGAGTTGTGAGGCGGAGCTCGCGCCCTTGGCCCCGTACGCCCTGTCCGGGCCCGCCCCGGCCCGGAGGACGATGGAGTCGTGAGCAACCACGACCAGGACCATGAGCGCGGCGCCGAACCGGCGCGGCCGCCGCTCACCGCGGCTCGCGCCCGGGAGATGACGATCTGGATGCGCGAGGCGATGGACGACGTCCGGCGCTCCGTGGCGGTCCTCGCCGACCGGGTCCGCGACGCCCACGCCGCCCGCGTCTGGGTACCGCTCGGGCACCGTACCTGGGAGTCGTTCTGCCGGGCGGAGTTCGGCATCAGCCGCGCGCAGGCGTACCGGCTCCTGGATGTCGCGCGCGCCTTGGCTGCGATCCACGGGGCGGTCACCGCCGACCCCGAGACGTCTCGCACGCGAGCCACCGACCCCGGCGCCGCGGTCGCGCTCGACTACGGCCTGTCCCAGCGCGCCCTGATCGCCGTCTCCGGCCGCACTGACGACGTCGCGGAGCTGATCACCCGCCGACTCGCCGCGCTCGCCCACAGCGGCCTCCAGGCCCTCGATGACCTCACGGTGCGCGCTGTGGTCCGCCAGGCCCTCCGCGACGTCCGCACCGCACCACCCTCGGCGCCCGCCGAACCGGCGGCGGACCAGGCCGTCACCGCGCTGCGCGCCGTCGTCGACGACCTGGCGGCGTGCTCGCATCAGCTCGGGGAGCTGATGCTCGAAGTCGCCCCCGCGTACCTGTCCGACACCGAGGCCGCCGACGTCCTGGCCGTGCTGTGCGACGAGATCGGGGAGACGGTCGACAACGGCCTCGCTGTCCGCCGCTACGCGATCTCCGGCGACCGCCGCGCGCTGCACGGCACCGTGCTGTAGCCGCTGCTGCTCGTGGTCCTGGTCGTGCCCGTGGTCTGCTGCACGGCGGGCTGCTGGGTGCAGCGCAGCATTTGCATGGGTTGGGCGGGACAAGGGTGCTGCTCGAGCAGCAGGCCAAAAGATCTATGCAGCGGTTGCATGCAGCACGGCGCGGTGCAGCGCGCTCTCGGGGCTGCGAGCGGGCCGGCCATCGTGCTGCAGCGGGGTGGCCGGGAACGACGACGGCGCCCTCCCGTTGGGGTGGGCGCCGTGGCGGTGAGGGGGCAGGAGTCGGGGTTCATCCGGCCAGTCGCAGGGAGGGCGGTGCGTCGGGCAGCGGGGCGTCCTCGCCGCCGTCGGGGTCCGGGTCGAAGTCTGTTCCGATGCGGGCGTCGCGGGCACGCGGGGGGCGGATGTCTCCCGTCGGGAAGTTCAGCGGCCACACGAACGTGTCGGGGGCCTTGAGGTGGTTGACCATGTGGCTCAGCGACTCGTAGCCGGCCAGCAGCGGGTGGATGAGTACCTCGCCGCGGCGCTGCCGCTCGCTGATGATGCCCTTGTCGCGCAACTGGCTGATGGCCCGGGACACCACGGACTGGGTCAGCCCGAGGCGCTCGGCTAGCTCCTGTTGGCGGATCTTGACGAGGCCGCCCGGCTCCTGACGCGAGGTGAGCACGTCGAAGACGTCCCGGGCCGTCGGGGAGAGGCAGGCGTTCGGCAGGACCTCGAAGATCTCCGGGTTGTGGAAACCAGGGATTGAAGCGGAGCTCATCGCGTGGCCTCGTTCCTCACAGTCGGAATGGTGATCTCGTGGTCGACCAGGGTCTTCTTGAGCGACTTCACCAGGCGCAGCTGCTTCTCGCTGCCCCACCGGTAAGCGTAGAGCGGGTTGAGGCGGTACACCCCGCGCCGTTCCCTCCACGTGAAGTTGTGGTGGCTCAGCTGGCCGACGGAGCGGGAGATCTTCGACTGCGAGCAGCCGTACTTCTTCGCCAGGCCGCTCTGGGTCATCTCCACCAGGCCCTGCTGGTCGTGGTGCGTCTTGAGGTAGTCCAGGACGTTGCGGGACGTCGCGCTCAGGCCGAACTTCCACAGGTTGTCCTCGATCACCTGGGACAGGCTCAGGTGTTGCTTGCCGTAGAAGACGTACGGCTTGACCGGGTCCTTCGTCGTGAAGGTGCCGCCCCGCTTGGCCAGCGCGGACAGCCCCTTCACCAGCTGCTGCGCCGACTCCATGCCGTTGACGGCATCGGCGGGCGGCCGAGCAGGGGCCAGCCGCGGCGCGGTCGTCAACGCCTCCGCGCTGCGTCTCAAGGGCTGGGCCACGGGCTCTCCTCCATGATCGTTGAGGCTGCATAACATAGCAGATCTGCGATGTTATGCAGGTGATCTATGCACGGGGTGGGCGTGTCTCTGGACAGGAAGGATCTATGCACCTACGTGAATGCAACTCGCCGCCTCCGGCCGAGATCCATTCATCCAGGCTGCATACATCTCGCGCGTTTTCGCAGGTCAGAGGCTTGCGTCTATCTGATCTTTAGAGGCGCACCCCCTGCGGCCCGCACTACGCCCTCCAGCCGCTGCATGCAGCGGCGAGGCTGCGGCCGGGCTGGGAGGGCCGCAGATCCATCCGACGGCGGCCCTCCAACTGCTGCACGTCGCCCCCCGGACGGGGCTGAGGCCGCTTCGCGTGCGGCCCCGTGGGCCGGGTGCGGACCGTAGGCAGCACCAGCGGAGCTGCGCCTCGGGTTGTACCGGCCGTGACGCTCCAAAGCATGAAGGCGCGGCCAGTGCCGGTGGTGGGTTCCGCCGTGCGGCCTGGCGGCCGAACGGCTCGCGTACCTCCGCACGCCGAATTCCAGCATTCCCATATCGGGCTTCCGTTCTGTGGCTAGGCTATCCAAGGCCGCGTAAATTCGAAGTCATGCGGTGAGTTTATGGCCGGGGCCAGGGGTGGCGCGTTTGGAGCCCAAACGCTACACAGCAACTGTCCGTGATGCATCACTCTGGCAGCGCGTTCCCTCTGCAGGGTGATGTGTGACGTAAATAGTCCCGCCGTAGCGGGTTGCCGTGTATGCTGGCGGGGTATTGGTGAACGTGAACGGCCGGTTTCGAGGGTGGGGGAGGGGTTCGGGTGGAGCGCAGCGGAGCCCGTCACTACGGTGAGGCCGGCACCGGATCGGGCCGACGGCCCATCACTTCCGTTGCGGAGGTGGTGGCTGGAATTCCCAAGCCCTACACAGGCCCGCGCGCGATGCACCTTCCCTCGTAGCCAGCCAAGGCAACCGCGCTTGCGCGGGTGTCTACAATTCGCGCTTGCGCGAATTACCCTCTTTTAGAATTCCGCTTGCGGAATTCCATTCCGGCGCTTGCGCCGGAATCCGAATTGCGCTTGCGCAATTCGCGCTCTATACCCCGGCTTGCCGGGGTATATCCCGCTCCGCGGG
>NZ_JAFIQY010000021.1 GCF_022271435.1 Streptomyces monomycini | reverse complement strand
CAGTTCCGCGCGATCGCGACCCGGTTCGACAAGCTCGGCGACCGCTACCGTGCCGGAGTTGTCCTGGCTTCCTTGATCCTCTGGCTCCGCGAGTCCACGGGTGATCATTTGTCAGACAGGTCCTAGGACATGCGCAGCCACTTCTTGCGGATCCGGGGCGTCGTGGAGGTCGATGTGTGTGGTGCGCAGGCGGGGGTAGCGGGTTTCGATCATGTGCAGCAGGTCGGTGAGCCGCTGGTCACCGTCAGGCTGCTCGGCGTCGTGCGGTGAGCTGTGATGCCTGCGGGTCACTACGCACAGTCGGGGTGGTGTGCCCGAGAGATCGGGCAGGTGGCGGAGCAGCCGGGCCAGCCATCGCGCGAGTCTGCGGTCCGGGCCGGTGCCTGTGCGGAACGGTGCCGGGCCGGACGGGTGAGGGGCTATGGCGATGATGCCGGTGGCCCCCGTGAGCTGTCCGATGACCGCCTTCCTGCCGAGGATGGTGCAGTGTCCGCCGCGGTCCTCCAGCGCCTGGCCGATCCGGTGTGCCAAGGGGTCTTCGAGCGCCGAGTCCGCCGTCGTGGTCAGCAGCCAGGTTCCGGCGCCCGTGGTGTCCGGTCCGGCGTGCGGCTGTGTCCGCGTCCGGCTGCGCGATCGCCCGTGCTGTGCGGGCGGCTGGTCGTGGGTGGTGCCGGCCGGCGAGGACCGGTACCGGGCTTCGTCCTGCTGTGCCCGGGTGCCGGTCTCCTCCGGGCGGCCGGGGCCGTCCGCTTCGGTCATCCGTCGTACTCCTTCGCGCGTGCCGCACCTGCCGCACGTGGCGTTCAGGCCGCCGGTGCGGCAGGGAGGCTGTGCTGCTCGGCGAGTTGGTCCAGGAGGTAGTCGGTCAGGGCCGTGACCGTGGGGTGGGTCCACAGCGCGGTCTGCGGGAAGGTCAGGCGCAGTTCGCGCTGCAACCGGTTGCGAATCTCCACGGCGCGCAGGGAGTCCAGGCCCAGCAGGGTCAGTGAGGCGTTGGGATCGCAGCGTCCGTCGCTCAGACGCAGTACGTCGGCGATGTGCTGGGCGGTGCGGTCCCGCAACAGCGTGGGGCGGTCGTCCTGTGGTGCTTCGTGCAGGGCGGCCAGCAGACCGCCGGAATCATCTGCGGCGCCCCCTGGGCCCCTTGCCGCTGTGGTCAGGTCGGTGAAGTACTCCAGCGCGGCGGTCTGCGGGTAGGAGGCGAGCCAGTGGTCGGCGTTGAGCGGGCTGTAGCCGATGCGGGGGCGGTCGTGGCGCAGGATCTCTTCCAGGGCCGCGATGCCGTCCTCGGGTTCGATCATGACGTGGCCGCGTTCCTCCATGCCGCTGCCGCGCCCGTAGCGGGCCCAGGGGCCCCAGTTGATGCCGGTGGCGGGCAGGCCCTGAGCCCGCCGCCAGGTGATGAACTCGTCCAGCCAGGCGTTGGCGGCGGTGTACGTGCCCTGGCCGGGGCTGCCCAGGACGGAGGCGATGGAGGAGAAGCCGACCCACCAGTCGAGGTGCGCGTCCGAGGTGGCGTGGTGCAGGTGCCAGGCGCCGTCCACCTTGGGCCGCCAGACGCGGTCGAGCAGGTCCTCGGTGATGCGGGCGGCGGTGGCGTCCTCGACGACGGCCGCGCAGTGCAGGACGCCGCGCAGCCGGTGCCCATGGGCTTGTGCGGCGGTCACGAGCCGGGGTGCGGTGGCCGGGTCGGCGATGTCTGCGTTCACGATGTCGACGCGGGTGCCGGCGGCCCGCAGATCTCCGATCACGCGCTTGGCGTTGCGTCCCGGGCGGGAGCGGCCGGTCAGCACGAGATGCGGGGCGCCGTTGCGGGCCAGCCAGCGGGCGGCGAGCAGCCCCAGGCCGCCCAGGCCGCCGGTGATGAGGTAGCTGCCGTCATCGCGGACGACGGTCGCGTCGTGCGGCTGGACGGGGACGGTGAGGCTGCCCTGGTCGGGCCAGGTGAGGACCAGCTTGCCGTTGTGCTCGGCGGCGGCCATGGTGCGGAAGGCGGCCGCGGCGTCCTGAACGGGGTAGGTGGTGACCGGGGGCAGCGGGAGGCCGCCGTTGCGCAGGGCGTCGGCTACTTCCGCGCACAGGGTTTGCGCCAGCGGGGCGTTGTGCGCGCCCACGGCCAGGATGTCGACGCTGGTGAAGGTGATGCCGTGGCGGAAGGGCAGCAGTCCCAGGCGGGTGTTGGCGTAGATGTCGTGTTTGCCGAGCTCGATGAAGCGGCCGTGCGGGGCGAGCAGGTCCACACTCGCGCGCTGGGCCGGCCCGGTCAGGGAGTTGACGACGACGTCCACTCCGCGCCCGTGGGTGAGTTCGCGTACGTGGTCGGCGAAGTCCAGGGACCGGGAGTCCATCACGTGCTCGATGCCCAGGCGCCGCAGGCTCTCGCGTTTGTTCTCGGACCCGGCGGTGGCCAGCACCGTGGCGCCCACGGCTTGGGCGAGGTGGATGACGCCACGGCCGACGCCGCCGCTGGCGCTGTGGACGAGGATCGTCTCGCCGCCGCGCAGGCGGGCCAGGTGGTGTACGGCGTACTGAGCGGTGACGTAGGTGATCGGCAGGGTCGCGGCGTCGCGCAGCGCCACGTCATCAGGCACGGGCAGGGTCAGGCCCGCGCGGGTACAGGCGAACGAGGTCATGGGGGTGCCGACGACCCAGGCCGCGACCCGGTCACCGACATGCCGGCCGGTGACGCCCGCGCCCACCGCGGTGACGGTTCCGGCGCACTCGAACGTGTCGGGGGGCGGTGCGTCGCCCGGGGCGCGGAATTGGTCGTAGACGCCCAGCGCCTTGAGCACGTTGATGAAGCTCAGCCCCGTCGCCTGGACACGGACTTCCACCTCGCCTGGGGCCGGCGTTCGGCGGGGCTGGGCCGTGAGGTGGAAGGAGCTGAGGTCGCCGAAGTGTTCCAGGCCGAGAGCGAGGACGTCGCGGGTACAGTCGGCCCGGGTCCGGCGCCGGTCGGCCTCGCCCAGCGGCTCGGTGCCCAGTCGTGCGGTGTAGCGCTGTCCGTCGCGGTAGGCGATGGCGTCCTGGCCGTCGGGGCAGGTCAGCAGCTCGTGTGCCAGGGCCTTGGGCGAGGTGGAGGCGTCGGCGTCCACGGTGGCCGGGCGCAGTTCGGGATGCTCGTAGCTGAGGGTGCGCATCACCCCGCGGACGCCTGCCTGTCCCAGATCCGGAAGGTCGTCGGGGCGTACGTGCTGCGCGCCGTGGGTGACGGCCCACAGGCGCGGCGGGCTGGTGTGTCCGGCAGCCAGCAGCGGCTGGACGATCTCGTGCAGGAGGCGGCCGACAGTCTGCCGGGCCCAGTCAGGCGCGGGGCTGTCGCTGGTGTCCTGGGTGCGGGAGAACACCACTGCCACACCACTCGGAGAGCTGTGGTTGAGCGCATCGAGCAGTGCGGGCTCAAGCGTTGGTGCTCCGTCGCAGGCGTCGGGTCCGGCGACAGCGCAGGGCCTGTCCTGGGTGCCCAGCGCCGCAGCCAGGTCGCGCGCGACACTGCCGGCTCCCCCGGTGTCCAGCACCACCCAGTCACCGGATGCCTGGGAGGCGGCCTCGGGCAACGGCGTGCGGACCCACCGAGGCTGGAGCAGACGGTTGTTGAAGGCGTCCTGGGCCGACTGGGCAGGGCGCCGCACGTACTGGACGCCGCCCATGTGTGCCAGGACGTTGCCCTGCGCATCGAGGAGGTCGATGTGCGCCGTGCATGCCTCGTCCGCGGCCTGCTCCAGTTGTACGTGGCAGTAGCGGCCCTGTGCCGTGTCGCCGTGGACGCTGACGGTGGCCAGACGTACGGGAAGCAGCATGCCTTCGTCGAGGCCGCACGCGATCATCCAGGCGGCGATGCCCGCCTGGCCGCAGATGTCGAGCATCACCGGGTGCGCGTACAGCTCCCGCACATGCCGGCGTGCCGCGTCGGGCAGGCAGACCTCGGCGAACAGGCTCATGGGCCGGGAAGCATCGTCGTGCCGGACGGTGAGCAGACCGGCGAAGGCCGGGCCATGCTCCAGGCGGAAGCCGGTCCGCAGGTGTTCGTAGACCCACTCCGGTGTCACGGCACGGGGGTGTCCGGTCTGAAGCTGGCCGATGTCCTGCGGGGGCGGTGTCGCCGTGTGGCGGCGCAGCCGGGCGGTGGCATGCACGGTGTTCGCTCCCTCGCCGTTCGCCACGCCCATCTCCCATCGGGCGCTGTCGTCGCCGTCCTCACGTGCGCTGCAGGTGACTTCGGCCGCTGCGGTCAGCGGTAGCAGGTGCCGTAGGTCGATGTCCTCCAGGCGCACACCGGCCGGGTCGGCACGGAACAGCTGGGTGGCCGCGCCCAGCGCCATCTCGCACATGGCTGTGGCAGGCAGGACGCGGGCACCGTTCACCTGGTGGTCCTGGAGCCAGGGGATGTCCTCGGTGTCGATGCGGGACTGCCAGTAGTGCGTGCCGTCCCGGGCCGGGTCGGAAAGGTGGACGCCGAGCAAGGGGTGGGCCGAGGCAGTTGTCTGCGAGAGCGTGCCGGGCCGGGTGCTGTCGGAGATCTCGAAGTGGCGCCGGTCCCAGGAGGTGGCGGGCAGGTCGGTGAACCTGCCGTACGGCAGCAGGCGTTCCCAGGGCAGCGGGTGGCCCGCGCAGTGCAGCGCGGCCAACTGCGTGGCGAAGGCTTGCAGCGAGGGAGTTTCCCTGCTCATGGAGGCGAGCACGGCGACGTCGCTCAACCCGGCGTCGCTGAGCGTCTCCTGGACGGCGGAGGTCAACAGCGGGTGGGGGGAGATCTCGATGAACAGCCGGTGCCCGTCGTCGGCCAGTGCCTTGAGCGCGGGGGCGAACTGGACGGTCCGGCGCAGGTTGGCCGCCCAGTACTCGGCGTCCAGGGAGACCTCGGCGCGCGGATCGGCGAGCACGGTCGAGTAGAACGGAATGGCCGCGGGCCGGGGTACGACATCGCGCAGAGCGTCGGCGAGTTCGGTCAGGACGGGGGCCATGTGCCGGGTGTGCGAGGCGTAGTCGACCTCGACCAGGCGGGCCGTGACGTCGTGCCGCTCCCAGTAGGCGATCAGTTCCCGGACGCGGTCGGCGTCGCCGCCCACCACCGTCGTGGTCGGGGAGGCGAGCACGGCTGTCTCGATTCCCTCGATGCCGCTGGAAGTGATGTCCGTGGCCACTTGGTCGGGTGGCAGCAGGACGGATGCCATGGCGCCCGCGTCAGGGGCCTGCAGGGCCAGCCGCGAACGACGGCAGATGACCTTGACGCCGTCCTGAGTGCTCAAGACACCGGCGGTAACGGCTGCGGCGACCTCTCCCATGGAGTGGCCGATGACGGCGGCCGGGCGCACGCCTCGCTCCCGCCACATCGCGGCGAGGCCCAGCTGCACGGCGAAAATCACGGGCTGCACCGTATCCGCGCCGGTCACCACCTGCGACGCCAGCAGCGCCTGGCGCACGGAGAAGCCGGATTCGGTGGCGATCAGTGGCTCCAGCTCGTCGATGGCGGCGGTGAAGCCACGGTCCTGGTCGAGCAGGTGTCGACCCATCCCGGCCCACTGCGAGCCGTGTCCCGAGAACATCCACACCGGTCCCGGCCCGGTTTCCGCAAGGGCCGTGCCCTCCACCAGATTCGGGACCGCTTCGCCGTGTGCGCAAGCACGGAGCGCGGCCGTGAGCTGCTGGGGGGAACCGGCTACGACGCCGGCACGGCGGCGGTTGTGCGAGCGGCATGCGGCCAGCGTGTAGGAGATGTCGTCCAGGACGGGCTGTGGGCCCGGCCTTTCCAGCCAGTCCGCCAGACGGGTCGCGCCGGCGCGGACCGCATCAGAACTCCCCCCGGACAGCAGGAATATCCGGTCTTCCGCCTCTTGGGAACTTTCGATGCGGATCTGCGGGCTGCGCGGCAGAGCGGAGCGCGAGCGGGAGGCGGTCCGGGTGGCAGGGGCCTGCTCGACGAGCATGTGCGCGTTACAGCCACTGATCCCGAACGCAGAGACAGCGGCCAGGCGCGGGGCCGGCCCCTGCACCGGCCAGGGCACCGTCTGTCCCGGCACGAAAAGGCGCGCGCCGCCTGCGTCGATCTGCGGGTTCCACCGGGAGAAGTTCAGCGTCGCGGGGACCAGGCCGTGCCGCAGGCCGGCGATCACCTTCAGCAGCCCGGCGACCCCGGCGGCCGGCTCCGCGTGCCCGAGGTTGGTCTTCACCGCCCCCAGGGCGCAGCCGTCGTCCCCCGCGCCGTAGACCGAGGCCAGGGCGGCGAACTCGATCGGGTCGCCGACCGCCGTGCCCGTCCCGTGCGCCTCGACCAGCCCGACCTCGTGCCCCGCGACTCCGGCACGCCGCAAAGCGTCCCTGTACACCGCCTGCTGCGCCCGCAGCGACGGCGCCGTCAGCCGGGTGTCGCGCCCGTTCTGGTTGATCGCCGACCCGCGGAGCACCGCCAGGATGCGGTCGCCGTCGCGCATGGCGTCCCGGTACCGCTTGAGCACCACCACGCCGCAGCCTTCACCCCGTACGTAGCCGTCGGCCTCGGCGTCGAAGGCGCAGCACCGGCCGGTCGGCGAGAAGACCAGCCAGTGCGCCATGGCAGCCGTGGTCTCCGGCAGCAGATGCAGGATCACTCCGCCCGCGAGGGCCAGGTCGGCCTCCTGGGCCCGCAGGCTCTGGCAGGCCAGGTGCACCCCGGTCAGGCTGGAGGCGCAGGCCATCTCGAAGGGCAACTGCGGGCCGCGGACATCCAGTAGGAACGCCAGGCGGCCCAGCCCGATGCTGTCGGTGCCCGCATACAGGGCATAGGGTTCGCTGTCGGTCAGCGGCCGCCGGCTGCGCAGCAGGTAGTCCCTGTTCATGAACCCGAAGTACAGTCCCGTCCGGGTGCCCGCCAGGGACAGCGGAGGGATGCCCGCGTGCTCCAGCGCCTCCCATGTCACTTCCCACAGCAGGCGCTGCTGCGGGTCCACCCAGGCCGCCTCCTGCGCGTTGACGCCGAAGAACTCCGGCTCGTACGCGTACACGTCGCCGTCGAGGAAGCAGCCCCACCGCATACGGTCGGCGACCGCCGGAGGAAGGACTGCCAGGTCTTCCCGGGACCACCGGCCGGCCGGGACTTCGCCCACCGTCTCGCGGCCCGCGAAGAGCAACTCCTCCAGCGCCTCCAGCGAATGAGCGCCCCCGGGATAGCGGCACCCTGCCCCCACCACGGCGATGGGCTCATCCGTCCTGTTACCCGTCATGTACGGAACTTCCTTTCTCGATCACGGAAAACTGCGCTCCTGGCGTCTTTGCGGGGCCTTTCGGGGCCCGTCCAGCGGGCCGGGCCGAGAAACCGCTCCTGAGCGACACCGCATGCACCGGTCAGCAGTGGAAAAGGCCAGCTACGAGCGGTGGCCTCACTCGGCGATTGCGGTGCTGTAAACCCACTCGGCGACCGGTACCGCCATGCCTTCCTGGCACCGCAGTCTGCCGGTGAAAACGAAGTGCTCGTTGCGTCCGCGATGAGCGATCACCAGCCGGTCACTGTCCGCGATCACCGCCTCGGCGACAGGGACGATCTGCGGCAGCGTGGCCGGACCGCCCCAAAGAAATGCATTGGTGTTCCCCGGAATGATGTCCGCTTCGGACATGCGTCATCTGCCCTTCGAAGTCGGGGGAGTGAGTCCTCTTCGCACTACCCGTGAAGCCGGACTTCAGGCTGGGAGTTTTTCGGCGGAAAGAAGTGAAAATGTGCGGTCAGCGCACGAGAGCGTGCACCGGATACGCCGGAAACGCGGGGGCGCGCAACGGATACTTTGCCGTTTTCGGATGCGCCCCCAGGTGGCCGAAAAGCTTGCCACTCCAGCCAGGCCTGTTCGCATAGCAAATCTCCAGGCACATCTGCGCTGTATGTCGGCTTGCCGCCCCGCCTCCCCATCAGCCGACTCCCGCCCACCACTGACCCGCCCACTGTGAGACGGAGGCTGAGAAACGTCGCGAGCTGGGGCTGTTGATACGAACCACCGGCAGCCCGGCGAGGCATACGTTTCCGCCTTTCCGAACGGCGTTGTTGACGTCACGGGATCCGGCCGCGTTAACGTCGAAGCACCGAAGAGTCGCCGTGCCGCCCATTCGCATCGACGCAACCTGCCCGCCGGAACAGCTGCGGTCGGCGCGTTGCGTCGCCCGCTGCGCGACGCGGTGTATTCGATGCATGGTCCCGGGCGCCGCCCGAGCAACAGCCGAAGCCTCATCGATATGCCGCGACATCCGACGGCCGGGGCTCTTCTCATGCCCAAACGCGTATCGTCAGAAGGGTTTGACATGGCAAGGAAGCGAAGGAAAAACGTACTCGACAGGGTGGCGCGCGGCGCGAAACGGGTGAACAAGGACAGCCGCAAAGGCATCGACACGGCCCTCGGTACGAGGAAGAAGAAGAGGAAGAAGAAGGGAGCCAAGGCGCAGGCGAAGCAGAACCGGCGTCAGATCGGAGCTCTCACCGAGCAGATGGGTCAGCTCACCCAGCAGGTCTCTGCGCTTACCTCGAACGTGTCCGACCACCGTAAGGACAGCACAGTCGGCCGGTAGCAGCCCGGCACAAGCGGCATACGCCCGCAGGGAGGAAGAATGCCCCAAGGGCGTACCCGACGTACCGCCCGCATCGTGTCCCGGATGGCCGGCGCCGAGACCGCCCGGGCGGTACGTGCGCGCCGCACACGCGCCACCGGACAACCACCACCGGAAGCCGCCAAACTGGAGCGAGCCCAGAGCATCCGGCGCACGCTGGAAGAACTGGGGCCGCTGTATGTCAAGGTCGGCCAGATCCTGGCCACGCGCCCCGACTTCGTCCCGCAATACGTGCGGGACGAACTGGAGAACCTCAACGACCACGCGCACATCGAGCCGTTCTCGCGCTTCGAAGCCGTGCTGGAGCAAGACCTCGGGCCCCGGTGGCGGGACGGCTTCCGCGAAATCCGTACGGAAGAACCCCTCGGTTCGGCTTCGCTGGCCCAGGTGTACAAGGCGGTGGACGCCGCCGGCACACCGTGCGTCGTCAAAATCCAGCGCCCCGAAGCCCAGGAAGCCGTGGTCGGCGACATGGCGGTCCTCAAGACAGTCGTACGTCTGTTCGCCAAAGTGGCGCCCCGCTTCAACGAAGTCGTCAACATCGGCGCCATGCTGGAGGTCCTGTTCACCGTCATGCAAGACGAGCTGGATTTCACCAGAGAAGCCCGGAACATGAAGGATGCCCGCAAGGACGCCAAGGGCTTCAAGCGCGTCTGCATTCCCAAAGCCCTGACCGCCACCCCCCACGTGCTGGTGCAGACCTTCGCCGAAGGCACCCCCGTCAACCGCGTCAAACCCGACGACCTCACCAAGAAGCAACGCAAAGCCATCGCCTACCAGCTCATGGAGTTCATGTTCCGCGGCTACTTCGTCGACCGCCGCTTCCACGCCGACCCCCACCCCGGAAACATCATCATCAGCCCCGACGGCAAGGCCCACCTCATCGACTGGGGCATGGTCGGACGCATCGACCGCGGCACCAGCATCGCCACCCTGGGCGTCTTCCTCGCCATGGCGCAGAACGACGGGGCCGCCATGGCCCGCCAGTGGGTGAACCTGGGCACCGCCACCCCTTGGAGCAACACATCCGCCTTCCTCCAGGACCTCAGCAGGATCGTCCCCCACTGGACCAACGCGACCCTGGAAGAACTGAACTTCGGCGTCGCCCTGATGACCCTGCTGCGCTACTCCTCCCAGCGCGGCATCCAGATCACCCCGCTGACCTCCGTGGTCGGCAAATCCGTCGCGAACATCGAAGGATCCGTACGCTGCCTCTATCCCAAACTGAAACTGTCGACCGCCCTGCACGGCGCCCTCCAGGACGTGATGCAGGACCTCATCCAGGAAACCTTCTCCGGAGAGCAGGCAGCCCAGACAGCCCTGGACCTGCTCAGCGCCGGGATTCACGGCCCTGCACAACTGCAAGCGTCACTGGCCGACCTCTCCACCCGGCAACTCACCGTCCAGGCCCGCAACAACCTGGGCGACCCCATACAGGCAGGGCGGCGCCAGAGGGGCGTAGCTCCTGGCGTGACCCTGCCGGGTCTGGCCTTCGGCGCCTGGGCCTGGGGGCATTTCGGCAAGAAGGGCTCCTGACAACCGGGACCCGCGTAGCCTCCGACGGGCGCCTGTCCGCCCCGCTGGAAGACACCGCCCACTGTGCCCAGAACCGCGCCCGCCTCGTCCGGGCCCTCTACGCGCGCCTGGACCGTCTCACCGCACCCGCTGAGGCCGCCGCGTAGTTCGGCAGCCACATTCCCAGCAGGACCGTCGCCAGGCTCCGCCTTGCCCCAACTGGGCTGTTCACGGGTCTACGCCTCCATCCGCTGTACGAGAACCGGTTCCGTTCCTCATAGTGTCTGCGCCGCCGCTCGTGCGTTGTGTTACCGAAAGGATCGTCTGACCGCGGAGGCACCTCATGGCCATGTCCGAGCGGAGGGCGGCTGTGCCCGTCACGGTGGCAGCATCAGTGATGCTGGTGTCGGGGAGCGCGAACACGGCTGCGGCTACCAGCATCATCGGTCTCGGGAACAGCGCACATTCGAACACATGCCGAAACGTCACAGGTCCAGCACCCCGAGCCGCAACCGTCGCCGGCGCGGGCGCTGCCGATGGCCTCGTAGGCAGCTTGCCCCTGGTCTCGCCTACCAACCAGTGCGGAAGCCTCGGCGCACCCACGATTCGCCTTGCGCCACCGCAATACTCGGACTTCGTCGGGGGCGCTCGGTGAAATGGATCGGGTTGCGGGCCGGTTCGGCCGGAGTGAGCCCTGGGCCCGAGCCCAGGTTTCGTGCCGTACCGCGCCGATAGGCACTGATTGCCGTGCCGCCGTACCGGCGTTCGGCCCAGCCGCCCGGCCTCCCGCTGGGTATCGCCGTGCCAGGGCTCAGCGGTCCGGCTTCGGGCGCCGCCGTGAAGGCAAGACAGTGAATCGCAGAGGACCACGGCCTTCATGGACGGCGTGGAGTTCCAGGCCGAGTTCAGCGATGATCTCCCGGAGTGCCGTAGTCGTCGTGCATTCGTGTGACAGCGCTCTCCGCTGTCGGCCAGCTTCCGTTTGAGGTCGGCGTTCTCGGCTGCCAGTGCTTCGGTGGCGGCAGGAGTGCGGTGCCGGGCCCGTGCGCGTGCTCGGAAGTCCTTGAGCAGGTCCTTGTGATCGCCGTAGGCGACGTCGCGGCACACCCCGGCTTCATGCAGCAGCTCTGTTACGGTCAGCCGCCCGGTCTCGGAGTTTAATGGGATGCCGTTGAGCAGGCGGACGGCGGCAGCCGTCAGTTGTCTGCGTTCGGCCTGGCGGTCCCGTGACCCGCGACTCATTCCTTGTCTCCTTTCGCTGCGCTGGTGTGACGGCGGATGAGGGTGGTGGTCCGGCTGGCCAGCGCGGCGGCGCGGTCGCGCAGGGGCTGTGGGGCGAGCGGATCGGCCTCGATATCGCGGCTGGCCAACTCCAGCACCTCGGCTGTGACGACGGGAATTCGCGCGGCGGCGCAGCAGCGAATGAAACAGCCGCTCACCCGATCGGCCGCCTTCCACCACCGAGCGCAGCGACGCCGAGAGGTCCTCCAACGCGGCTACTCTGTGCTCCAGCTCCGGGCCACGCCGGGGCTTGACCTCCTCCATCAGCGCAACCCCCACCCCGTCGGCCCCACTGTCGGGCCGGTAGCGCATGGCTGGCCAACTGGCCACGGTGCCGTTGTTCTCCGCCGTCAAGATACTCAAAGGCAGAGCGAACGCGGCCGTTTCCGTCGATGCGAGGGTCAGCCTCCGCATCACCCCGATCGCACCCCCAGCCTCCCGCACCCGCTGATCTGGGCGGCAGTCGCAGGGGCCGGGCGGGACCTTCCCCGTGGCGGCGAAGTACTCCAGCACGCACCCCCGCCTGGCCTCGGGGTTGTGCTTCACGAGCTGCCCTGCGCGGGAGCGCTCCACGAGCGTCACGCCATGACGTATCCGATCGCGCGTCACGCGGATGGTGCGGCGCGGCACGGTCATGATCTGCTGCCACTCGTACTCCGTGTACGCCGCCACCGGCTCAGCGTCTCCCGGCGCCGGCAGGCGCACACGCCGCCGTCGTCTTCGACTGCGACGGGCTCCTGGTCAACACCCAAGGCGCCTGGGACCGCGCCTACGAAGCCCTCTTCTCCCACTACGGGCGCCGCCTGGCCCATACCGACCAGCACGGCCCGTCGGAATCCAGCTCGTCCCCCCTGGGCCACCGCCTCGCAGACCTCCACTTCGACGCCCACCTGCGCGTTCCGGACCTGATGGCATCGGAGCTGTGGGACCACCTCGGCATCCGGCCCCGCATCTGCCGCGGGCCTGGGCGGTGGCCGCGCGCCGCCGGTTGAGCCCGTTTGGCTCGGTCTGAGCGAGTTTCTGAGTGCGTGTCACAATGTGCGCTCCGTGAGCGTTCCGCCCTGCCCGCCGGCTGCCCACATGGCGCGGGGCGGTCTCTCATTACGACGAAAGACAACCATGAGACGCAAAAGATCCTTGGCGCCGCCACGGCGCCACCCGGCGGGACTCGGGGCGTTCCTGCGCACCCGAATATCCGGGCTGCTGACCCTCGTGCTGCTCATCGGCCTGTGCGAGGCGTCCTTCCTGGCCGTCCCGGCGAGCGCGCAGAGGCCGGCCTCACCTCCGGGGGCGGCCGTGCCGCAGCAGGCAGCGGCCGTTCCGGAGAAGGTCATCACGTTCAACGCCCAGGGCGGAAACGGGTGGGAACCCATCAGGAACGGGCTGCTGAGACACGCCGACCTGGTGGCACTTCAGGAAGTCACCACGCTGCCCGCCGGCCTGTCCGTCTGCACCCAGCAGAGCGAGAACTTCATTCTGGACAATTTCGGTGACCAGCGAACCACTGCCACCGGACTGCCCCCTCAGCGATACCGCCTGTGCATGTACCGCTGGGGGCACTGGCGCGGCCAGAGTGAGCCGGGCTATCTGTACTACCTGAAGGTCTACGAAAAGCAGCGGACGGCAGACGCCCCGCTCAACGAGGCGGGTAACTCCGGGAAGTCCATGGCGATATGGACACGGTCACCGGCCGAAGACGCGACCACCGTGGAAGGGGCGGACCCGATGACGCCCAACAGGTGGATGCGGGAACGCCCCGCGCTGGGCCTGCAGTTCGGCAGCACCTGGTTCTTCAACGTGCACGCCGCGTCGATACGCCAGAACACCACCCCGAACCCGCACGCCGTCTCCCTGGTGCAGACCATCGGGAACAACGCTGGCGGCGCACCCTGGCGTGTGCTGGGCGATTTCAACTCTCTGTCGGACACGTTCCATCAAGCCGGCATCAACCGGCCGATCTACAATGCCCGATACCCGGACGGGCGAGCCGTTCCCACCCAGCAGAGCGGCTCCCCGCTGGACTTCATGGTCGCCGACCAGGAGATCCCGGATCTCGCCGTCGCCCTCAGCACCAGTGCTGACTCCGACCACTACCCGGTGCGCTTCGCTCCGTGGGATCCGGTCGACTGCAACGCGGCCATCTGGGGCCACTGGACCCGCTACAACGCGCCCCAGGGCCTGGAGCGCCGCAGCGCCCCCGCGGCGGCCTGCGAGGACAACGGCAAGAAGCAGGACGCCATCGTCTCGATGGGCGACAGCTTCATCTCCGGCGAGGCTGGGCGCTGGGCCGGAAATGCCGGCACCGGGCCGGGAGGCTCGGCGTGGGGCACGGACCGAGCCGCCCGGTGTGAGAGCGGCGAGAGCGGCTGCCGCACCGATCTGGGCCAGGTCTACGAGCCGGGCACCGCGTATGACGTGAAGAAGAACGGTGATGCCTGCGACCGTTCCCTGTCAGCCGAGATCAAGGGGGCCGAGGTCACGGGCATCCCTGAGGAACGGCGCTTCAACATCGCCTGTTCCGGAGCACGGACCGAGCATCTGGCCAAGGCCGCCTTCAAGGGGCAGCGCCCCCAGGTCGAGGACCTCAAGGACATCGCCAGGAATCACCACATCAAGATGATCGTGGTGTCCATCGGCGGCAACGACCTGAAGTTCTCGGACGTCATCGCGGCATGCGCCAAGGCATACTTCGCCCCGTCCGCCCTGGGCGCCTCGTGCAAGAAGAGCGAGCAGGAAGCGTTCGAGGAACGGCTACGGCAGGCGGAGAAGGATGTCGAGGGTGCCGTGGAGGGCATCCGGACCGCGATGCGGCAGGCGGGCCAGGAGGACTCCAGCTACCAGCTCGTCCTGCAGTCCTACCCCAACCCTCTGCCGCGCAGCAGCCAGTACCGCTACCCGCAGAACGACGCCCCCGTGGGCGGCGTACTCACCTCCTACGGCCGCTACCGCAACGGCGGCTGCCCGTTCTTGGACGAGGACACCGACTGGGCGCACGGCTATGTCGTCCCCAAGATCAGCAGCATGCTGCGCGGGGTCGCCGCGCGCAGCGGTTCGACCTTCCTGGACTTGCAGTACGCCTTCGCCGGGCACGAGCTGTGTGCCACATCGTCCCAGCAGGCCACCGCGGAGCACTCCCTGAAGAACCCGCTCCCGGCAGACAAGGCCGAGTGGATCCGCTGGGTTCCCTACGTGACGGAGCAGACCAAGGATGTCCTCTGGGGTTCCCAGGGGCACCAGCAGGAGGCGATCCACCCCAACCTCTACGGACAGCAGGCGCTCGGAGCCTGCCTGACCGCGGCCGCCGCCCGGCTCGGCAACGCGCCACAGGTGTTCACCTGCCGCGGTGCGGCCGGCAAGAACCCCGACACGGTGCAGGTGGACCAGGACAAGGTCGATTGGACGCTCAGCAGCCAGAACCGTCGTGCTCCACAGCCCGGGCTGCCGGACTGGAGTCGGGCGGGCTACCGGGGCGGGCAGCCACTGCCCGGCGAGTCCGCGATCAACCCCGACCCGGCCTGCCGGGTCGGACCGGCCCGGCTCGCTGCCGACTTCGGCGTCCGGCCCGATGACGGGGCCGACGATACCCTGGGCCTGCAGAACGCGATCGAAGAGCTGCGCACCCGCTGCTCGCCGTACGCGAACTATGACAAGCTCTCGCTCATCGAGCTGCCCAAGGGCGTGCTGAACATCAGCGAGCAACTGTCCGTCAACGCCTCCTACCTCGTCATCCGCGGGCAGGGATCGAACCCCGACGACGGCAGCCGCCTGGTGTTCCGTCCCGATGAGACGACCCGCTACGACGCCCTCACCCCGGACGGCGGCCGCTGGGACCAGCAGACGACCGTCTTCCAGTGCAAAGTGAAGCCCGACGAAAAGACACCACCCCAGGCAGGCCAGGGCGGCTGGATCTGGCCCGGCCGCGGGCTGTTCCGCGTCCAGACACTGGAGGTCGCCGACCGCTACAAGGAACGTTGCGCCTTTCCCCCGAAGAATCGCGAGGACCTCTTCCAGGGCTCGGTCAACCAGCACTGGGCCTCGGGCGTGAAGGTCGCCGAGGCGCCCGGCGGCCAGGGCTTCGCCGCCCGCCGAGGCGACCGGGTCATCAAGCTCCAGCCCAGGACACGGATGGAGCGGTTCCCGGTCGGCGGATACATCTGGGTCGGCGCCGCCAACACCCAGAAGTTCTACGACGAGCAGACGGTCCCCGTGGGGAGCAAGGGCATCGAGGACCTGCACATGCGCCAACAGGTCTTCACCATCGCCGCCGTCGACGAGCACAACGGCACCGTCACCCTCGACCAGCCCCTGGAATTCGATGTCCCGGTGGACTCCGCCTCCGACGGCTCAGCGCCGCTGGGCGGAACCGACGCCAAGCCCTACGCCAGCAAGGTCACCCCGCTGCAGATGGTGGTCGGCGTCGGCTTCGAGAACTTCTCCTTCACCCAGGACATGAAGGGCCTCCCCAAGCTGCGCGGCGGCACCTACGACCTTTCCCCGGAGGACGCCAAGCACAATTACGGCAACCTCGCCCCCGAATACGCCATGCACGGCATCGTGTTCAAATGGGCCGCCAACTCCTGGGTACGCGGCATCCGCGCCGACATGACCGGCTCCCACCCGATCGTCACCGAGGTCGCCAAGAACCTCCAGATCGAGCACAACACGATCGACGGCGCCTGGAACAAGGGCAAGGGCGGCAACGGATACCTGCGCGGCAGCCGGGTGTGGGACTCGCTCTACGCCCACAACACCACCCGCAACATTCGCCACTTCACCTTCCAGTGGTCGGCCTCCAACAACGTCGCCATCGGCAACGACTTCGACTCCGACCTCAACCTGCACGGAGGCTGGGAACGCCACAATCTCTTCGAGAACAACACCGTGCGGGTGCCCTACGAGCACCGCTCCAGCAATTGCAAGGCCAACTGCGGCGGAGAAGGCGGCGAGGTCAAGGACGACTCTCAGTGGTTCCCCATCTGGTGGGCCGCCGGCCCCAAGGCCGTCAAGTGGTCGGGCTCCTCAGGACCACAGAACGTCTTCTTCCGCAACACCTTGACCAAACAGACCCGCCCGGGCGGCCCGTTCGAAAACTACGCTCCCTACGGGGCCGTCGGCACCGCAGCACAGACCGTCTTCCAGCTCGGCTCCGACGGCAGCGACCCATCCCGCTTCCAACATCTGCCCATCCAGGACTGGGCCCACAATGAACTGCGCGACTTCTCCGGCCAGGGCGTCAATACCAGCCGCACCGACGCCGGGCCGTCCCTGTTCCTGAAAACCCTTTCCTGACCCTGCCCCGCCCCGGCGGTCTACCAGCGGTGTCGGTAGCCCGCCGGGGCGGGCCGAACCGCGATTCACACCCCAAATGCCCGTACGCGGCCATCATGGCCGAGTGTGAATAGCCGCGGTACAGAAAGTGGCGTTGAGATTGATCATGGTCGGCCGGCACACGGGATGTGGCTGCCGCTGGTGTTCGTGGAAAGCTCGCCGGGCGGCTGTTGGCACTGGCTGCATTCCGCCTCGTTCCGGTGGAGTTTCTGACCGATGAGCAGGCCGAGGCGTGCGGAACATTCACCCAGGTGCCCACGCGCCCGGAGCTGGAGCGGTTCTTCTTCCTCGATGACGACGACCGTGACCTGATCGCGCTGCGGCGTACGGACACGCACCGGCTGGGCATGGCGGTGCAGATCTGCACCGTCCGCTACATCGGCTGGCCCCTGGGCGACGATCCGCTGGCGGTCCCGTGTGAGGTCGTGGAGTACCTGGCCGGGCAGCTCGGCATCGCCGACGCGTCGTGTGTGAAGCGGTATCCCGAGCGGCGCAGGACGCCGTACGAGCACGCGCAGGAGGACCCAGGCGCAGTTCACGTACCGCGACTTCACCAACCGGCAGTGGGGGCGGGAGTTCTGCGGGTTCCTGTACGGGCGGGCGTGGACGCACCCCGAGGGGCCGGTGGCGCTGTTCAACCGCGCGGTGGCGTGGCTGCGGAAGGGCCGGGTCCTGGTGCCGGGGGTGTCGGTGCTGGCCCGGCAGGTGTCGGGGGCCCGTACGGTGGCCGAGCGGCGCCTGTACGAGGCGGTGGCCCGTGCCGCGCACCGGGCCGATCCCGCGCTCGCGCCGGCGCTGGCCGGGCTGCTGGAGGCGCCAGGGGGCAAGCGCGTCTCCGAGCTGGAGCGGCTGCGTACGCCGCCGGTGAAGTCGACGGGCACGGCGATGGAGCGGGATCTCCGCGTTCGCGCTGGGGCAGGTGAACCTGTCGCTGGACGGTCCCGCTGGCCATACATCCTCCGAATACTCACAACGGGCCCCGCCCTCGCGGCGGCCCAGACGACTGCCGACGTCACGAGCAGCACGCCACCAGGGCAGGGTCCGCGGACGCATCGTCGCAACGACGGCAGACGCCGGCCGTGCACCCGGCCCGACGCGGTCACCGGCGACAAGGCGTACTCCTCCCGGGGCCACAGGGCCCACCTGCGCAGGCGTGGCATCAAGGCAGTGATCCCGGAGAAGGCCGGCCAGGCGACCAACCGGAACAACAAGGGCCGCCGCGGCGGGCGGCCCCTCGCCTACGACGTCGGCCTCTACCGGGACCGCAACACGGTCGAGCGCCTGATCAACAAACTCACAGCGTGGCGCGGTATCGCAAGACACCGAGAGCTACCGGGCAGCACTCCACCTCGGCTGCGCGATCATCTGGCTCCGCAGCCTCACTTGAAGACCCGACCTCCGCCTGGCAGGTACCGGCGGCGGGCAGGCGGTGCGGCGACAGTGCGGGTGGGGGACAGCGAACCGCTCCGTCAGCCGGGTGGACGGCACGCTGATGGCGATGCCCTGCTGGAGTCGGTGCCGCGCATCAGGTCTGCGGCTCGTTCGGCCACGGCGTACACCGTGGCGACCGTGTTCGCCGACGGAATGGACGGGAACACCGAGGCGTCGGCGACCCTCAGCCCGTCGATGCCGTGGACCCGCAGGTCGGGCCCGGTGACAGAGAGGGGGTCGGCCCCCATTCGGCAGGTGCCCACCGGATGGCAGTACGAGGTGAGGGTCCGGCGCACGAATGCGCGCAACGCCTCGTCGTCGTGTGCGTCCGGCCCGGGGGCCACCTCCCGGCCGCGCCACGGCGCGAGCGCCGGGGCGTGGCCGATCTCGCGGACGAGCCGCACACCGGCGACGACCGCCGCCAGGTCACGCCCGTCGGTGTAGAAACCCGGATCGAGCACCGGCGCCGCACCGGGATCGTCGCTTGCCAGGCGCAGCGTGCCGCGGCTGTACGGGCGGATCGCGGAGACAGCGATGGTGTAGCCGTCCTCGGGGTCCGTGGCCGAGGCCGGATGGGAGGGGAGGTCGACGAAGACGACCTGGAGGTCCGGCTCTTCGACAGCGGGGTCGCTGCGTAGGAGACCGATGGCTTCGCCGTGGTTGTTGCGCCGTGGCGGCAGCGGGCGGGCCGCGCTCGACATGACGTTGACGATCGGATGGTCGTGGAGATTGGCGCCGACGCCCGGCAGGTCGAGGACGGTCGGGACACCCACGTCGGCCAGATGGGGCTGGGGGCCGATGCCCGACAGGAGCAGCAGCTGCGCGGAGCCGATGGCACCGGCAGTCAGGACGACTTCCCCCGCGCAGTCGACGCTCACCTCGTCGGTGCCGGTACGGTACTCCACGCCGGCACAGCGCCCGCGGCTGATGCGCAGCCGCCGCACCAGGGCGTTGGTCACGACGCTCAGGTTGGGCCGCTTTAGGGCCGGCGCGAGATAGGCGTCGGCGGCGCTCTGCCGCCTGCCGTCGACGATGTTGAGGTCCGTCAGTCCGAAGCCCTCCTCCAGGCCGCCGCTGATGTCGGCGGCCCTGGTGTACCCCATCTCCGCGGCCGCTTCCAGGCACGCTTCGATGACCGGATGCGGCGGGTTGGCGGGCCCCACGGTCAGGGGGCCGTCGATCCCGCGCAGTGCCGGATCGCGGCCCACCGCGGTCTCACTGCGCCGGAAGTACGGCAGCAGATCGTCGAAGCCCCAGCCCTTGGCGCCCTGGCCGGGCCACCGGTCGTAGCCCAAGCGGTGGCCGCGGGCGAAGACCATGCCGTTGATCGCCGAGGACCCGCCGAGCCCGCGCCCACGCGGCAGTCGTACAGATGTGCCGGTGGCTGACTGCTCGACGGTGAAGTCTCCCCAGTTCGCGGGGGTCTGGAGCAGAGTCGGCCATGCGGGAGGCGAGGCCTGCGCGGGCAGCATCTTCGAGCCACCCGCCTCGATCAACAGGACCTGCGTGTTCACGTCCTGCGACAGCCTCGCCGCCAGCACACAGCCGGCCGTCCCCGCGCCCACGATGACGAAGTCGAATCCCGGCACGCGGCCCTCCTTCGGAGCGTCGTCACTCCTGCACGGCTTCGCCCAGCCGCTATCAGGTAGCGAAGCATCACGGTCGCACGGCGGGAAGATGACGCGCGGCTTTGATTCCGTCACCGTGATGGTCCGAAACACCGCCGACCAGGCGCCGTATCCGGGGCCGGCGCGCTACGGGACAGGTGACCAGGACCGCTTCTTCGGCCGAGACCACCTCATCCAGCAGCTGCTGGTCATGGTGCGCGAGAGACCCGTGCCGGTGTTGGTCGGCCCGTCTGGCACTGGTGAGTCCTCGCTCCTGCGTGCCGGACCGATCCCGAACCTGCGCACTACTCCCACCGTCCGCTGCCCCATACGCCGTCGGACGACGGCGAAGCCCGGCCGCTGACCAGCGCACGGCACCTCCGTCCAAGGCGCCCCGATCGGTGTCCAGCCACAGCGTGATCACGACTCCGCACGAGGTCCGGTGCGATGTCGCAGTCGTCGGCGGTGGTCTTGTCGGGATGGCGGCGGCGCTCCGGCTCGCGGAGCGCGGAGTCGATGTGATTCTGCTCGAAGCCGGGTATTGCGGCTGGGGTGCGAGTTCACGCAACGCGGGCTACTTGTCGAATGCCTTGGCCGGAGACCCGCAACTGTTGCGCCTGCTGTACCGAAGCCGGCTGCGCGACCTCGTTCGGTACGGCGGGAGTGCGGCGAAGTTCACCGAAGGTCTGATCGGCCGCCTCGCCCTTGACTGCGAGTACGACCCCACGGGCAACGTCATCGCCACCGTCTCCACCGGACAACTCCGGCACTTGAGGAAGAACATGCAGATCCTCCGCGACGCGGGGGCGGACGTGGAATTCGTCGACGGCCGTGACTTCGGGCTGCCGGAAACGTTCCTGGGCGGCATCTTCGAGCGGGGCGGTGGCCTGCTGAACCCCGGGAAGCTCGCCTTCGGACTCAGGGCCGCACTACTGGCGTCGAGCGCGAAGGTGTTCGAGCGGACGGCCGTCCAAGCCGTCGAGCCGGACAGTACAAGCGTCGTGCTCAGCGTGCCGGGCGGGCGCGTCCACGCCGAGCGGGTCGTGCTCGCGACCAACGCCCACTCCCGCGACCTGGAGATCGCCCCGAGCGGTATCACGCCCGTCTGGACCAGCTTGGTGGAGACCGAGCCGGTCGATCCCGACCGTCTGGCGGCGATCGGCTGGACAAGCCGTACCGGCATCATCACCCCGCACACGATTCTCGAGAACTACCGGCGCACCGCTCGCGACACGATCATGTTCGGTACCCGTCGGCTCCAGGCGGCGCCGCCGGCGCTGGGTGCCCACGAGCCGGATCGCGCGGTGGTGGCGGATCTCGTCCAGGGCTTCCACGAGCGGTTCCCGTCGCTCGGCTACGTCGCGCCGCATCGGGCGTGGGGCGGGTGGGTGGCCATGACGTCCTTCCTCCCGGTCGCTGGAGAGGCCACGAAGAACGTCTTCTACGCCGTCAGCTGCAACGGTCACGGGCTGTCCCAGTCGCCCTACGTCGGCACGCTGCTGGCCGACCGGCTCGCCGGTGACGAGGTCCACGACGACCTGCGTGCGATCTGGCGGCCGCGACCGCCATACATGCCCTCGCTCGCGCTCGGCGCGACGGCACTGAAGGCCGGGTGGGTGGTCGACCGCATTTCGGACCGCCTGGGTCGCCGGCGCTGAGGAGCCACGCCCGACTCGTTGGCGAAGGCACGGCCGAAGGGCCGGCCGCTGTGCGGGTCGTCCCTCTCAGATGCCTTCGAGGGCGGACACCAGGCTCGCCACGGTGGCGGTGTCGAAGACGAATGCGACGCAGGAGTTGACCGTCACGGCACGGCGCGTCTCTCGGGAGGTGAGCGCGACGTCGGCCGTGCCGAACGTCGTCATGACGGAGAAAGCGAAGAAGAGGTAGTCGCTCCAGAACGTGGCTTCCCGGCCCGGAGTTCAAGCGCTCCCTCGTCCTCCACGAGACTGTCCGCCTGGAACGCGACCGCGAAGGACACGGCCACGCAGATCAAGGCGTTGGCGACCAGGACGAGCGCCACTGCCGCACGGGGCGCCGGTTCGAGCACGGAACCGATGGGGCCGGACAGCCAGTGGTTGTGTCGGCGCTGAGCCGGCGACTGAGGCAAGGGCGACCTCCTCTGACGGTGGACTGCCGGCCCCATGACCTTGAAGCTCCGCCAGCGGCGGGCACTCCTGCCGGTTACGCCGTAGAACGTGTCGCCCTCCAGGCCGGGCCGGCCCCTCTCACAACTGCCTGCGACGGCGGAAGCGAGGAACGCACTCCCCTGCGAACCCTGTCAGGAGTACGACTCCAGATACGCGGTGATGAGGCGCCGCGCTTCGTCGATCGTTGCGCCGTCGCCCTGTGGTGTGCGGCGGAAAGCCACGTCGAAGAGGCGATTGCCCACCTCGAAGGAGAGCTGTACGGCGAGCCGCGGAGTGTCGGCGGAGGCGAGGCCGCGGTTGACGAGATGGCGCCACAGGCGCTCCGCCTGTACGTCGTCGAAGGACCGCACCAGCTCGACGAGCATCTGGTGGCGGCCCGTGAACCACAGCTCGGTGCAGCTCCGATGGGCACGGTAGTAGTCCCACAGGATGTCGATCATCACGTCGACCGCCTCGCGCAGCGTCTGAGCCTCGGGCTTCTCCAGCGTGGCCGTGATGCGCGTGTCGAGCTCGGTCATGTGCCGCCGCAGGAGCTCGGCCTCGACCTGGTGCCGGTCGGGGAAGTAGTGGTACATCGACGCGGTCGGGATGCCCGCGCGCTCGCCGATCGCCTTGAGTGTGGCGGCCTCGTAGCCCTGCTCGGCGAGCAAGGCCTCGGCTGCGTCGAGGATCGCGCGCCGTCGCTCCTGGCCACGGCGCTGGACGCCGGGCGTACGCTTCTGCCCCCGGATTGCTGCACTGTTCTCGAACACGATTCGACATCGTATCAATCGCTTCCCCAGCCAGCCCGACGTCTCCGGCCTGGGGCAGTGCGCCGGGTGCCACTCCGCGGCGTGCGGTTCGCAGGCTCAGAAGCGCCATCATCAGGGCTCCTTGCCTCGGGCGACGAGCTCGTCCTCGTTACTTCAGGCTCACGGGAACCACCCTCGCCGCGTTCTCGCCCGACGTTGCCGCATCAGCAAGGGAAGGCATGTCGAGCTGGTAGTCGCCGGCCAGATGGATCGGCCCGGGAGGGTTCGCAAGGTCGGCGAGGCCTCCCGTGCTCCCAGCGCCCGGAACGGCACCACACGGTGGTGGCGTCGGCCGATTCCCTCCCCGAGCCTGCCTTCGAGCTGTGGGTGGAGCGTGAGCAGATCCTTGGTGAACCGAGCGGTGATTCCGCCGATCGTCGAGCACTCCCGTACCGTGGCGGCGCTCGCGAAGCCGAGGAGCGCGCCCGCGGCCACGTCCCCGGGGTAGTGCACGCCGGCGTGGACGTGGGAAGACCCGACCGCGGCTGCCAGGAGGCCGAGCGGCGGCCCGGCCATGGACAGGACGGATCCGACAGCGGCGGCGAACGCGTCGGCCGAGGCCGTGTGCTCAGGGGGGGAACGAGGCCGAGGCCGGCATGGGCACGTGCCGGGCCACGGCCACCCGGGCCGCCTCCCGGTCCGGACGGTTTCTGCGCACCAGGCGCTTGCCGACCAGATTGGCCGCGGCGGAGGCGGCGCCTCACCGCGTCCCGGCTGTGCCCTTCTTCCACGTCGTGCTCGCCCTCTCGGCCCGGCTCGTGGCACCAGGCGGCACGTTCTCGTGGCGGAGGGCGTCCTGGCCGGGCCGTATGAGGGAGCGTGGAGCCTACGTCGCACGAAACCGCCCCTCCTCCACCTCGGCGACCCGGCCCTCGCTCGTCAACCGCTCCAGGTGCTGCGCCGCCGTCCTGCGCTCTACGGGCCTCACCTGCGGACCTTCGATGTGGGAGCGGTAGACCAGCCGGTGCTCGACGATTTCCTCGACGCTCCGCGGCTCGCGGAGGAACGCGAGGAGTTCCGCTTCCCGCTTCTCCACCACGCCGGCGTACGCGTCGATCCGGCGCCGGAACTCCGCGGTGCCCTCGATCACGCCCTTCTGGTGAAACGTTCCGTACCAGCGCGCGTCGATCTCGCGGCACCGGCGCATCGACGCCTCGAAGTCGGCGAGGCTGCTGCCGGGGTCGCCGTAGTACGGGCCGAACGACGTGAGGTCGATGTCCGCGATGAACAGGAACCCGTCCGGTTCGATCAGGAAGCCGCTGTGGCCTGCCGTGTGGCCGGGGAGGTGGACGACGGTCACCGTGCGGCCGCCGAGGTCGAACACGGTGCCGTCGTCGAACCCCGCCGCGTCCGGGCGTCCGCGCACGTGGAACCGGTCCCGCAGCTCCTGGTCGGTGGCGTCGGCCGCGTCGGGCGGCAGGCCCAGCCCGGCGACCATCGCCTCGCGGGAGCGCAGCGCGTCGAGGTCGGCGGTGTGGATATGGACCGGTACGTCGTAGCCACCGAGGCCGGCGATGTGGTCCTCGTGCGCGTGGCTGACGAGGACCGCGTCGGCCGGCGGCGGCGCTGCTGCTGCGAGCGACAGCGAGGGGTCGACGACCAGTGTGGCCTCCGCTCCCCGTACGAGCAGTGAGTTTCCGTACGGGTAGGCGCCGCGTGCCGCGCCGAGGAGCACGCTGACCGCGCCATACCCGGCTACCGCGTATCCCGAGGCGGACGTGAGCGGGTCCGTCACGCCCCTCGATCCGCTCTCCGCCCCCGTGCCCGCGTCGCGTGCGGCACGGGCACGGGGGCAGCGGGGCGCGGGGGCCGGATCAGCCGTCACCGCTGCCGGCCATGGCGACGGCTCGGATCTCGACCAGCAGTTCAGGACGGGCCAGTTGGGTGATGCCGACGGCGGTCCAGGCAGGATACCGGTCGGGCAGGTACTCGTCCTTGACCTTGGTGAACTCCCCCATGTCGCCTCGGAGACCGGTGTGGAACGTCGTCAGCTCGACGATGTCGGCCAGGCCGGCTCCCGCGGCTTCCAGAACGTTCTTCACGCCCTCGAACGCGAGCCGGGCCTGAGCTTCCATGCCGGCGGCGGGCCGCAGGGTGTCCCGGTCGATCCCCACTTGGCCCGACACCCAGATCAGGTCGCCGGCGCGGGCCGCCTGCGAGAAGTGCAGCTGCTCGTAAAGCGCCTGCGTGTGCGGCGGGTTGATGAGTTGGCGTTTCAAGTCGCAGAACCCTTCGCCATTGCCGTTACGGGAGTTGGCGGTGTGGTCACAGGAGTTGGCGGAAGACCGGCGAGCGGAAGGGGTCCCCCGGGGCCAGCTTCGCCATCTCCTCCACGAAGAGGATGCCGTCGCGGGCGTAGCGCTCGTTCACGGTCGGCAGGGGGCGGAACGCCGCGTCGTCGCCGAAGAAGCGCAGGACCAGCGTGTGGCGGTCCGGGCACCCGGCGTCGACGCCGGCGCCGCCGTGCAGCGAGCGGGGGTGCAGCACGAGGACGTCGCCGGGGTCGACCGCCCACGAGAGCACGTCGTAGGGCACGTCATGGGTGTCGCGGCCGGCCGCGAGTTCGGCGTCGATGTCCGGTAGCCGCGGCAGGACGCCGCCGCCGTGCAACGGCTCGGTCGGGTCGTCGAGATCGAAGGTGGTCCCGTCGTACTGGACGCCGCGGTGGGAGCCGCGGACGACCTCCAGCGAATTGCGCTTCGGTACGTGCTGGAAACTGATCCACGCGTTGCCCCAGTGCTCGCCCGCCCAGGGCAGATACGCGGTGTCCTGGTGCCAGCAGCTTCGGGCGCTCCGCCCGCCGGTCTTGAGGAAGACCTCCTCGGCGAAGTACCAGACGTGCTCCGAGCCCCACAGCCCGGCGAACAGCTCGCCGAACGGCAGCGACGACACCATCGCGTCCAGCCGTTCCTTGGCGAGCGGGTTGGCGTTGTCCACGTGCGAGCGCCGCTCGGTCCCGTCGAACATCGTTGCCGCGTGCGGGCCGGGGTTCGCCACGGCCCAGTCGAACGCCTCACGACACCGCGCCAACTGCCCTTCCTCCAGGCAGTCCTCGATGAGGACGGCGCCGTCTTCCCTGAACGCTTCCCGAACTGACTCATCCATCGGTGACTCTCCTTCAGGCTTTCAGGCGGGGAGACGCAAGAACGGTAGAAGACGGCCGCCTTTTACACAACGCTTGTTACGAAAAAGGTGTGCCAGAATCACGGGCAACGGAAGGGGAGGTCCGACGAGTGAGCGGCGACAACGGGACCGAGCAGGCTGTACGGCGCGGACGCCCCACCGGCGACCACGCCGCGAAACGCGCCGCGCTCCTGGAGGCAGCGGCATCGGTCATCGCGCGGGAGGGGTACGCCAACGCCTCACTGCGCAAGGTGGCCCAGCGCGCGGGATGCACGACCGGAGCGGTGACCTACTACTTCGCAAACAAGGATGAACTCGTCACCGCGCTGGCTGAGAGCCGCTTCGACACGTACGACGCGATGCTCGCCGCCGGCCGGGAACGCGCCGACCTCAGAGGGCTCCTGGAACGGTGGCTCGAACTGGTCGCCCGCGACCCCGACTTCTGGCCCGTCATGTCCCAGCTGCTCGCCCACGCCCGGTACGAACCATCCTTCGCCGCCCTCATCCAGCGGCGCTACGCCCGCTACCGCCAGGCACACGCCGCGGCCCTCGCCGCCGGCCAGGCCCACGGCACCGTCCGCGACGACATCCCCGCCGACCTGCTCGCCGACCAGCTCAGCGCCATGGGCGACGGCTGGATGATGATGCACCCCTTCGAACCCGAACGGTTCACTGCCGACCGCATCCGGGCCCTCATCGATGCCGCCATCACCCTGATCGCCCCCAGCCCGGGGCCGGGGCACGCGCGGAACGACTGAGGGAGCAGCACGTCCGCTGACGTACTCCACCCGTACGCTGTCACTCTTCTCCAACACCCACACCGTCCCGTGCCCCGGGCTCCAGCGGACCGGTACGACATATGGACACGATCCCCGGCGATGTGGAAGAGGCGCGGCCCCGAGTACCGGAACCCGAAGGCGCTGCCCTTCTCCCGGACGTGGAAGTAGCAGCTGCCGCCACCTCGGATCATGAGGTCGTCCTTGCTGAAGACCACCACGGCAGGGTCCTTGGCGCTCATGCTCCGCGCGGTGTCGGCGGCCCGGCCCCGGCCGCCGACGTACGCGTACACGGCCCAAAACAGCAGGAGCACGCTGATCAGAACGGTCAGCCCCCAGGCACTGGTGGTGACGCCGTCGCGACTCGGCGAGTCCTGCGGCACCGGGAGCATCGGACCCGGTGCCGGCGGGCGGGTACGGGCGTAAGCGGCGAGCAGGAAACCGACGATGGCACTGAGCGGGGCCGGTCTCCGCAGGTCAGAGGCGTAAAAAGCCGCATCAACGCAGGCCAGGCCGGTCCGGTGGACGACTTACCTACGTACCGGGATCGTCGGCCTCGACGATCGCCGGGAGCGACCCGCCTTCGCCCGCCCTCAGATCAGGTCCCGCATCTTCCGGACGCGGCTGCTCCACAGGGCCAGCGGGGCCAGGAAGGCGAAGGCGAACATCGTCCACATGGCGCCTCGATTGCCCAGTGCGGTGGCCATGGCTCCGGCCGTCAGGGCGCCGACGGGGATGGCTCCCCAGGAGACGAAACGTACGGTGGCCATGACGCGGGGCAGCAGTTCCATGCTGGTCACTGTCTGCCGGTGCGTGCGGGTGAGGATGCTCATGACCACCGCTGCGGCCCCGAAGCCCAGGTTGCCCACGGCGAAGAGCAGCAGGCCCCAACCGCCTTGCGCGAGCGGCAGGAACAGAACGAACACGGGACCGGCGGCTGTGACGTACAGAAGCGTCCGGGCGCTGCCCAACCTGTTCGCCATGCGGGTGGTGAGTGCCGCTCCGAACAGGCTGCCCAGGCCTTCGGTGGCGATCAGGAGGCCGACGAGGCTCGCGGGGGCGTGCAGGGTTCGTACGAGGAAGACGGGGGTGAGCGCCATCAGGCCGCCCAGGATGAAGTTGACCAGGGTCGCGGCTGCCACGCAGGGGCGGATCACCGCGTGGTGGGCGATGAAGCGCCAGCCTTCCTTGATGAGTGCCAGCGTCGACTCGCGCTTCGCCGGCGCGGTGGTGCAGGCGGGTCTGGGCAGGCTCCACAGGAGGAGGGCGGAGACGACGTAGCTGACGGCGTCGAGGAGAAGGCTGAGCGCCGAGCCGCAGAACTGTACGAGCACGCCGCCGATGGACGGCCCGCCGAGCTGGGTCGCCGAAGTGGAGGCGGAGGTGAGGCTGTTGCGTACCGTCAGCTCGTCCTTGCTGACGATCGCGGGGAGGAACGTCGAGTTGCCGACGTCGAACACCACGGTCGCCAGGCCGACGATCAGCGCGACGACCACGAGTTGGGCCAGGTGCAGCACGCCCAGCGCGTAGGCCACCGGCACCGAGACGATGGCGGCTGCCCTGATGAGGTCCATCACCACCTGGGTGCCGCGCAGCGGGAGGCGCTGCACGATGACGCCGGCGGGCAGGCCGATCGCGATCCAGGCGGCGTACTGGGCGGCCGGGAGCAGGCTCACCTCGAACGCCGAGGCGTGCAGCACGCCGACGGCCAGCAGCGGCAGGGCGACCGTGGTGACCGCGTCACCGACCTGACTGACCGTGGACGCCGTCCAGTAGCGCCAGAAGACGGAAGCGTTGCCGCGGCGGGCGGCGGTGGTGCCGGCGGGTGCGGGCGGAGCCGTCACGTCCGCCGGCTCGGCGTCCCCCCGCTGCGCCGTCATCGTATGCCCGCTTCCGCACCCGGGGACCTGCGGCGCGACCGGCCGAACTCGCTCATTCCTATTGCCTCCTGGCGATACGTCGACGGTCTAGAGTACTCATCCGGGCTGCCGGGACCAGCGTTCGGTCTCGCCGAAGAAATCCGGAATCTCCACTGCCGTGCAGCTGTCCTTCGCCGAGGTGTACACATGCATGCCCACCGCGAGATCGAGGACCCCGAGGCCGAACGGCGAGAAGATCCGGGGCTTGTCGCGTCCGAGCCGTACCTCGCCGGTCAGCACACCGGCGAGCGTGCCGTCGACGAAATCGTGATGCCCGAACTTCTGCTGCGCAAGATGCGGTGAGGTGTTCGCGGTGAGGCAGTGGTCGATATCGTCCAGTATGTTGTGGGAATTCGCGATGACGTCCGGACCGATGTCGCGCAGCGACACGTTGAGGACGTTCTGCCCCGGCGCGAAGGCGGCCTCCTCGACCACGTAGGGCTCCGCGGCCGTGGTCGCGAAGACCACGACGTCCGCGCCGTCGACCGCCTTGGCCAGCTCCGTCTCCACGGAAGCGGTCATGCCGAGTTCCCCGATGAAGTCGGCCAGCTTGGCCGCGTAGTCCGGGACCGTGTCGTGGACGGCGAACTGGCCGGTGTCCCAGCCGGCAGCCTGGAAGAACTCGACGATGTTGCGGGCGATGATGCCCGCGCCGACGACGGCTATCTTCCTGGCCGTGGTTCCGCCCTGCAGCGCCTCGGCACCGAGGACCGCCGAGGCAGCCGTCCGTGCGGCGCTGATCTGCGACGCTTCGAGGCAGGCGAAGGGATAGCCGGTCTCGTAGTCGTTCAACAGCAACGCGGCGGAGGCACGCGGCACGTTGCAGGAGACGTTGTCCGGGAAGCTGGCGATCCACTTGATACCCGCCACACCCTGCTCGCCCCCCACGTACGCGGGCAGGGCGATGATGCGGGAATTCGGCTTCTCGGGGAACCGCAGGAAGTAACTGTTCGGATTGACTGTCCGTCCTTCATGGTGCAGCAGGTAGGTGTGCCGCACCTGCCGGATGATGTCCACCCTGGAGCGGGAAATGATGCGACGGGCCTCCGAGCCGGTCACCACATGAAAAGAAAACATCTAGCTCATCTCCCTGTCTGGCCGGCGAGTTCGCCGATGGAAACAGCTTCCGGGCCGAACTTGCGGGTCACCCAGTCATCGTTGTAAACGGTATGCGTGTAACGGTCCCCGAAGTCCGGCGAGAGCGCCACCACCCGGGAATCCTCGGGGATTTTCGGGGCCGAGTGCGCCACGGCGGCCAGGACGGAGCCGGTCGAACCCCCTACGAAGACGCCCCGCTGAGCGAAGGAACGGCAGGTGCGGACGGCGTCGGCCTCGGATATGAGGATGACCTCGTCGGGTGCGTCGGGGCAGCAGATTTCCGGCTTTCTGCTGGTTCCCAGCCCGGGTATGTACCGAGGCTTCGGCGGAAATCCGAAGGTCACGGAACCCTCGGAGTCGACGGCGACGATCCGGGTGGCCGGCGAGTGCTTGCGGAAGTGCGTCAGGCAGCCCATCAGCGTTCCGGACGTTCCGACACCGATGAAGAGGTAGTCGATACGCACGATTTCACTCAGGATCGCCCTGGCAGTATATATCTCGTGCGCACGGGGGTTGGCCGGATTGGCGTACTGATTCAACCAGACCACATCGGGCTCCGCAGCCACCCGTTCCCGGATGTAGGCGATCCTCGTTCCGAGGAATCCGCCATTGGCATCGCGGCGGCTCACCTCGACCACTTCCGCGCCCAGGGCGCGCATCAAGGCGACGCTGTGCGGCGATGTATTCGGATCGGTGACACAGGTGAAGGGGTGCCCCTTGGCGGCGGCCACCAGCGCCAGCGCTACTCCGAGGCTGCCGGAGGAGGACTCGATGATCCGGTCGCCCGGTCCCGCGATCCCCGCGCGCTCCGCATCCTCGACCATGCCGAGGGCAGCCTTCAGTTTGATGGAGCCGGCCGGGTTCAGCCCTTCCAGCTTGAGGAACACTTCGCTGCCGGGCACCAGCTCGTCAAGGCGTAGGAAGACGTTGTCGATGATGGCTTCATAGATGTGGTCGAGTATCACGAAAGTCTCCTGTAGTGGGCGCGCGCCATGGCCGCGCGGAAACATCGATTCCCCTTGCCCGGTACGACTTGACGACGTCGCCGCACGGCCGGAGCCCACCGCGATGGCGTGGCCGGAGTTACACCAGGCCCGCCGCCGCGAAGGCCTCGTCGGCTCCGGGCACGTCCAGCACGCCTGCCGACGCGAAGAGCCGGACCGTGTGCCGCGCCGAGTCATGGGTATGCCGGCGGACCCGTCCGGCCGTGTAGGCATCGGCGACGACCTGCTCCACAGCGTCCTCACCCAGGCCCGCGAGGCGCAGCGAGGTGCGCACCGGCGCCAGGTCCGGCGCCAGGCTGCGGGAGACCAACGCGGGCAGGCAACGCGCGGAGCGCTCGCGCATCCCCGGGTCCAGGTCGGTCCACAGCTCCTTGAAGAACCCGGAGAAGTAGGCGTGGTGCCGGCCTTCGTCCTCGGCGTGGTCGCCCACGATCTCCCGTACGGTGTCGACGACTTGGGGGTCCTTGGGGATGTCCTTGAGGATGGAGGTGACCAGTGTTTCGAAGACGACGACCTGCAACAGCTGAGTCAGGACCGGCTCGCCCGGCATGACCTGCGCGCCGATGCCGTCCAGTTGCTTCAGGAAGGGCGCGAAATCGTAGGCGGGCACGTCCACACCCGTGGCGCCGCGCACCTGTTCGATGGCGTCGAGACTGTACAGCGCGTGGTAGGCCTCGTCGCAGTAGATCTTGTAGGCGTCCAGTCGCATCGGGGGCCTCACCCCCAGGCCCGAGGAGCCGTTGGCGATGCGCTCGGTGGCGCGGTTCACCACGCTCGTCTCGAAGTGCATGGTGAAGTGCAGGTACTGGTAGAGGTGCCGGGTGACGATGCGGAAGCGTTCGTCGGGGCCCAGTGCCCGCACCAGGGGGTGGTCCAGATAGGGAATCAGCGCCTCGGGGAAGAGCGTCTTCCCCGCCTCCAGGTCTCGCGCTATGACGCGCCGGGGGTCTCTGCGGACACCCGCCTTCTCGTACCAGTGGTCCATCGGGGACTTCATGGGATTTCCTCTTGCCTGTGTCGTGGGACGGTGACCTGCCGCGGATCCGGCCGATCCGGGACCGCTCGCGGACCAGGGCGTTTCTGATGGATCTCCGTGGAGCACACTGAGCGGCGTTCGGTGCGTGCTCTTGGGGGTCCCCCTGCTCGAAGAACTAGGGGGAGTGCGGTGTGCAGGGGCATGCGGCGGAGCCGCCTGTCCCTCTACGCCGCGCGGCGAGTGGGGTCCCCCCTGCGCGAAGAGCTGGGGAGTGCCGGGCGTCGCGACGCGGCGGAGATCCGTCAGAAGCGCCCTAGAACGCGGCTGAGACCACCAGCCAGATGCCGATGGCACACAGCGCCCCGCCGCCCACGGTCTCCAGCGCACGGCGCCACCCGTCCCGCTTGAAGATGTTCCCGAGCCGTAGCACCAGCAGGGCGTAGGCGCACAGACACAGGAAGCTGAGGGCGATGTGGATGCCGGCCAGAGTCAAGGAGACGGGCAGGGAACCGCTTCCGGCCGGGATGAACTGCGGCAGGAACGAGGTGTAGAAGACGCCGACCTTCGGGTTGCCCAGGCTGGTGAGCGCCCCCTGGCGCCAGTTCAGCCGGGTGGGCGTGTCCAGGTCGCCGATCGGCCGGCGCGCGGAGACGATGGCACGGATCCCCAGGAAGACCAGGTAGGCGGCTCCAGCGATCTTGATCGCGGTGAACAGGGCCGGTGAGGCGGCCAGCACGGCCGACAGGCCCGCCACCGATGCCACCGCCCAGGCGACCAGGCCGATGCACACTCCTGCGGCAGTCTGCACGGCCGATCTGCCGCCGCCGTGCAGCGCGTTCCTGATGACCACCAAGGTGTCCGCGCCTGGGGACACCACGATCAGTCCGGCGACGGTGGTATAGCCGATGAGGTTGGGCATCTTGGGAGGTGCTTCCTGTCTCTGTTCTCTCGTGCTGTTGTGCCTGGAGCGGCCGGACGTCGTGCGGCGGTGGTCAGAGCCGGTCGGCCAGCCATTCCAGCGTGGACATGGCGCTGGTGAGCTTCATCCGGGCCTGCTCCCAGGCCATGGACCGGTTGCCGTCGAGTACGCTGCCGGCCACCTCCTCGCCGCGATGGGCGGGCAGGTCGTGCAGGAACCGGGCCTGCGGCCAGCGGCTCATGAGCGCGTCGTCGACGTAGAAGGGCAGGAACCTCTCCCGCCAGTCGGCGTCCGGCTTGGTGGTGCCCGTGGTCTGCCACCGGGTGGTGTAGACGAAATCGGCCTCGCCCGGGAGTTCGTCGGGCGAGTGCACCTCGGTGATGCTGGTACCGAGCCGCGCCGCCCGCTCGGCCGCGGACTGGAGGACGTCGGCCGGCAGCCCGTATCCCTTGGGGGTGGCGAGGGTGAGCGTGCAGCCGGAGAAGTGGGCGATGCCCTGGGCGAGGGCGATGGCGGTGTTGTTGCCCTCCCCCAGGTAGTGGATGCGCGCGCCGTCGACCTCGCCCCGGCACAGGGCGACCGTCGCCAGGTCGCAGATTCCCTGGGTCGGGTGCTCTTCCGCGGCCATCGCGTTGACCACGGGAATGTCACCGCTCCGGGAGATGGCCCGCAACTCGTCGAGGGGCCCGGCCGTCCTGGCGACCAGCAGGTCCAGCATGCAGCCCAGGATGCGTCCGGTGTCGGCGATCGACTCGCCGGTGTTGGTCTGGAGGTCGTTGGGACCGAAGGTGATGGGGGCGGCGCCCAGACGGACAGCGGCGGTGGTGAACGCCGTACGCGTGCGGGTGGAGGTCTTGGTGAAGAGGATGCCGGCCACCCGGCCGCTCAGCGGGCGATCGTGCGCGCCCATGTCGTGCTGGAAGTCGCAGGCGCGCCGTACGAGTTGGTGCACTTCGTCCCGGTCCAGGTCGCCCAGGGAGAAGATGCCCTTCTCCTGGGTTCCGGGCGGCAGTTCCGTCAAGAACGTGGTCATCGGTTGTCTTCCTTCACAAGGTCTCGCCCCGGCCGGGCCGGGTGGTGGTCCGGTGTGCAGCGCCATGGTGGCTGCTTCAGGCCCTGGCGTACTCCATGACTTCCTCGACGTCCTCGCAGCAGTCGCCACAGCCGGTGTTGGCCGAGGTCGCCTCACGTACGGCTGCCAGGTCGCGGCAGCCGCGGGCGACCGCCGCAACGATCTCGCTCTCCCTGACGTGGGCGCACACGCAGATCAGCGGATCGGAATCCTCGGTCACGGTCTGTTCCTCCCCGGGCCGTCTCCCGTCTCGCTTTCCAGTGCGCGGAAGGCAAGGCCCAGGATGTCCGCGAGCAGGTCGAGCTCGGACTCGCCGGTCACCAGCGGCGGGTGGATGTTGATGACGTCCGGTGCCATGCCGGTCGAGGCCACGAGCAGGCCGTGGTCGGGGTGGACGTGCGAACTCAACTGCCGGATCCTGGCGGCATGGCCGCCGGTCAGGACGATCCGGGCGGTGGCGCCCATGGCATCGTGCCGCTTGATGAGTCCGGGGTACCGGTCCGCCAGCTGTTGCAGCCGGGTGTCCAGACCGGCTTCGAGGGTGCGGACGTCGCGCTCCACGTCCTCCCACGCCTCCCAGCGGTCCAGCACGGTGTCCACCACGGCGAGCGCGTGCGGAATCCCCACGAACGTGGCGGAGTGGCTGCCCGGCGGGTAGTGCTCGGGGGACGCCAGCGGCTCCCGGGCCCAGACGGCGCTCACCGCGGCCCCGCCGTTGGTCAGGGCCTTGCTGGTCACGACGATGTCCGGGCGGACGCCGGCGCGCTGGAAGCCCCAGCGGGGGCCGACCCGGTGCATGCCCGTGAAGATCTCATCAGCGATGATCACGGCCCCCTGGGCGCGGGCGTGCTCGACGGCCGCACGCAACAGCGCGGGGTCCGGAGTCACCATTCCGCCGACGTTCTGCACGGATTCGAAGATGAACGCGGAGACCTTACGGGCGTGGGCGCGGCCGCCGACACCGCTGGTCTCGGAACCCCAACGGGTGACGGCCCGGGCGCAGCCGGTGGAGCAGTCTCCGCTGGTGTCTGCGTGCGGGCAGCGCAGGCAGTCAGGGCTGGGCAGCCGTACCACTTCCAGCCCCCAGGCAGCCAGCAGTTCGCGATAGCGCGGGCTGCTGCTGAGCATGCTGGTCACCCCGGAGCGGCCGTGGAAGGCGCCTTCGAAGACCATGACCGTGCCCGGCCCGTTGTTGCTGAAAGCAATGCGCAGCGCCGTCTCCATGCCCTGGGCGCCGCCGAGGTCGAGCTCGACCCGGCCGGGCGTTCCCAGGGCCTCGGAGCACAGCCGCTCGATGCGTTCCAGGACAGCCAGGCGCAGGTCGGACTCGCAGAACGACGGGAGGGCCGGCAGCTCCATGCAGCGGTTCAGTGCCTCCCGCAGCAGTTCACTGTCGTACCCCCAGGCCAGGGTGCCGTTGGCGGCCTCGGCGTCCAAGTAGGAACGCCCGTCGGCGGTCCGGAGGAAGCAGCCTTGGCCGCTGACGAAGCGGGGGACGTCCGCGGAACGGTAGATCAAGTTGCCGGCACCCGCGAAGGAGGGTATCCGGGTGGTCCGTGCGTCAGTGGTCAGGATGGCCACGTCTCGCCCTCCTTCGTAGGGGCCGCTGCACCGGGTGCGGCGTGCTGCCAGGCGTGGGCCGACGAGGTGGCCAGCAAGGGCAGCACCCCCGGTTCATTGCAGTCGATCCAGCCGGTGACCACCGACAGGACGTCCCAGCGGGCGCTGCCGTACGGGAGTGGGGTGCGGCCCAGTTCGGACAGCCATACGTCGATGTGCTCGGGTGCGGCGGCGGTCCTCGCCAGCTCGGCCCAGGTGTCCGTGCCCTTCTCCAGGCGGCGCAGGGAGAGAGCGAGATCCAGGTCGTGCTGGGGGATGCCGGCCTCCAGCTCCCGCAGCAGATCGTGCGTAGGGTCGCCGTCAGGTACGGGCGGCTGCCCGGGGCCGCCGGAGGTGAGCGCCTGACGGCACCAGTCCCACCCGGCCTGGTAGGAGAACAACTGGAGTTCACGGATGACGTCGGCCGGGTCGTCCGCGGTGTGCATGAAGTTGAACAGGCCGTTCACTCGCCCGATCCGGGTCCGCAGATCGGCGCCACTCGCGGCTTCGGGGTCCGCGCTGCCCTTGGCGGCCGTCAGCCGGACGCTGGCGGGCAGCCACTCCGGGCGCCGGGCGTCGCCCAGCAGCACCAGGAGGGAGGGGCCCGAGCCGAGCAGGTGGTCGACGACCGCGATGCGCTGCCGCGAGGCGGCATTGAACTGGTAGCGCCACAGCTCGCGGGTCAGCAGCGGTTCGAAACGCACGGTGGTCGCCGCCAACGGGAACCAGCCCTCCTCGGACAGCACGTCCAGGAGGCGCCGGCAACGCCGGCCGGCCACCGCGTCGGGCTTGAGCACGACGAAGGTCACAGCATGGGAGCGTGCCAGTGCCCGCATCCCCTCGAAGGAGGCCAGCCCTTCGCGCAGATAGGTGTCGTAGCGGTACAGCTCGCGCTTCTCGGGGTCGGCCGTCAGTCCGTCGAGCGCGTCGGCCGCAACTGCCGAGCGGCACGCCGCGTCAGTCGTCAGTGTCATCGAGTCTCTTTCCTCCGAGCGGGGTGGCCTCCCCGTCGACCAGCACCACCCGGCTGCCGTCGGCGTGGGTGGCGGCGTCCACCGCCAGACGTCCGGCGGCGAAGGCGCGCACCGTCCACTCCAGACACGGGCGGTCGCTCCGTTCCTTCTGGAGCAGTTCCTGCTGCCAGGCGTCCTCCACGGTGGGCCGGCGCGAGCCGACCGGCACCGGGGGGCCCATGCACAGCACGGCGCCCCCGTCCTGGGAGGCGTCGACAAGGAAGCAGGACGTCCGGGTCGTACGATGTCCGAGGCTCATGGCGAGCCGCACCGGGTCCTTGCCGGTCAGCGTCCGGCTGCCGTCGGCCGCCAGCATGCTCAGGTCGCCCGGGTGCTGGTTGACCATCCGATAGGCGTAACGATTCAGCAGCTCGCCCTCGATCCAGCGGTGGTAAGCCAGGACCACCAGGTCGAGCGGGCCGTTGCACTCCTCCCAGGAGCGCAGGCGCACGTCGAGCCGGTCGTGCCAGGAGCGGGCCCGGTCGCGGTAGCGGCGTACGGCGTCCGGGCCGGCCGCGGCCGCCTGTGACGCCGATCCGCAGTGTGCGTCGAAGTCGCCGTCCCATGCCTCCACGCCGGCCTCCCGGGCCACGTCCAAGGCCTTGACCCGCTGACCGTGGGAGGCGACCAGGCAGACGTGGAAGCGGTCCGGCTCGGCGTGCCGCAGCGACAGCAGCGTGCGCAGGTTCCCGCCGGTCGCCGAGGCCAGCACACCGATACGCAGCGGCCGTCCCGGCGCGTGCGGGCCGAGAACACGCGTCCGGCACGCCGTCCCGGTCACGACACGCTCCCCTCTGCGGAAACCGGAGCGCCGGCCAGCAGCGTCAGCACCGGGGCACAGCCGTCCCGCTCCGGATTGACCAGGTGCATATGGCGGGCGTCGGGAACGACGTGGTGGTCCGTGACGAGCCCGCGCTCGCGCCAGCCAGAGAGCTGATGTTCCGTCAGTTCTGCGGGAACCGCCTGGTCACATGCGGCCTCGAAGACGGTCAGCGACGCCAGGTCCGCCTGAGAGGGCCGGGGCGTCGCTTCCTCGGCGGTGCCCCCCGCCGCCAGATGCCCGGCGAGGAAGTGCCCGACGGCCTTGCCACCCACCTCGGCCGCGGCCGCGTAGGCCAGCTCCACGACGGGTGCCAGCAGAACCACGCGTCGCCCCGCGCCCTGCCCGGCGACAGCGGACAGGGCGAGGTGCGCTCCCGCCGAGTGTCCGACGATCGTGGCGTCCTGCCACGGCGCGCCACCGGCGTCGAGCCGGCCGAGCGCGGTACGGGCGTCCTCGGCCGCCGCCGGCCACAGACCGCCGTCCCAAGCCGGGCGGTACTCCACCACCGCGGTGGCACACCCGCGCCGCACCAGGGCGACGGCCAGCGGCTCCAGGTCGCGGGCGATCCGGTCGTGCCGCCAGAACCCCCCGTGGAAGATCACAGCCGCCGACCGGGCCGGACCCTCCGCGGGGACGTACAGGTCGACCCGCTGCCACGGCGAGTCGCCGTAGCGCAGGACGCTCTCCTGAATGGTCACAGCACTCCCAGCGCCTTCAGGCGCCCGATCCAGTGCTCGAACCGCTCGTCCGTCATCCGGACCTCGCGGCGGCGCTCCTCGCTCTCCTCCGCGGCTCCCAGCCGCCACCACACATGACCGTCGGCGCGGCGGATCATGAAGGCCCGGCTCTTGCGTGCCGGGCTCTGGATCATCAGCGAGATCGTCTCGGGCTCGGTGATGGTGGTGTGCAACTGCTCGTGGTCGAGGGTGATGCAGCGGCCCTGCGGCTCCTCGCGCACGAAGTACGGCCAGAAGCGCTCGACGTCGGCCGTCTCGTCCAGTGGCTGGTCGGTGGCGTACAGCGTGTGCCGGTAGGCGCCGCTCAGGATGTAGGCGGTGAAGCTGTAGCGGTGGTTGTGCACCCGCTCGTACTGGTCGGTATTGGCCAGCCGCAGCCGGATACGCAGGCCCTTCTCCTGGTCGTCCCAGATGACGATCTTGTCGTCCAGCGCGTGGCACTCGCACTTCTCGCGCAGCTCCGGCGTGTACCGGACCCGTTCGACGAGGGTGTTCAGGAGCTCGGGGTCGTCGCCGAGGCGGTGCGCGATGCGCTCGGTGACCTCGGCCGCGGACTCGATGTCGTCCCAGTTCACGGCCGGGAGGGACTCCATGAGCGATACCGCGGCCTGGGTGCGGTCGGTCGTCAGGCTCGTCATCACAGGACCTCCATTCCCCGCAGCCGGGTGGTGAGTTCGTCGAAGTACGCCTTGCTGATGCGCTTGCTGCCCCGGCGGGCGTCCTTCTCCTTGTCCTCGCCGTAGCGCCACCACACCCGGCCGGTCTCCCGCTCGGTTATCAGCGAACGCTCCTTCTCCGCGGGGCCGCGCAGGAAGAGGGAGACGGTGTCGGGGGTGGTGTAGGTGGTGTGGATCTCCGAATGGTGCAGCGTGTAGCAGTTGCCGGGGATCTCGTTGGTGACGAACCGGGGGATCACCCGCAGGTCGGAGTCCCTGGCGTCGAAGTCGTCCTGGGCGTCCTCCGGGATCCGCTCGTCGGGACGGCCCACCAGCTGGTGGCGGACGTGGCGGTAGTGGCCGCGCAGGATGAGCGAGGTGAAGGTGAAGCGGTGGTCGTGCGGACGGTCGCGGTGGTCCTCGGTGGAGACGTGCACCCGGATACGGAAGCCACGGTCCAGGGCGTCATAGATCACCAGCTTGTCCAGCAGCCGATGGTGTTCGCACTTGTCGAAGAGGTCCTCCTCCTCACGGGCGCGCTCCAGCAAGTGCGTCATGGTCTGCTTGTCCTCGGCGAGAGCGGTGAGGATCTCGTGGGTCTGGGCCCGCGCCTTGTGCAGGTCCGACCAGTCGATGGTCAGCCGGTCCAGTTCGTCAAGCATCGCTTTCTCCTGTGTTCGCCTTGAGGGTGCTGTTCGAGGGGAGCGCCGGCGCCTCGGCGTGCACGGTGCTCACCGCCGCACGGTCAGCGCGTCCGCCCGCAGCCCCGGGTCGGCCGCCTGGGTGCCGAAGGCACGGTGCGCCGTGCCGCTGATCAGTTGCCACAGCGGCTGGTCGTCCACTCCCTGTGCCTGGGCGTTGCGGACCTGCCGCGCCAGGGGCTGGGAACCGGCCGCGACAATGCCTCCGTCCTGGTACCAGAGCCCGTTGTCCTCGGTCTGGTGCAATGCCTGACCGCCGATGCGCGCGGAGTCGCAGCGGTCGGTCATCAGCATGGTGTTGGCATGGCCCATCAGCTCGGCGGCACGCGTGGCGATGGAGAGGTCGACATGCTCGCCGTCGAAGTTGATGCAGGCCGCGATACGCCCGGCGGCCGCCTCGTTCATGATGGCGGCGGGCACCGGGCCGGCGATCTCGCTCATGTCGGCCAGCGTCCAGCCGGGCAGGTCGTACGCGGCCAGCGTGGCCTCGCGCTTGGCCCGGGCGACCGAGGTGCGGAAGGCGTGCTTGATGTTCAGCGGCATGTCGTTGAACAGGTGGTCGGTGATCACTCGGGCCCCGGCACCCGTCCACTCGCTCTCCCAGGCGATGTCGACGATGTCCCGGACGAGTTCGGCGCTGGCCGCGGGATCCGCCCGGGTGAAGTGTCCGAGCGCGGGCCGCACCCCGTGGGCCAGCAGCACCGGGATGATCCAGTCGAGCCCCGGGTGCCGGTCGTCGAGGTTGTCGTACAGACCCGAGGCGGTGGTGAAGGCATCGGGTGACATCACGGTGTAGACGAGTCCGAGGTCGCCGAGGGCGGCCAGGCGCTCCCACTCGTGGCGGGTGGGTGCCCAGACGGTCGCCGCGGGAGTCCCACCGTGGCTGGCGAGCAGCGGCCCTTCCAGCGCGATGCCGGGTATGTGCGGCAGCTTGCCGTTGCGGCGCAGGTCGGCGTACCGCTTCATGAACCACTCGAACTTCGCGAGGGCGGACCTGTGGAGGTAGAGCGTGGGTATGCACACCACGCCTTCCTCCGCGGACCTGCGGTCCAGCAGTTGGAGATCCAGCTGGGAGAATTCCGAGAAATCCACTTCGCCGAAACCGTGACAGTGCACCTCTACCGGGAGGGCTGGAGTCTCAATCATGAGCCGTCAATCTCTCTTTCAATTCCTGATCCCGTAGGCATGCAGTTCCTCGAGCGCGCGCGCATCGTCGAACGCGCCGAGCGACTCGAAGTAGCGCACGGTCTGCTGGGACATGGCGGCAAGGTGCTGGCTGAGGATTTCCGGCCGGTAGGTCTCCGCCACGACGCGGTGCGCGTCGTCCACGCCGAGTCCGTAGCCGATCAGTTCCTCCCTGATCGCGGGCAGGTCCGGGTGGAGGAACATGGCGATGAGCCGGGGCACCAGCCGCGCCACGGCACGCCGTTCGGCCGGCGACAGCTGCCCCCACATCCGACGCAAGAACATGGCGAAGTACGCGTGATGACGCCCCTCGTCACCCGCGTGGTCGCGTACGGTCCCCGAGACCGCGGCGACCACTTCGGAACTGTCGGGAACCTCGGCGAGGCTCGCGGAGATCAGGGTCTCCGACACCACCACGAACAGCAGTTCGGTCAGCACGCCGTCGGCGGCCGAACGTTCGTCGAGCAGCCGGTGGAGCCGGTCCAGGAAGAACGGCTGCCGCGGCAGACGCGGGGCGATCCCGGTCCGCCGCTCCACCTGTCGCGCCAGATCGACCGAGAACAGCGTGTGGTACGCCTCGTCGCAGTAGATCTTGTACGCGTCGAACCTCATCTCGTCCGGGAGTTCCACGCCGACGGAGCCCTGCGCGATCGACAGGACCGTCCGGTTGACCACCAGGGATTCCAGCTTCGCCGTGAAGTCCAGGTAGCGGTACAGGTGCTGGACCAGGATCTCCTCCTGAACCGCCTCGGACAGCTCCCGCACCAGCGGGTGCTGGGTGATGGGGACGAGCTCAGGGGGGAAGTAGTGGCGGCCGGTCTCGTCCTCCCGCAAGGTCCGGCGCGGTGACTGCCGCACGGCGGCGCGTTCGTGCCAGTTACGGAAAGGGCTGCGGTAGTCGAGTGGGGGCGTGGACGGCTCAAGGGCGTCTTCGGCGGCCACCCTTCGGAGCAGCATCTGCTTCGGGCACTGGGTCAGCGCCGCACAGCCCACGAACATGCCTGCTGTTCCGCACACGGGGGACCTCCCTTCACCCTCCCGGCCTCGGCCCGCCACCGCGTACGGGACCTGCGGGGCGCCGGCAGGTGAGCCACAGCCGTGGTCACCGTGTCCACCGGCAGGTCGGTGCGTCCCCCGTGCGGGGCAGGAGCCCCACCAGTGACGATCACGGTCCGGCCGCTTCCACCATGCCGCTGTCGGCGAGCTGGGCGAGCAGCTCGCCGATGTCCTGTGCGGCGACCTCCACGGAGACGTCGTATTCCGCGGCGAGCTGCTCGGCGATGCCCTGGACGGTCGCCGAGCCGTCGACCCGCCGGAAGACGAAGGCGCCCAGCTCGTCGAGTTCCACGGCATGCGGTCCGCTGGCGACGAGGAGCTTGCCCCGGAACTTGCGCATCCGCGCCGTCAGGCTGCGCCGCGGTACCGCCTCGGGTCCGAAGGGGTGCGGTTCCGCCATCAGATCTCCACCTCCAGGGACAGGTCCTTGCAGAACTGGGCCGTCCGGCGCACCCATGCGTCAGGGTGCTTCGGGTCCAGGTCGGCCATGGTCTGAAGGGCCCAGTACCGCTCGAAGGGCAGCGCGTCGAGAGCCGCTTCCCGCACCCGGCGGGCACGCCACTTGGGGGTGTTGGTGCCGTAGACACCATGGCTGTCCAAGAGGGCGTCGGTGGCCTGCTCGAAGGCGAGCCGGGCAGCGAGGACGGCGCTGTGGGTGTCGCCGGCCTCCAGCATGCCGAGGGCCTGCTCGACCTTGCCGTCCGACTCGGACAGGGAGCGGGTCGCCACGAAGGCCCGGTAGGCGGAATCGCGCAGCTGCTCCGCGCGCTGCTCCAGCCACTCCGCGCCGACCAGTGCCACCCCGTCGACCAGACGCTCCAGGAACAGCTCTTCCTGTGAGGTGAGAACGCGCAGCGAGGACTCACCGGAGTCGAACGCCTCCCAGGTGACCTTGCCGAGCACCTGGTCGACCTGGGCGTCGGTCCAGTACGTCACCTCGTACCGCTGGTCGTCGTCGGCGAACTCCACGGTGGTGACGGTGTCCGGGGTGAGCGGCATCGCCATCGCCCGGCCACCCGGCACCCGGCAGGGGGCCTTGGTGAGGACATAGAGGTCGTAGTCGCTCGCGGCGTGGGCCCAGCCTCGGGTGACCGAGCCGACCACCACTACGGCGAGCGGGTCTTCGGGGACCAGTTCCTTGTGCTGGAGAACGTCCAGGCACCCGTCCAAGTCCGATTTCACGACCAGCTCCTGTCCTCGTGTACGCGCTGTGGTTCTATGACGCTCTGGGAAATGGCGTCGCCCGGTGAGCCCTCAGGGGCGAAGGGGGCGGCCGGCCGGGGCGGCCGTCTTTCGCCGTGCGCTGCCGGGCCGGCCACCATCGTCACGACGCCGCCGCGTCCACGGTCGCCACGATTCCGAACTCCATGGCTTCGACGAGCTGATCGTGCACGGCCTCCAGGCTGCACCCGAGCCCGTCGAGCACCTCGCTGATCGTTCGCTCGCCGTCCAGGGCGCGCAACACGGCGGGCCACTGGGGCAGCTCGTCCTCGTCCAGGACGTACTCGATCTCGCCGTCGATGGTGACGTACCACACCGACGGTTCGGCGGGGTCCTTGAGCAGCAGCACGTTGCCCGCGAGGGCCGCGACGGCCCCCGCGTCGACGGGCGTCTGCTGTACGACCTCGGCCTTGACCTTCTCCGCGTCGGTGTCCCAGTCCACGACCGGAACCGACCGTGGCACGGGCGACTTGGCGACCTGGACGTGCGGGGCGGGCAGCGAGGCGGCCATCTGCTCCAGCAGGCCGAGGTTGACCGCCGACAGCAGGAACTCCACGTACCCGGAGGAGGGGTCGGCCTGCAGTTGCCGGAGGGTGGCCCGCAGGTTGTCCGCGTCCAGGAACTGCCTGGCCCCGGGCCCGCTGAGCGCCTCTTCCAGCAACCGGCCGCCGTCCTGGGCGAGCATGGCGCCGAAGGCGCGGTAGGTGTGCCGGACACCTTCACCGTAGAAGAAGGGCCCCTTGGGCCGCCGCACCAGCTCGTCGGGAAGATGGCCGACCAGGGAGCGGCGCAGGATCTGCTTGTCCCAGATCAGACGCGGGCGCAGTGCCTCGGGGACCGCGGCCACCAGCTCGATGAGGCGGTGGTCCAGGAAGGGAACCCGGGCCTCGATGCCGTTACCCGCGGCCGACCGGTCTTCGTGCCAGCAGTTGTACTGCTGCACGTCACGGTACTTCCAGCGGAACAGCGCCTCGTACGGCTCGTGCGCCGGGTGCCCCGCGGCCTCGCGCAGCACCTCGGGCCTCACCAGCGACAGGCCCGGCACATCCCACCAGGCACCCAGTTCGGGGCTGCGGTACTGGTCGCGGCGGACCGCCATGCGCTGGAGGTTGCCCATGAAGTCGGGCCACTCGCCGCCACCGGCGATGCCCTTCGAGTAGCCGCCGTTGAACTCGTCGGCGCCCCCGCCCAGAAGCATGGCCTTGATGTGCGGCGTCTGCTCCCGGACGTAGCGGTACATCTCATGCTTGTAGAAGGCCTCGGGCCCGGCCAGCGGCGTCTGCATCAGCCAGACGAACCGCTTCCACTCCTCCACACCGGGCACGTCGTCGCTACGGAAGAGGACCTGGTGGTTGGCCAGTCCCAGGGAGCGGGCGGTGCGGTGCCCCCACTCGGCGTCGCCGTTGGCGAGCGTGCTGCCGTTCAGTGCCGTGAAGGTCTGCGGCTTGCCGGTGGCCAGTGCGGCCACCGCGGCGGAGTCGATGCCTCCGCTGAGGAAAAGTCCGATCTCTACATCGGCCATCTCGCAGTCGTCCACCGAGGAAGCCAGCAGGTCGCCGTAGCCACGCACCAATTCCTCTTCGGAAGCCGTCTGCGAGGGGTCGAACTCGGGGAACGACCAGTAGCGGTGCGTGGTGCGCTCGCCGGACCGCAGGTCGAAGGAGACCACACAGCCGGCCGGAGCGAGCTCGACGCCCTTGAACCACGAATGGGCCGGGCTCTCGTCGAATGCCGGAGCCCGCGTCATCGACTGGTCCCGCAGTGCGCGCTCCCAGTCCAGCTCACGAGGGCAGGCGGGGTCCTCGAACAGCGCCTTGACCTCGGAGCCGAAGACGACCCGCTCGTCGTTCTGATGGTAGAAAACGGGTTTCACGCCGAAACGGTCACGGGCCAGCAACAGCCGGTCCCGGGTGCGGTCGTACAAGGCGAAGGCGAACATCCCCCGCACCTTGTCCAGGAAGCGCAGTCCGTCGCGACGGTAGAGATGCAGCAGCACCTCGCAATCGGAACGGGTCCGCAGCCGCGTGCCGCTCGGAAGCGTGGCCTCCAGTTCCTTGTGGTTGTAGATCTCGCCATTGGCGATCAGAACCAGGTCGTCGTCCTCGGTCCGCAGCGGCTGGTCACCGCCGGCCAGGTCCACCAATGACAGCCGTACAAAACCGAATCCGACCGATCCTGACCGGTAATAGGCCTCCCCATCGGGGCCGCGATGCGCTATGGTCTGGACCATTCGTCGGAGCTGGGAGTCCGCAGCGCCATCCAGCGCCCTGCCGCCCAATCGAGCGATACCGCTCAGACCACACATCGTTACCTCGCTCGTTTCAGCTACTGATTTCCCACCGCCAGGAGCGGCGCCCCACAGCGACCGGACGCCACTCCTGGCAAGGTGAAGCAGAACGCATTGAAGGGGTCACACCTCAAGGCCACGGCCCTGAGGTGTGACCCCTTTGCGTGATCAGACCACTGCGGGTCAGACCACCGCACCCAGAACGGTGCCCTGGTTGACCGTCTTGGCCTCCGGCTTGTTGTACTTGCGCATGGTGATTCACCCCCTTCCCGAGACAGGCGGATGTCCTCCGGATTCACGGATTCCGAATTTGCCCCAGCGGACCGTGACGGGCACCAAAAGGACCACATCACATTGCCTTTTCAGGCTTACGCCCCCTCGTGCACAGTCGGTTTCGGCGACTGGTGGACTTCCTGGTGCGACGTTGACGAGAACAGAACAGCGGATCTTGGCGAACCGCGTCAACAATCATGCATGTGATGTAGACCACAAAGGTTCATTCCCCAACTACCGCTACTATGCGTCGAGTTCATCTGCTATCCGTGTCGACGCACACGCTGTGAGCTCCCTTTTCAGCCATGCGGCGGCCTTCTCCTCGCCGTAGTCGGACCAGAAGGGCGCCCCTACGAAGCTCATGTCGAGCCTGTGGCTACAAAGCCCCGCAACCTCTCACCCCGTGACGTGATTTCGTCTCTCATCGGGTCGGCTGCTCGCTGATCAAGCGCCGCTGAAGCATCACGTGCCGAAAACACTGGAGGAATTTTGGCCAGCTCCCCCCAGCCCCGTCCCGCCGGCTTTCCCCTGCCCACCGAGTTCGAAGCCATCGTGTTCGACTGCGACGGGCTGCTCGTCGACACCGAAACCTGCTGGTCGCGGGCCGAAAGCGCGCTCTTTCGCGAGCACGGCCACCCCTTCGGCACGACCCAGAAGCAGCTGGTGATCGGCCGGACCGTGGAGGGCGTCGGCGAGGTGATGGCCGCATACTTCGACCGGCCCGGTGACGGAAAGGTGCTGGCCAGCCAGTTGCTGGACGGCGTACGACGGGAGTTGGCCGGCGGAGCGGCTGCGCTGCCCGGCGCTGCGGACCTGGTCCGGACCTGTGCAGAACGACTTCCCGTCGCCGTGGCCAGTAACAGCCCCCGGTCACTTCTGGACACCGCCCTGGAGAGCTCGGGCCTGGCCGATCTGCTGCCGGTGTCGTTCGCGGCCGACGAAGTACCGACTCCGAAACCCGCGCCCGACCTGTATCTCGCCGCCTGCGAGGCACTCGGCGCCGCCCCCACCGCCTGTGTCGCCTTCGAGGACTCCAACACCGGCATCCGCGCGGCACGCGCCGCGGGGCTGCGCCTGGTCACCGTGCCGTCGCTGGCCGGCCAGGACCTGGATCACGACTGGCTGCTGGGTTCCCTGGCCGACCCCGGTCTCCACGCCTGGGCCCGCGCACTGCGCCAGACGGTCACCCACCCGGTCGACTGAGGGTCGGACCGGCACGGCACCCGTTCCATCGGAACCGCTCCACCTTGCCCACCAGGACTTTCCCACTCGCGAAGGAGCAACGCATGCCGATCGGCAGCCAGGGCTTCACCCTCATCGACCTGCCGTCCGTTCCAGCGGATCTGCTGGACAGCTACGACAGTCTCCCGGTCGACGACTACATGGGCCACGGCACGCGTTTCAAACGGTTCTCGCAATACCGGTTGTCCCCAACCGCATCCGGTTCCTGGCACTTCGAGCTGCTGCCGCACAGGGACTACACGGCATACAAGAAGTTCAACAAGGCGGCCGGCGGCATCCGGCGTGTCTACGAGCCCGTCAAGGCCGACTTCACCGGCCTGATCTCCAAGGGAATCGCCGGTATCGGCCTCGACCGCGGGGAGGACTGGCAGATCAACGTGCACCAGAACCGCACCCGGGCCGAGGCCGGCCGCCCCGGCCCGCTGACTCCCGAAGGCGTGCACCACGACGGCCACGAGTACGTGATGATCGCCGTACTGCGCCGGGAGAACGTGGCAGGCGGCCAGACCCGCCTGTGGAAGCCCGGCGCGGACGAGCCCTTCTGGACCGGCACGCTCACCGCGGGCCAGGCCGTCCTCCTCGACGACAAGGCCATCGCCCACGACGTGACGGACGTGCTCTCGGCCGACGGCCGGCCCGGTCACCGGGACATCGTGATCGTCGCCTTCTCGCGCTGGCAGCACAAGTGGTACGGCAACGAGCACGACGCCGCCGCCCTGTCCGACACCGTCGGCTGACCCTCGCCCACCCTGCCACCGCACCGAGAAGAATGCGTTGATCTCATATGCCTGAAAAATACTGGGAGAACCATCTCGCCGCGGGCCCGCTCCCCGTGGTGCGCGCCCTGGAGTCCTGTACCGCCGGCGAACTGGCCCGGCTGACCGCCGACTACACGTCCCGCGGCAAGCTGGCCGCCTCGTGCGAGGAGCTCGCCGAGCGCGCCTACAGCGGCCGCGACCGCACAGCGCTCACCGAGCTGCACCAGCTCCTCGCCCTCGTCTACGACCGGGACTTCTCCGGCGTGCCGGTCGCCGAGGTCGACCACGAACGACAGCCCCTCCTGCGGGACGTGGCCGCGATCCTGGAACGCGCCGTGCTCGGCCACGAGCTTGCCCGCATCGACGAGGCGAGCGTCGGAGACCACCCCCGGTCCGGGCCCGAGTACGTCCACTGGCTCAAGGATCGTGTCAACGAACACCCCGCGGGGTGGCACCCGCTCTACCACGAGCACATCGCGCACCGGGGCACCCCCGAAGACCTGCGGCTGCTGCTGGCCCAGGAGACCAGCCTCGACCCGCGCTTCGACGACATCCTCGCCTCGATGCAGATGGGGCGGACGGGCGGCGAGAAGATGGAGATCGCCGCGAACTACTGGGACGAGATGGGCAACGGCGACGCCGGGCTCGTCCACACGAGCCTCTTCTCCCAGGCCCTGGAGGCGATCGGCGCTGACAGCGCCTACATCCGGGACAGCTTCATGCTGGAGGCGGTGATCTGCGGAAACCTTTCCGCTTGCCTCGCGCTCGGTCGTCGGCACTACTACAAGGCCGTGGGCTACTTCGGCGTGACGGAGTACCTGGCGCCCCGCCGCTTCCGCTGCATGGTCGACACCTGGCGCAGGCTGGACCTGCCCGAAGTCGGCATCACCTACCACGACCTGCACATCGGCATCGACGCCGGGCACGCCTCCGGCTGGTTCAAGAACGTCGTGGCACCGCTGGTGGACGGCGATCCTCTGGCCGGCCGGGACATCGCCCTGGGGGCGATGATCAGGCTCAACACCTCGCGGGACTACCTTGACGAGCTGCTGCTCCGCATGCGGGACCGGTCGCTCGTCGAGGCCGGCGCAGAAGCCTGAGGGGCGGTAAGGCCATGGCGAGTCCCCTGCCCCATCGAGAAGCTGTGCCGGACGGCCACGACTTCGTGAAGTACGAGGCCCTGGGCAACGACTACTTGGTCATCACTCCGGCCGCCGCCCAGGCGGTGTCGACACCGGAGAACATCCGGCTGATCTGCGATCGCCACCACGGCCCCGGCGCCGACGGAATCCTCTACGGCCCTCTCCCGGCGCAGCACGGATTCGGGCTGCGCACCTTCAACTCCGACGGCAGCGAGTGCGAGAAGAGCGGCAACGGCCTGCGCATCTTCGGCCGCTACCTGTCCGACTACGGCTGGGCCGAGGAGCCGGAATTCACCGTCCACACTCCTGCCGGCCCGGCGACCGTGGAACTTCTGGAGCCGGACTCGCGGGGACCGGGCACTGCCCTCCCCGGCTCCGGCCGATCCGCCGAAGCCGAACCCGCACCCGTACGCGTCTCCATGGGCCGGGCCTCCCTGGACAGCGAGCTGATCGGGGCCACCGGGCCGCGCCGGGAGATGCTGCGCGAAACCCTGCCCGCGCTGGAGCGGGAGTGGACGGCCACCTGTGTGTTCCTGGGCAACCCGCACTGCGTCGTCCCGCTGGACGGCAGCGAGGTGACCGAGGAGACAGCCCGTCGCCTGGGGCCCGCCCTCGTCCGCCACGAACGCTTCCCGCAGCGCGTCAACGTCCAGCTCATGGAAGTACGCGCAGCCGACCTCATCCGCATCGAATGCTACGAGCGGGGTGCCGGCTACACGCTCGCCTCGGGCAGCAGCGCGTGTGCGGCGGCCGTCGCCGCTCACGCACTCGGGCTGACCAGCGCCGAGGTCACCGTGGAAATGCCCGGCGGCACGCTCGGCGTCGGCGTCTCCGACACCGGCGAGGTCACCCTGACCGGACCCGTCCGCTCCGTGGTGGCCGGCCGGTGGACCCCGGCGTTCCGTCGGCGGCTGGCCTCATGACCGCGATCACCATGCGTCAGTGGTACTTCGACGAGGCCCAAGGCCGCTACGACATCGACCTCGGCGACAGCTATGTGGGCGGCAGCCGCCTCTCCGACCATTCCCTGCCCGCCGACTGTCTCCTCGACTACGGAAACAACCGTGGGACGTCCCCGCTCCGCGACCTCGTCGCCGGTCTCTACGGGCGGGATCCGTCCCACATCGGCATCACCCACGGTGGTCAGGAAGCCCTGTACCTCCTCTACCGCACCCTGCTGTCCGCGGGCGACCACGCCGTGGTCTTCACCCCCGGCTGGCAGCAGGCGGAACCGGTGCTGTCCCGGGCCGGATGCCGGGTGGACGCCGTCGGCACCACCGCTGACGGCCGCCCGGACATCGCCGCGGCACTGGGCCTGATCACTCCTCGCACCAAGGCGGTGGTGCTCAACTCGCCCTGCAACCCGACCGGCCGACGGGTCACCGCCGCCGGCATCGAGGGCCTGGTCGAGGCGCTGCGACCGCACGGCGGCCATCTCGTCCTCGACGAGGAGTACGTGGCCGACCTCGGCGCCGACTCCTGGGTGAAGTCGTACGAGTACGCCGTCTCCGTCTCCAGTGTCTCCAAGGTCTACGGGGTCCCGGGGCTGCGCGTGGGCTGGATGTGCGGGCCGCCCGAGACCGTGACCAGGGCCATGGAGTACAAGCACTTCACCACCATCGCCAATTCCGTGATCCTGGAACGGCTGGCCATCGGGATCCTGCAGCACCGTGCGGAACACGTGAGCCGTTACCAGGGGCTGATCGCCGACGGCCTGCGGATCCTGGAGCGGTGGGTCGCCCGGCACCACGGCACGCTACGGATGTGGCAGCCGGAAGGAACCCCGTACGCCTGGCTGCACACCCCTGGGCTGCCGTCCTCGCTGGACTTCTGCCGCGAGGTCCTGCGCCGGGAGCGCCTTCTGCTGATGCCGGCCGAGGTGTTCGGCACCGAGAACGGCATCCGCCTCACCTTCGCCCGGGAGCCGGACGTCCTGGCGGAGGGCCTGCGGCGCATCGACGCCGTACTGGACGGCCGTCCCACCGCCGCCCCAGGCGGCGCCCACCCCGAAAGCAAGGTGCAACGATGACGGTACCCCTCAAGGACATGCCCACCTCCTGGTCACGCGCGCTGGCGCTGGTGGCGCACCCGGACGACATCGAGTACGCCATGGGACCGGCGGTGATCACCTGGACCGACAGCGGCAAGGAGATCGCGTACGTCCTGGCCAGCCGCGGCGAGTCGGGCATCGACGGATGCCCTCCGGAGGCGGCCGGGCCGCTGCGGGAACGGGAACAGCGCGCGAGCTCGGCGGTCGCCGGAGTGACCTCGGTCGAGTTCCTGTCCCACCCGGACGGGCTGATCACGGACTCCCTGGCGCTGCGCCGGGAGTTCGCCGCCGCCATCCGCCGCCACCGGCCGGACATGGTGCTCACCATCAACCATCACGACGACTGGCGTGGCGTCTCCTGGAACACTTCGGACCACCGTGTCGTCGGCCGGGCCGCGCTGGACGCCGTCGTCGACGCCGGCAACCGCTACGTCTTCCCCGAGGACGGCCTCGAACCGTGGGAAGGCGTCCGGTGGGCGGCGGTCGCCGGCTCGCCGTACCCCACGCACGCGATGAGGGTCGTCGGCGCCGAGGACCGTGCCGTGGAGGCAGTCCTGCAACACCGGTCCTACCTGGAAGCACTCACCGACGAGGACGCGGAGAGCTACGCCCGAGGGTTCCTGCGGCGCAACATGGCCGCCGCGGGCGAGCGCTTCCACGGCCACGACGCGGTCGCGTTCCAGCTCTACGAACGCGATCCCTACCGCGTCAGGGACGGCGTCACCCACTACCGCTGATCAGCGTCCACGTCCCAGCCCACTCTGTCGCACCGGGAACTCCATGCACCTGGCCATCGTCGACTCCAACCCGGCCGCCCTGCAGACCATCAGGCTGGCCAAGAACGCCGGACACCGGGTCACCTATGTGCAGTCCGTGCGCCCCCAGTACCGGCTCACCGACGCCAACCTGGCGCTGGTCTCGTCCGTGGACCGCCTCGTCGACGGGCTGGTCACCACCGACGCCGACGCGGTGACGGAGGCACTGGCCAAGTGCCACGCGGAACACCCCATCGATTTTGTCACCACGCAGCACGAGATGTCCGTCGAGGCCGTGGCGGCGGCCTGCCGAACGCTGGGGCTGCGGGGCACGTCCCCGGAGGCGGTGCTCATCGCCCGGCGCAAGGACCGCTGCCGGGAGGCGCTGCGAGCCGCAGGCCTGGCCTCCGCCCGCTTCGCGACGGCCACCAGCGAGGCGACGACGGTGGCGGCGGCGGAGCGGATCGGGTACCCCGTGGTGATCAAACCGCCCTCCGGAGCAGCCGGGCTGCTCGCCCGTGTCGTCCACAGCACGGCAGAGGCCAGAGCGGTCTGGCACGGGTTGCGGGACGGTCTCGACGCGGTTCCCGAGGACTGGCGCGGCCAGTTCCAACGTGGTCTCCTCATCGAGGAGTTCCTGGCGGGAGAACTGGTGTCGGTGGAGATCGGCGCACGGGACGGCCGTTTCTTCCCGCTGTGCATCAGCGGCCGCTCGCGCTGGGCGGGCGACGGAGTCACCGCTCTCGGCGCGTTCATCCCGGCCGACCTCGAAGCGCGACAGGCGGACGCCTGCTGGGAGTACGCCCGCCAGGTCTGCCGTGCCATCGGCGCCGACATCGGGGTCTTCCACCTTGAGATCATGGTCACCGAACGGGGACCTGTCCTCGTCGAGTTCAACCCCCGCGTCATGGGTGGCGGCCTGCCCGTCGCGTACCGCCACGCCACCGGGCAGGAGGTCTACGCCGCCCTGCTGGCCATCCTTGCCGGGTCCGACGACTTTCCCGCGCCGCCCCCACGGGTCGACTGCACGGCGGTCCGCGTCGTCATACCCCGCGAGGCCGGCCGGCTCAGCCCCGAAGCCACCCTCGCACCACTGGCCCAGCACCCCTCCGTCAAAGAGATCATCGGCTTCGGTGAAAACCACACCGGCCCCGGCAGCGAGGTGGCCCGGGGCCAGGCCCTGGCCCGGTTCATCGTCCAGGAGGCCGACCAGGCGGCCCTGGAGCGCACCTCCGAGCACTTGCTCAGGCGCCTGGAACCGCTGCTCGGCGTCCCCTTGATGGCCGGCCGCTACTCCCCCGGCGGCCACCCTGTTCCGCGAACTCGGGAATAACCACAAGGCGCCGCAACAGCGCCCACCAGAAGAGCGGACACGAAATTCCGGCATCCCTCCGCAGAGGTTCACCGTAATCAATTGCCGCACTTTCGAAGAGCGCATTACATAATGAGGTTGGGGCGTCATTTGTAGCGGCAGGGGGCGGCGGCGCGGCACGCGGCCCTGCCGGGCACCCCACCAACCAACCCCGACCGGCGGCTGGTTGCGAAGATACCGACCTGACACCGGATCGGACCAGCCGAGCCAGGACTCGGCGGCAATCGTTTATCGAGAAACAATTTTACTGGTCCGGTCCAACCGTCCGACATCATCGGTGAAGTTTCCGCGGGTGCGTAAGTCATGGCATGATCACGCAGATCCGTTCCGCGAATCATCGCGACCGTCCCGTTGGCGTGAGGCGCCGCTCACGGAGTCGACTCCGTCGTAGCGCGCCTCCCCACCTCACGTCCCCCAGGGCCCACCTTGCGCAAGCTCACCCAGCAGGCACTCATACCTGCGATGACCACCATCTCCCTGCTGGCAGCAGGCTGTTCGGCGGCCGGCGCCGGCAGCGCCGACAGCGCTGCCGGACCCGCCGAGGCCGCCGGTCCCGGCAGCAGTAGCGGAACAGCCGCCACTCCGGCCGCCGAGCTGGAGGCCGCGCCCGACCAGACCAACGGCAACAGCACCGGCGACCGGCGGCAACTGCCGGTCACCCCGGTTCCGGCACCGTCCGCTGCGGCCGGGGCCACCGCCGTGGCGCGCCCGTCCCGTGACGGGCGCGCGGCGCACAAGTCCTCGCTGCGCATCGCCTCGTACGACCGGCGCAGCGGGCGCGCGGTCATCGCCGGGCCGGCGGATTCCCCGAGGAAGCCCCCGGCCACCCCCTCGCCTTCCTCCCCGACGCCTTCCTCCGGTTCCGAAGGGCCCGGAAAGACCGCCAAGCCCGAAGCTCCCGGGAAGAATTCGGCGGTGGCCGTAGGTGACGTCATCGCCGGCGCGCCTGCTCCCGGTGCCCCCAGCGGCGTACTGGCCAAGGTCACCAAGGTGCTGGGCACGACGCGCGAGGGCACGGAGGTCAACACCGCCCCGGCCACGCTCGACGCGCTGCTGGGCAAGGGCGAGGCAGACGGGAAGGTGCCCGTCGATCCGGCAGGCATTTCGGTCGAGCCGCTGGTCAAGGGTGTGAAGGTGTCCTGGGCGAAGAACGGTGGGCACCGGTTCGGTCCGCACGGCGCCACGCTGCCCCTGGGCAGTCTGCGCCTTGACGTCGGCGCGTCGGTGGCCACCGCCGAAGGGGCTCCGGCCGGCGCCGCCGCCTCGGTCTCCGGCTTCGTCCAGCTCTCCCCGAAGGTGGAGTTCGGCTACAACGGCCACCGTACGCACGCGGACTCCGACGCCGCCGGCACCGGTACGGCTCCCGAGGGCGCGCACGTCGGGCTGTCCGGAGACTGGTCCTCCCAGTGGCGGTTCAAGGGCCAGGCCGCCGCGTCGACCGGGAAGGACAAGCCGCTGCGCCTGCCGTTCGCCAAGCTGCACGCGGATCCCGTCATCCAGGTCGGCCCGGTACCCGTCGTCGTCAATCTCGACCTCACCTGCTACCTCGCGGTGGAGGCCGACGGCAGGATCAGTGTCGACGTCGAACAGGACCTCAAGGGCGGTTTCCGGGTCGGCGGCAGCTACACGTGGGCCAAGGGCTGGAAGCCGGTCAGCGAGTCCCGCCTGACCTCCACCCCGGTACAGGCCACCGTGACGGCATCGGGCCAGGTCAAGGCCGCACTCGGAGCCGAAGCGAGCGTCGGCCTGTACGGCATGGCCGGTGTGAGCGCCGACCTCGCTCCGTACCTGCGCGGCGAAGGCAGCGCCGTGCTCACCGGTTCGTCCGACGGGAAGGGCTCCGCCACGGCCGACTGGAAGGTCTTCGGAGGGCTGGACCTGTCGGGCTCGCTCCAGACCCAGCTGACCGTCTTCGGCACCCCGCTCTTCCAGAAGCGCATTCCCCTGGGCACCCTGCACCGCGAGTGGCAACTCGCCGCCGGCCGTCTCTCGACCGCCACCAGGCAGCCGCACGCGGGCTGAGACGCGGTTCGGTACGCGGCTCGTCGAGGGACATGAACTGCCGGCGCTCCGGTCTTGGTTGGGCCCCTCTTTGCCTGGCACAGGCGGGGATACCAAGGCCGGCGCTGCGGGGCAGACAGGGCACGGTCGTCCCGGGGCCGGGTCGGCCGGTCGGCCAGGGCGGCGTCCGGGTCGCCCCGCGTCGGGGCGGATTCCGCGACGGTGGCACCTGGTGGAGCGGCACCAGTACGGCGCCGGGGCGGCCGGATCCGCACCTGTGCTGTACACCCTGCTGTACGGTCGGAGCATGTCGAAGCCAGTGACCGTCCGGGTCCCTGAGGAACTGCGTGCCCAGGTGCGGGAGCAGGCCGAGGCCAAGGGCACCACGGTGACCACGCTGATCGCCGAGGCCGCGCGCCACTCGGTCCGTGACCCGCGTCTGGAAGGCGCCGCGGAGGCCTTCCGGCAGTTCGTCGCCCGGGCCGCCGACGCCTTCGACGCCGCGTTCCCCGGCGACGCTCCCGCTCGCCCGGATGCCGCCGGCGTTCCGGGACAGGCGGCCTGAGGTGGGGTTGCACATCGACATCCGTTGGCTGCTGGAGCGGCAGGCGGAGGTGCTGCCCAAGCACCCCTCGGTCCACGACTTCTCCGGCCTGGTGGCTGCTGTCGCCCGCCACCGCGTCAACACGCCGCAGATCGGCGCCGTCGCCGACAATGCCTGGCGTGCGGCCGCCCTCATGCATGCCATCATCCGGCTGCGCCCCCTGCCGGCCCGCAATGCCCTGTACGGTGCCGCCGTCGCCGTGGCGTACATGGACGCCGCGGGCGAGGGCATCGACCCGCCGTATGGCGCGCTGATCGACCTCGCCCGGGAGGTCGACGCCGGTCATGCCGACAGCTACGACGCGGCCGACCGGATCCGCACCTGGCGCATCTGAACGCCGGCCCCCGGCCCTGACCGTTTCGGGGAGCCGCTCGCCCTGCCGGGAGGCGAGGCCGTCTTCGTGGGCGACTGAGCGGGACTGCGGCGTTCGGCGGCCTCAACGATTGTGCTCACAGGGTGCGTTGGGCGACGGACGGACGGCAGCAGACGGATCGCGTCATCTTCAAGTACCTCGCCGCCCCTCGGGGGAACAGACGACCTGCGCCGTCTCAAGGGCCGGTTGGTGCTGAAGTGGCTGGTTCGCTCTCTTGCGATGCTTACGTTCATGGGTCGGTGGCACGTGCAACTGCACACCGCAAGCAGCAAGGGAGACTCATGCACAGCAGTGTTGCGTCACCGAAGCACGAGTCCACCGACAACGGCCTGTACGCCCCTGGCGTCGACCACTACACCTCGCCGCACCGTCGCGATCCCGTCAAGAAGCTCTGGGAGGAGCCGGTCACCTTCGCCATCCTCCAGGCGGCGCTCGCCGAGGTGCCGCAGCGGCAGGACCTGAGTGTGATGGACATCGGGTGCGGCGCGGGTGAGGGACTGCACCTGCTCCGGGCCCTGAGCGCGACCCGCAACCTGTCCGGCCTGCCCCGCCTGACCTACCGTGGACTCGACCTCGACGAGGGGCTGCTGAGCCTGGCGGCCCGTACGCATCACGAGGAGGACGACGCCGAGTTCTGGCACGGCGACGTCCGTACGGATCTGCCCGAGACGCCGTTCGACCTCTATCTGTCCTGCGGCGTGCCGTACTCGCACCTGACCGAGGACGAGCTGCGAGCCACCCTGACCCGGCTGTTCGACATCGTACGGCGCCACCGCACCCGGTCCGTGGCGGTCATCGACGTGCTCGGCCGTCACTCCCTGGAGTGGCTGCCCCAGTGGGGCCGTACCCGCTGGCCGTACCGGATGAGCTTCTTCCAGAGCGACCAGCAGACCCAGGACGTTCCCATGACCTTCTGGGACGCCCACCACCTCAACGCCTGCATCAGCGCCGCGGCGGCGGACGCGGGCTGCCGCGTCCAGCGCCGTCAGCTCTTCGACCGTTCCATCATGGTCGGCCGCCACACCGCCACCGGCCACTTCAACCCCGAGCTGCCGCCCTACCGCTCGCTGATCAACCGGCTGGAGTCGGGCAGCATGGTGCCTCTGGAGCAGTTGCGCGCACCGCGGGTGCCGGACGACTCGCCCGAGGCGGTGCGTGCGTTCTTCGGCCGGTTCCGTTCCCAGTGGAACGCCGTCCTGGACGCGGCCGCGTCGCAGGACCCCACGAGACACCTGCCGCCCGACGTCGCCGGGCCGATGCTCGCGCGCGGGCTGCGGGCCGTCGAGCACCGGCTGGCCTGCGGCCTGGGCGTCGGGCACTCACTGACCGCAGTGATCACCGTGAGCGAGAGGACGTGACATGCACCGCCTGCTCGAACGCCGCGAGCTGAGCAGCATCACCGGCCATGCGTACGACGTCGACGCCGTGTGCGACCTCGGGTACGCCCGCTACGAACACGGCTATCCGGAGGAGCTGCTCGCCACCGTCCTCGACGAGGCCCGCGCGCTGGCCCGTACCGAATGGGAGGCCCAGAGCGCCGACCGCTATCTGGGACTGCGCCATCTGCGCGCCGCTCACGAGGCCATTCCGGCGGTCAAGACGCTGATGCACGACCAGGACCGGTTACGCGCGCTGAGCGAACTGGCCGGTACGGAACTGGAGCCGTACCCGATCACCCGGGCCGCCTCGCACATCAACTTCTACCGGCCGGGCGAGGTGCCCATCGCCCACCACACGGACGGGGCCGCCGTGGTGGAGCTGATCCCGCTGCACACCGCCGGCACGGACCGGGGCGGCTCGACACTGATCTTCCAGGGGAGCCCGGAGCGCGGTCGGCAGCTGCTGGAACAGGGGCGGCGGTTGGCTGCCGACGAGCACGCCGCCGTGCCGCAGCGCACCGGGCACGCGGTGCTCATGCAAGGACGGCGGCTCCTGCACACCGCCCAGCCCCTCCACGACGGGGAGCGGATCACGTTGGTGCTGGTGATGCGTTCGGCCGCCGAGCCGTGGAAGGACGGCAACAGCCTGGCCCGGCTCCTGCTCGACGACCCGCTGCCGGCCGTGCACGACGAATGGGTGCGTGACCAGGAACATCAGGCAGCGCGTTTCCGTGCCGCCGCCCGCTGACGTACACCGAGGAGGAGCAGTGACGACCACACTCGCCACCGAAGAGACACGCGTCGCGACGATCACCACCGGCCTGGACCGGCTCCGCAGGTCCCTGCACACGGGGTCCCGCATCGCGGCTCCGTACCGGGCCGCGAGCGAACCCGCCTGGCATTCGTCCTATGTCGCTCCCGCGGCGGAACGGCCGCCCGTCGCGGCCCGGATGGCCTCCTTCGGCTACGGGGAGAGCGAGCTGCACGGCCGCGCGGACCTGGCCGACGACCTGGCCATGACCGGCCCCGTACGGCTGCTGACGCCGGACGGCGCGGCGGCACTGCGCGGCATCTGCCAGAACCTCGAAGCCAGCGCCGTCCACAACGACTACGTCGTCTCCCGGCGGCTCCGCGGGGTCGAGGCCCTGTCCCCGTTCGTGCACGCCATGGTCCGCGACCCGGTCTACCTGGACACCGTCTCGCGGCTGGTCGGGGTGCCGCTGATCCCGCACCCGCTGCGCGACGCCGGCGTGCAGATCAACTACTACGAGGCGGCCGCCGACGCCTCGCGTGCGCCGCTGGTGGCCAAGTGGCACCTGGACGGCATGAACTACGTGTTCACCATGACCCTCTCCGACCATGCGGAGCACCAGGGCGGGGACTACATCTACTACCGCGGGCACCCGCGGGACTTCGAGGCCCGGCGGGAGGAGATCACGGATCAGGGGCCCCGGCACCCCGATGTGCACATCGCGCCGTTCCAGCACGTCGGCGACACGATGTTCACCCGGGGCAGCAGGGTCTACCACGCCGTCACCCCCGTCACCCGCGGCCGTCGCATCACGCTCGCCGTCTCGCTGTTCTGCCCGCTCCTCGGTGACCAGGACGAGAACCGGTTCTGGCACAGCGCCCCGGACGACGGGCTGGTCCGCACCCTGAACAACTGGAACGCGCTGCGGCGCGCCGTCCGCCGCCCGGCGTCCTACTGCCGCCGCGAGGACATACCGATCCGGCCGCTCGCACGCCGTTCCGCGGCGCGCGGCTGACCTCTGCCGTTCGAGCGGCCCGCGCAGGCGGGCCGCTCACCGGTTCTCCGTCGCCAGCCACCCCGCCAGGCCCCACATCGCGAAGGCGGTGACCACGTCCAGGCGCCGCCGGGTGCCGCTGCCGATCCCCGCCTTCTTCAGCCGGCCCCCGAGGGCGGCATATCCCCAGGCGCAGCAGAATTCCACCGCGATATAGGCGAGGCCCAGGGCCAGCAACGGCGCGGTGACCCGGTGGGCGTCGCGGGACAGGAACTGCGGCAGGAAAACGGCGAACAGGATCAGCGCTTTGGGATTCGTCACCGCCACGATGAACTCCTGCCGTGCCAGCCGCCATCCCGGCGCCTTACGGGGCGCTTCCTGTTCCTCTTCGGGGCCTTTCGGTTCGTCGTCGCCCGGCTCGGTTTCCGGGTGGTTCTTCGCGCGCAGCGCCGTACGCAGGGTCTGCAGCCCCAGCCACAGCAGGTAGGCCACCCCGCACCACTTGACGACGTTGAAAGCCACCGCCGACCTGGTCAGGACGGCGCCCAGCCCGGCGGCCACGGCGATCACCATCAGGGTGAACGCGGTGAACCGGCCGAGCGAGGCGCCGAGCGCCGGACGTAACCCGTGCCGGACGCCGTTGCGCAGGGCCAACAGCTGATTGGCTCCGGGCGTCGCGGCCAGCAGCAACGCGGAGGGAAAGAATGCCGCCCAGGACACATCGGAAAACATGGAGGACGTATACCCGCGCCTTCTCGCGTCTCTCACCCCGGCGCCTTTGTGGTGCGCGGCGGCGCCACATTTCCCGCCGCGCCGATCCGGCGTACGACGTCGTGCGCGTCGAAATCCGTGTGTTCAGCGATCAGCAGCCGCCCCGAACGGACGGCACGCGGACACCCGCGGGCGGCCTCGCGGGTGACCGCGACGCAGCGCATGCCGGCCCGCAGCGCCGCGAGGACCCCCGTGGCGGCGTCTTCCACGACCACACACGCTTCCGCCGGAACCGAAAGCTGCCGTGCGGCCTCCAGGAAGACGGCCGGATCCGGCTTCCCCCTGGGGACGTCCTCGGCCGAGACGCACACGGTGAAGAGCCGGTCCAGGCGGCCGGACGCCAGCGCCGCGCCGATCACCTGGCGGGAGGAGCCCGACGCCACCGCCAGCGGCACACCGGCTTCGTGCAGCAGTTCGGCCAGGTGCACCGCCCCCCGGTGCAGCGGCACCGAGCGCCGTATCCCTGCGAGGTAGAGCCGGTTGCCCAGCTCCAGCAACTCGTCGGCTCCGGCCGCCACCGGGCGCGTCGCCACGACGCGCTGCCACATCTCCCGCATGCCCACCCCGACGAACTCCGCGTGGTCGGCGGCGGTGAAGTGGTGGTACCCGAAGTGGGCGAGGGCCTGTTGCTCCGCCGCGAGGTACGCGCGCCCGCTGTCGACCAGGGTGCCGTCCAGGTCGAAGATCACTGCCGCTGGGGAGTCCGGCGTCATCGGCATCGTGCCGCCTTCCGTGTCGGTGTCCGCGGCCGAGCCGCTGTTCCGCGTATGCCCGCGCGGGCGCCGTCGCCCGGCCATGTCCGCACCACCGCCGACAGATTGGCGTGAACATGCCGTTCGGCGCGTACCGTCCTCTCCCCCACCATCAGGACGGGGACGGCAGCGCTCCCCGCCCGGTGCTGCCACCGGGCGCGACGGCGGTCTCCTCCTCCGGTGTGCGGGGCTCGGGGACGGAGCCCGACGGCGCGCCGGTGGAGCGGGCCAGCCCCAGCCGGGTGTGCACGATACGGGCGAAGTCCGCGATGGTGCCCTCGGACCTGAGCAGTTCCATGGGCGGCAGGTCGAGGTCGAACTGCTGCCTGACGGTGACCAGCAGTTCGGTGCCCATCAGCGAGTCCATGCCGTACTCGTCCAGCCGCCGGTGATGATCGATCTGTTCCGGCGACATGTGCAGTACGTCGGCGAACAGTCCGGCGACGATGCCGGCGATCAGCGCGCGGGCGTCGTCCACCGGCATACGGGCCAGGGTGCGCGCCAGCTCCTCCTTGCTGTGTCCGGCGTCCTCGGAGAGGACCGGCAGGAGGGTGACGATGCGGGGTGTGACGCAGGCGGGCAGGACGCGGGACAACGGCGCCCAGTTGTAGCAGCCGACCCCCAGGACGTCCGTGGGGTGCGACAGGACGGCGTCGACGGCGTGCAGGGCCTGCTGAGAGCTGACCGGCTCGAACCCCGCCCGGCTCATCACGCCGGTCAGGTCGTTGCGGGCCACGTAGCCGGTCTCGCCCAGAGCGCCCCAGGCCAGCGCGGTCGCCGGCAGGCCCAGCGCCCGGCGCCGCCGTACCAGGGCTTCGAGGTAGAGGTTGCCCGCCACGTAGTTCGCCTGCCGGATGTTGCCCAGCATGGCGGTGACCGAGGAGTAGACCAGGAAGAAATCCAGGTCCAGGTGCTGGGTGAGGTCGTGCAGCACCGCCGCCCCGGCCATCTTGGGGGTCAGGGCGGCCTCCCACTCCCGGACCGTCAGGTCGCGCAGGGAGCCGTCCGCCAGGTGCATGGCCGAGTGGACGACTCCGCGCAGCGGGTGTCCGGAGGCGGCGGCCTGGGCCACGACCCGTGCCATGGCCCCGGCGTCGCTGACGTCCGCGCGGTGGACCGACACCTGGACGCCGCGTGAGGCGAGGCCGGTGAGCAGGGCTTCGGCTTCGGGCGTGCCGGCGCCCCGCCGTCCGACCAAGGCGAGGTGGCGGGCGCCGCGCTCGGCCAGATGGCGGGCGGTGAGCGCGCCGAAGCCGGACAGGCCGCCGGTCACCAGATAGGTGGCCGTGGCATCCAGCTCGGGCACGGTGCCGCGCGGCTCGACGCGGGGCGCGGGGTCCTGCGGGCCGAAGGTCACGACGACCTTGCCGACGTGGCGGGAGTGCTGCAGCAGCCTGAAAGCCTCGTCGACGCGGGCCGCCGGGTAGCTGCTGTGCGGCAGGGGCCGGCAGACACCGCTGTGGACGAGCGCGGTGACCTCCGCGAACTGATCCGCCGCCAGCCGGGGGTCCTGGAGCAGTCCGAAGAGGTCGACCGCGTAGAAGGCGATGTTCTTGCGGAACGGACGCATCAGCAGCGGGCGGTTCTCGTAGATGTCACGTTTGCCCAGTTCGACGAAGCGGCCGCCGTGGGTGAGCAGTTCGAGGCTGCGGGCAGCCGCCTCCCCGGCGAGCGAGTTGAGGACGACGTCCACGCCACGCCCGTCCGTCAGCCGCAGTACGTCGTCCGCGAAGGCCAGGGTGCGGGAGTCCAGGACGTGTTCGGCGCCGAGCCTGCGCAGCAGGTCGCGCTTGGCGGCGGACCCGGCGGTGGCGATGACACGTGCCCCGAGGTGCCGGGCGTACTGCAGGGCGGCCAGGCCCACTCCGCCCGCTCCGCCGTGGACCAGTACGGTCTCTCCCGCGGCCAGGCGGGCCAGCCGGGCGAAGCAGTAGTGGACGGTGAGGAAGGCCACCGGCAGGGTGGCGGCTTCGGCGCAGGACATCGTGTCCGGGATACGGCCTACGGCGTGCTCGGAGGTGACGGTGTGGGTGCTCAGCGCGTCGGGGGCCAGGGCGAAGACGCGGTCCCCCACGCCCAGCGCGGTGACACCGTCCCCGACCGCGGTGACGACGCCCGAGCATTCCAGGCCCAGTCCGGCCTGGCCGCCGGTGATCTCCTCCGCTTCGGCGGGCAGCAGGCCGGTCGCCTGCATGACGTCGCGGTAGTTCAGGGCGGCCGCCCGGACGGCGACCGCCACCTGGCCCGGACCGGCGTCCGCAGGCGTGGTCTCCTGCCAGGTCAGGCGGTAGGAGAGGCCCGGATCGCGTGCGTCGAGGGTGTAGGCGCGGAAGCCGTCGCCCGGTCCGGGGCCGGTGGGTGAGGGCAGTTCGGTCAGGCGCGGCACGAACCGGCCGGCCGAGGTCAGCGCCACCTCGGTCTCGTCGGACGGGGTCAGCAGTTCCCGTGCGACCCGCTGCGCGTCGGCGGTGATGTCGCCGGTGCGCTGCAACGACAGTCGTTTGACCACCAGGTCGGGGTGCTCGTTGCTGACCGTGCGCGCGATGCCCCAGGCAGCGGCGTCCAGGGGGCACGAGGGCTGCTCGGGAGCGGGCAACGCGCCGCTGGGCCGGGAGACGAGCCACAGGGCGCGCTCGCGGTCGGGGGAGAGTGCGTCCAGCGCGCGGGCGGCGGTGCTCAGCACGCCCGCGCGCAGGACCGTGTGCTGGACCGCGTCCCGCGCGCCGCCGTCCAGTCCGGTCCGGGGCTCAGGAGTCTCCAGGACCACCACCACGGCCACATCGCCGTGCGGCACGGGCAGCCACCGATCACCGTCGCCGAGCAGGTCTGCGGCAGTCCGCCGCTGGACCGACGGGGCGCCCGCGGCGCTCAGGGCATCGGCCACCGCTGCGCCCAGGCCGCCTCGCCCGGTGTCCTCGGCAACCACGGTCCAGGCCGTGCCGGGGTCAGCCGTGGGCGCGGCGGGTGGGGCGGCAGGCGCGGTGCCGGCGGTGCCGATGAAGACGGAGAAGCCCTCGTCGGGAGCGTCGGCGATGGGGTCGGCCGGCGTGGCGTCGGAGAAGCCGCACGAGGGCAGCAACCGCAGCCATGCCTCGGCGGAGAGCAGCGGAGAGACACCGCGCAGTCCGGGGTCGGTGACGTTCCAGAAGCTGCTCAGGGAGCCGAACAGCGGGGCCAGCAGGTCCATGTCGTGCGATTCCAGTGCGAGCAGCCGCCCGCCGGGGCCCAGCAGCCGCGCCACCCGGCGCAGCGCCGGGGCCACCTCGGTGGCGGTGTGCAGCGCGTTGCCCGCGATCACGAGGTCGAAGCCGCCCTCGGTCAGGCCCTGGCCGGCGAGCTCCTGGTCGAGGTCGAAGGTCCGGTAGCCGACGAAGTCGTGGCGCGCGAACCGCTTCTGCGCCGGCGTGAGGAACTGCGGTGAGACGTCGGTGAAGACGTACCGCGTACGGTCCGGAGGCAGCACGGGCAGCACGGCCGCCGTCACGCCGCCGGTCCCCGCGCCGACCTCCAGGACGCGCAGCGGACGGTCCGCGGGCCACCGGTCCACCAGCTGCGAGACCACGGCTTGCAGCACCCGGTTGTGACGGCGCAGGGGGAACTCGATGTCGTAGACCTGCTCGTACGCGGCCGAGACACCGTCGTCGAGGATGTTTTCCAGGAGTTCGGCTTCGCCTCGCAGCAGGTCTCGGCCGTGCCGTGCGCACAGGTTGTTCAGGAGGGTGACGGCCGGGCCCACCGGGCTGCCGCCGTCCATCGTGCTGCTGCCGTCCAGCGGGTGCGGGCGCTCCGCGGCCGGGCCGTCCGCGGCGGCCAGTCGCCAGCGCTCGCCGTCCAGCCGTACGGCACGCTGCTGGCGCTCCAGGAGGCCGAGCAGCAGCCGGGCCTGCCTGCGGTGCCGCCCCAGCATGCCGCCGGCCACCAGATCGTCCACGGTGAAGGCGGCCGCCGGGTCCGGCAGGAGTCCCGCGATCGTTTCGGCGGCACCCCGTGCGAAGACCTGCTTCAGCTCGTGGCCGGTCACGGTGACGCGATCGGCGGGGTCGGGCGGACCGAGGCGGTGCTGCGCGCCGGCGAGGAGGTCGGCGGTGGGCGGCAGGGGGCTGGGAGCCACCGCCTGGTCCTCGTACGGGGCGGCGCGCATCACCGTGCGCTGGTAGCTCGGCGGAACGGACCGCATGCCGTCGAAGCGGCGCAGGCGGCACCCTTCGAGTTGCGCGTGCACGGTACCGTCCGGGGCGGTGACGAGAATGTCCCAGCACAGTTCGGTGACGGTACGGCTGCGTCGGCGCACGTGCACCAGCCCTTCGGACGCGGGGGTGCGCCACACCCGTACGGCGCCGAATCCGACGGGCAGGTACGCGTCACGCTGCTGACCCACCGCCTGCTCGATCAGCGGCAGACCGGCCTGCAACGCCCCGTCGAACAGCGCCGGATGGACCTCGTAACCGGCCGCGTCGGCCGTCAGACGGTAACGGGCGAGCACTTCACCGTCCCCGGCCCACAGGTCCCGCAGGACCTGGAAGGAGGGGCCGTAGTCGATCCCCGCCGCGGTCATGGCGGCGTAGTGCCGAGCGGCGGAGATGTGCCGCGGGCAACGGGCCCGTACGGCTGCCACGTCGAGGCCGGGGTGCGGGCGGCCGAACAATTGCCGCACCCGGCCGCGGGCGTGCCGGCGTGCGCGGCCGGCCCGGCCGTCCCCGGCGGCGATGCCGACCACGCCGTCCTCGGGGGACCAGGTCAGCTCCAGGCGCACCTGGCCGGGATCGTCCCACGGGACGACGACGGGCCTGGTCAGCTCCAGGTTCTCCACCTCGCAGGCGGCGTCCAGGACCCGCCGCCCGGCCGCCAGCGCCATTTCCACGTAGCCGGACGCGGGCAGGATGACCGCGCCCGCGACGCGGTGGTCCTCCAGCCACGGGACGAGGGGCGGCTGCACCGGGCCGGTCCAGGTCGGTTCGCAGTGGGCCGTGCGCACGCCCAACAGGGGGTGGTCGTACGTGCCGATGTCGCCGGACCAGGTGTGGCGCTCGCCGTTCCAGTGCCGCTCGCGCTGCCAGGGATAGGCGGGCAGCCGGGCGACCCGACCCGGCTGCGGGAAGTGCGCGCGCCAGTCGACACGGGCTCCCGCGGCGATCAGGTGGGCCGTCGCGTCCCGCATCCGCCGCACGCCGTCGCCGTCGTTGTCGCTGTCGCTGTCGTTGTCGCTGTCGCCGCGGCTGTCACCGCCGCCGTCACCGGCACCGTCGTCAGCGCGGAAGAGCGTCGGCACGACGGCCACCGGGACGGGCGACGCCGCCGCCGTACGCCTCAGGTACGGGCGGACGACCGGATGCGGCCCGATGTCGACGAAGACGTCGAAGCCCTCGTCCAGCAGGGCGGTCACCGCCGGTGCGAACTGGACGGTATCGCGCACATTGCGCCACCAGTAGGCGGCGTCCAGTTCCCGGCCCGTCACCGGCCGCCCGGTCACCGCGGAGACCATCGGGACGGTGCCGTCCCGCGGCCGCAGCCCGGCCAGGTCGGCGAGCAGTTGGTCACGGACGGGGTCCATCGCGCGGCTGTGGAACGCGTAGTCCAGGTCGAGCAGGACGCAGGCCACACCCCGGCCGGTGCAGTACGCCACCAAGTCCCGTACGGCCGCGACCGGACCGGCCACCGTCACGTCGCGCGCGGTGTTCACGCAGGCGAGCTCCACCTGCGGGTAGCGCTCCAGCAGTTCCTGGACCTGCCCGAGGGGCAGGGTGAGCGCCGCCATCCGGCCCGCGCCCGCGGTGGCGGCCTGGGCCCGGCCGCGTGCGGCGATGACGCGCGCCGCGTCCGCCAGGGACAGGGCTCCCGCCGTCTGCGCCGCCGCGATCTCGCCGACGCTGTGCCCGAGCACGGCGGACGGCTCGACGCCCTGGCGGCGCAGCATCGCCGTCAAGGCGACCTGGAGAGCGAACATCAGCGGCTGGGCGATCTCGGTCCGTGCCAGCCGCCACCGGCCGGCCGGCCGCTCCAGTTCACTCCGTACGGACCAGCCCAGCTCACCCGCCAGGGCGGCGTCCGCGGCGGCGAACGCGCGGCGGAACGTCGCGTCCTCGCGCAGCAGGTCGGCGCCCATGCCCGCCCATTGGGCCCCGTTGCCGGAGAAGACGAAGACCGGACGCCCGTCGCGGACCGCTTCAGTCCGGCGCGCCGGTGGCGGGGTCGGGTGCGGGGGCGGCTGGGGCGGAAGCGTTTGGGGCGGGGTCGGCTGGAGCGGGCCCGGCGACGGCGGGTCCGAAGAGACGGTGCTCTCAGCGGGGCGCCCGGCCTCGGAGGACTCGGAAGGCCCAGAGGGCCCAGAGGAGTCAGAGGAGTCAGAAGAGTCAGAGGAGTCAGGGGGCTCAGAAGTCTCAGAGGACTCAGAGGACTCAGAGGACTCGGGCGTCCCGGCCAACTGACCCAACGACGCCGCCGCCTCCCCCGGCGAAGCGGCCAGCACCGCCGCCCGCAGGGGATGCCCGCCGCGCCGCTCGCTCATGGTCCACGCCAGGTCGTAGAACGTTTCCGCGTCGGCGGCCGACAGGTGCCGCGCCGCTCGCCTCAGTGCTTCGTCGAGGGCGGCCGCGGAACGCGCCGAGACCACCACGGGCAGCGGCCCCGCGGCCGGCGGGGCGCTCTTCGCGACGGCCCGGGCGGCGGGTCCGGGTGCCAGGATCGCGTGCGCGTTGGCGCCGCCGAACCCGAAGGAGTTGACACCGACCACCGACCGTTCGCCGATACCGGCCGGACAGGCACGGTCCACCAGGCGCAGCCGCAGCCGGTCGAAGTCGATGTGCGGACTGCGGGCGCCCGCGTGCAGCGACGCCGGGATGACGCCGTGCCGGAGCACCAGCAGGGCCTTGAGCAGCCCGGCCATGCCCGAAGCCGGCTCCAGGTGACCGATGTTGGTCTTCACCGAACCGATCGGCAGGGCACCCGTGGTGCGGTGGACGCCCAGCGCCCGTCCGATCGCCTCGGCCTCGACGGGGTCCCCCACCGGCGTCCCCGTACCGTGCGCCTCCAGGTAGGCGATGTCGTCCGCGGTCAGCCCGGCGCGGGCGTAGACGTCCGCCAGCAGGGCCCGTTGCGCTTCCATGCGGGGCAGGGCCAGCCCGGGGGTGCGCCCGTCGCTGTTGGCGGCGCAGTCGACGACGACCGCGTCCACCCGGTCCCCGTCGGCGAGCGCGTCGGCGAGCCGCTTGAGCAGGACCATGCCCCCGCCTTCGGCCCGTACGTAGCCGTCGGCGTCCGCCGAGAAGGAGCGGCACCGTCCGCTGGGCGAGAGCATCGACGCCTGCGAGAAGCCCACGAAGTGCTGCGGGCTGAGCAGCAGGTTGACGCCGCCGACCAGGGCGGTGCGGCTGGTGCCGTCCCGCAGGGCCCGGCACGCCTCCGCCAGCGCCACCAGCGACGACGAGCAGGCCGTGTCGATGATCATGCTGGGGCCGTGCAGGTCGAAGAAGTGCGAGAGCCGGTTGGCGGCGATCGACGACGCGGCCCCGGACATGGTGTACGCGTTGACGTGCTCCGGCACCATCATCTGCAGCGCCCCGTAGGAGTGGTCCGACACTCCCACGTACACGGCCGTGTCCGTTCCCGCCAGCGCGGCGGGGGCCACCCCGGCGTCGTCACAGGCTTCGACGGCCAGCTCCAGCAGCAGCCGGTGCTGGGGGTCCATCTGTGCCGCTTCCTTCGGCGAGATGCCGAAATAGGCGGCGTCAAAACCGCTGACGTCCGCCAGGAAGCCGCCGGCCTTGGTGTAGCTCTTTCCGGGCCGCGGCATGGCCGGGTCGATGAACCGTGCCACCTCGAAGCGGGTTTCCGGGACCTCCGTCACCTGGTCCGCGCCGGCCGACAGGGCTGCCCAGAGACTGTCGAGGTCGGTGATGCCGCCGGGCAGGCGGCAGGCCGTTCCGACGACCGCGATGTCCCGATCGGGGGACGGGGCCTTGGTGGAGTTGACTGACATGAGCCTCTCACTGCGCGGAAATGCGAGGGCGGCACGGTCCCGTGGCCGGACAGCGAAAGGGCCCGTCGCGTGCCGGGTCCCCGCTGGGCTTCTTCGGCCGACGTCAGCGCATCCTGACCAGCACGCCACCGCAGCACAAGCGGCGGTAACCCTAACGGGCTACACCGGCCGTGCGGCACAACAGATTTTCGGACTGCCTGCCGGGATCGCCGGTCGCGGCGGCGCCCGCGCGGTTTATTCGCGGTTCCCGCGCCGCCGAAATATCATCAGGCCGGGCCGTCACCTGTTTGCCGCGGGCTCGTTGAGCGTGACATCTCGCTCTCGCGGAACCGGAATGAGGTCCCGTTGCGCCGGTTTTTCTCCGCCGTCTTCCTGGTGATTGCCCTGACCGTACTCAGGAAGGCGCAGGACGTGCGGGTGTGGTGGCAGGCGCGGCGGGCACGTCAGGCGCTCGCGCGAAAACGCGACGGGGCCGGGCCACCGCGCCGATAGAAGAAGGCGGCGCTCGCCGCGGCTGTGTCCGCCGCGTCATCCGCGTCCTCCGCGTCCTGCGCGCCGGCGCGAACACCGCGGCCAGTGCACAGAATCAGCGCACGAGTCCAGCACCGGACCGGGACAAAAGTGAGCTTGTCACGTCTTCCGATGTGACACCGCGCGGTATTCTTCGGGTACTTGCCGTGCGGCAAGGTCACGAGGTGTCGGCGTGAGGCACAGGTGTGCGCGCCTTTGAGGCAGGGTCCACAGCGCCGTCGTGCCCTGCGCCTGGGGTCCGGTAAGTGGAACGAGGTCGGGGCATGGCTGCAGAGACGGCGGGCGACAACGCACGTCCGGTGTCGCGGACGAGGTCGGGGCGTACGGGAGGAAGAGTCGGCGAGCCGGAGCTGCGGCAGCTGCTCGCGGGGCTGACGGCCGTACGCGACGGGAACTTCGGGACCCGTCTGCCGGAGGAGGACGACGGGCTGCTCGGCGAGATCGCCACCGTCTTCAACGGCATGGTCGACCAGCTGTCCCAGTTCACCTCGGAAGTGACCCGGGTGGCACGGGAGGTCGGCAGCGAGGGCCGGCTCGGCGGTCAGGCCGAGGTCCCGGGGGTCTCCGGCACCTGGGCCGATCTGACCGACTCGGTGAACGTCATGGCCGGCAACCTGACCACCCAGGTGCGCGACATCGCGCAGGTGGCCACCGCGGTCGCCCGGGGCGACCTGTCGCAGAAGATCGACGTTGACGCGCAGGGCGAGATCCTGGAGCTGAAGAACACCGTCAACACGATGGTCGACCAGCTCTCCGCCTTCGCCGACGAAGTCACCCGCGTCGCCCGCGAGGTCGGCAGCGAGGGGCGGCTCGGCGGTCAGGCCGAGGTGCCCGGGGTGGGCGGCACCTGGCGGGACCTGACCGACTCGGTCAACTTCATGGCCGGAAACCTCACGTCCCAGGTACGCAACATCGCTCAGGTGACCACGGCGGTCGCCCGGGGCGACCTGTCGCAGAAGATCACCGTGGACGCCCGCGGCGAGATCCTGGAACTGAAGACGACCATCAACACGATGGTCGACCAGCTCTCCGCCTTCGCCGACGAAGTCACCCGCGTCGCCCGGGAAGTCGGCACCGAAGGACGGCTCGGCGGCCAGGCTCAGGTGCCCGGGGTGGGCGGCACCTGGCGGGACCTGACCGACTCGGTCAACTTCATGGCCGGAAACCTCACGTCCCAGGTGCGTTCGATCGCGGCGGTCGCGACCTCGGTGGCCCAGGGCGACCTGTCGCAGAAGATCACCGTGGACGCCCGCGGCGAGATCCTGAAGCTGAAGAACACCATCAACACGATGGTCGACCAGCTCTCCGCCTTCGCCGACGAAGTCACCCGCGTCGCCCGCGAGGTCGGCACCGAAGGACGGCTCGGCGGCCAGGCCGACGTCAAGGGCGTCTCCGGCACGTGGAAGGACCTGACCGAGTCCGTCAACGTGATGGCGGACAACCTCACGGCCCAGGTGCGTTCCATCGCCGAGGTCACCACCGCCGTGGCGCAGGGCGACCTGTCGCAGAAGATCCGCGTGGACGCCCGGGGCGAGATCCTGGAACTGAAGAGCACCATCAACACGATGGTCGACCAGCTCTCGGCCTTCGCCGACGAGGTCACCCGCGTCGCCCGCGAGGTCGGCACCGAAGGCAACCTCGGCGGGCAGGCCACCGTACGGGGCGTGTCGGGCACCTGGAAGGACCTGACCGACAACGTCAACGTGATGGCCTCCAACCTGACCGGCCAGGTGCGTTCGATCGCCCAGGTGGCCGCCGCGGTCGCCAAGGGCGACCTGTCGCAGAAGATCATGGTGGAGGCGAAGGGCGAGGTCGCCGCGCTGGCCGGCGTGATCAACACGATGGTCGACACGCTGTCCGCCTTCGCCGACGAGGTGACGCGGGTGGCCCGCGAGGTCGGCACCGAAGGAATGCTCGGCGGCCAGGCCCGGGTACCGAACGTCGCCGGTACGTGGAAGGACCTGACCGACAACGTCAACTCGATGGCCAACAACCTGACCGGCCAGGTGCGCAACATCGCCCAGGTCACCACGGCCGTGGCCAACGGTGACCTGTCCAAGAAGATCGACGTCGATGCCCGCGGCGAGATCCTGGAACTGAAGACCACCATCAACACGATGGTCGACCAGCTGTCCTCCTTCGCCTCCGAGGTCACCCGCGTGGCGCGCGAGGTCGGCAGCGAGGGGCGGCTCGGCGGTCAGGCCGAGGTCGAGGGCGTGTCGGGCACCTGGAAGCGCCTGACGGAGAACGTCAACGAGCTGGCGGGCAACCTCACCCGGCAGGTACGGGCCATCGCCGAGGTGACCAGCGCGGTCGCCGAGGGCGACCTGACCCGCTCCATCACGGTGGACGCCTCCGGCGAGGTCGCCGAGCTGAAGGACAACATCAACTCCATGGTGCGGTCCCTGCGCGAGACCACCCGGGCCAACCAGGAACAGGACTGGCTCAAGAGCAACCTGGCCCGCATCTCCGGGCTGATGCAGGGCCACCGGGACCTGGCGGTCGTCGCCGAGCTGGTCATGGACGAGCTGACGCCGCTCGTCTCGGCCCAGTACGGCGCCTTCTACCTGGCCGAGGAGAACGGGCAGGGCACCGTGCTCCGGCTCGTCGGCGCCTACGGCCGGCCCGCCGACAGTACGGGGCACGACCGCTTCGGGCTGGGCGAGTCCCTGGTCGGCCAGGCCGCCCGCAGCCGCCGGACGATCGTCGCCGACGGCGTGCCGGCCGACTACATCAGCATCTCCTGCGGCCTGGGCCAGACGGCGCCGGGCAGTCTGATCGTGCTGCCGATCATCGTCGAGGACCAGATCCTCGGCGTCATCGAGCTGGCGTCCTTCACCCTCTTCACACCGGTGCACCAGGACTTCCTCGAACAGCTCATGGAGATGGTGGGCGTCAACGTCAACACCATCGTCGCCAACGCCCGTACCGACGAGCTGCTGGACGAGTCGCAGCGGCTGGCCGGGGAGCTGCAGGCCCGCTCCGGGGAGCTGACCCGGCAGCAGGAGGAGCTTCAGCGTTCCAACGCCGAGCTGGAGGAGAAGGCGGAACTGCTCGCCTCGCAGAACCGCGACATCGAGACCAAGAACCTGGAGATCGAGCAGGCGCGGCAGGAGCTGGAGGACCGGGCGCGGCAGCTGTCGCTCGCGTCGAAGTACAAATCGGAATTCCTGGCCAACATGAGCCACGAGCTGCGGACCCCGCTCAACAGCCTGCTCATCCTGGCGCAGTTGCTGGCGCAGAACCCGACGCGCAACCTCACGCCCAAGCAGGTCGAGTACGCGGGCATCATCCACTCGGCGGGCTCGGACCTGCTCCAGCTCATCAACGACATCCTCGACCTGTCGAAGGTCGAGGCGGGCAAGATGGACATCACCCCGGAGCGGGTGGCGCTGCGGCAGCTCCTGGACTACGTCGAGGCGACGTTCCGGCCGCTGACCACGCAGAAGAGCCTCGATTTCAGCATCAGTGCCGCGGCCGGGGTGCCGGTGGACCTGCTGACCGACGACGCGCGGCTGCGCCAGGTCCTGCGCAACCTGCTGTCCAACGCGGTCAAGTTCACCGAGCAGGGCAGCGTCGAGCTGCGGATCGAGCCCGCCGCCGACAGGGAGCTGCCCGACACCGTCCTGCGCGGCGGCCCCGTGGTCGCCTTCCGGGTCCAGGACACCGGTATCGGCATCGCCGAGCAGCAGCTGGACGTGATCTTCGGGGCGTTCCAGCAGGCGGACGGCACCACCAGCCGCAAGTACGGGGGCACCGGCCTCGGGCTGTCCATCAGCCGGGAGATCGCGCACCTCCTGGGCGGTGCCGTGACCGCCGAGAGCACGCCCGGGCAGGGCAGCGCCTTCACCCTCTATCTGCCGGTCGCGCGCGCCGACTTCCAGGAGCAGACCGGTGCGGTCCCTGCCCTGGAGGCGGCGGCGGACGCGCGGGACGAGGAGCGCGAGAGCCAGCCGCGCACCCCCGTCGCGGCCCCCGCGCAGCCGCGCCGGCTGCTGGTGATCGAGGAGCGGGCCCGCGGGCTGCTCTCCCATGTGGCCGACAGCGCGGTCGCCGAGTTCACCGGCGGCCAGGATCTGGGCGACCGCCAGGAGAGCATCGAGGTCGTCTCCGCGGTCGGTGCCCAGGAAGCCGCCGGGGCGCTGGCCGCCGGACCGTTCCACTGCGTGGTGCTCGATCTGGACATGACCGACGGCGAGGCGCTGCGGTTCCTCGACGCGATGGACGGAGACGCGGCCGTACGGACCGTCGCCGTCCTCGCGCACAACAGCAGGCGCCTGGAGGCGGAGCAGGAACGCGTCCTGCAGGCGCGCGCCAGCACCCAGCCGCTGGAGCTGCTCTCCAGCCTCGACGAGCTGCGTGAGCGCATCGCCCTGCACCTGTCGGCCGAGCAGCCCGGTGACGTCCTGCCGCTGGTGCGGCCGGAGGAGCCCGTGCAGCAGGCTCCCCAGCCCGTCGACGACAGCCTCAACGGCCGTACGGTCCTCGTCGTCGACGACGACGCCCGCAACCTGTACGCGCTCAGCAGCATCCTGGAACTGCACGGCCTGACCGTCCGGCACGCGGAGGACGGGCGCAAGGGGATCGAGACGCTGATCGAGCACCCGGACATCGACCTGATCCTGATGGACGTGATGATGCCCGAGATGGACGGCTACACCGCGACCGCGCGGATCCGGCAGATGCCGGCCCACGCCCATCTGCCCATCATCGCCGTCACGGCCAAGGCCATGCCCGGGGACCGGGAGAAGAGCCTCGCCTCCGGCGCCACCGACTACGTCACCAAGCCGGTGGACACCAACGACCTGATCTCCTGTGTCCGCAGGTGGCTGGCCTCCTGAGGGAGGTGTCCGGACGGCCGGGCACCTCCCCGACCCGCTCACGAAACGCACCTCTCGCTTCGAAGAATCGGCAGCATCATGAGCACTTATGAGCACGTCGGCACCCCGTCCGGGGACGGCGTCTCGCCGGGGTCCGGGTCCGGCCGGGACCAGGTACCGCCGGTGCCCGCCGACGCCCTGTCCGCGCAGGCGTTGCCGGCGGCCGGCCCCGCCCCGGCAGGCGCCCGGCCCGGACAGATATCCGCCGTCGGCCGCCTGGCCGCCACGGTCGAGCGGCTGCGCAGCGAAGTACAGGCGGCGCACGCGGCGGCCGACGGGCGTGCCCTGATCGAACTCGCCAAGGGCGTCCTGATCGAGCGGCTGCACTGCGGGCCGGCGCAGGCGACCCGGCAGCTCGCCGAGCTCGCGGAGCAGGCCGATGTCTCCCAGCTGGAGCTGGCCGTGGACATCATCAACCAGGCGGCCCACGACCGCGTGGCGGACATCGCCGACGCCTTCCTGCGGAGCACCCGGACCGGGCGGGGCGGGACGGACCCGGCCGTCGCGGTACGGCTGCGTACGGCCGAGAGCGCCGCGCTGGCCGCCGACGACACCCAGGCCGTCGCCGACTCCCTGCTGCAGCACGCGCTGGCGCCGCTGGGCGCGACGGCCGTCGCCATCTGGGCGGCGGGCTCGGACATGTCGCTGACCCTGGCCGGCCATGCGGGGTTCCCCGCCGACGAGGCGGTGCGCTGGCGCTACGTACCCCCCGGCGTGGTCACCGTCGCCCGCCAGGCGCTGACCGAACGGGACACCGTCCGGTTCGTCTCCCTGGCCGAGACGGGCATCCCGTCGATCGGCCACACCCACCACCCGCACGGCGGCCGGATGGCACTGCCCGCCGGCACCGGCGGCCGTATCCACGGTGTCCTGGAGATCTGCTGGCAGCAGCCGCTCCCCGCGCAGCCGCCCGTGATCATGCGCCAGATCGAGGCGCTGGCCCAACTGTGCGCCCACACCCTCGAAGACACCCCGGCCCCCCAGGGGCGCGGCCCGTCCGCCGCCCGGCACTCCCCCGCCGTGGCCGAGCTGGTGGACCTGGCGGACGGCCTCCACGACCCGGCGCTCGTCCTCACCCCGCATCTCGGGGCCGACGGCCACCTGACCGACTTCCGCATCCACCACGTCAACGACCGCTTCATGGACCCGGCGGGCCGGCCCCGCGGTTTCGTCAACGGCGCGCTGCTGCTGGAGGCGTACCCGATGGCCGCCGACGAGAGCGAACTCTTCGACAAGGTCCAGCGCGTCTATGCCACGGGAGAGCCCTTCCGCGCCCGGCGGACGACCCTGACCGCACTGGTGGACCAGGTGCCGCTGGCCGCCGTCGCCGACATCAGCGTCAGCCGGCACGGGAACAGCGTGCTGCTCATCTGGCGTATCGAGGACGAGACCGCCCGGCTCGCCAGCCTCCTCCAGCACGCCCAGCGCCTCGGCCGTATCGGCGGTTTCGAGGAGAACCTGCTGACCGGCGAGATCACCTGGAACGGTCAGCTCTTCGCCCTCTACGGACGGCCGGCCACCGACACCCCCGTGTCCCTGCACGACCTGGCCGCCCACGCGCACCCGGACGACAGCATCGCCATCGGCCGCTTCCAGCGCGCCGTGCTGCACCACCGGCGCCCGGCCTCGGCCGCCTTCCGCCTCCGGCGGCCCGACGGCGTCACGCGGCACATCCGGGTGATCGCCGAGCCGGTCCTCGACGCCGACGGCGGTCTGCTGTCCGTCCGCGGCGCCTACCAGGACATCTCCTCCCAGCACTGGACCGAGGTGGCGCTCGCCGCCACCCGCGACCAGCTCGCCCACACCGAGCAGCAGTCCGCCGAGCGCAACCGCCTCGCGCTCCAGCTCCAGCAGGCCATCATGCCGCCGAGCCGCGGCCCCATGCGCGCTCCCGGCCTGCAGATCGCCGTACGCTACCGGCCCGCGGAGACCGAGTCCCTGGTGGGCGGCGACTGGTACGACGCCGTCGTCCTGCCCTCCCGGCGCGTCCTGCTGTGCGTCGGTGACATCGCGGGGCACGGCATCGAGGCCGCCACCGGCATGGTGGTGCTGCGCAACGCCCTGCGCGGCCTCGCCGTCACCGGAGCCGGCCCGGGGCAGCTGCTGTCCTGGCTGAACATCGTGGCCCACCATCTCACCGACCAGGTCTCCGCCACGGCCGTCTGCGGCGTGTACGACCCCGGGACCCGCACCCTGCGCTGGGCGCGGGCCGGGCATCTGCCGCCGGTGCTGGTCCGCGGTCACGAGGCGAGCAGGCTGCCGCTGGTCCGCGGGCTGCTCCTGGGAGCGCTCCCGGAAGCCACGTACGAGGAGGCGGTGCTCCAGCTGGAGGCGGACGACACCCTGCTGATGTACACGGACGGCCTGGTCGAGCGGCGGGACACCGCCATCCACGAGTCGCTGGCCCAGCTGCTCGCCACCGCGCAGGCTCCCGCGGCCTCTCTGGAGCACCGGCTCGACCGCCTGCTGACCCACAGCAAGTCCGACACGGACGACGACACCTGCCTCATCGGCGTACAAGTGGTCTGAGGCGGTTCCGACGTGGCGCGGGCCGGGGCGGTTCCGGTCCGCGCTGTCACACCCCTTCGACGGCCGGCAGCCCGAACTCGGCTTCCGGGGTCCGGAAGAGGACCTGCCAGGTCTTGAACTCGATGTTGGTGTGCAGGGCGATCGTCTGTGCACCGTCGGCCGTGCCGACGACGGCGAAGTGGGAGCCCTGCATGCTGCCGCCCAGGCCGCGGAGCGTGTGGCCGCCGGTCACCGCCGGGTCCAGTTCGAACACGCGCAGGCCGTACGCGGCGTGCGGCATCCAGTGGGCGCCCTCGGTGGAGACCAGGGACCACATCGCACGGTGCTGGGGTTCCGGCAGCAGGCCGCCGGAGACGAAGGCGTCGCAGACCTTGATCATCTCGCTGGTCATGGAGATGACGTTGCCGGCCGACCAGGCCCAGGAGCTGTTGTACTCGGTGGTGTCCAGGAGCGGCAGGCCGGGCTCCTCGAACATCGACTCCCGGTTCTTCGCGGTGACGTCGGCGGGGTCGACGCCGCCCATTGGAGCCCGACGATTCCAGCAGCTCGCCGTCAGGGAGGGCTTTGCGCAGCCGATAGACCAACGCGTGCAGGGAGTTGAGCGCGTCGGCGGGAGGCCGCGTGCTCCACAGGCCGTCGATGAGCGCGGCGGGCGTCACCAGGTCGCCCGCCGCGAGGGCCAGCCGGCCCAGCAGCATGCGCGGTCTGGCGCCCCCGATGCCGACCGGTGTCCCGTCGCCGTCGAAGACCCGTACCGGTCCGAGCACCGCTATCCGCATTCCCACCGGCCCAGTATCCCGGACCGGTGGGCGCGCGGTGCGAGGGGGAGAGCCGGCGGCCGGTGTGCCGTCGGCGGTGTTCGCCGTGCGGGCTTTCCGGCGCGCGGAGTTGCTTGCGTCGAATCCCGGAAGCCCTGGGAATCGAATCTCTGAGGAAACGTTCACGCACAGCGTCCACCCTCCGGATCTCGCGTAACCACTGTTCACCCGGCGGCCTTTCGGCAATGCTGGTCCGGCCGTGGCTTTTCGGGCAGCGTGCCACCTCGGGGGAAACATGTTCTACAAACGCGAAGTGATCAATGTCCAGGTCAGCCGGCGGGTCCTGTGGGTCGGCGCCGCGGCGTACCCGCTGCACAACATCGCCTGTGTGACGACGGTCAAGCTGAAGCCCAGGCTCTGGCTGATCCTCAAGCGCGTGGGGCCCTGGGGCTTCGCCGCATGCGCCGCGTTCATGGCCGTACTGCTGTTCAGCAGCGGCGGGCGCGTCGCCCTCGTCGAGCTCGTCGCCCCGCCCGTGCTCGCCGGCGTGGCCGTGCTGGTCGTCTCCGTCCTCGTGCGGCTGATCATGGCAGTGACGCGGAGCAGGCTGCACCGGCTCAACATCGAGACGGCGGGCGCGCCGTACGCCGTCCTGACGAGTCCCGACAAGAATCTGGTGGCCCAGATATCGCACGCGATCACGGACGCGATCGACAATCCGCAGGCGGAGTTCCAATTCCAGGTGGAGAACTTCCATGTCGGCGACACCATCAAGCAGTTCGGCAATCAGAACACGGGCAAGGTGACCCGATGAGCGAATCCCCGCACTTCGGCGACAGGATATTCCAGGTCGGCAACGGCAATACGGGCAAGGTGCAGGGTCCGGTGACGTACGGCGATGTCGTGGGTTCGTCACTGGCCTGGGGTGACGGCTCGGAGAACTCCGCCCGTACGGACGGGCGGAAGGTCGCCCCGGAATTCGAGGCCCTGGTCGAAGCCGTCGCCGACACCCTGCGCCAGTTGCGTTCCCTGGCCGTCGCGGAGGAGGTCCTGGACGATGCCGCAGCCATCGAAGCGGCCATCCTCGACGAGGCCGGCCGGGACCGACCGGACCGCGGCGCGGTACGGCGCGCGGTGGCGGCGCTCAAGGGGTGTCTGGCCCCGATCGCCGTCGGGGCGGTCGCGGCCGGGGCCGCCGCGGGCGGTGACGAGACGGCGCGGCTGCTGATCGAGCGCCTCGGTGGTGCGTTCTGAGACTGCGACGCGCCGGGTGTTCGACGGAGTGCGGGGGCGTACCGCAGGCAGGTGGCCCTTCGGCCACCTGCCCGTACACCGGTGCCTCAGCCCCCGCACACCCCGTCGCAGTTCTGCTGCCACAGCCACCCGCAGCCCGACGCCTGCGGGGTGCAGGGCACGGAGTTGCCGCAGGAGCTGCAACCGCTGGCCCCCTTGTGACAGTCGCAGTTCATCAGCAGGCGGGACCCCCCGGAGGCGTCGGGGGCGGACGGCTCGGCCGGGCCGAGCACCCCGAGCGCGGCGAACGACACGTCGGGGCCCAGCACCGCCAGCGACTCTTCCCGCAGCCGGTCGACGTCCGCCGCCGACCAGGCACCGCTCCCGGCGAAGACAGCCGGTACCGCCGCGGCGACCTTCTCCAGCATCGCCGCCCGCGGCTTCGACAGCTCGGGGTGTGCCGTCCGGTACCGCTGTACGTGCTCCAGCCACAGGCCGGCCTTCGCCCGGTCCGGGATACGGGCGTACACGGCCCTGCGCTGCGGCATCGGCAACGCGGCCACTTCGCGGTAGCCGGTGGGGAGCCGTTCGAGCCCGGCGGCCCATTCCTCGGCGCCGGCAGCCGTCATCCGGCGCCCGGGCGAGGCCATGGCCGGGGCGGCGAGACCGCCGGAGACCAGGAACGCGCCCAGCGCCAGGCCCGGCACGGCCTTGAGCAGCCTGCGCCGGTCACCGTGCACGAGCACGTCGGTCCGGTTCAGGGCCCGCACCACCCGCAGGGAACCGACCGGCCCCAGCAGGCGGCACAGCCGGACCGACAGCGCCGGGCCCGTCCACGCCCGTACCCGGTCGCCCTGCACCGCCAGGAGCGTGGGGACGAACGGCGGGTCGTCGCCCAGTGCCTGGTGCCGCAGAGCGCGTACGGGTGCGTCCCCGAGCCCCACCATCGTCAGCCGGTGGTCCACCAGGCCGCCGATATCCCCGGCCACCTCGCTGCACGTGCCACAGCCCGCGTCGAACGCCAATAACCACTCCGTCATGGCCACTCCCCTGCTCGCACCGGCACTGCCGCCCCATGCATACCCGGCTTCCCCGCACACCAGCCCCGGCAGCACGCGCAGGTTTCAGGCACCGGGTTCAGGCACGCGGCGCGGTGTCGCGAGGTGTCAGGAGCATCCGGATGTCGTCGCGCGCCCACAGCACGAAGCGCTCGACCGGTGTCACCCGGTGCCCGGGCGCGGGCCGGAAGCGGAAGCGTTTGAGCAGGACGGCCAGGACCAGTTCGGCCTCGACCATGGCGAGACCGGCGCCCTCGCAGCTGCGCGGTCCGATGCCGAACGGGATGTAGGCCAGCCGCGGCCGCCCGGCCACTTCCTGCGGGGCGAACCGCTCGGGGACGAACTTCTCGGGCTCCGGCCAGTGGTCGGGGTTCATGTGCACGGCCCAGAACGGGTAGAAGACCGTGGTCCCCGCCGGGAGTTCGTAGGCGCCCAGGACGAGCGGCTCGGTCGTCTCCCGCGCGCCGTACGGGCCGGGCGGGTAGAGCCGCATCGCTTCCTTCAGGACCATGTCCAGGTAGGTGAGGTGCCGCAGGTCGGCGTACTCGGGCACGGCGCGGTCACCGAGTACGCGGTCCAGTTCGGCGGCGACCCGCTCGGCCGCCTCCGGGTGGCGGCCCAGGAGGTGCAGGGTCCAGGAGACGGCAACTCCGGTGGTGTGGTGGGCGGCGAGCAGCGTCACCATGACGGTGTCGCGGATGCGCGCGGGCCGCTCACCGGCCTCGACGAGCGCCCCGATGAGATCGCTGCGGTCCGCGCGGCCTCCGGAGCGGTGCGCCGCGACCACCCGGTCCACCGTGGCGCGCAGGTAGGTGAGGGCCCGGGCCGCCCGCTCGGCACGTTCCTCTTCCGTGCCCGGTACCGGCACCTGGTAGAGCCGTCCCAGGTACTCGGTGAGCACCTCCTCGAAGGCGGCGACGACGCCGTCCGGGTCCGCGGCCTCGCCTTCCAGCGCGTAGGCGCAGATCATCCGCAGCGACAGCGCGGTGAGGTCCTTCTGCAAGGCGACGGGCCCGTGGCCTGCCCGCTCGCCCCAGTGGTCCGCGAGTCCGGCCGCGAGTGCGGTGAACCGTTCGACGTGCCGCTCGTGGGAGGGGCGTCCGGCCAGCACCGACAGCAGGACACGCCGCCAAGGGGTGTGTTCCTCGGCCGGCAGCACCTGCAAGTTGCCTGCCTCGCACAGGGGGGCCAGGAACTCGAACAGCCGCTCCGGACGTTTGTCGATGTGGGCCGTGGCTTCCAGCAGTACGGGGTCGGCGACCGACACGGCCGTCTCGGCGCCCGGCAGCTGGAACCGTACGACGGGGCCGTATTCGGCGTGCAGCCGCAGCTGGTAGGTGTGCAGCCCGCCCGCCGCGGCGACCGCGCCCACCCCGCCGTCCGGCCGGGGCTCGGGTCCGGGGATCCGCATGGCCAACGCCTCCTGACTGACAGCCCGGCCCCGCCGCGCGGAGTGGCCCGCACGGCGGGAGTGAGCCTCCATCATCGTCCGTTCGGGGCGGTGGGGAGGCGCCGGTGACCGATCAGAGGCGGAAGGTGGTCACGACGGCCAGGTGGTCGGAGGGCCAGTCCGGGCCGCCGCCGAACGTCCTGGAGTCGGTGGGCTCCAGGGAACCGCCCCGGTGCAGGATGAAGTCGATACGGTCCTGCGGCTCCGGCTTGTTGCCGTAGTCGCTGTTCTTCTTGGTCACGGGGGACCAGGTTTCGCCGGGTACCTTCGCAGGGTCGGGGTGGAGTTGGCGGAAGGAGTCCTTGAAGCCCTGTCCGGCGAACGCCTTGGGGGCGGGCCAGGCGACCGCCGAATTGCAGTGTCCGGACTTGGTCGCCTCGGTCCAGTCGAGGTGGGAGGGGGTGTTGAAGTCCCCCGCCACGATGGCCGGTGAGGATCCGGTCCACTTCGCTATCGCCTCTGCCTGGGCCTTCCGGCTCGCCTCGTCGGCGTAGATCTGCTGGTAACTGTCCTGGTCGAAGCAGGCGTTGTACGGGCCGTACTTGGTGTAGTCGAGGTGGATCGAGTACACCCACACGCCCTGGATCTTCGCGGCGATCGCCTTCGCGCCGGACTCCTTCTCGGAGAACGCGTCCGTCTTCTCGACCGGCTTCCTGCTGAGCAGGTCGACATCCGTCCCGCTGGCCGTGTAGTGCTTCCATCCCAGTTTGCCCGCCATTTCCTTGGCGACGGGGCTCGACGACTCCTGCAAGGCCACGACGTCGGCGCCCGAGTCCTTGATCTGCCGCACGATCTTGTTGACGCCGTCCGGCACTTTCGCGCCACCGTGCCAGGTGTTCAGGCTCATCACCTTCAGGGCCTGCGCGGCCTTCCCGGGCTGCGGCGAGGTGTTCCGTTCCGTGCCGGTCCCGCCGGTGGCGGCCACCGCTGTCGCCGCCACCGCGAGGGCGGCCACGCCGCCGCACAGTCCGAAGGCGAGCCGCCGCTTGCCGCTCAGCGGCTTCCGGACGTCCGAGGGCTCCGCGCTCCTGCTCATGTGTACTCGTTCCTCTTGGGTGCCGGACGAGCCGGCTGGTGGTGGGGGAAGAAGCCCGCTGGCGGACCACATCGGCCCCAGGGCTCCCAGCGGCACCTCTAGCCGACGACGCGGAGGCTCAAACCAGCCACCGGGCCCGGCGAGTGGATCTGTTGCAGGACCGTGACGCCCCCTCCCCACCTGACATGTGTGAACCGGGGCACGGGCGGTGTACTGCACGGCAGGACCCCTGGTGACAGGCTCCCGCGGGCCGCGGCCCCCGTACTGCACACCGCCCGCGCCTGTCAGCGGCACCAATCCGGACAACCACCCGGACCTCCCTGTTGCGGTGGCGGGAACGCCTCTACGCTGATGTGCGCAGTCGGTTCGCGCCACTCTCCGTGGGGCGTCGTAAGAGGGAACCCGGTGGAAATCCGGGACTGTCCCGCAGCGGTGAGTGGGAGCGAAAGCCACCGATACAGCACCGGACCCGGACGAGGGGTGCGGGAAACGGTGGCCGGTAGCTGTTGCCGGAAGGCCCGGCCGACGTGCCCATGAGTCCGGATACCTGCCACTGCGCGCGTGCGAGCGAGAACGGACGCACGCGCTGTCCACGGTGACCGCGAGGGCTGGGTCGGTGGTACAGGCGGAGCCATGCGCGTACCGGCGCGGCCGCCCTCTCACTCACCGGTCGAAATCCTCGGACCGGGTGCGGCGAGAGAGGGCGTGTTCGTGACCGAGGAATACCGCAGGGAATGTCTCCGGGGCGGCCGACGACCCGGCGCGGCACGGCCGTTGTACGGTGCGCGATGCTGACCACCCCCGGCGGCGACCCGGCACGCTGGGTCTCCGGCGTCTGCCAGGGCACCCTGGGCGAGCTGTTCCAGGGCCCGCTGCGTCCCGGCGGCGACGCGGACATCGCCATCGTCTCGTTCCCCGTGGACCGCCACTCCTGGGTGTACTTCGCGCCGGGCGCCGGCCCCGGCGACGAGCCGCCCGGCGAACCGCCCCTCGGCGCGAAGGCGGCGACGGCCGCGCGGCTCTTCCTGGAGCACTTCGGCCTGACGCTGCCGCCGGGCCGGTGGAGCACCCACTCGGACCTGCACGTCGGGGTGGGCATGGCCAGCTCGACGGCGGACATCGTGGCGACCCTGCGCTGCCTGTTCCGGGTCTTCTCGCTGCCGTACGACACCGGGGCCGTCCTTCGCGTCCTGGCGGCGATAGAGCGGGCCGACAGCGTGTTCCTCGACGAGTTCGCGCTCCATCTGAGCGGACGGCACCGGGTCGTACGGCGGCTGGGCACCGGCATCGGTTTCCACACCGCCTTCGTCATGGAGCCGGGCACGGTGGACACCGCCGCGGTCACGCCGCTGCTGCGGCGGCACTACCGGCGCTGTGCCACGGAGTACGAGCGGTGTCTGACCGACCTCCTGAAGGGCTTCGCCTCCGGCGACCCGGCAGCCGTGGCCCGGGCCGCGACCTTCAGCAGTGTGCTCTCCCAGGAGGTGCTGCCCAAGCACACCTTCGAAACCGTGCTGGCCCACCGCGAGGAATTCGGCGCGGACGGCGTCTTCGTCGCCCACACCGGATCGCTGGTGGGTTACCTCTTCAGCGGCCGGCCGGCGCCGTCCCTGAAGGGCGAGCTGTCCGCCTTCTTCCGTTCGCTCGGTCACCAGTGCTCTTTCGCCCAAGGAGGCTACGCGTGACACATCCCCACAGAGCCGACGCCCATCCCCACATAGCCGACGCCCTCAAGATCCCCGACCTCGTCCGGCTCACGGACGGCATGGTGCTGCTGCGGTTCGAGTCGATGAAGATCTACTCCGCGCTGGCGGCCGTCCGCCAACTGCTCGACCAGGGCACCATCCGTACCGGGCAGACCCTGATCGACAGCTCCAGCGGCATCTACGCCTACGCCCTGGCGCTGGCCTGCCACCGCTACGGACTGCGCTGCCACATCGTGGGCTCGACCACCGTCGACGCCACCACCCTCGCCCAGCTGGAGATACTCGGCGCGACGGTCGAGCAGGTCAGACCGTCGCAGAACCTCAAGCTCGACCAGGAGATGCGGGTACGGCGGGTACGGGAGATCCTCGCCGAACGGCCCGGCGTCCACTGGATGCGCCAGTACCACGACGACATCCACTACCTGGGCTACCAGGAGGTCGCGGACCTGGTGGCCACGGCTCTGCCGGACCACAGCCTGACCGTCGTCGGCGGCGTCGGGTCGGGCGCCTCGACCGGCGGCCTCGTGAGGCATCTGCGCCGCCGTGATCCCGGCGTCCGGCTGGTCGGGGTGCAGCCGTTCGGCAGCGTCACCTTCGGGAGCCAGGACCACCACGACCCGGAAGCCATCATCGCCGGCATCGGTTCCTCGATCCCCTTCGACAACGTCCGCCACCACCTGTACGACGCGGTCCACTGGATGGACTTCACCCACGCCATGTCCGGCGCCGTCGCCCTGCTGCGCGAGCACGCCGTCTTCGCCGGGCTGTCCACCGGCGCCGCGTACCTGACCGCCACCTACGAGTCCCGCCGCCACCCCGACCGGCTCCACCTGGTGATCGGTGCCGACACCGGCCACCGCTACGTGGAACGGGTGTACGCCCGCCACCGGGAGGCCGCGGACCTGGCCGCACTGAAGCCGACGGAGGTCGGCAGCCCCGAGGAGATGACCATGCCCTGGTCGACGATGGCGTGGAACCGCGCCCCCTGGCCGTCCCCCCGGAAGGAGGCCCGCGCATGACCGTGGTCTGCCTGGAATCGCTCACCTTCGGACTGGGCCACCTGTCGCGCGCCGCCGCCCGGCTGGGCGAGCCCCTGCGGCTGCTGACCCGCGATCCCGCGTATTACGCCTATGAGTTGGAGCGGCTGCCCGCGGGCGCCGTCGATGTGGTGGAGACCGAGACCTTCGACACGGAACTGGTGGCGGAGCAGCTCGGCCGTACCCCTGACCTGCGGGGGCTGATCAGCTCGACCGACACCTGGATGCTGGTCGGCGCCGAACTCACCGCCCGCTTCGGGCTGCCCGGCCTCGCCCCGGCGGTGCTGCGGCTGACCCGGGACAAGGCCGCCGTACGCGACCGGCTGTTCGAGGCCGGGCTGACCCGGGCCCGCGCCGCCGAAGCGGACCGTGGCGACCCGGCGACGGCCGCGCTGCTGGTGAAGACGGTGGGCCTGCCCGCGATCCTCAAGGACACCGCGGGCACCGGAAGCCAGAACGTCTGGCTCGTACGGGACGAGCGGGAGCTGGACGCGGCACTGGCCGAGGCCGCCGGGCGGCAGCTCAAGGGCCGCCTGTTCGCCGAACCGTACTTCTCCGGGCCGGTGTACAGCGCGGAGACCCTCACCTGGGCGGGACGGACCCGCCTGCTGGGCGTTTCCAGCCGCCTGATGTCGCCCGAGCCGCACTTCCGGGAGGAGATCACCGCGTTCCCCGTGGCCTTCCCGCAGCCGCGCCGGGACGCTCTGGAGCAGTGGCTGGACCGGGTGCTGGCCGCCGTCGGCTACACCGACCGGTTCGCCCACGTGGAGTTCGCCCTGACCACCGCCGGCCCGGAAGTGGTGGAGATCAACCCGCGGATCGGCGGCGCGCTCGTCGGTGAAGGGCTGTGCCGGGCCCTCGGTGTCAACGTGTACGAGGCGATGGTGGAAGCGGCCCTCGGCAGCCGCCCCGGACTCATGGACGCGGTACTGCCCGGCGGCCCCGCCTCGGCCTTCGTCCTCGGATACCCGGAGGAGCCGGGGGTGTTCACCGGCGTCGACGGACTCGACCGGCTGCCGGACATGCCGGGCTCCCCCGCCTGGTACCCGGTCAAGCGGACCGGCGACCCCGTCGAGCACCTGGGCGACAGCCGCGGATACGCGGGCATCGTCTACGCGGAGGCGGAAACGGCCGAACTGGCCACCCACTGCGCCGTCGCGGCGGCCAACGCCGTACGGGTGCGGACGGAGCCGTTCCGGGCAGCGGACGCGACGGGATCGGGGGATGCAGCGGGACCGGGGGATGCAGCGGGACCGGCGGACGCGGCGGGGCCGGCGGACGCGGCCGGTACGGCGGTTGGGGCTACGGTGAGCCGGGCAGGCCAGGGCTCCGGTGGCTGAACGCGTCGGCGGCGGACCGGGGTTGCGCACCGCGCTGTCCACCCTCACCGGGCCGCTGCGCTTCCTGCTGCTCAGTTCCTTCCTCATCCCGCTCGGCAGTTTCATGGTCCTGCCGTTCATGTCGGTCTTCCTGCACGAGCGGCTGGGGATGGGGCTGGGGGCGGTCGGCGTGGTGCTGGCCGCCGCGTCCCTCGTGCAGTTCTCGGGTGGGGTGCTCGGCGGTGCGCTCGCCGACCGGGTGGGGTTGCGGCGCACCATGCTCTGGGCGCTGGTGGTGCGTACGGCGGGGTTCGCGGCGTTCCTGGCGGCACTGCGGTGGCCGCCGGTGGCGGTGGCGGCGCTGATCCTGACCTGCTGCGGCGCCGCGCTGTACCTGCCGGCCAACAAGGCGTATCTGGTGCACGGGGTGGCCGAGGAGCGCCGGCCCGCGTTCCTGTCCGCGGGCAACGCGGCGCTCAACGCGGGGATGGCCGTGGGCCCGCTCGTCGCGGGGCCGTTCGTGCTGTCGTCCCCCGGCCCGCTGTTCCTCGTCGTGACGGCGCTGTTCGCCGTGGTCGCCGTGGGGCATGCGCGCCTGCCTGCGGTGGGGCCGGAAAAGGACGAGCCCGGCAGTGCGCCAGTGGCCGGCCAGGGCCTGCTCACCGGCATCGCCGTCCTCCCCTTCGTCGCCAACGGCCTGGCGTTCTACCTCTACTTCCACTTCCAGCACTACCTCGCCGTGTACGCCGTGGAGCGGGCGTCCAGCGAGTTCTACAGCCTGGTGCTGCTGACCTGCTTCGTCCTGGTCATCGTCGTCCAGCCGCTCGCGTCGGGCGCCATCCGGCGGATGAGCTACCCCCTCGCCCTGGCGATCGGGTTCGCGGGTCTGGCCGCCGGGATGGCGGTCCTGGCGGCCGGGACGCGGACCGCCCTGCTGGCGGGCGGTGTCCTGATCACGCTCGGCGACATCGTGCTCTTCCTCAAGAACGACCTGGAGGCCCTGCGCCGCAGTCCGCGCTCGGACGCCGTGGTCTTCGGACAGCAGCGGCTCGCCGCGGGGCTGGGCGCCTGTGCCAGCGGTGTGCTGGGCGGGCAGCTCTACGGCTTCGGCGAACGCGCCGGGCACGCGGGCTGGTTCTGGCTCTTCGCCGCGGCCCAGTGCGTCCTGCTGCCGCCACTTCTGCTGGCCCTGCGGCGCAGGCGCGGGACGGCTTCGGCCGCTCCCGTCACCGCCGATGCCCGCACCCCCGTCACCCCTCTCACGGACCCCACGGTCACCACGGACCACACAGCCACCACGGACCACACGGTCACCACGGTCACCACGGACCTCACGGAAGGAAAACCGGTACCCGATGACGCACACGGGCGGATTCCAGGACGATGATTTCTGGACCGAGTTCTACGACTTCCTCTTCTCCGACGGGCGCTACACCCAGGCCGAGGAACTGCTCGACACCTCACCCCTGCTGTCCTTCCCGGCCGGGGCCCGGGTGCTGGACCTGTGCTGCGGCCCGGGGGTGTTCACCGTTCCGCTCGCCCGCAGGGGCTTCGGTGTGACGGGTGTCGACCGCAGCCCGGTGATGCTGGACCGCGCCCGCAAGCGAGCCGCCGACGCCGGGGTCACCGCCCGGTACGTCCAGGCCGACATGCGGGAGTTCACCGAACCCGGGGCCTTCGACGTCGCCCTCAACATGTTCACGTCGTTCGGCTATTTCGAGGACCCCGCCGACAACGCCCGTGTGCTGCGCACGATGCACGACTGCCTGGCGCCCGGCGGGACCCTGCTCCTGGACATGGCCGGAAAGGAACTGCTGGCCCGTAAGGTCACACCGCCGAAGGTGGTGCAGCGCGGTGCCGACCTGCTGGTGCAGACCGACACCGTGCTGGACGACTGGGCGCGGCTGCGCAGCGACTGGGTGCTCGTACGGGGCGACCGGGTGACGCGTACCAGCCTGGTCTGGTTCGTCTACAGCGCCGTGGAGTTGCGGCGGATGGCCGGGGAGGCCGGCTTCCAGGAGGTGGAGATCTTCGGCGGCTTCGACGGCCGCCCGTACGACCAGGACGCCGAGCGGCTGGTGCTGCGGGCGGTCCGCGCGGCGTGAGCGGGGCGCCGGGCCGCACGGCGGGGCCCGGCGCCCGCACACCGCGGACGGCGCGCGCACGTCGGAGGCGGCGCGCGGAACCGTACGCGCGCCCTTTGCCCCCGGTCCGACCGCCCGTAATATCACCTGGTCATCACCGCGACGGGAGACAGGAAGCCGGTGCGATTCCGGCGCGGTCCCGCCACTGTGACCGGGGAGTGACCCGCCATCAGGCAGATCGGGCCACCGCGCGCGGCGCGGGAAGGCCGGGGGAACATCGATCCGGGAGTCAGGACACTGGCCTGTCGCGGGCCCGTTCCGAGGAGCGCGGACTCCGCAGGAGGCTTTACGTGTACGACGGCACGACCCGTCCCCCTCTTTCTCCCCCCACCGCCCGGCGGCGCCGGTTGCGGCGCGCCACGGCACCGGCGGTGGCCCTCGCCCTGTCCGCCGTCCTGCTGGGCGGCTGCGGCACATCGCGGGGCACCGCGGACGACGCGGAGCCCGCGGCCACCGCGGCGAAAGGTTTCCCGGTCACCATCGACAACTGCGGCATCCGTACCACCTACCGGAAGCCGCCCTCCCGGGTCCTCACCATCCACCAGCACCCCGCCGAACTGATGCTGGCGCTGGGGCTCAAGGACCGCATGATCGGCACCGCCTTCCCCGACTCGGCCGTCCTGCCGGAGCTGCGCGCGGACTACAAGGCGCTGCCGCAGCTGGCGAAGAAGGAACCGTCCTTCGAGACCGTTCTGGAAGCCGATCCCGACCTCGTCTACGGCGGGTACGCCAGCGCCTTCGCCGAGAACGAGGGCCGCTCGCGCAAAGCGTTCGCCGACGCCGGGATCAACACCTACCTCAACCGCGAGTACTGCGGGAAGAAGCAGGTGTCCATGCAGGACGCGTACGACGAGGTCCGCACCGTCGGCAGCATCTTCGGCATCCGGGAACGGGCCGACAAGCTGGCCGCCGACCTCAAGGGGCGGGTGGACCGGGCCGCCCAAGCGGTCAAGGGCGCCCCGGCCGTACCGGTCTTCGTGTACGACAGCGGCGACAAGGCGGCCTTCACCGCCGGCGGCAAGAGCCTCGGCACCGAGATCATCCAGCTCGCGGGCGGCCGGAACGTGTTCGCGGACCTGGACAAGGTCTTCGGTGACGCGTCCTGGGAGCAGGTCGTCGACCGGAAGCCCGAGGTCATCGCGATCTACGACTACGCGGGGGCCGGGAGCGTCGAGGCGAAGAAGAAGTTCCTGCTGTCGCAGCCCGCGCTCGCCGACGTGCCCGCTGTCAAGAACAAACGGTTCGTCATCCTGCCGCTGACCGCGACCCTCGTGGGGGTGCGGCCGCCGTACGCGGTGCAGGAGCTGGCCCGCGCCCTGCACCCCGAGCGGTTCCGGTGACCGCCGCCGCCGGAACGGCGGTCGTCCGCGAGCACCGGCAGGAGACGCCGCCGCGCCGCCGGTCCTTCGCCGTCACCCTCGTCGTCCTCGGCGTGCTGCTGCTGGTCTCCGCCACGGCGGGGATGGCGATCGGGTCGGTGCACGTACCACCCGGCGAGGTGTGGGGCATCGTGACCCACGCGCTGGGCGCCGACCTGCCGGACCCGGGGTGGTCCCGGGCGCGCGAGACCATCGTGCTGGACGTACGGGCGCCGCGGGTGGCGCTCGGCGCGGTGACGGGCGCGGGGCTCGCGGTGATCGGTACGGCCATGCAGGCGCTGGTCCGCAACCCGTTGGCGGAACCGTATCTGCTGGGCGTCTCCTCGGGTGCGTCCCTGGGCGCCGTCATGGTGATCGTCTTCGGGGTGAGCCTGTTCGGCCCGCTGTCGCTGCCGGCCGCCGCCTTCGCCGGCGCGCTGCTGACCCTGCTGCTCGTCTACACGACGGCCCGTACCGGCGGGCGCATCACCTCGGTACGGCTGGTGCTGTCGGGAGTGGCGATGGCGGCGGTGCTCACGGCGGTGATGGACATCCTGCTGCTGACCTCCGACCGGGGCAACGAGGCCCGTGCGGTCCTCGCCTGGACCCTCGGGGGCCTCGGCGGGGTGCAGTGGGGCACGCTGTGGCTGCCGGGACTGGCGCTGCTGCTGGGCATCGCGGTCCTGCTGGTCCAGGCCCGGTCGCTGAACCTGCTGCTGGCGGGCGAGGAGGCCGCCACGACGATGGGGCTGGACGTGGCCCGGTTCCGGGCCCGGATGTTCGTCCTGCTCTCGCTCGTCACCGGCGTCCTGGTGGCCGCGGCCGGGCCGATCGGCTTCGTGGGCCTGATGCTGCCGCACGTGGTGCGCCTGTTCGTGGGCGGTGATCACCGCCGGGTGCTGCCCGCCGCCGCACTGGCCGGCGCGGTGTTCCTGATCTGGGCCGACATCGCGGCACGTACCGTCGCCGCGCCCATGGAGATCCCCGTCGGTGTGCTGACGGCCCTGTGCGGCGGACCGTTCTTCCTGTGGCTGATGCGCCGGGACGCCCGCCGTACCGTGCACCGAGGAGTGGCATGAGCGCGACCGAACTGACCGTCGACGGCCTCACGCTCACCGCCGGGGCCCACCGTCTGGTGCACGACGTCTCCCTGACCGCCCGGCCCGGCGAGGTGATCGGCCTGGTCGGGCCCAACGGCAGCGGCAAGTCCAGCCTGCTGCGCGCCGTCTACCGGGTGCTGCGGCCGACCGCGGGGCAGGTCCGGGTGGACGGCACGGACGCCTGGTCGCTGCCGGTACGGCGGCTGGCCCGCACGGTGGCGGCCGTGGTGCAGGAGACGGGCGCCGACTTCGACCTGACCGTGCGCGAGGTCGTCGCGATGGGCCGTACACCGCACAAGCGGCTGCTCGACGGCGACAGCGCCGAGGACGCCTCACTGGTGGCGTGGGCTCTGGAGTCGGTGGACGCGGCCGGGCTGGCGGACCGGTCCTTCGACCGGCTCTCCGGCGGCGAGCGCCAGCGGGTGCTCATCGCCCGCGCCCTGGCCCAGCGGCCCTCCCTGCTGGTCCTCGACGAGCCGACCAACCATCTGGACGTACGGCACCAGCTGACGGTGCTCGGCATCCTGCGCGGGCTGCCCGCCACGGCCCTGGTGGCGCTGCACGACCTGAACCTCGCCGCGTACTACTGCGACCGCCTGTACGTCCTGTGCGAGGGGCAGGTCACGGCGTCGGGGCCGCCCGCCGAGGTGCTGACCGAGGAACTGCTGGCCGAGGTGTACGGCGTGACGGCCGAGGTCTCCGTCAGCCCGCGTACGGGGGCGCCGCAGGTGTCGTTCCTCCCCGGGGAGCGCGATCGGCCGGCTGTTGCGGTGCCGGGGCACTCGGGTTGCTGAGTGGCTGGGGCAGTACGGGTCGCTCCGCTTCCTGAGCGGCCGGGGCGGTCGCGGGCCACTCAGGTGCCTGACCGGCTGTCGCGGTGCCAGGTCACTCCGGCTCCAGGCCGGCCGGGGCGGTCGCGGGCGGCTCGTCCGGCCGGGGCCGCCCGCCGTCGTGGCCGGAGAGGACCACGGCCAGCAGCCCGACGATCACCGCGGCGGCAGCGGCGCGGCCCGCGGCCCGGGCCGTCCAGCGCAGCGGCGCGGCCTCCGGCTGCCGCCCGGGCAGCCCCAGGCGCTCGGCCCGCCGCGCCGGACGCAGCAGCCGGAGCAGGAGCAGCACCGCGACGGGCAGTTGCAGCAGCCACACGACGGTACGCGGCCACTCGTCGTACCAGACGTTGGTGCCGTACAGCAGGGTGTGCCAGACGCTCAGCACGTACACGACGATGACGAAACGGTGCAGCCGGCGCCAGGCGGACGCGCCGATGCGGTGCCGGACGTAGAAGAGCAGCCCCAGCGGGACGGCGAGGTACAGGGCGCCCTGCCCGATGGGGATGGCCAGCCTGCCGGTACCCGAGTCGTACCAGCCCGGCACGAACGTGTCGGCGAACGCCGACCACAGGCGCGCCGTCCAAGCCGTCCCGCCCGCGTCACGCACCAGTTCGGCGGCGAACATCAGCGCGTGCGCGAACATCAGCGCCATCGTCGTCAGACTGGTGGTGCGGTGCCAGCGCTCCAGCACGGTCCGGGAGACCGGCAGCCGGCCGGGCCGGGGGCCGGACAGCAGCAGCCCGAGCATGACCGTCCCCCACGACCAGAGCAGCCCCGACCAGCCGAACGCCTGGCTGAGCAGGTACATCCAGTAGGTGCGGGGGTCGTCCATGAAGGGCATGACCGAGACCGTCGCGGACGCGCCGGACCGCATCCGCAGGTACAGGAAGACGAACACGGCGACGGTGACCACCACCGCGGCACCGGCGTCGGGCAGGGCCGCCTTGAGATCGGCGCGCAGCGGGACACGGCCGCCGGTACGTCTGTCCCGCACCGGCGCCGACGCCGGCGGCGTGCTGTCGCGGCCTGTTGTTTCGGGGTGCATGCGGGGCCCTTCGGACAGCTGTCGCCAACGCGTCGTACGTGCCGTACAAGTGTGGCTGGAGAGGCGGGCGTTGTTGAGGAAATATCCAGCCAGAGCAGGCGTCACTCGGCCGAGCGGCCATCTCTCCCGCCCCTGCCGCCCCTGCCGTCTCTGACTCCTCTGCCGACTTGCCGCCCACGGACCGGCCGCTCCCCCCTGTGCATGTCAGGGGAAGCGGCCGGTCCGTCCTCAGGAGACGGGCGCCGCGCTCACTGCTTGCGGGCCTGGTTGAAGCGCAGCATGTTGCCGGACGGGTCGCGGAAGGCGCAGTCGCGGACGCCGTACGGCTGGTCGACCGGCTCCTGGAGCACCTCGCCGCCCGCGGCGCGGATGCGCTCGAAGGTGGCGTCGCAGTCGCCGGTCGTGAAGATGACGGCCCGCAGCAGGCCCTTGGCCAGAAGTTCCGTCAAGGCCTCGCGGTCGGCGGGCGAGGCGTTCGGGTCCGCGAGGGGCGGTTCGAGGACGATGTTCACGTCGGGCTGCGACGGCGCGCCGACGGTCACCCAGCGCATCCCCTCGAAGCTGACGTCGTTGCGCACCTCCAGGCCGAGCACGTCCCGGTAGAAGGCGAGCGCCTTGTCGTGGTCGTCGACGGCGATGAAGCAGGTCGAAAGGCTGATATCCATACGGCCAACGCTACGGGCGGGGAGCGGGCGGCGCTTCTCCGTTCCTGACCGGTCTCGTGTAGATCTTGGCGTAGCAGGCGGGGATGGCGGCGCCCTCGTCGTGGCGGCGGGCCCGGTACGCGCTCGGGCTCTCGCCCACCAGCTCGGTGAACCGCGAGCTGAACGACCCCAGCGAGGTACAGCCGACCTCGAAACACACCTCCGTCACCGACAGGTCGCCCCGCCGCAGCAGCGCCTTGGCCCGCTCGATGCGGCGCGTCATGAGGTAGCTGTACGGCGTCTCCCCGAAGGCGGCGCGGAAGCTGCGGGAGAAGTGGCCCGCGGACATGTGCGCGGTACGCGCCAGCGCGGCGACGTCGAGCGGCTTCGCGTACTCGCGGTCCATCAGGTCACGGGCCCGGCGGAGCCGGACGAGGTCCTCCAAGGTCACGGGTCCATCGTCCCACGGTGGAGGGCGGGGCGCGCTTGCGGGCGGCGCGCCGTCCAGGCACGGAAAGGCACGGCCCCGCAGAGGCGTAGCGACACGGAGTCCACAAGCCCTACAGAAAAGACATAACACCTGAACACATGTACACTTGTCGAACGAAGCCCCGCGGTTCCCCCGTCCGCGGGGCTTCGTCATATCCGCGCGCTGATCCGCGTGCCCATCCATGTGTCCAACCGTGTGCCCATTCCATGTGCCCATCCGTGTGCCCATGGATATGCCCAGAGACGTGGCCATGGATGGTGGAAGCCGGGACGACTTGGTGCCAGAGTCCCGTCATGACTCCCGCTGAAGGCCTCTTCCGTTCGGCTGGTGCCGCCCCCGAGGCGCCCGCCGACTCCAACTCCCCCGCCCGCGAAGGCGATTCCGCCGCCTTCCCCGCACAATTCGCCCGCACCCGGCGCTTCTCCCTCGGCGTGCCGCGTCAGTTCGGCGTCTCCGCGGACGGCCGCCGCGTGCTCTTCGTCCGTACGGGCGGGGGCAGCGACCCCGTAGGGCGGCTGTGGATGTACGAGGACGGCGTGGAGCGGGTGTTGATCGATCCGGAGACGCTGGGAGCCGGCCCGGCAGCGGAGACCGCGGACGGCGGAGAGACGAGAGAGACCGCGGAGCGGCGGCTGCCCGAGGCGGAGCGGGTGCGGCGGGAGCGGGCACGGGAGTATTCCACCGGTGTCGTGGCGTATGCGACCGACGCGGCGGCGCGCGTGGTGGCCTGCGCGCTCTCGGGAGCACTGTGGGTGGTGCGTACGGATGAAGGCGCCCCCGTCCGCGTACGGACCGCCGGGCCGGTCGTCGATCCCCGGCCCTCTCCGGACGGGCGGCTGGTCGCCTATGTCACCGGTGGATCGCTGCACGTCGTCGCCCTGGAGGACGAGAAGGACCGGCGGCTGGCGGCCGCCGAAGGCCCGGACGTCACCTACGGTCTGCCCGAGTACGTGGCAGCCGAGTCGATGGGACGCTCGCGCGGCTACTGGTGGGCCCCGGACAGCCGCCACCTCCTGGTGGCCAGGGTGGACACGTCCGGCGTGGAACGGCGCTACATCAGCGATCCGGCACACCCCGAGCAGCCGCCGCGCACGGTGGCCTATCCCTCGGCGGGGACGGCCAACGCGGACGTGTCGCTGCACATCGTGCCGGTGACCGCCTCGGGGGCGGCGGCCGCTCCGGTACCCGTGGCCGCCTCCGGAGAGCGGCGGGTCGAGGTGGCGTGGGACCGGGCCGCGTACGTCTACCTCGTCAGCGCCGGGTGGGACGGCCACGGACCGCTCATCGGCGTACAGAGCCGCGACCAGCGGACACTGCGCACCCTGGCGGTCGACCCCGGCACCGGCGCGACCCGGACGCTGCACGAACGCACCGACCTCGCCTGGACCGAGATCGTGCGCGGCACCCCGGCCCGTACGGCATCAGGAGCCCTCGTCCTGCCCGAGGACACGCCCGGCACCCGCCACCTGAGCGTGGGCGGCGCCACCGTGACGCCGCCCGGATTACAGGTGCGGGAGGTCGTCGCCGTGGAAGGCGAGCAGGTGTGGTTCACCGCCGGCGAGGAGCCGACGGAGGTGCATGTCTGGCGGTGGGACCCGGCGGACGGCTCGGCCCGGCCGGCCCGGCTGAGCGGAGGGCCGGGGCTGTTCACCGCCGCCGCCGGGGGCGGCACGGTGGTCGTCAGCGGGCTCACGCCGGAGGGCCCGGTCGTCGAGGTACGCGGCCCCGGGCCGGCCGGGCCGGTGACCGGCGCACGCGCCACCGGGCAGGACACCGCCGGGCAGGACACCGCCGTCGGAACCGTCGAAGCCCCCGGAACTGTCGGGACCATCGCCTCGCTCGGCGAGGACCCGGTCGTCACCCCACGCCCGCAACACCTCCTCCTGGGGCGGCGGGAACTGCGCGGTGCGTTGTATCTCCCCTCCTGGTACGAGCCCGGTTCGGGCACGCTGCCGGTGCTCCTCTCCCCGTACGGAGGCCCGAGCGTCCAGCTCGCCGTACGGGCCCGCACCTGGTTCGCCTGTGTGGCGCAGTGGTTCGCCGAGGAGGGTTTCGCCGTACTGGTCGCCGACGGCCGCGGAACCCCCGGCCGGGGTCCGGCCTGGGAGAAGACCATCCACGGCGATCAGCTCACCCCCGCCCTGGAGGACCAGACCGACGCGTTGCACGCTGCCGCCGCGCGCTTCGCGGACCTGGATCTGTCCCGGGTGGCGATCCGCGGCTGGTCGTTCGGCGGCTTCCTGGCCGCCGCTGCCGTCCTGCACCGCCCCGACGTCTTCCACGCGGCGGTCGCCGGCGCCGCGCCCACGGACCAGCGGCTGTACGACACCCACTGGAAGGAACGTTACCTCGGCCACCCCCGGGAGACACCGGAGAACTACGCCCGTTCCTCCCTGGTGGGCCACGGACATCTGCTCCGCCGCCCGCTGCTGCTCGTCCAGGGACTGGCGGACGACAACGTGGCCCCTGCCCACACCCTGCGCTTCTCCGCCGAACTGCTGGCCGCCGGCCGCCGGCACAGCGTGCTGCCGCTGCCCGGAGCGGGACACGCGCCCACCGACGTGGCGGTCAACGAGAACCTGCTGCGCCACCAACGTGATTTCCTGCGTTCGGCACTCGACAGAAGCTGAACGCGCGCGCCCGCCCGCCCGTATGGAACTTCCACAACGCCCAGAGGACGCACGCGCCACGTGACACGCACCGCTCACGGCATCCGGCGGCCCCTGGGTCACCGACAGTTGGAGGCACCCCATGACTCAGCGGACATCGACCGGGCGATCGGCAGGGCGGTCGCCAGGACTGTGGACGGACGCGCGCACGGCCCGCCGTACGGTCGTCGCGGCGGCCGGCGCGGCGGGACTGGCCGCCGCGCTCGCGGCGTGCGGCAACGGCTCGGACGGGTACGGCGACAGCGCCTCGTCCGCGCCGCCCGACGCGTCGAAGAGCGACGGAGGCGGCGGGGGTGACGGGTCGAAGAACGGCGACACGGAGCCCGGCGGCAAGGCTCCGGGGAGCGCGGGCACCGGCGCGGCCGGAGGCGTGCTGGCCAGGACCACGGACATCCCCGAGGGCGGCGGCAAGGTCTTCAAGGACCGCAAGGTCGTGGTGACCCAGCCCGCCAAGGGTGAGTTCAAGGCGTTCTCGGCGGTGTGCCGGCACCAGGGCTGCCTGGTGAACGAGGTCGCGGACGGCACGATCAACTGTCCCTGCCACGGCAGCACCTACGCCATCGCCGACGGCAGCGTACGCAACGGGCCCGCCACTCAGGGGCTCGTCGCGGCCAAGGTGAGCGTGGAAGGCGACGCGATCAAGCTGGGGTGACCGGGCCGGTCCGGGGGCCGGGCGTCCGGCTCCGCGCACCGCTCCAGCACGCGAGCAGATCACCGGTGGTGGTGACCGTGGCGACGAGAGCGAGGGTGTGCCGGATCATCGCCCTGGTGTAGTCGGCCGGCACACCGGCGATCGCGTCGGCGGGCACCACCGCCGTGTACCCGAGGTTGACCGCGTCGAAGACGGCGTTCGGGATCGCCACGTTCGCCGACACCCCGACGACGACAAGGGTGCGGCAGCCGAGATTGCGCAGCAGCGGGTCCACGTCCGTACCGGCGAGCGGCGACAGCCCGTGCAGCCTGCGGACGATCAGGTCGTCATCGGAGACGGGCACCGGCTCGGCGACCCGTACCGCGGTCGACCCGACGATCTGCTGTACGGGCAGACGCTCGGCGGCGGCGAACAGACGCGCGTTGCGGTTGGCGCCGCGGCCGTCCGGGCGGCGCTCGGCGACGGCGTGCAGCACCTGTACGCCCGCGTCGTGCGCGGCCCCGACCAGCCGCGCCACCCGCCCGAGCGCCCCGGACGCGCGCGCCGCTTCCGCCAGTTCCGGCAGCGCGCCGTCCGGTCCGACGACGCCGCGCTGGCACTCGACGGTGAGCAGGGCCGTCGTCGCCGGATCGGTCTGTGCCAAGAGGCGGGCGTCCGCTGCCATCGTCTCGTCCCTTCCTGGGGCGGGAGTCGTCGCGAGCCGGAGCCGTGTCGCCCCTGTGGCTCCGCGGGCCGGGCCGCGCTGCGCCCGGGCCGCGTGAGCGTAGCCGCCATTGCGCCGGCACGGAAGAGACCGGATGATGCCTGGCACCTGATGCTGACCATCAGTCAGGCCGTACGGCGGAGGTGGACGACGGATGACCGGCACACAGCGACGCGGGCGCCGCATCATGATGACGCCGCACGAACGGGACACCTTCCTGGCGGAGCAGCGCACGTGCCGGGTGGCCACCGTGGGCGCGGACGGGACGCCGCACGTCGGCGCCCTCTGGTTCGCCTGGGACGGCACGGCCCTCTGGCTGTACTCGATCACCCGCAGCAAGCGCTGGGCCCAGCTGCGCGAGAACCCGCGGATCGCGGTGGTCGTCGACGACGGGCACGACTACGGGGAGCTGCGCGGGGTGGAGCTGACCGGCAGCGCGGCCTTCGTCGGCGAGGTACCACGAACGGGTGACGTCTGCGCGGAACTGGACGTGCCGGAGCGGCTTTTCACCACCAAGTACTTCGGCGGGCTCGGCCTGGAACAGATGCCGTACGACGGCCGGCATGCCTGGCTGCGGCTGGTTCCGGAAGCCGTCGTGTCCTGGGACTTCCGCAAGATGCCGGGCTGAGCGGGCCCCGCCGGACGCCCGCCGCGCCCCGGTGCAGCGGACCGGTCGCGCTCCCACGCGGCGCCGCCTGATCGCGTTGTCGGTGGTCTCTGACACAGTGGTGGGGTCGGCCCGTTCCAGCAGGTCCGGGGCGGCACCGACGTGCGACGAACAGAACGAGGGAGACCTGGTGAACGTGCTCTTTCCGGCGCTGAGCGACGCGTCGCCGCAGCCCGCGCTGCGCTTCGGCGAGCGTGCGCTCAGTTACCGCCAGTTGGCCGCGGTCGCGGGCCGGCTCGCCGAGCGCCTCGACGGCGAGATCCGGGTGGCCGTCTGGGCCACGCCCACCCTGGAGACCGCGGTCGCCGTGGTGGCCGCGCTGCTCGCCGGGGTGCCCGCCGTGCCGGTCAATCCGAAGATCGGCGAGAGCGAGCTGGCACACATCGTGTCGGACAGCGGGCCGACGCTCGTACTGGCCGAGCCGGACGCCGAGCTGCCCGGCGCGCTGGCCGCCCTCCCCCGCCTCGATGTCGACCCCGCCACCGACGTCGAGGAGGTGCCGCCCCTTCCGTACGAGCCGGGCGCCGAGTCCGCCGCCCTCGTCGTCTACACCTCCGGCACGACGGGCCCGCCCAAGGGCGTCGTGCTCCCCCGCCGGGCGCTCGCGCACACGCTGGACGCGCTGGCGGAGGTGTGGCAGTGGACCGCCGACGACGTTCTGGTGCACGGTCTGCCGCTGTTCCACGTCCACGGTCTCGTGCTGGGCGTCCTCGGGCCGCTGCGCCGCGGTGGCAGCGTGCGCCACCTGGGCCGGTTCAGCACCGAGGGCGTCGTCCGGGAGCTGACCGCGGACGGCACGATGCTGTTCGGCGTACCGACGATGTACCACCGCCTGGCCGTCGAAGCGGGCGAGAACCCCGCGCTCGCCAAGGCCCTGGGCCGGGCCCGCCTCCTGGTGTCCGGCTCGGCGGCCCTGCCGCGCGCCGACCACGAGCGGCTCGCCGCGGCCGCCGGGTGCCGCGTCATCGAGCGGTACGGCATGACCGAGACGCTGATGAACACGAGTGTGCGGGCCGACGGCGAGCCATCGCCCGGCAGCGTCGGCGTGCCGCTGCCCGGCGTGTACGTCCGGCTTGTCGACGAGTCCGGCCAAGCCGTCGAGGCCAGTGACGGCGAGACGGTCGGCGAGATCCAGGTCCGCGGCCCCAACCTGTTCGTCGAATACCTCAACCGCCCGGACGCCACCGCCGCGGCCTTCGACGGCGGCTGGTTCCGTACCGGCGACATGGCCACCCGCGACACGGCGGGCAACTACCGCATCGTGGGGCGCAAGGCCACCGACCTCATCAAGAGCGGCGGGTACAAGATCGGCGCGGGCGAGATCGAGAACGCCCTGCTGGAGCATCCGGGTGTCAGTGAGGCCGCTGTGACGGGTGAGCCGGACGAGGACCTGGGCGAGCGGATCGTCGCCTGGATCGTGCCGACGCCCGCGGCCGAGGGCGTCGCCGTTCCCTCCGACGCCGAGCTGGCCGACCACGTGGCCCGGCAACTTGCACCGCACAAGCGCCCCCGCGTGGTGCACTTCCTCGAAGCCCTGCCCCGCAACGACATGGGCAAGGTGCTGAAACGGGATCTCCGTGCGTAGCGAGGGCCCGGGGAGCGGTTCCGGCGACCCGGGTGGCGGGAACAGCGGCGGGGGCCCCAGCAGCGGGAGCACCAGCAGCAGGAACGCCGGCAGCGGGGGCGTGGGCAGCGGGGACACGGGCAGCGGAACCGCGGGGGGGATGCTCCGCGCCCGCCGGGCCCGCGCCTGCCGGGCCGTCGCCGCGCTGGTCCGCGCGCGAGGCGATCGCCGTCGTGACGGACGACTTCGCGGAGTTCGCCGCACCGGAGGCGGAGGGGAGTGGAGCGGTGGGGTCGGGCTCCGGTCACTCCGCCGGGGGACCGGCTGCACCGGCAGTGCGCCCGGCGGCCGGTCCAACGGCCGGAGCGGGTATCGGCCCGGCGGTCGGGCCTGCGGCCGTTGCCCCGTACGACGACGGGCCGCTCGGCTGGGGCGGCTACGGCTCCGCACGGCAGCGGGCGCAGGAACGGACCGGTGAGAGCGAATCGGTGGTCTGCGGTCTCGCCCGTGTCGCCGGCGTGAAAACCGTCCTGGTCTCCTTCGAGTTCGGTTTTCTCGGCGGCTCCCTGGGGGAGCGTACGGGTGATCGACTGGTGGCCGCCTGGGACCGCGCCCGGGAACTGCGCCTGCCGGTCGTGACGCTGATCGCCACGGGCGGCAGCCGGATGCAGGAGGGTATGCGGGCCCTGACCCAGCTCCAGCGGGTGGCCGGCCGGTCCGCGCTGAACCGGGCGGCGCGGCTCCCTCAGATCGCCGTGCTGCGCGATCCGACGACCGGCGGCGGCTGGGCGACACTCGGCGCGGGCGCGGATGTCGTGCTCGCGCTGCCGGGCGCGCAGGTCGGCTTCGCAGGTTCACGCGTGCGCCCGGCGGACGCCGACCCGTACGCGTACAGCGCCGAGGGCCAGGTAGCGGCCGGCCAGGCCGACGCCGTCGTCCCGCCGGACCAGCTGCGCACGGTACTCGGCCGCTGGTTGCGGCTGCTGTCGCCAGGAGGCGACGGGGCACCAGCGGCGGACGCGACACCGGTCGCGAGACCGGACGCGACGGCGGGCCAGGACGAAGCTGCCGCAGCGGCCCCACCCGAAGCGACCCCAGCCGGATCCGCTCCGCCCGAAGCCGACTCCGCCACTACAGACCCCGCCGAAGCGAGCCCCGCCACAACGGCCGCCCCGCCCCCGAATGCCCTCGGCACCTCCGGACTCCCCGCGTCCGGATGGGAGTCGGTGTGTTCCGCCCGCGACGCGCGGCGGCCGCGCGCCGCGGCGTATCTGGAGGCGTACTTCGACTGGCGCGAGGAGATCAGCGGCGACCGCTGCGGCGGCACCGACCCGGGCATACGCTGCGGATTCGGCCGACGCGACGGGCGCACGATCGCGTTCGCCGCCCAATGCGGTACGGCCGTGCGCCCCGCGGGGTTCCGTACGGCTGCCCGGCTGATCCACATGGCGGACCGGCTCGGCATACCGGTGCTCACCCTCATCGACACCCCGGGGGCGGCCAACGACCCGGCAGCGGAACGCGCCGGCGCGGGCGCCGCCATCGCGGACGTCTTCGCCGCGCTGGCCTCGGTCCGTACACCCGTCACCTCGCTGCTGATCGGGGAGGGCGGGTCCGGCGGAGCGCTGGCGTTGGCCGCGCCGGGCCGGCTGTGGGCGACACCGGACAGCTACTTCTCCGTCATCGCCCCGGAAGCCGCCGCCGCCATCCTCAAGCGCGCCCCGGACGCGGTACGCGACACCGCCGACCACCTCCGGATACGTCCCCAGGACTTGCTGGACCTGGGATTGATCCGGGGGGTCGTCTCGCCTCTCGCACCCCCGTGACGCGACGGCGCCCCTCGCATCACCATGCCCCCATGGCCCCCTGGATACCCTCCACATCCGCCCCGCTCGCCCGGACGGCCTGGTCGCCGTCGCCGCCCTCCGATGGCAGTGGGTACAGGAGGCCGACGGGGCACCGCCCATCACCACGCGCGACGCGTTCGTGCGCCGTTTCGTGGCGTGGTCGCGGGAGAACGCGTCCTCGCACCACCGCCTGGTCATGGTCCGTGGCGACACCGTCATCGGCATGGCGTGGCTGGCAGTCACCCGGCGCTTCCGAGCCCGTACGCGCTGGACCTGGCATCAGGTGATGTGCCGTGTGTGTACGTCGTTCCGCACGAGCGGGACAGCGGCTGCTCCCCCGCCCCTGCTCCCGGACGGCGACCACCGGTAGCCCTGCCCGCTGGGCCCGGCCACGGTCGGACCCTGCAGAGCCACCTCAGCCCCCCGACCCTTCAGCGCCCCTCGATCTCCTCACCCGCAGCGCGCAACGCGGCGACCGCGGCACGAATGGACGGCCTCCGGTCGGCGTCGGCGCGCCAGATCGCGTAGACGTGCCGCTGCATCGTGTGGCGTACGGGCACCACCCGCACCCCCGCCGGTACCGGCCCACGTCCCAGTCGGGGTGCCACCGCAACCCCCAGCCCGGCTTCGATCAGCGCCAACTGGGTGTGGTGCTCGTCCACCATGTGCGAGATCCGCGGCTCGATGCCCTGGCCGCGCAGGGTGAACATCAGCCAGTCGTGGCAGAACTCGCCCTGCGGCCAGGAGACCCATTCGTCGTCGGCCAGCTCCGCCAAGTCGACCGAGTCGCGGTGCGCCAGCGGGTGGCCGGCCGGCAGGGCGACGTCGGCAGGGTCGTTCAGGATCGGCACCTTCGCCAGCCCTTCGGGCAGCGAGAGCGGCCGATTGTGCCAGTCCAGCACGACACCCAGGTCGATGTCACCGCGCACCACGCACCGCACTGAGGCGTCGGGCTCCATCTCCCGCAGCCGCGGCCGGAGTTGCGGGTGCTCGGCACGCAGTCCGGCCAACGCGGCAGGGAACAGTCCGCGCGCCGCGGTGGGAAAGGCGCCGAGCCGCAGCTCACCGACGGCCTGACCGCGGTGGGCCTCCAGCTCCGCCTGGGCCAGCTCGACCTGCGAGAGAATCCGTACGGCATGGCCGGCCAGCAGCCGGCCGGCGTCGGTCAACCGCACGCCGCGGCCGTGCTTGGCCAAGAGCTGCTGGCCCGTCTCCCGCTCCAGCTTGGCGAGTTGCTGCGAGACGGCGGAAGTGGTCACATGCAGCCCGTCCGCCGCCGCACTCACCGAGCCGTGCCGGGCCACCGCACTCAGCGTCCGCAAGCGATCAAGGTTCAACATCTAAGCAATACTAAGCGATACCCCCTACGAAAACTCGCTTGTGCTACAAGATCATGGAACCGCATCGTAGTCCCCATGAGCTCCGCCACCACCCCTTCCGGAACCGACACCGCACCCGCCGCGCCTTCACCCCCGCCTCGCTCCGCCACCTCGGACGGCGCCGCCACCTCGGACCGCTCCACCGCGCGTCGGGGCAGGCCACGCCGCGCCCTCGACTGGCGTCTGCGATTCGCGATCCTGAGCCTGGTCTGGGGCTTCAGCTTCCTCTTCATCAAGGTCGGCACCCAGGGATACACTCCCCTGCACGTCACCTTCGGCCGCCTGGCATTCGGTTCGGCGGTGCTCATCGCCGTACTGGCCGCCAAGCGGGAGCGGCTGCCCCGCTCCGCGCGGACCTGGGGTCATCTGACGGTCGCCGCGTTCTTCCTCAATGCCCTCCCCTTCTCCCTCTTCGCCTACGCCGAGCTGACCATCCCCTCCACCCTGGCCAGCATCTGCAACGCCGGCTCCCCGCTGTGGGGCATGGCGCTCTCCCTCGTCGCCCTCTCCGAGGACCGGCCCACCCGCCGCCGCGTCGCGGGGCTCGGCCTCGGTTTCCTGGGGGTACTGACCGTGCTCGGCGCCTGGCAGGGGTTCTCCGGAACGGATCCGGCGGGCACGGTGATGGCTCTGGGTGCGTCGCTGAGCTACCCCATCGGCTGGATCTACGTCCGGCGCACCCTGGCCGGCGCCAAGGTTTCCCACGTCGCCCTCTCCGGGACCCAGATGCTCCTCGCCACGGCCCAGGTCGGCCTGGTGACCGTGCTCTTCACCTCCGCCCCGGCGGCCTACCCCGTCATCCCCCTCCTCGCCGTCGTCGCGCTCGGCGCCCTGGGCACCGGGCTCGCCTTCCTGTTGCAGTACGGGCTGGTGGCGGAGGTGGGTCCCACCACTGCCCAGATGGTCACCTACTTCGTCCCGGTGATCGCCACCACGGCCGGTGTCGCCCTGCTCGGCGAGTCCCTCAGCTGGAACACTCCCGTCGGCGCGCTGATCGTCCTGGCCGGTGCCGCCCTGACCCAGAGCCGCCCCCGCCGCACCGCCTAGCGGGGGTCCGGCCCGGCGGCATGCTCGGCAGTGTTGGCCGTGTTGGCCGTGTTGGCCGTCTCAGTCGCCTCGGCCGTCACCGCCCACCGTTCGTGGTCGCGCCACGCACCGTCCACGTACTGGAAGCGAGGAGAGTAGCCCTCCAGCCGGAACCCCAGCCGCTCGACGAGCCGGACGGAGGAGGCGTTGCCGGGCTGGATGTTGGCTTCCAGCCGGTGCAGCCCCAGCTCGGTGAAGGCGTACCGGACGACGAGACGGACCCCCTCGGTCATATAGCCGTGCCCGGTGGTGGACGCGTAGGCGACGTAGCCGAGGGCTCCGCTCTGTATGCCGCCCCGGACGATGTTGTTGATGTTGACGCCGCCGACGATCGCACCGCTCTCCCGGAGGCACACCACGAAGCCCTCGTGGGTGGGCTGGTCGAACTTGGCCACGTACGCGCGAAACGCCTCCTCCGTGGTGTCCCGCGCGGGGACCCACGGGTGGTGCAGTGCGGCGCTCTCACGGTCCAGGACCGCGATCTCCTCCCGGTCCCGGAAGGAGATCCGCCGGACGGCCACCCGCGGACCGCGGACAAGAAAGCTCTGATCAGACATCGTGCGATCGTAACCAGCATCGTTCCCCCTCGATCCTCGATCAGCCGGCCGGTCGGTCAACCAGTCCGCCAGTCGGTCAACCGGCCGGCCCGTCATTCAATCGGCCAACCGGTCAGACAGTCGTTCAGTCGGCCGGTCGGCCTGTGAGCGCCTGCCGAGATGCGGCATCTCACCGGCCGGGCTCACGGTGCGCCCCGCGTCCGCAGCGCCCACGCTTCCGTGCTCACTTCAGTCGTAACGGCGCGCCTCCTTCGGTTCGACTGCGGACGCGACGACGTCCGCCAGTGCCGGCAGTTCGTCCTCCGCGAGGCCCGCGATGGTGATGCGTATGCCGGGCGGCGAGTCCATGCGGAAGCGCGCTCCGGGCGCTACGGCCCAGCCCGCGTGCAACAGCCGGGCGACCGCGCCGGTTTCGTCGGGCACCGGGATCCATACGTTCATCCCGCTGCGCCCCCGCGCCCGGACACCGCGGGCCGCCAAGGCGTCGATCAAGGCGTTCCGGCGTCTGCCGTACGCGTCCGCGACGGCCTTCGGGTCGACCGCTCCCGTACGCCACAGGTGCACCACCGCGTCTTGCAGGAGATGGCTCACCCAGCCGGGACCGAGCCGCTGGCGGCCGCGCACCCGGTCCACCGTCACGGCGTCGCCGGTCAGCACGGCGAGCCGCAGGTCGGGGCCGTACGCCTTGGCCGTGGAGCGGACGAGCGCCCAGTGGTCCGTGGCGCCCGCGAGCGGGTGGAGCGGGAGGTCGACTATGTCGTGGCCGTGATCGTCTTCGACCAGCAGCACGTCCGGATGGCTCGCCAGCACCTCGCGCAGCTCCCGCGACCGGGTGGCGCTGAGCACCGCGCCTGTCGGGTTCTGCGCCCGGTCCGTGACGACCAGGGCCCGGGCGCCGTCGCGCACCGCCCGGCCGACCTGCTCGGGCAGCGGCCCTTCATCGTCCACCGCGACCGGAACGGCCCGCAGGCCGAGGCCGGGAATCAGATCGAGCAGGCTCCCCCAGCCCGGGTCCTCGACCGCGACCGTGTCACCGGGACGCAGATGCACAGCGAGCACCCGCTCCATCGCGTCCAGCGCCCCCGAGGTGACGGCGATCGAGCCGCTCGGCACCCCGTCGGCCTCGAAGGCGGCGCGGGCCATCCGCTCCAGCTCCGTGCCGACCGCAGGGGCCCCGTACAGCGTCGGGCGCTCCGCGCTGCGGGCGGCGGCCGCGGCCAGCGCCTGCCCGAGGGCGGGCAGCAGCGCGGGGTCGGGATTCCCGGCGGCCGCGTCGCGCACGCCGGGCGGCAGGGGTCCCAGCGCTGCCTCGCGGACCGTGCTGGCCGGGCGCGGACGCACCCGGCTGCCGCGGCGGCCCGCGGTCTCGATCACACCCCGGTCCCGCAGCGTCCGGTACGCGGACGCCACCGTATTGGGATTGACCTCCAGATAGACGGCCAACTCTCGCATGGGGGGCAGGACTTCGCCCGGTTGGAGCTCACCCGCACCGACGGCTCGCTCGACACTGGCGGCAATCTCCGATGCGCGCCGCCCTTCGATCCGATACTCTCCTAGCACAAAACCAATTATGCACTAGTGCAATGGAGAACGCAATGTCCCAGGCGCCCCAGGAGCCGTCCTTCACCCGGACGGAGCGCACCGTACCGACCCGCGCCCGCGAGCGCGCCGCCTACGACCACGAGACCGTGCACGCCATCCTCGACGCTGGCTACCTGTGCCACCTCGGCTTCGTCCGCGACGGCGCCCCCGTCGTCCTGCCCACGCTCTACGCCCGGGCCGGCCACCGCCTCTACCTGCACGGCTCGACCGGGTCGCGCCCGCTGCGGATGGCCGGGGAGACAGCCGACCCGGGCCTGCCCGTGTGCGTCACGGTCACCCACGTCGACGGCCTGGTCCTGGCCAAGTCCGCCTTCCACCACTCGATCAACTACCGCAGCGTCGTCGTCCACGGCACCGCCCACCAGGTCACCGACCACGACGAGAAGACGGCCGCGCTCGACGCCCTGGTCGACCAGGTCGTGCCCGGCCGGGCCGCCGATTCCCGGCCGGCGAACGCCAAGGAACTGGCCGCCACCGCCGTCCTCCGCCTCGACCTGGACGAGGTCTCCGCCAAGATCCGGGCCGGCGGCCCGAGCGACGAGCCCGAGGACCTCCCGCTCCCCCACTGGAGCGGCGTCCTGCCGGTCGCCCCCGCATATGGAACACCCGTCCCGGCCGACGACCTCGCCCCGGACATCACCGAGCCCGCCTACCTCTCGGCACGCTGAAGGAGGAGCGCATGCTGATCCATCCCTGGGACGCGCCCACCGACGACGCCGAGTGGCAGGACTGGCTGGCCGGCCACGACTTCGGCCAGCTCGCCGTCAACGGCCCGCCCGGCTCCCCGCCCCTCGTCCAGCCCCTGCACTTCGCCTACGACCGGGCCCGCCGGGAGGCCGTCACCCACCTCGCCCGCCCCAATCCGATATGGCGCGCGCTGGAGGCAGCCCCTACCGTCCTGCTCAGCGTCGTGGACGACTACGTGTTCATACCGGGGCCGTGGCAGGCCGCCGAGGAGGAGCCGCCCGAGCACGGCGTCCCCACCAGCTTCTACGCCGCCGTCCAGCTCACGTGCACGGCCCACATCGTGGACGACCCGCAGGAGAAGGCCGCGCTGCTGGCACGGCAGATGGGGCACTTCCAGCCCGAAGGCGGCTCGGCGCCCGTCACCGCCGACGGCCCGCCGTACGGACGCCAGCTGCCCGGCATTCGGGGGCTTCGGCTGGAAGTCACGGACGTACGCGCCAAGTTCAAGTACGCGGGCAAGCGGAGCGAGACCGTGCAGCGGCGCATCTCGGAGCGCCTGGCCGAGCGGGCCGCGCCCCGTGACGCCCAGGCCCGTACCCATCAGCTGCGACGGTTGACGGCCGGCAGCGGCTGACCGTCCGGCGGCCGACCACAGCTGAGGGCCCCTGTCCGCAGCCTGGCCGGGCGCCCGGTGGCGGGTGGCGGACGGTGGAGCCGGGGCGGCCCGAGTCGGCCCCGGCTCCACCCGCCGGTCAGCGCACCGTCGCCGCGCGCGCCCTGCCCGTACGGGCCGCCGCCGCTTCCCGCGCCTCGGCCACGGCCAGTCCCGCGACGGCCACGAGCAGCACACACGTACCGACAACCGTGCCCGCCGTCAGCTCCTCGCCCAGGAAGAGCACCGCGATCACCGCCGCGGACACCGGTTCGACCAGCGAGATCACCGACGCCGTGGCCGCGCGGACGGCCGCCAGGCCCGCGAAGTACAGGCCGTAGCCGAGGGCCGTCGGTACGGCGGCGATGTACCCCATGAGCCAGAGGCTGCGGCCCAGTTCGTGCGCCTGCGGCCACAGCCCTTCGGCCGCGGCGAACGGCAGCAGGCACCCGGCTCCGACGGCGAAGGCGCTGATCGTGGAACCGTACGGATCGGCGGCGTCACCGGCCTGCCCCAGGCGGCGGGTCGTCAGCGTCATCACGGCGCAGCCCGCGGCGGACAGCAGCGCCAAGGCGACACCGGAGGGCCGTACGGTACCGGAATCACCGCCTCCGAGCACCAGCACGGCCAGGCCGGCCAGTGCGCCCACGACCGCCGGAACTCCTCCGGCGCCGAGCCGTTCGCCCATGGTCAACCGCGCACCGAGCGCGATGAGGACGGGCCCGGCCCCCATGGTCACGACGGTGCCGACAGCCAGTCCCGTGCTCTCCACCGCCGCGAAGTACGCGGCTTGGAAGACGGCCAGCGCGCTCCCCGTGACGGCCATCCGTACGACGCGGCGCCGCAGCGGCCGCTTCGGACGTACGGCGGCATCCGGTGTGTGCACCGCCCGACGGCGCAGTACCGCCCGTGCGGCCGACAGCAGCAGAAGGCCGCCGACGGTGCGCCAGAAGGTGAGAGCGAGGGGGCCCAGGCCGCTACTGCCGTAGAGGAGGGAGGCGGCCGCGCCCGCTGTGCCCCAGGCGGTCGCGGCGACGGTCACGTACAACAGGCCCCGGCCCACGGGCAGGGCGGGGGAAGAGACACCATGCATGGCTGTGCTTCTCCGGGAGATCCGGGACGGCGCCGAGCGCCGTGGAGTGGTCGCGTGGTCCCGTGTGCGGGCAGCAGCGACCGGCCCGGGGCGGTACGCGTCCTGCGGATCACGTCAGGCCCGGGGCGGATTCTCGTTCGGAGACCGCCGCCCGCGCTACGCGGCAGGAGGGGGCAGCACGGTCAATCGCATGATCGGCACTTTAGGAGGTGCGCCGGCCGGCCGACAAGCCCTGCCCGTCTTCGAGATCCGCAGTGCCGTCCACGAGACCTGCGGTGCCGTCTTCGAGACCCGGAGTGCCGCCTTTCGCGGCCTCGTCCGTGTCGGCCCGGCGCGGCGCGTCCTCGTCCGGTACGGCCTCGCCGGGTACACCCTCGCCCGATCCGGTCCCGCCCGATGCGTCCTCGTCCGGTACGTCCACACCCGATGCGGCCCCGCCCGCCCGTACAGGCGCCGCGTCTCCCCCGCCCCTCTCGTCCGTCCGGCCCGCCTTCGGCGTCGCCGACTGCGCGACGAACGCGCCGGCCAGCACCACCAGTCCCCCCACGACCTGCGGCGCGGTGAGGTGTTCGCCGAGCAGCACCCACGCCAGTACCGTCGCGATCACCGCCTCCAGGCACGCCACCACCCCCGCCACCTGCGGAGACAGCCTGCGCACCGACAGGACGCCGGTGACGTACGCCAGCACGGTGGCGATCAGCACGATCCACACGAGCAGCAGGACGGCGGGCACCCGGGTGCCGTCCAGGTAGGCGCTGCCGCCGAGTACCGGCCAGTCCATCTCCCAGGGGCGCGCGACCACGGTCAGCACGGCCGCGCCGACCAGCAGCCCGTACGCGATCACACCCAGCGGATCCGCCGCGTCCGCACCGTCGCCGCCGTGGTCGGAGAGGATGAAGTAACCGACCTGGCAGCAGGCGGCGCCGAGCGCCAGAGCGAGCCCGACCGGGTCGAGACGGAGACCGGCCCACACCTCCACCACGCAGGCCAGCCCGCCGACCGCCAGGACGACGCCGATCGCCGCGGCCCGCGTGACCGGCTTCCGCTGGACGAACCGCACCCAGCCGAGCACCAGCGCGGGCGCGAGGTATTCGATGAGCAGCGCGACCCCGACGGGGATGCGGGAGAGCGCCGCGAAGTAGCACGCCTGGACGCCGGCGACGGCGAGCAGGCCGAAGCCCGCGAGAAGGGCGGGGCGGCGCAGCGGCAGCCGCCGGTGACGCCAGGCGACGGGCAGCATGACGAGGGCGGCGCCCGCGACCCGCAGCCAGGTGACGTGCAAGGGGTCGAGACCGGCGGTGATCAGGGGTTTCGCGGCCACTCCCGAACCGCCGAAGGCGAACGCGGAGATCAGCGCCAGGGTGAGCCCGACGCTCCGGCTCCGGCCGGTCGGGTCACCGTTCTCCGGACGTTCCGCACCCGACGCCCCCCTCGGCCCTCCCGAAGTCCGCAAGGCTCGCGACGCCTTCGAGACCGGCGAGGCCTGTGAGGCTCGTGAAGCTTGTGAGACCGTCAAGACTTGCGAAGCCCCCGGCTTCCCGGACGCCCCCGGCTCCCCCAGGCCCCCGCCGACCCCCGGAGCCGCTCCACTCCCCGTAGACGCACGCATCGGCACATCATGACAGGAGCCGTCAGCAGCGTCACCCCTGTCACGCCTGTCATTCCTGGCCGGACCGGTCCCCGTCCAGCCGGGCCGCCAGCCGTTCCGTGTCGACCGAGGCCCTGCGCAGCACCTCGACCGCGCGCGACTCGGGGTCGTCCACGAGAGCCGCGAGCAGGTCCAGGCAGGCGGCATGGGTCGCGTACCGGGCGTGCGCGCGGTCGAGTGCGCCGTCCAGGGCGGCGGCCGCGGCAGGCGACCAGCCCGGCGCGACGCCCTCGGTCACCATCGGCACCGCGCCGGAATCCTCGACGGTGCCGTGCCACTGGAGGCCGTACCCGATGCTGCGCTGGACGAGATAGCCGAGCAGCCGGGCGATCTGCGCTCCGCCGTCGAACGCCGCCCGTACCGACGGGTCCGACTCCAGAAGCCCGTGCAGCAGGTGGGCCGTGTCCACCTGACGGTCACCGTCCCGCGTGGCACGCCTGCGGGCAGCGGAGATCACCGACGCGAGCTCCGCGGTGAGCCGCGTTTCGAGGTCCTCGCGGGGCGAGCCCCCTCCACTGTTGTACGCAGTACGGTTTTGCACAGTCCCCACCCCACCAGCAGCTGACGTCCGGAACATCCCCGGCGGGAAGCATTTGCGCATCCGCCCGTGGTTGGGCACGCCTTTCCGGAATCTCATCCTTGCGAAGGAGAGACGACGCGCCACCCCCGGGCCCGAGTGGGACGCACACCACCACCTCAAACCTTCGCAGACCCGTCCGGACACAAAAGGGGCCGTGACCCGGTCCTCCGGTCACGGCCCCTGCCGAACTCACGTGTCATCGTCGCGCCTCAGCCCCGCGCGTGCGACGGCGAGCGGCTCACTCGTCCTCGGCGAGGATCAGGTACAGCTCCTTGCGGGCCTTGTTGACCACCGAGATGGCCTTCTCCCGCTGCTCGGGCGTACCGGTGGCCCACACCTGCCGGAACGCGTCGACCAGGCCGCCGCCCGCCTTACGGATCTCGTTCATGGCCTCCCAGTCGACGCCTCGGCCGGCTTCCTCCCAGGGCGCGTCGGCGACGTTCTCCGCCTCCGTACGCCCGGCCTCGGTCAGCGAGAAGAGCTTCTTGCCGCCCTCGCTCGCGCTGCTGATCAGCCCCTCGTCCTCCAGGAGCTGGAGGGTGGGGTACACCGAGCCGGGGCTCGGCTTCCAGGCTCCGCCACTGCGCTCGGCGATCTCCTGGATCATCTCGTAGCCGTGCATCGGCCGGTCCTTCAGCAGGGCCAGGATCGAGGCGCGTACGTCACCGCGCCGCGCCCGGCCACGCGGCCCGCCACCGCGGCCCCGGCCGCCGAACGACGGCCCACCGAAGGGCGGCCCGAACGGCCCGAACGCGGCACGCCGCTCCTCGAACCGCCCTTCGTAGTCTCCGCGGCCACCGCGCCGGCCGTGTCCGTGGTGCTCGTGTCCATGGGAACGCATAAGGCGCTCCTTCCGTGTCGTGGTTGCATCAATGATCAATCGCGACATCATTTTGATCGTTCGCGATGCCTCAACGATATATCGGAACTGTTCGGATGGCAACGCCCGAGGTCGGCGAGTCCTGGACCTGGACCTGCCTCACTCAACCGAGTCGTCGTCTCAGCGAAGCCCCAGCGAACCGAGTCGTTCGGGGCTCCGTTCAGCGCACCTGGTCACGCCACTGAGGGCTGGAACTGGCCGACGACGATCAAGCAGCTCGTCGGCTTCGCGTCGCGGCTGGAGCGGGACCGACTGCTGCTGAGGGACTGCGCCTCGAAGGTGGTGAGAATCGGCTCTCGGCCCCCACCGAGCCGCACCGCTCCTCTTTCAAGCGATTTCGATGCCGAGTTGGAAACCCAGCTCCTCGAAACCCAATGCCGCCGCAACACGCCGGGAGGCGGCAGGGCGCGCGCCACTGCGGCAGCAGCCCGACAGCGAGAGCATGACCGACCGCCGCTGCGCCCGTCACCCGTGCCAGTCCTCGCCCGCGCGCTTGCGGCGCCGTCAGTACGCCGATATGAGCCGTCCGCCTCGGCCATCCACCCCGACCCAGCCGACCGGGCACAGCCCGGACCGCCGGGAGGCCACGCCGAAGCAAGCTGCTGACCTGGAAAGGCGACTGACCTCGTTGCGCCGGAGCCGGTCATCAGTCTCTCGTTCATGACCAACATCCCCGGTTTCCCCTGCTCATGCTGCGGCCGGCGCCACGCAGAGCTGCCGATGCACTACTCGACCACGGCCCCCTCCCTGAGCAGGGACAACTTCTCTCGCGCAGCGGACATGCGGCACGCCCCCGGACGTGAGGCCGAGGGCCCGTACTTCGGGTGGCTGTCCACGGAGCTTTCCCCGTACTCGCCCAGCACCGTCAACCTGAAGACCCACGTTCACACTCGTCCCGTCGGTCAGCTCCCCTTCATCGAGCTGGAGCCCACCGAACACCCCCTCGCCGTTGAACAGCGCCACGGCATCACGCTGGACCGCGTGCGCGACATCGCGGCGGCTGTTCTCCACCCCACCAGCGATGACGCCTGATCCGCAGCGGTCCAGGGACGGAGCCGGGCCGCAGGGCGGCGTCACTCCTCTCGTGACGCTCGTACCCTGCTGTCCTTGCGCAGGAGCCGATGGGTCATGAGGAGTACGAGAGGGAAGTAGACCGTGCCGAAGCCTGTCCAGATCAGGGTCCAGGTGCTCGGCTGTTCTCCCGTCAGGGCCAGGGAGAACGCGGTCAGTTCGAACAGGGAGAAGGCCACGAAGGCCCACCGCGCCCGGCGGAGATGCCTGACCATCCGCTTGGACAGGGGATATTGCGTCCGCCACTGCAGCCGTCTCCGCTTCCGCATCCGTACGACCTCCCGGTTTGCCGCAGGTGTCGCAGCACCGTGCACGGCCCCGAGTGTCCCCGGTCCCCGTCACGCCCCAGGAAGCGCCGCTCCGCTGGTGACCCGCCGGGTCAGGACTTCGCCTCCAAGTAGCCCACGAGGGCGCTACGGCTGCGCTGGAGGTCGCCGATGCGTGCGTCGGTGTCCGCAAGTACCCGGTTCAGGACGGTTCGAACGTCCACGCACATTTCGAGCTCCGGCTGCTCACCCCGCGCGCACGGCAGCACCGCGCGGATCGCCTCGGTGGTCAGCCCCGCGTCCAGGAGGGCGCGGACCTGGCGCACGGTGAGCTCCGTGTCGTCGTCGTAGCAGCGGTAGCCGTTCGGGCCGCGCTCCGCGTTCAGCAGGCCCTGCTCCTCGTAGTACCGCAGCAGCCGCGTACTGACTCCGGTACGCCGGGACAACTCCCCGATCAGCATGTGCCCCGCCCCACTGCCCCGTCCCATGCGAGTTTGACCTTTCCATTGGTGTGAAGCCTTAACGTCGTGCACGGAACGATCGTTCCGCGCCCGCCGTCCATGATCCGGAAGACGGGCCGCTGCCGCCACCCCCTCTTCCCGTACGAGCTGGAGTGATGTCGTGACCTCTTTCGTTGTGCACCGTGACGGCCGGGCGGCGACGGCCGGGGACCTGGCGCCGCTCGCGTTCGCGGGTTACGCCCACTTCACCGCCATGCAGGTGCGCGGGGGCCGGGTCCGGGGCCTCGACCTCCACCTGGAGCGGCTGCGGACCGCCTCGGAGGTCATGTTCGGCCGGGCGGTGGCCGACGACCGGATACGGGGCCACCTGAGGACGGCGCTGGAGGCTGGGCCGGCCGACCTGTCGCTGACGGCCACCGTGTACTCGCCGGCAGGTGAATTCACCGTGGCGGGGGCCGAGGTGGAGCCCGAGGTGCTGGTCCGTACGGGCCCGGCCGCGTCGGGGCCGCAGGGGCCGTTGGCGCTGGCGCCGGTCGAGCACGAGCGGACCCTTCCGGCCGTGAAGCACGTGGGCGAGGTGGGCAAGACGTACTTCCTCCGGCAGGCCGTGGGGCGCGGCTTCGACGACGCCGCCTTCGTCGACCGCCGCGGCCGGCTCAGCGAGGCATCCATCTGGAACCTCGCCTTCTGGGACGGCACCGCGGTGGTGTGGCCGGAGGCCGAGATGCTGGGCGGCACCACGATGGGCATCGTCCGGCGGCAGCTGGACGGTCTCGGTGTCCCCCAGCGCGTCCAGGAGGTCACTCTCGCCGACCTGCCCGCGCTGGCCGGCGGGGTGGTCATGAACTCGTGGACGCCGGGTGTGGCCGTCCACCGGATCGGCTCCGCCTCCTTGCCGGACGCACCCGACTTCCTGGCACTGCTGCACCGCGCGTACGAGGCCGAGCCGCTCGTCGCGCCCTGAAACAGGGAGCCACGCACGGAAACAGGGAGCCACGCACGGAAACGGGGAGCCACGCACGGAAGCGGGAAGCCACGCCCCGAGGCATGTCCCCCTGACTGGCTTCCACCACACCCTCCGACAGGCAGCCACTTCTTCTGATACGAGCCCGACACGGACAAAAATCAGTCCACATGAATCCGATTGGCCTTAGTCATGCCAGAGGTGGACTCCTAAGCTCCAGGCCATGAGGATTCGTATCGTTGACGCCTTCACCGACCGCCCCTTCGGCGGCAATCCCGCCGGCGTCGTCCTGTTCGACGCCGGCGGCTTCCCCGACGACGCCTGGCTCCAGCGGGTCGCCGCCGAGGTCAACCTCTCCGAGACCGCCTTCGCCCACCCGCTGCCCGCGGGCGGTGACGCCGACTGGGCGCTGCGCTGGCTCACCCCGGCCGCCGAGGTGAACATGTGCGGTCACGCCACTCTGGCCACCGCACACGTCCTGCACACCACCGGGACCGCCACCGGAACGGTCCGCTTCGCCACCCGCAGCGGCGTGCTGACCACGACGGCCGACGGCGGCGGCGCGGTCACCATGGACTTCCCGACGGCCCCGCTGACGGCGGTCGAGGTGCCGCCGGCCGTCGCCGCGTCGCTGGGCGTGGAGATCCGCGGCGCGTACGACACCGGCGAACAGCTCGGGGACCTCCTCGTCGAACTGGCCGACGAGAAGGCCGTACGGGCCCTGGAGCCGGACCTGAGGACCCTCGCCTCGCCCGGGGGCCGCGGGGTGATCGCGACCGCGGCGGCCGAAGCCCCCAACGGCGGTTACGACTTCGTCAGCCGCTGCTTCTTCCCGGCCGTGGGCATCGACGAGGACCCGGTGACGGGCAGCGCGCACACCGCGCTGGCGCCGTTCTGGTCGGCCAGGCTGGGCCGGGACGAACTCACCGGCCTCCAGGGCCCCGCCCGCCGCACCGGTCTCGTACGGACCGCACTGCGCGACGACCGTACGCTGCTGACCGGCTCGGCCGTCACCGTCATCGACGGCGAGCTGCTCACCGCACCCTGAGCCACGCCCTGAGAACCGCCACGGGCGGGCCCGGCCGCGGCATCCGGCCGGGCCCGCCCCTCGGCGTACGGCGGCGAAGCCGACGACCGTCGCCCGTCACCGTCCCCCCGGCCCGTCACCATCCGCCCCCGCCCGCTCCCTCCCGCCCTCGTCAGCGCCCGTCACACCGTGGGCAGCCACCCCACCTTCCCCGCCAGCAGCGCGTACCCGAGGAACGCCACGATGTCGATCAGCGCATGCGCGGCGACCAGCGGGCCGACGCGCCCCCAGCGCCGGTACAGCAGGACGAAGATCACGCCCATGACCATGTTCCCGACGAACCCGCCGATGCCCTGGTAGAGGTGGTACGAGCCACGCAGTACCGCGCTCGCCGTCAGCGCGGCCACCGGGGTCCACTTCAGCTGCCCCAGCCGTCGCAGCAGATAGCCGACGACGATGACCTCCTCGACGACCGCGTTCTGCACCGCCGAGGCGATCAGCACCGGGAACTTCCACCACACGTCGGGCAGCCCCTCCGGCACCACCGTCAGGTTGAAGCCGGCCGCCCGCGCGCCGAGGTAGAGCAGCAGGCCGCTGCCCCCGATGACCGCCGCCACGCCGACGCCGCGGCCCACGTCGAACCCGGGCCTGCGCCCGTCGAAGCCCACCGCCCGGAGGCCGCCGGCCCGCTCCCGGATCAGCAGGTGCGCCACCAGCGCGACGGGGACGAGCGCGGTGGCGATACCGAACAGCTGCCAGGCGAGGTCGAGCCACGGGCGTCCCGGCGCGTGCGAGGAGTTCAGCATCGCGGCCTGGTCCTTGAGACCGCCGGGTTTGGTCAGCGACCCGATGAAGCTGATGAGCGCGGAGACACCGCTCGCGCCGAGCGAGAGCGCCAGGACCAGCACCATCTCGCCGCGCAGGAGCCGTTGCGAGAGCCCGCCGTCCAGGCCACTGCCCGGCCCCCTGCCCGGTTCCCCGTCGTGTCCCCCGCCCGGGCCGCCGTCCACGCCGTCGTCCCGCCCGTCGCCCGGGCCCTGCCGCTTCGGGCCAGGGGATTCCGCACCGGTCACGGGACGCGCGTCCGACTGCACAGCTGCCTCCAGTTCCGCACTGCCGCTCCACTGCCGTGAAACGTCATGAGCGGCGTCCTACATGAAACGCCACGAGTAGAACGTCATAGCTTGCCCGACGCCGCCCCCGACGGGCCGCCCGGCCCGCCTGAAACACGTCGGTGGCAGCCCCGTGCGTCCGCGGAACGAGTACGGCGTCGGGCCCGCCGGAAAGTACCCGGCCGTCGCCGACCGCAGCACCGTCCCGGACGGGCCCGACGCCATGAAGACCGTCGCCGCCTACCGCCCTGACCCACGACGTCGAGGCCGAGCGCCCCGCCTCCTCACCCCCGCCCCGCCGCCACCGGCGCGGCGGTCCACTCGACGGGCCAGGCGTGGACCGGCTCCCCCGAGTGCATCAGTTCGCTGTAGCGCTGGGTCATCGCCGCCAGCGCCGCGCCCCGGTCCAGGCCGCGGCCGAGCGCGTGGTGGTAGGCAGCGGCCTGCCAGGACGCTCCGTTGACGCGGCGTCGGCAGCGCGCTTCGATCACGCCGAGGTAGTGGTCGCGGTCGACCGGTTCGACGCCCCAGGCGTCCAGGCCCGCCGCGGCCATCGGCAGCAGTTCCTGGCGTACCAGGCGTACGGCGGCGACCTCGCCGAGGCCGCCGGAGCGGCCGGGGCGGGGCCACTTCAGTACGGCGTCGATGCCGCGGCGGCACGCGGTGTCGAAGTTCTCGGCGGCCGCGGCGAACGGCATTCGGCTCCACACCGGCCGCGGCTCCTCGGCCAGCGTCCGCACCAGCCCGTAGTAGAAGGCCGTGTTGGCGATGACGTCGGTGACGGTGGGGCCCGCCGGCAGGACCCGGTTCTCGACCCTGAGGTGCGGGACGCCGTCCGCGACGCCGTACACCGGGCGGTTCCAGCGGTAGACGGTGCCGTTGTGCAGCACCAGTTCCGCCAGGCTCGGGATGCCGCCCTCGTCCAGGACGGCGAGGGGGTCCTCGTCCGCGTGGATGGGCAGGAGGGGCGGGAAGAAGCGCAGGTTCTCCTCGAACAGGTCGGACGGGGTGTCGATCCAGCGTTCCCCGAACCAGGTGCGCGGACGCACGCCCTGGGCCCGCAGCTCGGGCGGCCGGACGTCGGTGGCCTGCTGGAAGACCGGGGGGCGCGACTCGCGCCACAGTTCGCGGCCGAAGACGAACGGCGAGTTGGCGCCGACCGCGATCTGGACGGCGGCGATGGCCTGGGCCGCGTTCCACACGGCGGGGAAGCGGTTCGGGGTGACCTGGAGGTGGAGTTGCACCGAGGTGCACGCGGCCTCGGGCGCGATGGAGGCCGAGGAGGAGACCAGCCGCTCGACGCCCTCCAGGTCGATCTCGAAGTCCTCGCCGCGCGCGGCCCGCATCTGGTCGTTGAGCAGGACGTACCGGTCGATCTCCGAAAGGTTGGAGGCGACCAGGTCCTCGGCGGCCAGAGTCGGCAGAATACCGATCATCACGATACGGGCGGCCACTTCGGCGGCCTTGCGGTCGGCATAGGCCAGGCCCGTGCGCAGTTCCTCGGCGAGCTGGTCGAGGACGCGTCCGGAGAGCCGGTGCGGAAGAATATTTACTTCAAGATTGCACTGGGCCAGTTCGGTCTGGAAATCGCGGCTCGCGATGCGCTCCAGCACCTGCGAGTTCATCATCCGCGGCATACCGTCGGGACCGGCGAGATTCAACTCGATCTCCAGCCCCATCAGATTCTTGGGGCGGTCGAAGCGCTTGTCCTTCAGGAGCCTCTGCAATCCCGTCAGACACTCGTTCAGCTTTCTCCGATAGCGTTGCCGGTCGGTGAGACCGGTGCCGCCCGCCGCAACCTTCTCCCCCATCGGAGCGTCCCTCCTCGTGTCGACGGGCCCGGCCCGGCAGGCCGGCCGGGGCCTTCCGGCAGCGCCCGGTCCGCCGGGTTCCCCGGCGGGCCCGGCGATCGCGCTACGGTCGATGATGCCCGGCAATCCGATCGACAACGCCTCGGACGTGCGCCGGAACCGGTAGGCTGCGGGAGACGTACGGGCTGGCACATTCCGAGGGCATACCGTCGGGACCGGAGGCCGGCTCAGGGTTTCGTGGTGAATACCGTCGAGATCCGCTAAATGGCCGTCCGGATCCGGCCTACCGTGTTCACGGCGGAATACCAGGCCGTGGCGCCGGACACCGCACAAAGGCACCGAAAACCCCTTTCGGAGGGGTCTGGATTCCGCCTTGTCGGCAATCCGCTGAACGGCTAGCCGAAACACTTGGTGAACACACGTCGTATAAACTTCGCTGACGAGGCAGAGAGTTGGCGCCCAGCGTTGCGGTGTTCCACCGGGGCTGTGGCAAAGCGGCTGACCCCGCCGGGCCGACATCCCCGGTCGGCCAAGTACTGGCGCTCTGACCCCGCACGCTGACGACGCCGTCCGCACCATGCCCAGCACCACCGTGTCTCCCAAGTGAGAGGCGACCCACCATGCCGCTGCATGTTCCCCCTGCCCCCGCGCCTGCCCTCCGCAGCGTCCTCGCCGCCCTCGGTTCCCCCACCGCCGTGCGCGAGGCCCGCACCCCCGCCCTCCGCGCCCACCAGGGCCCACTGAGCCCCGAACTCCCCCTTCCCGTATACGTGTTGGACGATGTCAGCCACCCCGCCGGGCCACCCCGTACCCGGCTCACCGGCTGGCGTTTCCTGATCCGCAGCGGCGAACGGTCGGTGGCGACCGCGGAAGCCATGCTCACGGCCGACGGCTGGACCTTCTCGCATTTCTGCGAGGGCCCCTACGTCACGTCGACCGAACGGGCACTGCGACAGGCGGAGTCCGTACCGACCCCGTACCAGCCGCGGCTGCTGTCCGTGCCGGAGCTGTACATGCTCACTTTGTGGCTGCACCACGACGTCTCGGCGGACGGCTCCGAGGGGGTGCCCGCCCCGGGTGACGTCCTCGTCCCCTTGGCGCCGGCCCCGCCGGGCATCGCCGCCCACCGGCCGCACCGGGTGGCGGACCTGCTGCCCCGGCTGACCCTGCGCCTCGCGCCGGCGCCCCTGCTGGGGTCGCCGGCCTGAGACCCGGCAGGGGGTCCTCCACGGCGACCGGCCGCGGTCGTACGACGCAACCGCGCACAGGAGCACACCGCCTCACAGGAACGCGCCCCGCGCCCTTCACGGACGCGGGGCGCTCCGCTGTGCTCACCCGCGCGGAGTAGGCGGCCGCCCAGCTCCCAACGCCCCGTGACAGGGACGCACTTGAAATGAACCGACCGCACGGGTGATGCGTCATTATCTAGTGAGTGCCGCTGCAGCCAAATCCCTGCGGAATCCGGCCCGTGGGGCAACACTGGTATCGACCTACTGAAACGGGGGAGCGGCCATGAGCATCTCGTCGAGCCGCAGGACGAATCAGACCACATCGCAGCGAAAGACATCATCCATGTGCCAGCACCAACCGCCGTGCCCGACCGCAGACTCCGCCGACCGGGAGGCCGCCCATCTGGTGGCGCACCACCCGGAGCAGGGCTGGAGCCTGCTGTGCAACGGTGTCCTCCTGTTCGAGGACACCGGCGAACTGCTGCCGGACGGCCAGGTCATCGCGCCGCACCGGGTCCTGGGCACGCCGCACGTGGCCACCGCCGCCTGATCACCTCGGCGCACGGCACCGCGCGGAACCGCACAGCACGGCACGGTACGGACCGACGGCCGGCCGACAAATGAGCACAACGGACAACAGGGCCCCCGGCATCGACGCCGAGGGCCCTTCGCATGCCGCGCGACCGTGAGCGGTGCGCGCCGACGGCGGATCAGCCGTCGTACTCCTCCATGGGCGGGCAGGAGCACACAAGGTTGCGGTCACCGAACGCACCGTCGATCCGGCGTACCGGCGGCCAGTACTTCTCCGCCGCCTCGACGCCGGCCGGGAAGACCGCTTCCTCCCGGGTGTACGGGTGCGTCCACGCGTCGCCGAGCGCCGCCGCGGTGTGCGGGGCGTTGCGCAGCGGGTTGTCGTCCTTGTCCCACTCCCCCGAGCCGACCTTCTCGATCTCCGCGCGGATCGCGATCATGGCGTCGCAGAAGCGGTCCAGCTCGTGCAGGTCCTCGCTCTCGGTCGGCTCGATCATCAGCGTGCCGGCCACCGGGAAGGACATCGTCGGCGCGTGGAAGCCGTAGTCGATCAGCCGCTTGGCGACGTCGTCGATGCTCACCCCGGTCGCCTTGGTCAGCGGCCGTACGTCGATGATGCACTCGTGCGCGACCAGGCCGCCGGGGCCGGTGTAGAGCACGGGGTAGTGCGGCTCCAGGCGCTTGGCGATGTAGTTGGCGCCGAGGACCGCGACCTGGGTGGCGCGCGTGAGGCCTTCGCCGCCCATCAGCCGGACGTACGCCCAGGAGATGGGGAGGATGCCCGCGGAACCCCACGGCGCCGCCGAGATGGGACCGACACCCGTCTCCGGGCCCGCGGTGGGCTGCAGCGGGTGGTTGGGCAGGTACGGCGCGAGGTGGGCGCGCACGCCGACCGGGCCGACGCCGGGACCGCCGCCGCCGTGCGGGATGCAGAAGGTCTTGTGCAGGTTCAGGTGCGAGACGTCGCCGCCGAACTTGCCGGGCTCGGCGAGGCCGACCAGCGCGTTGAGGTTGGCGCCGTCCACGTACACCTGACCGCCCGCGTCGTGCACGGCCGCGCAGATCTGCGTGATGTGCTCCTCGAACACGCCGTGCGTGGACGGGTAGGTCACCATCAGCACCGCGAGCTGGTCCCGGTACTGCTCGATCTTGGCGTGCAGGTCGTCGGTGTCCACCTCGCCGTCCTCGCCGGTCTTGACGACGACGACCTTCATGCCGGCCATCACGGCGCTGGCGGCGTTGGTGCCGTGCGCGGAGGACGGGATCAGGCAGACGGTGCGCTGCTCGTCGCCGTTGGCGCGGTGGTACGCCCGTACGGCCAGCAGGCCGGCCAGTTCACCCTGCGAACCGGCGTTCGGCTGGATGGAGACCTTGTCGTAGCCGGTGACCGTGGCGAGACGTTCCTCCAGCTCCGCGATGAGGGTGAGGTAGCCCTGCGCCTGCTCGACCGGCGCGAACGGGTGCAGCTGCCCGAACTCGGGCCAGGTGACCGGCTCCATCTCGGTCGTCGCGTTCAGCTTCATGGTGCAGGAGCCGAGCGGGATCATGCCGCGGTCCAGGGCGTAGTCCTTGTCCGACAGACGGCGCAGGTAGCGCAGCATGGCGGTCTCGGAACGGTGCTGGTGGAAGACCGGGTGCGTCAGGTACGCGTCGCCGCGCAGCAGCCCTTGGGGCAGCGCGTCGGCCACGGTCGCGTCGAGCTGCTCGATGTCGGCCTGGACCCCGAAGGCCCTCCACACCGCGTGCACCTGCGCGCGTCCGGTGGTCTCGTCGCAGGCGACGCCCACCAGGTCGGCGTCGACGAGCCGCAGGTTGACGCCTGCCTCGCGGGCCGCGGCGACGGCCTCGGCGGCCCGGCCCGGCACCCGTACGGTCAGCGTGTCGAAGTAGCCGCCGTGCACGACCTCCACCCCGCCGGCCCGCAGGCCCGCCGCGAGTATGGACGCGTAGCGGTGGGTACGGCGCGCGATGGCCGCGAGGCCGTCCGGGCCGTGGTAGACGGCGTACATGCCCGCCATCACCGCGAGCAGCACCTGCGCGGTGCAGATGTTGCTGGTGGCCTTCTCCCGGCGGATGTGCTGCTCACGCGTCTGGAGGGCGAGCCGGTACGCCTTGTTGCCGTCGGCGTCCACCGAGACTCCCACCAGCCGGCCGGGCAGGCTGCGGGCGAACTTCTCCCGTACGGCCATGAATCCGGCGTGCGGACCGCCGAAGCCCATCGGGACGCCGAACCGCTGCGTGGTGCAGACGGCGATGTCGGCGCCCAGCTCGCCCGGCGAGGTCAGCAGCGTCAGCGCCAGCAGGTCGGCGGCGACCGTCACGATCGCGCCCAGCTCGTGCGCCTGCTCGATGACGGCACGCGGGTCCCGTACGGCGCCGGAGGCACCGGGGTACTGGAGCAGCACACCGAAGACGCCGCGCTCGGCCACCTCCGCCGGGATGCCCTCGGACAGGTCGGCCACCACGACCTCGACGCCGGTCGGCTCGGCGCGGGTCTCGATCACGGCGACGGTCTGCGGCAGACAGTCGGCATCGACCAGGAAGACGCCCTGCTTGACCTTGCCCACCCGCCGCGAGAGAGACATCGCCTCGGCGGCGGCCGTGCCCTCGTCCAGCAGCGAGGCGCCGGAGGTCGGCAGCCCGGTCAGGTCGGCAACCATGGTCTGGAAATTGAGCAGCGCTTCGAGCCGGCCCTGGGAGATCTCCGGCTGGTACGGGGTGTAAGCCGTGTACCAGGCGGGGTTCTCCATCACGTTGCGCAGGATCACCGGCGGGGTGAACGTGCCGTGGTAACCGAGCCCGATCATCGGGGCGAGCACCTGGTTGCGGTCGGCCAGCGCCCGCAGCTCGGCGAGGACCTCGGCCTCCGTACGGCCCTGGGGCAGGCCCAGCGCCTCCGCGCTCTTGATCACGTCCGGTACGGCGGCCGCGGTCAGTTCGTCCAGCGATCCGAACCCGACCTGCGCCAGCATCTTGGCCTGGGCCTCCGGGCCGGGGCCGATGTGCCGCTGCTCGAACGGGGTGCCTCGTTCCAGCTCGGTCAGGGAGCTGCGGGTGGTGGTCATCTGCGGGGGCCTCCTGGTCGTTTCGACCTGCGCGGGGCACCACGGCGCTGGTGCCCGGACGGCCTCCCCCTCTGTCATCTCAACCTGAGAGCTTCACCGGCCCCGCACGCGGTACCGGCTTTCACCGTCGGTGAGGAAGGGTTCCGGCGCTGTGCCCGTCCGTGGCCCGCCCTGCTTTCCAGAGTGACCTCGTCCATGCGGTACGTGAGCCTGAGAGATTCCGGGGAGGAGTTGCTCCTTCGGCGCCTCCGCCACGATCGACGAAGGACTCTCCCGCATGGGGTCGACAGCCGTTCGCCAGCCTACCAGCGCGGCGAACGGGCGTTCCTTCGAGTGGCCGGGGCATGAATTGTGCCGTTTGGTAGTTGTCACAAGGCAGTTGCGACCACTTGGAGGGACCGTGCAGACCGATATCGATCCCCGCAGCTTGATCGGCCGCAAGGCGTTCGACAAGAACGGAACCAAGATCGGCACCGTCGACGAGGTGTACCTGGACGACGCGACCGGTGAACCGGAATGGGCGGCCGTACGCACCGGGATCTTCAGCCGGGACGCGTTCGTCCCCCTGGAGCCCAGCGATCTGGTCGACGAGGCGCTGCACGTCCCCTACGACCGCAAGCTGATCAGGGACGCGCCGGACTTCGGGGTGGGCCGCCACCTCTCGCCGGAGCAGGAACTACAGCTCTACCACCACTACCGTCTGGACATCCCGGCCCCCGATCCCGTGCCCGGGTCGGACGCCGCACCGGCCGACACGGAGTTCGGAAGGGTGGCCGGCGCGGAGGACTGAACGCCGGGCGGAAGAGCTTCGTGGGTGCCGGACTCCTCCGTTCCGCCGTCGCCGGGCGAGGTGGTCTTCCCGAGGGCGGCGGGACCACCGGCCGGTTCTGGACCACCGGCCTGTCCCGGACCGGCGGCCTGCCCGGGCCCCGCGGGACCGCCGCTCTGCGGAGCAGGCCCGTCCAGGCTCCCGGCCTCGCGGTCCCCACGGCCGCCGGAGCCGCCCGCCCCACCGGGCAGACCGTCGCGCCACCCGTCCGGCGGACCGCCCACCAGCGGCAGCGGCTCGCCGGGCCGCAGCGCGGGGTCCTCGACCGGGAACGTGCGCACCCGCCCGGGCCCGGACCACGGCTGTTCGAACCGGACGGTCACCCGGCCCACGCCGCTGCCCTGCACCCAGCCCGCTCCGTGCTCGTCGTGGATCACGTCGAGCCCCGGGAGCCAGCGCCGGGGCCGCTCGGGCTCGTCGACAGCCATGCGCGCGGCCTCGTCGGCCGCCCGGCGCTCCCGCTCGGCCTCCTCCTCGGCCGCCTTCTCCGTCGCCACCTGGGCGAACAGGTCCTCCTGCGTGAAATCCGCGAGACCGGTCACCCCCACACCCAGCAGCCGTACGCCGCCCGTCGTGTCCACCAGGTCCAGCAGCCGGGCCGCGGCCTCCCGCACCACCCCCGGGTCGTCCGTGGGCCCGCGCAGCGTCTCCGACCTGGTCAGCGTCGAGAAGTCGTAGTTACGCACCTTGATCACGACGGTCCGGCCGGACCGCCCGGCCGCCCGCAGCCGCTGCACGCACCGGTCCGCCAGCCGCGTCACCTCGGCGCGCACCCGCGTCCGGTCCGTCAGGTCCACCTCGAAGGTGTCCTCGACCGATATGGACTTCGCGTCCCGCTCGGCCACCACGGGCCGCTCGTCGCGGCCCAGCGCCATCGCGTACAGCCCGACGCCGTGTGCCTTGCCCAGCAGCCGTACGAGCTCCGCCTCCCCCGCCTCCGCCGTCTCGGCGACCGTGTGGATGCCCGCCCGGCGCAGGGTCTCCGCCGTGGCCGGGCCGACGCCGGGCAGCGTACGCACCGTCATGGGGCCGAGCAGCTCCCGCTCGGTGCCGGGTTCGATGACCACCAGGCCGTCCGGCTTGGCCTGCTCCGAGGCGATCTTGGCCAGCATCTTGGCGCCGGCCAGCCCCACCGACCCGGTCAGTCCCGTCCGGCGGCGGATGTCCCGCCGCAGCCGCTCCCCCACCGCCCGCACCGCCGCGGTGTCCGCCGCGACACCGCCCGCTTCCAGGTCCACGAACGCCTCGTCCAGGCTGAGCGGCTCCACCAGCGGCGACAGCTCGTGGAGCAGCTCCATCACCACGTCGCTGACCTGGCGATACAGGGTGAAGCGCGGGGTCAGGTACGCCGCGTTCGGACAGCGGCGGCGGGCCTGCGCGGTGGGCATGGCCGAGCGGACCCCGAAGACCCGGGCCTCGTACGAGGCCGTGGAGACCACGCCGCGCGGGCCGATCCCGCCGACCACCACGGGCTTTCCGCGCAGGCTCGGCTTGGCCGCCTGCTCGGCGGCCGCGAAGAACGCATCCATGTCCAGATGCAGGATCGTCGGCGCACGTCTCACACGACTGATGCTCCCCCACACCACTGACAATCGCGCCGACCGGCCTCGCCGGACGAGCCCGGAAGGCCGTGAGGCACCCTTCGAGGCGCTGGAAAAGTCTCCTGGGGCCCGGAGGTGTCAGGGGTGCTCCTGTTGCGGCAGAGACGCGCCGGGCCGCCGTGACGGGCGTACGAGGCGGCCGACGCCCGACGCCCGTCTGCGATCCGTCTCGCCCAGAGGCCCGCGCCGTCACACCCGGTCCCGCGCCGGCGAGCCGAAATCGACCCGCCAGGGCCCGGCCTCAGAACGCCGCAGGACCCGGCGCCTGGAACCCCACGCCGCCCCGTCGGCCGCTCAGCCCGCCCGGTTGCGCCGCCGCGCCAGTTCGTCGTGCGGGTTGTGCCGGACCAGCGTCTCGCCGGTGTCCACCCGCTCCCCGTGGAGCTGCGACAACGCGCCCTCCACGTCGCGCCACACCACGCCCACCGCGATGCCGAAGACGCCCTGCCCGCCCTGGAGCAGGTCGACGACCTCGTCGGGCGAGGTGCACTCGTAGACCGTCGCGCCGTCGCTCATCAGGGTCATCCTCGCCAGGTCGGACAGCCCGCGCGAGCGCAGGTGCCGGACGGCGGTGCGGATGTTCTGCAGGGACACCCCGGTGTCCAGCAGCCGCTTGACGATCTTCAGGACGACGACGTCCCGGAAGTTGTAGAGCCGCTGGGTGCCCGACCCGTAGGCGGGCCGAACGCTCGGCTCGACGAGCCCCGTACGGGCCCAGTAGTCGAGCTGGCGATAGGTGATTCCCGCGGCCGCGCACGCCGTCGGGCCTCGGTAGCCGATGGTTTCCGCCCCGCGGTCCGCCGGCACCTCGGCGGCCTGTGCCGGGGTGCGGTCAACAGCCCCGGGGTGGAGCGGCAACGCCCCTTCCGCCGCCGTACCGTCGCCGGTGATTGCCACGCCGACCTCCGTCCTCCACGTCCCGGACGGGACCTGCCTCATCGACGGTATGCAGTCACTCGGGGTGCGTCAACGATCGCCGCGCTCGCCACGCCGAGTGATAATCACCCTGCGAGTGGTTTCTCGTGCCCCAGGACGGGGAAAGGCTACTCGAATGCGCGGAAGACGGCCCTCCGCGCACCCGGCTCACTGACTGTTGGTGCCGAAGTCCTCGGGCGAGATCTGGTCGAGGAACTCGCGGAACTTCTCCACCTCGTCCTCCTGCTCGTCCGGGATGGCGATGCCCGCGTCGTCGAGGACTCCGTCGGTCCCGTAGATCGGCGTACCGGTGCGCAGCGCCAGCGCTATGGCGTCGGACGGACGGGCGCTGACCTCGACACCACTGGCGAAGACCAGTTCGGCATAGAAGACCCCCTCGCGCAGGTCCGTGATGCGGACCTGGGTCAGTTCCTGGCCCACCGCTTCCAGCACATCCTTGAAGAGGTCGTGCGTCAGCGGCCTGGCAGGGGCCATCCCCTGCTGGGCGAAGGCGATGGCGGTGGCCTCCCCCGGCCCGATCCAAATGGGCAGGTAACGGTCGCCTCCTACCTCCCGTAGGAGCACGATCGGTTGGTTGGAAGGCATTTCCACCCGGACACCCACGACATCGAGCTCGTTCACACAGCAACCCTAGGACGTGCCCGGGCGGTTTGGGTAGTCGGGCCACCCATTGCTCACGTCGGCCGGACCCGCAGGGCGGACTGGACCAGGGCCGCGTGCAGCCGTACGGACAGCGTGGCCAGCTCTCTGGCCGTGGCCTCGGCGTGCTGCCTGGTCTGCGGATTGCGGTGCCGGCGCAGCGGCGCGACGACCTGCTCGACGAGGTTGGCCTCCCGTTCGGCGGCCGCCTTGACCGCCCGCAGGTGGCGGGGTTCCAGTCCGAATCGCCCCAGTTCGGCGACGAGCCTGGCGACCGTCACGGCCTCGATGTCGTACCCGCCGTCGGCGTCCGGGACGATGAGTCCGTACGCCTCCCAGTCGGCGAGCTCGGCCTCCTCGACCTCCGCGGTGGCCAGCAGCTCCGCCCGGCCGATGCGGGCGGCCGTGGGCAGGTCACCGGCCGACTCCCCGAGACCTTCGAACAGCTCCCCAGCGGGCGCGGCGGGGGCCGGCAGCGGCACCTGTTCGCCACGGGCGAGGGCGTCCAGGTGCTCGCGGATCACTTTCAGCGGAAGATAGTGGTCACGCTGCATCCGCAGGACGGCCGCCAGCCGGGCGACGTCGTCCGCGCTGAACTTGCGGTATCCGGACGGAGTGCGCCGCGGCTCGACGAGCCCCTCGGCCTCCAAGAAACGGATCTTGGAGATGGTGACCTCGGGGAACTCGTCGCGCAGCGCGTTGAGCACCGTACCGATGCTCATCAGCTTGCCGTCCGAGGTGGTGCCGGCGGACCCGGCACCACCCGGCGCAGTGCGGTGCATATGCCTTCCTTGGCCGGTCAGAAGCCGACGCCCCGCTGGCTCGCGTAGAAGACCAGCCGGAACTTGCCGATCTGGACCTCGTCACCGTTGGCGAGCGGCACCGAGTCGATGCGCTCACGGTTGACGTACGTGCCGTTCAGGCTGCCGACGTCGGCGACGGTGAAGCCGCCGTCCTGGCCGCGGCGGAACTCCACGTGGCGGCGCGAGACCGTCACGTCGTCCAGGAAGATGTCGCTCTGCGGGTGCCGCCCGGCCGTCGTCAGATCGCCGTCCAGCAGGAAGCGGCTGCCCGAATTCGGGCCGCGGCGCACGACCAGCAGGGCCGAACCCATGGGCAGCGCCTCGACGGCCGCCTGCGCCTCGGGGGACAGCGACGGCACCGCCGTCTGCCCCGTCGTCTCCGCGTCGTACGCCTCCAGCCCCGAGATGGAGATGGTGGAGGTCGTCTCGGAAGCACGCTCGGCCTGCGCCCCGGGGCGCAGCGGCGCTCCGCAGTTGGAGCAGAACCGGCTCGCCTCGGCGTTGCGGTGACCGCACCTCGTACAGACCGGCAAGGCAACCCCTCCACCCGTGTTCGCGGCCGACGGTCCCTGGGAACCTATGCGGCCGGGCACGGAGGGGTCAACAGAATGAGCACCCGGCGCTCCGGGGCCACCGACCTGGTCGCGGAAGAGCGGACGCTCTCCGCCGGCGCCGCTCTCCTCGGGCTGGCGCGAGGCGCGGTGCTTGGCCGAGCCGCTGCCGCCCTCCTGGCGTGCGCTCTTGCCGAACAGCTTTGCAAACAACTTCACGGGCGATTCCCCTTGAACGAAACAGACCCGCCCGTGGGGCAGGACGAACCCTCGATGCACACACCGGCCGATCCGGACATCTTGTTAACGTCCGTGGCCTTCACACAGTTTCCACCACGCACCACCCGTACGGTGCGCCGACCCCCCGCTCCCTCATGCCCGACCCGAAGCGTCCGCATTCGTCGCCGGCTCACCGCGATGACGACCGAGCGTAGTCAGGCCGCTTCGCCTCCCGCAAGGCGTCCACGATGATCTTCCCGTCACGGCTCACCGACACAGTGGCCTGCTCCTTCTCCAAAGTCTGCACCACACCGCCAGGGATGTTCAGCGCCGGTTCCAGGTCCTCGGGCTTGCCGATCACCTTGAAACGGTACGGCTGGGTGACGTGTCGGCCGTCGACCTCCACGCCGCCGCGGACGTCCGACAGGTACGAATCGGCCACGATCCGTACGTCGTTGATCTGAATGGCCTCCGCGCCGGCCGCCCGCAACTCCTGGACGGTGTCCAGCAGTTTGTCCGCCTCGACGGAGTGCGTCGGATCGTTGATGGTCAGGTTGATGCCCGGCCCCTGGGCCGCCACCGTCCCCGCCAGCACGCCGAGCTGCTGCTCCTTCTCCACGGTCTGCTTCCGGGCCTCCTCGGCCTGGTCCGAGCTGTTCTCCAGCTCGGTCTTCTGGCCCTCCAGCCTGCGCTGTTCATCCGTCAGGCGTTGCGAACGGTTGTCCAATTCATCCAGGATGCGCACCAGGTCCTCCTGCCGCGCGCCCCGTAGTGCGCTGTTGTCACTCGTGGAACGTACCTGAATTGCCAGGCCGAGACCGAGAATGAACAGCAGCAGGGCCACGATCAGTTGGGCCCGGGTCAGCCGCGGCGGCCACAGACCGGCCGCCAGACGCTGCCGTCCGGTCATCTCCGGCTTTGCCGCACCGGGCCCGGCCGCCTGGTCCGTACCTGCCGCCGGCGCCTCGTCAGCGGCGCGTCCCGCGCCGTCCCGCGGCTCCTGCGACCGGCTCTCGGGCGGCATCGGCCGCCGGTCGGCCGGCCGGTCCGCTCCACCGGGCCCGCGGTCCGCACCGCCGGATCCGCCGGGCGGCTCCTGCCGCGGCTCCCGCGGGGTACCGCCGCCCGGTCGCGGCGGCGTGCCGTCCCGCTCGGGGGTGTCGTCCGTAGCCATCGGCATCAGGCCCTGAAGACGTGCCGGCGGATGGCCGCGGCGTTGGAGAAGATGCGGATGCCCAGTACGACGACCACACCGGTGGACAGTTGGGCGCCGACGCCGAGCTTGTCGCCGAGGAAGACGATGAGCGCGGCGACCACCACGTTGGACAGGAACGAGACGACGAAGACCTTGTCGTCGAAGATGCCGTCCAGCATCGCGCGCAGACCGCCGAAGACGGCGTCCAGCGCCGCGACGACAGCGATCGGCAGGTAGGGCTCGACCACCGTCGGCACCACGGGTCGGACCACAAGCCCGACCACGACTCCCACGATGAGGCCCAGTACGGCGATCACGATGTGCCCTTCCCTGTGTCGGCGCCACCCGGGGCACCGGCCTTCGGCTGTGCTGTACGTACGATCAAACTGGGCGCGGGCGGCAGCCTGACCTCGTTCTCCGCGGAAAGCTTCGTACGAATCCCGTAGTTCTTGCGCAGCACGTCCAAGTACTGGCCGTCCGCACTGTCCTGGAACGCGGTCGCGAGCTTGTGCCCGTCCCCCACCGCCAGCACCGTGTACGGCGGCACCAGCGGTTTGTTGTCGACCAGTATGGCGTCTCCCGCGGCTCTGATCGCCGAGAGGGACGTCAGCCGCTGCTCGTTGACGGAGACCGCCTCGGCGCCGGACGCCCAGAGACCGTTGACGACCCGTTGCAGATCCCGGTCGCGCAGCCGCCCGGTGTCCGAGAAGCCGGTGCTCTCCCGCGGCCCCCCGCCGCTCGACTTGGCCGACTTGGCGTCGTCCACGACGAGTTTCACCCCGGGGCCGGTCACCTGTGTCGAGCCGGCCAGCAGCGCCAGCAGCTCGGCCCGGTCGCCGCCGTGCTTCTTCAGCGCCTCGCGCTGCATCGTCCCCACATCGTCACGGAGCGCGTCGACCCGCTTCTGCACCGCGTCGGCGTCGGCCGTGCCGTGCTCGATACGGTTGATCAGCTCTTCGCGTTCCTTCGCCAGGGTGGGAGCCGATATCCGCGCCTGGGCGGCGCCGACCGTCACCACCACCGCGGCGAGCACCAGGCCCGCCGCCAGCCCCAACTTGGCCCGCAGGGTACGGGGCAGGCCCCGCACCCCCGCCGCGGCCTTGCGCTCCGCCGCTTCCGCGTACCCGTCGTCCAGGGCGTGGTCCATGACGTTGGTCAGCAGCGACATCGAGGCGTCGGGGCGCGAGGCCTGGTGAGGGGTGCTCCGGTCGGGGCGCTGCTGCGACATGCCGCACATCGTCGCACGTCGGCGCCGCAGTCACCCAATGGCCCCACCGGCGCGCCGAATCGCGGCACGCCGGTGGCGTCACGGGACGGTACGGACGCGTTCACGCCCGCCGGGGGTCAGCGGCCCGCGCTGTCCACCACCGCCGACCACTCGTCCAGCAGCTGCTGGGCCGAGGCGTCGTCCGGGCCTTCCGCCCACAGATGGGTGACGGCCTCCGCCGGGTCCGGCAGCACCAGCACCCAGCGCCCGTCGGCCTCGACCACCCGTACGCCGTCGGTGGTGTCCACCGACCGGTCGCCGGCGGCCTCCACCACATGGCGCATGACCAGGCCCTTGACGGCCCACGGCGTCGCCAGGTCCCGCTTGAGCACATGCGCGCGCGGGATCCGCGCGTCGATCTGGCTGAGCGTGAGCTGGGTACGGGCCACCAGCCCGATCAGCCGTACGAACGCCGCCGCGCCGTCGAAGACGCTGCTGAACTCCGGAACGATGAACCCACCGCGGCCGTCACCGCCGAAAATGGTGTCGTCCCCGCGGCCCACCCGGGTCAGGTCGTCGGGCGAGGTGGTCGTCCACTCCACCTGCGTGCCGTGGTACGCGGCCACCTGCTCGGCGATACGGGTCGTGGTCACCGGCAGCGCCACCCGGCCGCTGCGCCGCTCGGCGGCCACCAGGTCGAGCATGACCAGCAGCGCCCGGTCGTCCTCGATGATCCGGCCGCGCTCGTCCACCAGCGACAGCCGCTCGCCGACCGGGTCGAACCGCACCCCGAAGGCCGCCCGCGCGGAGGCCACGATCTCCCCGAGCCGGACCAGCCCGGCGCGCCGGGCGTCGGCGGTCTCCGTCGGCCGGGACTCGTCCAGGCCGGGATTGATGGTCAGCGAGTCGACGCCGAGCCGCCCCAGGAGGCTGGGCAGCACCAGACCGGCGCTGCCGTTGGAGGCGTCGACGACCACCTTCAGACCCGCCTCGCCGATGCCCTCGGTGTCCAGCGACCTGAGCAGCGACCCGGTGTAGGAGTCGTAGACGCTGGACGGGAAGTGCAGGTCGCCGATCTCGCCGGGGAAGGCCCGGCGGTACTCCTGGCGCGCGTAGACCCGGTCCAGCTTGCGCTGGCGCGCCAGTGAGAGGTCGGCACCGCGCTCGTCCAGGAACACGATGTCGACGGAGTCCGGTACGCCCGGTGTCGTACGGACCATGATGCCGCCGGCGCTGCCCCGGGCCGTCTGCTGCCGGGCGACCGGCAGCGGCACGTTCTCCACGTCCCGTACGTCGATGGCGCTGGCCTGGAGCGCGGAGATCATCGCGCGTTTCAGCGCCCGCGCGCCCCGGGAGTGGTCCCGGGCGATGGTGACCGTGGACCCCTTCTTCAGGGTCGTGGCGTACGCGCCGGCGAGCCGGACCGCGACCTCGGGGGTGATCTCGACGTTCAGGATGCCGGAGACGCCGCGGGCGCCGAACAGGTGCGCCTGGCCGCGGGACTCCCAGATCACCGACGTGTTGACGAAGGCACCGGCCTCGACGGTCTTGAACGGATAGACCCGGACGTTGCCCTGAACAATCGATTCCTCACCGACGAGGCACTCGTCGCCGATGACGGCTCCGTCCTCGATCCGGGCCGCCCGCATGATGTCGGTGTTCTTGCCGATCACACAGCCGCGCAGGTTGCTCTGCTGCCCGATGTACACGTTGTCGTGCACCACGGCCTTGTGCAGGAAGGCACCGCTCTTGACGACGACGTTCGACCCGACGATGGTGTGCTCGCGCAGCTCCGCGCCGGCTTCCACCTTGGCGTAGTCGCCGATGTACAGCGGGCCGCGCAGTACCGCGTCCGGGTGCACCTCGGCGCCCTCGGCGACCCAGACGCCCGGCGAGATCTCGAAGCCGTCGATGTCCACGTCGACCTTGCCCTCGAGGACGTCGGCCTGGGCCTTCACATAGCTCTCGTGGGTACCGACGTCCTCCCAGTAGCCCTCGGCGACATAGCCGTAGACCGGCTTGCCCTCCTTCATGAGCTGCGGGAAGACATCACCCGACCAGTCCACCGGGACGTCGGGTTCCACATAGTCGAATACTTCGGGCTCCATGACGTAGATGCCCGTGTTCACCGTGTCGGAGAAGACCTGACCCCAGGTCGGCTTCTCCAGGAAACGCTCGACCTTGCCTTCCTCGTCGACGATCGTGATACCGAATTCCAGAGGATTGGGGACCCTCGTGAGGCAGACGGTGACGAGCGCGCCCTTCTCCTTGTGGAAACGGATCAGGTCGGTGAGATCGAAGTCGGTGAGCGCGTCTCCGGAGATCACGAGGAAAGCGTCGTCGCGGAGCGCCTCCTCGGCGTTCTTCACGCTGCCCGCCGTCCCGAGCGGTTTCTCCTCGTTGGCGTAGGTGAGCTCCATACCGAGCTCTTCCCCGTCACCGAAGTAGTTCCGGACGAGCGACGCCAGGAATTGCACGGTCACTACGGTCTCGCTGAGCCCATGCCGCTTCAACAGCCGCAGCACATGCTCCATGATCGGCCTGTTGGCCACGGGCAGCAGCGGCTTGGGCATACTCGACGTCATGGGGCGAAGGCGGGTGCCTTCACCACCGGCCATCACAACGGCCTTCATGTCGGAAGCGTCCTCCTCGAAACAGACGACGGTCCTGCCGACTTCGCCCGTCCGGGAGAGTTACCGTTCTCCGTCTTCGGCACCCGGTCGGGCCGGGTGCGAAAACATACGGCGAGTTCAGTCGGCCTTGGTGTCCGCCTTGATGAGCCGGCGGACCTGGACCACATAGAGGATCCCTGCCCACCAATACAGTGCTGTACCCCATCCGGCGAACGCCCATCCGAAAATTTCAGCGAGCGTGTGGAGCCAGCCTTCTCCGTCGCTGAGCAGCAGCAACGGGAAGGCATACATCAAGTTGAATGTAGCCGCCTTCCCCAGGAAGTTCACCTGGGGAGGTCCGTACTTGTGGCGGGCGAGGGCCGCGACGGCGATCAGCAGCATCAGTTCACGCGCCAGCAGGGCCGCGGTGACCCAGAGCGGAAGGATTCCGCGCCAGGTCAGGCCGACCAGGGTGGAGAGGATGTACAGCCGGTCGGCGGCCGGGTCGAGGATCCGGCCCAGGCTGCTGATCTGGTTCCAGCGGCGGGCCAGCTTGCCGTCGAGGTAGTCACTGACGCCGCTCAGCGCCAGCACCAGCAGCGCCCAGTACTTGGTGTCCGGGCCGCCGAACTCCTTCCACAGGATCAACCACAGGAACACCGGCACGCCGACGAGACGAGCCATGCTCAAAATGTTCGGGATGGTGAGGACACGATCCGTCTGGACGCGCGTCTCCTGGACCTCCACCCGGGGGCCTCCTGTGGGAACGTACCGACGATGCCCCCTGACCTTACCTGGCCGCTCCCTCCCGGCACACCGCGGGCCCCCTGTCCGGATACCGCCCGACAACACCCCACATAACCGGTGAGCGGTTCGACAGGACCGCCGGGCGCCTTCCGGGGCGTGCTGCCTCCGGGCCTTGCCGCCTTCCGGACCGCGCCGGCCGGGGTCTGGGCGCACAACGCAGAAAGCCCCGCACCATACGGTGCGGGGCTTCCCACTATCAAAAATTGTTCGGCGGCGTCCTACTCTCCCACAGGGTCCCCCCTGCAGTACCATCGGCGCTGAAAGGCTTAGCTTCCGGGTTCGAAATGTAACCGGGCGTTTCCCTAACGCTATGACCACCGAAACACTATGAAGATAACAACTCCAGCCGGCAAGGCGAGTTCGTTACTTCAGAACTAACACAGTGGACGCGAGCAACTGAGGACAAGCCCTCGGCCTATTAGTACCAGTCAACTCCACCCGTTACCGGGCTTCCATATCTGGCCTATCAACCCAGTCGTCTACTGGGAGCCTTACCCCATCAAG
>NZ_JAFIQY010000020.1 GCF_022271435.1 Streptomyces monomycini | reverse complement strand
GGGCGCCCCGCCGCAGGCCGCCGCCGGGCCGCACCAGGACAGCGCCGCCGGCCACACCCGTACGGCCCCGGGCGGTGACGGCGGCGGCCGCCCCGCCCCCGCCGCGCACACGACACCCCATCCGGCCACGACCGCGGAACTTGCCCCCGGCCTCGACGGCGTACGGCAGGTCCTGGCGGCGGGCGGCGCACCGGAGGCGCTGGCCGAGAAGACCGCCGAGACGCTGGGCGAGCGCGCGGCGGAGGCGCTGCGCGAGGACCCGTGGCAGCTGCTCGCCGTGCCGGGCGTCCGCCCCGAGCAGGCCGACGGCTTCGCGCGGGCGCTGCTCGGCCCGGAGTGCGGGCCGGGCGACGACCGGCGCGCACAGGCCCTGGTCGGCTGGTTGCTGGAGCAGGCCGCCCTGGCGGGGCACTCCGCGCTGGAGGCGCCCGCGCTGCGCGCCGCGCTCGCCCAGCGGTCCGTACCGGACCCGGACGAAGCCCTCCAGACGGCCATCGCCGAGGGCGCCGTGCTGGTCTTCCAGGACGCCGTCGAGACGCCCGGCGGAGCCCGTCCGTCGGCCGGCGACGAGGACGAGGAGCAGCCGGTCCGGGTCCTGCTCGGGCTCGACCGGTTCGCGATGGCCGAGGAGAGCGTCGCGGACGGCCTGGCGCGGCTGCTCAACACCTTCGAGGAGCCCACCGAAGCGGGCGGGGAACAGGCCTCGGACGACGCCACCGAGACGGACGACGGCCGGCCCTCGGACGACGCCGCCTCCACGGACGCCCAGCAGGCCACGCACGCCCAGCAGGCCACGGGCGACACACCGGCCCCGGTCGGCACACCGGCCCCGGACGACGTGTCGCCCCCGAAGGCCGCGCCGGACCCGTCCGACCTCTCAGCCCCGTCCGACCTCTCAGTCCCATCCGACCTCTCGGACCCGTCCGGCCTCTCAGTCCCATCCGGCAGCCCGCAGGAGGAGGAAGACCTCCCCGTACAGGCCGTCCGGCAGCCCTCCGCCACCGCGTGGGAAGCGGCCGCCGCGGCCGCCCCCTCGCCCTCCGCGGCGGAGCTGATCCGTACGGCCGCCCGCAGCGGCCTGATCGCGCACACCGGCGCCGAGGCCGCCCGCGCCGAGCCCGCCGCGCTGATCGCCGCGGCCCGCGCGCTCGGGCTGCGGGCGTGCGGCGCCACCCATGCCCCGGACGGCCGTGCCCGCCTGGCCCGGCACCTCGCCGAGGCCGCCGACGCGTACACCGGCCTCGCCGCGGCCCGGGCACCCGGTGACGCCTCCGCGGCCGCCGTCACGCTCTCCGGGCTGCTGGCCGGCCGCGAAGGCCCCGGCCGGGACGCGGACGGCGCGCTCGCCCTGGACCTGCTCGTCGTCCTGGACGCGCCGCAACTGGACCTGGAGACCGCCGCGATGCTGGTGGAGTCGCTGGCCGACGGCGCCCGGCTGGTGCTCAGCGGCGACCCCGGCATGCTGTGGTCGGCCGGCCCCGGCCGGCTCTTCGCGGACGTGCTGGCCGCCCGCTGCTGTCCCCAGGTCGCCTCCCGCACCCCGGACTTCGGGCCGGTCGGCGAGCTGGTCTCGGGCATCGGCATCGGCGAGCTGAACCAGGTCGAGGCCCCCGGCAAGGAAGTGGTGATCATTCCGGCGCGCGACCCCGGCGAGGCGGTGCACCGTACCGTCCAGCTCTTCGCCGACTCGGTGCCCCGGGCGATCGGTGTGCCCGCCGAGCAGACGCAGGTCGTCACCGTCGGCCACGGCGGCGCCGCGGGCACCCGCGCGCTGAACGCAGCCCTCAAGGAGCGGCTCAACCCGGGACCCGGCCGGTTCGGCGGCTTCGACCCGGGCGACCGCGTCGCCTACTCGCCCGCCCCCGGACGTACGGTCACCGGCCAGGTCACCGGCGCCGACGCGGCCGGACTGCACCTGGACTGCGCCGGCTCCCCCGTGGTCGTACCCCGTGAGCGGGTGAGCCCGGAGACCGTGCGGCACGGCTGGGCCGTCACCGCCCACCAGGCGGCCGGGGCGCGCTGGCCCGCCGTGGTGGCCGTGCTGCCGGGCGACGCCGCGAAGGGGCTCACCCGCTCCTGGGTGTACACCGCCTTCAGTCGCGCCGAGCGCCATCTGTCCGTCGTGCAGGGCGTGGACCAGGCGCTGCCGCGCGCGGTCGCGGAGATTCCGGCGAAGGAGCGCACCACCCGCCTGCGGACGCTGCTCCAACTGCACACGGCCCAGGCCACGGCGGACGCGTCGGCCGGCTGACCCCAGGACGCCCGGTGCCGGGGCGACACGCGGCAACGCGCCGCCCCGGCACCGCCGTACGGCCTTCCGGCGGATGTCCGTACGCCGTCAGCGCTCCCCGTCGAGCGTCTCCAGGATGTCGTCGTCATCGGCGCCCAGTTCCTCGTCGAAGACGGAGCTGACGTCGAAGCGGCACACCACCCGCTGGGGATCGGTCTGGTCGAACGGCGCGGACAGCCACTCCCCCGGTTCGGGCGTCTCGTCGGCGGCGACGACCCACAGGGTGGAGTCGCCCTCCTCCAGACCGAACTCCTTGTGCCGGGTGGCGATCTCGTCCGGTTCGAACTCCCCGAAGAGCACCCCCAGCGCCGCGTGCACGCTGCTGCCGACCACGCCGGCCACCGATCCCGTGCCACCGTTGACCGCCCTGGCCTCCGCCGCGGCGTCGGCGGCCGACTCGGGGTCCAGATCGGCGATCCGCTGGGCCTGCGACAGCAGCCGCTGTGGTTCGACCACCGCGTAGTCGCGCCGGATCAGCACGCTGAGCGCGCTGGGTTCCTCCGGCCCCGCGTAGGCGGGCAGGGTGTCGTTGCCGGGGATCTCGAAGGGGGTGACCTCGTCATAGGTGTCGTACAGCAGCTCGTCGTACGCCTCAGCCGCCGCGGCGAGTTCGTCGAACGCGGCGTAGACGGCGGGGTCGTCCTGGCCCGAGCGGTGTTCGACCGCGTCGAGGTGACGGTCCAGCGCGGCTTTGACCGCCTCGGCGGCGGCACGTACCTCGGCAGCGGAAGGCTGCGCAGCATCAGACATAGTGCAGACGCTATCCGTACCGGGGCCGGTCCCGCACAATAGATGCGATGCCGGAATACGAATTCTGCGATGTGTATGTGCCGCGAGGGGTCTCCCGCAAGGCCGCCACACGCCTGCTGACCGACCATGCCGAGTACGGACACTGGGAGTTGGACCGCCTGCGCCTCAACCCTGACGGCAGCCGCCGCGTGCGGCTGCGCCGCCGTATCATCCGCCAGCTCCGGGCGACCTGGTGACCGGTCACCACCGCCGCGGCACGGGCCGGACCGTATGACCATCTCCGGAATCCCCGGTTCCGCACGATCCGCTCGCGCCGGTGCCGGACAGCCCCGCGCACGGCAGGATCCGGAACGACAGGCTCCGGAACGGTGGAATGCAGAACGGCGGGATGCAGAACGGCGGTATGCGGAACGACAGGCTCCGGAACGCCGGGCCGTCGGCCGTCAGCCCCCTCCTCGACCCCTCCGCATACGGCAGAGCGGGCCCCGCCGGCGCGGGGCCCGCTCTGCCGTGCCGGCCTGACGGCGCGGACGGGCCGGTACACGACCGGCCGCCACCGCCACCGCCACCGACACCGCCGCCACCCGTTCGCCCTGCGCCCGTTCGGTACGCCTGGCGGCCGGGCCGGTCCCGGGCGGAGCGCCCGCGGACGGTCAGGCCCGTGCGGAACGCGCGCGGCGGTACAGCACCGCACCGCCGATCAGCAGGCCCGCGCTCGCCGGCAGCGCGATGCCGAGCGCTCCCGCACCGGTCTGGGCGAGGAAGTGCTCCCCGTCCCCGGGCGGGGTGTCGATCCGCGTACGCGGCGTCGACTCCTCCTCGCGGAGCTGCGGTGCCCGTTCCTGTACGGCGCCCGCCGTGTCCGTCGTGTGCGGCCGGTGCCCCGGGGCGGCCGGGCCGGCCGGTTCGCCCGCTCGGTCCTCGGCCGGGGACGCCGAACCGCCCGGGGCCCGTGGGCCCGGCCGGCCGTCGGTCGGCCGCGGGTCCTGCCCGGCCGGGGTGTCCGGCGTCGAACCGTGGTCGGTGCCCGTACCGGTGCCGTCGCCGGTGCTGCCGCCCTCTTCCGCGCAGCCGTTGGCGTTGACGGGGTTGCCGAGTCCGACGACCGACACCGAGTTGCCGCAGGCGTTGACGGGCGCGTGGATCGGCGCCTGCACCTGGTTGCCCGATCCCACACCGGGCGAACCCTGCGCCGAGCCCTGGGCACCGGCGCCACCGCCGCCGCGCCCGTTGGCGCCGTGACTCCGTCCGCCGGACGCGCCGCCGCCGCTTTCGCAGCGGTTTCCCATGGCGGGATTCAGCAGTCCGACGACGTTCGCGGAATTCCCGCAGGCCTGCACCGGGATGTCCACGGGGATTTGGGCGGCATTGCCGCCCAACACCCCCGGGGAATGCGCGGCATTCCCCTGCGCACCGGAATCCGCGTGCGCGTAGCTGCCCGCGACGGCCAGTACACCGCTCGCTGCCGCCATCGTGATCAGGCCCTTTTTCGCGACCTGTCGCATAGGTTCGCTCTCCCCTGCCTCTGACTTCCGAATGACCCGCGGCGCGTCGCACGGCCGCGGGCCGGAACAACCGTCGGCTCCGGAGTGCATGGCGCGCACTCCGGAGCCGACCGGGGTTACAGCCTTACGGATTCAGGCACAGCGTCAGTCGTTGACGCAGGTGTTGCCAAAGGCAGGGTTCAGCAGCCCGACGATGTCAATCGTGTTGCCGCACAGGTTGATCGGCACGTGGACCGGGACCTGGAGGGTGTTGCCCGAAATGACACCCGGGGAGTTCAGGGCAGCGCCCTGCGTCCCCGCGTCGGCGACGGCGATGCCCGCGCCAGCGAGCACCAGACCGCCGGTGGCAGCCGCGGCAGCGACGACCTTCTTGATCATTATTCCTCCTTGTTGGCAATGCGGTCCCAGCCGCGGACCGCACTCTCTGCAACGAGGAGAAGGTGATGAAGCTACGAGCCTATGACGCCATTCACCCGTTCCGGCTACATGCGCACACCTGGCCGAAAGCCCGGGCGGCGTACCACGTCAGGGCCCGGTTTTCCGCGTCGCACCGCGGCAATTCGCCGGTCAGCTCTGCTCGATGAACCGGTCGAGTACACGCGTACCGAACTTCAGTCCGTCGACCGGCACCCGCTCGTCCACGCCGTGGAACATCCCGGCGAAATCCAGCTCCGGCGGCAGCTTCAGCGGCGCGAATCCGAAGCACCGGATACCGAGGTCGTCGAAGGACTTCGCGTCCGTACCGCCGGAGAGCATGTACGGAACGGCCCGCGCGATCGGGTCCTCGGCCTTCAGGGCCGACTGCATGGCCGCCACCAGCGGGCCGTCGAAACCGGTCTCCAGTGCCTTGTCGGCATGAATGTCCTCGCGCTTTACCCGCGGGCCGAGAATACGGTCCAGATCGGCGAGGAATTCCTCCTCGTGGCCGGGCAGGAACCGGCCGTCGACGGCCGCGGTCGCCTGGCCCGGGATGACGTTGACCTTGTAGCCGGCGCCCAGTTGGGTCGGTGCCGCGGTGTTCTGCAGCGTGGCACCGATGATCTTCGCGATGCCGCCCAGCTTGGCGAGGGTCTCCTCCATGTCCTCCGGGTCGAGCTCGGTGCCCAGGGCGTCCGACAGCTCGTCGAGGAAGGACCGTACGGTCTTGGTCACCCGCACCGGGAACTTGTGCCGTCCCAGCCGCCCGACCGCCTCGCACAGCTCGGTGATCGCGTTGTCGTTGTTGGTCATCGACCCGTGACCGGCCGTGCCGTCCACGGTCAGCCGCATCCAGTGCATGCCCTTCTGGGCCGTCTCGATCAGGTACAGCCGCAGGTTCTCGTTGACGGTGAAGGAGAAGCCGCCGACCTCGCCGATGGCCTCCGTCACCCCCTCGAAGACCCCGGGGTGCTTGTCGACGAGGTGCCGGGCGCCGTACACGCCGCCCGCCTCCTCGTCGGCGAGGAAGGCCAGCACGATGTCGCGCGGCGGCTTGCGCCCGGAGCGCAGCCGGTCGCGGACGACCGCGAGCGTCATCGCGTCCATGTCCTTCATGTCGACCGCGCCGCGGCCCCACACACACCCGTCCGCGATCTCCCCGGAGAACGGGTGGTGGGTCCAGTCCTCCGCGTTCGCGGGCACCACGTCGGTGTGCCCGTGGATCAGCAGCGCGGGCCGCGACGGGTCCGTGCCCTCGATGCGGGCCACCGTCGAGGCGCGGCCCTTGTGCGACTCGATGACCTGCGGCTCCAGGCCGACCTCGGCGAGCTTCTCCGCCACGTACTCGGCGGCGGCGCGCTCACCGGGGCCGGAATGGTCGCCGTAGTTGCTCGTGTCGATCCTGATCAGGTCCCGGCACAGGTCGACGACCTCGTCCTCGCCGGTGACCGTACGGGCCGGCTGCGACTCGCTCACACTGCCTCCTCATGGTTCACGGCCGCGCCGTCCTCCCGAAGGGGGCCCGGACCGCGGCGGGGGTCCACCGCCATCCTCTCTCTCGGCGGCCCTGCGCCCAAGGCCGCAATACTCCCGACATGCGCTGGTCACAGGCGTACCCCTGGCGCCGGACGGCCGTGATCGACCACCCCTGAACGTTTGCTATTGTTTTCCATGTCGGAACGGCCCAGCGGGCCACACCGGCAGACACCTGGTCCGGGTGGCGGAATGGCAGACGCGCTAGCTTGAGGTGCTAGTGCCCTTTATCGGGCGTGGGGGTTCAAGTCCCCCCTCGGACACCAGCAGGAACCCCAGCTCAGCTGGGGTTCTTTTGCGTTCGTCGGCATGGGCCCGACCGACCACCCGCCGACGGAACGCGACCGGGACCGACGGCGTCCGACCGATCTCCGCTCGCCACCCGGCGCGCATGAGTGTTCACCTCGTCACAGGACAGGGACCGGTCGGCGCGGCCACCGCGCGCCTGCGGTCCGCAGCACCGAGTGCCACGTCGGCCGTCTCGCCCATGTCGGGGGAACTTCGGGAAGTCCGGTACCGGTCCGACCGGCCGTTCGTGATGGACTCCGATGCGTACCGTGCCGCGTTCGCCGCCGAGGCGACGCCTCTTGACCGTCAGCTCGAAGCGACGGTGGTCACGGGACAGCGTGGGTGGGGGGGCGGCTGAACGGCAGTCCGCGCCGCCGTGGGGCAGCGGCTCATCGCGCCGGCGCCGCGCGACCGTGGCAACCGGCCGCCGTCGCGACGAGCTCTCCCTCAGGCGGACACCCCCGTCGTCCGCGTGAGTGGACATCGGAACTGCTCTGTTCATCTCCGCTAACGCGCTCCGACGGTAAGTGCACGCAAGAGTCCTGTCAACTAGGATGAGTTGGCACTCCAGGCAGCTCACCCCGGCGCGTTCACGAAGGAGACCTGATGTCGTCACTGGCCGGGAAGGTCGACAAGCTGTTCACCACGATCCGCGCGAACGGCCGTGAGTACACCTACGAGGAAGTCGCACGCGGGTGCAGCGAACTGAGTGGCGGCACGTTCTCCAAGACCTACGTCTGGCAGCTGCGCACCGGTCAGCGCACCAACCCCACCAAGCGCCATCTGGAGGCGCTCGCCGCGTTCTTCCGGGTGCCGGTGGCCTACTTCTTCGACGACGACACCGCCGACCGCGTCGACTCCCAGCTCGCGCTCGCCTCGGCGATGGGCAACGCGGAGGTCCGCGACATCGCGCTGCGCGCCATGAGCATGGACGACTCCGGCCGCAAGTCGCTGGCCCGCATCATCCGCGAGGTCAGCCTGCTGCACGCCACCAGCGGCGCGGCGCGTGGCCGGCAGCCGAGCCGTTCGGCCGACGGCGAGGAGTAGTGCTCCGGATGCCCTTCCCCTGGCGTGGCCGCCACGGCAACGGGTCTTCCGGGATGAAGGCCATGCGCCGGCAATGCCGGGACAAACTGGCGTCGTTCGGACTTCCCGCCTGTTACGACCTCCCGCAGCTGTGCGACCACCTGGTCCGGGTACGGGGGCGGGAACTCGAACTGGTGGCCATGCCGATGGAGACCTCGGGGCCGTGCGGTCTGTGGCTGTCCTTCCCCGGTACGGACTACGTCGTCTACGAGGCGCACACCAGCCGCCACCATCAGGAACACATCATCGCCCACGAACTGGCCCACATGATCTGCGGTCACCACGGAGTCGGCGTCCCCGGGACCGACCCCGGCAGTCTGCTCTTCCCCGACCTCGACCCCTCCCTCGTACAGGACCTGCTGTACCGCGAGAACTACTCGGACGCCCAGGAACAGGAAGCAGAGGTCATGGCTTTTCTCCTCGGGGAGGCGCTGCGCGCGGCTCCACGCGGTGGTGCGGCGGCGCCGGACCCGGACAGCGCGCTGGGCCGGGTGCACGGTTCGCTGAACTGGCGCCGTGAGGACGGTTCATGACCGGCATCACCCACATCCGCTACCCGATCGCCGCGCTCGCCTGCTGGATCGCGTTCGCCTACACCCTCGTACCGCTGCTGCGCGGGCACCGCCGCAACGCGGGGCTGACGGCACTGTGCGTCTCCTTCGGCTGCCAGGGCATGTACCTGGCGATGTCCAGCCCCGCCCGCTGGACGGGCACCCTGTTCGGCACCATCACCTGGTACAACGTCTCGGTCCAGCTGTGGATCATCGCGGTGCTCGCCAGCCAGCAGATCCTGCTGATCCACTGGATGTACCCGCGGGACGAGGCCCGGGTGCGGGCCAGGCGGCGGCTGTTGCTGCTCGCGGTGGTGCCGGTGACTATGGCGGTGCTGTTCTTCCTGGCGACCCTCCAGGGCCCGCCGCGCAACGTCTTCAAGCACCTGGGCGACCAGCCGTTCTTCGTCGCCTATCAGGCCGCGTACCTGACCGCGTTCGTGGTCGGCAAGGTCCTGGTGGCCCGTGCGTGCTGGCACTTCGCCAAGCTCACCGACCATGCGTGGGTGCGCCGCGGGCTGCGTATCGCGGCGGCCGGCGCGGCTGTCGAGCTGGTCTATCCGGCCGGCCGGTACGCCGATGTCTTCCTGACGCAGTACGGCTGGAATCCGCTGCAATGGTCCGACGTGTCCCGTACGACGCTGACGATCGGCATGGTCCTCAACATCGTCGGCTGGACCGCGCCGCTGTGGGGGCCGCGGGTCTCCGCCGCCCGCGGCTGGCTGTCGGACTACCGCAGTTACCGGCTGCTGCGCCCGCTGTGGCTGGCCCTGCACCAGGCCCATCCGGAGATCTCGCTGCCGTCCAGCACCGGCAGCGACCTGTCGGCCCTGTACGACCTGCGGTTCCATCTGCACCGCCGGGTGATCGAGATCCGGGACGGCTGTCTGGCGCTGCGCGGGCACCACGGCGTTCCGGGCGCGGTGCCCGCGCCGGGGCAGGGAGCCGCCGAGCAGCGGCACGCCGAGGCGGAGGCGGCGCACATCGCGGCGGCGCTCGCGGCCGGGCCCCGGGCGCCGGGGCAGGTACCGGTGCCGGTACCGGACGGGGACGCGGCGGACGGCCTGGCGGTGGGCGGCCCGGCAGTGGACGGTGCGGCGACGGGTGGCCTGTTGATGGACGGTCCCGGCAGCGCCGCGCAGGACCCCGCGGAATCGGGCGGGGCACCCGCGTCCGTGGCGGTCGGCGGGCCGGACTTCTCCGCCGACGTGGCGTGGCTGGTCAAGGTGTCCCGGGCGTTCGCCCGCCTCCGGCCCGCGACGGCGCGGGCCGGACAGTGATCCGTACGGACCGGCCGGGTCACCCGGCGAACGGCACACCTTCCAGCCCCTGGGCCACGCCGGGTACGACGAAGAGGTTCCCGGCCTCCGGCTCGACGTCCCCGAGGTCGCGGCGCGCCGAGGTGACGTAGAGGTCGGTCAGGTCCGGGCCGCCGAAGCCGCACGAGGTGGTCAGCGAGGCGGGCAGGGTGATCTCACGGTCCAGCCGCCCGTCCGGGGTGTAGCGGCGGATCGCGCCGCCGCGGAAAAGGGACACCCAGATGCCGCCCGCGGTGTCGGTGCACATGCCGTCCGGGAGGCCGTCGGTGTCCGTGACGGCGGTGAGCGGGCGGCGGTTGGCCGCCTTGCCGGTGTCGAGGTCGTAGTCGAAGACGTCGATCCGGCGGGTGCGGGTGTCCACGTAGTACATCCGGGTCGCGTCGGGGCTCCAGGTGATGCCGTTGCTCAGCTGTATGCCGGTCGCCGCGGTGTGCGCGGTGCCGTCGGCGTCGACGCGCGCCAGCCAGCCCGGGGAGGTCTCGCCGGCGATGGTGCCCACCCACAGACGGCCCCGGCCGTCGATGCCCGCGTCGTTGCCGCGCACGCCCTCCTCCGCCCATGCGGTGAGCCACCGGCGGGTCCCGTCCGGTCCGGTCACCGCGACGCCGTCGCGCAGGCTCAGCACCAGGCCGCCGCCCGCCCGGGGCAGCGCCGCCGCCACCGGCTGGTCGACGACGGTGACCGTGTCGCTGCCGTCGGAGGGGCGGTAGCGGTGCACCCCGCCCTCGTTCATGTCGACCCACAGCAGGGTGCCGTCGGCGGCGTCCCAGGCGGGGCATTCGGCAAAGTGCGCCCGTACGGCCAGGGCCACTTCAACACTCACGGTGCACGGTCTCCTCGTCACAGGGAAGGCGGGTCAGGGGTCACAGGGAGAGTACGGGGCCGAGCGCGTCCATCAGTGCGGCGGTGCCGTCCCCGTCCAGGACGTCGACGACCGGCAGCCCCAGCGTGCGCAGGCTCGCCACGCTGTCCCGGCCCCGGGTGGCGACGGCGACGACGGGGGCGCCGCCCAGCTCCTCCACCGTACGGATCTCGCTGCGCGGCTCCCCCACCGGGAGGTGCTCCCAGTGGTAGCGGTGGGTGCGGCGCGGGTCGTGCACGAAGACGACGGCGTCGGGCTGCGAGCCCTGGAGGATCGCGGTGGCCAGGCCGCCGAAGGCGGGGTGCCGCACGGACGCCTGGCCCTTGATGAACAGCAGGTCGTGCCGGGGGTCGGCCCGCAGCACCAGGTGTTCGACGAGTCCGGCCGCCTGGAAGACGGGGGTACGGTCGATGATCGCGCCCTCCGTGCAGCCGGCCAGCAGGCAGGTCTGGCCGGTGCCGACGTACCCGGAGGCGATGCCGCGGGCCCGTGCTTCCCGGTGCAGTTGCAGGGCGACGGTCCGTTTGCCCACCGCGCAGTCGCTGCCCGCCACGTGGACGAGCCGGGCGCGGGAGCGCCGCAGCCGGCCCGAGTACTTCGGCAGTTCGTCGTGCGGGCGCCGGACGTCGACCAGTTGCTGGCCGTTCGCGGTCTTGCCGGCGAACTCGGAGTGGCGCAGCTGGAGGTGGAGGCAGGAGATGACGTGCAGGCCGTTGCGTACGGCGGTGGCGATCTGCTCCCACCAGAACGCCGGGAGGTCGCCCGGCGGCCGCGGCGCGTGCCGTACCTCGCCGTCCACGACCTCCACGTGGTCGGATTCGGTCACGGTCACGACCAGCGCCTCCGGCCCGTACGGCAGGGCCTCCTCCAGTGAGGCGACGACCGGGACGTCGGTTCCGGGCACCACGGACGCCGTGCTGCCGGACGGATGCAGGCGGTCGACGACCGCCACGGTGTCGAGGACGGTGCTGTGCCGCAGCACCCCTTGGGCGGTCTTGCCTTCGAGACGGGCGAAGACGCCGTCGGCGAAGAGCACGGCGCGGAGCGGAAGCCGCGGAAATCCGGAGAGGACCATGAGCGGAACCCTACTCACCGGACCTTTTCCGTGGAACGCGGGAGACGGCCCCCGCACGGGCCCGCACACGGCCCGGCGTCCGGTGTCCGGGGCCCTGTGCCCGGTGCGCGGTCCCGGGCGTTTCGCCGGCCGGATTCCCCCGGGAGCGGTACGGCGGGGGTTGGTCCGTACCGCCGGGCGGCGGTGACCGGCGGTCATCCGGCCGGGTTCCGGACGGCCGCCGTTCCGGGTTCGGCGGACTGTGAGAATTCTGCGGGTTCGGCGGGCTCTGCGGCGAACGTCTTCGACTCCATCAGGAACTCGGCGAGCGAACCGTCGTGCGGCAGCCCGGGGCGGGTCCAGTGGGTGGGGACGTCGCCCAGGTGGACGTTGCGGATCCGCGGGCTCGCGACGCACTCACGTACCAGGGCGGCGTCCTCGCTCAGCACCGTGAGGGACAGGGTCCGGCCGAACGCGGACGGGCGCAGGTCCGGTTGCCAGGGTGCCACGGCCACGTAAGGGAAGGGCAGTTCGGCGCCGAAATGCGGGTCGCGCGGGCTGTCGAGGGCGACGACGACCGGCCGGAGTACGGCACTGCCGTCGCCCAGGTCGGCGAAGAACCGTTCAGCCGGGTCCGTGTCCGGGGCGGCCGCCAGCTGCGTACCGACCGTGTCGTGCAGCTGCTCCGCGAGGCGCCGGGCCTCGTCCAGCGGCCGTACGGGCAGCACCGCACCAGGATGGTCCGGCGGCAGCAGCGGGAGGCGTCCGAGCCGGTCGGCCAGCGCCCGCGCGAGGCCCTGCGGGTCGTCCTCGCACAGGACGGCGCTGGCGTTGAGGCACTGCACCCCGGCGTCGGCGGCCACCGCATCGGCGACGGTGTCCAGGTGGTCCCGCCAGGGCACGTCCCGAGTGATCAGGACCTTGGAGCGGCCGGGCCCCTGCGCGAGGACCCGCCGACTGTCGGCGTAGCGGGCGACGACGCCGTCACCGCCGTAGACCAGCCCGAGGTCGGCCTGTTCGACCAGGGCCTCCGCGTGCTCGTGGGTGGTCGGCAGCAGCGCCGTGTACGCCGGTGCCAGCCCGGCCTCGCGCAGCGCGCGGACCAGCCGCCGCGGGGTGAACGGGTCACGCTGGGAGGGGCGGACGGCGACGCGGTGGCCGAGGGCGAGGGCGCCCAGCCACTCCAGGTGGGTGGCGGGGTGATTGCCGGGCGCCAGCACACCGAGGACGTCGCCCTTGCGTGCCCAGACCGCCGTCGTGGCGCCGGCGGACAGCTCGTCGAGGGGCACGGCGCCCGTGGGGCGCTGCGCGGCCAGGGTGTCCGCCGCGGCGCGGCCGGTCCGCGCCACCCGGTCGAGGGTGCGGCGGGCGACGGAGACGGGCAGCCCGGAGACCAGGGCCTGGCGGCGGCAGTACGCGTCGGGGGTCTCCCCCTCCAGGGTGGCGGTGGCGAACAGCTCGCCCGCCCTGGCGAGGGCCGCGAGGCGTTCGGCGGTGGGCTGTTCCGGCGCGGCGCGCATCTCGTTGATCACCTGGCGGATCAGCAGCGGCGGCGCGAGCGACAGTTCGCCCGCCGGGCTGCCGGTGGCGTCGGTGAAGGCGGTGCGGGTGGCGGAGCGGTACGGGCCCGAGGGCCGTTCGACGGTGATGTCCTCGGCGGAGGTGCCGGTGCCGGGGGTCGCGACGGCGTGGCCGGTGCCGGGGGTCGCAGCACCTGTGGCGGTCCCGGCGTCCGTTTCCGGTTCCGGACGGCCTGCCACGTCAGTACACCCCTTCGATGATCTTCTTGCCGCCGTCGGTGAACGGCTGGACGTCGGCCACCCCGTCGCCCCCGAAGCCCGGCACCGGCGCGACGCGGACCGCGGTGTCCCGTTCGAGCACGTGCGGCAGCAGCACCTCCGGGCTCAGCTGGCGCATGCACACCCGCCCGCGCTCGCCGTACGCCACCTCGCGGGACAGGTCGTCCGGGTCGAGCAGGGACAGGTGCACGTACGGGTGGAAGCTCTGGAAAACGCAGGGTTCGGTGTCGCCGGGCGCGGCCGGCCGCTGGGGTGCCGCGCCCATCATCGTGTTCCCGTACAGGCCGCTGACGGCCGCGTCGGGGAAGACCTCGCCGGACAGCAGCCGCAGGGTCTCGGGATCGATGGAGGTGCTGCCCCACATGATGCCGCGCACCTTGTCGCGGACCAGCCCGGCGAGGCGCGGGCGTTCGGCGATGGCCTCCAGGAGGGGCGGGGTCGCGTACAGCAGGGAGACGTTCTGGGAGGTGAGCACCCATTCGGCCTGGTCGAGGATGTGGTCGACGTAGTGCCGGGCGATGTCGCTCTGGCCGTCCTGGAGGCAGCGCCGTACCCAGCGCGGGTCGAGATCGACCGGGAAGAACACCGCGCCGCGCAGCCGGGCGAGGCCGCGCAGCGCGTCGGCGACGACGTGCGGGCCGGTGGGGCCGAGGAAGAGCAGGTTGCCGTCGCCGGAGGGGAAGCCGTGCTGGTCGAGGACCTCGGACCACCAGCGGGTGTTGCGTTCCCACTGGCCGAGGTCGACGATCCGCTTGGGGGCGCCGGTGGTGCCGCCGCTCTCCCAGACGGCGGGCAGCCTGCCCAGGCCGCGCAGTCCCGCGGGCACCAGGTCCTCGACCGGTACGTCCCGCCACTCGGCGCTGACGTCGGGGAAGCGGTTCAGGTCGGCGAGGGTGGTGATGTCCTTGCGCGGGTCGAAGGGCAGTGACGCGGCGCGCTCCACCCAGAACCGGGAGCCGGTGGCCGGGTCGAAGTGCCATTCCATGGCCGCGGCCACGACGGCGTCGGCGGAGGGCAGTTCGTGCCAGGGCGTGCCGAGTACGGCATCCACGTCGCGCATCTGGTTCACCTCTCTGCTGGCTGGGTGCCTTCGGGCGCGGGACGGCCCCGGCGTGCGGGGAGTGTCCCCGGGCCGGGCCCGTCCGGTGGATCCACCGGATCATGGGATGTTTTTCCGTGCAATGCGGCCCCGGGCATTCCGGCTTGAAGCGGACGGGGGCTGGCCAAAACCGTTTCCCCGCTGCTGGTCGGGGTGGTGATGGGGCCTGCTCGGCCCCGGTCCGCGGGTTCCGGATGGTCCGCCGTACGCCTCAGGACCGGACGGCCCGCAGCGCGAACAGCAGCGGAACGCGCGGTTCCTGCGGGGGCAGTCGCCACCATCCGTTGTCCGCCTGCTCCATCGTCGCGAAGCGCTTCCAGGGCAGCAGGTCCGTCTCCCGCAGCCGGTCGACGGTCAGCCCCGCGCCGACGAGCGCGTTGACGGTCTCACCGAGGCCGTGCCGCCACTCGTAGCTGGTCGTCGCGCCCTCCACCGGTGGTCCGTCGGTGTACGTGTGCGGCGTGTCGCTGCGGTGCACGCCCCGGCCCTCCAGGTAGTCGTGGGCCAGCAGCAGCCGCGTGTCCTCGGGGTCCTGGCCGGGGTCGGGAGCGGGGCCCAGGGAGTTGAGCAGCGGGTGGAACTCGACCACGTACAGCATGCCGCCCGGCCGCAGCAGCCCGGCGACCACCTGGGCCCAGCGGGACAGGTCGGGCAGGTAACAGAGCGCGCCCTTGCCCGTGTAGACGACGTCGAAGCGGCGGCCGCCCAGCGCTTCGGCGGCCTGGTGCACATCGGCCTGGACGAACTCGATGTCCTGTCCGCCGCGGGCCGCCAGGCGGCGCGCCTGGGCCAGCGCGGCGCCGGAGAAGTCCAGGCCGACGGTGTGCGCCGCGCCCCGTTCGGCGAACGCCTGCGTCTCGGTGCCGAGGTGGCACTGGAGGTGCAGGACGTCCCGGCCCGCCAGAGGTCCGAGGTCGTCCCATTCGAAGGGAGCGAACCAGTCGTCGGCGGTCCGTGAACCGTCCAGTCCGTAGAAGTCGCTGGCCACGTGCACCGGGGTACGGGCGTCCCAGTTCTCCCGGTTGGCCCGCAGCATGGCGTCGGTCGTGGGGGCACTGTGCTGGGGAGGGGCGCTGTGCTGAGGAGATGCGGTGTCCTGAGGAGGGGCGCAGTCCTGGTCAGGTGCGGTGTCCTGGTGAGGCGCGTTCGTCCGATGAGGTGTGCTGTCCTGAGTAGTCACGACGGCGTCCCTACCCGGCGGCGCGCGGCCGGATGCCCGGCAGCGGGCCCCGCGACCCCGGCCGGTCAGGTGCGCGGCGGCGTCCTGCGTCTCCCCCGGTGAGGAGGAGGTGGTGCGGGGTGTACCCACCGAAGGACTTCGACATCGGCTGGCCGGATCTCGCGTACGGGATGGCGGCCTGCGGGCGGGACGGGGACGCCGAGCGGTGGGCGGCCACCGTGGAGCGGCGGTTCGGGGACGGCGGTACGGGCGGGAGCGCGCGCGAGGCCGGAGGCGGCGGTACGGGAGGGAGCCCGCAGGGGGCCGGAGGTGGCGGCACCCGGTGCCTGGCGACGCTGTCCGTGCGCAGCGCCCTGGACCTGGCGCTGCGTGCCGCCGCGCTGCCCCGTGGCAGCGAGGTGCTGATGTCCGCCGTCACGATTCCCGACATGTGGCGGATCGTGGCGGAGCACGGCCTGGTGCCGGTTCCGGTGGACCTGGACGCGAGCACCCTGCTGCCCGGCACCGGGCAATGGGAGGCCGCCGCCACCCCTCGGACGAGGGCCGTCGTCGTCGCTCATCTCCTCGGTACGCAGGCGCCGCTGGGGCCTCTCGCGGAGTTGGCCGCGCGGCGCGGCTGGCTGCTGGTCGAGGACTGCGCCCAGGCGTACAGCGGCCCGGACTTCCGGGGCGATCCGGGCGCGGACGTGTCCCTGTTCAGCTTCGGCCCGATCAAGACCGCGACCGCGCTGGGCGGCGCGGTCGCGGTGGTCCGCGATCCCGGTCTGCTGGCGGTCATGCGCGCGCTGCACCGGGAATGGCCGGTGCAGCGACAGGACGCGCAGGCCCGCCGGGTCGCCAAGTACGCCCTGCTGGCGCTGCTCACGACGCGGCCGGTCTACACCGGGGTGGTGGCTGCCGCCGGAGCGCTGGACCGCGACCACACGAGCGGTCTCCAGGACACCGTGGGCGCCTTCGCCGGTACGGATCTCATGCCCGCGATCCGGCATCGGCCGGGCGCCGCGTTGCTGGCCCTGCTGGACCGGCGGCTGCGCACCACGGACACGGCGCGGGCGGTGGCCCTGCGGGCGGCGACGGCACGACGGCTGGTGGCGCGGCTGCCCGATCCGTCGCTGGTGTACGGCGCGGGCGCGCCCGTCCACACGTACTGGCTGTGTGCCGTGCCCACCCCGGACCCCGCTGTGACGACCGCCCGCCTGCGGTCCGCCGGCTTCGACGCGGCACGGCCGACCTCGCTGGGCGCGGTACCGGCACCGCCCGGCCACCAGCAGGGCGCGCGGACCGCGGCGCACCTCGTGCGCCAGGCCGTGTGCCTGCCGCTGCGGCCCGGTATGCCGGAGCGCGCGCTGGACCGGATGGTGGCCGCGCTAGATCCGCAGAGCAGGGAGACCGCGCCGGGCCGTGAGGGCAGCGGGGACGCGGGGCGTCGCTAAGCAGCGCTCCAAACCGATGCCCGGGGGCTTCGCCTTGTCCGGCCCTACGGGCGCCGCGCCCAGAACAGCGCATGGCCCCCGGCGCCTTCCGGCACGAACGCCTCGCCGTCCACGGTGAGCCCGGCCGCGGTGATCCACTCCCGGTAGGTGTCCGCGCCGGGATGGCTCCACCACTTGCTGGCTCCGGCCCCGAGCCAGTTCTCCTCGGTGCCCGTCCAGGCCCCGTGACCGGCGACGGCGAGCAGGGTGCCGTTGGGCCGCAGCCAGCCGGCGATACGGGAGAGCAGGGGCGGTTGCTCGTCGAGCGGCAGGTGGATGAGCATGTAGAGGCAGACGACGGCGTCGAAGGAGGCGTCGGGGAGGTCGAGGCCGACGGCGTCGGCGCGGTGGAAAGTGGCCTGCGGCACGAGGTCCCGGGCCCGCCGGACCTGCACCTCGCTCAGGTCCACACCGGTCACGGCATGACCTGCGGCGCTCAGGGACCGCGCGACGGGGATGCCGCACCCGCACCCGAGGTCGAGCACGTCGGCCCGGCCGGGCAGGCGGTCGAGCAGGGCGGCGATCCAGGGGGCGTACGTGTCGTCCCCGGCGTCGTCGGCACGGTAGGCGTACGAGACGGCGTCGTAGCCGCGCCGGACCAGGTCTTTGGGAGCCTCGGTCACAGGGACGGACGGTAGGCCACCGTCACGGCAGCGGGTGAACGTTTTTCCGGTACACCGAGCACAGCACCTGCGTCTTGGCCGGGCCGCCCACCCGCCAGCGCAGGTGCCACTCCCCCGGCGAGACGACGGTGAACTCGCCGTCGTACAGGTCGGCGGCGCAGGGGTGGCGGGTGGTCCAGTGGCCGGTGCGCAGGTCGAGGTCGTGGAAGGGCCGCCCGTCGGCGAACGTGACGTCGGCGGTGCCGTCCGGGCGCGGGCACAGGCGCAGGGTGCGGGTGGCCGGGACGGTGGTGCCGTTCCAGGTCAGCTCGCCCTCTTCCACGTGCAGCAGTACACCGGGCGCGCTCCCGCCCTCGGAGCCGTCCGGGTCTTCCGTGCTCTCCGGGCCTTCCGCGGCCTCCGGGTCTTCCGTGCCCTCCGTGCCCTCCGCGCCTTCCGGCCGGAAGTGCGCCGTGCCGCGGAAGGTCCCCTGCGTACCGGTACGGACGTCCAGCACCGTACGGTCGACCGTCCACCAGCCGGCCAGGTACTCCGCGGCGTCGGGGGCCCCGTACGGGCCGCCGGGTACGGTCGGGGCGTCGGGCTCTGTGGGCATACGGCCATTGTCCCCGGCGAGGGCACACGCCCGTCGGCCGGGCCGGGCGTTCCGGGCCGCGCGGAATTGCGGTGCGTCCGCGCGTACCCGGTCAGTAGGGTGCCGCGGGGCCGGGGGTGCCTTCCGGCCTGGACGGCGGCGACATGTACGAACGAGGAGACGGTGTGAGCGCAGTGGACGGCGGGCCCGGGACGCGCCGGGCGCGGCAGGTGCTGGTCTTCGACGCCGACGACACGTTGTGGCAGAACAACGTGATCTTCGAGCGGGTCATCGAGGAGTTCCTGACCTGGCTGGACCACCCGGAGCTGGGCCGGGACGGCGTACGGGCCCTGCTGGACGAGATCGAGGCCGCCAACGCCGTGGTGCACGGTTACGGCAGCAAGGTGTTCCTGCGCAGCCTCGGCGAATGTGTGCGGCGGGTACGGCTGCGGGACGCCAGTGAGGCGGAGCTGGCGCGGATCGCGGGCTGGGCGCGGGCGTTCGAGGCGGACGAGGTGGAGCTGATCCCCGGGGTGGCCGAGACCCTGGCGGAGCTGGCCGGGCGGCACGAGCTACTGATGCTGACGAAGGGGGACGCGGAGGAGCAGCGCGCGAAGGTGACGGCGTCCCGGCTGGAGCACCACTTCCGCGGGGTGCACATCGTGCCGGAGAAGAACACCGGCACGTACGAGGAGCTGGTCCGGACGTGCGTGCTGACGCCGGCGGACACCTGGATGATCGGCAACTCCCCCAAGTCGGACATCCTGCCGGCCCGGCAGGCGGGTCTGAACGCGGTGTTCATCCCGAACGACCACACCTGGGTGCTGGAGCACGGCGTACTCGACCCGTCCGACGAACAGGTGCTCCACCTGGAGACGTTCACCGAGCTGCTGCGGCACTTCTGAGCGGCGCGCCGGGGAAGGGCGTACGGGCACGGGCGGCGCGCGACGGTGGTGCCGCGCGCCGCCCGTGGCGTCTCACATCGGGTCGGTGTCCTTCAGTTCGCCGTCCAGGGCGAGCCAGCGGGTGATGCCGATCTCGCGGAGGAACGCCAGGTCGTGGCTGACCACGATCAGGGCGCCCCGGTACGACTCCAGCGCCGTGACGAGCCGGCGTACCGAGGCCATGTCCAGGTTGTTCGTCGGCTCGTCGAGCATCAGCAGCTGGGGCGCGGGCTCCGCCAGCATCAGGGCGGCGAGGGCCGCGCGGAAGCGTTCACCGCCGGAGAGCGTGCCGGCCCGCTGGTCGGCGCGGGCGCCCTTGAACAGGAAGCGCGCCAGGCGGGCCCGTACCCGGTTGGCGGTGACGTCGGGGGCGAACCGGGCGACGTTCTCGGCGACGGTCAGCCCGTCGTCGAGGATGTCCAGCCGCTGCGGCAGGAAGCGGTGCGGTACGTGGATCTCCGCCTCGCCCTCCTCGGGCGGGATCTCGCCCGCCAGGGTCCGCAGCAGTGTGGTCTTGCCGGAGCCGTTGCGGCCGGTGAGCGCCACCCGTTCCGGTCCGCGCAGCTCGATGTCGGCGTGCGCGCCGTAGCGGGCGCGCAGGCCCCGCAGGGTCAGTACGGCGCGTCCCGGCGGCACTTCGGTGTGCGGCAGGTCGACGCGGATCATGTCGTCGTCCCGTACCGCTTCGGCGGCCTCGTCCAGTCTCTCCCTGGCCTCCTCGAGTTTCCCGGTGTGCATGATGCGGTGCTTGCCGGCCGAGACCTGGGCCGCGGCCTTGCGCTGGTTCATGATGATCTTCGGTTCGCGCTTCTGGGCGTACATCTTGTTGGCATATCGGGCCCGGCGGGCCAGCTTGACGTGCGCGTCGGCCAGTTCACGCTTCTGCCGGGCCACGTCGGCCCCGGCGACGCGCAGCATGCGTTCGGCCGCCTCCTGCTCGACGGCGAGGGCGTCCTCGTACGCGCTGAAGTTGCCGCCGTACCAGTGGACTTCGCCGCCGCGCAGATCGGCGATGCGGTCCACGAGGCCGAGCAGTTCCCGGTCGTGGCTGACCACGATCATGACGCCGGGCCACCCCGCCACCGCGGCGTACAGCCTCTGGCGGGCGGCCAGGTCGAGGTTGTTGGTCGGTTCGTCCAGCAGCAGGACGTCGGGGCGGCGCAGCAGCAGTGCGGCCAGCCGCAGCAGGACCGATTCGCCGCCGGACACCTCGCCGATGGTGCGATCGAGGTCGACGGAGTGCAGGCCGAGCTGGTCGAGGGTGGCGCGGGCGCGCTCTTCCACGTCCCAGTCGTCGCCCACGGCGGTGAAGTGGGCCTCGTCGGCGTCCCCGTTCTCGATGGCGTGCAGGGCGGCGCGGGTCCCGGCGATGCCGAGGGCCGCGTCCACCCGCAGTCCGGTGTCCAGGGCGGCGTTCTGCGGCAGGTAGCCGACCTCGCCGGCCACCTTCACGAAACCTCCGGACGGCTGGAGCCGGCCGGCGAAGAGCTCCAGCAGGGTGGACTTGCCGGACCCGTTCAGGCCGATCAGGCCGGTGCGTCCGGGACCGACGGTCAGGTGGAAGTCCTCCAGGACGGGGGTGCCGTCGGGCCAGGCGAAGCCGAGGCCGGAGCAGACGACGGAGGCGGCGGTGGCCGGAGTGGCGGACGAGGGGGAAGAGGTGGTCATACGGGTCTCCTCGGTGCGCGGCGAAGGTACGGGGACGGCGCGGGAGACACCACGGGAAGGTCCACGAGAGCCGGGGGCACCGAGCGGTGCGCCGGGGCGGAGAGGGCGGGCCGGTGACACGGATCGCCGAGGTCGCGGACAGGGGCGCACGGCGGGTGCCGGCGCGCTCTGCGCGCGCTGTCGCACCTCGCGCCGTGGGCGCGGTGTCTCAGGACCTCAGACGAGCAACGGCCTTCTCCTGTCGGCGGCAATGGGGAGGGGAACGGGAAGAACGGTACGAGGGGCGCCGCCGGGACGGCAACGCGATTTTCGTCGCGTCCGGCGGCGCGGCGCGCTCACACCGCCGCGCGTGCCCGGCCCACGCCCTTCCCGGCCGTACGTACGTGCCTTCCTGGCCCGGACCGGACGTCCGCCCCCGCCGCGGCCCGTACGGTCGCCCCTCCCCCGCCCGTCACCCCAGCGCGCGCAGTCGCACCCGCGCCGGGCCGGTCGCCTGCAAGGTGATCCCCGCGGTGAGCGGCACGTCCCGGTCCACCGCCGTCAGCTCGTACGACCGCAGCAGGACCGCCGCCGCCAGCACGGACTCCAGCATCGAGAAGTGCTGTCCGATGCAGGCCCGCGGGCCGCCGCCGAAGGGGAACCACGCGTAGCGGTGGCGCGCCGCCTCGCGCTCGGGTGTGAAGCGCAGCGGATCGAAGCGTTCCGGGTCCTCCCACAGATCCGGGTGCCGGTGGGTCACCCAGGGCGAGACGATCACGTCGGCGCCGTCCGGGATGCGGTACCCGTCGATCTCGGTGGCCGCGACACCGCGCCGGCTGACCACCGGCGCCGCCGGATACAGCCGCATCGCCTCCTTGAGGGCCATGGTCAGCCGCGGCAGCCGGTCCAGGTCGGCGGCCTCCGGGTCGCGCCCCGCCAGTACGGCGTCGATCTCCTCCCGTACGAGGGCCTGTTCCGCGGGGTGCCGGGCGAGCAGGTGGAGGGTGAAGGCCAGCGAGGTCGCGGTCGTCTCGTGCCCGGCCAGCAGGAAGACCAGGACCTGCTCGCGAATCTCGGTGGCGTCCAGGCCGCCGTCCTCCGCGGTGCCCGCGCGGGTGAGGAGCGAGAGAAGGTCCGCGCCCGCGCCGTCCCCGGGCGCCCCGGCGGCCCGCCGGCCGGCGGCGATCCGGTCGCAGACCGCGTTCAGCTCGGCCGTCGCGGCGGCGGCCTTCCGGTTGGCGGGGGTGGGCCAGTGGCGCGGCAGGTTGCGGGGCGCGAAGCCGCGCCGCACCACATACTTGTTGATCACCGGGAAGCAGCGGTGCACGGTGGCGACCGCGGCCTCCACGTCCGTACCGAACAGGATGCGGGAGACGGTGCGCAGCGCGAGCCGGTTCATCTCGCCCACCAGGTCGACGGCGCCGCCGGGCGCGCTGCGCCAGCGGTCGGCGACGGCCTGCGCCTCGGACGCCACGGCTCCCGCGTACCCGTCCACCCGGCGCTTGGTGAACAGCGGCTGCACGATGCGGCGTTGGCGCAGGTAGTCGGCGTCCTGACTGGTCAGCAGGCCGTTGCCGAAGGACTGCCGGACCTCTTCGTAGAACGGGTGGTCCTTGCGGAAGTTCGCGGCCTCGGACGCCAGGACCCGCTGGCTGCCCTCGGGCGAGAAGACCGCGTGGAAGACGCTGCGCAGGCCGGGCGGTCCGGCCACGAAACGGACGATGTCGCCGTGGTCGCGCCGGGCGCGCGTGAACGTGTCGAGGGTGGACCGCCGCAGGTCGAACATCGAGCCCAGGAACGGGACTCCCTTGGGGCCCGGTATGAGCGGGGCGGCGTGCGTCGTGGAGGTCATGGGGGCGATACCTACCCCGCGTAGCATGGGCCGAATGATCAATAAGCGTTCCGGCCGCGCGCCCGCCGAGACCCCGTGCCGCGTCACCGTCTGCCGCGGCTGCTGCTGCGGTGATCCGCGCAAGGTCCCGGGCGTGGACCACGCGGCGCAGATACCCCGGCTGCGGGCCGCGCTGGCGGGCGCGGCCGAGGTCCGCGCCTCGGACTGCCTGGACGTGTGCGACCAGGCCAACGTCGTCGTGGTCCAGCCGTCGCGCGCGGGCCGGGCCGCGGGCGGACGCCCGGTGTGGCTGGGCCTGGTCAACGACGACGGGGCGCTGGACGACGTCGCCGCCTGGATCAAGGCCGGCGGCCCCGGCGTCGCGGAGCCGCCCGGGGTGCTGGACCTGTACACGTTCACCGTGTCGCGCCGGGTGCGGGAGGCGCTGGAGGACTGACGGGGGTACGAGGCGGGGTACGGCTCGCGGGGGCGTCGGGCGGACATCCGCCACGCCCCGGCGGCCCGCTGCGGCATGATGGCGATCATGACGGATGAACGTTGGCCGGAGGCGGCAGAGGTGGCCGGGCTGGCCCAGGACGTCGTTCCCGGCGCGACCGCGGCCGATGTCCGGCCCGTCGGCGAGGGCGGCGACCACGCGTCCTGGTGGGTGGGGCCGGACCATGTGGCCCGCTGCGCGCTGGACCGGGGCGGCTCGGAGCGGCTGCGCCGGGAGGTCGCGGTGCGCGAGCTGATCGGGGAGCGGATCGGTGTGCCGGTGCCGGTCAGTGTGGCGAGCGGTGAGTGGGCGCGCGGCCGCGCCTTCACCCTGGACACCCGCCTGGGCGGGGTCTCCGCCGAACTGCGCCCGGTGACGGCGGCGGGCGAGGCCGAGCTGGCGCGGCTGCTCGTCCTGCTCGCGGAGGTGCCGGTGGCGTCCGCCGAGGCGCTGGGCGTGCCGCCGGAGGCGCCGCGCAACATGCCGGGGCTGCTGCGCCGCGCCACGGCCGCCGCGGAGGCCGCCGCCGCGCGCGGCGAGTTCGCGGCCGGCCGGCTGCCGAGGCTGCGCGTACCGGGGGCGGAGAGCGCCACCGCTCCCGGCACGCTGGTGCACAACGACCTCAAGGGAGAGCACCTGCTCGTCGCCGAGGACGGCCGGATCAGCGGCGTGCTGGACTGGACGGACGCGGTGACCGGCGATCCCGCCGAGGACGTCGCGGGCCTGGCGATCTCGGTCGGCGCGGTGGCCGCCGTACGGATCGCGGAGGCCGCCGGATTCGACCGCGGCGGGTGCGCCCGCGCGCTGCAACTGGCCCGCTGCGACACGCTGACGCTCCTCTCCGACCGGCTTCGCGGCATCGACGACAGTCCGCTGCCGTTGCTGCGCGCGCAGTTGCGGCGGGCGTGGGAGCCGACGCCGCTCGACGGGCCGGAGGGAGCCTGAAGGCCCGGCACCGGCCCGCTCCGCCTGGCGGACCGCTCACCTCCCCTGAGCGTGACAGTGCCCGCCGCCGCTCTCCCGTGGCAGGTCGAGCGTCGGGTTCCGGTCGAAGAACCCGGTCGGCCGGAGGGTGAAGCCGCAGCGGTCGACCGGCATCACCGGCCAGTCCTCCAGGCGCGGCAGATGTGTCGGCCCGAAGCAGTGCCAGAGGGTCAGGGCGGTGTTCTCCAGGGACTCGCCGGGGCGTGACCACTCGGGGACGCCGGCGCCCCCGGGGTGCTGGTTGGGGTAGTCACCGTCCGGGTAGCGGCGGCCGGCCGCGCTCCGGGTGATCCACAGGTGCTTGGCGGCGTAGGCGACCCGTGCGGCGACCGCGGAGCCGGGCTGCGCGAGGAGCGGCGGACCGGACGGCTGCGGGGTCAGGGTGTACGCGACCGGCTGTCCGGTCCGGTTGCGGGCGGCCGGGTTGGTGATCCGCCAGCGGCGTCCGACGGCCGGGTCGGCCAGCCGGCCCGCTTCCCCGGAGTCGGTGACGGGGGTGGCGCGGACGGTGAAGGCGTTGCCGTTGGGGTTGTCGGGACCCATGGGGACCCGGACGATGTCGACCTCCTCCACCGTGTTGGCGTGGCCGTCCACCGCCGGGTCCAGCCGGGCGCAGAACAGGTGCTGGTGGTACGGGGCCTGGAGGCCGGGGGCGACCTCGGTGGCGTACGGGGAGACGGCGCCCGGCTCGGACGCCGAGGTCTGCACCAGGCCGGTGGACTTGACCTCGAACTCGATGCCGCCGTCCTGGTACAGGTACCAGTAGAAGCCGTAGTCGTAGTTGCCGAGCGTGGCGATGCAGGAGACGACCAGGCGGCGGGAGCGGCGGCTCTCGGCGGTGAACCCGCTGAACATGTTGGTGTGCTTCCACAGGAGGCCGTGGTCCTCCTCGTGGATGCAGACGGCGTTGGACAGCGTCTGCGGCAGCCCGTGGTCGTCGGGGAGGACGGCGTCCACGTACCGGATCTCGCCGAGGCAGTCGCAGCCCAGCCGGAGCGCGTTGGCGTTGCGGCCGAGGGTGTACTCGCCGACGTCCAGATAGCAGATCCAGTTGCGGTCCGCGCCGGGGTCGGCGTACGGGACGGCCATCTCGGCGAGCGAGGCGCGGTGCAGTACGGGCCGTACGCGGTCGCCGTCACGGTAGGACAGCTCGTGCAGGACCAGACCCTCGCGGGAGTTGAAGTCCAGCCGCAGTGACCAGTTCTGCCAGCTCAGGCGGTGCCCGTCCAGGGTGAAGGAGGGGCCGTCGGGCTGGCTGATCTCCAAGGGCTTCAGGTCGGTGCGCGCGGGGCCGTTGAACTCGGCCTCGTAGCGCCCGCACGCGGCGGGCACCGGCACCGCTCCGGTGTCGATCAGCCGGACCACCCGCCGCTCGGTCAGGTCCACGTCGGCGACCAGGCCGCCCACGGGGTGCGCGAAGGGGTTGTCGGCCGTCTCGCACCGCAGGAACGTCAGCGAGCGCAGCATCCGGCGCCCGGTCTCCTCGGCCCGGCCGAAGTTGCCGGCGGCCAGCGGCGCGCAGACGGCGAGCGAGGTGTCGGTGATGCCGCGCTCGGCCATGGCCTCGCGCCAGCCCGGGTCGGCCTTGACGATCGCGTCGCAGCGTTCGTACTCCTCGAAGAGCACGGGCGGCCGGCCGTCCACCGCCGGGTCCAGCGGGCGGTGGGCGAGCAGGACACGGGCGCTGACGTCCACGACCGCTTCGGCCGCGGCGCCGGTCGCGGTGTCCAGGAGGGTCACGCGCAGCCGCCGGACGACCGGGTCGCCGGGGCGGTGGGCGGCGACGGTGTGCCGGTCCGGCTCGTCCGGCAGGACGAGCGGGAACCGGGTGGTGTCCCCCACCAGGCCCGCGCCGTGCAGGACGTCGCGGGCCGCGGTGATCTCGTCGGCGGTGAGCGGGTCGAGGGGGTGCGGGGCGGGGGACTGCGGGGCGGGGGCGGGCGGCTGCGGTTCCGGCGTGCTGTGTGCCATCGGTCAGCTCTCCTCACGCGGGGACGACGGGGACGGCGTGCTCGCCGCCTTCTCCAGTTGGAACGCCTCGTTGCCCAGACCGATACGGGCGTGCACCTGCGGGCGCCGCGCGCGCAGCACGCGCCCGTACCCCAGCCCGAGCACCGCCACCAGCCCGATGACGCCGGGCAGCACCCAGGACAGCGCCGAGCCCTCCGCCGCGCTGACCAGGACACCGAAGTCCTTGACCGCGTAGACCAGTACGGTCAGCAGCGCCAGCGCGGCCAGCCCGGCGGCCAGCAGCCGCCCGGCCTGCGCCCGGCCCGCCCCGCGCCGTACGAAGAACGCGATGACGGCGACGGACGCGGTGGCCATCAGCACGATCACGCCGAGCGCGCCCACGTTGCCGCCCCAGGTGAACAGCTTCAGTACGGGGGTGGTGGGGTCGCCGTCCGGGGTGCGGTCGGTGAGCGCGAAGGCGCCCACGACGAGCAGCGAGATGACGGACTGGAGCAGCGAGCCGAGCGCCGGGGCGCCGCTGGACCTGGCGGTACGGCCGAGCGCGGCGGGCAGCAGGCCTTCGCGGCCCATCGCGAAGGCGTAGCGGGCCACCACGTTGTGGAAGCTGAGCATCGAGGCGAAGATGCCGGTCACGAAGAAGAGGTGCAGGATGTCGGTGAACGTGCCGCCGAGCCGTGGGCCGGTGAGGGCGAAGATCAGGCCGGGTCCCTCCTTGCCCGCGGTGGCGACGACGTGGTCCGGGCCGGTGGCGACACCGATCAGCCAGGAGCTGAGCGCGAAGAAGACCGCGACGAAGCCGACGGCGAGGAACATCACCCGCGCCACGACCGTCTGCGGCCGGCTGGTCTCCTCGGCGTAGACGGGGGCCTGTTCGAAGCCGACGAACGCGGCGACGGCGAAGCACAGCGCGGTGCCCAGGCCCGCGCCGCCGAGCGTGGCCGGGTCGAAGGCGTGCAGCGACAGGCCCTGCGGCCCCGGTTCGGCGGCGAAGGCGAGGTCGAAGACGGTGATCAGGACGACCTCGACCGCGAGCAGGACGCCCAGCACCTTGGCGTTCAGGTCGATCTTCAGTGCGCCGAGGACACCGATCAGGGCGACGCCGAGCAGCGCGGGCACCCACCAGGCGACGGTGGCGCCGAGATGCTTGTCGAGCAGCCCGGTCACCTCGAAGCCGAAGATGCCGTAGATGCCGAACTGCAGGGCGCTGTACGCGGCGAGCGCGACGAAGGAGGCTCCGGCGCCCGCCGTGCCGCCGAGGCCGCGCGCGATGTACGCGTAGAAGGCGCCGGCGTTGTGCACGTGCCGGCTCATCTCCGCGTACCCGACGCTGAACAGCGCCATCACCACGCCCAGGATGACGAACAGCAGCGGCTGCCCGACGATGCCCATGACCTGGTACGTGGTGACCATGACGCCGGCCACCACCATCAGGGGCGCGCTGGCGGCCAGCACGGACAGCAGCAGTCCCGCGGTGCCGATGCGGCCGGCGCGCAGGGCCCGTTCCTGGCCCTTGAAGGTGCTGATCTCCCCGGGGCCGCCCGGATCTCCGCTACGGCCCGTGCGTCTTGTGCGTCCCCGATGGCTCTTGTTACCCGTACTGCTCGTCAGCATGGCGCGGAGGTGTCCTTTCCGTGGAACGCGGAGGCGGGGTGCGCGTCGTGCGTGGTGCGTGGTGCGGGTGGTGCTGCGTACGTCGTACCGGTCGTGCTGTGCACGTGGTGCGGGCGCCCGGGTCAGGCGGTGCGGAAGGCTGTGGCGCGGGCCGCCTTGAAGGCCTTGCGGGCGTCCCGGTCGGGGTAGGACCAGGGAGCGGCGGTGACGTGCGGGCCGATGCGGTGGAAGAGCGCGGCGGCCTCCGCCATCCTCCCCTCGTGGTACTTGGCGTGCGCGAGGAAGTTGAGGTCCACCTTGCGGCGCGGGTGGTCCTCGCCCTCCCACTCCAGCCACCAGTCGAAGGCCGCCTTCATGACCTGACGGGCGCGGCGGGTGGACCAGTGACCGGAGGCGGCCGGGTCCGCCGGTTCGAGACCGGCGGCGGCCAGGGCACGGTAGCGCTCCGCGTGGGCGACGACGGGCAGGATCGCCAGCGGTGAGTCGGCGGGGGCCTGTTCGGCGGCCCAGTACGCGAAGTCGTAGACCTGGTGCAGCGGGTCGTCGACGCCGTTCTGCTGCTGCTCGGCCAGGCAGGCGGCCATCAGGTGGTGGGCGTGGTGGTGGTCCGGGTGCCGGGCCCGCACCTGGTCGAAGGCGTGCTCGCGTTCGTCGGGGGTGCCGGTGCGGCGGGCGAGGAGCAGCAGGCCGAGCCACGGGGTCGGGTCGCGGGGCGCCATGGCCGCGGCGAGCCGGCAGGCCTCGCGCGCGGCGTCCCGGTCGCCCCGGCCGCGCAGTGCCTGAAAGACGAGGGCGCAGGCCAGCAGGGCGGCGGCATCGGCGCTGTCCGGTTCGGCCAGCCGCCAGTCACCGGCCCAGGCGGCACTGGCCGCGCCTTCGGCGAGCACCACGAGCCGGTGGCCCCGCAGGTCCCAGTCCGTACCGGTGTCGGCCAGCAGCGTCCGTACCCGGATCCAGCGTCCGTGCGCCAGGGCGTCGACGGAGGCGGCGAGTTGGACGTCGTCCAGGGCCGGGTCGAGGACCGGCGCGTCCTTGCGGCGGGACCGGCCGAGCGGCAGAGGAGGCGGAGGGGTCACGGGCAGGAACACTCCACTACGCGCTTCACCTCCGGACGCGCCGCATCCCGGGCGCGTGTGTGCAGAATCGGTGCACTGATCGACACCAACAGGTCACGCACAGCAAACCGGCCGGTGCGGCTGCGCGTCAAGGCGGTTCGGAGATTGACCGAAAAGCCAACTCCCTTGCCAGTCAACACACTTGTCAACAAGCGCGGGGGCGCGACGGCCCCCGGAGGGCCGCCGCGCCGGGAGAGCACCGCCGTTCCGCCGGACCGGGGCCCGGCGGAACGGCGGCCAAGGGCCGACCGTCAGACCGTGCATCCACCGTCCGGCTCCGGACGGAGCGAGCTCACCGACCTGTCGAACTCATTCGTGAGGTTCGTGCCGGAACCAGGGCCGACGGTCCGGAACTCACCCTTGTAATTCTCGTCGCGGTACAGGCACCAGTCGTCCGAGGAATTGTTGAACACACTCCGGGCCTTGTCGTTCCAACCCGAAGTGTTGCGAAGGTCGGAAATGGCGTCGTGGACTTCCAGCTTGGCGCCCACACCGCCATGGTCCTGGAACAGGCAGACGAATTCATCAGCACATGCGTAAGGAGTGGCGGCCAATACCGTTTGCGGCGCCGCGGCCACCAGAATACCTGCGGCCGCCGCGATGGCCAGCCCCTTTGTGGACATGACAAATCACTTCATGATGCGCGCCGTCGAACAAGCCGGGATTCAGTGACTGGGAATACGCCGTGCGGTACGAGATCGACGTGAGCTGAACCCGTTCCCGACACCCGGGTCCCGGGTCCCGGCACTCCGCCACCCGGCTTCCGGCTTCCGGCTTCCGGCTTCCGGCTTCCGGCTTCCGGCTTCCGGCTTCCGGCTTCCGGCTTCCGGCTTCCGGTGCTCAGCCCACCGCCTTCGCCGCCGCCCGTCCCGCCGTGCGTCCCGAGAAGATGCAGCCGCCCAGGAAGGTGCCCTCCAGCGACCGGTAGCCGTGCACGCCACCGCCGCCGAAGCCCGCCGCCTCCCCCGCCGCGTACACGCCCGGCAGGGGTTCGCCGCCCTCGGTCAGCACCCGTGAGGACAGGTCGGTCTCCAGGCCGCCGAGCGTCTTGCGGGTGAGGATGCTCAGCCGTACGGCGATCAGCGGGCCGGCCTTCGGGTCGAGCAGCCGGTGCGGGGACGCGGTACGGATCAGCCGGTCCCCCAGGTACTTGCGTGCTCCGCGCATGGCGGTGACCTGAAGGTCCTTGGTGAAGGTGTGGGCGATCTCGCGGTCGCGCGCGACGATCTCGCGGCGCAGCGCGGCCTCGTCGAGCAGCGGTTTGTCGGTGAGCTGGTTCATCCGCCGTACGAGATCACCGAGGGAGCGCTCGACGACGAAGTCCGTGCCCCGGTCCATGAACGCCTGCACCGGGCCGGGGGCGCCGGGCAGCGGCCGCTTCAGCACGTCCCGGACGCTGCGCCCGGTCAGGTCCGGGTTCTGTTCGGAGCCGGAGAGGGTGAACTCCTTCTCGATGATCTTCTGAGTGAGGACGAACCAGGTGTGGGCGTGGCCGGTCCGCATGATGTGGGCGAGGGTGCCGAGCGTGTCGAAGCCGGGGAAGAGCGGCACCGGCAGCCGCTTGCCGTGCGCGTCCAGCCACAGCGGTGACGGGCCGGACAGGATGCGGATGCCGTGCCGGGGCCAGACGGGGTTCCAGTTGTCGATGCCCTCGGTGTAGTGCCACATGCGGTCCCGGTTGACGATCCGGCCGCCGGCCGCCTCGGTGACGCCCAGCATCAGGCCGTCCACATGGGCGGGCACCCCGGACAGCAGGTGCTCCGGCGGTGTGCCGAGGCGGGCGGGCCAGTTGGCGCGCACCAGGTCGTGGTTGCCGCCGATGCCGCCCGAGGTGACGATCACGGCCTGGGCGCGCAGTTCGAAGGCGCCGGCCACCTCGCGGCTGCTGGGCGTGCCGCGCTCGGCGTCCGACGGCTCCAGGATCTCGCCGCTGACGGTGTCGACCGCGCCCGCGCTGCGCGCCAGACCGGTGACGCGGTGCCGGAAGCGCAGCTCCACCAGGCCGCGCGCGACACCGGCCCGCACCCGCCGTTCGAAGGGTTCGACCAGGCCGGGCCCGGTGCCCCAGGTGATGTGGAAGCGCGGTACGGAGTTGCCGTGCCCGGTGGCCTCGTAGCCGCCGCGCTCGGCCCAGCCGACGACCGGGAAGAACCGTACGCCCTGCCGGTGCAGCCAGGGCCGCTTCTCCCCCGCCGCGAAGTCGACGTACGCCTCGGCCCACTTGCGCGGCCAGTGGTCCTCGGGGCGGTCGAAGCCGGCCGCGCCGAGCCAGTCCTGCCAGGCCAGCTCGTGGCTGTCGCGGATGCGCAGCCGCCGCTGCTCGGGCGAGCCGACGAGGAAGAGGCCGCCGAAGGACCAGTGCGCCTGACCGCCGAGGCCGCTGGCGGGCTCCTGGTCCAGGAGGATCACCTTGCGTCCCGCCTCGGCGAGCTCGGCGGTGGCCGCGAGGCCCGCCAGACCCGCTCCGATCACGATCACATCAGCGTCGTAGGCCATGACCGCCAGTCTTTCTCCGCACCGCGGCGCGCCGGAGGGCCCGGCCGCCATCGTGGCTACCGATCCTCAGCGCGGGCGGACCGTGCGTCAACCGCGGGTTCCGGCACCACTCGGGCGGGGTACCCGAGCGTGCCCGGTGCCGGAGGGCGGGCGGCAGGCGGGCGACGGGCGGCCGCACGGGCCGCCAGGGTCGGTCGAGTCCCCACCTCCCCAGCCGACTTGAGGTGCCTGACGTGACGGTGTTCCTGCTGGCCGTGAGCGCTGCCGGCTGTCTGGGCGTCGGATTCGTGCTCCAGCAGCGTGCGGCCCAGCACGCGCCGATGCAGGACTTCCTCTCCCTGCGCCTGCTCCTCGACCTGGCCCGGATGCCGCGCTGGCTGGCCGGCCTCGGGTGCATGGCCGCCGGCATGGCGCTGGGTGCGACGGCGCTCGGCATGGGAGAGGTCACCCTCGTCGAACCGCTGCTCGCCACCAACCTGCTCTTCGCGATGGCCCTGTCCCGGTACCTCACCCGGCAGCGGCTCGGCCGGCAGGGCTGGAGCGGCCTGTGGCTGCTGGCGGGCGGGGTGACGGCGTTCATCGTGGCCGGTGAGCCGCACGGCGGCCGCGGCGTCGCCGACCCGGCGCGGCACTGGCTGGTCATGGGTGCCGTCCTCGGCCTCGCGCTGCTGCTGGCGGGCTGCGCCAAGCGCGTACGGATGAGCCGGGAGGCGGCGCTGCTGGGGGTGGCGGCCGGGCTGCTGTACGGGCTCCAGGACGCCCTGACCCGGATCAGCGGCGAGCGGTTCGGGCGCGGCGGCTGGGCGGCGCTGCTCAGCGGCTGGGAGCCGTACACGGTGCTCGTACTGGGCATCGTCGCGCTGGTGCTGGTGCAGAGCGCCTTCGAGACGGCGCCGCTGCGCATGTCACTGCCCGCGCTGACGGCGGCCCAGCCGCTGGCGGGCATCGTCTGCGGGGTCGGCTTCCTGGGCGACCGGCTGAACGTGACCGCCGGGGCGCTCGCCTGGGAGGCCGCCGGGCTGGCGGCGGTCGTGGGCGGCATCGTCCTGATCGGGCGGCATCCGGCGATGCCGGCGGGGGTGACCGGGCGGCCGGAGCGGGTGCGGGAGTTGCAGGTGAGGTGAGGGAGTTGCGGGTGGGGTGGGGCAGTTGCGGGTGAGGTGGGCAGTTGCGGGTGAGGTGAGGGAGGGCGGCCGGCGGCTCGGGAGCCGGCCGTCTCTCCCCCACCGCGACGCCGGTTTGTCATGCTCTCGCCACTCAGTCCGGCTGTGCGAGATACCCCTTGAACAGGAGAAACAAGACCTGGCCCCCCTTCCCCTTCCGCGGCCCGGAGCGTTACCTCTTCTTGAGCACCCGCATCCGTACGCATCCCGTACAAGCCACCCCACGTCCGAAGAGTGAGGCATGCCATGAACGATGCCCGACCCGTCCCGGAGGACACCCGGGACACCCGCGTCACCCACGACACACTCGACTCCCACGACTCCCACGACACCCCCGACGCCTGGTACGTGGACGACCGCTGCACCAACTGCGACGTCGCCCGGCAGCTCGCCCCCGACCTGATCGTCGAGACCGGCGGCCGCTCCGAGGTCGTACGGCAGCCGCACGGCGCGGCCGAGGAACGGCAGCTGTACGCCGCGGCGTTCGCGTGCCCCACCCGCTCCATCCGCCGCCCCGCCCACCGGCTCGACCCGGCCCAGGACCCGTACCCCTTGCGGCTCGGCACCACCGACGTCCTGCTGTGCGGGCACAACTCCCCGCACACCGCCGCAGCCAACTCCTACCTCCTGCGCCGCCCCGGCGGCACGCTGATGATGGTGGACACGCCCCGCTGGAGCGAGCCGCTGGCCGCCCGGTACGAGGCCCTCGGGCCGGTCACCGACGTACTGCTCACCCACCGGGACCACGTGGCGCACGGCCGCCGCTACGCCGACCGTTTCGGGGCCCGGCTGTGGATCCACGAAGGGGACCTGGAGTCCGTGCCCGACGCGGATCACGTGCTGCGCGGCACCCGGGCCACGGAGATCGCCGAAGGAGTGATCGCCCATCCGCTGCCCGGCCACACCGAGGGCAGCGTGCTCTACGTCGCCGACGAGCGGTACTGCTTCAGCGGCGACAGCTTCTACTGGTCGCGCACGACCGGCGACGTCGAGGTGGCGGACACCGTCACCTGGTACTCCATCGAAGAGCTGGCCGCCTCCCTGGACCGTACCGTCGCCGGGTTGCGCTTCGAGTGGCTGCTGCCCGGCCACGGCGGACGCAAGCAGCTGCCCGCCGACGAGATGGCCGCCCGGATGCGGAGGCTGGCCACCCGCGCGCGGGAGCTGCGGCCGCGGCCGGTCGACTTCACGGCGGTGCGGTGGTGAGACGGGCCCCGGGCCCGAGCGTCGGCACCGCTCCTGACGCGGATCTCGGCACGGGCCCTGCGCGATCTCGACACGGGCCTGCGCGATCTCGACTCTAATAATGCCCAGCATTAAAGTGCCCGCATGGCACGTACGACGACAGGGGCCGGGACCAGGGAGAGGCTGCTGCGCGCCGCGGAGGAACTGTTCGCGGCGCACGGGGTGGACGGCGCGCAGACGCGGGACATCGTCCGGCTGGCCGGACAGAGCAACCCGTCGGCCGTGCAGTACCACTTCGGTTCACGGGCCGGGCTGCTGGACGCGGTGATGGCCGGGCGTCTGGCCCGTACGGAGACCGTGCTCACGCCCCGGCTGGCGGCCGTCGAAGCGCGCGCCGGCGCGGCAGGTCCCGGCCTGTCCGCGCTGGTCGGTGCGCTGGTCACCGCCGAGGCGAGCCTGCTGCGCGACGACCGGGGCCGCCGCTGTCTGCGCGTCTCCGCCCAGCTGACCCGCGAGAGCGGCGTACGGACCCGTACGCCGCACCCGACGCTGGACGGCACCGCGACCTGGCGGCTGATCGGTCTCGCGGAGTCGGCACTCGCCGCGGCGGGCCTGCCCGAGGCGCTGCGGCTGGAACGGATCGAGCTGGCGCTGACGCTGATCGGCGCGGCACTGGCCGACCGGGCCCGTCAATACCTGGACGGCGTCCGGCCGCTGACGTACGAGGAGGCGTTCCTCGCCGACCTCGTCGGCACCACGGCGGCGTTCCTGCTGGCCCCCGCCCCTGTCCCGTACCCGTGAGACCACCCCACCACCGAAGCAAGGAGCCGGCCATGCCCGACCTGCACGGCAAGAACATCATCGTCACCGGCGGCGCGCGCGGTCTGGGCGCGGCCGCCGCCGAGCAGGCGGTCGCGGCCGGCGCCCACGTCGTCCTCACCGACATCCTGGAGGACGAGGGCCGGGCCACGGCCGAACGGCTCGGTGAGCGCGCCCGGTTCCTCGCGCACGACGTGACATCGGAGGACGACTGGCAGCGGGCGGCGGACTTCACGGCCGAGACGTTCGGCGGCATCGACGGCCTGGTCAACAACGCGGGCATAGCCACCGGCCAGCCGCTGGACTCGATCTCCGTCGACTTCTTCCGCAAGGTCCTGGACGTGAATCTCACCGGCGTCTTCATCGGCATGAAGACGGTGATTCCGGCGATGCGCGAGCGCGGCGCCGGGTCGATCGTGAACATCTCCTCGGCGGCAGGCCTCATGGGCCTGGCCCTGACCGGCGGTTACGGCGCCTCCAAGTGGGGCGTGCGCGGCCTGACGAAGATCGGCGCGGTCGAGCTGGGCACGGCGCGGATCCGGGTGAACTCGGTGCACCCCGGCATGACCCACACCCCCATGACCGCCCAGGCCGGCATCGAGACGGGCGAGGGCAAGTACCCCAACACGCCGATGGGGCGGGTCGGCGAGGCCGAGGAGATCGCGGGGGCGGTGGTCTTCCTGCTGTCCGACGCGGCGTCCTACGTCACCGGGGCCGAACTGGCGGTGGACGGCGGCTGGACCTCCGGCCCGACCGTGCGTTACGTCATGGGGCAGTGACGCGGGGTCGGGACGCAGGAAGCGTGACGCGGGCGGCGGTGACACGCGCCGCGGGGCCCGTGCCACACCGGCCCCGGCGGGCTGCTTGCATGGAGTCATGGACGGACAACAGCCACTGAGCGCGGACGAGATCGTCGACGTCGTCAGCGAGAGCGACGAGGTCGTGGGACAGGCCCGGCGGGGCGACGCGTACGCCCACCGGCTGCGGACGCGCTGCGCGTTCGTCCTCGCCCGCGACGCCGAGGACCGGATCTTCGTGCACCGCCGCACCGCGCGGAAGCTGGTCTTCCCCGCGCACTACGACATGTTCGTCGGCGGCGTGGTCGGCGCGGGCGAGACGTACGACGGGACCGCGCTGCGCGAGGCGGAGGAGGAACTGGGCGTGACCGGTCTGCCGCGGCCGGTCCCGCTGTTCAAGTTCCTGTACGAGACGCCCGAGCACACCTGGTGGTCGACGGTCTACGAGGTGCGCTGCACGCTGCCCGTACATCCGCAGGAGTCCGAGGTGGACTGGCACGCCTTCCTCACCGAGGAGGAACTGGCGCGGCGCCTCCCGGAGTGGGAGTGGACGCCGGACGGCATGTCCGCCTGGCTGCGGCTGCTGGAACGGCGGGCCGAGCGGAAGCGGTAGCGCCGGCGCCCGCACGGGAACGGCAGCCCCGGCGGCCGGCGCGGGGAGGGCGGCCACCGGACGGCCCGGGCACGGGCCCGCCCGGCGGCCACCACGTAGGGTTCTGGCCATGATCCTCACCGACAGGCTGCGGTCGATCGGCGCGGGCGTACGGCTGTGGTTCACGCCGGCGCGCGTCCGCGAGGAGGGCACGACGCCCGACTACCGCTTCTCCCTCGCCAACGAACGGACCTTCCTGGCCTGGCTGCGGACCGGGCTGGCCCTGGTGGGCGGCGGCTTCGCGGTGGACCAGTTCCTGCCCCGGCTGCACGACGTGCTGCGGGTGACGTTCACGGTGGTCCTGCTGGTGGGCGGCGCGCTGTGCGCGGTGCGGGCGGTCAACCACTGGGTGCGCTGCGAGCGGGCGATGCGCCGCGGCGAGGACCTGCCCGCGTCCCGCTTCCCGGCCGTACTGGCAGTCGCGGTCGGCCTGCTCGCGGCCGCGATGGTCGTCCTCGTCGCCATCGGCTGGACGCGCTGACCGATGGCCGGTTCCTTGCCACGGGAGCAGCCGCGCCCGGTCCGCGACCCCGGGCTCCAGCCGGAGCGCACCCGCCTCGCCTGGCGGCGCACCACCCTGTCCTGCACGCTGGTCGCGATCCTCGCGGGGCGGCAGGTGGTGCAGCAGCACGGCCCCGGGCCCGTCGTGGTCGTCGCGGGGGCGCTGGTGCTGCTGGTGTGGCTCGCGTTCCTGGCGGCGGCGCACCTGCGGATGCGGGCGATGTGCGCGGGCCGGCCGCCGGTCCTGTCCACCCGTACGGCGCTGGCCCTGGCAGGCTGCGTCTGCGCACTGGCGGTGCTCGGCGCGGCGATCCTCCTCTGAGGGCATCCTTCTCTGAGAGCCATCGCCCCCGAGGGCCATCGTCCCCCGAAAGCCACCGTCCCCTGAGAGCCATCCTCCTCTGAGGACCGACCGGCCCTTTCCGGCCAGGTGACCCACACCCCATACTCGCCCTCTGGACGCCATACCGACTAGTCGGCATGATCGTAGCGGCCGTCCGACCGGAGCGGCCGTCCCTTCCGTACGGAGGAGCACGATGAGCAACGGCACCCCTCCCCCGCGTTCCGCACCCCCGGGTCTGGACCTGGGGCGGCTGCGGGACCACCTGGACCGGGAACTGCCCGGCGCGGTACGGGGCCCGCTGGATGCCGAGCTGATCGAGGGCGGCCGTTCCAACCTCACCTACCGGGTCACCGACGGCACCGGCCAGTGGGTCGTCCGCCGCCCGCCGCTCGGCCACGTCCTGGCCACCGCGCACGACATGCGACGTGAGTTCCGGGTGATCAGCGCGCTGCACGCGACGGCGGTGCCGGTGCCCGAGGCGCTGCTGCTGTGCGAGGACGAGGAGGTCCTCGGGGCGCCGTTCTACGTGATGGAGCTGGTCGAGGGCGTGCCGTACCGTACGGCGGAACAGCTCGCCGGGCTGGGCCCGGAGCGGACCCGCGGTGTGGTGCTGTCCCTCGTCGACACGCTGGTGGCGCTGCACTCCGTGGACCCGGCGGCGGTCGGCCTGGCGGACTTCGGCCGGCCGGACGGCTTCCTGGAGCGGCAGTTGCGCCGCTGGGGCAAGCAACTGGCGGCGTCGAAGAACCGCGACCTGCCGGGCATCGACGCGCTGCACGAGGCGCTGGGCGCGGCACTGCCCGCCTCCCCCGCGCCCGCCGTCGTGCACGGTGACTACCGGCTGGACAACGTGCTGGTCGGCGCCGACGACCGGATCACGGCCGTACTGGACTGGGAGATGTCCACCCTTGGCGACCCGCTGACCGATCTCGGGCTGCTGGTGATGTACAGCGAGCAGGAGGACGTGCCCGGCTCCCCGATCGCCACGACGCGCGGCGCGCCCGGCCATCCGGAGGCGGCCGAGCTGATCGAGCGGTACGCGGCGGGGTCCGGCCGGGACGTGTCCGGCATCGCCTGGTACACGGCGTTCGCGTACTTCAAGCTCGCCGTGATCCTCGAAGGCATCCACTACCGCTTCACCCTCGGGCAGACCGTCGGCGCGGGCTTCGACCGGATCGGCGAGCTGGTGCCGGTCTTCATCGACCGCGGCCTGGCCACCCTCGACACCCTGACGACCGCCAAGGAAGACTGAGGCACGCTGATGGACTTCGCATTCGACGCCCGCACCGAAGAGCTGCGGGGCAGGCTGCTGGCCTTCATGGACGAGCACGTGTACCCGGCCGAGGCGGTCGCCGACGAGCAGCGGGCGGCCCTCGCCTCGCCGTGGGACACCCCGGCGGTGGTGGAGGACCTCAAGGCCGAGGCCCGCAAGCAGGGCCTGTGGAACCTGTTCCTGCCGGACGAGGAGTACGGCGCCGGCCTGACGAACCTCCAGTACGCGCCGCTGGCCGAGATCACCGGCCGCAGCCCGCAGCTGGCGCCGACCGCGCTGAACTGCGCGGCGCCGGACACCGGCAACATGGAGGTGCTGGCGCAGTTCGGCTCCGAGGAGCAGAAGAAGCAGTGGCTGCGGCCGCTGCTGGCGGGCGAGATCCGGTCGGCGTTCGCGATGACCGAGCCGGACGTGGCCTCCTCGGACGCCACGAACATCGAGACCCGGATCGACCGGGACGGCGGGGATGACGGGGGTTACGTCATCAACGGCCGCAAGTGGTACATCTCCGGCGCGATGAACCCGCTGTGCCAGATCTTCATCGTGATGGGCAAGACCGACCCGGGCGGCGCCGACCCGCGCCGCCAGCAGTCGATGGTGCTGGTCCCGCGTGACACCCCCGGCCTCGAAGTCCGCCGCGCCATGCGGGTGTACGGCTACGAGGACCACTACCACGGGGGCCACGCCGAGGTGGTCTTCCACGACGTGCGCGTACCGGCCGCGAACCTGATCGGCGAGGAGGGCGGCGGCTTCGCCATCGCCCAGGCCCGCCTCGGCCCCGGCCGCATCCACCACTGCATGCGGCTGATCGGGATGGCCGAGCGCGCCATCGAGCTGATGTGCCGCCGCGCGGTGTCCCGTACGGCCTTCGGCAAGCCGCTGGCCGGGCAGGGCGTCGTGCAGCAGTGGATCGCGGACGCGCGGGTGGCCGTCGAGCAGCTGCGACTACTGGTCCTCAAGACCGCGTGGCTGATGGACACCGTCGGCAACAAGGGCGCGCACACGGAGATCCAGGCCATCAAGATCGCCACACCGCGTACGGTCGTGGACATCCTGGACCAGGCGGTGCAGCTGCACGGCGCGGGCGGCGTCAGTCAGGACTTCCCGCTGGCGGAGCTGTGGGCGGCGGCCCGGACACTGCGGCTCGCGGACGGCCCGGACGAGGTGCACCAGCGGTCGCTGGCGCGCCGGGAGCTGAAGCGCTACAGGTGACACGGCGGCGTACCAGCCCCCGCCCGTACTGTGCCCCTGCCCGTACCCGTGGCCCTGCCCGCACCCGTGCCCGTGCCCCTGCCCCTGCCCCTGCCCCTGCCCCTGCTCGTGCCTATGCCCCTGCTCTTGCCCCGCCCCGTTTTCGCTGACTAAGGTCAGAGAATGGATGATGCGGCACAGATCAGCCAGGTGCGGCGCTTCAACCGCACGGTCACCGAGCGCGTGGGCGTGCTCCACGACCACTACCTCGGCCTCGACCGGCCCATCGGCGAGGCCCGGCTGCTCTGGGAGATCGGCGGGCAGGGGCAGGACGTACGGCGGCTGCGCGAGCGCCTGGGGCTCGACTCCGGTTACCTGAGCCGGCTGCTGCGCTCCCTGGAGGCCGACGGCCTGGTGACGGTGGAACCGCAGCCCGAGGACCGGCGGGTACGCACCGTCCGGCTCACCGAGGCGGGCCGCGCGGAGCACGCCGTCCTCGACGGCCGCAGCGACGAGCTGGCCGGTTCCCTGCTGGCACCGCTCAACGACGCCCAGCGCGCCCGGCTGGTGGCCGCCATGGCCGAGGTCGACCGGCTGCTGACCGCCACGACGGTGACGCTGGACGTCGTCGACCCGGACCACCCGGACGCCCGGCACTGCCTGCGGTCCTACTTCACCGAGATGCGGGAACGGTTCGAGACGGGCTTCGACCCCGCCCGGAGCCTGCTGCCCGACGCGGGCGAACTGCGCGCGCCCAAGGGCCTGTTCCTGGTGGCCCGGCTGCACGGCGAGCCCGTCGCCTGCGCGGGCCTGAAGCTGCCGCCCGGCTCCGCCGAGATCAAGCGCATGTGGGTGGCCCCGCACGCCCGGCGCCTCGGCCTCGGCCGCCGGCTGCTGGCCGGTCTGGAGGCGCGGGCCGTCGAGCACGGCCGCGGCGTCCTGCGCCTGGACACCAACAAGGTGCTCGGCGACGCGATCGCCCTGTACCGCTCGTACGGCTTCGAAGAGGTCGCGGCGTTCAACGACGAGCCGTACGCCCATCACTGGTTCGAGAAGCGGATCGGCGGGGCCTGAGAACTCCCTGGGCCCCGGCCGACGGCCCTCTCACGGCCGCAGGGCCCGCAGCAGCAGGTCCGCGAGGTGGTCGGCGACCTGCTGCGGGGCGAGCGGGCCGTCCTCGCGGTACCAGGTGCCGAGGTGGTGCACCGACCCGAAGTGGTAGTCCACCACCAGGTCGGCCGGGGTGGCGCTGCTGAACACCCCGGCGCGCTGGCCCTCTTCGACCAGCGCGCGGAACCGCTCGTGGTAGCGCCGCCGCTCGGCCCGTACCTGCTTGTCCTTCTCGGGCGCCAGATGGTGCATCGAGCGGAAGAAGATCTTCGTGTCGTCGAGGTTCTCGATGGTGGTGACCACGACGTCCGCCGCCGCGTCCCGCAGCCGCTGCTCCACCGGCGCGTCGGCGCAGGCGAAGCGGTCCAGCCGCTCCTGCTGGAGCCGCAGCACCCGCCCGTACACCTCGTGCAGCAGGTCGTCCTTGGAGCCGAAGTAGTGGTAGAGGGCGCCCTTGGTCACGCCGGCGGCCTCGACGATCTCCTGTACGGAGGTACGGTCGTAGCCCCGCTCGGCGAAGAGCCGGGTGGCGGTGGCCAGCAGCCGCTGCGCCACGGGTTTGCCGCTCCCGCCGTCCTTCGTGCCGGCCATCGCCCTCACCTGTCCCTCGTGCGTCTCGTGCGTCTCGTGCATCTCGTGCGTCATACGTTGCGTGCGTCGTACGTTGCGTGCGTCGTGTCGCCGCCTGCCGCCTGCCGCCTGCCGCCTGCCGCCTGCCGCCTGCCGCCTGCCGCCTGCCGCGGGCAGCGATCAGCCGCGCCCGCGCAGTTCCCGCCTGAGGATCTTGCCACTGGTGGTCTTCGGCAGCTCGGGCAGGATCTCCACCTGCCGCGGGTACTTGTACGCGGCCAGCCGTTCCCGGCAGTAACCGGCCAGCTCGGCGGGCTCGGCCCGCTGCCCCGGCCGCAGGCTCACATACGCTTTCACCGACTCGCCCCGGTAGGCGTCCGGCACGCCGACCACCGCCGCCTCACGCACCGCGGGATGGCCGTACAGCACGTCCTCCACCTCCCGCGGCCACACCTTGAACCCGGACGCGTTGATCATGTCCTTCTTGCGGTCGACGACGTACAGCCAGCCGTCCGCGTCCATGAAGCCGATGTCGCCGGTGCGCAGTTCACCGTCCGGCAGGGTCTCGGCGGTCGCGTCCGGGCGGCGCCAGTAGCCGGGCACCACCTGGGGGCCCCGCACCGCGATCTCGCCCTGCTCGCCGAACGGCACGGCCCGCCCCTGGTCGTCGATGATCCGTACGACCGTGTCCGGGCCCGGCACGCCGACGGCGAGCGTCCCGGAGGACGGGTCCACCGGCGCCTCGCGGCCGGGCGGGACGCTGGCGCACGGCGCGGTGCACTCGGTCAGCCCGTAACCGTTGTGCAGATACGGGCCGAAGGCCGCCCGGAACTTCTCCACCAGCGCGGGCGGCAGCGGCGCGCCGCCCGAGGAGAGCGAGGAGAACGACGCGAAGTGCTCGCGGGTGACGCCGGGCTGCGCCGCCAGCGCCATGTAGGCGGTGGACGGACCGACCGTGTAGGCGGGCCGGTGCTCCAGGAAGGCGTCGAGGACGACGCCGGGCTCGAAGCGGTAGGCGAGGGCGAGCGTTCCGGCGTTGGTGAGGCAGGCGGCCAGTTCGCAGACCATGCCGGTGATGTGGAACAGCGGCGCCAGCGCGAAGTACGTCGCGCCGTCGGGCAGCGCCAGGCCGGTGCGCTGCCGTTCGGCGTTGTAGGCGATGTTGCCGTGGGTGTTGGTGGCGCCCTTGGGGGTGCCGCTGGTGCCGGAGGTGTAGCTGATGAGGGCGGTGTCCGTGGCGACCGGCAGCGTCACGCCGGGTGGCTTGCCCTCGTACGCGCGGGCCACCGCCAGCAGGTCGTCGGCGCCCTCGCGCGGGCCGAGCCGCTCGCCGCGCAGCACGCGCGCGTCGTCGCGCGTCTGCAGGTCCAGTTCGCAGGCGGTCAGGGCGATCCGTACGGAGGGGGCCGCGGCGGCGGTCGCGCGGAGGAAGGCGTCCCAGGTGCGGTCGGCGCAGATCAGCGCGGTGACCTCGGCGTCGGTGAGGACGTGCGTCATCTCGGCCGACTTGTACATGGGGTTGACGGGGACGACGATGCCGCCCGCCTTCCAGACGCCGAGCAGCGCGAGCACGAAGTGCGGCGTGTTCTGGAGCATGATCGCGGCACGGTCGCCGCGCCGGAAGCCGCGGGCCGCCAGGTGCCCGGCCACGCCGTCGCTGAGCGCGTCGGCCTCGGCGTACGACAGCCGCCCGTCGAAGTAGGCGAGGGCCGTGCGGTCCGGGGCGCGGCGGACGGCGTCCCGGAAGGCGTGCAGGGCGGAGGGGTGCGGGACGACGGGGGCGCGCTGGGCGTCGGTGAGCTGCGCCAGCCAGGGCTTGTCCTCGTAGGTGGTCATCGGGGGCCTGTCCTCGGGGGTGGCCATCGGGGCCCCGTCCTCGTAGGCGGTCATCGGGGCGTCACCTCGGCTTCCGGCGTACGGCTCCCGGCCTGCTCCAGCTTCCGCTGGAGGTGGTTCATCCCGCCCAGCCACCGCTCGGTGTCGGCCGCCCGCACGGTGTAGTACTCGCCGACCTCCGGATGCGGCAGCACCAGGAACCGTTCCTCCGCCATGGCCGCGAAGAGCGCGTCGGCGACGGCGGCCGGCTCGATCGCCGTCGGGGTCAGCACCAGGTCCCCGGCCGCGCCGGTGCCCGCGAGCATGTCGGTGCGCACCCCCTGCGGACAGATGGCGTGCACCGCTATCCCCCGGTGCCGGTACGTCAGCGACAGCCACTCGGCGAAGGCGTACGCGCCGTGCTTGGTGACGCTGTACGGGGCCGCGCCGACCATGGTGAGCAGGCCCGCCGCCGACACGGTGGACACGAACCGGCCCGTGCCGCGCTCCAGCCACTCGGGCAGCAGCGCGCGGGCGGCCCGTACGTGCGCCATGACGTTGACGTCCCAGGCCAGCTCCCAGTCGGCGTCCGGCGCCTCGGGTCCGCCGCCGGTGCCGACCCCGGCGTTGGCGCAGAAGATGTCGACGGTCCCGCCGAGCGCCGCCCGGGCCGCCGGTACGACGTCGGAGGCGTCCCCGGGGACCGCGACGGCGCCGAGTTCCCGCGCGGTCCGCTCCGCCTTCGCCGCGTCCAGGTCGTTGACCGCCACGCGCGCGCCTTCGGCGGCGAAGCGGCGGGCCAGCGCGGCCCCGATGCCACCGCCCGCCCCGGTCACCACGACTGTCTTGTCCCGTACGGCTTCCACCTGCGGTCTCCCTCGGTCGGCCCCTGACTCGACTGCCAGGCAGACTAACCAGTCGGTATGCCGGAGCGGAAGGGCGCGGACCCGCGGCGGACGGGCGTCGGCGCGCCCTGGGCCGGACGCGGCAGCCGCGCGCGGCACGCCGTCCGGCGCGTTCCCCCGCGGGCTTCCGGCCATTAGCGTGCGCACGACACGGCTCACGGCTCAGCTCACGAGACGGCTCACGAGACCGCTCACAAGACCGCTCCGACGGCGGAGGTGGACGCATGACCCTGTCCAGACGGAATCTGCTGGCCGCGACGGCGGTCACGAGCGTGATGGGTGCGACGGCGATGACGGGCGAGGCGAGGGCGGCGGGCGCGGCACACGGCTCCACGGGCACCGGAGCGACCGGCGCCGGACCGGCAGGGGCCGCGGCGTACGGCTCCCACCACCCCCGCCCCCGTACCCGCACCGGCTTCGACCGCCTCGCCGCCGACGGCTACGCCCTCCTGTCCGGCCGCCGGATCGGCGTCGTCACCAACCCCACCGGCGTCACCCCGGACGTCCGCCACATCGTGGACGTGATGCACGCCGACGACCGGGTGAACCTGACCGCCGTCTTCGGCCCCGAGCACGGCTTCCGCGGCACGGCCCAGGCCGGCGGCTCGGAGGGCAGCTACAAGGACCCGGCGACCGGGCTGCCGGTCCACGACACGTACGGCAAGAGCGGCCGCGCGCTGGCCGACGTCTTCACCCGGTCCGGCGTGGACACGGTCGTCTTCGACATCCAGGACGTCGGCGCGCGCTTCTACACCTACATCTGGACGCTGTACGACTGCATGGTCGCCGCCGTCCTCGCGGACAAACGTTTCGTCGTCCTCGACCGCCCCAACCCGGTGACCGGCCGCGCCGCGACGGGCCCCGTACTGGATCCCGCCCTGGCCTCCGGAGTCGGCCGCGAACCGATCGCCCTCGCCCACGGCATGACCGTCGCCGAACTCGCCCTCCTGTTCAACGCCGAGTTCCTGCCCCGCGCCGCGGGCCGCCCGGCCGACCTGGAAACCGTCCTCATGACAGGCTGGCGCCGCCCGCACTTCTTCGACGCCACGGGCCTGCCCTGGGTCCCGCCCAGCCCCAACATGCCCACCCCCGACACCGCCCTCGTCTACGCGGGCACCTGCCTCTTCGAAGGCACCAACCTCTCCGAGGGCCGCGGCACCACCCGCCCCTTCGAACTGCTCGGCGCCGACGGCATCGACCGCCGCTGGGCCGCCGCCGTCACCCAGCTGGCCACCGACACCGGCCTCCCCGGCGTCCACTTCCGGGAGGCGTACTTCGCCCCCACCTTCTCCAAGTTCCAGGGCAGAACCATCGGCGGCGTCCAGCTCCACGTCCACGACCGCGAAGCCTTCGACCCGGTCCGTACCGGCATCGCCCTCCTGATCACCGCCAAACAGACCTGGACCGGCTTCGCCTGGCGCCCGGACCACTGGATCGACAAGCTCACCGGCACCCCCCGCGTACGCACGATGATCGACGCGGGCGCGGGCGTGGACGAGGTGGCCGCGGCGTGGCAGGACGGCCTGGCGCGCTTCCGACGGATGCGCCGCGGGTATCTCCGCTACCGGTGACGCCCTCTGAGACACGGGCGACGCAATTTGCCCTGGTGACACCCGAGACGTACCGCCATGGTGGAAACTCCGGAATTCCCGACCGCCGCTCGTGGAAGGACCGCGCCCCGATGGCCACCACGCCGTACTCCCCCGCCGTCCAGCTCACCGAACACGCCCTGGCCTACCTCCACTCCGCCGCACTGCGGGCCGCGGCCCTCCTCGGCGTCGCCGACCACCTCGCCGACGGCCCCCGCACCGCCGGGGAACTCGCCACCGCCACCGGCACCGACGCCGCCCACCTGCGCCGCGCGCTGCGCCTCCTCGCCACCCGCGACGTGTTCCGCGAGGACCCCGACGGCACCTTCCACCTCACCCCCGCGGCCGAACCCCTCCGCTCCGACGCCCCGTCCTCCATGCGGGACGCCGTCATCATGCTCACCGACGAGCCGTTCTGGCGCCCGGCCGGACAGCTCGCGGACACCGTCCGGGCCGGCCGCACCGTCTTCGAGGAGATCTTCGGCGCACCCTACTTCGGCCACCTGGAACGCGTACCGGAAGCGGGCACCGTCTTCGACACCGGCATGGCCGGCCTCGCCGAGAGCGAGAACGACCCGGTCGCCGCCGCGTACGGCTTCCCCGCCACCGGCACGGTCGTGGACGTCGGCGGCGGACGCGGCGGCCTGCTGCGCCAGGTCCTGCTCCGCAACCCCGGCCTGACCGGCATCCTCCACGACCAGGAAGCCGTCCTCCGCCACCACACCCTGGACCGCCCCGAGCTCACCGGCCGCTGGCAGACCCACACCGGCGACTTCTTCACCGCCGTCCCGCCCGGCGCCGACGTCTACCTCCTCAAGCGCATCCTCCACGACTGGCACGACGACGACTGCCTCCGCATCCTGCGCACCTGCCGCACCGCCATGACCCGCCCCGGCAGCCGCCTCCTGATCGTCGACGCGGTCCTCCCCCAGGGCAACGCCCCCCACCCCGGCAAGACCATGGACATCCTGATGATGACCTCCCTCAACGGCCGCGAACGCGACGAACCCGCCTTCCACCACCTCCTCACCGAAGCGGGTTTGACCCCGGGCCGGACGATCCCCACGGAGTCGACGTTGTCGATCGTGGAGGGGGTGGTGGGGTGAGGGGCAGCGCCCGATGGCGCGGGCTGCGAGACGTACGGCGCTCGCCAGCGGGAAATCTGCCTGCCGTCACCAAGCGGGTGTGCCGTCATGCAAGTACGTGGTACTGCCGCTGGACAACGCAGCCACCGCGGCCTCGAAGCGATGCGCCAACCGACGTCTGACTCTGGCCCCCACCTCCGCACAGGAGACGAAAGCCAGGTCGCCCACTTCCTCATCGTGGGGCCCCAAGGGAAGCCCTTCAGCGAGTACGCCACCGTCGAATATGAAGGCCAACTGGTCGTCCCAAGGTCCATGAGGCGGCACCCAGTCCACCACCAGCAACCCCAGCAACGTGACCGTCAGCCCAAGCTCTTCCTTCACTTCCCGCACGGCCGCGTCTTCAGGCGCCTCATTGGCTTCCGCCATCCCTCCGGGAAGGTCCCACCCCGGCTTGTACGTCGGCCGCACGAGCAGGAAGTCCCCCTGCGTGTCGCGGAACAGCACATCGGCGGCGACCCGCTTACGGGGCTGCTTGGCATTGCCCTCTGCGAGATAGGCATTCCACGCATCGGGGTCATCGGGTGTCGGCCTCATGGGCGTGTCCTCCGCTCCGGGGCGAAATGAGGTCCGCGAGCAGCAGCCTCCTGGCCCGTACGGCCTCGTCGAACCGGGTCAGAAAGGTACGGACCGGAGGGTACGCGCGATGGTTGTCCAGCGTGTCACGCAGGCCGGCGAGCTGGTTGACGAAGCGCACCGAGCTGAGCGTGGGGCTGGTGGCCAGCAGCTCGTATCCGCAGCACACGACCGCGTCCAGATCGTTCCGACGGGCGTGCAGGTCCACCACAGTGATCCGCCCCAACGCCTTCGAGCGCGTACGACCCTCCTCACGGAGCCGCACCGCCTCTTCGGCGTGCCTCAAAGCTCCGGCGTAGAGGCCCAAGTCCGCGAGAGCGAGAGCCGACTCGCTGGCCAGCGCAGCCGCGTCGAAGGGGCTGGCCCAGACGTGGGTGGCGTCGGCAGCCGCCTGAAGGCAAGCTCGCGCCATCTCCAGCTCCCGCAGCGCCGGTTGTCGCTGCTCCGTGACGGCGAGAGCTCTGGCAGTCATGGCGTGGAGGCGAGCTGCCAAACTCGGCAGTCGTGGGCACCGCTCCAGGTGGCCGAAGCCGCTGCGGGCCCATTGCATTGCTGCTTCGGGGCGCCCGGACTGCAAGGCCAGATGACTGTTGCTGGCGGCGATGTTGGCCGTCAGCAGAGCGTCGCCGGATGTCTGGGCCAGAAGCATCGCCTTGGCGAAGTGCCTTTCCGCCAAGGCGTCCCGTCCGGAGTCGTGCGCCATCCACCCTGCCATCTCCGTCATGGCCGCTGCTGCCGCGAAGACAGCTCGATCAACGTGGACATCCAGGAGGCGGCGTGCGACTCGCTCGCTCAGATGATTCACGACGGCGGCGTAGAGGCGTCCGCCGCCCGTTTGCCGGTCTGCGCTGCGGAAGGCGTCCATCGCTTCCACGTCGCTGCCGCAAGGTGACGGTGCCGTGTGCCGGGGCTCGACGGCTGAGGGCTCCCATGGCCGACGGGCCAGGCCGAGAAAATGGCCCGGGATGTGCAGGGCATCAGCGATCTGTTCGAAAATCGCCAGCTTTTCCACCCGACTCTTGCCGTTCATGTAGTCGTACAACCGGCCTTGCGTGATCTGAACACCCGCCGCGAGTTGGCGCGTGCTCAGCCCTCGGTGGTTGAGCATCCTGAAGAGTCGGCCCATGTCTCGATGAGCGCAGGCATCCCGGAACCGCGGATCGTCCATCAGTCCGGCCACGATCGCCGGAAGGTCTTGCGGCTGCGTCATCTGCGGCACCCCCTTGCAGAGTACTGGCGCTCACGCCACGTGTTCACCTGCCTGACTCCGGGGCGGAGTCACCCGCTGGAGTCCACCAGCGCACTCCCCGGGGAGTTGACTGACCTCAATACGCAGGGGTGCCGACCATAACGCCGACGGCGTCAGCCTGACACTTCTGCTCCCGGTTACTGGTGTTCAGGAGCCTGATGCAGGTGAGCACATCGCAGAGACGCACCAATGAGTGACACGGGGCGGGCTCGCCGAAGTTCGCAGCGCATCACGTCCTACAGGGTCACGCCCAGCGGACGCGTCTACACCGTGGAAGTCACCGAAAATCCCAGGAGCGAAGATCAAACCATTCAAGATCACCGTCTACCGGCACAACCGTGCCAACCCCCGCGTAGCCGAGAGCCGGGACGTCACGTCGGCCGAATGGAAGGCCTTGGGCCGTGACTGGAAGACCTGCACCTGTCCCCTTTGCTTTCCCGGTGGCTTTTCGGCTGTGACTCCGGGGCGGCGTCCGAATCCGCCCCGCGCGAGACGGGAATCGCCACGCGCGGAACACACGTCCGCGCCACCACACGACACAACTGACGAGGAGAAAGCACCATGAGCGCAGCCGCTTTCGGCGCCGCACGAACGGAAATCCCGGCGCCGACATCTCCCCTGTCGGCAGTACGGCACGCGCCGCCCCGCTTCCTGTGGCTGGACCTGACCCGGAAGTGCCGGCTTCGCTGTACGTACTGCCACAACGCACCGGGGACGGGCGCGACGCACGGCACCATGACCCGCGACGACTGGATCAGCGTGCTGGACCAGGCCGTCAGGTTCGGCATCCACAAAGTGCAGTTCGTCCTCGGGGAGCCCCACCTGCATCCCGAATTCCCGGCCCTGCTCGATCACGCGCTGCACATCCGCCTGGAAGCCGAGACGTACAGCAGTTCGGCGCCTGTGGCGTCCCGATGCCGGGAATCGCTCCGGCACCCCGGTTCCCTCGGACTGAAGTGCATCGGCGTCGCCCCCCTTCTTCCGTTCAGGCGGGGAGCGGATGGCCGGGAACCGAGTCCTTCCGGCCTTTGCGGCCGGTGCGGCGACGGCGTGGCCGCTGTGGGCGCGGACGGCGGTGTCTCTCCGTGCGTGTTCACCGCAGGGTGGTTGCATGTCGGAAACGTGCGGCGCAGTCCGCTCGCCGCCATTCTCAGCAGCCCGGCACTGACCAAGGAATTCGGCCCGATCCGCAGTTCCCCCCGTAGTGCCGGTTCCTGTGACTCGAAAGCGGAATGCATTCCCATTCCCGGCGGTGAGTGCATCCAGGGGAACCACATGACGAGCGAACGCGACGGGCGAACATGACATGCGACCTGAGCACGGAACGCCGCCTGGTGCTCCGGCTGTCCGTCCGTCCATTACTTCGCCCGCGGTTCCACCCACACCGGTCCCCTGCGAGCTGGGAGCTTAGGGCAGGTCCGGCTGTTACATCGTGGTGCGCGGGGCCAGCCCGTCCACGATGAGGGAAAGTCCCGCCTCGAACGCCGATTCGGGATCGATCAGTGGTACGTCGGCCGGTAGGTCCGGCCCGCCGCCGGGGCCGGGGCCGGGGCCGGCCTGTTCTTCCAGGACGCTGCCGACCGTGAAGCGGCTGGCCGTCAGCATCGCCATGTGCGCGTCGCGCTCGGGCACGCCGGAGTCGACGAGGAAAGTCATCTTGTGGCGGATCCGGTCGAGGTCCGCGGTGGGCGTGGAGCCGGCATGGAGGCGTGCGCCGTCGCGGCGCATCAGCAGGGTGCGCCGGAAGCTGCGGGTGTTCTCCAGGAACCAGGCACGCCAGTCGTCCTCGGGCGTCGGCAGCGGCGCGTTCGCATGGGGCGCCATCGCGGCCTGCGCCATGGCGGCCAGGAGGTCCTTCTTGGTGCGGAAGTACCAGTACAGCGATGGCTGCTCGACGCCCAGCCGCTTCGCCAGTTGCCGGGTGCTGACGGCGTCCAGGCCGACTTCGTCGAGCAGGGCGAGCGCCTCGGCGACCACGGTCTCACGGTTCATCTTCGTCACGTTGACAATCTATCGCCGATAGATAACGCTGGAAAGAAATCATTCACTGATAGATTTTGTGGCGGTGGACATGACACACAGTTCGGGAACGCGATCCTTACGCGTCCTCATCGCCGGCGGCGGAGTCGCGGGGCAGGCGCTGGCCTTCTGGCTGACGCGAGGCGGCCACCGGGTGACCGTCGTCGAACGCTTCCCCGCGCTGCGGGCCACCGGCGCCCAGGTCGACCTCCGGGGTCAGGGCATCGAGGCCGTCCGCCGCATGGGGCTCCTCGACGCGGTCCGGGGCAAGCTGGTGGACGAGAAGGGCGTCGCCTTCGTCGACGCCCGCGGCAAGGCCAGAGCGACGATCATGGCCAACACCTCCGGGCAGGGCCGCCAGACACTGACATCCGAATACGAGATCATGCGCGGCGACCTGGTGCGCATCCTCAACGACGCGACCAAGCACGACGCCGAGTACGTCTTCGGCAAGGGCGTGGACGGTTTCGAGCAGGACGAGCACCAGGTCGTCGCGCACTTCTCCGACGGGTCGTCCGGTGAGTTCGACCTCCTGGTCGGCGCGGACGGACAGGGATCACGCATCCGCCGGGCGATCCTCCCGGAGGGCTTCGACCCGTACTGGCGGGTCGGCATCCACATGGCGTACTGGTTCGTCCCGCGCATCGCTTCCGACAGCGACATCCGGGACACCTACATGGTCCCGGGCGGCCGTCAGATCATGCGCCGCAGCCATGATCCGGCCGAGACGCAGGTCTACTTCGTGATGCGGGAGGAGTCCGGGGAAGCCTCGGCGATCCACCGGGAACCCGTCGAGCGTCAGCAGGAGTTCTGGGCGCGCAGGTTCCGCGACGCCGGATGGCAGACCGAGCGCTTCATCGAGGGCATGAGGACCAGCCCCTTCTTCTACTCCCAGGAGATCGCCCAGGTGCGCACCGACACCTGGTCCAAGGGCCGCGTGGTCCTGGCCGGGGACGCCGCGCACTGCGCTTCCCCCTACAGCGGCATGGGCATCTCGGGCGGCCTGGTCGGCGCCTACGTCCTGGCCGACGCGATCAATCGGCACCCGGACGCGCTGCCGACCGCACTGGCGGACTACGACACCGTGCTGCGGCCCTTCGTCGACCAGATCCAGGCCGAGGTCAATCCACGGCTCCTGCGCCTGGGCATGCCGATGACCCAGCGCGCCATCGACGCCTTCCAGGCGGTCACCGCACTGGCTTGCTTCCTGCGCATCCCCGACCTCGTCGCGCGCTCGTCGAAGGAGGACCGCGGCGGCAACTGGCAGCTCCCCGGGGCACGGCCGAGCTGAGTGCCCGTCCGGGCCTCCGGATGTCTCACCTTCCAAGACGCCCCATCCCACCTATTGACTGGCCCGGCATCGCACGTGACAGTGCGGCTCGTGCACAGTGACGCGACTTCAGCAGCCGTTCCGGCGGACAGAATCCCGAACGTGGCGGGCGAGCCCCCGAGCGAGGGCGCCGCGGCGTCCGGGTCCGCCACCAGCCCGGAGAGTCTTCGGCGGGTGGCCGTGGCCTCGTTCATCGGGACGGCCATCGAGTTTTATGATTTCTACATCTACGGGACCGCGGCCGCGCTCGTTCTCAATCAGGCGTTCTTTCCGACGCTCGACCCGGTCAACGCCACCCTCGCGTCGTTCTCCACCTACGCGGTGGCGTTCGCGGCGCGGCCGATCGGGTCGGTGGTGTTCGGGCACTTCGGGGACCGGGTGGGGCGGAAGTCCGTGCTGGTGGCCTCGTTGCTGCTGATGGGGCTGTCGACGGCGATGGTCGGGCTGCTGCCGGGGTACGGGACGCTCGGTATCTGGGCACCGTTGCTGCTGATCCTGCTGCGGTTCCTCCAGGGGATCGGGCTGGGCGGTGAGTGGGGCGGGGCCGCGCTGCTGGCGGTGGAGCACGCGCCGAAGAAGCGGCGCGGGCTGTATGCGGCGTTCCCGCAGGTCGGGCCCTCGGTCGGGTTCTTCGCGGCGACCGGTGTGTTCTGGTTGCTGTCCGCCGTGCTGGACGACGACGCGTTCCGGTCGTGGGGCTGGCGGGTGCCGTTCCTGTTGTCGTTCCTGCTGGTCGGGGTGGGGCTGTTCGTACGGCTGAAGATCAGCGAGACGCCGGTGTTCGCGAAGGTGATGGACGCGCACGAGGCCAGCCGGGTGCCCGTGCTGGACGTCGTGCGCCGGCATCCGCGCGAGCTGCTGCTCGGCGCGGGCGGCATGATCATCGCGTACGGGCTGTTCTACACGGCGACGACGTACTGCCTGGCGTACGCCACCGGCACGCTCGGCGTCTCCCGCAACACCATGCTCGGCCTCTCCCTCGTCGCCTGCCTCTTCCTGGCGGCCGGCACCTGGCTCGCCGCCACCCGCTCGGACGGCGCCGGGCGGCGCAAGCTGGTCCTCATCGGGACGGTGCTCTCGGCGGTCTGGGGGCTGATCCTCTTTCCGCTGCTGGACACCGGGCAGCCGGTGCTGATCGCGGTGGCGATCGGCGGCGCGCTGTTCTGCATGGGGGTGGTGTACGGGCCGATGGGCGCGTATCTGCCGGAGCTGTTCGGTACGACCGTGCGGTATTCGGGCGCCTCGCTGGCGTACAACCTGGGCGGGGTGCTGGGCGGCGCGGTCTCGCCGCTGGTCGCGACCCGGTTGCAGTCGGCCTTCGGGTCGGATGCGGTGGGGTGGTACGTGACGGCGATGGCGGTGGTGTCGCTGGTGTGCGTGCTGGCGCTGCCGGAGACGCGGGAGCGGGAGCTGGGCTGAGGGGCGGGGAGGAACAGGGAGCGGCAGGGGGCGGGGAGGGGCGGGAGGGGCCGATCCGGGGGGGGCTCGGGGCGGGGGTGGGGCGCGGGGCGAGGGCGCGGGGCGGGGCGCGAGCGCGGAGCGGAATCGGGGGCGTACGGCATGTGGCGTGCGCCGGATGCGCGATGCCGGGCGCCGACTGCCGCGAACGGGCCATGCGTGGCGTATGGCCGGATCCGCCCGCCCGCAGGACGATGCGCTGCACACCGCGGCGCGGCTTCGCGAACTCCGGCCCGGCAGCGTGGCCCGGCGCGCCGCTCAGGGGGTCGTCATGACGGATGCAGCGGGCGGTTCCGGCGCAGCGGCGGCCGGGGGCATCGGCGTACAGCCGTACTGGGAGCTGACGTTCGACGCCGACGGCGATCCGGACGCCGGGCAGCGGGACCGGCTGGTGGCCGGGGTGGCGCAGCAGCGCGTCACCGACCTGCTGGTGTTCGCGCACGGCTGGAACAACGACCGGTCGATGGCCACGCGCCTGTACGGGCGCTTCTTCGGCCCGTTCCCCGGCATGGCGGGGAACGGGGTACGGCTCGGCTACACGGGCGTGATCTGGCCCGCGATGCGCTTCACGGACGAGCCGATTCCGGACTTCGACCCGGCGGCGGCGCCGGGACCGTCCGCAGCCGCCGAGCCCCCCGGTACGGCCGGGCCGCCGCTGCTGGACGACGCGTCACTGCGCGCGCTGGCGCGTGTCTTCCCCGGCCGGGAGCTGACATTGCGGCGCCTCCAGGAGCTGCTCGCCGAGCAGCCGGCGGCCCGCTCCGCCTTCGACGAGTTCGCGCGCCTCGGACGCGAACTGGTGACGGTGCGCGAGAACAGCCCGGCGCAGCGGCTGGCCGAGGACATGGGAGCCGGCACACCCGCGATGCTCACCGACGACCCGATGGCGGTGTGCGAGATCTTCACGGCGGCGCTGGAGAAGTGCGGCCACCAGGAGCTGTTCGGTGACGGGCTGAAGCGGCTGTGGAACGGGGCCAAGGAGTTCCTGCGGCAGACGGCCTACTACGCCATGAAGCGGCGCGCGGGCGTGGTGGGCCAGCTGGGGCTGGGCCCGGCGCTCGGCAAGCTGGTCAAGGGCGCGCCGGGCACCAGGGTCCATCTGATCGGGCACAGTTTCGGCGCCCGTCTGGTGGCGTACGGGCTGCGCGGCATGCCGCCCGGCGTGACCGGGGTGAAGTCCATGACCCTGCTGCAAGGGGCGTTCTCCCACTACGCGTTCGCCGCCCGGCTGCCGCACGACCCGGACCGCGGCGGGGCACTGCAGGGGGTGCAGCAGCGGGTGGACGGCCCGGTGGTGGCCTGCTACTCCCGGCACGACTCGGCGCTGAGCATGCTGTACCCGCTGGCCTCCCGGCTCTCCGGCGACTCGGCGAGCTTCCAGGGGCTGTTCGACCGGTGGGGCGCGGTCGGCCACGACGGCATCCAGGCCGTGGACGGCGCCCGGCGGCTGCGGCTGGGCGCCGCGGTGCCCGGTGAGGGATGCGTGAGCATCGACGCGTCCTCGGTGGTGCGCGACGGTCCGCCGCCCGCCGGCGCGCACAGCGACGTCTGCCACGGGGAACTGGCGCACGTGGTTCTCACCGCCGGGCGGGTGGTGACGAAGTAGAAGGAGGGGGGAGGGCGGGAGGGCGGGAGCCGTCTGCGGAACCGTTCGTGGTGACGTGCGCGGAACCGTTCGTGGTGCCGTCTGCGGAACCGTTCGTGCTGCTATTCGTGGTGCCGTCAGCGAAACGGCCCGGTCGGTTCCGGTCACGTACCCCGCCGTCCGATTCCGCCCGGTAGCGAGCGGCTCCGTTCCGTACCGGACCGTATCGGACCGGAAGAAGCCAAGTCGGCCGCGGGACGGATCGACCGGCCGTGGTGTGGGTACCAGCAGTCACCGGCGCACCTCTCGTACGGGCTGCCGGTAGCGCGCCGCGGCCGGAAGGCGGACGACCTTAACTTTCTCAAATCCCCACAGATGTACGGTGGATGATGCACACGAGGCGCGCCGAGCGCCGCGGGGGGCATCGGGAGCGAGTGGCGCTTCCGGTGCGGCGCGAGTGTCGCCACCACGTATCCGCAAGACAGTTCGATGGATCCGGCGGGCGGTCCGCTACGTCCATTCCCTGTCCAGTCGGGTCCTCCCCACGGAGGTGGGATGAATTGGCCGGTTTCAGAGCTCTCGCAGAACAGGTGCGCAACCCCCGTCTCGTCGCCACGCAGCGGCGTACGGCCTTGCGCAAGTGCCTGGAACGCTTCGCCCCGTACGGGCATCGCGCGACCTGGCACCATCTGTGCACCAGGGCGGGCATCGCGACCGAGGACCGCGAACCCGACCCGGCGCGGCTGATGGCCGCGCTGGAGGAACTGGAGGAGGCCCGCGCCGTCTGGCTCGGGTACGAGAAGGAGTTCGCGGCCCGTCGGCGCCGCGAGAAGCACGACGGCATCCGGCAGCCCAGCGCGCTCGACGACTGGCACCGGCGTACCTGGGGCGGCTGTGACATCGTGCCGTGCGAGGCGCCCGACCGGCATCCGGCGGCTCCGCTGGCCGCGGTGCTGCGCAGCATGATCCGGGCGATGGAGTCGGGCACGCCGCGGTCCGGCTGCCCGGTGTGCGGTACGCGGCGCTTCGTGTGGCGTACGGACCTCGAACGTTTCCCGGTGGCCGGGCCGGTCTGCCAGGAGTGCGGGATCGTGGCGCCGCTCTCGGTGCTGACCCGTGAGGCGCTGGCGGAGGCGCGGGAGTCCTCACGCGTGCGACGGCTGTACGTGGCGGCCTGAACCGGGCGGGCCGGGGGAGGACACGGGGCGTCCGCCGTACGACACCGTCCGTTGTCAGACCCTGCTGTCATGCTCGTGGGCATGGTGCAGATGGTGCAGGTATGCCTCAACGGCTCCCGGGACGCCGTCGGTTCCGGGGTGGTGCCGAGGGTCCCGGCGGAGCTGGCCGATGCCGCGGGGAAGGCGGTCGCGGCCGGCGCCCGGGACATCCACGTCCACCCCAGGTCGCCGTGCGGGCGGGAGTCCCTGGCGCCCGGTGTGCTGACGCCGGTGCTGGAGGCGGTGCGGGCCGTGGTGGACGTGCCGGTGGGGGTCACCACCGGCGCGTGGGCCGAGCCTGACCCGGAGCGCCGGGTGGCCTGTGTACGGGCCTGGCCGGTGCTGCCCGACCACGCCTCGGTGAACTGGCACGAGCCGGGGGCCGAGGCGGTCGCCGCCGCTCTGCTGGAGCGCGGCATCGGCGTCGAGGCGGGCATCTGGTCGGGTACGGACGGCGCGGAGCGCTTCGCGGCCTCGCCGCTGGGGCCGCGGGTGCTGCGGGTGCTGGCCGAGGTCATGGACCCGTGCGCCGGTTCGGCGCGCAGGACGGCGCGCGGCCTGCTGCGCGCGCTGGACGCGTACGGTGCGCACGGCCGTCCGGTGCTGCTGCACGGCGAGGAGGGCGGGGCCTGGCCGGTGCTGCGGCTCGCCGGGGAGCTGGGCCTGGCCACCCGGATCGGTGTCGAGGACACCTTGCTGCTGCCGGACGGTTCGCCCGCCGCTTCCAACGCGGAGCTGGTGCGGGCGGCGCTGCGGGAGTTGGCGCCGGGGCCGTCGGAGCGCGGTACGGCGAGCGGGAGCGGCGGCAGCGTGCGCAGCGAAGAGGGCGGCCGGCTTCCCGGTGGGGACGGCGCACCCCACGGTGGCCGCGACGCACCTCCTGGCGGGAACGGCGCACCCCGCGGTGGCCGCGGCGCCCTTCCCCGGGGTAGGTGAACGATGTACGTTCCGCGTCATGCGCGCGCCCGCCCGTTCCCGTACCGTCGTCGCGCCGCCGGGGTGGAGCCGCCTGCTCGTGCCGCCCGCGGCGCTGTCCATCCATCTCGCCATCGGCCAGGCCTATGCCTGGAGCGTGTTCAAGCCGCCCTTGGAGTCCTCGCTCGGGCTGTCGGGCACGGCCTCCGCGCTGCCCTTCCAGCTGGCCATCGTGATGCTGGGGCTGTCCGCCGCGTTCGGCGGCACCCTCGTCGAGCGCAACGGCCCGCGCTGGGCGATGTCCGTCTCGGCCGTCTGCTTCTCCTCGGGTTTCCTGGTGGCGGCGCTCGGCGCGGCCACCCGGCAGTACTGGCTCGTCGTCCTCGGCTACGGCTTCATCGGCGGCATCGGCCTGGGCATCGGGTACATCTCCCCCGTCTCGACACTTCTGAAGTGGTTCCCCGACCGGCCCGGCACGGCCACCGGCATCGCCATCATGGGCTTCGGCGGCGGCGCCCTGATCGCCTCTCCGTGGTCCGCCGGGCTGCTGGACGCCCTGGGCCGGGACACCTCCGGCATCGCCCGGACATTCCTGGTCATGGGGCTGGCGTACGCCGTCTTCATGACGCTCGGCGTGCTGCTGGTCCGGGTTCCGCCCGCCGGGCCGGACGCCCCCGGTGCGGGCCGGGCGGCCCCCGCGCCCCGCCCGCTGGTCACCACCGCGCAGGTCTCGGCCCGTAACGCCGTGCGGACTCCGCAGTTCTGGTGTCTGTGGGTGGTGCTGTGCACGAATGTCACGGCGGGGATCGGCATCCTGGAGAAGGCCGCGCCGATGGTCTCCGACTTCTTCGCCCGCAGCTCCGCGCCGGTGAGCGCGTCGGCCGCCGCGGGCTTCGTCGGGCTGCTCTCGCTCGCCAACATGCTCGGCCGGATCGTCTGGTCCGCCACCTCGGACCTGGCGGGCCGCAAGCACGTCTACCGCCTCTACCTGGGCGTGGGCGCGCTGATGTATCTGCTGATCGCGCTGGCCGGGGACTCCTCCACACCGCTGTTCATCGCGTGTGCGGCGGTCATCCTGTCGTTCTACGGCGGCGGGTTCGCCACCGTACCGGCCTATCTGCGGGACCTGTTCGGCACGTACCAGGTGGGGGCGATCCACGGCCGGCTGCTCACCGCCTGGTCCACCGCGGGCGTCCTGGGGCCGCTGATCGTCAACGCCGTCGCCGACGCGCGCCGCTCCTCCGGGCACACCGGTTCCGACCTCTACACGACGTCCTTCTTCGTCATGATCGGTCTGCTCGTCGTCGGGTTCGCCGCCAACGAGCTGGTACGGCCCGTGCACCCCCGGCACCACGAACCGCCGCCCGCCGGGCCCCGATCCGCGAAAACCGCGCCCACCGCGCCCACCGCGCCCACCGCCCCGAAGGGAGCCGCCCCGTGACCGCCCGTCGCACCGCCCTGCTCGTCCTGGCCTGGCTGTGGGTCGGCCTGCCGTTCGGATACGGCCTTTACGAACTGGCCCTGAAACTGAGACAACTCTTCACGGGATGAGACCCCGCACGACATCCACCGGACCGGGACCCACCCGGCCCCGGCCTCACCACCGGCACACGCGAAGGCGGACGTCCATGGCAGAACTGCACGACCTGACCGCTCTGGAGCAGGCCGCGGGGGTGCGGACCGGCGAACTGTCCCCCGTCGAGATCACCGAGCACTACCTCGCCCGCGCCGAGAAACTGGACGCCGCACTCGGCGCGTTCCTCACCCGCACCCCCGACATCGCCCGAAAACAGGCGGCGGCCGCGGAGGCCGAGGCCACCGCCGCACGCCGCGAGGGCCGGGCGCTGCCACCGCTGCACGGCGTGCCCGTACCGGTCAAGGATCTGAACCAGGTCGCCGGTGTGCGCTGCACGATGGGGTCGCGGACGCTGGCCGGCAACGTGGCGCAGATGGACGACCACGTGGTCACCAAGCTGCGCCAGGCAGGCACGATCCTGCTCGGCAAGACCAACACCCCGGAGTTCGGTCTCCCCTGCTACACGGAGAACCTCCTCGCGCCGCCCGCCCGCACCCCGTGGGACCTGGAGCGTTCGGCGGGCGGTTCGAGCGGCGGCGCCGCCGCCGCGGTGGCCGGCGGGCTGGCCCCCGTGGCGCACGGCAGCGACGGCGGCGGCTCCATCCGCATCCCCGCCTCGGTCTGCGGGCTGTACGGGATCAAACCGAGCCGCGGCCTGATCAGTTCCGGGCCACTGCTCCACGACGTGACGGGCGTGGGCACCTCGGGACCGCTCGCCCGTACGGTCGCGGACGCCGCCGCGCTGCTGGACGCGATGGCCGGCCCGATGCCCGGCGCCCCGTACGCGGCCCCCGCGCTGCCGCCGGGTGAGACGTACACCGCCTACGCCGGACGCGCCCCGGGACGGCTGCGCATCGGCTGGCTGACCGACGTGCCCTTCGCCGGTACCGAGGCGCACCCGGACTGCCGGGCCGCCGTCGCGGAGACGGCCGCGCTCCTCGCGGACCTCGGCCACGATGTGGCCCCACTGACGCTGCCCGCCGACGACAGCTCCCGGCTCGCCTTCACCCGCGTCTGGTCGGTGATCGCCGCCGGCCGCCCGGTGCCGCCGCAGGACGAGGCGGACCTGATGCCGCTGACCCGCCATCTGCGGGCGCGGGGCGCGGAGATCCCGGCGGTCGAGTACGCGCGTGCGCTGTACGCGTTCCGGATGCTGGGGCAGCTGATCGCCGACAAGGTGATGCCGCGGGACGGCGGTTTCGACGTGGTGCTGACCCCGACGGTCGCCCAGCCGCCGCCGCGTGTCGGCGCGCTGCGCAACGACGCGGACCCGCAGGCCGAGTTCGCCGCCGTCGGCGCCTTCACCCCGTACACGCCGCTGTACAACGCCACCGGTCAGCCCGCGGTGAGCATCCCGCTGCACTGGAACGCGGCGGGTCTGCCGATCGGTGTCATGCTCGGCGGACGGTACGGGGAGGACGCGACGCTCGTCGCGCTGTCCGCGCAGCTGGAGGAGGCCCGGCCGTGGGCGGGGCGCAAGCCTGAGGTGTGGTGATCCGGGGCGTGGGGGCCCGGGGTGCGGGGGCCCTGGGTGCGGGGGCTCGGGGCGCGGGGGCCCGGGGTGCGAGGGCTCGGGGGTTCGGGGTGCGGTGATCCGGGGCGCGGCGGCCCCGGGTGTGGCGGCCCCGGATGTGGTGAGCGTCAGCGGCGCGCGCAGCGGTCCCCGTCCCGCGCGCCGGCCTCACCGGCCGTACCGGGTTCTTGCGTTCCGCTCTCCCGGCCGCTGCCCCGGCGCCCCTCCCACCCGCCAGCCCCACTGGTCCCACCGGCCCCACCGTTCCCGGACGCACCACCGCGCGCCCGGGACGGCCCGCCGGTCCGGTCCACACGCAGCCGCCGCGCACCCGGGCCCTGCTCGCCGAGTTCGTCGTACGGGTTCGACAGCGCGCAGTTCTGCAGGGACAGACAGCCGCAGCCGATGCAGTCGGTCAGCCGGTCGCGCAGCTCGACGAGCTGGGTGATGCGCTCCTCCAGCTCCTCGCGCCAGACCTCGGAGAGCCGGGCCCAGTCGTCCCGGTTGGGCGTGCGTTCGTCGGGCAGCTCGGCGAGCGCGTCGCGGATGACGGCGAGCGGGATGCCGACCCGCTGGGCGGCGCGCACGAAGGCGACCCGGCGCAGCGCGTCGCGGGTGTAGCGGCGCTGGTTGCCCGCGGTCCGGGTGCTGCTGATCAGTCCCTTGGACTCGTAGAAGTGCAGGGCGGAGACCGCCGCGCCGCTCCGCGCGGAGAGCTGGCCGACCGTGAGCTCGTGGACCTTGTAAGGAAGCTGGGGCACGGGACAACCCTAACCGTGGGCAGGCCCGGTGGGCTGGGGGGACGAGCCCGGCCACGGGCGGCACCGGCGCCCGGCGGCAGCAGCGCGGCCACCCGGCCACCCGGCCACCCGGCCACCCGGCCACCCGGCCACCCGGCCACCCGGCCCGGGGTCACAGGTAGAAGCGGCTGAGCGTCTCCGCGACGCAGACCGGCTTCTCGCCGCCCTCGCGTTCGACGGTCACCGTCGTCGCGAGCTGCACGCCGCCGGACACCTCCGTCACACCCGCGACACGGGCCGTCGCCCGCACCCGCGAGCCGACCGGGACGGGGGCGGGGAAACGGACCTTGTCGACGCCGTAGTTGATGCCCATCTTGACGTTGTCGACCCGCAGCAGCTGCGGTACGAGGGCGGGCAGCAGCGCCAGTGTGAGGTAACCGTGCGCGATGGTGGTGCCGAACGGCCCGGACGCGGCCCGCTCCGGATCGACGTGGATCCACTGGTGGTCACCGGTGGCGTCGGCGAACAGATCGATCCGCTTCTGGTCGATCTCCAGCCAGTCACTGACGCCGAGGTCCTCGCCGACCGCGTTCCGCAGTGCGTCGAGCGAGCCGAACACCCGGGGCTCTGCCATGTCCGTATGCCTCCTCAGGCTCCGCAGGCGCGGGCCGTGCCATCGGCCCGCCCACCGACTAAGCGCTTGCTCAGCATGTGCGGCAAGCCCTCCCGTGTCAATGCCCTCCCGGCCCCCACAGGCACGTCCCCCCGCCGCCCCCGGCCCTACGCCCGCGCGCCGACCATCCGCAGCACCAGTCCGGCATACAGATCGCCCACCTCCTCGGGCGTACGGGCGCCCTCGGCGGAGAACCAGCGGGCCACGTCCACACACAGCGACAACACCGCGAGCGTCGTGCCCGGCACGTCCCCGACCGTGAACTCCCCGGCGTCGGCGCCGTCCTGGAGGATGCCGCGCAGCGCACGGTCGGTGCGCCGCCGCAGGCCGGCCACGTGTGCGTAGTGCTCCTGGCTCAGCGCTTGCAGCTCGTACTGGATGACCCGGGCGGTGGTGTGGTGCCGGGCGTGCCAGCACGCGAAGGTGCGGACGGCGGCGGCGAGCCGCTCGGCGGGGCCGCCGTCGGCGCCGGCCGCCTCCTCCATGATCCGCAGGGCCTTCTCGTGGCCGATGCCGCTGATCCGGAAGAGCAGCTCTTCCTTGGTCTTGTAGTGGATGTAGAGCGCGGCGGGGCTCATGCCGGCCCGGCCCGCGATGTCGCGGGTGGTGGTGGCGTGGTAGCCGCGCTCGGCGAACGCCTCGACGGCGGCACGGACCAGACGGCGGGCCGCTTCCGGGGACACGTCGGCCCAGTCCTCCGCCGAGCCGTCCGCCTGCTCCGCCTCCGTGACCATCGCGCACCCCGATCCTCGGTCCGCCACGGGCCATCCGCGGCGGACCGAACACCTTACCCCGCCGGTGAGCAAGCGCTTAGAACCGCCGGGGCGGGGCGCGCGGGCCCCACAGCGGCCCCGCGGCGGCTCCCGACGGCTCCCGGCGACTCGCGGCGACCTCACTGCGACCTCGCTGCGACCTCTCAGCGATCCCGCGGCGCCCCCGCCGTCAGAACGCCGACACCCCGGTGAGCGCCCGCCCGATGAGCAGCTTCTGGATCTGGCTGGTGCCCTCGTACAGGGTCATCACCCGGGCGTCCCGCAGAAGCTTGCCGACCGGGTACTCGTCGATGTAGCCGTAGCCGCCGAAGACCTGGAGCGCGCTGTTCGCGGCACGTACCGCCGCCTCGGAGGCGAACAGTTTCGCCTTGGACGCCTCGGTGGCGAACGGTTCGCCGCGGTCGATCAGATCGGCGACCCGCCAGGTCAGCAGGCGCGCGGCATCCACGTCCACGGCGATGTCGGTGATCAGCTCCTGCACCAGCTGGTGGTGGGCGATGGTCCGGCCGAACTGCTCGCGTTCCGTGGCGTACCCGACGGCGGCGTCCAGCGCGGCCTGCGCGATGCCCACACAGCCGGCGGCGACCGACATCCGGCCCTTGGCCAGCGCCGACATCGCGACGGAAAAACCTTTCCCCTCGGGGGCCAGCAGGGCGTCGGCGGGCACCCGCACGTCCTGGAGCACCAGTTCGGCGGTGGCCTGGCCGCGCAGCCCCAGCTTGCCATGGATCTCGCGCCGCTCCAGACCGGGCGTGTCCGTGGGGACGAGGAAGGCGCTGACGCCCTTGTGGCCGGGGGCGTCGCCGGTGCGCGCGAAGAGCAGCACGACATCGGCCCAAGTGCCGTTGGTGATGAACATCTTGCTGCCGTCGACGACGTAGGAGTCGCCGTCCCGCACGGCGCGGGTGGTCAGGTTGCCGGCGTCCGAGCCGGTGCCGGGCTCGGTCAGGCCGAAGCAGCCGATGGCCTCGCCGGAGGTCAGCGGGGGCAGCCACCGCCGCTTCTGCTCCTCGCTGCCCCAGGCCGCGACCGTCTTGGCGACCAGGCCCAGCGACACCGAGACGATGCCGCGCACCGCGGAGTCGCCGCGGCCCAGTTCCTCGGTCACCAGCGCGTAGGTGAGGTGGTCGCCCCCGGAGCCGCCGTACTCCTCGGGGACCGTCAGACCGAGGAAGCCGACCTCGCCGAGTCTCTTCACGATGCCCCGGTCGACGCGTTCGGCGCGGTCCCAGGCGGCGGCGTGCGGCGCGATCTCGCGGTCGACGAAGTCCTCGGCGAGCCGCCGGGCGGCAGCCTGCTCCTCGCTCAACTCCAGGTTCATCAAGACCCCTCGCGCAGGGACGCGGCAGCCGGGCCGCCCGGAACGGCCGGACGGCCCATTAACTACCACTGCTAGTTTTCGGGCGGCAGCCTCTACTATGTGCGGCATGGCCCGACCCCGCAAGCCCCTCCTGAGCCGGGAGCGCATCGTCGCCACCGCGCTCGCGCTCATCGACGCGGAGGGCCTGGCCGCCCTGTCCACCCGGCGGCTGGCCGCCGGACTGGGCGTCAGCGGGCCGTCCCTGTACAACCACTTCACGACCAAGGACGCCCTCCTGGACGCGGTCGCCGACACGGTGATCGCCGAGGTGGACGTCTCGGCCCTCGCCACCGGCGCGGACTGGCGCACCGGCCTGCTGGCCTGGGCCCGTTCCTACCGCGCGGCGCTCGCCGCGCACCCGAACATCGTCCCGTTCCTCGCCCAGGGCCCCGGCCGCCGCCCGGCCGGTCTGAAGATGGCCGACGCGGCCTTCGGCGGCATGGTGGAGGCCGGCTGGCCGCCGGCCCAGGCGACCCGGATCTGCGCCATGATCCGGTACTTCGTCGCGGGCTCCGCGCTGGGCTCCTTCGCCCGCGGTTTCGTGGCCGACCCGAGCGCCTACGACCCGGCCGACTACCCGCACCTGGGCCAGGCCCATCTGCTCGCCGAGCATCAGCAGCGGGTCGACGAGGGGGCGTTCGAGACGGGCCTGCTGGCGCTGGTCGACGGGCTGGCGCTGCGGCACCCGGAATCCGCCCCGCCCCCGCACAGATAGCTGTAGGGTGCATCCGCCCGGGTGGTCCCGGTGCGGAGCGCGTACGGCCCGACGGCGTGCTCCGGGTGCCTGAGGGGAGACGACGTGCGAGACCCGATCGCCGCGCTGCGGGACCGGACCACCCCCTGGACCCGGCATCCCGGCCCCCGGTACCTGCGCCACGTCCTGCGCGGCCAGGCCCAGGTCGACTTCCTGCCCAGCGCGGTCACCGGCGCGGTCTTCTCCGTCGCGCTGTTCGCCGCGGGCTGGGCGTACGGCCTGTACGGGCTCCTCGGTACGGCGGTGGGCACGGCCACGGCCCACCTGCTGGGTGTGGACCGCGAACGCGTCACCGCCGGACTCGAAGGGTTCAACGCCTGCCTGGTGGCCGTCGGTTCCGCGGTCTTCCTCGGCGCCGACCACCTGTCCACGGCCCTGCTCGCGGTGGGCGGCAGCGTGGTGGTCACGGTCGTCACCGCAGCCACCGCACGCGTACTGAACACCTGGCGGCTCCCGACGCTCACCCTCCCGTTCTGCCTGGTGGCGACCGCGCTGACGACCGCGGCACCCGGCTTCGCACGCGTCTGGCACCAGGCCGTGTCCCCCGCCGCCCTCCCCCGGCCCGTCGGCCCACCCACCGCCCTGACCTTCACCGACCTGTGGCACGGCCTCTTCGCCGACGTCGCCCAGATCTTCTTCATGCCGCAGTGGTACGTCGGCGCGCTCTTCCTCGCCGGCATCTTCGTCGCGAACCGTACGGCGGGCACGATGGCGGTCGTCGGCAGCGTGACCGGCATCGCCACCGCCTGGGCCCTGGGCGCCCCGGCAGCCCGGATCGCGTCCGGCGCGGCGGGCTACAACGCGGTGCTGGTCGCGATGGCACTGTGCGGGGTGTTCCTCCCGTCCGGCCGCCGGACCGCGGCGTACGCGGTGGCCGGCGCGGCCACCGCGACGGCCCTGACCCCGGCCCTGGCCGCACTCACCGCCCCGTCCGGAGGCCACACCTTCACCTGGCCTTTCGTCCTGACCACGCTCGTCTTCCTGGCGGCGGCGCCGGCGTTCCCGGCCTTGCGGAAGGCCGGGGAACCGGCGGCTGCCGCCGGGCCGGAGCAGGAAGAACGCCCGGGCGGCCCGGCACTCGCCGACGGCCACTGACACGACCGCCTCGGGCGGCACGGACGGTACGTCGTGCACGTTCGCGAACGGTGTGCCGGGAAGTCTGGTCGGCGAACGAGCAGGACTCCGTCTGCCGACCCGGGGAGAAGATCATGGTGCGTCGCGACGGCCACCTTTGCCACCTTCCACTGGCCGCTCCGCCCGGCGCCGACGTCGGGTGGGGGTTCCCTGGTGGGTCTGGCTGGTCACCGCCCTGTTCGCCGTGTTCGCTCTGTACGCCGCATGGGACACCCGGCGGCAGCGGACCAGGATTCCGCGGGCCGAGCAGGTGGAGGCGCTGAGAAGAGAGCTGCGGGCGCAGGCTCCAAACGGCCGAGGGCATGTGCGTGTCGTCCCAGGACACTTCCCCACCATCACCGCGCCCGAAGCCGAAAGGGTGGCGGGCGAGGAAGGCTTCGCCCGGCAGACACACGGAGTCAAGGGGCTGTGGCTCTTCTACCGGAAGGGCACCCGGCCAGGCTCCACAGCGGCTCTGGATGTCCGGGGCGTCCCCGGCCCGGAGGAAGTGCGGCGGAGCGCCGCGGCGCGCCAAGTGGCCGCATGGTCGCGCGAACGCGACGGCTTCGATCCACTGGACGAAGCCACCCTCAAGACGGCGGAAGACGGCGTACGCAGACTGCGCGCCAAGCGGGACCGGCTCGTCGTCGGGGCGTTTTTCGCCCTCATGGTCGGCGTCTTCACCGCGATCGCCGTGGGCGGGGCCTGGCTCAACGGCTCGCTGCCGGGCGGTTTCACCAAGGGGGACGACTGGTCGGCGTACACACTGGGGAATGTCCTCGCAGCGGGCGGGCTGCTGCTCGGCAGCCACTGGATTCGGCGCGGCAAGCGGGCGAAACAGGAGAGCCGCGCCCGTCATGAGCCGGTCCTCGCGGCCTACCGGGACGCGGTCCTGGCACACGAGGCCGTCAGCCCTGGCCCGCGCCCGCATACCGCCGCAGCCCCACGTACCCCAGCACCGCGTACACCGCCACCACCACCGCACCGATCAGCAGGAAGACGCTGCCCAGACCGGTGAGGGGCAGCAGCCCGGAGACGGCCAGGAGCAGCATCGCCACGAAGGAGAGGGAGTTGCCCACGACGACGGTCGTGGCCGGGCCCTTCGGGATGCGCGGGTAGCCGGCGATCAGGGCGAGGGCCGCGGCGCCGCCGAGCATGGCGATGCCGAGGGGGAGGGACCAGGTGGTCGGGATGCCGAGCGGTGCGCTGAGCGGCTTGCCGCCCGCGAGCAGGACGACGCCGAACGCGGCGGTGCTCCAGCTGTCGATCCTCAGGACCGTGCGCAGCAGTTCCCGGCCGGCCGCCGGAGCGGGGCGGGCCGCGGTGCCGGTCGTGGTGGTCGTCGTGGTGGTCATGCGCGTCTCCTCCTGGCGTGGCCGGTACGGGAGACGATGCCGTGACCGGGGCGGAGCCTCAATGACCTCCCAGGTCATGGAGTGCTGACCGCCGCCCCGGCACGGTGGGCCCGCCGGGCCGGCCGGGTCAGAAGACGACCAGCGCGCGCCCTCCCTTGCCCTCCCGCATCGCCTGGAAGGCGGCGGGGATGCCGTCGAGGGTGATGTGTCCGGTGACCATGGCGGACAGGTCGAGCGCGCCGCTGCGGACGTGTTCGGCGATGCGCGGCAGGTCGGCGGCCGGGTCGCTGTTGCCGTAGACGCAGCCGGAGAGCGTACGGCCGAAGTAGAAGAGTTCCAGGGCGGAGAAGGTGACCTGCTGGTCCTGGCCGCCGATGCCGACGACGGTGGTGCGCCCGCCGCGCCGGGTGGACGACCAGGCCGTACGGATGGTGTCCGCCCGGCCCACGCACTCGATCGCGACGTCCGCGCCGGGTCCGCCGGTGAGTTCGCGGACGCGTTTGGCGGTGTCGTCCGAGGCGAGGAGGAACGCGGTGGCGCCCGCGGCGCGTGCCAGTTCTTCCTTGGCCGGGGACACGTCGACGGCCACGATCGTGCCCGCCCCCGCGATCCGCGCGGCCTGGAGGGTGGACAGGCCCACGCCGCCCACGCCGAACACCGCCACCGACTCCCCCGCCCGTACCCGCGCGCTGTGGTGCACGGCGCCCCACCCGGTCAGCACGGCGCAGCCCAGCAGCGCCGCGTCGGTCAGCGGCACACCGGCCGGCAGCGGCAGCGCCGCGTGGGCCGGTACGACCGTCTCCTCGGCGAAGGCGGCGGTGCCGAGGCCGGGGTAGAGGTCGCTGCCGTCGGCGGCGAGCTTGGCGTACGGGATGCCGGCCGCCTTGCCGGCGTGGGCGCACAGCCAGGGCTCGGCCAGCCCGCAGAAGTGGCAGTTCCCGCAGGAGGGGGCCCAGTTCAGGACTACCTGGTCACCGGGGGCGAGGGTGTCGACGCCCGCGCCGACGGCGGTGACGGTGCCCGCCCCCTCGTGCCCGAGGACGGCGGGCGCGGGCTGCCGCAGGGTCCCGTCGGACAGCGACAGGTCGGAGTGGCAGACGCCGGCCGCCGCCAGGCGGATGCGCACCTGGCCGGGGCCGGGCCCGGGCAGTTCGATCTCGGCGACCTCCAGCGGGGCGCCCACGGCGGTCAGTACGGCGGCACGGGTCATACGGAGGTGGCTCCCTGGTCGGTGGACGTACGGGGGGGGCGGCACGGGTACGGGGGCAGGGCGGTACGGGTACGGGGCCGCCCGCCCCGGCCCGGGGCGGGGTCAGAGCTGGAGGGACTTGGTCTGGAGGTACTCGCTCAGCCCGTGCGGGCCCAGTTCCCGGCCGATGCCGGACTGCTTGTAGCCGCCGAACGGCGCCAGCGGATTGAAGCGTCCGCCGTTGATGTCGACCTGGCCGGTGTCCAGGCGCCGCGCGAAGGCGACCGCCTCGTCCTCGTCGCCGGCCCAGACCGCGCCGGCCAGGCCGTAGACCGTGCCGTTGGCGATCCGTACGGCCTCATCCTCGTCCGCGTACGGCAGCACCGCGACGACCGGGCCGAAGATCTCCTCCTGGGCGATGGTCATGCCGGGTGTGACGTCGGCGAAGAGGGTCGGGCGGACGTAGTAGCCCCGCTCGCGGCCTTCGGGGGCCTCCGGGCCGCCCGCGACGACCCGGGCGCCCTCCTCGATGCCGCGCTCGATGTAGCCGCGGACGCGGTCGCGCTGGGTGGCGCTGACGACCGGGCCGAGGCGGCTGGTGCCGTCCAGCGGGTCGCCCGGCACGTACTTGGCGATGGCCGCGGCGGCCAGTTCCAGGGCCTCGTCGTACCGGTCGGCGGGGACCAGCAGCCGGGTCCAGGCGCTGCACGTCTGTCCGGAGTTGGCCATGACGTTGGCGATGTTGACGCCGACGGCCTTGCCGAGGTCGGCGCTGGGCAGCACCACGTTGGCGGACTTGCCGCCGAGTTCGAGGGCGCAGCGCTTGACGGCGGCGCCGGCCAGGGCGCCGACCTTCTTGCCCACGGCGGTCGATCCGGTGAAGGAGACCAGGTCGACGTCCGGGTGCTCGGCCAGGGCCTGGCCGGCGACCGGGCCGCGCCCGGTGACGAGATTGAAGACACCGGCCGGTACGCCCGCCGCGTCCACGCACTCGGCGAAGAGCTGGGCGACCAGCGGGGTGTTCTCGGCGGGCTTGAGGACGACCGTGCAGCCCGCGGCGAGCGCCGGGGCCACCTTGGCGACGATCTGGTGCAGGGGGTAGTTCCAGGGGGTGATGGCGCCGACCACACCGGCCGGTTCGTGCAGGACGGTGGAGGTACCGATCTTCTCCTCGAAGGCGTACGTGGCGGCCAGTTCGGCGTACGAGCCGGCGACCATGACCGGGACGGCGGCCTGCACCGCCTTGCTGAATGCCAGCGGCGCGCCCAGCTCGGCGGTGATCGTCTCGGCGATCTCCTGCGCGCGCCCGGCGAGCTGGTCGCGCAGCGCGGTCAGCCGGGCGGCGCGCTCGGCGGGCGCGGTGCGGGCCCAGCCGGGCAGGGCGGCGCGGGCGGCCCGTACCACGGTGTCCACGTCCTGGGCGGTCCCGGCGGGGACGGTGGCGATGACCCGTTCGTCGGCCGGGTTGACGACCTCGATGGTGTCCGGTCCGGCGGCGGGCCGCCAGCTTCCGTCGATGTACATGGCGTCGTGCTGCTTCACGTCGTCGCCCTCCCGTGCCGGCTGCTGTCCCGTGAGTGCGAAGGTACTCGCCGGGCCAAACTAGCGGTGGTAGTTTTCCGGCGCCAGCCCCCCGTACCGGCCACCCGGGAAGGCGCCGGCCGGTGTCCGGCCCCGCCCCTCAGCGGCGGGCCGTCAGCAACGGCTGGAAGTAACCGCCCTCCTCCGGCTCGTGCCAGGCGGGGCGCTCGAAACCGGCGGCCGTGACGAAGGCGGTGACCTGGTCCCGGGTCAGCGCCCAGGAGGCCGCCCGCCGGCTGCGCACCTCCCAGGTGTCGCCGCGCGGCAGCAACTGGACGAGGTCGAAGTCGTAGTGCTCGCCGTCGTCGTGCCACTCCCACAGTTGGAACGTGACGGCCCGGCCGCCGCCGGGGAGGCGGGTGACGCGGGGCGGCAGCACTTCGCGGCGTTCGCGGCGCGCTTCCTCGTAGGCGCGCATGCCGAGCTGGAGTTGGCCGCCGGGGCGCAGCACCCGCCACATGGAGCCGAGGGCCGCGCGTACCGACGCGGGGGTGGTGAGGAGGGCGAGGGAGTTGTCCGCGCACACCACCGCGTCGAAGAGGGCGTCGCGGAACGGGAGGTTCCGCATGTCGGCGGCGGCGGTCGGCAGGTGCAGGCCGCGGGCGGCGGCTTCGGCCGTGGCGCGGGCCGCCGCGACCGGGCTCAGGTCCGTACCGGTGACGGCGTGCCCGGCCGCGGCCAGGCCGATGGCCTGCGTACCGATGCCGCAGGCGCAGTCCAGGACCCGGTGCGCGCGGTCGCCGAGCGCGGCGCGCAGGTGTCCGTCGAGGGCGCGGCCCTGCTGGGTCACGGCGGCGGTCCAGTCCGGGTACAGCAGGTCGTACGTCGGGGCGAGTTGGTCGAAGAATCGTTCCAACGGCGGGTCCGGCATGGGGTCACGATAGTGCGGCGGGGGCGGGTCTTCACCGGGTGGCGCGGGTTCCGTCGCCGGGCGGCGCGGGGCCTTCACCGGTTGGCGTGGGTCCCGTCGCCGGGGGCGGGCGCCGAGGAACCGTCGGCGCTTCCGGGGACAGGCGCCGAGGAATCACCCGTACTCCCCGGAGCGCCGACGGCGCCTTCGGGACGTACGGGCTCCGACGTCCCGCGCGCCGGGCGGGCGGCCACGGCTGCCGAGACCAGGAGCAGGACGCCGAGCAGCGCGAAGGGCGCCGCGGTACCGGCCAGTCCGGCCAGCAGGCCCGCCGTCGCGGGCGCCGCGACCTGGCCGAGGCGGTTGCCGGTCAGCCGCAGGGCGAGGGCCGTGCTGCGGGCCGCCGCCGGGGCCGCCTGGACGACCGTGGTCATGGACAGCGGCTGGCCGACGCCGAGGCAGAAGCCGAGGACGCCGAGCATCACGGCCAGCGCCCAGACCGGCGCGGGCAGGGTCAGCCCGGCGCAGAGCAGGCCCGCGAGCGCGCAGCTGCCCGCCATCAGGGCGGTGCGTCCGAGCAGCCGGATCATGGGCGTCATGACCAGCCGGCAGGCGACCGTGGCCGCCGCGCGCAGGCTGAGCAGCAGTCCGACGGTGGCGGGCGCGATGCCCCGGTCCTCGCCGATGACGGGGAGGTAGGCGGTGAGGATGTCGGTCGCGGAGAGCACCGCGAGGCTCATGAAGATGCCGGCCGCTACGCCCCGGGTGCCGAGGATGCTCCGTACGGGCGTGCGCGGCGCCGGTGTTGTACGTCCCCGGGTGCCCAGGGCACTCCGTACCGGCGTGCGTGCCGCCGTTTTCGTACGTCCCCGGGCGGGACGTGTGGCCCCGGAGGCGGCCGCCGGGCGGTGTTCGAGGCGCCACAGGGACAGGTACGCGAAGGCGGCTAGGGCGCCCGCGGCCAGGAGCGCGGTGGCGCTGGTGGCCGCCATCGCGCCGTCGTGCCCGGAGACGACGAGCCCGGCGGCGGCCGGGCCGACGAGCTGGCCGAGGGAGGCGCCGATGGTGAAGTGGCCGAAGTTGCGGTCGCGTTCGTCGGGGGCGCTGCGGCGGGCGACGATGGACTGGGCGCCGATGACGAAGCACAGGTGGCCCAGGCCCATCACCCCGCTCCAGGCGGCCATCGCGGGCAGCGAACCCGCCACGCCGCTGAGCGCGCAGCCGCCCGCGATCAGCGCGACGCCGGCGACGAGCAGCGGGGCGCAGCGGCCGTGGTCGGTACGGCGGCCCAGCGGTACGGCCACCAGCAGCGGCAGCAGCGCGTACACCGCCGTGATCACGCCGACCGCCCGCTCGTCCGCGCCGAGCGCCAGCGCCCGGTAGGAGACGGCGGGCCGGGCCATGCTCACCGCGGCCTGGGCGAAGGTGAAGGTGATGACCAGGCGCAGCAGCCAGCCCCGGCCGGGTGTCGCGGCGTCCACGGGTCAGATGATCCCGTACAGCAGGCCGGCCGCGAGGACGACCAGGGAGGTCAGTACCGCCCATTTCACGGTGAAGCGGGTGTGGTCGCCGAACTCCACCTTCGCCATGCCGACGAGGACGTACACGGCGGGGACCAGCGGGCTGGACATGTGCAGGGCCTGGCCGACGAGGGAGGCGCGGGCGATCTCCAGGGCGCCGACGCCGTGCGCGGCGCCCGCCTCGGCGAGGATCGGGACGATGCCGAAGTAGAAGCCGTCGTTGGACATGAAGTACGTGAGCGGGATGCTCAGGACGCCGGTGACGATGCCCATGTGCGGGCCGAGCCCGTCCGGGATGCTGTCGACGAGCCAGCGGGCCATGTGCTCGACCATGCCGGTGCCGGTGAGGACGCCGGTGAAGACGGCGGCGGCGAAGACCATGCCGGAGACGTTCAGGACGTTCTCGGAGTGTGCGGCGATACGGGCCTTCTGGTCCGGCATGTGGGGGAAGTTGACGGTGAGCGCGGTGGCGGCGCCGAGGAGGAAGAGCACCGGGATGGGCAGGGTCTGGAGGACGAGGAGGACCAGCAGCGCGACGGTGAGGGCGGCGTTGAACCAGTAGAGCTTGGGGCGCAGGGTGGCGCGGTGCGGGTCCAGGCCCTGGAAGTCGTCGGTGCCGGGGGCCGCGTCACCGGTCGCGGTGCCCGCGGGGGCCGAGCCGCCGCTGCCGCCGACCGCCACCGCGGGACGCGCCTTCGCCGTACGCGCCGCCGCCGTACGCAGGACAGTCGTACGGACGCGGGCCCCGAAGCCCCAGGTCGCCGCGGCGAGCACCGGCTCGCCGGCCGTCCGTCCGGGCACCGGGCCCTCCGTCGCGGCCCCGGCGTCGTCGAGCGTGAGCAGGCCGAGCCGCTTGCGCTCACGGCGGCCGAGGACGTACGCGAGGAGGAAGACCGCGACCAGGCCGGTGGCCAGCGCCGGGACCATGGGGACGAAGATGTCGCCGGCGTCCAGCTTGAGGGCGGTGGCGGCGCGGGCGGTCGGGCCGCCCCACGGGACGGTGTTCATCACGCCGTTGGCAGTGGCGGCGACGCCCGTCATGACCACCAGGCTCATCTTCAGGCGGCGGTAGAGCGGGTAGAGCGCGGACACCGTGATCATGAAGGTGGTGGAGCCGTCGCCGTCGAGCGAGACGATCGCGGCGAGCAGCGCGGTGCCGACCACGACCCGGACCGGGTCCGCCTTGCAGAACCGCAGGATGCCCCGGACCACCGGGTCGAACAGCCCGACGTCGATCATCACGCCGAAGTAGATGATGGCGAACATCAGCATCGCGGCGGTCGGCGCCAGGTCGCCCACGCCCTTGAGGACGTACTCGCCCAGGTGCGCCCCCTTGCCCACCAGGACGCAGAAGAGCGCGGGGATCAGGATGAGCGCTGCCATCGGCGACATCTTCTTCGTCATGATCAGCGCCAGGAAGGTGGCGATCATGACGAATCCGAGGATTGTCAGCATGGGGGTACCTCACGTTCGCCTTCGAACACCGCCCGGGACGGCGGTCGAGGCGACGGTAGGTGGCCGAAACTTTCGTTAACAAGGTCTTGACGCGCGAGCAATACGAGCAAAACAGCGGGCTGCGCGAGCGGCCGCCCGGCCGGTCCGGCGGCCGGCGGGCTCCGGACCGGTGTCGCGCGCGGCCGCCGCCGGGTGGCCGAGAGTCTCCGTTGACGGGCCGGGTCCGCAATCCTAAGGTCCTCCATAGGATTGCTGTATCCCCTTGAGCGGCGGGAGCGCGCGATGACAGGCACGGGCAACGAGCGGGCGAGGAAGACGGCCGAAGGGCTCGCGTACTCCTCGGGATTCGGCAACGAGCACAGCTCGGAGGCGGTCACCGGCGCCCTCCCGGTGGGCCGCAACTCCCCGCAGCGCGCACCCCTGGGCCTGTACGCGGAGCAGCTGAGCGGTTCGGCGTTCACCGAGCCGCGCGCCCACAACCGCCGTACGTGGCTCTACCGCGTCCGCCCGTCCGCCGCGCACCCGGCGTTCACGCGGGTGGACAACGGCGCGCTGCGCGGCGCCCCCTTCACCGAGACCGCGCCCGACCCCAACCGCCTGCGCTGGAACCCGCTCCCCGCGCCCGCGGCCCCCACCGACTTCCTGGCCGGTCTGTGGACCCTGGGCGGCAACGGCGACGCCACCCAGCGCACCGGCATGGCGATCCACCTCTACCACGCCAACACCTCGATGGACCGCCGGGTGTTCAGCGACGCGGACGGCGAACTGCTGATCGTGCCCGAGCACGGCGGCCTGCTGATCCGTACCGAGCTGGGCCTGCTGCGCGCCGAACCGGGGCACGTCGCGCTGGTCCCGCGCGGCGTCCGCTTCCGCGTGGACCTGCTCGACGCCACCGCGCGCGGCTACGTCTGCGAAAACTACGGACAGCCCTTCCAGCTCCCCGACCTCGGCCCGATCGGCGCCAACGGCCTGGCCAACGCCCGGGACTTCCTCGCGCCGACCGCCGCGTACGAGGACGAGGAGGGCCCCTACGAGGTGGTCAACAAGTTCTGCGGCAACCTCTGGAAGGCGACGTACGACCACTCGCCGCTGGATGTCGTGGCCTGGCACGGCAACCACGTCCCGTACGTCTACGACCTGCGCCGCTTCAACGTCATCGGCTCGATCAGCTACGACCACCCGGACCCCTCGATCTTCACCGTGCTGACCTCGCCGTCCGACACCCCCGGCCTGGCGGGCGTGGACTTCGTGGTCTTCGCGCCGCGCTGGCTGGTCGGTGAGGACACCTTCCGGCCGCCCTATTTCCACCGGAACGTGATGAGCGAGTACATGGGGCTGGTCGAGGGCGCCTACGACGCCAAGGCGGAAGGATTCGTCCCCGGCGGCGGCTCGCTGCACAACATGATGTCCGCGCACGGCCCCGACCGGGAGACCTTCGACCGGGCGAGCGCGGCGGAGCTGAAGCCGCAGAAGATCGACGACGGGCTGGCGTTCATGTTCGAGACCCGCTGGCCGGTCACCCTCACCGGGCAGGCGGCCGGCGCCGGCCACCTGCAGAGCGGCTACGACGGTGTGTGGCAGGGTCTTGAGCGCCACTTCCGCCCCTGAGCGCACCGGGCCGACCGGGCACCGTCCGGCCTCTGAGAGCACAGAGCCGGCCGGGCACCGCCCGGCCCCTGATACGGAGTCGTCGTGACCACCTTCGCCCCCGACTCGCTGGACCTGAACCGCAAGCTGCCGCTGTGGTACCAGGTCTCGCAGTCGCTGCGCGCGTCCATACTCGGCCGCTCCCCCGGCGCCCCGCTGCGCCTGCCGACCGAGGACGCGCTCGCCGCGCACTACGGCGTGAGCGTGCTGACCATGCGCCAGGCGCTCAAGGAGCTGGAGACGGAGGGGCTGATCAGCCGGCATCGCAGGCGCGGCACGTTCATCGAGCCGAGCGCGCGGCGCGGGACACCGGTGCGGCTGCTCGGTTCGGTGGACGCGATCGTGGCCCAGCAGTCCGGTATGCGGACCGAACTGCTGGGGCACGGGCCGGCCGCGGTGCCGTCCGAGCTGGCGGAGTACTTCCCCGGCCTGGCGGAGGTGACCGCGTACCGCAGGCTGCGCGGCGACGCGAGGACCGGCGAGCCGACGAACCACGCGCGGAACTTCCTGCATCCCGACGTCGCCGCCCGCGTGGACCCCGCGGACCTGGAGCGCTGGCCGATGACGAAGGTGCTGCGGGACGCGGTGGGCGTGGCCATCGCCCGCATCACGGACACGGTCGAGGCGCGGCTGGCCGACCCGGAGACCGCCCGGCTGCTCCAGGTGCCGCTGCTCAGCCCGATCCTGCACTACACCGGCATCACCTACGACCAGGACGGGCGGGTGGTGGACGTCGCCCTGATCCACTACCGGGGCGACCGGTTCTCCTTCACGGTGACGCTGGACGCGCACTGATCCGGCCCCGGCCCGCGATGGGCCACCCCGGTGGAGGCGCCGACGGAGCGGCAGGTGAAGATGTGCGACATGTCACCCATCAACCGTCGTACGGTCCTCACCGCCGCGCTCGGCGCGGCAGCCCTCAGCAGCACCCCTCTGGTGACGGGCCTGGGAGCCCCCCTGGCCCGTGCCACGTCCGACAAGGACGTGTACGACACCAACATTGATCTGTACAAGAAGCTCTCCGGCCAGGAGGGCATCCAGTTCGCGCGCCGCTACAGACGGCACGAGCTGCTCGACAACGAGCGGGGAGAGAGACTCCCGTACCACCGCACGACCATCATGGCGCTGCACGGCGGCGGCATCGAGAAGGGCACCTCCGAGCTGTGCCTGGGCATAGCGGGCTACCGGCCCGACACCCTGGCGGCGCTCTTCCCGGGCGAGCCGGTGTACGACTACTGGATGTTCGAGGGCCTGCGGCTGCCCAGCATGAACCAGGGGACCAACCGCGACCTGCACGTCACCGCGAAGCACTGTGACGACCATGTCGCGCTCTCCATGGCGGCCTCCAGCCTCAACGTCCTGAGCCTGCACGGCTGCACCGCTGAGCAGGCCGGTGTACGCGGCAGCCAGGACCCCAAGGTGGTCGTGGTCGGCGGTCTGAACGCCGCTTTCAAGAAGCTGCTGCACGAGGAGCTGGGCAAGCACTTCAAGACGGTGGACGGCGACGACTTCCCGGCCTTGGCCGGAGTCAACCCCGCCAACCCCTGCAACCGCACCATGCTCGGCAAGGGCGGCCAGCTGGAACTCAGTACCGAACTGCGCGCGTCCTTCTTCGACAAGGACACGATGGACGGGCGCCCCGGCAGCACCAACGACGAGTTCAAGAAGTTCTCCGGCGCCTGCCGCAAGGCGATCGCCCGCCTGGAGACCCGCTCGGACCAGGTGATTCTCTGAACGCCGCGGGCGGTGCCGGTCCGCCGGCCCGCCCGCCTTCAGGACACCCCCGCAGCACCTCAGAACCTCAGATCCGCTCCAGGCTGCGTCCCGTACTGCGCGGCCCCAGCAGCGCCACATCCAGGCACAGCAGCACCATCAGTACCGCCGAGCCGGTGAAGACGGCGCCGGGCCCGAGGTCCGCCAGCACGGTCAGCGCGACGAACGGCAGGATCACCGAGGTGAGCCGGGACAGCGAGTAGGCGATGCCGATGGCGCTGCTGCGCAGGCCGGTGGGGAAGATCTCGGTCTGGTAGACGTGGAAGGCGTTGGAGAAGACGTTGCTGCACACGGTCAGCGCGAAGCCGGCGCTCACGATCAGCCACCCCGCGTCGGCGAAGCCGAAGGCCAGGCCGCACCCGGCCATGCCCAGCGCGGCGGCGATGATCAGCGTTTTGCGCTCGATCCGGTCGATCAGCGGCACGGACAGGGCCGAACCGATCGGATAGCCGCAGAAACTGAGTGCGGCGTAGCTCAGCGACGCGGTGACGGTGTGGCCCTTGGCGGTCAGCACGACCGGCGCCAGCGAGCCGAAGCCGTAGTAGCCGACGGTCTGGAGCACCTGGAAGAGCCACCACATGAGGGTGCGCCGCCCGTGGTCGCCGCGGAACATCTCGCCCAGCGGGACGCGGCGCTGCGGCACCTCCGCCTCCACCGCGACCGACGGCAGGGTCTCGCCGGTCTCCCGCGCGACGCGCTCCTCGATGTCCGTGACGATCCGCGCGGCCTCCTCCGCACGGCCGTGCACGGCCAGCCAGCGCGGCGACTCGGGCAGCCGGGCGCGCATGAGCTGGATGAACGCCGCGCCCAGGGCGCCCGCCACCAGCAGCCAGCGCCAGCCCTCGACGCCGAACAGTTCACGCGTGGCCACCAGGCGCGCGCCGACGAAGGCGGCCACCGGCACACCGAGGAAGCCGAAGGTGTACGCCCAGGCGATGTAGCGGCCGCGGACCGCGCGCGGCAGGAACTCGGCGAGGTAGGTGTCCACCAGGACGAGCTCCGCGCCGAGGCCGAGCCCGGCCAGGAAGCGCAGGGCGATCAGCCACTCGGCGTTCGGCGCGAAGGCGCAGAGCAGCGAACACAGGGAGTACGCGCCCAGATTGACCAGGAACATCCGGCGTCGTCCGAAGCGGTCCGCGAGCACCGACAGCACATTGGCGCCCACGAACATGCCGAGGAACCCGGCGGCGATCACCCAGGACCTGGCCGTGTGGTCCAGGTGCCAGCGCTCGGCGAGCACCGCGGCCAGCACCCCGCCGAGGAAGATCTCGTAGAGGTCGAAGAAGGCACCGATGCCGACGGTGAAGGTGAGGCGGCGGTGCCAGCGGGACGGCGGCAGCCGGTCCAGCCGGGCTCCCGCCCGCGCCCCGGTGAGCTGCGTGGCGGTCATGGCGCTCCTCCCGGCGGACGGCGGCGGCACGGGCCCAGGCTCTGACGACCGGGCCTGCGGCGTACGGCGTTCCGCCGCACGGGCGCACCGCGGCACGGCGTACGGCCTGGACCGTACCCCTCGGTGATCACTCGCAAAAGACCGCCTCCGGCCGCCGCCGTTACGATGCCCCCAGCGAACCGAGCGCATTGCAGGTCCAGGGAGGGCGACCGCGTGACGGTGACACAGGCCACGGGGAGCGGCGGCGGCAGGCTCGCGGCGGCGCCCCGGCTCGACGACCTGATGCCCTGGTCGGCGGCGCCGCTGCGGCTCGGCCGCGGCTGGGTCATGGCCCCGGACGCCGCCTCGCTCCGGGCCCGCTGGGCGGCGCTGCACGCGGCCGGGGACGACGCGGCGCGCGAGCGGCTGTTCCGGCCCAGCCGCGCCCGTACGCTGCGCACGGCCGTGCCCCAGCTGCCCGGCCAGACCACGCCCACCGGACGGCTCGCGCACACCGGCGGGCCGTGCCCCGAGCCGGTGCGCGTCCTGCACGGCCCGTACGACCAGCAGTGGCTGCTGCCCGACCACCGGCTGATCGACAGCGCCCGGCCGGAGCTGTGGCGGGTCGCGGACGGGCGGCAGGTCTTCGTGGTGGAGCTGGGGCACGTGCCGCAGACGGAAGGGCCCGCGCTGGTCGCCTCCGCGCTGCTGCCGGACGGCCGGTCACCGGCCGGGCGTCCCGGCCGCATCCGGCCGCTCTACCGGCGGCCCGGCGGCTGCGAGCCGAACCTGGCGCCCGGGCTGGCGGAGCTGCTGGCCCGGCGGCTGGACCGGCCGGTGGGCGCCGCCGAGGTGCTTGCCTGGACGGTGGCGAGCGCCCGGTCCACGCCGTCCGGTGCCGTCGTGCCGCTGACCGCCGACGCCGGGGTGTGGGAGGACGGGGTCGGGTTGGGCAAGCGGCTGCTGTGGCTCCAGACGAGGGGCGCACGGGGTGACGGCACGGCGTACGGGGCGCGCGCCGGTGACCGTCCTCGGATGCCCGGCGGCCGGCGGCCCTACGTACGGGCTCCGCTGCCCGCCCGCGGACTGCCCGACGGCATCTCCTACCTGCCGGACGAGGAGGCGCTGCTCCTCGGGCCCGGCCGGGTCTCCCCCGTGCCGCGGCCGGCCTGGGAGGCGGAGGCGGGCGGCGTGCCCGTACTGGAGGCGTGGTTCGAGCGCCGTACGTCCTCGGTGGCCGAGCCGGGCAGCCTGGAAGCGGTACGCCCCGCCGCCTGGCCCCAGGAGTGGACCACCGAACTGCTGGAGCTGATCACGGTGCTGGCGCTGGCGGCCGAACTGCGCCCGGCGCTGGAGGACGTGCACCGGCGGACGGCGGACGGACCGCGCGTCGAGGCGTCCGAGCTGCGCGCGGCCGGGGTGCTGCCGCCGCCTGCCGCTGCCCGCCGCCCGGCCTCCGTACTGGATCACCACGAGGAGGGCCCGGAGGGGCAGTTCGCCCTGTTGTGACACGCTGCTGTGACGCGACCGTGCGGCCCGGCGCGTTGCCCGGCGCGCGACGGCGGGTAGGTGCTCCGACCATGGACCACACCGCGCCACAGCCGCCGCCCCTGGAGGACATCACCGTCGTCGCCGTCGAACAGGCCGTGGCCGCGCCGTTCGCGACCCGGCAGCTCGCCGACCTCGGCGCCCGGGTGATCAAGGTCGAGCGGCCGGACGGCGGCGACTTCGCCCGTTCCTACGACACCTCCGTACGCGGTCTGGCCTCGCACTTCGTGTGGGCGAACCGCGGCAAGGAGTCCCTGGCGCTGGACCTCAAGGACCCGCGCGGACGCGCGCTGCTGGAACAACTGATCACCGTCGCCGACGTGTTCGTGCAGAACCTGGCGCAGGGCGCGGCCGCCCGGCTCGGGCTCGACGCGGCAGCGCTGTGCGCCCGGCACCCGCGGCTGGTCGCCGTCGACATCTCCGGCTACGGCCCCGACGGCCCGTACGCGCACAAGCGGGCCTACGACATGCTCGTGCAGTGCGAGGCCGGTCTCGTCTCGCTGACCGGGACGCCGGAGGAGCCCGCGAAGGCCGGGATACCGGCGGCGGACATCGCGGCGGCGATGTACACGTTCTCGGGTGTCCTGGCCGCGCTGCTGCGCCGCGGCACGACCGGGCGCGGCGGCCCGGTGGAGGTGGCGCTGCTGGACGCGCTGGCCGAGTGGCTGGGGCATCCCCTGTACTTCGGGATGTACGGGGGTACACCCCCCGCGCGCACGGGGGTCGCGCACGCCGTCATCGCGCCGTACAACGCCTATCCGACGGCGGACGGGCAGCCGGTGCTGGTGTCCGTGCAGAACGACCGGGAGTGGCAGCGGCTGGCGCGGCAGGTGCTGGAGCGGCCCGGACTGGCCGAGGACCCGGCGTTCGCGACGAATGTGGCACGCGTCGCCAACCGGGACACCACGGACGGTGTGGTGGGCGAGGTGCTGGCCGGGATGGGCATCGAGGAGGCCGTACGGCGGCTGGAGGCGGCGGGGATCGCCTGCGCGCGGCTGAACGGGGTGGCGGAGCTGGCCGGGCATCCGCAGTTCGCGGCGCGGGACCGCTGGCGGGAGGTGGGCTCACCGGCGGGGCCGCTGCGTGCGCTGCTGCCGCCGGTCACGCTGCCCGGGAGTGCGGGGCCGGTGATGGGGGACGTCCCGGCCCTCGGCGAACACACCGACGCGCTGCTGAGCGCTCTGGGTCTGACGAGCGAGCGGATAGCAGCGCTGCGCCGGGACGGTGTGGTCGCCTGAGGGACCGGGAACGGTGTCGTCCGGACGGACCTCAGCCGTGGCCGTGGCCGCCGAAGAGCGACCGACGCAGCCTGCGCAGCGGTGCGAACAGCGACACCCTGGCGCCGCGGCTCGTCCTGCTGCGCCGGTGATCACGAGCAGTGAGCTCCTGCATCAACGATGTCGCGCCCTCCGTCTCCCGGTGCGGGACGGCGGGTCCGCCCAGCACCGCGAGATGGCGGTCGAGCCGCGCGCTGGACGCGCCGCTCCCGCAACTAATGGCAGGCACTCGTGGCCTGCTGCGCATTGTTATCTGTTCCATGACACTCCCCACCCGTACGAGGGCACCCGGCCCGGGCAGGGTAACCCTATCTCTCTCCCGCGACACGCGCGCGGCCCGGTCACCGGTATTCACCTCCCGCACACCGACGTTGACGCCACCTTACGGATCACTGTCAACCGAGGGCGAGTTGGATGAGTACCGAGGTCGTGGGCCTGGCGGAGCCACCGGCCGGCTCCAGCGTGACCGCCAGCCGGTCCGCCCGTCCGGCGCCGCCGTGCCGAAGATCACGTACGACGGCGGGGCCCGCGGTGCGGGACCCGCGGTCGTACGGCAGCATCGCGGCCGGGCGGGCGGTGGCGAGGCCGTCGCGCATCCGCCACAGCTGGTACGCGTACCCGTCGGGCGGCGGGGGCAGTCCCGCGGCGTTCACCACGGCCTGGTTCATGGTGACCGACTCGACCGCGCTCAGTGACCGCCCGCCGATCGGGCGGCCGGAGACGGCCAGCGCGTCCGGCGCGGCCAGGACGGCGTTCACGGCCTGGGTCACCGCGCGCTGCCGGTCCAGTTCGGTGTCCGTACGGGCGAGCTGGAGGGCGAGCAGCGCGCTGACGACGAGGCTCAGCGCGGTGACCGCAGCGGCGACGCGCGGGCCGAACCGGGCGGACAGGCGCGGGCGGGCGCGCGCCGTGCCGGCGCCGGTCTCCGCCGCACGCGCCCTACGCCCGGAATCCGGAGGGACGGATTCCGATTCCGTGACGGCCTCCTGCGGGGTGGCGAGGGCGGCCGCCAGCACCCGGGTGCGCAGTTCCCCGGGTGCGGGGCGGGCGGCGGCGCGGGCGAGCCAGGTGGCGTCCTCGGTGAGGACGCGCAGTTCGGCCGCGCAGTCCGGGCAGCGGCGCAAGTGCCGCTCGAAGCGGCGGCGTTCGCGCGCGCCGAGGGCGTCGAGGGCGTACGGGGCGGCCAGGGCGTGCGCGCCCCGCCACCCGGCGCGCCACGCCTCCCGGAGGGCCGCGTACGGCGGGCGGCGGCTCATACGGCACCCGCCAGGCAGTCCCGCAGCCGCGCCAGCCCGTCCCGCAGCCGGGACTTGACCGTGCCGAGCGGTACGGCCAGCCGACGCGCCGCCTCCCGGTGCGTGTAGCCGTCGTAGTACACCAGCGTGACCGACTGCCGCTGCAAGGCGGTGAGCCGCTCCAGGCACCGGCGTACCCACTCCCGCTCGAAGGCGCCCTCGACCTCCTCGGCCACCTCGTCGAAGACGGTCACCGCGCCCCGCCGCGCGGCCCGTTCCTCGCGCTCGTTCGCGGCCCGCGCCGACCGCACCCGGTCCACCGCCCGGCGGTGGGCGAGGGTGAGGATCCACGACAGCGCGCTGCCGCGCCCCGGGTCGTAGCGCCCGGCCCGCCGCCAGATCTCCAGCAGCACCTCCTGCGTCACCTCCTCGGCCTGGGCGGTGTCCCGCAGCACCCGCCGGGCCATGCCGAAGACCGGGGGGCGACACCAGGTCGTACAGCTCTTCGAAAGCGCCGTGGTCACCCCGCGCGATCAGGGGCAGCAGCACCTCGGCGCCGCGCCCCGCACCCGTTCTGGAGTCCACGCGGCTCACCCCGTTCCCCTGCCGACCGGTCATTGTCCCGCCGGGGTGGATTCGGGGCGAGACGCGCGGCGGACCGGTCCGGCGGGCCCCGGTATCGCGGGCCGCGGGAAATCCGTACCCATCCGGACGGCGCGCGGCCCCGAATAGCCGCCGAGCACCGGTACGGCAGAAGCGCCGCCGTACCGGTGCGGCCAGGCCGGCCCGTCCGGCCCGTTCGAGGGGGAGGACCGAGGCGATGACCGCCACCACGCGGGACGCGCAGGAAACCAGGCCGGGGAAGCCCGGGAAGAAGGGCAGGCGCACGAGCCGCCGGACCGTCGCCGTACTGGCGTGCGGCTCGCTGGCCACCGCGGGCATCGCCGGCGCGGCTGCGGGGCCGCTCTCGCTCCGCTCGGCGCAGGCCGCCAGCCACCGGGAGGCGCCGCAGATCTCCGGGCAGCCCGAGTACGACACCACGGACGTGTACGCCTACCAGAGCCCCGACAAGCCGGACACCACCACGCTGACGGTGAACTGGTGGCCCTTCGCGGAGCCGGCCGGCGGCCCGAACTTCTACAAGTTCGCCACCGATGCCCAGTACGACGTGCACGTGGACAGCGACGGGGACGGGCAGGGCGACCTGATCTACCGCTGGACGTTCAAGGACAACTACCGCAGCGGTGACACGTTCCTCTACAACACCGGCCAGGTCACGTCCCTCGACGACAAGGACCTGAACTTCTACCAGACGTACGACATCGACCTGCTGCGGCTGAAGGACCAGAAGGTCGTCTCCAGCACGAAGGTCGCGGACAACCTGATCGCCGCGCCCTCCAACGTCGGCAAGGCGTCCATGCCGGACTACCAGAAGCTGCGGGACCAGGCGGTACGCCCGGTCGCAGGCGGCGCGAAGTCCTTCGCGGGCCAGGCGGACGACCCGTTCTTCCTGGACCTGCGCGCCTTCGACCTGCTGTACGGCGGTGACCTCTCGGAGGTCGGCCGGGACACCCTCGCGGGCTACAACGTGCAGTCCGTCGCCCTCCAGGTGCCGACGAGCACCCTGCGGCAGTCCGCCGCGCAGCCGGTGATCGGCGTCTGGTCCACCACCCAGCGCAAGAACGCCTCCGGCGGCTGGTCCCAGGTGTCCCGGATGGGCAACCCGCTCGTCAACGAACTGGTCGTCCCGCTCAAGGACAAGGACCGCTTCAACGCGTCGGCGCCGTGGAACGACGCGCAGTTCCTGAAGTACGTCACCGACCCCGAGCTGGCCCGGCTGATCGAGAAGATCTACGGGATCAAGGCACCGGCGCTGCCCCGCAAGGACCTGATCCAGGCGTTCCTGACCGGCGTGCCCAAGCTCAACCAGCCGCCCGGCGTGCGCCCCGCCGAGGCGCTGCGGCTGAACACCTCCATCCGGCCCACCGACCAGCCCGAGCGCCTCGGCGTGCTGGACGGGGACAACGCGGGCTACCCGAACGGCCGGCGGCTCACCGACGACGTCGTGGACATCTCGCTCCAGGTCGTCGAGGGCGAGCTGGTCGGGCAGAAGAACGACCTGGGGGACGCGGTCGACGCCAACGACCGGGCCTTCGGGAAGACCTTCCCGTACCTGGCACTGCCCACCTCCGGCTCCGAAGGGCCGCTGGCCGAGAAGAGCGGCGGCGACAGCACGGACGGGAGCGGGAGCGGCCAGGGCTCGACCAGCCAGTCCGCCCGCCTCCAGACCGGCCTGCGGCCGCAGGACAGCGGTACCGGTGACGACGACACCGTGCTGATCGCGTCGGCTTCGGCGGGCGCCGCCGGACTGGTGCTCGTCGGCGTCGGGCTGCTGTGGCTGCGCGCCAACCGGCGGTCGGGGGCCGGACGTTGAAACACCCCAAGGCGCCCAGGAGCGTGCGCGGCCGGCTGGCCAGCGCCGTCGGGACCGTGCTCCTCGCGTGCGGGATCACCGTCGGCGGGCTCGCGCTGGGCGATGACGGCGGCCGGGCACCTGCCCTCGTGCCCGCGCCGCCGTCGTCCGACGTCCCCGTGGGCCGCGGCACGACGGCCGGCGCCATGACCGCCCTCCAGGCGCAGTTGCGTGCGCGGCCCGGGGACTGGCGCGGCTGGGCACAGCTCGGCGCCGCCTACGTCGAGCAGGCCCGGACGACCGGCGATCCGACCCGCTACCCGCTGGCCGAACGTGCCCTCGGCCGCTCGCTGGCGCTGCGCCCGCAAGGTAACGACGCCGGGCTGGCGGGGCGGGGCGCGCTGGCCGCCGCGCGGCACGACTTCCGTGCCGCGCTGCGGGACGCGGACGCCGCGCTCGCGGTCAATCCGTACAGCGAGCGGGCGCTGGCGGTCCGCGTGGACGCGCTGGTCGAGCTGGGCCGCTACGACGCGGCGCTCGCGGCGGCGCGGCACGCCGACGCGGTGCGCCCCGGCCTCCCGGCCTTCACCCGGCTCGCGTACGTGCGGGAGCTGCACGGCGACGCCGACGGCGCCCGGAAGGTGCTGGACCTGGCGCTGCGCTCCGCCGGGCAACCCGACGACATCGCGTACGTCGCCACGGCCCTCGGCAACCTGGCGCGTGGGCAGGGCCAGTACGCGCAAGCTCTGCGGCATTACGGGGCTGCGCTGCGCGCCGTCCCGGGGCATCTGCCCGCCTTGGAAGGCCGGGCGCGCACCTACGCAGCGCGCGGCCAACTGGGCACGGCGGCCCGCGAACTGCGCAAAGTGGTACGCCGCTACCCGTTGCCGGCCCCCCTGGCCGCGCTCGGCGAGGTCTACGAAGCGCGCGGCGAACGGGCCGCCGCTCAGCGCCAGTACACCCTGGCCGGGACCTGGGTGGACCTCGCGCACGCCAACGGTGTGGCCGTCGACCTGGAAACCGCCCTGATCGAAGCCGACCACGGTGACCGGCACGCCGCCCTGCGCGCGGCACGCGCCGAGTGGGCCCGCCGCCAGACCGTGCACACCGCCGACAGCCTGGCCTGGGCCCTGCACCGGACCGGTCAGGACCGGGCAGCCCTCCCCTACGCCGAGCACGCCGCCGCGCCAGGCTTCCGGGACGCGGCGTTCCTCTACCACCGCGGCATGATCGAGCGCGCGCTCGGCCGGGCCGCCGACGCCCGCCGCGACCTGTCCGCCGCCCTGCGCCTGGACCCCGGCTTCTCGCCCACCGGCGCGACCGCGGCCCGGTCCGCACTCGCCGCTCTGGGGACCGGACGGTGACCCGGCGGGCAGGCGCCCTGCTGGCCGTGGCGCTCGCGGCCGTCCTGCTGCTGCTCGTACCGGCCGGGTCCGCGCATGCGCATCCGCTGGGCAACTTCACCGTCAGCCAGTACGACGGGCTGGTCGTCCGGCCCGGCGCGCTGCGCGTGGACCATGTCGAGGACCTTGCGGAGGTCCCGGCCGCCCAGCAGAAGCCTCGTATCGACAAGGACGGGAACGGGACGCTGAGCCGCGCCGAACGGGCGGGCTGGGCCCGGGAGCGGTGCGCGACGGCGGCGCGCGGCAGCGGGCTGACCGTGGACGGCCGCCGGGAGCCGCTGCGGTCCACGGATGCCAGGGCAGTGACCCGGCCCGGCCAGGCGGGCCTGCCGACGCTGCGCCTGGAGTGCCGGCTGGCGGCCCGGCTGCCAGCCGACGGGCGGGCCGCGCTGTGGTTCCGCGCGGCGGAGGGCGACGGCGCGCCCGGCTGGCGGGAGATCACGGCCCGGGGCGACCGGGCCCGGCTCACCGCGTCCGACGTGCCCACGGCGTCGGCCTCCCGACGGCTGACCGCGTACCCGCAGGAGGTACTGGTGTCGCCGCCCGACCGCCGCTCGGCATCCGTACGAGCCGTACCGGGCGGACCGGCGCTGTCCGAGGCGGACGGCGCACCGACCGCCGCCCCGCCCGCCGCGTCCGTCCTGCCGCGGGGCGCGGACCGCTGGGCGCAGGCGCTGACCGGACTCGTCGCCCGTCACGAACTGACCCCCGCCTTCGCGGCCCTGGCGCTCGGCGCGGCCCTGGCACTCGGCGCGCTGCACGCGCTCGCGCCGGGGCACGGCAAGACCATGATGGCCGCGGCAGCGGCGGCGGGCGGGCGGAGTTCGCGGCGGGACGTGCTGGCGCTGGGCCTGTCGGTGACCGTGACGCACACCCTCGGGGTCTTCGCGCTGGGGGCGCTGATCGCGGCGGGGTCGGCCGCCGCGCCCTCCGTGGTGGCGTGGCTCGGGGTGGCCAGCGGGGCGCTGGTGGCGGGGGCGGGGGCCGTACTGCTGCGCCGGGCCCTGCGGCTGCGGCGGTACGGGGGCCCGCACTTCCACGACCACAGCCATGAACAGGAGCACGGGCAACACCACGGGCACGGGCACGAACACGGCCATCAGCACACTCACGGCCACCACCACCCCACCCGCCCCGGCCTGCGCGGCATCGTCCTGCTGGGGCTCGCCGGCGGGCTGGTGCCGAGTCCCTCCGCCGTGGTGGTCCTGGTCGGCGCCGCGGCGCTCGGCCAGGCGTGGTTCGGGTTCCTGCTGGTCGTCGCGTACGGTGCGGGGCTGGCCGCGACGCTGGCCGCGGCCGGGCTGTTCGCCGTCCGGCTGACGCTGCGGCTCGGCGGCCGGCGGGCCGCCGGGCGGGGGGCCGGTGCGCGGCTGCTGTCCGCCGCGCACCGGCTGGCTCCCGTCGGTACCGCCGGCATCGTCCTGCTGCTCGGCTGCGGATTGTTGCTCAAGGGGGCGGCAACCACGCTGGGTTGAGGTACGTTTCCACCGCATCGCTCTTTCGCGAGGGGGGCTCGTCCATGAGCGAGGGTCCTGGCAGTGCGGGAACCGGCGGCCCGCTGGGCGGCGGGGACGGCGGACGGCTGCTGGCGGGGCGCTACCGGCTGGTCGACCAGTTGGGCCGGGGCGGTATGGGTGTGGTGTGGCGGGCCCGGGACGAGGTGCTGGCCCGCGAGGTGGCCGTCAAGGAGGTACGGGCGCCGCGCGACCTGACGGGCCGCGAGGAGGAGTTGCTGTACACGCGGCTGGAGCGGGAGGGCCGGGCCGCGGCCCGCATCGCGCACCGCAACGTGGTGACCGTCTTCGACGTGGTGTCCGAGGGCGGGCGGCCGTGGATCGTCATGGAGCTGGTGCGCGGGCTGTCGCTGGCCGAGGCCCTGGACGCGGAGGGCCCGATGACGCCCGCCCGGGCCGCGGGCATCGGGGCTCAGGTACTGGCCGCGCTGCGGGTCGCGCACACGGCGGGCGTGCTGCACCGGGACGTGAAGCCGGGCAACGTCCTGCTGTCCAACGACGGCCGGGTGGTACTGACCGACTTCGGCATCGCGCGCGTGGCGGGCTCCGCCGCGCTGACGCTGACCGGCGAGCTGGTGGGGTCACCGGAGTTCCTGGCGCCGGAGCGGGCGCTGGGCCGGCAGGCGGGCCCGGAATCGGACCTGTGGTCGCTGGGTGTGACGCTGTACGCGGCGGTGGAGGGGCATTCGCCGTTCCGCCAGGACACCCCGCTGACCACCCTGCGCGCGGTGGTCGACGAGGAGTTGCCGCCGCCCCGCCGTGCGGGTCCGCTGGCGCCCGTACTGGAAGGGCTGCTGCGCAAGGAGCCGCGGGAGCGCCTGGACGCGGCCGAGGCGCAGGGGATGCTGGAGGCGGTGGCGGCCGGCGGCGCGACGCCCACGGTCGTGGTGCCGCCCGGTCAGCCGCCGACGGTCACTTCCGATCACGCGGCCGCCGGGTACGGGTACGGGCCCGCGACGCCGACGCCGGTGCCGGGCCCGCCGACCGGAACGCCGGGCGGGGACACCACGACGACGACCGCGGTCGGCCAGGAGGCCGAGCGGCGCCGGCGGCGCTCGGTCCGGGTGCTGGTGGCGGGGGCGCTGCTCGCCCTGCTGGCGGCGGGCGGAGTGGCGTACGCGCTGCTGGACGACGGCGGCACGCCGGCCCGTACACCGGGCAGTACGACGGGCGGCGGCTCCGGAGGGAGCACCGGCGGCGGCGGAGGCGGTGGCACGGGCGGCGGGGCTTCTCCGGGGCAGTCGGCTTCCGGCGGCACGTCGTCCGCCACGACTCCCCCGGCCGCCACCACTCCCGGCCGTACGGGCCCCGGCACCGCTTCGCCCGGCCACACCTACCCCACCACCCCTCCCCGTACGACCGGGCGGCCGCCGTCGACCGGGCACCCCACCACCACCGCGCCGACCACGTCGGCTCCCACGACCTCCTCAAGCTCGGCCACGGGCGGGACCACGGACGGCGGGCCGTACGGCGGAGCGACCGGCACGGGCGACGGCAGCGGCCCGCAGACCTAGCGAAAACGGGTCCTGGCTCCCCGGACAGGGAAGAAGCCCCACCCGGCGGGCGGGACTTCTCCTGAGGGGGGTGGGACGGGGTCAGGCGGCGGAGCCGAAGACGGGCAGGTAGCCCTTGGACTGGCCATTGGCGGTGGGGTGGTAGGAGTTCTCCACGGGCAGGGTCACGCTGTGCAGCCAGGGGGCCGAGGAGCAGATCTCGTGCCCGGCGAAGGTCTTGTTGACGTCCGCGAAGGTGAAGCCGTGGTCGGCGGCGCGCTTGGCGGTGACGGCGTTGATGTCGTCGGCGGCGGCGTTGATCGCCGCGCGGGACTTTTCCGAGAGGCCGACGGAGCAGCCGCCGAGTTTGTAGAAGCGGGGGTAGCCGAGGACGACGACCCGGGCGGCGGGCGCCTTGCCGTCGATGGCGTCGTAGACCTGGTCCAGCTTTCCGGGCAGCGTCTGTTTGACGTAGGCGCGTGCCGTGGCGACGCGGTTCAGGCAGGCGGTCTCGCCCTGGAGGGCGCAGGTGGTCATGGTGTCGGCGAAGCCCGCGTCGTTGCCGCCGATGGTGATGCTCACCAGGTCCGTGCCGGAGGTGAGCGGGGCCAGCTGCTTGGCCAGCACATCTCCCGTGCGGGCGCCGGAACAGGCCGTGAAGTGGTAGGAAGCGGGTCGGTGGGCGGCGGCCCACAGGGCCGGGTACGCCTTGGTGCTGCGCTTGCAGGAGCCGCTGCCGCTGTCGTAGCCGCCCGCCCCCACGCCCGAGGAGTAGGAGTCGCCGAGGGCCACGTAGTCGACGGCCTTGGGGCGGGGTGCGGACACGGCGGCGCTCGCGCCGGAGAGCGCGAGCGCCGTGGTGACGAGGAACGCGGACGCCGTCGCCGCGCGTCGGGACAGTCTCATGGAACCTCCCTGAGCAGGATCTCTGCCATCCCTGATGTAGCAGGGCCCGTCCGGTACGGGAAGTGTTGACACGCATTCTCACGATCACGGGTGATCCCGGTGGACGTGTCACGGCATCGGAATGACGCGTATATGACATACCCACATTCCGACAGGCGCACCGGTGCGCCGGAACCCGTCACCGCGGCGATCGGGCCGGTTCCGCCTCCGGCGCCCGGCGCCCCTTCTCCGCCACGTGGCGTCAAGTGCCCGACCACGCGCAGGACATGGCCCGTTCACACCTTCTTCGCGTCTTGACGCCCGCGCGCCCGCTGCGCGACATTGAAGCCCGGCATCAGGCGGTTCTGGGGGGCAAAGCTGCCCATGCACATCAAGACCATCAACGGCAACACACCGGACGGCGGCAGAGCCGCCGACGGGCCCGCGTACGGCGGTCCGGGAGACGACGGTCCGGGAGGCCCGGAGCCGGGCGGTCCGGAGCCGGGCGCGGACGGCCGGGGCGGCGGGCGGCTGCGCGCCGACTCGGCACCCGTACTGGCCGGGGCGGCCGTGGCGGTGGGAGGCGTGGGCGCCTTCCTGGCGCTCGCCGACATCGCCTCGCCGTTGCGCGCGCCCTGCACCCTCTTCTTCCTGGTGCTGGCGCCCGCCGCGGCCGTCGCCACCACACTGGGGCGCCTCGACCCGCTGAGCAGGTCCGTCGTCGCGGGGGCGGCGGCCGTCGCGGTGGACCTGCTGGTGGCCCAGGCCATGCTCGCGCTGCACATCTGGTCGGCGCGGGGCGGGGTGGTGGCCGTCGCCGTGCTCAGCGGCATCGTGTTCCTAGGGGTCAGCGTGCGGCGCCGGCACAGCGGCGCCCGTGGACGGGGAAGTCGGACGAACTGACGTGGACATCAGCGTGTACCGCCCCGGTGAACTCAACGGCACCGACCGGGCGGCGTGGAGCACGGTGCAGTCGCAGGCCCATCTGCTGGGCACCCCCCAGCTGGCCAATCCTTTCCTCGCACCCGAGTTCGCCCTCGCCGTCGGCCGCTGCCGGCGCGGGGTGCGCATCGCGGTGATCCGGGAGGACGGCGAACCGGCCGCGTTCCTGCCCTTCCAGCGCTCGGCGCTGGGTGTCGGGCGGGCGATCGGGCTGGGCGTCTCCGACGCCCAGGGCCTGGTGCACCGGCCCGGCTTCCAGTGGGACGCCCGCGAACTGCTCCAGGCCTGCGGGCTGTCGGTGCTGGAGTTCGACCACCTGGTGGAGGGCCAGAAGCCGTTCGAGACGGTGCCGGTGCACAGCTTCGCCTCCCCCGTCATCGACCTGGACCGGGGGTACGAGGCGTACCTGGCATGGCTGCTGGAGAACTCCCCCAAGTTCACCCGCCGGACCCGGACCAAGGAGCGCAAACTGGGCCGGGAGTTCGGCCCGGTGCGGTACGTGCACGACGAACGGGACCCGGCCGTGCTGCGCCGGCTGCTCGACTGGAAGTCGGCGCAGTACCGCAGGACGGGACGGAGCGACCGCTTCGCCCACCCCTGGATCGTCCAGCTCGTCGACCAGCTCTTCCACACCCGTACCGCATCCTTCGCCGGCCTGCTGTCGGTGCTCTACGCGGGCGACACGCCGGTCGCCGCGCACTTCGGCATCCGTTCCGAGCGGGTGCTGTCCTGCTGGTTCCCCGCGTACGACCCGGCGTACGCGAAGTTCTCGCCCGGCCTGGTGCTGCATCTGCGCATGGCCGAGGGGGCCGCCGCCGAAGGGATCTCCTACGTCGATCTGGGGCGCGGTGAAAAACAGTACAAGGACTGTCTCAAGACGCGTGAACTGACCGTTTCCGAAGGATGGGTGTCACGGCACCGCCATCCGGTCGCGCTGTGCCATCGCGCACACCGCGTCCCGGTGCGGGCTTTGCGCAACACGGTGGTGTCCCGGCCGGAATTGTTCGAGCCGGCTGATCGTCTCCTCAAACGGATGGGCCGAATCCGGTCGCGCGGCTGATCAATGGACCGCTCCATATCCGCCAATGACCCGGAACGGGATACGAGGTGAAGGTATTGCCATAGAGTCCCAGTCATCAATACCGTCGTACACCACCCGCACCGGCACGTCGTGCAAGGCGGCACCAGGGGAGGGCTCAGGCGCCGCGACAGGGCCCGGGGCGGGGCGCGGTAGGGGGGTGCCGTGTCCGATCTTCACATGCCGAGAACCACGCCGATCATCGGGACACGTGCCGCGCGGCCGGAAACACACATGCCAGCTCACCCTGTTCATCCGGCGAAAAGATCTTTGCCGTCGTGAACGGGGTGTGAACCCCCCTTTCGAACCGGATACCCATCCGGGCCGCCCGGGGGTGGGCGGTCCACCGGACGAGAGGGAAAAAGACTCATGAGTTCATTTCTCCACTCCGCGGAAACGGATCCGAAGCCGTTGACGCCGGTGCGCACGGAGGGGCAATACCGCCCCGTTTCCTCGCACCTGGCCATAGCTCCGCCGGTCAGTGTCGTGATACCCGCGATGAACGAGGCGGAGAATCTCCCGTACGTCTTCAAGACACTTCCGGAGTGGATACACGAAGTCGTCCTGGTGGACGGGAATTCCACCGACGACACGGTGGCGGTCGCGCGCGAACTGCGGCCCGACGTCACGGTCGTCGAACAGCGCGGCAAGGGCAAGGGGGACGCCCTGATCAGCGGGTTCGCCGCGTGCACCGGCGACATCATCGTGATGGTCGACGCGGACGGCTCGGCGGACGGCGCCGAGATCGTCAGCTATGTCTCCGCGCTGGTGGGGGGCGCGGACTTCGCCAAGGGCTCGCGGTTCGCCAACGGCGGCGGCACCGACGACATGACGCCGGTGCGCAAGCTGGGCAACCGGGTGCTGACCACCGTGGTCAACGCCAAGTTCGGCGCCCGCTACACCGACCTGTGCTACGGCTACAACGCCTTCTGGCGCCACTGCCTGGACCGGATCGCCCTGGACTGCAACGGGTTCGAGGTCGAGACGCTGATGAACATCCGCGTGGTCAAGGCCGGGCTGAAGGTGCAGGAGATCCCCAGCCACGAGTACAACCGCATCCACGGCGTGAGCAACCTGCGGGCCGTGCGGGACGGTTTCCGGGTGCTGAAGGTGATACTGCGCGAGCGCAGCACCCGCCGCAAGCGCCCCGCCCGCCCGGCCATGATCACGGGAGAGGCGTCTTGAGCGTCCGCGTCTCCGTGGTCGTCTGCGCGTACACCGAGGACCGCTGGGACGACATCCTCGCCGCGGTGGCCTCGGTGCACGAGCAGTCCCACCCGGCCCATGAGCTGCTGCTCGTGGTCGACCACAATCCGGCCCTGCTGGACCGGCTGAGGGAACGTTTCGCGTCACCCGGGCCGGGCGGCCCGGTACGCGTACTGGCCAACGCCGGGCCGCGCGGCCTGTCCGCCGGGCGCAACACCGGCGTCGCGGAGTCCACCGGCGAGGTGATCGCCTTCCTGGACGACGACGCGGTGGCCGAACGCGACTGGCTGCTGCACTTCGCCGAGGGGTACGCCGATCCGCGGGTGCTGGCCGTCGGCGGCCGGACCGAGCCGGTGTGGGCCTCCGGGCGCCGGCCGGCCTGGTTCCCCGAGGAGTTCGACTGGGTGGTGGGCTGCGCGTACCGGGGGCTGTTCCCCACCGGCGCCGGCGGCCCGCACACCGTCCGCGTCCGCAACGTCCTGGGCGGCAACGCCTCTTTCCGGCGGGAGGCGTTCGAGACCGCCGGCGGGTTCGCCACCGGCATCGGCCGGGACGCCGGGAAGCGGCCGCTGGGCTGCGAGGAGACCGAGCTGTGCATCCGGCTGGCCCGCGCCGTGCCGGACGCGGTGCTGCTGGTCGACGACCGGTCGGTGATCCACCACCGGGTGCCGGCGGGCCGGGAGCGCTTCGCGTACTTCCGTTCCCGTACGTACGCGGAGGGCCTGTCCAAGGCGCTGGTGACGCGCAGCGTGGGCGCCAGGGAAGGGCTGTCGACGGAACGGCGCTACGCGACCCGGGTGCTCCCGGCGGGCGTCGCGCGCGGTGTGCGCGACGCGCTGCTGCGGCGGCCCGGCGGGGCCGGCCGGGCGGGCGCGATCGTCGCGGGGGTGTCCGCCACCGCGTTCGGCTACGCGCTCGGCAGCCTGCGGGCGCGGCGCGACCGGCGGACGGTGGGTGACAGCGGCTTCGTGGTGGTACCCGTGCCGGACGACCGGACGGGAGGTACGGCCCGGGAACCCGCGGGCCCGCACGAACCGGACGGGGCGACGGCCCCCGCGGCCTCCCGGGCGGGCGGCGGGTCCGCGGCCCCGGGCGACGAGGGGGCGGTGGCATGACCACACCGTGCACGGTACCGATCCTGATGTACCACGCGATCGCGCACGCGCCCTCGCCCGCCGCGCTGGACCTGTCCGTGACGCCGCGGGCGTTCGCCGAGCAGATGGCCGTACTGGACGACCGCGGCTTCACCCCGCTGACCACGGCACAGCTGGGGGCGGCGTGGCGGGGCGGCCGGCCGCTGCCCGAGCGGCCGGTGCTCATCACCTTCGACGACGGCTACGAGGGCGTGCACCGGCACGCCCTGCCCGCGCTGTCCCGGTACGGGTTCGCGGCCACCCTGTTCGTCTCGACCGGCTGGCTGCGCGGCCCGTACGACACCGGGGGCGCCCTGGACACCATGCTGGACTGGGACCAGACGCGCGAACTGGCCGCCGCCGGGGTGGAGATCGGCGGCCACAGCCACACCCACCCGCAGCTGGACCAGATGTCCGACGACCGCCTGTGGTTCGAGGTCACCCGCTGCAAGCACCTCGTCGCGGACGAACTGGGCACTCCCCCGGTGTCGTTCGCCTACCCCTACGGCCATTCCAGCCGGCGGGTGCGGCGGGCGGTGCGCGGCGCGGGCTTCCGGCAGTCGCTGGCGGTGAACAACGCCCTGGCGGGCCGCTGTCAGGGCCCGTACGCGCTGACCCGGCTCACGGTACGGCGCGACACCGCCGCCGAGGAGTTCGCGCGGCTGGTGGAGGGCCGGGCCGTCGGCCGGTACTTCGCCCGGGAGCGGGCGCTCACCAAGGGATACGCCGTGGTCCGCAGGGCCCGTCAGGCGGCCAAGGCAGTGGGGAAGGTGCACGGAAGCCGTGTCTGACACGACCACCCGGACCGAGCGGCACACGGAACGGGAACCGGCCGGGGGCGGGCGGCGACGCCTGTTCGGCGGCCTGGGGCCCGGCGGGAAGGGCGGCGGGGGCAGCCAGCTGTTCCGCAACGCCTACGCGCTGATGCTGAACACCGGCATCTCCGGGCTGCTCGGTCTGGGATTCTGGCTGGTCGCGGCCCGGTACTACACGGAGTCCGCGGTCGGCCAGGGCTCGGCGGCCATCGCCGCGATGAAGCTGCTGGCGGGGCTGACCTCGCTGACGCTGACCGGCGCGCTGGCCCGCTACATCCCGATCGCGGGCCGGGCCACCGGGCGGCTGGTCCTCCGTACGTACCTGGGCAGTTCGGTGGTCGTCGCGCTCGCCGCCACCGTCTTCCTGCTCACCCTGAACCTGTGGGGGCCCTCGTACCGCTTCCTGCACGGGCCGATCCACGGGCTCGGGTTCGTCGTCGCGGTGATCGCCTGGTCGGTGCTGACCCTCCAGGACGGGGTGCTGACCGGGCTGCGCAGCGCGCTGTGGGTGCCGGTCGGCAACCTGGTCTTCTCGACGGTCAAGCTGGGGCTGCTGATCGCGTTCGCCGTGGCGATCCCGACGGCGGGCGTCTTCGTCTCGTGGGTCGCCGCCATCGGGGTGTCCGTGCTGCCGCTGGGCTGGCTGGTGTTCCGGCGGCTGGTGCCCCGGCACGTGAAGGCCACCGCACGCACCGCCCGGCCACCGTCCCTGCGCGAGATGGGCCGCTTCCTGGCCGGCGACTACACGGGCTCGCTCTTCTCGCTGGCCGTCGTCTACCTGGTGCCGGTGCTGGTCGCCTCCCAGGTCAGCTCCGCCGACAACGCGTACTTCTACATCACGACCACCATCGGCGGCACGGTCAACCTGCTCGCCATCAACATGGGCGCCTCGCTGACCGTGGAGGGCTCGCACGACCCGGCGCGGCTGGCCGAGAACACCCGGGCCGCGCTGCGCCGGATGGCCCGGATCATGATCCCGGTCTGTCTCTTCCTCTTCGTGTGCGCGCCGTACATCCTCGCCGTCTTCGGCCAGGGGTACGCGGACGCCGCCACCCCGCTGCTGCGCTGGTTCGCGGTGGGCGCCGCGCTGCGCGTGGTGATGGAGGTCTACTTCGCGGTGCTGCGCGCCCAGAGCCGTACGTCCGGACTGGCGTACATGCAGGGCCTGCTGTGCCTCCTGGTGCTCGGCCTGACGGTGCTGCTGCTGCCGCGGATGGGGCTGACCGGCGCGGGTGTCGCGGAGATCTCCAGCCTGGCGGTGATCGTCTCGATCGCGTCCGTCAAGCTGTACCGCATCCTCAAGGGGCACCCCTCCGCGCCGCTGACACGGGCGCCCGCCGAAGGGCTGGCGCCGGACGGGGACCTGGCGGACCTGGCGGTCAACGGCGACCTCGGGGACGCGCGGGCGCCCGGCCCGGACACCGCCGTACCGCCGGGGCCGGACCGCGCGCGGGAGGCGGCGGACGGCACGGACGGCGCGGTGCCGCACCGGCCCAGCTGGGCGCAGCGGGCGCTGCGGGACGTGGACACGGTGCCGCTGGGGCTGCACGTGGACTTCGACCACATGGAACGCCGGCCGGACGTCCGGCCGCCGGCACCGTCCTGGGCGCAGGACGGTGGGAACGGCGGGGTCGGCGGGGACAGTGGGCTAGGCGGGGACAGTGGTGCCGGTCGGGGCGGCGGTACGGAGCGGCCGGTGGCCACCGGGCCTGTCGTGCCCGCCGCGCCCACGAAGATGTTCCGGGCGGAACCCGCCGCGGCGCCTACGGCGGACGACGCGCCGCCGGACCGCTCCGGCCCGGCCCCGGGCGTCCCCGCCCCCCCGGCCCCCGCCGCACCCTCCGGCCCCCGGCGCACCGCGCCCGCCCTCCTGAAGGCCAGGCTCACAGCCCCCGGCCCGCTCGGCACCCGCCTCACGGCCCGGCTGTCCGACCGCCCCGACCTCGGCGTCTGGGCGCTGCTGAGCGCCGCCCTCGCGCTGTTCTGGCTGCCGCTGCGCGGCATGAACGACGCGGACCTGGACCGGATGGGCGGGCTCGGTCTGATCAGCGTGCTGCCCACGGCGACCCTGCTGGGCGCCGTCCTGCTCGTGCTGGCCTTCGCCTCGGCCCTGTGGCTGTCCCGGCCGCGGCGTGCCCTGCTGGCGGCCGTGCTGATCCTGACCGTGGTGGCCCTGCACGCGCTGCCCGCCGTCCTGGAGGCCGAGCCGCGCTTCCCGACGGCCTGGCAGCACCTGGGCTTCCTGGACTACATCGACCGGACCGGCACCGCCGTACCGGACCTGGACGCGCGCTGGAGCTGGCCCGGCTTCTTCGCGGCAGCCCAGTTCCTCGCCGAGGCGTGCGGCGTCACGGACTTCACCCAGGTGCTGCGCTGGTGGCCGCTGACCATCCAACTGCTCTATCTGGCTCCGGTGTTCCTGCTGCTGAAGTCCGTACGGGCGGGTTGGCGCGCGAAGTGGAGCGCGGCGTGGCTGTTCGCGCTGTGCGGCTGGGTCGGCCAGGACTACTTCTCCCCGCAGGGCTTCACGTATCTGCTGTATCTGGTCTTCGCGGCGGTCCTACTGGTGTGGTTCCGCGATCCGCGGGTGCTGCGCGGCAAGCGCTGGCCCGGCGAGGCGGAGGTCGCGCCCGCCGGGCGGGGACAGCGGGTCGCGCTGCTGGCCGTGCTGGCCCTGCTGTTCACGGCGTCCGTGGCGGGCCACCAGCTCACGCCGTTCGTGATGCTGGGTGTGCTGACCTTCCTGGTGCTGGTGCGCCGGACGTCCCTGTACGGGCTGCCGCTGCTGTTCGGCGTGGTGGTCGTGGTCTGGATCGGCTTCCTCGCCGAGCCGTACTGGTCCGGGCACTTCGACGAGCTGTTCGGCGGTGTGGGCGGCATCGGCGGAAATGTCTCCTCGTCCGTCACCGGCCGGATCGGCACCGGCGACACCACCCACAAACTGGTGCTGTACGCACGGGTGGCGCTGGCCGGCGGGGTGCTGGCGCTGGCCTGCTGGGGCGTGCTGCGGCGGCGCGCCGCCGGATTCTCCGAACGGTCGCTGCTGGTGCTGACCTTCGTACCGTTCCTCGCCTTCGGGATGCAGTCCTACGGCGGCGAGATGGCGCTGCGGGTGTTCATGTTCGCGCTGCCCGGCGCCTGCGTCCTCGGCGCGCTCGCGCTGTTCCCGCGCGCCGCCGGCACCCGCCGCGGCCTGGGCCCGCTCGCCGCCCTGCTGACCGGCGTGGTGCTGATGACCGGCTTCCTGGTGGCGCGCTGGGGCAACGAGCCGTTCGAGCGCGTCCGGCCGGGCGAGGTCGCCGCGATGGACTACGTCTACGCGCACGACCGGCCCACGGCACGGCTGCTCTGGCCGTCCAACGACACGGTCAACGACGTCACCCCGGCCATACCGTGGGGCGCCAAGGACATGGAACGGGTGCGGTACGTCCCCGTCCTCGCCCCGCGGGACCCGGTGCTCACCGACTCGGTCGTCGACGCGCTGCGCGACGCCGGGCCGCACTCCTACTTCATGGTCAACCGCGCGCAGGCGGAGTCGCTGCGCCTGGGCTCGGGCTACGCCGCCACCTGGGAGCAGCGGCTGCGTACCGCCCTGGACCAGCGCCCGGAACTGCGCCGCGTGCTGAGCAACGAGCACGCGGCGCTGTACGAACTCAAGCAGCAGCAGCCGGGCCCGGTGGACGAGCCGGACCCCGGCCCGGCCGGACCGCGCGTCACGTGGACGTCGTGGTCGGTCGTCGGCGCGCTGGCCGCCGGCGCGCTGATCCTGCTGCTCGGGGCCCGCGAGGTGGTGCGGGTGGCGCTGCCGCCGAGCGTGCGCAAGCTGCGGTGGATGCAGAGTTCCTTCTGGTTCACCCTGCCGCTGCTGCTGGTGTTCCTGGTCGCTCTCGTCCAGCGGTTCGTGACGATGTCGTGAGCGTCAGCGCTTCAGCCACTGGATCCCGTACGCGTCCAGGGTGACGGGTCTGCCACCCACCGTCACCCGTACGGGGCGGTCGCGGGTGTTGACGGCCAGGACGTCCTCGTCGTCGCCGAGCACACGGACGTCCGCGCGGCCGGCCCCGCCCACGGCGACCCGCTCGTAGGACGTACCGGGCGGGAACGCGCGGGAGAAGCGGGACAGCAGGTCCATCATGGGCAGCCGGCTGCCGCCGTCCCGGAGTTCGGTGCTGCGCCACAGACAGCCGGGGCAGTCGGCGCCCTCGTTCTGCGGGTTCCAGTAGAAGCCGCTGGTGGCGCCGCCCTCGGCCATGGAGATCAGCGCGCTCGCCTGGGTGGCGGTACGGCGCGGCTCGCTCCAGCCGCGGCGGTCGTCGTTGCGGTCGGCCACCTCGACGTACCACTCCGCCCACCACAGCGGCAGGCCGGTCGTCTCCCGCAGCCAGCGCCCGACGTCGGCGAACTTGCGGGTGGCGGTGAACGCGTCGGGCACGTACCGGTCGTCCTTGGTGTAGCTGGAGCCGTCCACGACGACGAAGTCCGCGCCCGCCTTGTGCTCGTTCCAGTACTCGACGGCGTCGACGGTGCGCCGGTCCAGGCTGCCCCACGGGCCCTTGACGTCGGAGGCGTAGGTGTCGTCGCCGGGCGCGTAGCTGTCCATGACCGCGTACGGGCCGCCCACCAAATTGTCCTTGTCGGCCTTCTTCAGCTCCCGGTAGACCATGTTGTACAGACGGGTGTAGCCCTCGTGGTCCCAGCGGTTGCGGCCCTCGTCGAAGAAGCCCTTCAGCTCGTTCCAGACGATGAAGTGCCGGATGTCCGGGTAGCGGCGGGCGATCGTGCCGGCCAGCGCGGCGAAGTCCGCGTAGTGCTCCGGGCTCGGCGCCTTCTCCAGCTCGCTCCAGTCCGTCTCGCCCGCCGTGCCGCCCTTCATCCAGTCCGGGGCGCAGCACAGCGTCAGTACGGGCGTGCCGCCGGTCCGGCGGATCAGGTCGACGCGGCTGTCCAGCTCCTTGAAGTCGTACGTCCCCGGGCTCGGTTCGGGGTTCTGCGCGCCCCAGCCCATGACGTGCTGGTTCTGCGGCATCGGGTCGGCGGACAGCAGCCGGTCGGCGCTGGCGGTGGCCGGCTCCTCACCGCGGTCCGCGCTGTACTCGGTGTGCGTGAAGCCCCAGCCGACCTGCGCGCCGGGCGACCCGGCGGCCCGTCCGCCGCCGCTGCCGTTCTCCGGCGGGAAACCGCACATCGCCAGCGCCATGGCCAGCACCGCCACGCCCATCGCGAGCAGGGCGGTGGCCCGGGACCGGTTGCGAAACCTGCGGCCCCGCCCGTCGCCCGGCCCGCCCGCCGGGTGCGGCGGCCGCGCCGCCCCCGTACCGCCGTGCCGGCCCCCACCGTGACGTTCCCCATGACGTCCCACAACGGGCCAGCCTAGCCAGCTTCACGGGCCGGACGGCCGGTTTCCCGGGAAGTGCGGGGGGCCGGTCCGCCTGCGGCCGGACTTCTCGAAGAAAGACCCGTTGGCAGGGGAAATTCCGTGTACGCGGCGGGCGCTGTTGCCGGATCATGGTGGTCATGTGTGCCGACCGCGTCCAGCCGTCCCCCGCCGAGGAGTCCCTCCCGATCCGTCTGACCATGGACGACAGCGATTCGCCGTCCGATGTCGTCGACGCCCTGTTCCTGGGGCGGTTCGCCAACGGCGAGCAGCCGTACGCGCGCAGCCGCTCGGTGGACCGGGTCAAATCCGGCCTGACGCTGCTGCCGCCCGGTGCCAAGGTGCTGCGCTCGGCCCGCGACGAGGACCGCAGCGCGACCCTGGCCGAGGGCGACGGTTTCACCCTGCTGGTGTCGCGGTGGAACCGCGGCGCGGACGTGACCGTCACGGCCACCACCGACGAGCTGGCCCAGAAGGTGCTGGGCCAGTCCGCCGACGGCGCGGAGGACGAGCCGGAGCCGCAGCCGGAGAACGTCTCGATGGGGTTCTGGTACCTCTCCCCCCGGCGCGGCCCGCACCGCACGTCCCGGCAGATCTCCGCCGGGACGTGGGACGAGATCCGCCCCAACTACACCGCGCCGGTGGCCGACGCGCTGGACCGGCTGATGAAGGTGGCACCGGAGGAGATCTCCGGGCGGCTGCTGTTGCTGCACGGACCGCCCGGTACGGGCAAGACCTCCGCGCTGCGCACCCTGGCCCGCTCCTGGCGCGACTGGTGCCAGGTCGACTGCGTCCTGGACCCGGAACGCCTCTTCAACGACATCGGCTACCTGATGGACATCGCCATCGGCGAGGACGACGCGGCGGGCAAGGGGCGCTGGCGGCTGCTCCTGCTGGAGGACTGCGACGAACTGATCCGCGGCGAGGCCAAGCACACGGCGGGGCAGGCGCTGTCCCGGCTGCTGAACCTGACGGACGGGCTGCTGGGCCAGGGCCGCAACGTCCTGGTCGGGGTGACGACCAACGAGGACCTGGAGCGGATGCACCCCGCGGTGGTACGGCCCGGCCGCTGCATGGCCCGTATCGAGGTGGGCCCGCTGAACCGCGCCGAGGCGGTGCGCTGGCTCGGCAAGGAGGACGGCGTCGGCCGGGACGGGGCGACCCTGGCGGAGCTGTACGCGCTGCGCCGCGGCACCGGTCCCGCCGCGGTCCCGGCGCAGGACCCGGGTGCGGACGCGGGGCTCTATCTGTAGCGGTCTGTAGCGGCGGAGCGTCTGTTTCGGTGGGGCGTCTGTGGCGGCGGGGTCGCCGGCGTCGGCTGCGCTGCCGTCGGCCGATCTGCCCAAAGCCCAGCGGCGCCCCGCGGCGGAGAGGACGATGGGGGACGCGGGGCGGTGGCCCGGTGACGACGCGGTGCGGTGGATGCGCCGGTACGGGAAAGGTTCCGGCATGAGTCAAGGAAGGCCGCGCGGCGGACCGGTCGGTCTGGACCCGCGCCATGTGGGCGTGCTGATGTGCCGGTGCGGCCAGGAGACGGTGAAGCTGCCGGGCCTCGACGAGGCGCTGTGCCTGCACTGCTACACCTCGGAACGCACGGCGTACGAGCGGCGGATGGCCAACGGCAACCATCGCGGCGTGGCGGCCGGCATCGCGGGCGACACCTGCATGGCGTGCGAAGGGGACGACGTGGACGCGGACGGCTGCCTGTGGTGGTGCAACCACTGCCACATCGTCACGCGCGTCGCCTACCCGGCGCCGTACCCCGGCCTTCCCCGGCCCAAGGGCCACCCCGCCTGGCTGCGCTGAAACGACGCGGGGACGGGACGACGGCGAGCGCCTACCGTCCGGTCATGCGGTGCTCTGCTCGTACGACTGCTGGTCCCCGGGCCGTTCCCACACGAGGCAGAAGGGGTGCCCGGCCGGGTCGGCGTAGACCTGGAAGCCGTGCGGGCCGCCGCCGTGGGTGGCGTCGAGCAGGGTGCCGCCCGCGTCGAGCACCTGCCGGTGCGCGGCTTCCCTGTCCTCCACGCCGAGGTCCAGGTGGGACTGCTGGGGATGCTCCGGGTCCGGCCAGCGGGGCGGGCGGTGCTCGGGGGCGCGCTGGAAGGCGAGGACCGTGCCGCCTTCGGTGTGCAGGGTGACCCAGTCGTCGTCGGTGGTCCACAGAGGGGTCCGGCGGTTGATCTCACCGCCGAGCAGTTCCGCGTAGAAGCGGGCGAGCCGCATCGGGTCGGGGCAGTCCAGGGCGGTGCACTGGACGCGGGCGAAGGCGGTCATGCGTCGTCTCCGTAGGTCGCGCGCAGGGCGTCCGTCACGGCGGTGCGGGCGGCCTCGTGGTCCAGGCCGAGGCGGCGGGCGCGCCGGGCGTAGGAGGCGGCGGCCGCCGCCGCTTCCTTGTCGGCCGCCTCGCCGGCCGCCGCGATGAAGGTGCCGTTGCGCCCGCGCGTCTCGATCACGCCGTCCGTCTCCAGGGCGCGGTAGGCCTTGGCGACGGTGTTGGCGGCCAGGCCGAGCTGTTCGGCGAGGCCGCGTACGGTGGGCAGTTTGCGGCCGACCGGCAGCCCGCCGGCCCGGGCCTGACCGGCGATCTGGGCCCGGACCTGCTCGAACGGCGCGTCCGCCGCGTCCGGGTCGATGGTCAGCCGCAGGGGCGGCGCTTGCTGGACGGCCACGGTGGCGCTCCTGGTACGGGGGTTGCGACAGACGCAGGGGTGGGTCGCCCCCATTGTGCGCCAGCGGCGCCCGCCCTGTCCGCAGGGCCGCACATGTCGTGCCGTGAACGCGCGCCGGCAAGGGCCGTTCCGGCCCGGCCGTGCGGTGGTGCCGCCCCGCGAAATTCGGAGGCGGCGTCCGGGCGGTGGGCGTACCGTTCCGCGGATGACTGTCACCGTGCGGCCTTTCCACCGCTCCGATGCCCGGTACGTGAGCGAGGTGCGGCGCCGGGTGCTGCCCTACGGGATCTCGACCCCGCAGTCCGTCGCCTGGGAGGTCGCCGAGGCGCCGGCCGCCCGGCGGCTGCGGGTGTTCGTCGCCGAGGCCGGCGGCCGGGTCGTCGGCGTGGTGAAGGCGAGCGTCCGGCACGACAGCAGCACGGCCGGGCAGGGTGTCGTCGCGCCGCTGGTGGATCCCGGGTACCGCGGGCTGGGCGCGGGCCGCGCCCTGCTCGACGCGGCGGAGGACCACCTGGCCGGTCTCGGCGTCACCCACCTGCACGCCCACCCGCAGGACGAACTCCGCTCGCTAACCTTCGCCGAACGGCGCGGCTACCGCCGCCTGCGCCTGGCCCGCTACCTCCGCCTCGGCCTCGCCCACGCCGCCCTGCCGCCGCGGCCCGCGAGCCTGCCGCCCGGTACGGAGCTGCGCACCGCCGCCGACTTCGGTGCCGACCCCCGCCCGCTGTTCGTGGTGGACGCCGAGGTCACGGCGGACGAGCCGGACGACCTGACCGTCGACGCGATGACGTACGAGGACTGGATCGTCCACACCTGGGAGCAGCCGGACATCGACCTGGACCTGACGACGGTGGTGACGGTCGGCGGCGAGATCGTGTCGTTCAGCCTGGCCGGCACGGACGGACAGGGCCGCTACGCCTCGCAGATGACCGGTACCCGCCGCGCCCACCGGGGCCGGGGACTGGCCAGGCTCGCCAAGACCGACTCCCTGCGCCGGGCCCGGGACGCCGGCTGTACGGAGGCGTTCACGTCCAACGACGCCGAGAACGCCCCGATGCTCGCCATCAACGCCGCGTTGGGCTACCGCCCGTTCGCCGCCGAGTGGCACTGTGTCCGCGAACTGCGCCGCGCGCGCCCCACGGACTCGCCCGCCGGTTCGCCGCCGCCCGTGTAGTGGAAGGCCGGCGGCGGGTGCATGAGGAAGTCGTGATGCGAGATGTTCCAGGCGTACGCGCCGGCCAGTGCGAAGGCGATCCGGTCGCCGGCGCGCAGGTGGGCGACGGGGACCCGGCGCGCCAGTACGTCCTTGGGAGTGCACAACTGCCCGGCGAGGGTGACCTCCTGCCCGTGGGCGCCCGGTCGCGGCCAAGGGCGGGTCCACTCCTCGACGGGCAGGACGACGAAGGGGTGGTCGTGTCCCTTGGCGACCGGTGTGCGCAGGTGGTGGGTGCCGCCGCGCAGTAGGGCGAAGGCTTCGCCGTGGCTGTGCTTGACGTCCAGGACTTCGGTCACGTACCAGCCGCAGTAGGCGGTCAGCGCCCTGCCCGGCTCGATGCGCAGGGTGAACTCGGGGTAGCGGTCGGCCAGCTCGGCAAGTCCGGTGCCGTACGCCGTCCAGTCGAAGCGGGTGTCCGGGCGCGTGTAGTCGACGGCCATGCCGCCGCCGAGGCCGACCTCGCACAGGGAGTGGCCGTGCCGGGCGGCGAAGTGCCGGGCCCATTCGGTGATGCGGGCGGCGAGGGCGAGCTGGGCGGGCGCTTCCAGGCCGCTGGCCAGGTGGGCATGGATGCCGCGCAGCCGTAGCGGTCCGTCGCAGAGCAGCGGCAGGCAGTGTTCCGCGCGCGCCGGGTCGAGGCCGAAGGGGGTGGCCCGGCCGCCCATCGCGAGCGCGGCGCCTGCCGTCACGCCCGCGCCGAGCGGCAGGTTGACGCGGAGGAGCACGTCGGCGGTCCGGCCGGCTTCCCCGGCAAGGGCGGAGAGCATCCGCAGTTCGTGCTCGCTCTCCAGGTGGAAGCGTTCGACGCCCAGGTCCAGGGCGGCGCGCAGTTCCGCCTCGGTCTTCCCCGGTCCGCCGAAGGCCAGGGGCAGCGCGGGCACGGCCGCGCGCACATGGGCGGCTTCGCCCGCCGAGGAGACCTCGCAGCCGTCGGTGTACGGGGCCAGGGTCCGCAGCAGACGCGGGTCCGGGTTGGCCTTGGCCGCGTAGTACAGCTCGACGGCGGGCGGCAGCGCGGCCCGTACAGAGGCCGCGTGGGCGTCCAGGTCGGCCAGGTCGTAGACATAGGCGGGCAGCGGTCCTTCGAGGGCGCCGCCGGGGCCCGGGTGTCCGGCCGTGAGGAGGTCCACCTGGCGCGCGGCCAGCTCGGTGATCATGAGGTGCTCCGGGGGCGGGGGAAGGCGGCGCGGGATGCGGCCCGGGACGCGGCGCGCGTGCGGGGCGCTGCCAGGCCGTCGGACACCGTACCGCTCGCCGTACCGCGCGCTCTGCCGGGGCCGACGGGCGAGGTGATGTGCACGTATTCCGCCTCCCGGTCCGCCGCGCGCCCCCAGCGCGTCAGCAGGTTGGCCTTGGCGGGCAGTGGCGCACCGGCCAGCAGGGCGCGCAGTTCGGCCGGTTCGCCGTGGGCGGCGCTCTGCTCGCGCAGCACTCCGCGTACGGCGCGCCACAGTTCGCCCTCCAGCCCCGGGTGCAGGTCGGTGACGGCGGCGGCCATCTCGGCGAGGTGGTTGACCAGCAGGCAGTAGACGACCCGGTCCCAGCCGCGCTGCGGTGTGTAGACGAGGGGGCGGGCCACGTCCTGCGGCAGGCTGTCGAGGAACGCGGTGTGCCGGCCGGGCAGCAGCTTGGTGCCCTCCAGGTCGCGGAAGAGTGCCTGGACGGGCATGCCGAGGGCGTCGACGCCGACGACGACGTTCTGGAGGTGCGGTTCGAGGACCACGCCGTGGTCGAAGTAGGCGGCCAGCACGGGCGGTACGAGCAGCGAGAGGTACGCGTCCCACCAGCCCAGCGCCGCCACCGGGTCGGCGCCGCGCAGCAGCTCGCCGAACTGGGCGTCGCTCGACGGGTGTTCGTCGGCGACGGCGGCGGCCAGCAGCGGGGTGACGCCGGGCCGCAGCCGCGCGTCCAGCCCCTCCCGGACGATCACGCCGAGCCCTTCGGCCAGTTCCCGGTCGCCCACGTCCACGGTGCGGTAGCCGGGCTCCCGCAGCAGGCCGCAGCCGGGGAAGCGGACGGTGAGGGCGGTGGCGACGGGTTCCAGGTGGCGGGTGAGGGCGACGGCGCCGCGCAGTTCGTAGTCGGCGTTCTTGCGTACGCAGTTGGTGATGCGGGTGTTGAGGCTGAACTTGAGGAAGTTCCGGCCGTCGTAGAGCGTGCGGACGGACGCGGTGGGCGCGAAGGCGTCGCCGCGCTCCCCCAGGTCCAGCACGTCACCGCGCCGTACGGCGTCCCGCAGGGCGGGGTGCGCGCGGAGCATGGCGTACTGCCAGGGGTGCGCGGGCAGCAGCCGGTAGCCGTCGGGCACCTCGCCCTGCCGGTCCAGCGCGGTCAGGGCCGCGGGGGCGGCGGCTTCCTCGCGTACCCGGTCGGCGCGTACGGCCAGGTGGCGCAGGGGGAAGCGGGCTCCGGCCTCGGGGGCGTAGCGGGCCCAGTCGGCGGCGCTGCCGGTGCGGGACTTGGGCGTCGGGTGGAAGCGGTGGCCGAACAGCAGCGACTGTTCGGAGCGCAGGTAGCGGGCGTGCGGACCGGTGTCCCGGCTGTCCGCCCGGCCGGCGGCGGCGTGGTCCAGGGCGGCGGCGACGCCCGCGTGGCTCGACGCGACCTGCGCCCGGAATTCCTCGTTCCGTACGCCCGTCCGCAGCTCCAGCTCCCGCTGTGCGCACGCGGCCAGTTCCTCCCAGCCCAGTTCGTGCCAGCCGCCGTCGCCCCACCGTCCGGCCGGGCCGGTGAAGCGGTGCGCCCCGGTGAGCGAGACACGGCGCAGGCGGACCCGCAGCAGTTCGCCGCAGCGCGGCAGCCGGAGCAGCAGGTGCGTACCGGCCACGGTGGCCTGCCGTTCCGGGCCGCAGATCTCGCGCAGCAGGCAGTTCAGGAGGGTGTGGGCCACGGGTTCGTCGGCCGTGAGCGGGACCGTGCGGTCGTCCGTGCCGGTGGTGCGGGAGGGGGCGAGGGGCATTGCGGGGACTCCAACAGGGGTGGTGAGCGGAAACCTGGGAGGAGGGCGTGGGCCCGGCCACGGTGGGGGGACGGTGGGGGGGGGCTGGGGCTCCGGGGCCCTCGGGCCCTTGTGGGCCCGGAACGCGTCAGCGGGCCCGGAGGGGCGTCACGCCGGGCGGCACGGAACCGGCGAAGCGGTCACCGGCCCGGCGCCAGGTAGTTCGGCCCGGTGACGTAGAACTTGTTGACGTCCGACGCCCCCGACCGGCGTTTCGACAGCAGACTGCCGGCCGTGACCATGGCTTTGACCGGCAGCCGGTCGGCGTCCAGGACGCGGTGGCGCAGGACGGCGGCGGCGGCTCCGGGGGCGGCCTCCAGCCGGTCGACGGCCTCCGTGAGCCGCGCTCTGAGCTGCCCGAGCAGGACCGGCAGCGGCGCGCGGCCGAGCCGGGCCAGTTCGAAGGCGAGGGCCCCGGCGCACAGGTGGACGGTGATGGTGGCGAAGACGTCGGCCACCGGGGCGTCGCCGCCCACCAGGATGCGCCGGTCGTCGAATCCGCACAGGTCGGCGGCGTCCCCGCCCAGGACGGCGGCCAGCCGTACGGTGTTCACCCGCGGCCCGTCGTTGTCCTTGAGCAGCAGGCGCAGGCGCGGGCGTCCGGCCACCTCGTCCAGGACGAGGGAGGTGTTCTGCTGGTGCGACTCCAGCGCGATGCCGTACGCGAAGAGGGTGGTGTGCCAGTCCAGCAGGAGCGTCAGGTAGGCGTCGAGGAGGGCGAGCAGGTCGCCGCCGTAGAAGCGGCGGGCGAGGTCGTCGGCGACGAGTGAGCCGTCCGGCATCCGGGCGGCGAGCGCGGCCAGCGGCACGACCCGGGCGCCGCGCAGCCCGCTGGACCCGCGCAGCCCGCGCAGGCTCCGCGCTCCCTTCAGCCCGTCGGCGCTGCCGCACACCGCCGCCGTGCCGCCGCTGCCCTTCGGGAAGCGGCGCACCAGAGTGGCGAGCAGGTCGTGTCCGGCGTCCAGGTGGGTGGTCTCGTCGGCGAGCAGCACGGTCTCGGCGAAGCGCGGGTGCCGGTCGACGACGGTCTCCAGCAGCCGCTGGCCCACCGCGCCGTCCACGAGCGTGCCGGGTTTCATGCCGCGCCGGTTGAGGCGGCCCAGGGTGGCGGTGGCGAGCGGAAGTTTGAGGTGGGTGTACGGGTCGTCGGTGACGGCGACGGTCCGCATCGACAGGGTGGGCCGTACCCGCAGCCAGGCGCGGTCGGCGAGCCGCGCGCCGTCTTCGAGGCCGCGGGCGCGCAGCGCTTCGGCCAGCGGTCCTGCGGCGGTGAGCGGGTGGACGGGCAGGGCGAGGTGGCTGCCGTCCAGCCGGGGCAGGCCCAGGTCACCCGGGGCGGGCCACCAGGCGGGCAGCGCCGCCTGGTCGCCGTTGACGGCCTCGCGCGGGAGGGCCAGCCAGCGCAGCGCGAAGCCGGGGGCGAACTCCGGTGCGTAACCGCGGATCTGGGCCTCGTCCAGGCCGAGGCGGGCCCGGCCGGTGGGGTAGACGGGGTGGTCGCGGTACGCGGCGAGCGTGTCGTAGTCGAGGGCGCCGCCGGGGCCGCACCAGGCGCGGTCGCCGTCGTACGCGCCGGCCGCCGCGCCGCGTTCCGCTCCGTACGCACGGGCCCCCGCGCCGCGGACCCCGGCGGCCAGGCCGGCCGTAGCCGCCGCCCCGTTGTTCCCGCCGTACGCGCCGCCGCCCGCGTGCGGGCCGAGGCGGGCGATCACCGCCGCGCGCGCGGCGGCCTGCATCCGGGCGACAGCCAGCGCCTGGTGGCACTCGCCGGTGAAGGCGTCGAAGCCCGGCCGGTCCTCGGGCGGCACTGCGGTGCGCAGTACGCCCATGATGCCGTCCACCCCGGTCGCCCGCGTACCGTCGGCGCGCTTCAGCTCCGCCCTGCGGGCGGCGGTCTCGCACTGGAAGCCGTCGGCCTCGACCGGGACCAGGACCGGCCCGTCCGGGAGGGCCAGCCGCAGCCAGTCACCGTCCGGGCGGCGGACCGTGCCGGCGCGGCGGCGCAGCCCGTACGCGTCCTCGCGCAGCAGCGTGCTCAGCACGCGTCGCATCAGGTCCTCTTCCGCTCCGCTGTCCGGAGCCCCGCCCTCCGGAGTTCCGCCCTCCGGAGTCCCGTCCTCTGGACCCTCGTCCTCCGGAGCACCCCTTTCCGTCGCCCCCCGCAGTGTGTCCGGTACGCCGTCTCCCGCCACCGCCGTCACGGCACGATCTCCCAACAGTGTGCGGCCAGGAACTCCCGTACGGCCGCGTCGATGCGCCCTTCGTCGCGGCCGGTCGCCCGCAGCACCCCGAGGAAGTCCCGGTTGGTGCGGTACAGCGGGTGCCGCTCGCCCGTCTCACGTAAGGGCCGGTAGTCGAGGCGGACGCCGTCCGCCTCCTGTACGTGCGCCTCCGGCGCGGCCTTCAGCGTCCCGTCCCGGTCGGCGCACACGTACTCCATGCGCACCCGTGTGCCGCGCCGCACGGTCAGGGTGTCCGGCAGCGGCTCCCCCAGGTGCGTACGGAGGATCAGTTCGAAGAGCGGGAGGTCCAGGGCGTCGGCGAGGGCGAGGTCGCACCGGTCGCCGATGGCGCGGTAGTTGACCTCGACGATCCGGGCCCGGCCGCCCTGGTCCACGTACTCGGTGTGGCAGGCGCCGAATCCGACGCCGAGCGCGCGTAATTGCTCCAGTACCTGCCCGGTGCAGGGGCCGGGCGGCTCGGGGAGCAGGGTCAGCCGCTCCTCGATGAAGTGCGGGGGCGGCGAGATGTCCGTACGGAAGGAGGCCAGCGGGTGCAGTACGTGCCCGTCGCCGAGGGTTTCCAGGGTGTGCAGCGGGCCGTCCAGGTACTCCTCCAGGACCAGCGCGGCGCCGGGCCGCCGTACCCGGATCTCGCGGCACCGCGCGGCCAGTTCCGCGTCGTCCGCCACCAGGAAGACGTCCTCGCCGGCGACCCCTTCGCGTGGTTTGAGCACGCAGGGGTACGGGATGCCGTGCCCGGCCAGGGCATCGCCCGGCGCCAGTTCGGCGGATCGGACGGTGTCCAGTCCGGCGGCGGCCAGGCCGCGCCGCAGTTCGGCCTTGTTCTTCGTGCGGAGCGCTGCCCGCCAGTCCTTGCCGGGGAGCCCGAAGTAGTCGGCGGCCAGGGCGGCCTGGGTCTGGAGGTGGTCACTGTTGGTGAAGATCGCGGCGGGTGCCCCAACCCTCGCCGCACGTGCGGCGGTTCGCGCGATCACGGCGCGGAAGTCCTGCACGTCGCACGGTACGATCTCCAGCCTGCCGGGCAGCGCTCCCGCCGACGGCCCGCCCCCGTTCCGTTCGCGCGCGTACCGCTCGTACGCCTCATGGTGGGCGTCCGGCTGGTCGGTCAGCAGCGTCACGGCGAGGCCGAGCCGGGCCGCGGCCGGCAGGAAGCCTTCGGTGACGGAGTCGGTGGGGTTGCGGGCCAGGAGGATCAGGCCCGCGCAGGCGTCGTTCGGGGTTGCGGCCTCGTTCACCTGCGCAAGATTAGGTTAGGCATACCTAACTTTGTCAACTCGTGCCGTCCGCCGTCGTGTCGCCCCTTTCGCCGCCCTTTCCCCAGGCCTCCCCGCCCCTTTTCGCGCCCCTTCTCCACGCCTCCCCACCCCTCCCCACCCCTTTTCGCGCCCTCGCGCCCCCTCGCCCCGGCCCCGGAGACCCCCGGACTTAATCCCTCCTCAGCTCTTTCTTAAGAGGGCCATAAAGATCACCGCGAACCGGCTTCCGGACCGAAATGCGCTGCTCAGCGGGGCTAGCGTGCTGATCGCACCGCCCCGGGCCGAGCGCCCGGCCGGTGCCGCTCCCCCGATCCGACGAAGGAGACCCCCACGATGACCGCTCGCCGCACGGCAGCCGGGATCGCCCTGACCGGCATCGCCCCGCTGGTGCTCACCGCGCTCACCGCGACCCCGGCCGTCGCCCACGGCTCGATGACCGACCCGGTCAGCCGGATCTCCGCCTGCTTCGCCGAGGGCCCCGAGCACCCGAAGTCCGCGGCCTGCAAGGCGATGGTCGCGGCCGGCGGCACCCAGGCCCTGTACGACTGGAACGGCGTACGGGACGGCAACGCGGGCGGGCAGTCGAAGAAGCGCATCCCGGACGGCAAACTGTGCAGCGCCAACGGCCCCGAGTACAAGGGCCTGGACCTGCCGCGCGCCGACTGGCCGTCCACGAAGCTCAAGGCCGGCAGCCACACCTTCCGGTACAAGGCGACCGCTCCGCACCGCGGCTCCTTCGAGCTCTACATCACCAAGGACGGCTACGACCCCACCAAGCCGCTCAAGTGGTCCGATCTGGAGGCGAAACCGTTCGCCAAGGTCACCAACCCCAAGCTGACCAGCGGCGACTACGTCTTCAGCGGCAAGGTGCCCGCCAAGTCCGGCCGCCACCTGATCTACAGCATCTGGCAGCGCTCGGACAGCCCCGAGGCGTTCTACACGTGCTCCGACGTGGTCTTCGGCAAGGGCGGCGGTACGGGCAAGGGCGCGGCCGCGTCGGCGCCGGCCGCGTCGGCGCCGAGCGACCAGCAGATCGCCGCCGAAGCGGACAAGTCGACCATCGACCACATGCACCACGGCAGCCACGGCGCGCACGGCGGCGCCCAGGCCGCCGGGGACACCGGCAAGGCGTCGGACGCCGCCGCGGGGAACGCGGCGCACCCCAACGGCGGTGCGGCCAAGGAGGTGGACCCGAAGCAGGCCGGCGCCCAGCAGACGGCCGGCAGCCACCTCGCGGAGACCGGCGGTGACAGCTCGACCGGGCCAATAGCCGTCGGCGGCGCGGCCGTCCTGGCGCTGGGCGCTTCGGTCCTGTTCGCGAGCGCGCGCCGCAAGGCGGCCTGGCAGCGCGGCTGACCCCTCTGCCTTCTCTCCAGGGCCCTTCCCCCACACACAGGGCCCACCCTGCGAGGTCATCCCCCACTGGCCCCGCAGCCCCCGTGAGGTCATCCCCCACTGGCCTCACGGGGGCACCCCCCACAGCTGGCGCCGCCGTCCCCTTTCCTTCACCTCAGGGGGCGGCGGCGCCTCCGCGCGCGCCCCGCTGCCGCGCCGCACTCCCCTGTGGTGCGGCGTGGCAGCACGGCAGGCGCGCACAGTCGTGGCGCTTCCCACGTCGTGTCATGTCTCAGCGACCGGCGGCAGGGCGGAGATTCCCGTTCCGGCGGAGGAATCCCGGGAATCTCCCATCAGGCGCCGCAGCAGGCGTACGTACGGGCTCCAGCGCGCGGGGCGCGCAACCGTTCCCGTACAGGCGAGTTCGGCGCGGTCCAGGCTGTCCTCCAGTACCGCGTCGTGCAGCGGGCGGTAGGCCAGCGGCCAGCTCAGCCGGGCCCGGCCGTGGACCCGCATCGCCAGGGTGTGCCGCAGCACCGACCGCTGCTCCCCCAGAGCGCGCGCGGTGTACTCGTGGAAGCCGTCGAAACCGCGCGGCCCGCTGAAGGTGAAACGCACCCAGACGCCGGGGACATAGCCGGTCACCGTGTAACGGACCGGTCCATGGCCGCCCGCCGCGCCCTCACCGAGGGGGCTGTCGAACCGCATCGGCGGCCAGTCGCGGCCCGGCCACAGCGGGTCGTGCGTGCCCGCCAGGCCGTCGATCAGCGCGCCGGCCGTGTGCCGCGGCACCGGCAGTTCACGCTCGTGCACGTTGAAGATCCCCATACTCGTCCACCTCCGAGGACAGCGGGTCAGGACAGGGCTGCGTGCCGGTCCGCTCCCGTGCGGACGGAAGCGTTTTGGAGAAGCCCCTCCAATACATTCTGGAGGGTACCCTCCAGAACATGGCCAGACCACCGCTCTTCGACACCGCCCTGCTCCTGGACGCCGCCGTACGCCTGGCCGCCGAGGCGGGACCGGCCGCGGTGACCATGTCGGCGGTGGCCGCGGCCGTCGGCGCGCCGAGCGGTTCGGTCTACCACCGCTTCGCCGGGCGGCCGGCCCTCCTCGCCGAGGTGTGGCTGCGTACGGTCGAACGTTTCCAGGAGGGGTACTTCGCGGCCCTCCGGTCGGCGCCGGACCCGCGCGCCGCGGGCGCGGCCGCGGCCCGGCACGTCGTCGCGTGGAGCCGCGCCCACCCCGGGGAAGCGGCGCTTCTCCTGTACGGGGCCCGGGACTTCGGCCGGGACGGCTGGCCTGCCGAGTACGCCGAGCGGGCCGACCGGGGACACCGGCGGGTACGGGACGCGATGAACGCCCTGGCACGGGATCTGGGCGCGCGCACCCCGCAGGACACCGAACGCGTCTCCCTCGCGGTCATCGACGTGCCCCTGTCGCTCGTACGCCGCCACCTGCGCGGCGGCACGCCGCTGCCCGGCCACGCGGAGGACCTGGCCGAAGCGTGCACGGCCGCGCTGCTGGCCGGCTGAGGCGCGCGGCCCCACGCCAGGCGATGTCAGTGGCATCCCGTACAGTCGCGGGTGAGTTGACCTTGCCGACGAGGGGGAGTACGCCGTGACGACGAGCGAGCGGACCGGAGGCGCGGAGACCTGGCAGGCCGCGGGGGTCACGGAGGTCGCGTCCGAGCGCGAGCTGCGGGAGCTGATGGGCGAGCCGAGCGACCACGCGCTGTACAAGGTCCGCGACCGGCTGCACGACCTCGACCGGCAGTGGCTGGCGCGCTCGCCGTTCTGCTACGTCGCCACCTCGGACGCCGAGGGCCGGTGCGACGTCTCCCCCAAGGGCGACCCCGCCGGTTTCACGACGGTGCTGGACGCCACCACGATCGCGATACCGGACCGCCCCGGCAACAAGCGCGTGGACGGCTTCCGCAACATCCTCGCCAACCCGCAGGTCGGACTGAACTACGTCCTCCCGGGCCGCGGCGACACCCTGCGCATCAACGGCCGCGCCCGCATCCTGCGCGACGCCCCGTTCTTCGACGCCATGGTCGTCCGGGGCAACCGCCCCCGGCTGGTGCTGCTCGTCGAGATCGACGAGGTGTTCTACCACTGCTCCAAGGCCTTCCTGCGCTCCCGGATGTGGCAGCCGGAGAGCTGGCAGCCCGAAGCGCTGCCCTCACGGGCCCGGATGGCCAAGAGTGTCGAGGTCCCCGACATCCCGCTGGAGCAGCTGGAGGAGCACTACGGCCCGCGGTACGCGGAGCGGCTGTACGGCTGAGCGAGCTTCGCCGCGGGCCGGGCCGCCGCCTCGCCGAAGCGTTCCCGCGCCCGGTCCACGGCGGCCTCGATGCGGCGCGCCTTGTCCTCGGCCGGGTCGAACGTCAGCTGCCGGGCGGCGTGTTCGGCGCGGCACAGGTCCTCCGCCCGCAGTGACACGGACCGTACACGGGCCCGTTGCAGTCCGAGCGCCGCGTGCAGCGCGTACGCCGCGTCCGTCAGCGCGGGCCCGTGCGCGGTCGGTTCGGGCAGCCGCCGGGTGCGCGTCGTCGTGGAGCGGTCGGCGTAGCGGACGGTGAGGGTGAGCGCGCGGGCCGCACGGGCGCTGCCACGCAGCCGGGCGCCGAGGTCGTCCGCGAGCGAGAGCAGCGCGCGCCGCCGCCGGTCCGGGTCCAGTTCGTCGTGCGCGAAGCGGTGTTCGGCGCCCATGGAGCGCGCTGCGGCGTTCGGGGTGACCGGGCTCGGGTCGATGCCGCGGGCCTTGTCGTACACCGCCCGGCCGGTCTTCGCGCCGAGGATGCGCTGGAGGGTGGCGGGCGGCGCGGCGGCGATCCGTCCGACGCTGTCCAGCCCGTACGCGCACAGGGCGCGCGCGGTCGCCGGCCCGACGCCGTGCAGGGCGGCGGCCGGTTTGCGGTCGAGGAAGTCCGCGACGGCGTCCCCGGGGACCCGGCGCACCTCGCCGGGCGCGGCGCCCTGCGCCGCCATCCGCGCGAGCAGCGGGTTCCCGGCGACGCCGATGGTGCACCGCACGCCGTACCAGGCCAGCGCCCGCAGCCGGATCAGCTCGGCGATGCCCGCGGCGTCCCGTTCGAAGTAGCGCAGCGCTCCCCGTACGTCGGCCAGCGCGGCATCCGGCGGCAGCGCCTCGATCACGGGCGTGAACTGGCCGAGCAGCCGCAGGAGATGACCGTACGTCTCCTCGTCCAGCGGAGCGTCCCGGCCCCCGTCCGCGGCCCCGTCACCGGCACCGGCGGCGCGGAACCGTACGTACAGCATCTCGGCGGGGGCGCCGGCCCCGGCGGGCGTCCCGCTTCCGCCGGTCATCCCGCGCTCCCCGGGCTGGCGTGCCACAGCTTGCGTCCGGTGGCGGCGCCTTCGCCCGCCGGGCGGAGATCGGCCCAGGGGTGCAGCTCGTAGCCGGTCTCCAGCCGGATGGTGCGGCCGGCCGGCGCGGCCGCCGGGCCCGCTCCGGCCCCGGACGCGGCGGCCGGTACCGGAGCCCGGTCCGCCGCCCAGGTCGCTTCGGCCGCCGCCGAGCCCGCACGGCCCGGTTCGCTGTGCACCCGGCGCGGCACCCCGCCGCCGCCCACCGGTCCGCCACCCATCGGCCCACCGCCCACCGGTCCGCCGTCCGCTGTCCCGCCCGGTCCGGCCGGTTCCGTCGCCGCCCGACCCTCTTCCGCGAGGCGCGCGGTGACCGCCTCCAGGCCGCCCTCGTGGCGCAGTTCGGCCAGTTCGGCGAGGTTCCAGGCGGCGGCGCCGACCACACTGAAGCTGCGCGGCCCGCGCCGCTGGACCGTGCCCCGCACGAGCAGCAGCCAGGAGTGGAAGACGGTGTGCGCGCAGGCCTCGTGGGAATCGTCGAAGAAGGCGCAGTCGACCAGGCCCGTACTGTCGTCGAGGGTGGTGAAGATGACCCGGCGGCCGGAGCGGATCGGCGGGGTCTGGGTGGCCGCCTTGGCCCCGGCGACCAGCACCGTCTCCCCGTCCTGCGCGTCGCGCAGCCGCTTGGCGGGCAGCGCGCCCAGCTCCGCGAGGAACTCCCGGTGGTCGCTCATCAGGTGCCGGGTGGTGTCCATGCCGAGGACGCCCAGTTCGGCGCTGAGCTTCTCGACGTCGGTCAGGTCGGGCAGTCCGGCCGGTTCGACCGCCTCGACGGGCGCGGCGGCGCCGTCCCCCGCGTCCAGGGGCAACTGCCCCTCGGCCACGCCCCGCTGCCGGCCGTGCAGTTCGGCGAGGTGCAGCAGGAGGTCGCGCCGGTTGGCGCCGAAGGCGTCCAGCGCGCCCACGCGGGCGAGGCGTTCGGCCACCGGACGGCTGGGGCGGGCGCGCTGCCACAGGTCGGGCAGCGAGGAGTAGGGCTGCCCGTCCTCGATGCGCCGGGCCTCGGCCTCGCTCATGCCTTGCACGTCGGCGAGGGCGAGCCGCAGGCCCCAGACCGCGGGGGCGGCCCCGTCCCCGGTCCTGGCAGCCGGGCCGTCCCCGTCCCTCGCACCCGCACCCGCACCCGCACCACCGGACACCAGTTCGATTCGATGAGCGGCCGCCGACCGGTTCACGTCCAACGGCAGCACCGGCACCCCGCGCCGCCGCGCGTCCGCCAGCAGCAGCCGCTTCGGGTACATCCCCGGGTCGTGGGTGAGCAGCCCGGCGTAGAAGGCCGCCGGGTGGTGCGCCTTGAGCCAGGCGGACTGGTACGTCGGCACCGCGAAGGCGACCGCGTGCGCCTTGCAGAAGCCGTACGAACCGAACGCCTCGACGATCTCCCAGGTACGTTCGATCACCTCGGGGGTGTAGCCCCGCCGCCCGGTCCGCTCCACGAACCAGGCGCGCACCTGCCCCTGAATCTCCGGCTTGGACAGCGCGCGCCGCTTCTCGTCCGCCTCGCCCCGGTCGCAGCCGGTCATGATCCGCAGGATCTCGATGATCTGCTCGTGGAAGACGACCACGCCGTAGGTCTCACGCAGCGGCTCCTCCAGGTCCGGGTGCGGGTAGCGGGCGGGCCGGCGGCCGTGCCGGGCCTCGATGAAGGGCCGCACCATGTCGGCCGAGACCGGCCCGGGGCGGAACAGCGAGATGTCGACCACCAGGTCGTGGAAGGTGGCGGGCTGGAGCCGGCCGACCAGGTCGCGCTGGCCCGGCGACTCGATCTGGAAGCAGCCGAGCGTCTCGGTGGAGCGGATGAGGCCGTACGTGGCGGGGTCGCCGGGCGGTACCTGCGCCGGGTCGTCGAGGTCGACGCCGCGGCCCGTGACCCGCCCGATCTCGGCGGTCGCGTGCGCCATCGCGGACTGCATCCGTACGCCCAGCACGTCCAGCTTGAGCAGCCCCATCTCCTCCACGTCCTCCTTGTCGAACTGCGACATCGGCAGCGGGGAGCCGCCCACGCCGTCGCGGTGCGGGATCTCGCTGCGGGTCGGTACGACGGGGGTGCGGTCCAGCAGCGAGGCGTCCGAGAGCAGCACCCCGCACGGGTGCATGGCGATACCGCGCGGCAGCGCGTCCAGCGCCTCGACCAGGTCCCACATCGGCCCGTACCGGTCCGCTTCCACGCCGCGCAGCTCCGGCAGCTCGGCGAGGGCCGCGCGGGCGTCGCGGGCCCGGATGTGCGGGAAGGCCTTGGCCAGCCGGTCCACCTCGGCCGGGTCCATGCCCAGGGCGGCGCCGACGTCCCGTACGGCGTGCCGGACCCGGTAGGTCTCGGGCATGGCGACGGTGGCGACCCGCTCGGTGCCGAACCGGTCGAAGATCGCGCGGTAGACCTCCAGGCGGCGCGCGGACTCCACGTCGATGTCGATGTCGGGCAGCACCGCGCGGCGCTTGGACAGGAAGCGCTCCATCAGCAGCCGCTGTTCGACCGGGTCGGCGTGCGCGATGCCCAGCAGGTGGTTGACCAGCGAGCCCGCGCCGGACCCGCGCGCGGTGACCCGGATGCCCAGGTCCCGGGTGTCCTCGACGACCTGGGCGACGGTCAGGAAGTACGAGGCGAAGCCGTGGTGTTCGATGATGTCCAGTTCGTGGTCCATCCGCTCCCAGTACGCGCGGCGCCGGTCGTAGCCGCGCAGCACCATCCCGGCGGCGCAGCGCGAGCGCAGCACCCGTCCGGCGGTGCGGCGCGCGGCGCCGACCAGGCGGGGTTCGGGGAAGTGCACGGTGCCCAGCCCGATGTCGTCCTCCGGGTCGACCCGGCACCGCGCGGCCGTCTCCTCGGTCATCTCCAGCAGCCGCTGCGCGGTGCCGCGCCCGAGTCCGGCCGCCTCGGCGATCCGCTCGGCGGTACGGGCCATCGCGTTCGCGTCCTTGAGCCACCGCTCGCCGCTGTCCCGGGCCTCCGGGCGGTGCCGGTCCACGGGCACCAGACGGCGGGCGGAATCCAGGACGTCGGCGACCGGGCCCTGGCCGGGGTCGGCGTAGCGGACGGCGTTGGTCAGGACGGCCCGGACACCGTGTTCGACGGCGAAGCCGAGGGTGCGGGCGGCCAGACGCAGCGAGCCGGGGCCGGTGCCGGTACGGCCGTGGTCGACGACCTCCAGGCGCAGCGCGTCACCGAACAGCTCGCGCCAGGGGGCGAGGAGCCGGGCGGCGCGGTCGGGGCGTCCGGCGGCCAGAGCGCGGCCGGGCTCGGAGTCGGGCCCGAGCAGGACGGTGACCGCGTCCGGCGCTCCGGCGCGCACCGCTTCGGTGAGGGCGGCCCAGGTCAGTACGGGCCGGGTGGAGTCGCCCGGCAAGGTGGCGGCGTGCGCGGCCGAGACCAGGCGGCAGAGCATGGCCCAGCCGGCCGCGCCGTCCCGGGCGAGGAAGACGGCGCGGGCCGCCGACTCGTCGACGAAGGCGCCGCCGCGCACCGGGCCGCGCCGCCGGGCCGTCCCCGGGGCGGCGCCCGGCACCGTACGGTCGCCCTCGGGCGCGGCCACCGCCAGTTCGGTGCCGAACAGCGGGCGGACACCGGCCGAGGCCGCGGCCTTGGCGAAGCGGACGGCTCCGGCGAGGCCGTCCCGGTCGGTCAGCGCGAGGGCGTCCATGCCGCGTTCGGCGGCGCGCTCGGCGAGCCGCTCCGGGTGGGCGGCGCCGTATCGCAGGGAGAACCCCGAGGCGGTGTGCAGATGCGTGAACCGTGGCATCCGCGCCTCCTGCCGCTCGTACACCCCCTGACCGTTGCTGCGTCCCCCGTCGCGGTTCCACCATAACTCTTTTCTCGAACAACCGTACGAAATTCGAACAGCACCTGCCTCCGCCCATCCCGGACGCTCCGCCGCCCCGATCAGCCCGCCCGGCCTGCGAAGATCCGCAATGGGACGGAAGATATGGGGCAAAAGGCCTGAGGACGAAAGACCTGCCTGAGCACGAAAGACCTGCTCGGCACGACAGGGCGAGGGAGCGGCGCATGGCCACGGCGGACGACGGCACCCGCGGGATCCGGGACCAGGACACCCGGGACCAAGACACCCGGGACAGGAGTTTCCTCGGGGAGGTGAAGGACGCGATCTCCGGGCGGGCCGCCCTGCTGATGATCGGCGTACTGGCCCTGACGGCCCTGTTCATCGCGTCGTACGCGGGCGCCTTCCACTCCCCCAAGCCCAAGGACGTACCACTCGCGGTCGTCGCGCCCCAGCAGATGAGCGGACAGCTCGTCGAACGGCTCGACAAGCTGCCGGGCTCCCCGCTCGACCCCCGTGCGGCCTCCTCCGAGGCGGACGCGGCGCGGCAGATCAAGGAACGGGACATCGACGGCGCGCTGATCGTCGACCCGCGCGGCACCACCGACAAGCTGCTGGTGGCGGGCGGCTCCGGCGCCTCGCTCTCCCAGGCCGTCGAACAGGTCGTCACCCAGGCCGAGAAGGCCCAGAAGCGCACCGTCCAGGTCCAGGACATCGCCCCCGCCGACAAGGACGACACCCGCGGCCTGTCCTCGTTCTACCTGGTGGTCGGCTGGTGCGTGGGCGGCTACCTGTGCGCCGCGATCCTCGCGATCAGCTTCGGCGCCCGCCCCGTCAACCTCAAGCGGGCGGTCATCCGGCTGGGCGCGCTCGCCGTCTACTCGATCCTCACCGGCCTGGCCGGCGCCGTCGTCATCGGCCCCGTCCTGGGAGCCATGCCCGGCAGCCTGTACGGACTGTGGGGCCTGGGCGCGCTGATCGTGTTCGCGGTGGGCGCCACCACCTTCGCCTTCCAGGCGATCGCCGGGATCATCGGCATCGGCCTGACCATCCTCGTGGTGGTGATCGCCGGCAACCCCAGCGCGGGCGGCGCCTACCCGTACCCTCTGCTGCCGGACTTCTGGCGGGCGATCGGCCCCGCACTGCCGCCGGGCGCGGGCACCTGGGTGGCCCGCTCCATCGCGTACTTCCACGGCAACGCGGTGACCGGCCCCCTGCTGGTGCTCTCCGCGTGGGCCGTCGCCGGCACCGTCCTGACACTGGCCTTCTCCGCCCTCACCAAGGGCCGGACGGTGATCAACCGCAGCGAGGTGCGGCAGTGAGGGCGAAACACTGCCGGAGGGGCGGACGGGGTGTGCTCATGCGTCGTCGGATCTGATTTTCGCGCTCAGAGCCTGTACGGCGTCACCGTATTGCTTCCGGTCGAACTGAAAGGGGCCGAACGCCGTGTAGTCGCGTTCCGGGCGGTAGGGCTGCTCGAAAGAGTCCCAGATCACGAACTCGCCCGTCACGGCGATACGGGCCATGAGCGGCCAGCAACCCTGCTCGCCGCATTGACAGCCGAGCAGGACTGTCATCCCCAGTACGTCGGCGGACCGGCCATGGAAGTAGTCCTCCACCGGACCCAGCCGGGAAAGCTGCGGAAAAATACCGCCGTAGGCGTCGCCTGCGGGCTGCATCCCGGCTCCGGTCTCGAACGTGTCGATTAGGTCGGTGAACGGTGTTCCGTCGATGCGGGGGACGACCTCAAGCCCGTCGCCGTAATCCTCGCGGCGCTGACAGTCGAATTGGATCTCATTGCTGGTCATCCCCTGATGATCTCAATACCCTCCTTTCTTCCTTCGCCCCGGCCCGGTTGAGCCGGGGCGAAGCAATTCCAGCAGGCGAGTGGTCTGCGGCGGGCTGCCGGTCTCAGGCGCGTCTCACATGTGCGTACCGCCGTCGATACGTATCTCCGTACCGGTGATGAACGCGCCGTCCTCGGAGGCCAGCATCGCGATGACGCCCGCGACCGTCTCCGGGGGCGCGAAGCCCTCGCCGATGGCCGGCAGCAGCTTTCCGAACAGGCTCATGTCGGCGTCCGCCGGCAGGCCCGGGTCGTCGGTCATGCCGGACCGCACCGAACCCGGCGCCACACACACCGCGCGCAGCCCCTGCTTGGCGTACTCGCTCGCGATGGCGTGTGTCATGGACTGGATGCCGCCCTTGCTGGCCGCGTACGCCGCCATGTAGGGGTGCGCGAACGCGGCGGAGGTGGAGCTGAAGTTGACCACCACCGGCGCCCGGCCGCGCAGCAGCGCGGGCAGTGCCTCGCGGATCATCAGGAAGGTGCCGGTCAGGTTGACCGCGATGATCCGGTTGAAGGCGTCCAGGCTGGTCTCGTGGGTGTGCGAGGCGCGCAGGATGCCCGCCGCGTTGACCAGCACGTCCAGTCCGCCCAGTTCCTCGACGGCGGCGGCGACGCCCGCGCGCGCCGCGGCCTCGTCCGCGATGTCCAGGACCGCGGTGCCCAGCCGGTCGGCGTGGCCGTCGGCCGCGGCCCGCTCCGCGGTGGCCTTCAGCCCCGCCTCGCTGATGTCGGCGGCCACCACCCGGCCGCCTTCGGCCAGGACCCGGTGGACGGTGGCCTGTCCGATGCCCGACCCGGCTCCGGTGATCAGGACGCGGCGTCCGTCGAAGCGTTCCATATGGCTCTCTCCTGCCTTCGGTGTCCGCGTCCGCCGCGGACGACACCGGCACCGTACGCCTAGGTGGCACGATGTGCCACATCAGCGTGACGTGTCAGTTCGACGTACGGACGACGTAAGCTCGCCCCATGCCCACCGCACCGCGCCCCACCGCACCGGCCCCCGCTCCTCTGCCGTCCGCCGCCCCCTCCCTGACCGAGCGGCGCAAGGCGGAGACCCAGCTGGAGATCGCCCGCGCCGCGGCGGCCCTGTTCGCCGAGCGCGGCAGCGCCGTCACCGCCGACGACATCGCCCGGTCCGCGGGCGTCGCCCTGCGCACCTTCTACCGGTACTTCCGCGCCAAGGAGGACGCGGTCGCACCGCTGCTGGCCGTCGGCGTACGGCAGTGGCTCGCCGACCTGCGCCAGCTCGCGGCGGAGACAGAGGCGGAGGCAGACGGCCGGTCCGTACGGGACGTGCTGGAGCGGGCGGCGCGGCAGGCGCTGACGCCGTCCGACGAGCGGGCCGCCGAGGCGCTGCGGTGGACGCGCGGGCTGCTGCGGGTGATGCGGGACGATCCGGCGCTGCGCTCGGTCTGGCACCGGGTGCACCACGACTCCGAGGAGGCGCTGATCCCCGTCCTCGCCGGGCTGACGGACGGCGGCCCGGCGGAGGTACGGCTCGCGGCGGCGGCCGCGAACACCGCGATGCGGGTCGCGGTGGAGACATGGGCGGCGGACGAAACCCCGGAAGGGCAGGCGGCCGATCCTGCCGAGCTGGTGGTGCGGGGGATGCGCGCGCTGACGGCCGGCCTGTCCGGGCTGGACCGGCGCCGGACCTGACACCGGAACCGGACGTGACACTGACGCCGGACATGACACTGCCGCCGGGCCCTTGAAGGACCCGGCGGCAGCCTTGGCCACGGGCTCTTACGGAACGAGCCCCGCCCCAGCGCCTACAGCGCGCGCTCCAGCCGCTCCGCCACCAGCTTGGTGAAGCGCGCCGGGTCGCTCAGCTCCCCGCCCTCGGCGAGCAGCGCCATGCCGTGCAGCAGCTCGGCCGTCCCGGCGAGGTCCGCGTCGTCGGGACGCTCGGCGTGGGCCTTGCGCAGCCCCTCGACCAGCGGGTGGCCCGGGTTGAGCTCCAGGATGCGCTTGGCCTCGGGCAGTTCCTGGCCCATGGCGCGGTACATGTTCCGCAGCGCCGGGGTCACGTCGTCGGTGTCCGAGACGACGCAGGCCGGGGAGACGGTCAGCCGGGAGGACAGCCGTACCTCCTTGACCTCCTCGCCGAGCCGCTCCGTCATCCAGGACAGCAGCCCGGCGAAGTCCTCCTGCCGCTTCTCGCGCTCGGCCTTGTCCTCCTCGGACTCCTCCTTCGCGAGGTCCGCCTCGCCCTTGGCGATCGACCGCAGCTCCTTGCCGTCGAACTCGGGGACGGTCTCGACCCACACCTCGTCGACCGGGTCGGTCAGCAGCAGCACCTCGTAGCCCTTGTCCCGGAAGGCCTCCATGTGCGGCGAGTTCTCGATGGCGGTACGGGACTCGCCGGTCATGAAGTAGATGTGCTCCTGGCCCTCCTTCATGCGCTCGACGTACTGCTGGAGGGTGGCCGGCTTCTCCTGGTCGTGGGTGGTGGGGAACGAGGCGATACGCAGGATGGCGTCGCGGTTCTCGTGGTCGCTGAGCAGGCCCTCCTTGACGACCCGGCCGAACTCGCCCCAGAACGTGGCGTAGTTCTCCGGGCGCTGCGCCATCATCTCCTTGACGGTGGACAGCACCTTCTTCACCAGCCGGCGGTGCATGAGCTGGATCTGGCGGTCCTGCTGGAGGATCTCGCGGGAGACGTTGAGCGAGAGGTCCTGGGCGTCGACGACACCCTTGACGAAGCGCAGGTACTCGGGCAGCAGCGCTTCGCAGTGGTCCATGATGAAGACGCGCTTGACGTAGAGCTGCACCCCGCGCCGGTGTTCGCGCGCGAAGAGGTCCTGCGGCGCGCGGGACGGCAGGAACAGCAGCGCCTGGTACTCGAACGTGCCCTCCGCCTGCATCCGGAGCGTTTCGAGCGGGTCGGACCAGTCGTGGCTGATGTGCTTGTACAGCTCGTGGTACTCCTCGTCGCTCACCTCGTCCCGGGAGCGCGCCCACAGCGCCTTCATCGAGTTGAGCGTCTCGGGCTCGGCGGCCTCGGCGTCCCCGGCGTCCTCGGTGCCGCCCTCCTGCTCCCCGTCCGCCGGGGCCTCGGGGGCCATCCGGACCGGCCAGGTGATGAAGTCGGAGTACCGCTTGACGATCTCCCTGATCTTCCAGCGGGAGGTGTAGTCGAAGAGCTGGTCCTCCTGGTCGACCGGCTTGAGCCGCAGGGTGACCGCGGTGCCCTGCGGCGCGTCCTGGACCGGCTCGACGGTGTACGTGCCCTCGCCGGTCGACGACCAGCGGGTGCCCTCGCTCTGTCCGGCGCGGCGGGTGACCAGCGTGACCTCGTCGGCCACCATGAACGCGGCGTAGAAGCCGACGCCGAACTGGCCGATCAGCCCCTCCGCGGTGGCCGCGTCCTTGGCCTGCTTCAGCTCCTGGAGGAACTTCGCGGTGCCGGAGTTGGCGATCGTCCCGATGAGCTGGACCACCTCGTCGTGCGACATGCCGATGCCGTTGTCGCGGACGGTCAGCGTCCGGGCCTCACCATCGGTCTCGATGGCGATGTGCAGGTCGGAGACATCGGCGTCGAGCGACTCGTCGCGCAGCGCTTCGAGGCGCAGCTTGTCCAGCGCGTCGGAGGCGTTGGAGATCAGCTCGCGCAGAAAAACGTCCTTGTTCGAGTAGATCGAGTGGATCATCATCTGCAGGAGCTGGCGTGCTTCTACCTGGAACTCGAACGTCTCGGTCGGCATATGTGTCAATTCCTTCTTGTGTCACCAGGTGGCGGACCGTCCCGAGAAACTGTAGATGAGCCGGTCAGGCGGTACGCGCGCTTCCGCGGCCCAGCCGTACGGACAGCCTCGTGAACGGCCGTGCGAGCGGTGGTGCACCCCGGGGGGCGCGGGCGCACCCTCGCGCGCCGGGCCGACGCCCTCTCACACCCCGCCACTCCCCCGGCACGCTCCGTCGGCAGCCGCAGTTCGGCCATTAGCGGCGAACCCCCACGAGCCCCCTGCACCCCCACGAACAACGGGAGTTGGCTGCTTTTCGCCGCACACCCGACCCGGCCGGAACCCCGCGCCCCCGATGTTCCCGCTGCCCGCGCGGCATAGCACACATCACGTACCGAAACGCCCGTCGCGCCACTTCACGCCAGCACACAGCGCTTTCAACCAACGACTGAAAGTCACCGACGGATGTGCTTTCCTGATGCGCCTCGGCCAGACTCCTCACCGTCCGGCATTCGAGACGACAACCGAAGGAGAGTTCGAAAATGCGGTACATCACTGGGGGGATCGCGCTCGGCGCGGCGCTCGTGCTCGGCGGCCTGGCCACCACGGCCCAGGCGCAGCCCGCGACGCCGAAGAGCCTGTACGCACCCTCGGAGTTGGTCCTCACCGTGGGGTACGGGGACAACGCCGCTACGGCCTCCATCCAGCGCGCGGTGTCGCTGAGCTGTAGCTCGTCCGGAACCGGCACGCACCCGATGGCGCGTGCCGCCTGTGCCCAGCTGCGCACCGCGAACGGCGACTTCGACGCGATCACCAAGTCCGCGACGGACCGTATGTGCACCAAGGAGTGGAACCCCGTCACGGTCACCGCGAACGGTGTCTGGCAGGGCCGCCGCGTGGCCTACGAGCACACCTTCGCCAACCCCTGCGCGATGGAGGGCGGCAAGGGCCTGGTCTTCGAGTTCTGACGACTCCAGCCGGGTGGTGACCCGCTGAACGGTGCGGCCGCCTCCTCGCCGCCGCACCACCGGCCGGCCCCCGGGCGTCTTCACGGATGCCCGGGGGCCGGCCGCCCCCGTTGCTCCGCGCGCGGCCCGCGCACCGCGCTGCCGCCCCGCCCCCTCCACGGGACGGCAGCGCGGAAGCCCTCGCACCGCCCGCCGGAACGGCACGGCGTGCGGCTCTCCGGCTGCTCGCCGGATTCATTTCGGCCACGGGGCTGATGCATCATTAGAGCCAGCCGCGACGGGCTTGGCAAATCCGTTCCGACCGCCGAACGGGAAAAGCCGGAAGGGCAATTCGGCAAAGGACTCCCGACTTCCGGAAGTCGTCGCGCACCGCGCCAGCGAAACACCCCCATACCGGACATTTGGCGGCCGCTTTCCCAGAAAGCGACTCTCTTGAGAGGTGCCTCACACTCCTTCGAAAGGGCGGGTCACATGACATTCCCGTCAACATTTCAACGGCTCGTATAACGTCATGGAAACGATTCCCTGGCAGCGTGGTTGCTCGTCGCCGCCGGAAGTATGCCGCCGGGCGCCGTACACCGCCCGGCCGGCATCCACCGGCCCGGCAGTATTTACACAGCCTCCTTTCCTATTCATTTGCCGACCGCCGGGCTGCCGACTCCGACGCCGCGGCACGCCGTCCGTACGCAACGCCGGAAAACGGCAAACGTCCCCCGGCGGCAATTGCCGCCGGGGGACGTTCCACTACGGAATGGCTGTGCTCAGCACATCGGCCGCACGGCCGGCCCGTGTCAGCCGATCTCCGCGCCGACCGCCTTCAGGGCCGCCGGGACCGGCTGGAAGTAGGTCTCGCCGCCCGAGGAGCAGTTGCCGCTGCCGCCCGAGGTCAGGCCCACCGCGGACTCGCCGTCGTACAGCGCGCCGCCGCTGTCGCCCGGCTCGGCGCAGACGTCGGTCTGGATCAGCCCTTCGACCGTCCCCTCCTGGTAGTTGACGCTCGCGTTCAGCGCCTTGACCGTGCCGTCGTGCACCTGGGTGGTGCTGCCGCTGCGCGTGACCTTCTGGCCGACGGTCGCCTCGGCGGCCTTGGTGATCTTCTGCGGGCTGCCGCCGTAGGTGTTCACCTCGCTCGGGTGCGCGATGTCCGCGGTGTACTTGGCGATGGCGTAGTCACTGCCCGGGAACTTGGACTCCTCGGTGCTCGCGATCTCCTGGCCACCCTGCTTGTCCGACCACGACTTGACGGCGTTGCCGCAGTGCCCGGCGGTCAGGAAGTAGGGCTGGCCGCCCTTGGTGACGTTGAAACCGAGCGAGCAACGGGAGCTGCTCCCCCAGATCGCGTCACCGCCGGCGATGAACGGGGTGAACTCGCTCTTGCTGCGCTGGAGCGTGGCCTTGCTGCCCAGGCTCTTGACGACCTGGTTCAGTTTGTCGAGCTTCGCGCCCGAGACCGTGCGGTCGGCGGTGACGACGACCTTGTTGGTCCGCGGGTCCATCGCCCAGGCCGTGCCGGGGATGGTGGCCCGCTGCTTGAGCGTCTGCCGGGCCGCGTCGAGCTGGGCGAGGCTGTGCCGGACCATTCTGGCCTCGGCGCCCTTGGCCCGTACGGCGCCGGCCGCCGCCCGGTCGGTGACGTTGACGACCAGCTTCTTCGCCGCCGCGTCGTAGTACGAACCGGCCGCGTGGCCGCTGAGCTGGGACGCGAGCGTGGTGGCCGCGGCGGGTGTCAGCTGCTTGAGGGCCGGTCCGTCCGCCGCGTTGGCGTTGGCCAGGGTGAGCGTCGCGGTGGCCGCGAGGGCCAGCGCGCCCGCGCCGGCCAGGACTGCGCGCCGCTGAGTATTCCGTCGGTGCTTCAACTCAAAGCCTTCCGTGGGGGGATGGGCCGCGGTGTGTGGGGGGCCGCGGGCCCGGAGGGTGTTGAGATACGGACACGGAACGGGAGTTGCCTGCGCAGCCTGCCGCAGGAAGTCGCGTCCATGCCAATGCGCGGTTTCAAGTATTCCGATTAACGGGTCTCGCGCACAAGAACGAGATCCGGTCTGGAGAACGGAACGCACCCGACCGGTCGTTCGTCCCGCGTTCCGATATCCGCGCACGTCGTTTCCCTGTGCGGACACCAAACGGACACTTTGGAGTGGCCGGGAACGGGCCTCCGGCGCGGTCTACACCTGTCCGAAAACCGATGTTCCAGGCCGGACTTCACCCACCGGCGCCGGAACGCCGCACGGGAGATTCAGCCCGGCGAGGGACTTCCTTCGCACACCAGGACAGTATTTCCACCCCCGGGAACCGCCGCTCCCGCGTCAGGGGAGCTGCTCCGCCTCCGGCAACTCCTCCAGCGCGACAGCCGCTTCGGCATCCGGCGCGGTTCCGGACAGCGGGACGGACGGCGGAGCGGACGGCGGAGCGGGTTGAGGCGCGGACGGCGGGGCCGATCGGGGCACGGACGGCGGCGCGGACGGCGGCGCGGCCGCTGCCCCCCTCCGCTCGTACGCCTCCGTCTGGGCCTGCGCCTGGAGCCCGGAGCGCTCCAGGAAGCGCAGCAGCTCCACCGGGAACGGCAGCACGAGCGTGGAGTTCTTCTCGGCGGCGACCGCCACCACCGTCTGCAGGAGCCGCAGTTGCAGCGCGGCGGGCTGGTCGGACATCGCCTGGGCCGCCTCGGCCAGCTTCTTGGACGCCTGGAGTTCGGCGTCCGCGTTGATGACCCGGGCCCGCCGGTCGCGGGTGGCCTCCGCCTGGCGGGCCATCGACCGCTTCATGGTCTCCGGCAGCGACACGTCCTTGATCTCCACCCGGTCGATCTGCACGCCCCAGCCCAGCGCCGGGCTGTCGATCATCACTTCCAGCCCCTGGTTGAGCTTCTCCCGGTTGGAGAGCAGGTCGTCGAGGTCGCTCTTGCCGATGATGGAGCGCAGCGAGGTCTGGGCGACCTGGGAGACCGCGAAGCGGTAGTCCTCGACCTTGACCACCGCGTCGGCGGCGTCCACGACCTTGAAGTAGACCACCGCGTCCACCCGGACCGTCACGTTGTCGTGGGTGATGCCCTCCTGGGCGGGCACCGGCATCGTGACGATCTGCATGTTGACCTTGCGCATCCGGTCGACACCCGGAACGATCATGGTGAAGCCCGGCTCGCGCGGGACCGACGTCAGCCTGCCCAGCCGCAGGACGACGCCCCGTTCGTACTGTTTGACCACGCGCGCCGCCGCCGCCACGTACACCGCGCCCGCCGAGGCCAGCGCGATCCCGGCCGTCACCAGTTCCTCGACCATCACGGCCCCCTGCCGTATGCGCCCATGTCCGAGTTCGTGCGTCCTCACCACGGTATGACCGGCCCCGGGAACGGTCGAGGGTGCGCGTCGGCCTTGCCCGCGCGCCGCCGACGACGGGCCCCCGCCCGCGGGTGCGGACGGGGGCCCGGGTGCTGCCGGCTGCGTGGGCGGTGCGGTGTGCGAGGCCGTCCGGGCGCGGTACGCCAGGTCCGGGCGGCCTTGGGCGTCAGTAGATGCTGACCCCGTACGCGCTGATCGCTTCGGTGACCGGCTGGAAGTACGTGGTGCCGCCGGAGGAACAGTTGCCGCTGCCGCCGGAGGTCAGGCCGAGCGCGGTGCTCCCGGCGTACAGGGGGCCGCCGCTGTCGCCGGGCTCGGCGCACACGGTGGTCTTGATCATGCCGTAGACGACGTCGCCGTTGCCGTAGTTGACGGTGGCGTTCAGACCGGTGACCTTGCCGGTGTGGGTGCCGGTGGTGGAGCCGCGGCGGGTGACGTTCTGGCCGACGGTCGCGTTGCCGGCCTTGGTGATGTCCTGGCCGCCGACCGTGCCCTCGTGCGGAACACTGGTGTTGCTGTACCGGACCAGGCCGTAGTCGTTGACCGGGAAGCTGGAACCGGCGGTCGGGCCGATGCTCGTGCTGTGCGAGGAGTTGGTGTACCAGGGCGGGTTGCCGTCGGTGCAGTGGCCGGCGGTCAGCAGGTAGTACGTGCTGCCCTTCTTGACGTTGAAGCCGAGGGAGCAGCGCCAGCTGGTCGCGTAGATGGCGTCGCCGCCGGAGATCAGCTTGCGCAGCACGCCGGGTATGCGCTCCACCTTCAGCGCGCCGGCGTTGGCGCCCGCGGCCTGCTTGATCTTGTCGAGCTGGGCCTCGGTGACCCGGCTGTCGGCCTGGACGACGACCTTGTCGGTCTTCGGGTCGACGACCCAGGCGGTGCCCGCGACGTCCGCGGAGCGTACGGAGTCGCTCACGGCGGCGAGCTGGGACGCGCTGAACGTGGTGGGCGGGGCGGGTTCGCCCGCGTGGGCGGTCGGCAGGGTCATGGCGCCGATCGCGGCCAGCCCGGACGCGAGGGCGATCAGCCGTCCGCGTCTCGCGATGCCGCTCCGGGGGGTAGTGCGCTCGAACCTCACTGCTACCTCCGAGGGGATCGGAAGACCTGCCGGTGGGCAGGTCCGCATGACGCTGCCCGGTGGGCCCGCGGGACTCCGCACGTCCCTGTGGTGCGTGCCCCGGACAGCGCTGCTCGGGAGTTTCGAGGGCCGGGACCGCCCGCGCAAGGGTGCCTTTCGGACGCCCGCCCGAAGCCCGTACGCACACACGCCACAGCAGCATCGAGCCCGTACGCACACACGTCCCGGCAGCATCAACTCTCACTGCCGGGACGGTGGTTGACCCCCTCGGTCGGAGGTTCGACGGTTCAGCGCACGACGCGGTTCCGCTCCCCCGCACGCAGGGCGAAGGGCAGGGTGTTGCCGGGCGGCGGGAAGGGGCAGACGAAGTGGTCGGCGAAGGCGCAGGGCGGCAGCAGGGTGCGGTTGAGGTCCACCGGCACGGTACCGTCGGCCGCGGGGGGCGGCGTCCGCAGGAAGCGGAAGCGGTAGCTGTCCGTGCCGCTGGTGGCGTCGGCGAGGACGGCCCACAGGGTGCCGTCGGCCTCGACCGCGACCTGGAGGGTGTGCTCGTCGCCGTCGAGGGTGAAGGCCAGTTCACCGGCGAGGCCCAGGCCCCGCTCCCGCCCGTCGGCGTTGGGCACCTGGACCGTGCGTGCCGCGCCGTACGGCCGGAACAGTCCGGGCCGTGCCCAGCGCTCGTCGTAGGGAAAGACGTCGATGCCGCCGAAGGTGCGCCGGGCCGCGGAATCAGGGTCGAAGATCCGTACGGCCCACTCCCCGTCGCGGCGCAGCACCGGCAGCCGCCGGCCGTCGTGCGCCACCCGGGCGGTCGCGGGGGCGCCGTCCGCGCCGAGCCGTACGGTGCCGTCCAGCGGCGCCCCGTCGACAGTCAGTCCGTCGGCGGCGGCCGCGCGCAGGAGCACCGCGTCGCCGTCCGCGCTCCAGTGGCCCGGTACGCCGTCGAGGTGGCCGTCGGGGAAGCCGGCGAGCCAGTGTGTGGCGGTCAGGGCGAGCGGGCCGTACGGGAGGGCGATCTCGGCGGCGCGCCGCTCGTGCCAGGCCTGCCAGTGCTGCTCGGCCTGGGTGCCGGTACTGCTCGTGGTGTTCATACGGTCAGTCCTTCCCTACGGGACGTACCGGATCCGGCAGCCCCAAGTGAGAGCGCAGGGTCGTGCCCGCGTATTCCGTCCGCAGGACGCCGCGCTCCTGGAGCAGCGGCACCACCCGGTCGACGAAGTCGTCCAGGCCGCCGGGGGTCAGGTGCGGTACGAGGATGAAGCCGTCCGCGGCGCGGGCCGCCACGCAGGCGGTCATCTCCTCGGCGACGGCAGCGGGCGTGCCGACGAAGGACTGCCGTCCGGTCGTCTCGATCACGGTCTCCCGGATGGACAGGCCCTTGGCCTCGGACAGTGCCCGCCAGCGGTCGGCGACCGCCTTCGGGTCGGCGATCCTGACCCGGCCCTGGGCGAGCTGGGAGCCGGGGTCCGGGTCGATGTCCGGCAGTGGTCCGTCCGGGTCGTACCCGGACAGGTCCACGCCCCAGACCTGTTCGAGGGCCAGCAGCGCGTTCTGCGGGGAGACCTGTTGCCGGCGGATCACGGCGGCCCGTTCCTGGGCGTCGGCCGCGGTGTCGCCGAGGACGAAGGTGACGCCGGGCATGATCTTCAGGGAATCGGCGGTCCGGCCGTGGGCGGCCAGCCGGCCTTTGACGTCGGCGTAGAACTCCTGGCCTGCCGCGAGCGTGCTGTGCCAGGTGCTGCGTTTACCCGGGGTACGACCCCCGGAGCCCCAGCCGGTGAAGACGATGTCGGCGGTGGCGGCGGCGAAGGCGCGGCCCTCGGCGGAGTCGCCCGCCTGGATGACGACGGGGTGGCCCTGCGGACTGCGCGGCAGGGTGAAGGCGCCCCGGACGCGGAAGTGCGGGCCCTGGTGGCTGACCGGCCGCGGCACACCGCCCGCCGTCCAGGAGTCCCACAGCGCGCGGGCGGTGGCGACGAACTCGGCGGCCCGGGTGTAGCGGTCCGCGTGGTCGAGGTAGCCGCCGCGGCGGAAGTTCTCGCCGGTGAACGCGTCGGAGGTGGTGACCACGTTCCAGGCGGCGCGGCCCGCGCTGAGGTGGTCCAGGGTGGCCAGCCGCCGGGCGAGTTCGTAGGGCTCGTTGAAGGTGGTGTTGACGGTGGCGGCCAGGCCCAGCCGGTCGGTGACGGCCGCCAGCGCGTTCAGTACGGTGATCGACTCCGGGCGGCCCAGCACGTCCAGGTCGTGGATGCGGCCCTTGTGCTCGCGCAGCCGCAGCCCCTCGGCGAGGAAGAAGAAGTCGAAGCGGCCGCGCTCGGCGGTACGGGCGAGGTGTTCGAAGGAGGCGAAGTCGATCTGCGATCCGGCCCCCGGGTCGGTCCAGACCGTGGTGTTGTTGACGCCGGGGAAGTGGGCCGCCAGGTGCAGGCGCCGGAGGCCGGGCGCGGCAGTCGGAACGGGCGCCGCGGGTGCGGGCGCCGTACGCGTCGATGTGCTGGACCTGGTCACGAGGAGACCTTCCGGGCCGGGGCGTAACGGTTCGCCGGGCGCGGCAGGCCGAGGTGTTCGCGCAGCGTCGCGCCCGGGTAGAAGCGGCGGAGCAGGCAGCGGTGCTGGAGCACCGGTACGGTGCCGTCGACGAGCAGCGCGAGGTCGCGCGCGGGGTCGGCGGGCCGCAGGTGGAAGCCGTCGCCCGCGCCGTCCGCGTGCCAGTCGCCGAGCAGGTCGGCGAGCCCGACGGCGTCACCGGAGCAGTACAGCTCGACCGGCAGCGAAGCGAGGACCAGCAGCCGGTCCGGGTCGCGGCCCAGCGCGCGGGCGCGCTCGCGCAGGTCGGCGCGGGCGGCGGCCGCCGTGGCGGGGTCCTCCACCCGGACGAACGCGACGTCCGCGTGCGCCGCGGCCACCTGCCGCGCGGGCCGGGCGGTGGCGTCGACGGCGACGACTGGACGGCCCTGCGGCGGTCTGGGGGTGATGGACGGCCCGCGTACGGAGAAGGAGGTCCCGCGGAAGTCGACGTGGTGGAGCTTGTCGCGGTCGACGAACCGGCCCGTCGCGGTGTCGCGGATCTCCGCGTCGTCCTCCCAGCTGTCCCACAGCCGGGCGGCCACGTCGGCGACCTCGCCGGCCTCCCGCCACAGCGCGTCGGCGGGCGCGGCCTCCCGGCGGCCGAAGAGGCGGGCCTCGGCGGGGGTGCCGGACACCTCCACGGTCCAGCCCGCCCGGCCGCGGCTGACCCAGTCCAGGGTGTTCACGGCGGTCGAGACGTGGAACGGCTCGGTGTGGGTGGTGGTGACGGCCGGGACCAGGCCGACGCGGCCGGTGCGCGGCGCGACCCGGGCGAGGACGGCGAGCGCGTCCGGGCCCGGCCGGGCGAAGGAGTCGCCGAGGGTGACGAAGTCCAGGGTGCCGCGCTCGGCGAGCCGGGCCAGGCGGACGTAGTGCTCGGGGTCGTAGACCTCGGTGGCGCGGCGGGCCCGGCGGGGCGGCCCGTCGAGCGCGAAGGCGAGGTGCAGGGGGCGCAGGGAGCAGGGGGGCTGGGGCATGGGGCGGCCTTTCGTCGCTGTGCACGTGGGGTGGCGGGCGCCGTGGTGCTGCTCAGCCGGGCGGGCACCGGGCCGGCTCCGGTACGGCGTGCGCGCGCAGGAACCGCAGCAGGGCGCGGGCGGTGGCGTCGTTCTGCCGGAAGGCGGGCGCGTTGGTACGGGGCCGGGCGAAGGCACCGGAGGCACGGGCGTCGGTGTGCGGGCTGAGGGCGAAGCGGCGCGGGTGCGGCTGCCCGGCGCGGTCCAGCACCCGGCCGTCGCCCGGGTCGACGGCGAGCAGGCCGCTGCCGGTGGCGGCGGCCCCGTCGTCGTACAGGCCCCGCAGCAGGGCGTCCTTCGTGTCCGTCACGGTGGGCTGCGGGAGCCGCGCCTCCACCAGCGCCCGGGCCTCGACCCGTACGCCCGGCACGCTCTCGCTCGCGGCCGAGAACACACCGCGCTCCGGGTCGGCGGTGACGGTGGTGCCGGCGCCGAGGAAGCGCACCACTCCGGCGCGGGACAGCGCGAGCAACTGCCGCAGGCGGGGGCCGGGCGGCCCGGAGGCGAGGTGGCTGAAGAAGCCGTGCCACCACGGGCCGTGGTCGCCGAGCCGTACGAGCTGCCCGTACACCGACAGCAGGGCGAGGAAGACGGCCAGGTCAGGGCTGTGGGCGGGGTCGTGCCGCCGGGCGAGGTCGGCCTCGATATAGCCGCGCAGGCCGTCCTGGAAGGCGTCCGCGCCGGGGAAGCGGACGCCTTCCAGCGGCCGGTCGAGAGCGTCCAGGTCGAGGTGGTCGGCGGGGTCGGGGACGGCGGCGGCGACCAGCGCCCGCAGTTCCGGGCCGAGCGGTCCGGCGGCCGCGTACTTCTCCTCGAAGGCGGCCCGGTCGCCGCGGACCCGCTCCGGGTGCGCGGTGAACAGCCGGTGGTAGTGGGCGTGGCCCAGCTCCTTGGCGATGAGCGGCCAGACGTCGCGCCGGAAGTCGTAGCCGCCGGGCCGGGCGAGCAGGTCGTCCACCTGCGCGGGCCCGAAGAAGCGCGGCAGCGGCGGTCGTTCGCCCTGCCAGGTGTAGCCGATCTTGGAGTGGTACGGGACGCCGCGCCGCGACCCGACGTACAGGACCGGCTCCTTCCCCGACGGCCGGTACACCGGCTCCCCGTCCGGCCCGGCCTCGTACGCGCCGCCGCGTCCTTCGGTGAGCAGCGCCATCAGATCGACGAAGGCGAGTCCGAGACCGCGCACGAGCACCGGCTCGCCGGGGACCAGGGCGTCCAGGCCCGCGTCGGCGGTGAAGCCGGACGGCAGGTAGGTCAGGTGGTGGCGCGCGGCGAAGGCCGCCAGGTCCCGCTGGTCCGGCGGCGGCCGGCTGTCGAGGTGGCCGAGGGCGAGGACGACGAGGTCGGCGACGAGCGGGGCGGGGCTGTCCTCCAGCCACACCTGCTGCCGGCCGCCGCGCGGGCCCGTGACCCGCACCGCGCGGCAACGGTGCTCGTGCACCGCGACGCCCGGTGGCAGCGCGGCCACTGCCTGCTCGTACACCCACTCCAGGTAAGCGCTTTGCACCTGCCGTCCGGCGAAGTCCTGCGGCCCTAACCCGCCGGCCGGCGCCGCCAGTTCGCCGGGTACGGAGAGTTCGCCCGCGCGCACCCGGGCGGCCCACTCGGCGAGCGAAGGCCCGGGGCGTACCGGTCCCCGCAGCTCGACGGACGCGTCGGTGAACATGGTGACGTCCTCGGCCGTCGAGTTCATCCACAGCAGCGGGGACTGGTCGCGGCGCCAGACGCGCCCGCCACCCGGCGGGTACGGGTCGACCAGATGCAGGTCCAGGGGCGCGTCGCCGTACAGCTCGGGGGCGTTGGCGGCGATGCGCTCGATCAGCCCGGTGCCGCGCGGGCCCGCGCCGACGAGGACGACGGCGGGGCGGTCCGGGGCACGGGGCGGGGTACGGGACGGAGGATGGAGGGGCCGCGGGGGCGGCGCGGGGTGCGGCGCGTTGTCGGTCGCAGACATGCGTGAAGGCTCCGTGGACGCAGTGATCCCACTGGGAGTTGAGCGTCTTCACACACGGGCCCGGAGGCCGCACCGGACCGCGCCCCTCAGCACGGCCGGTCCTTGAGGCTATGTGCCCGGGACGCCCCGCTGTCAAGGCTGTCCGGACTGTGGGCAGCGGGGCACGTCATGGTTGACGGGAAACCGGATGCCTGTTCCACTTGGCCGCATGGACTCACGGCAGTGGCTGGTCACCCGCGACCACATCGACTTCGGTCGTGTGTGGTCGGCGTCCTGTTGAGCTGACCCGCTGCCCGCCCGACGCCGTTCCGGCCGGGCCCTTCGCGGCTTCTCCTCCCGTCCGCCGCGCCTTCACACCTCCGCGCCCCGCCGGCGCACCCCTCCCCTCGTAGCTCCGCCCTTGCCTGCCGTTCCACGCTTCACCCTCGCTCCCCGCCTGCCCCGTCCGGTCCCGGTAACGCATTGTCGACAAAGTTCGGCGGCCGCGCTGCCGGGCCGCCGGCACGGCCCCGGGTCAACGCCGCGCCTCGCACCTGCGGCCGGCCGGGTTCACCTGGCCCCCCGTACGGGGTGGAACGGGACACCGCCCGCACAGGGGCGGTTCGTATTCCGTCCGGTTTGGATGCAAGAACGATCGGGTACCGGTCGGCCACTGGACGTTCCGACACTCGATGTGACAGCCTTCACACGGTCAGTTCCCGCGACTCTTCCCTGTTCTGACGCCATGCCACCCTCTTTGCACCAGATGTGTCACGAACCCCCCGTGCGGCGGCTATCCACTTGGCAGAGCATCCGCATCATGGACGACGATAGAGGTGCGGACACACAGACCGCGGGTGAGAGGAGGCGTCAATGGGATCGGTACGCAAGGCAAGCGCCTGGCTGGGCCTCGTCGACGACAACGATGACGAGCGCTACTACGACGACGACTACGCCGAGGGGTCCGAGCCCGGCAGCACCGGGAACAGCCCCTGGGTGACCGACCCGCGCGTCCAGGTCGCCGACGAGAGCGCCCAGGACCAGGGCACCCGCATCGCCACCGTCACCCCGGAGGGCTTCGGGGACGCCCGCGGCATCGGGGAGCTGTTCCGGGACGGCATCCCCGTCATCGTCAACCTGACCGCGATGGACTCCTCCGACGCCAAGCGCGTGGTGGACTTCGCGGCCGGGCTGACCTTCGGGCTGCGCGGTTCCATCGAGCGGGTCGCCACGCGCGTCTTCCTGCTCACCCCGGCCGACTACCGCATCCTCAGCGGTGAGCCCGGCCGGCGCCGCCCCGAGGGCGGCTTCTTCAACCAGAGCTGAGAGCGGGGGCGGGTCCGTCGTTCCGGCCGGTGGCCGGGGCGGCCGACGCCCCCGGCCACCGGCCGGCTCCGCTCAGCGGAACGCGTCGAGGCCGGTGAGCGCCTTGCCCAGCACGAGCTGGTGCATCTCGACGGTGCCCTCGTAGGTGAGCACCGATTCCAGGTTCGTCGCATGCCGCATGACGGGATACTCCAGCGAGATCCCGTTCGCGCCGAGGATCGTCCGGGCCGTACGGCAGATCTCGATCGCCTCCCGTACGTTGTTGAGCTTGCCGAAGCTGATCTGTTCCGGCCGCAGCCGCCCCGCGTCGAAGCGCCGCCCCAGGTGGTGGGCGAGCAGGATGCCCTTGTGCAGCTCCACGGCCATGTCGGCCAGCTTGGCCTGGGTGAGCTGGAAGCCGCCGATGGGCCTGCCGAACTGCTCGCGGGTACGGGAGTACTCCAGCGCGGACTCGAAACTGGCGCGCGCGGCACCCATCGCGCCCCACACGATGCCGTACCGGGCGTGGCCCAGGCAGCGCAGCGGACCGCCCAGTCCCTTGGCGTCGGGGAGCACCGCGTCGGCCGGCAGCCGTACCTCGTCCAGGATCAGTTCGCTGGTGACCGAGGCGCGCAGCGACCACTTGTGCCGGATCTCGGGCGCGCTGAAGCCGGGGGTGCCGGCCGGGACGAGGAAGCCGCGGATGCCGTCGTCGGTCTGTGCCCAGACCACCGCGACGCCGGCCACCGACCCGTTGGTGATCCACATCTTGCGGCCGGTGAGCACCCAGTCGCCGCCGTCCCGCTTGGCGTACGTGCGCATGTCGCCGGGGTCGGAGCCGTGGTCCGGCTCGGTCAGGCCGAAGCAGCCGATGGTCGCGCCGGACGCCATGTCCGGCAGCCAGCGCTGCTTCTGCTCCTCGGAGCCGAAGCGCCAGATCGCGTACATGGCGAGCGAGCCCTGGACGGAGACCAGCGAGCGGATGCCCGAGTCGGCCGCCTCCAGTTCCAGGCAGGCCAGGCCGTACTGGACGTGCGAGGCGCCCGCGCAGCCGTAGCCGGTCAGCGCCATGCCGAGGGCGCCGAGGGAGCCCAGTTCGCGGGCCAGTTCGCGGATGCCGGGCAGTTCGCCCCGCTCGTACCACTCGGCGATGTGCGGCAGGACCCGGTCGCCGGCCCACTGGCGGACGGTGGCGCGTACCGCCCGGTCCTCGTCGGAGAGCAGGTCGTCGAGGCCCAGCGGGTCTTCCGCGTCGAAGGGCGGGAGCTTCGGGGACGGGGATGCGGACATGGCGGGGCCTCCGGTAGCTGCGCGCGCACAAAAACTAGCGGTGTTAGTTATCCGGATCCGACGTTACGGGCGGCCACAGCACGGCGGCAAGAGCCCCCGCCATGGACGTCACTCCCGCCCGGCCGTCCCGCCCCGTACGCGAAACCCCCGCTCAGCGCCGTACTCCCCGCGCCGCCGCAGTCCCCGCTCCCCCCTTGGTTGGTCCCCGCTACCGTCCGGTGTTCGCGCGCGCCGGCTCCGGGCCGCAGTGCGTCCCGTCGCTGTCGGTCCGGTCCCCCGAGTCCGCGGCCCGCCGCGGCAGCCGCAGCGCGATCGCAGCGCCGACCAGCAGCAGCACGGCGCTGGTGACGAGTGTGACGTGCAGTCCGTGCACGAAGGCGCCCTGCGCGACGTCACGCAGCACCCCCTGGGCCTTGCCCCCGAGCGAGGAGGCGACCTTGTACGCCTCGCCCAGCGAGTGCGCGGCCGAGGCGGACGCCCGCTCCGGAACGCCGTCCACGTGGGCGAGTCCCGGTGCGTAGGCGGCGTTCATGACGCTGCCGAGCAGGGCCACGCCGATGCCGGCGCCGAGCTGGTAGGAGGTCTCGCCGATGGCCGCCGCGCCGCCCGCCTGGTCGGCGGGGGCCTCGCTGAGCATCGACTCGTAGGCGCCGAAGAGCGTGCTCTGGAAGCCGAAGCCGAGCAGCACGAAGCCGAGGACGAGCAGCCAGGGCCGGTCCGTCTCGTCCATCGCGGTCAAGCAGAGGACGGCCGCCGCGGTGAGTACGAAGCCCAGCGAGACCATCACCCGCGGCCCGACGGCCTGCAAGACCTTCGAACCGGTCAGTCCGGCGGCCATCGCGGCGAAGACCAGCGGCAGCATCCGCAGCCCGGTCTCCAGCGGGCTCAGACCGAGGACCAGCTGGAGGTACTGCACGGCTATCAGCTGGAGCCCGACGAGGGCGAGCATCGCCAGCACGATGCAGCCCACCGAGGTGCCGAAGGCCGGGCGGGCGAACAGCCGCATGTCGATGAGCGGATGCTCGCGCTTGCGCTGGCGCCGTACGAAGACGATCAGCAGCAGGACACCGACGAGCATGGAGCCCAGCGTGGTCGGGCCGAGCAGGGTCTCGCCGCTGCCGATGCGCTTGACGCCGAGGACGACACCGAGCACGCCGAGCGCCGCGACGACGGCGCCGAGGGTGTCCCAGGGCCCGTTGCGCTCCCCCCGGGACTCCGGCAGCAGCCAGCGTCCTATCAGGGCCATGACCGCCATCATCGGGATGTTGATGAGGAAGACCGAGCCCCACCAGAAGTTCTCGACGAGGAAACCGCCGAGGACCGGTCCGACGGCGGCGCCGACGGCGGCCACCGCGCTCCACACCCCGATGGCGACCGCCCGCTCGCGCCGGTCGGGGAAGACCTGGCGCAGGATCGACAGCGTGGCCGGCATGATCATCGCGCCGCCGATGCCGAGCAGGGCCCGGGCGATCATCAGCGTCTGCGGGTTGGGGGCCAGCGCGGCGGCAGCCGAGGCCGCGCCGAACAGGCCGTATCCCATGAGCAGGATGCGGCGGCGGCCCACTCTGTCGCCGAGCGTGCCGAAGAGGATGAGCAGGGACGCCGCGATCAGCGGATAGATGTCCACGATCCACAGCAGTTCCACCGGCCCGGGACGCAGGTCCTCGGTGACCGACGGCACCGCCACGTACAGGATGGTGGTGTCCAGCGCGACGAACAGCAGGCTGACGCAGAGTACGACCAGAACGGTCCAGCGGTTGGCGCCGCCACCTCCATGCCGGGGAACACCCGCCGTCCGCTCGCTGCCGGACGTGGTCGTCCCGGACATTCGCGTACCTCCTGTCATGCTCTCGCGGCCGCGAGCCGGGGCGCGGGAGGCGCTCCGGCGGAACCGGCGGACGGGCGAGTTGAGACGTCAGACTACGCGAGTCGCATGACGTGACGCGTGGCTCACCCCATGATGAGACGCTCGTCGCAGGGCCCGGCGGTTCCCATACCCGTTGACGGGCGGCGGACTCCGGCCACGGGATAATCGGCCGGATGAACGATCTTGCCCCCTTTCGCGCCCCGGAGCGGAGCGGCCCCGGCCGAGCGGGCCGGCTGCGCTCCGCGCTGCGCCGGGCCGCCCCCGCCCTGCTGGTGTACGCCGCGATCCGGGCGCTGGGGCTCGTCGTGCTGGCGGCCTGGTCCGCCGCGCACGGCAAGAGCTGGCACACGCTGCTCACCGCCCGCTGGGACTCGCTCTGGTACACCCGGGTCGCCGAGCAGGGGTACGGCTACAGCGTCCAGCTGGCCAACGGGGACGTGCACTCGAACCTGGCGTTCTTCCCGCTGCTGCCGTGGCTGGAGCGGGGGCTGTCAGCGGTGACGTCGCTGTCCGCCGCCGACGCCGGACTGGCGGTGTCCTGGCTCGCGTCGCTCGCCGCCGCCTGGGCGCTGTACCTGACCGGCGAGCGACTGCACGGGCCGCGGGCCGGTGTCGCGCTGGCTGCGCTGTGGGCGGCGCTGCCGGTGGGGATCGTGCAGTCGATGGCGTACTCGGAGTCACTGTTCACGGCGCTCGCCGCGTGGGGGGTGTACTGCGTACTGACCGGGCGGTGGGTGGCCGCGGGGGTGCTGGCCTCACTGGCGGGGCTGACCCGGCCGGTGGGGGCCGCGGTGGTCGCGGCGGTGTGGATCACCGCGGCGGTGACGCTGTGGCGGGACCGCGCGCCGGGCGGCGGTCCGGCGGGTGGCGAGCCGGTAGGTGACGGTCCGGCGGGCGGCGGGCCGGTTACCCGGCCGGGCGGCGGGCCGCGTCTGCGCCGGCACCGGCGGATGCTGCTGGGCGTGCTGCTGGCGCCGCTCGGCTGGTGCGGCTATTTCCTCTGGGTGGGCGTCCGGGAAGGCGGACTCACCGCCTATCTGGACGTCCAGGGCGGCTGGGGCAACGGTTTCGACGGCGGCGTGGCCTTCGCCTCGTTCCTGTGGGATCTCGGCCTTCCGGCGGGCCTCGGGCTGCTGGCCGGTGTCGCCCTGGTGGTCTGGCTGTATGTACTGGGCGCGCGCCGGGGGCAGCCGCTGCCACTGCTCGTCTACGGCGGCGCCGTCCTGCTGCTGGCGCTGACGGCCAAGGGGTACTTCGGCTCCAAGCCGCGCCTGATGATGCCCGCCTATCCGCTGCTGCTGCCGCTCGCCGCCGGACTGGCGCGGCGGCGTCCGGCGGCGGCCTGGACGGTGACGGCCCTGGTCAGCGCGGGGTCGGCGGTGTACGGGGCGTTCTGGCTGAACGGTTCGGGTCCGCCGTGAACGGAGGATTCCCTTCCGTGCGCGCCGCTCCGGGGAAACGGACCGCGACACCCGCGCGAATCGGCGATAAACTTCGCCGGTGAATTGGAAAGAAGCCTCTCGCGGCCCCCTTCGACGCCCCCGCCGGATGCAATCCGACGGCCGTTGAATTCCTTCCGAAATCCCCTGGCCAAAGTCGCGTTTGAGACAGATTGCACATCACATCGTCATTACAAAGCTCACAGTTTGACCAAGCGCCGACATCACACGCGGTAACGTCGATTGAGTGCGTACCGATGACAAGCTCGACCAGATGGAGGAGCACCCGCCCGACCGCCCGCCGTCACGCATGACCCGGACCCGCTGGTGGCTGTTCGGGGGCACGCTCGCGGTGTACGTGGCGATCGTGGCCGGTGTGCTCGCCACCTCATGGCTGGTCACCTTCGACTGGCAGGCCATGCTCTTCCGGCCGTACAAGCAGTGGCCGGAGATCCACGCCTTCCTGGACTACTTCGTGGTCCTGGGCCAGCGCGGCCCCACCGCGGTCGCCGTCGCGGCCTGGCTGGGCTGGCGCTGCTGGCGGACCAAGAACCTCCACCCGCTGCTGGTGCTCGGCACCTCGCTGCTGCTGCTCAACATCACCGCGGGCGCCGCCAAGCTCGGCATGGGCCGGCTCGGCCCGCACTACGCGACCACCATCGGCGCCAACGAGATGTGGCTGGGCGGCGATATATTTCCTTCAGGGCACACCGCCAACGCCGTCGTCACCTGGGGCGTCCTGGCCTACCTGGCGACCACTCCGCTGCGCCGCCGCGCACTCTCGGTGATCGCCGCGCTCGGCGCCCTGGGCGTGGGCATGACCACCGTCTACCTCGGTACTCACTGGGTCAGCGATGTGCTGCTGGGCTGGGCCGCCGGACTGCTGGTGCTGCTCGCGCTGCCCTGGTTCGAGCCCGGGGTGGAGTGGGCCGAGTCCCGGCTGACGGCCCTGTGGCAGCAGCTGCGCACCCGCTGGCTGCCGGCGCCCGCGCCGCTCACCCCGGCACCCGCCCGTACCGGCCTGTCCGCGCCGCGGCCGGCGCCCGAGGAAGAGGTGCTGGTCCGGGACGCGACGGGCGCCGCCAGGCCGGGCGCCGCCGCCCGTGCCGCGGACAGCCGCCCGCACCACCCGCCGCGGCCGCACACGGTCCGCTCGGAGCGCACCCCGGTCACCCCGACCGGCAGCCGGCGCCCGCCGCACGCGGACCGCGCGCCGCGCACCGCGCCGCTGGCCCCGGCACCGGTCCGCGGCCGCACCGGCGGCAACTGACCGCCAGGGGACTCGCGGGGACGGTACGCACAGCCTCTCCCCCGCGTGGCCGACGGCC
>NZ_JAFIQY010000002.1 GCF_022271435.1 Streptomyces monomycini | reverse complement strand
CGGCCGGCTGCGCGGCGGGGGCCGCCGGCGTGCTCGGCGCGGCGGCGCTCGGCGTCGCGGGGGCGGCCTGGGCCGTTCCGGCGGCGGGAGTGGCGGGGCTGCCGTCACTCGCCGGGGCCGGCGTGCTGGCGCCCGCTCCCGGCTTGTAGTCGGCGAAGAAGTCCCACCAGGCTCGGTCTACCGAGTTCGGGTCCTGGAGGTACTGCTGGTAGATCTCGTCGACGAGCCACTCATTCGGACCGAACGCGGCAGCAGGGTTCTTACCCTGCCCCTCTTGGTCAGTCGAAGTGCTCGAACTGTTGGGGGACTGTGGCGACACGGCGGCAACCGCCCTCTTCCGCTTCCTAAGGTGGTGGACAGCGGGAATAAAGGCTACGCCTCTCCGGACCTTTGGTGCAGTCCGGGGCCGTCAGTCGTCGTGCACGTCACATTCGGCAAGGGGTTTCGAGGCATGACACGACGGGAAACACACCAGGTTTGCCTGCGTTCGGGTATGCGGCATCGCCGCCGCACCCACGGAGTGTGTGCTTCCACCACCGACCCTACGACACCCGGCGTCAACCTCGAACGGAGTCGCTTCCCGGAAGAGTGACGCGGATGCGGCAGCCGCGAGGCGATTCGGCCACCCGGATGCGCCCGCCGTGCAGATCCACCGCCCAGCGTGCGATCGCCAGGCCCAGCCCCGTACCGCCGTCGCTGCCCGGGCCGGACGCCGCCGGGTCGCCCCGGTTGAACCGCTCGAAGACATGGTGCCGCTCGGCCTCCGGGATGCCCGGGCCCTCGTCCTGCACCTCCAGCTCCAGGCCCCCGGGCGTCTCGCCGCCCCGCGCCAGCACCGTGACCCGGCCGTGCCGCGGGCTGTGCTTGATGGCGTTGTCGATCAGGTTCGCCACGACCTGGTGGAGCCGCTCGGCGTCCGCGTACGCGGTCAGCTCCGGCGGCGAGACGTCCAGGTGCAGATGGACGTCCGTACGGGTGTGGGTGCCCGAGCCGGCGAGCCCCGAGAGGGTGGAGGCGCCGCGGCTCATGTTGGCCTCCTTGAGCACCCCCGACAGGTACGGCCACACCTCGAAGCGGCGGGCGTGCAGCGGCACCACGCCGTTGTCCAGCCGCGACAGGTCCAGCAGGTGCTCCACCAGCCGCCCCAGCCGTTCCGTCTGCTTCAGCGCCGTGCGCATCGTCTCCGGATCGGGCTCGCAGACCCCGTCCACCACGTTCTCCAGGACGGCGCGCAGGGCCGCTATCGGGGTGCGCAGCTCGTGGGAGACGTTGGCGACCAGCTCCTTGCGGTGGGTGTCCACCGCTTCCAGGTCGGCGGCCATCCGGTTGAACGCGTCGGCCAGGTCGCCGAACTCGTCGCGCCGCCCGCCGCGCACCCGACGGGTGTAGTCACCGTCGGCCATCGCCCGGGTCACGTCCGTCATGTCGTCCAGCGGCGCCGTCAGGCCCTGCGCGACGAACTGGGTGACCAGCAGCGAAGCGATGATCGAGAAGACCGTGATGACCCGCAGCTCGGTGTCGGAGTGGATCGCGACGAACACCAGCAGCGTCGTGATGATCACCGAGACGATGACCAGCGCGCCGAGCGCCGCCTTCACCGAGCGGTACGGGTCCAGCGGCCGCAGCCCCTCCCAGACCCGCCGCCAGAACGGGGCCCAGACCCGCTCCCGCAGCCCGTCCGGCGGATGCTCGCGGTCCTGGCGTCCGGCCCGCTCCCGCTGGCGGGTGGGGGCCGTCATACCGGCGGGGTCTCCAGCGCGTACCCGACGCCGTGCACCGTGCGGATGCGCTCCGCGCCGATCTTGCGGCGCAGCGCCTTGATGTGGCTGTCGACCGTACGGGTGCCGGAGGCGTCCGCCCAGTCCCAGACCTCGGCCAGCAGCTGCTCACGGGAGAGCACCGCGCGCGGCGTGTTGGCCAGGCACACCAGCAGGTCGAACTCGGTCGGTGTCAGGTGCACGTCGATGCCGCGCACCCGCACCCGGCGCTGCGCGTGGTCGATCTCCAGCTCACCCAGGCGCAGGATGCCGCTGCGCGGGGTGTGCGCGGCCAGCGCCGCCCGCTCCACGCGCCGCAGCAGTACGTGCACCCGGGCCGCCAGCTCCCGCATGGAGAACGGTTTGGTCATGTAGTCGTCCGCGCCGACACCGAGCCCGACCAGCATGTCCGTCTCGTCGTCCCGCGCGGTGAGCATCATGACGGGCACCGGACGCCGTGCCTGCACCCGGCGGCACACCTCCAGCCCGTCGAAGCCCGGCAGCATCACGTCCAGGACCAACAGGTCCGGCTGCCACGCCTCGGCGGTGTCCACCGCGGCCGGGCCGTCGGTGGCCGTCTGCACCTGGAAGCCCTCGGCGCGCAGCCGGGCCGCGATGGCGTCGACGATCGTCGGGTCGTCCTCCACGACGAGGATCCGGCGCTGGGCGCCGGGCGTGGCCGCGGCGGTGCCGCCCTGGGTGGTCTGCGTCTGATCCATCGCCCGCCCCTGCGTGTCCCCGTGCTGCATGGTCGCGTACTGCTGGGCAGCAGCGTAAGGGCAGGGTATGACCATCGGCTACGCGCCCTTGCGCGCGAGGTGCACCACGTCGGGGACGCCTCGGACAACAGGGATCTCTTCGGTACGTACGCCGGTGAACCCGGCATTTCGTAGAGCTTCTTCGAACGCGGCGGACGGCTGCGCCGACCACACGGCGAGCACGCCGCCGGGCGTCAGGCGCTCCCGGCAGGCCGCCAGACCGGCGGGGGAGTAGAGGCCGCCGTTGTCCTCGGTGACGGTCCACTCGGGCCCGTTGTCGATGTCCAGGCACAGCGCGTCGAACAGGCGCGGCCCGGCGCCCTCGCGCACGTACGCGACCAGGTCGGCGGCGACGATCTCGGTACGGGGATCGGCGAGCGCCGCCCCGGACACCGCCGACAGCGGCCCGGCGCGGTGCCAGTCGATGACCGCGGCCTCCCGCTCCACCACCGTGATCCGCCCCCACCGGGCCTCCTCCACCGCCCTGACCAGGGAGAACCCGACCCCGAGCCCGCCGATCAGCACACGGTGCGACGCCTGCGCGCTCCCCGGCTCCGCCGGTCCTGCCAGTTCCGCCAGCGCCGCGTCCACCAGCAGCCGCTCCGACCGCCCGTCCGAGGTGTCCATCAGGAAGCACCCGTTGGCGATGATCTCGAAGTGCTCCCCCCGCTGCCGCAGCACCACCTCGCCGTACGGTCCCTCGCGGCGGTCGAGGACCCGCGGCCCGCCACCGGGCGCGGGCGGGCCGGGTACGTGCACGGGGCGGTCAGGCATGGCGTGCGCGGGATGAGACATGGCGGCCATCCTGACCAACCGGGGCGGGACGGGTCCAACCGGTTTACCGGCCCGGACCGGACCGCACCACCCGTGACGCAGGTCACGGCCACAGCTGGCTCATGGGTTGAACGTGCAGGCTGTCCCGTACGTAGATCCTCAGTGGCGGCCGCGCCGACGGCGCCGGCAGCCATGGACGGAAGGGGCCAGCCACCAGTGAGCCGGGTGAACACGGCAGCAGCCTCGGCGAAGACGCCACCTGACGAGGGAGCCCCCGCCACCCAAACGGCCTCTTTCGCGGGAACGTGGGCGGCAGCCGGGGTGACCGGGGGTGGAGCTGTCACTTCGGCCGAACCGGCACCGGTCACCGGACCCGTTCAGCCGACGCGTCCGATACGGCCGGGCCGAAGTCGGTGGCCCAAGCCCTGGCACCTGCTCCCCGGCCCCCTCGCCACCCCCTTCACCTTCGGCTACACCCTCCTCCTCGTCGCGACCTCGCTCTTCGCCGAGCACGCCGATCCGGAACTGGTCGACAGACTGCTCCAGGCCTCCAGCACGGACGTCGAGCACCTGGCCCAGGCGCCCCTGCTGGTGCTCGTCGCCAGTGCCCTGTGGATCGCCGGCGGCCCGACCTCCGCGTACGCCGTCGCCTTCCTGATCGTCCTGACGGCCCTGGAACGCCGGGCCGGCGCCCTGCGGACGGCCGCGGTCTTCTTCGGCGGCCACGTGATCGCGACGCTCGCCACCGAACTGCCGGTCGGCGCCGCGGTCGCCCTCGGCCACCTCCCCGTCGGCGCGCTGCACCGCCTCGACTACGGCATCAGCTTCGGCGTGATGGCCTGCACCGGCGCGCTGGCGGGCCTGCTGCCCGGCTGGGCCCGGTGGCCCCTCCTGGCGGGCGTGACGTGGTTCGCCGTCAGCAACCTGCTGCTCTCCGTCGATCCCCTCAGCGACTCGGGCCACCTCCTCGCCCTCGTCCTCGGAACCTGCGCCCGGCCCCTCCTCCGACGTCCCCGCCGACCTCGTCCGACGGCGATTGTCAGTGGCCGTTGCTAGCTTTCTGAACACGCTTCTCCACGGCTCCACGGGGAGGTGGAGCGAGGGTCGCACCCGGCCGCGGAGGCCGGGGCCCCGCTCCGTCAGGAAGAGGCAACCACCATGCGCATGATCTTCGTGAACCTGCCGGTCAAGGACGTGGCCGCGTCCCGCGAGTTCTTCACCCGCCTCGGCTTCGCCTTCAACCCCGACTTCTCCGACGAGCACACCCTGTGCATGGTCGTCGAGGAGAACATCTGCGTCATGCTCCTCCAGGAGGACCGCTTCCGGGACTTCATCAACGGCGACATCAGCGACGCCGCGAAGACGAAGGAAGTCCTGACGTGTCTGTCCTGCGACAGCCGCGAAGAGGCCGACGCGACCCTGGCCAAGGCGCTGGCCGCCGGGGCGAGCCCGTGGAAGCCGGTGATGGAGGCGGGGCCCATGTACGGCGTCAGCTTCCAGGACCTTGACGGTCACGTCTGGGAGTTCATGCACATGGCTCAGGGCTGAGTGCGCGCGCCGTGCGTGTGCCCGTCTCGCGCTTCGCGCGAGGTTTTGCGCTGACGCGCGGCTCGCATGGGGTTCGTTGTGGGGGCGGGGGCGCGCAGGGGGCCAACTCCTCGGCACCGTGTACGTCGCCCAGGGTTGGTTGGTGAACGAAGGCTCCCGGCTGCCTGCGGGGATGGCCCCCTACACGCCCCCTCCGGCCGGTTCGGCGAGTCCGGGACAGCTGGGGGGAAGGTTTTCCGATGACCCTGGTGGGCCCTGCCCCCATGGTGAGGCTCACGCCGGGGCAGGGACGTCATTCCGCTTCACGTGAGCTTCGCAAGGCGGCCCAGATACCTCCCGACCTCCTCGCGCTGCGCGCGAGGAGGCGGGCCCGGTTGTGGCTGTTCCTCACCACGATGGCGGGACACCCGCCCGACGGCCGGGCTCGGGGACATACAGGGGTCTCCCCGCAGGCAGCCGGGAGCCCTCGTTCACCAACACACCCTGGGTGACGTACACGGTGCCGAGGAGTGACCCCTGTGTGGCCCCGAGCCCCCACCCACCGGACCCACCGCGCACAACGCGCACCCCACCAGGCCCAACCGCCCCCAAGGGTCCAGCCCCCACAAGCCCGTCCGGCGCTTGAGGACACAGGAACCCCGGCCCCCGCGGCGCACGAGAAGAACACCCGTATGTGGATGATCGCTCACAGCGAACAGGCGTAGGGGAACATCTCAGAACGCACACGCATTGAGTGGACGTAACTCAACTTGCATGCCGAAGGGGAGATCATGGCTTCGACGTCCACCTCGCTCACTCTGCCCGTGCTGCCCCTCGACGACGAGGTCGTACTGCCCGGCATGGTGGTGCCGCTGGACCTGTCCGAGGCGGACGTACGGGCCGCGGTAGAGGCCGCGCAGTCCGCCGCCTCTCCGGGTAACAAGCCGCGCGTGCTGCTTGTGCCGCGAGTCGACGGCGCGTACGCGGCGATCGGCGTGCTGGGCCGCGTCGAGCAGGTCGGACGGCTGTCCGACGGCGACCCCGGCGCGCTCATCCGCGGTCTCGGCCGCGTGCGGATCGGCGCCGGCACCACCGGCCCCGGCGCCGCCCTGTGGGTGGAGGGCACCACCGTCGACGAGACGGTGCCCGAGCCGCTGCCCGGCGCGGTCACCGAGCTGGTCAAGGAGTACAAGGCGCTGGCCACCGACTGGCTGAAGAAGCGCGGCGCCTGGCAGGTCGTGGACCGCGTCCAGCAGATCGAGGACGTCTCGCAGCTCGCGGACAACTCCGGCTACTCGCCGTTCCTGAGCACCGAGCAGAAGGTGCGCCTGCTGGAGACCACCGACCCGGTGGCCCGTCTGAAGCAGGCCACCGAAGCGCTGCGCGAGCACCTCGCCGAGCAGGACGTGGCGGAGGCCATCGCCAAGGACGTCCAGGAGGGCGTCGACAAGCAGCAGCGCGAGTTCCTGCTGCGCCGCCAGATGGAGGCCGTCCGCAAGGAGCTGGCCGAGCTGAACGGCGACCCGGAGGACGAGGGCGAGGACTACCGCGCCCGCGTCGAGGCCGCCCAGCTGCCCGAGGACGTCCGCAAGGCGGCCCTCAAGGAGGTCGACAAGCTGGAGCGGTCCAGCGACCAGAGCCCCGAGGGGAGCTGGATCAGGACCTGGCTCGACACGGTCCTGGAGCTGCCGTGGAACGAGCGCACGGAGGACGCGTACGACATCCCCGGCGCCAAGGAGATCCTGGACGCCGACCACGCCGGTCTGGAGGACGTCAAGGAGCGCATCACCGAGTACCTGGCCGTGCGCAAGCGGCGCGCGGACCGCGGCCTCGGGCTGGTCGGCGGCCGCCGTGGAGGCGCCGTGCTGGCCCTGGTCGGGCCGCCCGGCGTCGGCAAGACCTCGCTGGGCGAGTCCGTGGCCCGTTCCATGGGCCGCAAGTTCGTCCGGGTCGCCCTCGGCGGCGTACGGGACGAGGCGGAGATCCGCGGCCACCGGCGTACGTACGTCGGCGCGCTGCCCGGCCGCATCGTGCGCGCGATCAAGGAGGCCGGCTCGATGAACCCGGTCGTCCTGCTCGACGAGATCGACAAGGTCGGCTCGGACTTCCGGGGCGACCCGGCCGCCGCCCTCCTCGAAGTCCTCGACCCGGCGCAGAACCACACCTTCCGCGACCATTACCTGGAGGTTGAGCTGGACCTGAGCGACGTGGTCTTCCTGGCCACCGCCAACGTCCTGGAGGCCATACCGGAGCCGCTGCTCGACCGCATGGAGCTGGTCCGGCTCGACGGCTACACCCAGGACGAGAAGGTCGTCATCGCCCGCGACCACCTGCTGCCGCGCCAGCTGGAGCGGGCCGGACTGGAGCCCGGCGAGGTCACACTCACGGACGACGCGCTGCACAAGCTCGCCGGTGAGTACACCCGCGAGGCGGGCGTACGGAACCTGGAGCGGTCCGTCGGGCGGCTGCTGCGCAAGGTCGCGGCCCAGAGCGAACTGGGCGAGCGCGAGCTGCCCTTCACGGTCGGTGTGGACGAACTGCGCCCGCTGATCGGGCGTCCGCACCACACCCCGGAGTCGGCGCAGGACCCCGCCGAGCGGCGCACGTCCGTACCGGGCGTCGTCACCGGCCTCGCGGTCACCGGCGCGGGCGGCGACGTGCTGTACGTGGAAGCCTCGCTCGCCGACCCGGAGACCGGCGCGTCCGGCCTCCAGCTCACCGGCCAGCTGGGCGACGTGATGAAGGAGTCCGCGCACATCGCGCTGTCCTTCCTGCGCTCGCACGGCGCCGAACTGGAGCTGCCGGTCGGCGACTTGAAGGAGCGCGGCGTCCACCTGCACGTACCGGCGGGCGCGGTCCCGAAGGACGGCCCGAGCGCCGGCGTGACCATGACGACGGCGCTGGCCTCGCTGCTCTCCGGCCGCCAGGTGCGCCCGGACGTGGCGATGACCGGCGAGGTCTCGCTGACCGGCCGGGTGCTGCCGATCGGCGGCGTCAAGCAGAAGCTGCTCGCGGCGCACCGGGCGGGCATCACGACCGTGGTCATCCCCAAGCGCAACGAGCCGGACCTGGACGACGTCCCCGCCGAGATCCTGGAGAAGCTGGACGTCCACCCCGTCTCCGACGTCCGCCAGGTCCTCGACCTGGCCCTGACCCCGGCCTCGGCCCCGGCCGCCCCGGAGGTCCCGGTCGCGGCGTGACGGACGCGACCGGCCACAGCGGCCCGGAGCCCTGACACGGGGCTCCGGGCCGCGCGTGTCCCGGTCACCGTGCGTATCGTTGTACTGCGCGACTGCCCGCACTTCGCGGCGGCGGGGAGGAGCGCACGGTGACCATCGAGCTGACCGACAACGGGATCGAGATCGAGATGGCCGACAGCGACGAGCTCAGCCTGGACATGATGTTCGACTGGCTGGAGCGGATGCCCGTCCCCGAGGGCTACAAGGCAGAGATCGTCGAGGGGGCCATTTTCGTGTCGCCGCAACGGGACAACCACTGGGACATCATCGCCGCGATTTACGATCAATTGCGGTCCCACTACCCGCGGAAGCGAGTGAAGTCCGATGTCCGCTTGGACTTCCCCGGCCATCTCAACGGTTTCGCCTGCGACGTGGTCGCGCTGCGGGACGGTGCGGAGAAGGACGACAAGGGGCGCTGGCGGTATCAGGACATCGAATTCGTCGCCGAAGTCATCTCCAGGGACACGTCGCGCAACGACTATGGCCCCAAGAAGGACGCCTACGCCCTGGCGGGAGTGCCCGTCTACCTCATTGTTGACCCGTACGTCGGGCAGTGCCACCTTTACACGGCCCCCAAGGACGGCACCTACCGCCTCGGTCCGGCCATCAAGTTCGGCGACCCGGTCGACCTGACCGACACGGTCGTCGGCCTGTCGCTGGACACGGCGGAATTCGGCCGGGAGTGACGGCGCATTGACGCATGAGCCGGGTGACGGCAGCGACCGCCGCGTGCTGAACGAGTTGTTCGAGCCGCTCTACGAGATCGTGCCGGAGGGGATGAAGGCGGAAGTCGTCGAAGGCGTCGTCATCATGTGGCCGCAGCGGAGCACGTACTGGAAGATCATCAGAAGCGTTCTGCGCCAGTTGGACAGCCGCCGCGGGCCGCGGAGCCGGCTCATGTCCGACGTCCGCCTCGACCTCCCGAGGCGCCTCGACGCGTTCTGCCCTGACCTCTTCAAGCTGTCGGACGGGGCGGAGCCGGACGGCGAAGGACATTGGCGCCATCAGGACGTCGAGTTCGTTCTTGAGGTCATCTCTCGCGAGACCGGATCCTACGATTACGGGCCCAAAAAAGCCGCCTATGCCGAGGGCGATGTCCCCGTTTACCTGATCGTGGATCCGTACACCGCGAAGTGGCACCTGCACACCCTCCCCGAGAACGGCGTGTACCGGTCGCAGCTGAGCATGGATTTCGGCGCTCCGGTCGACCTGACGGGCACGGCACTCGGGCTGACGTTGGAAACCGGCGGATTTCCCAGGAGCTGCCGGCGGTGAAGTGGGGCCCGGCGCGCACCCCGCCCCGGGCCCCACCGCCTCACCCGTCGGCCAGCGCCTGCAACCGCTCGTACGCCCCGTTGAACCGGTTCCGGTCGCCGACCGTGGTGCCCGACGACGTGTACTGCCAGACGGTGTGGAAGGCCCAGCCCGCCGGGAGTTCGCCGGCCGAGGAGCCGTAGCGGGGTATCCACAGGGGGTTGACGGAGCCGAAGCCGGCGTAGTTGCCGGTGCACTGTTTCCACCAGCTGGTGGAGGTGTAGATGAGGGCGTCCCGGCCGGTGCGTGCCTTGTAGGTGGCGAAGAAGTCCTTGATCCAGCCGATCAGGCCGGCCGCGCTCTCGCCGTAGCAGGTGGAGCCGTACGGGTTGTACTCCATGTCGAGGGCACCGGGCAGGGTGCGGCCGTCCTTGGACCAGCCGCCGCCGTGGTCCACGAAGTAGTTGGCCTGGGCGGCGCCGCTGGAGGTGTCCGGGGTGGCGAAGTGGTACGCGCCGCGGATCATGCCGACGCCGTAGGAGCCGTCGTACTGCTGCGCGAAGTACGGGTTGGTGTAAGTCGTGGACTCGGTGGCCTTTACATAGGCGAAGCGGACTTCGGCGTTCCACAGGGTCTGCCACGGGACGTTCCCGTTGTGGCTGCTGACGTCGACGCCTTCGACGGAGGCGAGGGTGGGCGGCGGCGCCTCGCCCGGCGCGTCGCCCTCATGGCGGGCGACCTGGGAGCCGGCCCAGTCCCGGCCGGGGTGGGCGGGTTCGGGGGCGGCGCCGTACGGGGCGGCGCCGGCGGTGCCCGGCAGCCCGAGAAGGAGGGCGGTGACGGTGAGGAACGTCCCCGCCAGGGCCGCGAAGGAGCGCGGGCGGCGGACGGCCGGGCGGCCGGATCTGTGCACGGGCATACGTGCCTCCGAGATCTCGGTGAACTGACCTGAGGGGGGACCGGCCGGGCGGGCCATGGCGCACCGCGGGGCGCGCGGAGCGGAACGAGGGGAGTGGTGTGGCCGTACCGAGCGGTGTGGTGTGGTCATGCCAAGAACGTGCCGACGACGGTACGCGCGTAGACGCACAGGGCGAAGAGGGGAGCCGGGCTTCCGTTGGTCTAATCCTGCGAAATACTGGACAAGCTGCGGCTTCGGCCGCCGCCGCGAGAAAGTTTCACGGTCCGGAAAGCGGGAGAGGGCGCCGACGTGCACAACACCAGAGCCGACAGCGTGGCAGGGACGGACGAACCCCGTGGTGTGGACCAGGTGTTCCTCTCCCTGGAACGGGAGCTGGCGGTCTTCCTGCGCCGTGCCCGGGCCACCTCCGGCGAGCTGGCCCGGGAGGTGCACCCGGAGCTGGAGGCGGCCGCGTACGGCCTGCTCGTCCGCCTCGCCGACGCGGGGCAGCAGCGCGCCACCGACCTCGCCGGCTACTTCGGCGTGGGCAAGGCGACCATGAGCCGGCAGCTGCGCGCGCTGGAGGACCTCGGGCTGATCGACCGCGAGCCGGACCCGGCCGACGGGCGGGCCGTGCTGGTCCGCCTCACCGACGAGGGGCACGACCGGTTCGGCCGGGTACGCAACAGCCGGCGCGCCCAGTACGCGCGGCGGCTCGCCTCCTGGGACCGCCGCGAGGTCGCGGAACTGGCGCGCCTGCTGCACCGGTTGAACGCGGAGCAGGACGCGGAAGAGGGGTGCGGCGCGGCCGCCAGGGGTGACCGCGGCGGGAAGGGCGGGAACGGCTGAGAGCCGGCGCGCGGGCCCCGGGGGGCGTGCGCACCGGCTCCCGGCCGGTCGTCCATGACGGCCGCCTCCTCCGCGGACGGCCGGTCCCTCCGTACGCTGTACGGCCTAGCTCTCCGCGCCGAGCCGCAGCGGCAGCCGCCGCAGGCGCCAGGTGCCGGGCTGCCGCAGGCGTTCCTGTTCCTCCAGCTGTTCCGGGGTGAGGGCGAGCGCCAGGTCCGGGTAGCGGGCGAGCAGCTTGCCGTAGGCCACCTCGGCCTCCTGCCGGGCGAGCGAGGCACCCAGGCAGTAGTGCATCCCGTGCCCGAAGCCGACGTGGTCCTCGGCGCGGCCGGCCGGCTGCCGCGTCAGGTCGAGCCGCTCCGGCCCGTCGTAGTGCCGCGGGTCGTGGTTGGCCGCGACGAGGCTGAACATCAGGGCGTCGCCCCGGCGGACCTGGACACCGGCCACCTCGGTGTCCTCGGTGGCGTACCGCAGCTGGGTGGCCTGGATCGGCCCGCACCAGCGCATCAGCTCGTGGACCGCGCGCGGCAGCAGCGCCGGGTCCTCGTCGAGCAGCCGCCGCTGGTCGGGGTGGGTGAGCAGGGCGAGCGTGCCGTTGCTGATGAGGTGGGCGGTGGTCTCGTGACCGGCCAGCACCAGGGTGAGGACCAGGGTGACCATCTCGACGTCGCTCAGCCGGCCGCCGTCGTCGTCCTGCGCCCGGACGAGCCCGCTGAGCAGGTCGTCCCGCAGGGCCGTGCGCCGCTCGTCGATCACCTCGTGGATGTGCGCGATCATCTCCGGCATCGTGGCGCCGATGCGCTTCGGGTTCAGCGAGGCGAGGTCGGCACCGAACCGCCGCCACAGCGTCCGGTCTCCCTCGTCGATGCCGACCAGCTCGCAGATGACCGTGATGGGCAGCGGGTACGCGAAGTGCTCGACGAGGTCGACGACACCGTCCTCGGCATGGCCGGGCAGCTGCTCCAGCAGCTCGTCGGTGATCCGCTCGACGCGCGGCCGCAGGTCCTGGATGCGGCGCGCGGTGAAGGCGCGGGAGACCAGGCGGCGCAGCCGGGTGTGGACCGGCGGGTCGCTGGTGAGGATGGTGTCGGCGAGGTAGGGGGCCAGGTGCTCGGGGATGCCGAACAGCTCGATCAGCTTGGCGCGCGGGTCCTGTCCCGCGAAACCGGGCACCAGGGTCGGATTGTTGACGAACCGCTGGTCGCGCATCACCTCGCGCACCACGTCGAAGCGGGTCACCAGCCAGATGGGCGAGTCGTCGATGAAGCGGGCGCGGACGAGCGGGGCCTGCTCGCGCAGCGTGCCGTAGGCGGTGTACGGGTTGTCCAGCAGCTCCGGTTCCATCAGGTTCGGCTCGCCCGGGTGCAGGCCGACGTAGGAGGGCAGCGTGGTGCCGTCGCTGGTGGCGGGCGAAGAGGCCGTGGCCGAAGGGGTGGCGGCCGGGGCGGAGGCGGTCGAGGGAGAGGCGGTGGAGTCGGACGGGGTGGCCGCTTTCGACTCGGTGGGCGATGGGGTCATCGTGCGTTCTCCTCCTGATCAGGGTGTGACCGCGGGTCACTGGCGGAGCTGGCGCCGTACTTCCTGCCGGCTCAGTTCCTCCAGGCGCGCGTAGCGCGTGATGACGCCGGGGGCCGCCGCGGCGACGGCCCGCGGGTCGGGGTCGCCGTGCGGTTCCAGCGCGGTACGGACCGTGTGGCACAGCAGGTCGGCCCGTTCCTCCGGACGGCCCGGAGCGTGGTCGGGAAGCAGCACCTCGGCCTGGACGTAGCCGGTGACCGTCGCCAGGCAGACGTACATCTGCTGGTCGACGCTCAGGTCTTCGCGCACCAGGCCGTGGGCGCGCAGGGTGGACAGCTGCGAGCGCAGCGTCTCGTGGCCCGCCTCCACCAGTTCCACCAGTTCCTTCTTGGCGATGTCGTGCAGGCGCCCGAGGATGTCGGAGTCGTCGAGGTAGAGGGCGCGCAGCACCGGGTCGTCCATGAAGTCCAGGAGGGCCCCGCGCAGCGCCCGGCTGGGCAGGATGTCGCGGGGGTCGGCCCGCATCCGGTCCAACTGCCTGCGGTGGTCGGCCGCCTTGGCGCGGAGCACCACGGCCAGCAGCAGCGCGTCCTTGTTCTTCCAGTGCAGGTAGACCGTGCCCTTGCCGACGTCCGCCCGGCGGGCGATCTCGTCGGCGGTCACGCGGCGGTAGCCCCAGGCGAGCAGCAGCTCGCATGCGGCGTCCAGGATGCGCTCGCCCCGTTCCGCGCGCTCGTCGGCTTCCACGGCCCCTCCTGACTGCGTGACCAGATGTCGAATCTGGTCACGCAGTCAAAGCTAGGCCGGACGACGCCCGTCGGGACAGGCTCTTTCCGGCCGTACGGGCGGATCTGCGGCACCTGCCGCCTCGCCCGTACGGGTCACGGCTCGACCAGCACCGCCGTCGCGTCGTCCCGTGACTTTCCGCGCGGGAAGCGCTCGCCGTAGGGATCGGCGTCCTCCAGCGCCCGCACCCGGTCGACCAGCGCCTGCGGCCCCTCCTTGCGCACCACCGCGAAGCAGTCCGCCCATGAACCCTCACCGAAGACCTCGACCCACCGTGACGCGCCGTCACTGAGCGCGGCCAGCGCCCGTACTTCGGCGCGGGGGACGGAGCCGGTGACCGCGCGTGCGGCCACCGCCGGGTCGGCCGCCGCGGTGAAGAACCCGCCCTCGGCGTTGCGCAACGCCTCCACGGCCGCCCCGTACTCCCGGCCTGCGGCGACGCGTTCGGCCGAGCCGCGCGGCAGGGACCGTACGGTCTCGCGCAGGGCCTGCACCGCGGGCGGCAGTTCGTCGAGGCGGGTGTCCAGAATGGGCCGTACCGTACCGTCCGGATGCTCGGCGAGCAGTACGGAATCGGACAGGACCAGGTACTCGACGGTGACCGGCGACCACCGGACGGCCACCGCGGTTGCCTGTGGTGTGCGGGGGTGAGAAAGGTCACAGGTCGAGCGGTGAACTTCAGCCGTCCGGGAGATGGCGGCCGAAAGCGCCTCAGGGAGCGTCATATCCCGGAATGAACCGGACAGTTCGAGCATGGCGCCGCCGAGCCGCGCGGTGTACCACGGCACGCCGTGCGTGCAGCCGGTCTCGTGCGGAGGCGGGGTCACACCGTCCAGGAGGACCATGACTCCGCCCTGGCCGGAGGCGGGCAGGGCGACGGACGCGTAGTCCTCGTTCGGGTGTTGGGGGTCTCCCGGCTCGGTGGCCGCTTCGATGCGCATGACGGCAAGTCTGCCGCAGCGCGTCCGGTTTCCCGCCGGTTGCGGACTTCGCCGGGCTCCGGGGCGTATCAGCAGGTCAGAGGGGTGAGACGGGGCTGGAAATCGCGGTCTCGCGGCGTGCGGGCGGGCATCTTTCCAGGAGCCGCACGGTTCTCCAAACCCGCTCGGGGGTTGCGCCAGGTTGCATCCCGGAGCGGCCTTGATCGGAAGTTGATGGTCAACTTCCGATTGATGTTCACTCATTCGAGTGGCCGGGTGTACGTTGCCGGGCCGCTGCGCGATGCCGGTGGAATGGTCGTGGCCCGGATCATGGGAGGCGCCAGGCCACTCGTCGCGACACGCAGAGCCGGGCTGCTTCCCTCGCGGACGTGTGAATTGCTGCGGTCTTCGCACAGGTACGCGCCGCGAGCGTGAGCGAACCGGGTCCGCGGGACCACACGGTGTGGGCAGGCGAGACAGGAATGCGAGCAGCGGTGCGGAAGAAGCGGCTTCGGGACGGCGCGGTCGGGCCGGGATCACCGGCCGGTTCGTTTTCGGGTACGGCGCCGGGCGCGGACCCGGGCGTGCCACCGGGGGCCGGTGCGCCCACCCCCGCCCCCGCCGGCCGTCGCGCGCGCGTGCGCAACCGGCTCGTCGGCGCCGTGGCCGTGGCCGCGCTCGCCGTGCTCGGGGCCGGCGCGCCCGCCGTCGTCTCCGCCCTGGACGACGTCCACGCCTCCCAGCAGCTGGTCGACCTGGCGGGCCTGAACGCGCACGCGGTCACCCTCGCGCACTCCCTCGCCGACGAGCGCGACGCGATGACCGAGTACGTCGCGGGCGGCCGCTCCGCCAAGTCCGGCGGCGCCGGGATCTCGGAGGCCCAGCGGGCCCGGGTGGACCGGCAGATCACCGAACTGCGGTCCGCGTCCCACGGCGCCGCCGGCGCCACCGAGACGTACCGGGCGGCCGACAAGCTGCTCGCCGCGCTGCCGCAGACCCGCCAGAAGGCGCTGTCCGGGCCGGGGCAGGTCACCGAGACCTTCGACGCCTACACGGCCGTCGTCCAGGCGCTCGGCGCGCTCTCCGACGCCATCGCCCGCGGCCTGCCCGCCCGCGCGAGCGACGTCGCCCCGGACGTACGGGCCCTGCCGCAGCTCGGCCGCGCCACCGACCAGGCCGCCGCGACCCGCGCCCTGCTCGTCCCGGCCCTCGCCGCAGGGGGCCCGCAGGCCCGCCTGACCGCCGCCGCCCAGCAGGCGTACGTACGCGAACAGGCCGCGCTGGCCGCCTTCAAGCAGTCCGCGAGCACCAAGGCCCGGGACTCCTACGACCGCACCGTCAACGGCGGCGACGTGAACACCGCCGAGAGCTTCCTCGCCAAGCTCACCGACCAGCCCCGCCTGGACGCCGACGACCAGCGGCTGAGCAGCGCGCGAGTGAAGACCGCGCTCACCGCCCGGATCGGCCTGATGCGCGGCGTCGAGGCGTCGATGGCCACCGCCGACATCGACCGGCTGGGCGCGCTGCGCGACGACGACGTGACGGCGATGGAGATCCGTATCGCCCTGGTCGGCGTCTGCCTGATGCTGGCGGTCGGCGCCAGCATCTCCGCGTGGCGCTCGGTGACCCGGCCGCTCGCGGCGCTGCGGCTGGGGGCCGGCCGGGTGGCGGCCGACCCGGCGGGCGAGCCGCCGGTCGCCTTCAAAGGCCGCAACGACGAGTTCGCCGACGCCGTACGGTCCGTCAACGCCCTGCACGCCCAGGTGGGCGAGGCCGGCCGCCGCGCCGCCGAACTGGAGGGCGAACGCGCCCGGCTCGTCGGCGGGCGCAAGCGGCTGGCCGCCGAGCGCGAGGCGCTCCAGGCGGAGCGGGAGTCGCTGCGCCAGGAGGTCGCGGACCTCACCGAGCGGATGGCGGCCCTGCGCACCGGTGTGCACGGCCGGTTCGTCAACCTCGCGCTGCGCACCCTGAACCTGGTCGAGCGCCAGCTGACCGTCATCGAGTCGCTGGAGCAGAAGGAACAGGACCCGGACCGGCTGGAGACCCTCTTCAAGCTGGACCACTTCGCCGCCCGGATGCGGCGCAACAGCGAGAACCTGCTGGTCCTGGCCGGTACGGAGCACAGCGCGGGCCAGCCGGGGCCGGTACCGCTGCTGGACGTGCTGCGCGCCTCCATCAGCGAGATCGAACGGTACGAGCGGGTGCGCGTCCAGTCGCTGCCGCCGCACTCCCAGGTCGCCGGGTTCGCCGCCGACGACATCAGCCACCTCGTCGCGGAACTCCTGGAGAACGCCACCGCGTTCTCCCCGCCGGACGCCCATGTCGAGCTGTCCGGCTGGCTGCTGGAGAGCGGCGAGGTCATGCTCTCCGTGCAGGACGAGGGCATAGGGATGACCGCGGAACGGCTGGCGGAACTGAACGACCGCCTCGCGGCCGGGGCCGGTGACGACAGCCTGGACACGGTGGACGAGACCCTGGGCCTCGGCCTGTACGTCGTCGTACGGCTCGCCGCCCGCCACGGGGTGCGCGTACAGCTGCGCGACCAGAAGCAGGGCGGGATCACGGCCGTCGTCGTGCTGCCCGCGGCCATCCTGCCCACGCGCCCCGCGCCGGGCTCCGTCGGACCTCCGCTGCCCGGTGAGGCCGCCGCCGGCATCCAGAACCTGCCCGGCTCGGTGGCCGAGGCCAACTCCAACACGCTCCAGACGCGGTTGCCGCGGCTGGAGCAGGGGGCGGCGGAGGCTGGACGGCCGCTCGCGGAGCCGGACACGTCCGCGGACGACCCCTTGGTCGAGGCGGCGGAACGTGCGGTGGAGGCGGCCGGGCCTGAGGGAGCCGGGCCTGAGGCGGGCGGCGCGCCCGAGCCGGTCACCGGCCCCGGGACACCCACCGTTCCCGAGGCACAGGCACCCGCCGAAGCCACCGCGAGCGACGGCCCCGCGACGGGCGACGCCCCGGCGTCCGGGACCAGCCCGTACGGTCCGCAGTCGCCCGGCCCGTACGCCAAGCAGACCGCGGAGCACGACCGGCCCGCGGAAGCGGCGACCGAGGCGCCCGGCGCGGCACCTTCCGGCGCCCACGCCCCGGCCTCGGACACGACCGGCGGACCCGGCACGTCCGCCCCGTACGCCTCCGGCCCGTACGCCACCGGCACGTCCGGCCCGTACACCACCGATACGTCCGGCCCGTACACCTCCGGAACCGGTGAGCACGCCCGGCCCGGCGCCGTACCCGCCGAAGGCGAGCGCGCCGACGCACCGCGCTGGACCCGGGTGACCGACCAGGGCCTGCCCAAGCGCACACCGCGCATCGTGGCGCAGAAGCCGCCCGCCGTCCCCCGTACGGGCAACGCGGCGGCCACCGCCGAGTCGCTGCGGGCCCGGCTCGGCGGCTTCCAGCAGGGGGCGCGGGACGGCCGGCGCGACGTCGAGGCCGAGATCGCGGAACGTACAGCGGAGCAGACCATCCCACAGACGGACACCGACGGAGCGGGGGCCCCGGGACAGAGCCACGTTGTCGAGGAGGCACGCGATTGAACGCGCAAGCGCCGACTGCTTACGGACTGAGCAGTGAGGCACGGAACCTGCACTGGTTGCTGACCAATCTGGTCGACGAGGTGCCGGGCATCCGCTCGGTGGCCGTGGTCTCCTCCGACGGGCTGCTGCTGCTCTCCTCCGACCCGGGAGCCGCCGCCGCGGCCTCCCCGGCCGGGCAGCCCGGCGCGCCGGCGGGGCCCCGCGGGTCCAGCGCGGACCTGGCGACCATCGTCTCCGGGCTGGGCAGCCTCACCACGGGTGCCGCCAGGCTGATGGACGGCGGAACGGTCAAGCAGACGATGGTCGCGATGGAGGAGGGCAGCCTCTTCGTCATGGCGGTCAGCGACGGCTCGCTGCTCGGGGTGCACGCGGCCCCGGACTGCGACATGAGCGTCATCGCCTACCACATGGCGCTGTTCGTCGGCCGGGCCGGCCATGTCCTGACCCCCGAACTCCGCAGCGAGCTGCGCAAGTCGATGGAGAGCGCCCAGTGAGCACCGCACCCCGGCTCCCCGTACGCGGCGGGGACAGGAAACCCTCGCGCGTACGCCCGTACTCGCTGACCGGCGGACGGACCCGCTTCGGCCACGTGCTGCTCGTGGAGACGTTCGTGGCCGCGCTCGACGGCCCGGAGGAGCGGCGCGAGCTGACCTCCGGCGGCTGGGGCGACCGGGTGATGCCGGAGATGCGGGCGATCGTGGAGCTGTGCCGCCGGATGCGTTCGGTGGCGGAGATCTCCGCGCTGCTCAAGATGCCGCTGGGCGTGGTCCGCGTCCTGCTCAGCGACCTCGCAGACCAGGGAAAGATCCGCGTCTACGGCACCGGGCACGGCACCGGCCGGCCCGACCGCGCGCTGCTCGAAAGGGTGTTGGGTGGACTTCGCAGGCTCTGACACGATGACGGCCGCCGCGGCCGGGGCCGCCGGGGCGCCCGACACGCCCGCGGTTGCCGCCGAGGAGGTGGGGCTGCAGAGCTGGCAGACGGATCGTTCCCGCGCCCCCATCGCGACCAAGATCGTGGTGGCGGGCGGCTTCGGCGTGGGCAAGACGACGTTCGTGGGCTCGGTCTCGGAGATCACCCCGTTGCAGACCGAGGCGGTGATGACGCAGGCCAGCGAGGGGACGGACGATCTGTCCGCCACCCCGCACAAGACCACCACCACGGTCGCGATGGACTTCGGGCGGATCACCCTCGACTCCGACCTGGTGCTGTACCTGTTCGGTACGCCGGGGCAGCAACGTTTCTGGTTCATGTGGGACGACCTGGTGCGCGGCGCGATCGGCGCCGTCGTCATGGCCGACACCCGCCGGCTGGACGACTGCTTCCCGGCGCTGGACTACTTCGAGAGCTGCGGCCTGCCGTACATCGTCGCGGTCAACCACTTCGAGGGGACGGCCGCGTACGCCGTCGAGGACGTACGCGAGGCGCTGACCGTACCGCCGCACGTACCCGTCGTGATCATGGACGCGCGCCGGCGGATCACGGTCGTCGAGTCACTGCTCGCGCTCGTGGCCCACGCCCTCGAAGCCACCCCCGAGTAGCGCCCTAGCCCCCCCGCACAGCCCTCGTACCGCAGTCCCCCCGTACCGCCGCCCCCCCCGTACCTGGGAAGAGAGCACCACCATGCGGAAGATACTCATCGTCGGAGCCGGCCAGTCCGGTCTCCAGCTCGCCCTCGGACTCCAGTCCCAGGGCTATGAGGTCACCCTCATGTCCAACCGCACCGCGGACGAGATCCGCTCCGGACGGGTCATGTCCACGCAGTGCATGTTCCACACCGCGCTCCAGCACGAGCGCGACCTCGCGCTGAACTTCTGGGAGAACCAGGCCCCGCGCATCGAGGGCCTCGGCGTCTCCGTGGCCGCCCCCGGGAGCCACGCGCAGCCCGGCGGTACCCAGCGCGCCGTCGACTGGGTCGGCAAGCTGGACGGCTACGCCCAGTCCGTCGACCAGCGCGTGAAGATGGCCGGCTGGATGGAGACCTTCGCGCAGCGCGGCGGTCAGCTGGTCATCCACGGCGCCGCCGTCTCCGACCTCGACTTCTTCGCGAGCCGTTACGACCTGACGCTGGTCTCCGCCGGCAAGGGCGAACTGGTGTCGATGTTCGGCCGGGACGCCTCCCGTTCCCCGTACGACGCCCCGCAGCGCGCGCTGTCCGTCGCGTACGTGCACGGCCTGGCCCCCCGCCCCGAGCACCCCGACTTCGACGCAGTGCGCTGCAACCTCGTACCGGGCGTCGGCGAGCTGTTCATCATGCCGACGCTGACCAACTCCGGCCGGGCCGACATCCTCTTCTGGGAGGGCATACCCGGCGGCCCGCTGGACGCCTTCGCGGGCATGCGGGACCCCAACGAGCACCTGGCGACGACCCTGGAGCTCATGGAGCGCTTCACCCCCTGGGAGTACGCGCGCGCCACGAAGGTCGAGCTGACCGACGCCAACGGCACCCTGGCCGGGCGGTACGCCCCCACCGTGCGCCACCCCGTCGGCCGGCTCCCCTCCGGCGGCCTGGTACTCGGCGTCGCGGACGTCGTCGTCGCCAACGACCCGGTCACCGGCCAGGGCTCCAACTCGGCGTCCAAGTGCGCCGCTTCCTACCTGTCCTCGATCGTCGAACACGGCGACCGCCCCTTCGACGCGGAGTGGATGCAGACCGCCTTCGACCGCTACTGGCAGACCGCCCAGCACGTCACGAGGTGGACCAACGCGATGCTGGCGCCGCCGCCCGAGCACGTACTGAACCTGATCGGCGCGGCAGGCCAACTCCAGCCGGTGGCCGACCGCTTCGCGAACGGATTCAACGACCCGGCGGACTTCGACAACTTCTTCTTCGAGCCGGAGAAGGCGGAGGCGTACCTGGCTTCGGTGGCTGCGGCCTGACGGCATCCCGAGCGGGATCCGGGCGGTCGGCCGGGGGCGTCCCCGGCCGCCCTCGGACGGCCCCCGACGGCCCGGCCCTCCGCGACGCACGGATGCCACGGGGTTCAACCCGTACGCGGCGCCCCGCCGTGATGCCCGTCAGGCAGATGAACCTCCAGGATGACCGCGGTGCCGGCCACGCTCCGGCCCTTGTAGGTGATCCGCTGTCCGGCCACCACGTGCTCCCACTGAGACGGGGTAAAAGGAACGAGGCGAACGGTGGCCCGCTCACCGGGCTCCAGGGAAGGCATGCTCTCGACCCAGAGATCCGCGATGCTCACCGCGGCACCGCGGGTGGGCGCGGACAACTGTTTCCGGGTTCCGGGTTCCGGCCTCTGCCGTCTGCCGGGGCACCGCCGTGCTCTCGGCGTCCAGGAGCAGGCCGTAGAGCAACGGCGCCGCCACTGAGGGCTCGGCGTGCTCGGGTTGCCGGATGTGAGTCACCCGGGCGCCTGGCCGTCGCGCACGTGAAAGTGAGGAGATGCGCCGAACGGGACTCGGGTGCAGGCCCGTGGCCGGCGTCGCGCGAGGGCGGCTCCCGACGTGGCAAGGGCGGTACCGCAGGCGGTCCAGATCACGGCCTTGCCGGCCGGCCCGCCGATCCGGCCGCCGTGACACTCTGGAAGAGTGACCCGGTGCTTTTGGAACCTGAGAAAACCCTGTTCGTCCGGGGGGCCACCCCCGTACTGCTGATGTCCGAGACCCCAGTGCACGAGGCCCTGCCGGCCCTGACCGCGCCGGACGGGGCGGTTCCTCGGTGCGATGGCTGGAGCGTTGTCCCCCGACTCACCGTGTGCGTCGTGGACGGGCCCGGGGAAGCCGGGCTCATGATCCCGGCTTTCGTCGCACCGGTGGTCCACGAAGCCGGTGAAGCCGTCGAGCCGGGCGAGATGGCCGACTGGTGTACGGATGCCGAACGGGCCGGTGGCGCGGTGGTGCTGTCCCTCGACGCCCTCCCCGAGATCCTCGACTGGTCGCACCTGCTGGGCTCCGGTACGGCCCACGGCGGCTTCATGCCCGTCCTGTCCTGACGCGTTCCGGCTGGCGCGGTCGCGACGGCCGGAGGCTCGCCTTCAGCGCTCTGCGGAGCGCGTAGGACACGAGTGCGGCCAGCGGGACGGCAGTGACGGCCACGAGGAGCCACTGCTGGGCGTAGTGCGTGGCCATGGTGGGGGTCCTGCTGAAGGAGATCATCGGCTTCCACGTGTAGTAGGCCAGGACCATGATGACCTGGGAGAGCGTCGCGCGGGCCACGGCATGGACGGCGCTGGGAGCGGTGACACCGAGCACGAAGACGATCACCGCGTACGGGAGGTAGCCGGAGGCCAGGCGGGAAGCGGCGTCGACGGTCCTTCCGTCCCCGTCGCCGGCGATGGCGATGTAGGCGGACAGGGCGCCCGCGGCGGTGCCGGCGACGAGGGTGGTGGCGGCACGGGGCAGCGCCCTGAGGAGCGGGCGGCCGGGCCGGTCGAGGCCGGCATCGGCGGGGCAGGCGCTCGGGGAAACTGTGGGATGCGAAGCCATGAAACAAGTTCACGGCGGGAATGTGCGCGCACGGTGTTCTGCGGATGACCGATCGGCTGCAAAGGTGTGGGCATCCGGTCACCGCGGAGGGCGGTCACTCGTGCGGCGGGACCAGTGTCACCGCGCGGTCCGGGCGGACCGCGCCCAGGAGCGGGTTCGATGCGATGGGGGAGACCTTGACCCGGGCGCCCGGGCGGGGGGCCTGGACCACCAGGCCGTCGCCCAGGTACATCGCGACGTGCGTGGCGCCGGGGAAGTAGAGCACCAGGTCACCGGGGCGCAGCGCCCGCAGCGGTACGTGCGGCAGTTGCCGCCACTGTTCCTGGCTGGTACGCGGGATGGGCCGCCCGGCATGCGACCAGGCCTGCGAGGTCAGGCCGGAGCAGTCGAAGGAGCCGGGGCCCTGCGCTCCCCAGACGTACGGCTTGCCGACCTGGCGGAGACCGTACCGCACGGCGCGGTCCCCGCTCGCCGACGGCGCCCGGGTCGCGCCCAGCCTGCCGGAGGACAGCAGGCTGCGCTGTGCCTCGTCGGTGCCCTGCTGTTCCATCCGGTCCAGTTCGGCGAGCTGGTCCTCGGAGAGCGTGGAGAGCAGTTCCTCGACCTCCTTGAGGCGGCCTTCGACCGCGTCCCGTTGCTCGCGGCGCCGCTCGGTGAGCACCTGCTGCTCGTCCAGGGCGGCGCGCGCCGCCTTCGCCAGCTCGTCCGCCCGCTTCTCGTTGCCGGTGAGCCGGGCGACGGTGGCGGCCTGGCTGCCGGCCGCCTCTTTGAAGAGGTGGCCCTCCTCCAGTACCTCCCGCGGGTCCGCGGAGAGCAGCATGCGCAGGTACGTGGAGAGTCCGGCGGCGCCGCCGCCCTGGTACTGCTGGCGGGCGAGCCGTCCCGCGTCGGCCTGCCCGTCGGCGAGCCGGGTACGGGCGCGGGCCAACCGGACGTTGAGGTCCTGCGACTCCTTGCGCTGGGTTTTGAGGTCCTCCTCGGTGGCGTTGTACGCCTCGGTGGCCTGCTCGGTCCGTCGGTAGAGGTCCTGGAGCCGGGTCAGCAGCCGGCGGAGGGAGGCGTCCTCGTCGGGGCTGGTTGGTTGTGGTGCGTCAGCCCCCTCCGGCGCGTCAGCCCCCTCCGGCCCGTCAGCCCCCTCCGGCCCGTCCGGTGCATCTGATGCGTCCGGTACGTCCGGCTGGTCCAGGGTTCCGGCCGCGGCCGGGTCCGGCTCCGGTGCGGCGTGCACGGGCGCGGCGGGCAGGGCCAGGACGACCGCGCCCGCCAGCGCCGCGGCGCAGACCGACCGTACGAGCCGGGCCGGCCCCGACCGCCCCGGCCCCGGCCGACCCGGCTCGGATCGCTCCGGCCAGGACCGCCCCGACGTACACCGGCCCGACATGCACCGCTGCGACACGTATCCACCTCCGACGGACAGCTGCGGCTCCGGCGGACCCGCGGTCCGCCGCCCGGTTCGTTCGGATCGTGCCACGGTGGTCGTATCTTCGCCGTGGGGGTGGGGCCACCGGAGCGGTACGGTCACCCGATCGGCGGCCGGGGGCGTGTCCCGGCGCCCGGCGGCGGCCGGGGCGTGCTGCTGAGGTGCAGTCAGCTTCCGTAGTAGGCGTCGAAGTTCTTCTGGAACTCCCAGTTGCCGAACCGGTCCCAGTTGACGGACCAGGTCATCAGGCCGCGCATGCCGGGCCAGCGGCCGTGGGTCCGGTAGGAGCCGCAGTCGGTGCCCCGGGTGAGGCAGTTGAGGGCCTTGGTGACCTCGGCGGGGGCGGTGTGCCCGTTGCCCGCGTACGGGGAGGCGGGCAGGCCGATGGCGACCTGGGACGGCTTGAGCGCGGGGAAGACGTTGTTCTGGTTGCCGGCGACCGGGAAGCCGGTCAGCAGCATGTCGGTCATCGCGATGTGGAAGTCCGCGCCGCCCATGAAGTGGTACTGGTTGTCCAGGCCCATGATCGGGCCGGAGTTGTAGTCCTGTACGTGCAGCAGCGTCAGGTCGTCGCGCAGCGCGTGGATGACGGGCAGGTAGGCGCCGGCGCGGGGGTCCTGGCCGCCCCAGGGTCCGGAGCCGTAGAACTGGTAACCGAGCTGGACGAAGAACGTCTCCGGCGCCATGGTCAGGGTGAACCCGGCGCCGTACCGGGCCTTGAGGGTCTTGACCGCCGAGATCAGGTTGACGATCGAGGGGGTCCTGGGGTTCTTGAAGTCGGTGTCGCCGGTGGCCAGCGAGAGGGAGTGGCCCTCGAAGTCGATGTCCAGGCCGTCCAGCCCGTACCGGTCGATGATCGCGCCGACCGACTGGACGAACCGGTCGCGGGCGGCGGTGGTGGTGAGCTGCACCTGCCCGTTCTGCCCGCCGATCGAGATCTGCACCTTCTTCCCCGCGGCCTGCTTCGCCTTGACCGCGGCCTTGAATTCGGCCTCGGTCTCCACGCCTGGACACTCGGTCTTCGGGCAGAGCGCGAAGCGGATGTCGCCGGAGGTGACGGAGGCCGGCTCGCCGAAGGCGAGGTTGACGACGTCCCAGCTGTCCGGGACGTCGGCCAGGCGGGTGTATCCGGAGCCGTTGGCGAAGCTCGCGTGGAGGTAGCCGACGAGGGCGTGCTCGGGGAGGGCCTGGGGGTGGGCGGCCGGTGCGGTGGGGACGGCCGCGGTGGGTGGTGGGCCGGCCTGGGCGGGGGCGACGAACAGGGTCGTGGCGCCGAGGAGGCCGGCGGCCGCGGCGGCCAGGGTGGCGGTCAGGGGTCTCCTGGAGGGGCCGGGTCTGTGACTGAGGCTGCGGCTGTTGCTGCGGCTGCGACGCATGGGGGGCTCCTTGTCGACGGCGGTACGGAGGGGACGTACACGAGTGCCGAACGTGGGGAGGGGGCCGCCCCTGCGGGGTGGGGGCCTTGCCAGGGAGGCGCAGGCGCGGCTCCCCCTGGGCAGGCAGCAAACAGGACTAGACCAGTACTGTCAATGGTCCGGACCAAGTGGGGTGGTGAAGGGGCGGGGCTGTCGCGCCGGGGGCCCGGAGCGCGTCGGCCCGTGCCGTCAACGTCGTTTCGCCCACGGCCACTTCGGGCCGCCCGGCACCCTGCCCGCCGGGTCGTACTCGTACTTCCAGCCCCTGGGCAGGCCCAGCCGGCCCACCCGGCCCGGCGCGCGCCGGTACAGGTGCACCGTCGGCGGGCGGCCGTCGTCGTTCGGTACGGGGATCTCGTACGTCTTCGGCGGCTGGCCGGTCGCGCCGACGAGGACCGGCAGCACCCGCCCGTCCAGCGGGCCGCCGACGAACGGGGTGTTCTCGCTTCTCACCCCACCAGTCTCACATCGATGTACAGCCCGGTGAAAGCGCAGGTCAGGCCAGCCGGAGCGGAAACACGCCCGGGCGGCCCCGGCTCACAGGAGGTGGGCCGCGTCGGCCACGATCGGCAGGATCCGCCGGGCCAGCTCACCGGCCGGGCCGTCGGCGGTCTCCATCGCCAGCGCCGCGCGCGCCACCCGCTCGGCCTGCTCGTCGGTGGCGGCCGTCGCGGTCAGCAGTGCGACGAAGTGGTCGACCAGCCAGTCCCGCAGCTCGTCCAGCGGCGGCTGCTTGTCCTCGTCCAGCCAGATCAGGGAGGCGGCCTCGACGGCCGTGATCCACGTACGGACCGCCATCCGCAGCCGGGGCGAGGGGGACGTGGCGCCGAGGTGGTGCAGGATCTGGTCGGCGGCGGTGCGCCGCACCTCGTCGACGATCGCGGACGTCCGGGTCGTCTCGACGACGCTGCCGCCCTGGAGCAGGGCGCTGAACCCCGCGTCGTGCTCGTCGACGAACGCCAGGTAGCGGTCGAGCGCCCGGCCGAGGCGCCGGGTCAGCGGGCCGTCCTCCGGCTCGTCGAAGCAGCCCTCCAGTATGTCGGCCGCGCTGCGCAGGGCGGCCTCGTACAACTGCTGCTTGCCGCCGGGGAAGTAGCGGTAGACGAGCGGCCGGGACACCTGCGCGGCGGCCGCGACGTCGTCCAGCGACACGTCCTCGGGGGCGCGCTGGGCGAACAGGCTCAGGGCGGCGGTCAGGAGTTGGGAGCGGCGCTGCTCGACGCTGAGCCTGCGGTAGGCGGGTCGGGGTACTGCTGGGGCGGTGCCGCTGCCGTTCATCCCAGCAGCGTAACCGGCCCGCCGGGAAAGCGCCGGGGCGGGTTCGGAGGGCCTGGGCGCGTTCGCGTGCGCGGCTCGCGCCACGCCGGTGCGCCCCGGACCCCGGCCGTGGCGGGCCGGAGCCGGGGCGGGCCGGCGCGGCGCCGCACCGCCCCGGATCCGAGTCGCCGCCGCGCCCCGGCGGTTACGCCAGCAGCCCCGAGCTCTTCCAGAGCTTGCGCCCCACGCCGCGCAGGACGCCGATGTCGTCGAGGAACTCCGTCAGCCGGCCCGCCCCGGACTGCATCACCTCGCGGCGGTGCCCGCTGGCCTTCACCTGGGCGACCGCCTCCCGCCGGTCCAGCCCGACGTTCGTGTAGACCTGCGGGTTGACGAAGGCGATGGAGAAGACGCGGGCCGCCTCACCGCAGCTGACGCGGGTCAGTTCCTGCTCCCAGCGCGGCGCGGTGACCATCTGGCGGCGCAGTTCCTCGCGGGCGTACCGGACGTGGCGGGCCTCCTCGACGACGTGGATGCGGGTGACGCCGCGCACGATCGTCTGGACCCGCTCGTCGGGGAAGGTCAGCCGCTGCATCCAGTCCAGGATCTCCTCGCCGAGCAGCGTGCAGGCGAACGAACCGGGCGTCGTGGACACGGTCTTGAGGATGCGCGCGAGGTTGTGGTTGAGGCGGGAGACGGGGTACGCGGGCGCCTCGCCCTTCTGGATCATGCGCGCGAACATCTTCGAGTGCCGGCACTCGTCGGCTATCTCGGTCAGGGCGTAGCGGACGTGCGCGCTGGTCACGGACTTGTCGTAGACGTGCCGTACCAGCAGCTGCATCAGGATGATCTCGAACCAGATGCCCAGCGAGGCCAGCGACGCGGCCTCGTGCCGGGACAGCTCCATCCGCTGCTCCTCGGACATCTTCTTCCACATCGGGGTGTCGTAGAGGGACACCAGCTCCGGCGGCCAGAACCACTTGCCCTCTTCCAGGGGTGCGTCCCAGTCGAGTTCGGTGTCCGGGTCGAAGGAGTGCTTGGCGGAGGAGTCGAGCAGTCGTTCCGCCACCTGCTCGCGGTCCTTGAGCAGCCCGAGGGCGTCCCGGAGGACTCCTGGCTCCGTCACGGTGGTTGCCGGCGTCACGGTCGTCATGGCTGTGGTTACCTCGCTCGTGGGTTACCCGCGGTCACGTCTTATGAGACTGCTTGTCAGCAAGCCCGTCAATCCCCTGCGCGCGAATTGTTGACCCGCCGGTAAGTCCGTGTGAGCCTGCCAACGACCGTCTCCGGTGCGAGGGTCGGAAGCGAAGCGAGGAGGCACAGGTGTCGAGCCGCGAGCTGTACACACAGGACCCGGGCGCGGATCCGTGGACCGTACCGGCGGGCAGTCCGGCCCGTCTCAGCTGGGAGTACGACGACGGCCGCGAGCGGCTGCTGGCCCTCTACCAGAAGGGCAAGGACAAACAGTGGGACGCCAGCCTGCGCATCGACTGGGCGCAGGAGGTGGACCCGTACGACCCGCTCGGCACCCCGGACGAATCGGTCTCCCTGTACGGCACCGCGTACTGGGACCGGATGTCGGACAAGGAACGCGGGGAACTGCGGCAGCACTACGCGGCCTGGCAGTTCAGCCAGTTCCTGCACGGCGAGCAGGGGGCGATGGTCTGCGCAGCGCGGATCGTGGAGACCGTCCCCGACCTCGACGCGAAGTTCTACTCCGCGACCCAGACCATGGACGAGGCCCGGCACGCCGAGATCTACAGCCGCTTCCTCAAGGACAAGATCGGGATGCTCTACCCGGTCAACGACAACCTCCGGGCGCTCCTGGGCGACACCCTCAGGGACTCCCGCTGGGACCTGCCCTACCTCGGGATGCAGGTACTGATCGAGGGTCTCGCGCTGGCCGCCTTCGGCATGATCCGCGACACCACCACCCAGCCGCTGCCCAAACAGATCCTGACCTACGTCATGCAGGACGAGGCCCGGCACGTCGCCTTCGGGCGGCTGGCGCTGCGCGACTACTACAAGCAGCTCTCCGACGCCGAACTGCGTGATCGCGAGGAATTCGTCATAGAGGGCTGCTACTTGATGCGCGACCGGCTGCGCGGTCTGGAGGTCCTGGAGAACTTCGGCGTCCCCCGCCAGGAAGCCGCCGACATCACCGAGAACTCCGAATTCCTGCATCTCTTCCGCAAACTGCTCTTCAGCCGCATCGTCCCGTGCGTGAAGGACATCGGCCTGTGGGGCGAACGCCTCCAGCGTGCATACGTGGACATGGGCGTCTTCGACCTCGGCGACTCCAACCTGGACCAGCTGATGGCCCAGGACGAGGAACTGGCCGAACAGCTCGACGCGGAGCGCTTCGCGGAGGAGGAGCGCGCGCGGGTCGGTGAGGTGACGGAGGCGATCGCGCTGGGGGAGGAGGAAGGGGGCTCGGACTGAGAGCGCGCGCGGCGGTGTACCGCGCCGCGCTGTCAAGGTTGCCCAGTTGGACGGTCAGCGCCGCCCTGAGCGCGCCAGCCACCGGCCGTCGTGGCGGGTCACCTCTACGGGCCGGCCGAAGCACGCCGTCATGCGCTCGCCGGTGAGGACGTCCGCCACCGGTCCCTGCGCCTGCACGCGGCCCTCGCGCAGCAGCAGCGCGTGGCCGATGGCGGGAGAGAGCTCCTCCAGGTGGTGGGTGACGGTGACCGTCGACAGGCCGGGGCGGCCTTCGGCCAGGCGGTGCATGGTGTCGATCAGGTCCTCCCTGGACGGCAGGTCGAGCGCGTTGAACGGCTCGTCCAAGAGGAGTAGCGACGGGTCGGCCATCAGTGCACGGGCGATGAGGAGACGGGCCCGCTGGCCGCCGGAACACACACCGTACGGCCGATCCGCCAGGTCCTTGCACTCCAGCTCGGCCAGCAGTTCGTGCGCGCGCTCTCGGGTGGCGTCGTCGTATTTCCCCCAGAGCGGTTGCACCGTGCCGGTTGCACCGGTCAGCACCACGGTGTGGCCGGTCGCGTCCTGCGGGACCTTCTGCGCGCTGGAGGCCAGGCCGATCGCGGCGCGCAGTTCGCGTACGTCGACGGTGCCGAGACGGTGGCCGAGCACCTCGACGGTTCCGGTGGTGGGGAACATCAGCGCGCCGACCAGCCGCAGGACGGTGGTCTTGCCCGCGCCGTTGGCGCCGAGGAGGGCCCAGTGCTCGCCGGTGCGTACGGTCCAGTCGATGCCGTCGAGGATGACCTGGCCGGTGGTGAGACGGCGGACGCTCGCGTCGTGGAGGGCCGCGATGACCTGGTTTTCGGGGGTGGTGGGGGAGGCGGGGGCGGAGAGAGGCGCGGGGGTTTCGGGGGCCGAGAGATCCGAGGGAGCTGAGAGGTCCGAAGGGGCTGAGAGATCCGAGGGGGCCGAGGGAGTGGTGGAAATGCTGGGGTCCGAGGGCTCCGAGGTCGTCATGGCGGGCAGGTTAGCTGCAGGGGGCAGCTTTGTGGGGTGGTGTCCGGGGTGTGGACCGGGGCGGCGGAGCCGTGCAGGCGGGGAGGTGACGGCCGGGCCTACGCCAGTCCCAGCAGGCCCCGGACGCGGCGGTATTTCACGGTCAGCCGCTCCCGCGTCGCCGCGTCCAGCACCGCGAGCCGCGCCGGGTCCGCGTTGTGCGCCAGATCCGCTTCCTTGATCAGCAGCGCGCCCGGCGTGGCCAGGATGCGGGCCGTGTACGCCTCGACCGGCTCGCCCGGGCGCTTGGTCACCGCGCGGACCATCGCCTTGGTGCGCGCCGTGAGCGCGGCGCCGGCCAGCCACGCGGGCGTGAGCGCGCCGTCCTCGACGGCGTCGTGCAGCCAGGCGGCGGCGATCTGCTCGTCGCTGCCGCCGCGCTCCCGTACGCCCCCGGCGACCGCCGCGAGATGCTCCGCGTACGGGCGGCCGGCCTTGTCCGTCTGTCCCTCGTGGGCCCGGCGGGCCAGCGCCTCGACCTCGGTCAGGGTCAGGAGGGCCCGGCCGCCGGCCTGAGGTGCTGGTCCCGGCTGCCCCGTAAGTCCGCGCCTCCGCTGCCCCGTATGTCCATGCCTCCGCTGCCCCGTACGTTCGTGTCCCGGCTGTCCCATGCGTCCCCCTGCGCAGCGTGGCGTTGCCTTCCGTACGTTCCCCTACGTTCCCGTACGTCCCTGTACGTCACCGTAGCGCGGCCCGCATCACCGCGCGGGCGATCGGTGCCGCGCTGCCGCCGCCGCTGATGTCCGCGCGGTCGGCGGCCGCGTCCTCGACGACCACCGCCACGGCCACCGCCGGGTCGGCCGCGCCGTCCTTCTTCGCCCAGGAGACGAACCAGGCGTACGGCGTGCCCTTGTTGCCCACGCCGTGCTGGGCGGTGCCGGTCTTGCCGCCGACGGTGGCGCCGTCGATCGCGGCGCCGGTGCCGGTACCCCGCGTGACCACGCCGGTCATCATCTCCTGGAGGCGTCGCGCGGTGCCGCGGCTCATGGCCCGGTGCAGGGTCTTGTGCCGGGTGGCGGCGACCGTGCCGCCGTGCGCGTCGGTCACCTTGTCCACCAGATAGGGGGTTTTGACCTCGCCGCCGTTGGCCACGGCCGCGGCGACCATCGCCATCTGGAGCGGGGTGGCCGTGGTGTCGTACTGGCCGATGGCCGAGAGGGCCACCTGCGCGTCGTCCATCTCGGTGTCGAAGACGCTGCGGGCCGCGGTGGAGGGGATCTTCAGGTCCGCGTCGTTGAAGCCGAACTTCTCCGCGGTCCCCACCATGCCGTCCAGGCCGACGTCCACGCCCAGGCGGGCGAAGACGGTGTTGCAGGAGACCTCGAAGGCGTGCCGCAGCGACGCGTTCGCGCAGCCGCCCGCCTCGTTGGTGAGCCGGGTGGAGGTCCCCGGAAGGGTGTACGGGTCCGGAGCGTCGGTGGCCGCGTCGATGTCGGTGACCTTGCGGTGGTCCAGCGCCGCCGCGGCCGTGACGACCTTGAAGGTGGAACCCGGCGGGTACGTCTGCTTCAGGGCCCGGTTGATCATCGGCTGGCCGGCGCTCCGGTTGAGCCGGTTCCAGGTGTCGGCCACGGACTGCTCGGTGCCGGCGAGGTCGTTCGGGTCGTACGACGGCGTGCTGACCAGCGCGAGGATCTTGCCGGTGCGCGGCTGCACGGCGGCCACCGCGCCCTTCTTGCCGCCCAGCCCCTCGAACGCGGCCTGCTGCACCGCCGCGACGACCGTACTGACCACGTCGCCGCCCGGCTGCTGCTCGCGGCTGATGTCGGTCCACAGCGGGACCGCCGCGAGCCGTGGGTCGGTGCCGGACAGCACGTCGTCCTCGGCGTTCTCCAGCAGCGAGGTGCCGTAGACCTGGGAGGCGTAGCCGGTGACGGGCGCATACAGCGGCCCCTCGGCGTACGTCCGCTCGTACCGCAGCCGCCCGCCGCTGTCGCGCGAGCCGGTCACCGGCTCGCCGTCGACGAGGATGTCGCCGCGCGGCTGGCTGTAACGGGTCAGCGCGGCGCGCCGGTTGGCGGAGTCGTCGTCGTAGTGTCCGGCCTCGAAGACCTGGACGCGGGCGGCGTTCAGGAGCAGCGCCACGAGCAGGAGCAGGCAGAAGACGCTGGCGCGGCGGATGTAGCGGTTCACCGGTGGCTGTCCTGGTCGTCGTGGTGGTCGTATTCATCGTGGTTGCCGTGGTTGCCGTGGTTGCCGTGGTTGCCGCGTTCATCATGGTTGCCGTGGTTGTGGTGGTTGTCCTCGACTTCGCCGCCCCCGTATCCGTATCCGTACGGCATGTCGTCCTCCTCGTACGGCGGGGCGGAGGCGCCGGACCGGGCGCCGTCGGTGCCTGCCGCCGCGACCACCCCGGGCTCCGCGGCGTCCGGGTGCGGTCTGCGGGCGCTGTCGCTGACCCGGATGAGCAGCGCGACGATGACCCAGTTGGTGACGACGGACGAGCCGCCCTGGGCGAGGAACGGCATCGCCATGCCGGTCAGCGGGATGAGGCCCATCACGCCGCCCGCGATGACGAAGACCTGTACGGCCAGGAGGGAGGCGAGGCCCACGGCCAGCAGCCGGCCGAACGGGTCGCGCAGCGCCAGCCCGGCCCGGTAACCGCGGGCCACCAGGAGCGCGTAGAGGAGGAAGAGGGCGGTGAGGCCGGTCAGGCCCAGTTCCTCGCCGTAGGTGGCCAGGATGAAGTCCGACTTCATGGCGAAGCCGATGAGGGCGGAGTGGCCCTCGCCCAGGCCGGTGCCGAGCAGGCCGCCGGCGGCGAAGGCGAACAGCGACTGGGCGAGCTGGCTCGCGCCCCGGCCCGCCGTGATGCTCGCGAACGGGTGCAGCCAGTCCGCGACCCGGCTGTGCACGTGCGGTTCGAGGACGCCGACGGCGGCGGCACCGGCGGCGGCGAGCAGCAGGCCCACCGCGATCCAGCCGGTGCGGCCGGTGGCCACGTACAGCAGGACGACGAAGACGCCGAAGAAGAGGAGCGAGGTGCCCAGGTCGCGTTCGAGGACCAGGACACCGACGCTGACCAGCCAGACGGCGACGACCGGGCCGAGCACTCGGCCGGTGGGGAACTGGAGCTTCCACATCCGCTTGCCCGTGTGGGCGAGGGCGTTGCGGTTGGCCGCCAGGTACGCGGCGAAGAAGACGGTGATGAGGATCTTCGCGAACTCGCCGGGCTGGAAGGAGAAGCCCGCCACCCGGATCCAGATCTTGGCCCCGTTCACGGCGGGGAAGAAGATCGGGACGACCATCAGGACCAGGCCGGCGGCGACCGACACATAGGCGTAGCGCTGCAGGGTGCGGTGGTCGCGCAGCAGCAGGACGACGGCGGCGAACAGGCCGACGCCGAGTGCGGACCAGACGAGCTGGGTGGGCGCCGCCCGGTCCACCGGGGTCTCCAGGTCGAGCCGGAAGATCAGGAGCAGCCCGAGCCCGTTCAGCAGGATGGCGATGGGGAGCAGCAGGGGGTCGGCGTAGGGCGCGCGGAACCTGACGGCGAGGTGGCCCAGGAGGGCCAGGGCGGCCAGGCCCGCCCCGTAGCTCGCGGCGTCGCCCGGGACGGCGTTCTGCCGGGCGAGCCCGACGTCGATGTACCCGCAGACGCTGATCAGGACGGCGCCGGCGAGGAGGGCCAGTTCGGTGCCCCGGCGTCCGGGCATCCTCAGGCCCGGTGGGGGAGCGTCCGCCGTGGGTGCGGTCATGACAGGCAACGTAGCAAGCGTTGGGGCATATGTCCTTTATGTCGGGTTCGGTGGGGTGGGTGTGGTGTGCGGGAAGGGTGGGGTGAGTGGCGTGGGGAGGGTGGGGTGAGGTGTGTGGTGGACGGGTGGACGGGTGGACGGGCGGGGCGGTCGGCGGTCAGCGGTCTGTGGTCTACGGGTGGCGGTCGGCGGTCTGTGGCCTGCGTCCTGCGGGCTGCGTCCTGTGGGTGGCGGGTGGCGGGTGGCGGCTGGGGTGATGCGGGCGTGCGGGAGTCGTGCGGGCGGCCGCGCGCAAGGGGCGTGTGGGTACGGTCGCCCGATGAGCGGGTCAGGTGTCGGTCCGGTCCCTGGGGGCGGGCGGGCATGATGCCGGGGTCGGGCGGGCACGGTTTCCGGGGCCGGACGGCACCGGGCGGGCCCGGCGGGACTCCGGCCGCCTCTCCGGGTGGGCGGGGCGGACGGCGTACGAGCGGGGCGGACGCGTGAAACGGTGCGCGGGTTGCCTCGTTCGCCCGTGACGGAAACGGTGGGCCGCGCACCCCGCATACGGTTGGCTTTCGCCCATGACGCCCGGTACCTCCACAGCCCCGGCGGCACGTCGCGGAGCGGCGGCCTACTGGCCCGCGAGCAGGGCCGGTTCGCGCGGACCGGGCCGCGCCGCGACCGCCTCCGGGGAAGCCCCTAGGGGGCGAACAAGGGTTGTTCCGTGATTGCGCGCAATGGCAGTTTGTAAACTCGCCCTCAGACCACGCGCACACATATGTACAAGGCTGAGCTCGTCACGCTGGATGCGGCCGACCGGTCCATGGCGCACGTCACATCCGCGAACGCCGAGCGGATGTCCCGGCGTTCGGCAGCCCTTACCGGGGCCCGCCGAGGGCGGGTGACCGTCCCCCTCGACGAAAGGCAGTATTAGCGTCATGACGACTCTCCGTTCCCGGATCATCGCCTGGGCCGGCCGCCTGTATATGGCAAGGACGCGGAAGAAGGGCTTCGATCTGTCTCGGATGTCTTTCTTGCCCGAGTCTGTGTTGATGCCGCTGCGGCGCGACGGGCTGGACCCGGTGGGCGAGCTGGCGACGGTGCGGGAGCGGGAGCCCATCAGCAAGCTGCCGGTGCCGATCGCCGCCAATGTATGGCTGGTCACCGGTTACGACGAGGTCAAGGCCGTCCTGGGCAAGGGCAACGCCTTCAGCTCCGACTTCACCAACCTCATCGGGCAGGCCGGCGCCAGCACCGACCAGAACCCGGGCGGCCTCGGTTTCGCCGACCCGCCGGTGCACACCCGGCTGCGCCGTCTGCTGACGCCCGAATTCACCATGCGCCGCCTCAACCGGCTCACGCCCCGTATCCACGAGATCGTGGAGGAGCGGCTGGACGCCATGGAGAAGGCCGGCGCCGCCGGCGACCCGGTCGACCTGGTGGAGATGTTCGCCCTGCCGATTCCCTCGCTGGTCATCTGCGAACTCCTCGGAGTTCCGTACGAGGACCGCGCGGACTTCGAGCGGCTGAGCGCCGCCCGCTTCGACCTTTTCAGCGGCGCCAACGCGTCGTTCGGCGCCATATCGGAATCGCTCTCGTATTTCCGTGAGGTGGTCAAGAAGCAGCGGCAGAACCCGGGCGACGGCCTGCTCGGCATGATCGTCAAGGAGCACGGCGACTCGGTCAGCGACGAGGAGCTGGCGGGCCTCGCCGACGGCGTGCTGACCGGCGGCTTCGAGACGACCGCGAGCATGCTGGCGCTGGGCGCCCTGGTACTCCTCCAGGACGACTCGCACTTCGCGGCCCTCAAGGACGGCGACGAGGCCGCCGACCGCTACGTGGAGGAGCTGCTGCGCTACCTCACCGTCGTGCAGGTGGCCTTCCCCCGGTTCGCGCGGGAGGACCTGGAGATCGCCGGTGTGCCGATCACCAAGGGTGACGTGGTGCTGTGCTCGCTGAGCGGCGCCGACCGGGACGGCAAGCTGGGGCCCGACATGGAGCGCTTCGATCCGTCCCGCAACGTGCCCTCGCACCTCGCCTTCGGCTACGGCATCCACCGCTGCGTCGGCGCCGAGCTGGCCAAGATGGAGCTGCGCGCCGCCTACCCCGCGCTGGTGCGGCGCTTCCCCGCCATGCGGCTCGCGGTGCGGCCCGAGGAGCTGGCGTTCCGCAAGCTGTCGATCGTGTACGGGATCGAGTCGCTGCCGGTCCGCGTCGACGGCTGAGCCGGGTTTCCCCGCCGCACACCCGCCGTACCGGCGTCTCGGCCGTACCCGCCGTACCGGTATCCCGGCCGTACCCGCCGTATTGCTTCACCCGCTTCACCCGCACGCGCCGGAAGGGCGGAAGCCCCGCCCCTCCGGCGCCATGGGTCGATAATCGATTATCCGTGATAATCGATTATTTGCGACGGCCGGGCGCAAGGCCGGGAGAGGCCGAGGCCCCGGTCGTCGGCCGTTTCCCCTCGCTTCTTCCGCGAAGGCGGAAGCGCTCCGGCCGCCCGCCCCACTCCGGCCGCCCGGATCCACTGAAGGCACCCGGGCTCACCCTGGCCACCCGGGCCCACTCCGGCCACCCGGGTCCACTCCGGCCACCCGGGCTCACTCCGGCCGCAAAGCCACCGGCAGGCTCGTGACGCCGCTCAGCAGGTTGGAGTAGTTGCGGCGGGTGTCGCCGCGCAGCTCCACCGACGCGACGAGCTCGCGCAGGCCGGTCAGCATGGCGGCGATCTCCGCGCGGCCCAGGTAGGCGCCGAGGCAGAAGTGCGGGCCGTACCCGAAGGACAGGTGCTTGTTGGGGGTGCGGTCGAGCAGGAACCGCTCCGGGGCCTCGAAGACCTCCTCGTCCATGTTGGCCGAGTCGTTCCACAGCGTGACGACGTCCCCGGCCTTGATCACCTGCCCCTGCCCGCCGACCGGGACGTCCTCCAAGGCCGTACGGCCGAAGTGCAGCGCGGGCGTCGTCCAGCGCAGGATCTCGTCGACGGCGGTGGCGATGTCCGCCTCGCCGCTCTTCAGGGCCCGCCACTGCGCGGGGTGTTCGACGAGCGCGAGCACTCCGCCGGTCATCGACATCCGGCTGGTCTCGTCACCGCCGATGATCAGGCTGTAGCAGTTGACCACGATCTCGTCCATGGTCAGCGGCCGGCCCTCGATCAGGCCGGTGGCCAGCACACTGACCGCGTCGTCGCCCGGGTTCCGGCGCCGCTCCTCGGCCAGTGTGCCGAAGTACGCGAGGATGTCGTTGCGCGCCTGCCAGGCGGCGACGGGTGACTGGGCCGCGCCGTCGTTGCCGAGGGCCGTCGCGGTCAGCTCCAGCACCTTCGCGCGGTCCGCCTCGGGCACGCCCATCAGGTCGCAGATCGCGGTGAGCGGGATGTCCGCCGCCACGTCCCGGGCGAAGTCGCACTCCTCGCGGGCCATCGCGGCGCGGAGCAGCGCGCGGGTGGACTGCCGGATGTGGTCCACCACGCCTTCCAGTGCGCGCGGCGAGAACGCCTTGAGCAGGATCTTGCGGATGTCGGCGTGCCGCGGCCCGTCCGTCACGGCGGCCATCATGCCCGCGGCGGAATCCCCGCCCATCAGCAGCGTGGTGAGGACATTTCCCTTCTCGGACGTGAACCGCTTGTCGTCCCGGTAGATTTCGGAGACGTCCGCGTGCCGGGAAACGACCCAGAAACCCGGCGCTCCGCCGACGGAAGGGTGCCAGTAGAACGGCTGCGTCCTGCGCAAATGGCGCCAGACCTCGCTCAGGTCGTACTCGGCGTGGGTACGCGGGTCCGTCAGATCCAGCGTCGCTATGTCCCCCGGACTCAGCATGATGCGGCTGGGCATGGATTCCCCCTGCTCCTCAAGGCTCCTCGGCCGGAGTCGCCCAGGCGGCCGCTCCGCATTCGCACAGTAGCAACCCGCCGCGTGGTGACGGGCGTCGTGGCCGGAGTTCTTGGACGTGCTCCGCCGTCACGTTCCGTCTACGCGTTCCGCCGACGCGTTTCCTCGACGCGGTCTGCCGACGTGCTCCGCTGCCGGGCTCCGTTGCCGCGCTCCGTTTCCCCGCATCATGTCCGGCCGACAGGTGCGGTAACAGGTGCGGTTAATCGCCGCGATGCTTTCCCCAGCCTTTTCCGCAGCCTTTCTCGTCACCTGCCCATGCCGGTGCGGCGCCTCCGCGGTGGCCCGCCGCCCCGCACCGGACGGCGAACCGCAGGGCGGTGGAGTCGGAGGCGGATCGAAGGCGGATCGAAGGCGAAGAGGAACGCACCCGGCCTGCGCCCAGCGGCCGTTGCCCCGCGCCGTGCGCCGGTGCCGCCCGCGGGCGGACGGCCTCCGCGCCGTGTCCGCCGGGCGTGCGCCGCCGCGCTGTCCACGCCGTCCGCCCGGCCCCTCCGGCCTGTTCGGCCCACCCGCTCCCGCTTTCGGTTGCTTCGTCCAACTACCCCCTCTGAGCTGGGAGTACGTGATCAGACGCGACGGCATCAGGTGACATTTCGCCATAGAGTGCGCCCCGAAGCGCGTGCTAGCATCCCGGTGTTCGACAGGGCCGGAACAAGGTCGTCAGGATCGTTGGCCGACGGGGGCGCGAATGATGGCAATCGACGAGAGAGCGGACGCGGTGCCGGGCACCGGTGCCCGCTTCGACGGCGCGATCCGGTGTGCGACCGGCCGCCGCACCGCACCACCACGCCGCCCGGCGGCCATCGCCTCGTAGCGGCCCCCGGGCCAGCCCTCTGGACCGGCCTCCGGACCGGCCCTCCCGACCGGATCACCGACAGCCTTCCCTCCCGTGAGCGGACCGTCCCCTGCCCGGAACGGCAGCGGCCGGCACACGCACCCGAGTGCGGCACGGCGGAAAGCGGAAATACGCCGCCCCGTCCCGCACCGTGCGCCCGTCACGGCACGACCATCACTGCGTACCACGGAATGTCGCGCCGGGTCTTTTCCGCGAGAAGAAGACCGAAGCTCTCCCGGCCCGCGGGCGGGACGCGCACCGACTAGGAGCGGAAGCATCCATGACCAGTCACACAAGCCTCGGGCTGCTGGTGGACCAGGCGTTCTACGGCTCCCCGTACCAGGGCAAGGACGCCTGGCGGGCCGCCGCCGAACTGGGCGCCGAATGGATCTGCATCGTCGAAGAAGCGATGGAAATCGCGCCGGAACGGCTGCTGCAATTCCGCGACGACGCCGACGCGGTGGGTCTGCCCATCAGCTTGACGGCCTGTCACGCATTCGGCCTCAGTGATTTCCGCGACGTCGTACGGGAATTCCACCTCAAGCGCGCCGAAGCCCATGTCGACCTCACCAGGGAACTGGGCGGCGAGGTCATGAAACTGCTCCTCGGCGACTGGTTCTGGCGCGCCATGTGGCCCGAGGAGGCGCAGTGGCAGCTGCTCGCCGCCTCGGTCCGGCGGCTGGCCGACTACGCCGAGGCGCGCGGCATCGCGCTCAGCGTCAAGCCCGAGCCGATGGAGACCTCCCTGGTCACCGACGTCGACGACCTCGTACGGCTGCTGGACGACGTCGCCTCCCCGGCCCTCCAGGCCAACATCGACGTCTCCCACCTCGTCGTCGCCGGGGTGGCCGCCTCCGAGGTGGGCCGGCTGCCCGGCCGGGTCAACAGCGTCGACTACTCCGACTCCAACGGCACGTACCACGAGCACCTGGTGCCGGGCGAGGGCGTCGCGGACATGGCCGCCTTCACCGACCAGCTGCTCGCCGTCGACGCCGCCTGGGTCGGCGTCGAGGTCGGCCCGTTCGCCGACCCGGAGAACGCCTACGACAAGGTCGGCCGGGCGATGGCCCGGGCCCGCGACTTCTTCGACACCGCGGCGGCGCGGCGTGTCTGAACCCGAAACCCTCCCGGAGGCCCCCGTGGCGAACCCCGAAGACAGCGCGTCCATACCCGCGGACGCCAACGCGAACCCGAACCCGAACGCGGACCCGGACCCGCTCCAGCTCGTCCGCCGGGCGTGGCAGGACGTCCTGGGCACCGACGAGGTGCCCCTGGACACCGGCTTCTTCGAAGCGGGCGGCAACTCGATGCTGCTGGTGATGCTCAGTGACGAGCTGTCCGACCAGACCGGGCGCGAGCTGGAGGTCGCCGAGCTGTTCCGGCACGACACGGTGCGCGCCCAGGCCCGGCTGCTGGACCCGTCGTACGAGCCCGCGGCGCCGGCCCCCGCCGCGGCGGCCCCGGCCGGCCGCGGACGGCTGCTCGGCAGTGCCCGCCGCGGCCGTACGGACACCGTGCCCGCGACCGGCCCGCAGCAGCCGGAAGGGTCCGCCGCGCGATGAACAGCGAGACCGCCGTAGCGGTGGTGGGCGTCGGCTGCCGGTTCCCGGAGGCCGCCACCCCGGAGGAGTTCTGGAGCAACCTCGACAAGGGCGTGGTCTCGCTGCGCGACATCCCCGCCGAGGATCTGCGCCGCTGCGGTGTGTCCCCGGAGGCGGCCGCCGCGCCGGGCTTCGTGACCCGGTCCGGCTGGATCGAGGACCCGGAGCTGTTCGCCGCCGAGTTCTTCGGCTGCACCCCCCGTCGAGGCCGAGCTGATCGACCCGCAGCAGCGCCTCTTCCTGGAGGCCTGCCGGGACGGTCTGGAGCGGGCCGGCCACCTGCCGAACGGTGAGCACGGACCGCAGGTCGGCGTGTTCGCCGGGGCGAGCAACAGCTCGTACAACACCCTGCTCCAGTACGCCCGCGCCCGTACGGAAGGCCCCGCCGCCTTCGACGACCTGGCCACCCAGCTGGGCGGCGGCATCGACTTCATGGCCCCCCGGGTCTCTTACAAGCTCGGCCTGCGCGGCCCGTCCCTGGCCGTGCAGACCGCCTGCTCCTCCTCGCTGACCGCCGTGCACTACGCGGTCCTGAGCCTGCTGTCGGAGGAGTGCGACATCGCCCTGGCGGGCGGCAGCGGACTGTCGTACCCGTCCGTCGGCTACCAGTACCAGCCCGGCGGCGTGCTCTCCGAGGACGGCTTCTGCCGCGCCTTCGACATCCGCTCCACGGGCACGGGCGCGGGCTCCGGCATCGGCGTCGTCGTCCTGCGCCGCCTCGCCGACGCGCTCGCCGACGGCGACCCGGTCCTCGCGGTGATCGGCGGCAGCGCGGTCGGCAACGACGGCGCCCGCCGGCCCGGCTTCACCGCGCCCAGTCCGGACGGCCTGGCCTCGGTCGTCGCCGCCGCGCTCACGGTGGCCGGGACCGACCCGGCGGACCTGCGCTACGCCGAGGCGCACGGCTCCGGCACACCCCTCGGCGACCAGGTCGAACTGCGCGGCCTCATCGACGGCCTGCGCGCGGCGGGCGCCCGTGCGTCCGACCGCGACCACTGCGCGCTCGGCACGGTCAAGGCGAACATCGGGCACGCCGGGTCGGCCGCCGGCATCGCCGGGCTGATCAAGGCGATCCACGTCGTGCGCACCGGCCATCTGGTGCCGCACCCGATGTTCGAGCACGCCCGGGACCCCGGTGTCCTCGCGGACAGCCCCTTCCGCGTCCCCACCGAGCTGGAACGGTGCACCGACGCCGGCCGCCGGGTGCTGGTGAACTCCATGGGCCTGGGCGGTGCCAACGCCTCCGTCGTCCTCGCCCCGCCGCCGGAGCCGGTGCGCCCGTCCGCGCCCGCCCGGCCCGTCGTACGGCTCCAGCTCTCCGCCCGGACCCGTACCGAACTCGACGCGCTCTCCCGCCGTCTGGCCGACGAGATCGACCAGGACCGGACCGCGGCCGGGGACATCGCCCACACCCTGCGCGTCGGACGGCAGGACTTCGCGGAGCGCCGGGTCGTCACAGCGGCCCCCGACCGGCTGTCCGCCGCCCTGCGCCTGCCCCGGCCGCCCGCCGCCCGTACGGTCCGCGCCGGAACGCGCCGCCCCGTCCTGGCCGTCACGGCGGACGGCGAGCGCGCGGAGGCGCTGCGCACCGCGCTGCTGGCGGCCCTCGGCAGCCGTACCGAGCAGCACGACACCGTGCCCGCCGCGCTGCCCGCCGACGCCTACCTGATCGTCGTCGGCGAGGGGGAGAGCGGCCCCGGGCGGTACGTGATCCCGGCAGCGGACGGCGCCGATCCCGGCGACCGGATCGCCGCGGCCCTCGCGGACGCCTGGCTGCACGGCGTCCCGGTGGACGCCCGAGCGCTCGACGACGGCACCGGCCGCCGCGTCCCGCTGCCCACGTACCCGTACACCCGGCGCCGCTGCTCGGCGCTGGACGACTCGGTGTTCGAGGTGCCGGGCGCCGCTCGGCAGGAGCCCGCCCGGCCGAGCGCGCCCGCCGCCGCGCCCACCGGCCTGGAAGGCGAACTGATCGCCCTCTGGGAGGAACTGTTCGGCACCGAAGGCATCGGCCCGCACGACACCTTCGGCGCCCTCGGCGGCACGTCCCTGCTCGGCCTGCGGATGACCCTGGAGGTGCAGGAGCGGTACGGGATGCTCCTCAACCTGCACCGCACCGGCGGCAGCCGGGCCACCGTCGCCCGCGTCGCCGAAGCGATCCGCGGCGCGTCGGACCGTACGGGCGGAGTGTCGGACCGTACGGACGGCGGACCCGCCGAGGCGGCGGGCGCCGCGCGGGACGCCGCCCTCATCGACGCCGACCTGGCCCTCGACCTCCCGCCCCTGGCCCCGCGGAAAACCCCGCCCGGCACCGACGTGCTGCTCACCGGCGCCACCGGCTTCGTCGGCGCCTTCCTGCTGCACGAACTCCTCCAGGACCCCGGCCACCGCGACAGCCGCGTCTACTGCCTGGTCCGCGCCGACGACGAGGACCACGGCCGCCGGCGCCTGCGCGAGGCCGCCGCCCGCTTCCGGCTCCCCGAGCCCGACCCGGGGCGCGTCCACGTCGTCCCCGGCGACCTGCGGGACATCGACGAGGTGTGCGAGACCTACCGCGACGGCGAACTGGCCCGCCGCACCGGCCACGTCGTGCACTGCGGCGCCCACGTCGTCTTCACCGAGCCGTACGAGGTGCTGCGCCCGGCCAACACCCTGGCCACGTACCACCTCCTCGGCTGGATGCGCCGCCACGGCATCACCGACATCAGCTACATCTCCACCCTCGCCGCCTGCGGCCAGGCCCTCGGCTCCGAAGGCCGGACGCTGGAGCGCCGGGAGCAGCCCCTGGACCCCGAGGCCGGCGGTTACGGCATCTCCAAGTGGGTCAGCGAACGCCTCCTGGACAAGGCCGAACGGGACGGGATGCGGGTCCGGGTCTTCCGGCCCGGTCTGATCGGCGGCGACACCACCACCGGCGCCTGCAACGACCTGGACATGCTCTGGCGTCTGGTGGCCGCGTGCCTGGCCGTCGGCGCCCACCCGGCAGACGACATGCCGCTGCCGGTGGCGCCCATCGACCTGGTGGCCCGCGCGATCGTCCAGCTCGGCCGGGAGCCCGGCTCCGCGGGCCGCGCCTACCACCTGGTCGGCGAGGAGGCCACCACGTTCGCCGCGCTCTTCGCCGAACTGGGCACGCTCGGGGCGCCGACCCGCCCCGTCCCGGTCGCGGAGTGGGCGCGGCTGGCCGGCCGGCGGGCGCTGGAGACCGGCGACCCGGTGCTCTCCACCATGGCCCTGTACGAGACCCACGACCTGGACACGCCGCGGGTGGACGTGGAAGCCCGGCTGTGGGGGGAGTGGCTGCGCGAGCACGGCCTGGACCCCCGCCTGGACGGCGGACGGGCCTTGCAGGCCCTGCGCCACCTCGCCGCGCATCCCACCTTCGCGGCCCTGTTGACCGATGTGACGGAAGGTGCCTGACCCAGTGACCACCGACGGGACCACCGATGCGACGACGGCCACGGCAGCTACGACAGCCACGGCAGCGTCGGCAGTGACGGCACCAGCGGCAGACGGGACGACGACGGACGACGGACGGGGCGACGGCCGGCTGGCCGTCGTCGGCGCCGGGGTCATGGGCACCGCGCTGGCCACTCTCGCCGTGGGCTGCGGCCTCCCGGTCCTCCTGATCGACGTCTCCGAGGCGCAGCTGGAGCGCGCCCGCGCCACGGTGCGCCAGCAGCTGCGGCACGCCCGGCTGCTGGGCAAGCTGCCCAAGGGCCCGGACGGCGAGCTGACGCTGAGCACCTCGTACGAGCGGCTGGACACCGCGGCGGCCGTCGTCGAGGCGGTCACCGAGACCACCGACGCCAAGGTGAAGGCGCTCGGCGCGATCTCGGCGGCGGTCCGCCCCGGCACGCTGATCGCCTCCAACACCTCGGCCGTACCGGTCGACGAGCTGGCGGGCTACACCCAGCACCCCGAGGACGTCGTCGGCACCCACTTCATGAACCCGCCCTACCTGATCCGGGCGGTCGAGGTGATCCGCGGCCCGCGCACCGGCGAAGCGGCGATGGGGGCGCTGGACCGGCTGCTGACCGCGCTGGACCGGGAGGTCATCGTCGTCGGCGACGGCCCCGGCTTCGTCTCCAACCGCATCCTGATGCGGGTGATCAACGACGCGGCCCGGCTCGTCGCCGAGGGCCGCGCCGCCGCCGAGAACGTGGACCGTGTCTTCACCGGCTGCTTCGGGCACCGTACGGGGCCGCTGGCCACCGCGGACCTGATCGGCCTGGACAACATCGTCGACACCCTCAAGGTGCTGCACGACCGCACCGGCGACGACGGATACCTCGCCTGCGACCTGCTCCTGGAGAAGGTGCGGGCCGGGGACTTCGGCCACAAGACCGGCAACGGCTTCTACTCCTACGGAGGAACGCGCGCATGACCACCGTCGACAACCAGGCCGACGCGGCGACCGGACCCGGCGCCGGGGACGTCCAGCAGCGCCTGGTGGCGTTCCTCGGCTCCCGTACCGGTGGCGACTGGGACCTGGACCGGGACCTGTTCGCCTCCGGGGCGTTCTCCTCGCTGTTCTCCCTGGAACTGCTCCAGCACGTCGAGCAGGAGTTCCAGGTCACCGTCGAGGGCGACGACCTGACCCTGGACAACTTCCGTACCGTGCCCGCCATCACCGCGCTGGTCCAGCGGCTGCGCGGCGACGGAGCGGCGGGGCGGTGACGGCGCAGGCGACCGCGGACGCCCGGGCCGCGCTCGGCGATCTCGTCGGCGACCGCGCCGAGGAGTGGGACCTGGCCGGCCGGATTCCCGCGGAGACGGTACGGGAGGCGTCCCGGCGCGGCCTGCTGTGCGCCCAGGTCGCCGCGGAGCACGGCGGCCTGGGTCTGGACAGCCGGGCCAACGGCGAACTGACCGCGCACGCCGGTTCCCTGTGCAGCTCCCTGCGGTCCCTGATGACCTCGCAGGGCATGGCCGCCTGGACCGTGCAGCGCTTCGGCACCGCCGTGCAGCGCGGCACGTTCCTGCCCCGGCTCACCGGGGGAGAGACGGCCGGGGTCGCGTTCTCCGAGAGCGGCGCGGGCAGCGACCTGTCGGCGATGCGCACGGAGATCCGCCGGGACGGCGACACCGTGCACGTCACCGGCGCGAAGGTCTGGGTGACCGGCGCCGCCTACGCGAGTCTGCTGGTGGTCTTCGGGACCTACGGGGACGGGGCCGCCGTCGTCGTGGTGCCCGCCGACGCCCCGGGCGTACGGATCGAGCGGGTGCCGGACCCGATGGGCTGCCGGGCCGCCGGCCACGCCGACGTGCACCTCGACGGCGTCCGCGTACCGGCCGATCATCTGCTGTCCGGCGCCGGCCTGCCGGTCGCCCTGCTCGCCACCGCCGCGCTCACCTACGGGCGGCTCTCGGTCGCCTGGGGCTGCGCGGGAATCCTGCGCGCGTGCCTGGACAGCACGGCGGCGCACACCCGTACCCGGGAGCAGTTCGGCAAGCCGCTCGCCGACCACCAGCTCGTCGCCCGGCACCTGGCCGAACTCGCCGTCGCCGAGCAGGTCACGCTCCGCTGCTGCGAGCACGCCAGCGCCTGCTGGGACGAGAACCGGCCGGAGCTGGGCACCCAGGCCGTCGTCGCCAAGTACGTCGCCTCCCGGGAAGCCACCCGGGGCGCCGCCACGGCCGTCCAGGTGCTGGCCTCCCGCGGCGCCCGCGACGGCCACCCGGTGGCGCGGGCCTACCGCGACGCCAAGCTCATGGAGATCATCGAGGGCAGCACGGAGATCAGCCAGCTGCTCCTCGCGGACCACGTACGGACGGGCCGGGGATGACGACGACGGACACGGGCAGCGGCGCGGACACGGCCATCGGGGTGGGGGCGGTGCACTGCCTCCTGCCCGACGAGCTGATACCCGTCGACAAGCTGGACGAGATCGGTCAACTCGCGCGTGAAGAAGCGGAGTTCGCGCGAGACTGCGGTATCCGTACGGTCGGTCGCTTCGACGAGGGGGTGACGGTCGCCGGACTCGCCGCGCAAGCCGTGCGCGAACTGCGCGCGACGGACCCGGCCGCCCCGGACCCCGACGTCCTGGTGGTCGTCGGCGCCCGCGCCCCCGAGGTGCTGCTCGGCTCCGGCTCCGGCCACGTCGCGCACGAGGCCGGACTCAGCTCCGCGTTCTCCTTCGTCCTGGACGGCCTGGGCTGCACGGGCTCCAGTGCGGCCTGGTCCCTGGCCAGGGACCTCCTCGTTGCCGACCCGGCCCGGCAGTCGGTGATGATCACGCACGCCAGCCGCCCGGTCGCCCTGGACCGGGTGCGCCACCCGGTCACCGTCGTCGGCGACGGCGCCTTCGCCATGACCCTGGTGCGCGGCGGCCGCCCCGTACTGCGCGCCCACCGCCAGCACACCGACGGCCGGTTCCACGACCTCCTCCAGGTCGACTACAGGAACGCCCCCTGGTACGAGTGGCGCGAGGAGGTCAGCTCCGCCGACCGCTACCGCTTCGAACTGGCCCTGCACAGCCAGCAGCACCTCAAGCGCCTGGTCGGGCAGGTGCTGGACGACGCGGGCGTGGAGCGGCAGCGGATCGCCGCCACCCTCATGCAGAACGTCACCGCGCCGGCCTTCCAGTTCTACGAGACCCTGCTCGGCCTGCCCGTCCACCCGGTGTGCACCGAAAACCTCCAGGCGTACGGCCACACCGGCGCCATGGACGTGGTGCTCAACCTGGACCGCCTGCTGGCCCGCGGCGAACTGGCCCCCGGCGACCTCGTCCTCGTCCTGAACAACAGCCCCGTCGCGGCCTGGGCCGTGACCCTCTGGGAGGTATGACCGGCATGGCGGCCACCGAGACGGCGGAGACCGGCACCCCCACGGACGCGGCGGAGACCGCCGTACGTCCCGCGGTGAAGTGCCTGGTCTGGGACCTGGACAACACCCTGTGGCGCGGCACCCTGCTGGAGCACGACGAACTCGTGCTGCGGCCCGGTGTCCTGGAGACGCTGAAGGCCCTGGACGAGCGCGGCATCCTCCAGTCGGTGGCCAGCCGCAACGAGTACGACGACGCCTGGGCGAAGCTGGAAAGCCTCGGCGTCGCCGACTACTTCGTCCTGCCGCACATCGGCTGGGGCCGCAAGTCCGACGCCGTACGCGCCGTCGCCGAGCAGCTGAACTTCGCGCAGAACACCCTCGCGTTCATCGACGACCAGCACACCGAACGCGCTGAGGTCGCCTACCACCTGCCGGACGTGCGCTGCTACGACGCGCCCGAGGCGGCCGGACTGCCGGACCTGCCCGACTTCACACCCACCGTCACGAGCGACGCACGCCGCCGCCGGGCCATGTACCAGGAGAAGTTCCGGCGCGAGGCCGCCCAGAGCGAGTTCAACGGCCCGGACGAGGACTTCCTGCGCACCCTGGACATGCGGATGTCCATCGCCCGCGCCGACGAGGGCGACCTCGCGCGCGTCGAGGAACTGACCCTGCGCACCAGCCAGATGAACGCCACCGGCGTGCACTACTCCGACGCCGACCTGCGCGCCCTGCTCACGGACCCGGACCACGAGGTGCTGATCACCACCGTCGAGGACCGCTTCGGCTCGCACGGCGCGGTCGGCGTGGTCCTGCTGGAGCGGCAGCCGGGCCGCTGGCGCCTGAAGCTGCTCGCCACCTCCTGCCGGGTCGTCAACTTCGGTATCGGTACGCAGCTGCTGCGCTGGACCGCCGACCAGGCCACCCGGGCCGGAGTGCACCTGGAGGCCGACTTCCGGCGCACCGACCGCAACCGGATCATGGAGGTCGCCTACCGGTTCGCTGGGTTCAACTCGAAGCCGTGCGCGTGCCAGGAGGACGGGCGGGAGGCGGCTGCCGACGCTCCGGCGGACGTCCAGCGCCTGCACCTCGTCCCGCAGCGGCAGGCCGCACCGACGACCCTGACCGTCACCGGCCCCGTCCTGTGGTCCGGCGACGGCACCGGGAAGCCGTGGGCATGACGGGCGGGGCCGCGACGGGCACCGGCCGGAGCGCCTTCGGGAGGCTGTGGGCGTCCACCGCGGTCTCCGCGCTGGGGGACGGCGTACGGCTGACCGCCCTGCCGCTGCTCGCCCTCTCGCTCACCACCGACCCGCTGCTGATCTCCCTGGTGACGGTCGCCAACTGGCTGCCGCTGCTGCTGTCGCCGCTGGCCGGTGTCTGGGCGGACCTGGCCGACCGGCGCGCGCTGCTGATCGGTGTCGACCTGATGCGCGCGGCGGCGGTCCTGGTCCTCACGCTGACGGTGGTCACCGGCGTGGTGAGCCTGCCGGTGGTCTGCGCGGTGGCGGCGGTGCTCGGGCTGGGGGAGACGGTGCACATCGTCGCGTCCCAGTCGTACCTGCCGATGGTGGTGGAGACCTCCCGGCTCGCCGCCGCCAACGGGCGGCTGCACGTCGCCCAGCTGATCTTCCGCGACTCCGCCGGGCAGCCGCTCGGCAGTCTCGCCTTCGTCGCCGGGGCGGGCCTGCCCTTCCTGATCGACGGGGTCTCGTTCCTGTTCGGCGTGGCCCTGCTGGTCACCCTCCCGCGCTTTCCCGGGCCGCCCGCGGGCCGTAGGGAGCCGGGTGCCGCGCCGCGCTGGCGCACCATGATCCTGGACGGCGTACGACTGCTCCGCGCCGACCGGCTGCTGGCCACCCTGGCGGGCATGCTCGGCGCGCTGAACTTCTTCATGGGCGTCACCGGAACGCTCGAAGTCCTCTACGTCGTGCGCTGGCTCGGCCTGCCGGAAGCCGCCTTCGGCGTGTTCCTGGCCGTCGGCGCCCTCGGCGGCATCGTCGGCGGACTGCTCAACGCGCGCTTGGCGGCCCGGTTCGGTACGTTCCCGGCGGCGCTCGGCGGCATGGTCCTGATGGGCGTCGCGATGCTGCTGACCGGCCTGGTGCACCACGCGGTCGTCGCGGCCGCCGGTTTCGCGCTGATGGCGCTCGGCGCCGCCGTCTACCAGGCGCTGACCGTCTCCTTCCGCCAGGCCACCACCCCGCCCGACCAGCTCGGCCGCCTCAACGGCGTCTACCGGCTGGTGGGCACCGGCACCATCCCGCTGGGCGCGCTGGCGGGCGGCGCGCTCGCCAAGGCGGTCGAGGTCAACGTCCCGTACACGGCCGCCGGAGCCGCTGTGCTGCTGCTGTTCGCGGTGGTCGCGCGCCCGGTCGTCCGCATGGGGACGGTGCAGGAGCGGCGGGCCGGAGCCCCGGACGCACCGGCCGAGGCCGCCTCGTGAACCGCCCGCCCGCCGACGGCACCACCCCCGCCCCGCTCACCGAGGACCCCGTACGCCAGGAGCCCGCCTTGGAAGACCGCACCCTCTACCAGTGGTTCGCCGACTCGGCCCGCCGGTGGCCGGACGCCCCGGCCCTCGAAGTGGGCGAGCAGACCCTGAGCTACGGCGAACTGCACCGCCGGGTGCTGGCCCTGGCGGCCCGCGTCCTCGACGAGCAGCCCGCAGGCGGCGGTCCCGCCCGCCCACCCGCCCGGATCGCGCTGATCGCCACCCGGACCGTGGCCGCGTACGTGGCGTACCTGGCCGTACAGCGCCTCGGCTCCTCCGCCGTCCCCCTCAACGCCGACCATCCGCTGCCCCGCAACGTGGACATCGCGCGCCGCGCCGGGGTCGGAGCCGTCCTCGTCGGCGCGGAGCACCGCGACACGTTCGCCGGGCTGCCCGCGGACTTCCGGCCGCCGGTGACCGTCGTACCGGACGACGCCGACGACCTCCCTGAGCCGCCCGCCGGCGCCCTGCCCGCCCACCCCGGCGACCCGGAGGCCGAGGCGTACCTGCTGTTCACCTCCGGCTCCACCGGCCGCCCCAAGGGCGTGCCCGTCCGCCACCGCAACGTCTCCCCGTACGTGGCGTACAACATCGCCCGCTACGAGGCGGGCCCCGGCTGCCGCATGTCGCAGACCTTCGGCCTGACCTTCGACCCGTCCGTGTACGACCTGTTCGTCGCATGGGGCTCCGGCGCCACCGTCGTCGTACCGGACAAGGACGAGCTGTACCGGCCCGTGGACTACGTGGTGCGCCGCCGCCTCACCCACTGGTTCTCCGTACCGTCGCTGGTCACCACCGCCGAGCGCTACGGCAACCTGCCGCTCGGCCGCGTCACCACGCTGCGCCACAGCTGCTTCAGCGCGGAGCCGGTCACCGCGCAACTGACCGCGCGCTGGCACGAAGCCGCGCCCGGCAGCCGCATCCACAACCTGTACGGGCCGACCGAACTGACCATCACCTGCACCGACCACGAACTCGCCGACGGTGGAGCCGCCGCGGCGGGCAGTGCCAACGGAACGGTGCCCATCGGGCAGCCCTACCCGCACATGGAAGCGGTCCTCCTGGACGGGGCAGGACAGCCCTGCGACGACGGCGAACTGTGCGTACGCGGCGCCCAGCGCTTCGACGGCTACCTGGACCCGGCCGACAACGCCGGGCGCTTCGTCCGGTACGAGCCCGGCGCGCCCGCCGTCCCGTACGACGGCACCGGACCGCTCACCCGCGACCACTGGTACCGCACCGGCGACCGGGTGCGCCGCGAGGACGGCCGGCTGGTGCACCGCGGCCGGCTGGACAACCAGGTCAAGATCATGGGGCACCGGGTGGAGCTGGGCGAGGTGGAGGCCGCGATGCGGCGCCACCCCGAGGTGACCGAGGCGGCCGTGGTGGCCGTCACGGTCAAGGACGAGGTGCGCCTGCTGGCCGCCTACCTGGGCAAGGAGATGCGGGCGCGCGAGTTCAGCCACTGGCTGCGGCAGCACGTGCCGCTGCACATGGTGCCGCGCCGCATCCGGCGCCTGGAGGAGCTGCCGCACAACGACAACGGCAAGCTCAACCGGCAGCGGCTCGCCGAGCTGCTGGCGTGAGGGGCGGCGGTCAGGTGCTGCGGCGTTGCAGGTCGGCGGGGTGGTCCGGATCGGTGGAACGGTCCGGGTCGGTCGCGTGGTCCGGGGCAGCGGGGCGTTCCGGGGCGGTGTACGGGACGGCCGCGCCGATGCGGGGGCGCGCCGTGCTGACCACGGCGGCCACGGCGTCCCGGCGCGCGTCCGTGTGGTCGAGCACGTACAGGTCGCCGTGGCGGGCAGGGCCGCCGCTCCTCTCAGGCAGGCCCGAGAGGTCCAGTGCGGCCAGCCCGCCCAGTGTGCTCCTCCCCAGCTTGACGAAGCACTCCTTGCGGACCCACTGGCGCAGGAAGTACGCGTCCGGATCGGCGTGTTCGCGCATCACCGCCCGCTCGGCCGCACTCAGCACCCGGCCCGCCGCGCCCCGCACGCCGTCCGGCAGCGTCCGCCGCTCCACGTCCACGCCGACCGGCCCGTGGCCCGCCACGGCGGCCACCACGCCCGTCGTGTGCGACAGGCTCACGTACACCTGCGGCAGCCCGGCGAGCCCCGGCCTGCCGTGCTCGTCGGAGCCGCAGCCGGGACAGCGCTGCTCCAGCACGAGGGAGTCCGCCGCCCGGCCCAGCAGCTCGGCGGCACAGAGCCGCACCAGCACGTGTGCCGCGACGAAGTCGGCCCGGAGAGCCGGGGTCAGGAACGCGTCCGCGCGCCGCCGCTCCAGGGCGGTCAGCAGCCGTTCGTACGCCGGGACCGGCCCCAGCACCTCGTCCGTCCCCGCCACCACCGCCAGCGGCTGTCCGCCCGTCCCCGTCACGGAGATCACCTTTCCAGTGCGGCCACGGCCCGGGCAAGCCACCCCCATCAGCGCATTCGCATCTTTTGAACGGCCCGCTCCAGGCGTCGGCCGACGAGTGGAGGACCAGTGAACGACATGACGCAGGCGGCGGTTTCCGCTGATTCCGCCGGTCCCTTCCCGGAACTCTTCGCCCGGCAGGTGGCCCGCACCCCGGACGCCACGGCGCTGGCCTTCGAGGACACCACCCTGACGTACCGCGAGCTGGACGCGCGGGCCAACCGCCTGGCGCACTGGCTCGCCGGACAGGGCGTCGGCCCGGAGACCCGTGTGGCGCTGGTCCTGCCGCGTTCGGTGGAACTGGCGGTGGCCCTGCTGGCCGTCCTGAAGGCGGGCGGCGCGTACGTACCCGTCGACCCGGAGTACCCGCGGGCCCGCCGCGCGTTCATCCTCGCCGACGTGGCCCCCGTCCTCGTCCTCGACGAGGGCACCCTGCCCCGCGACCTGTCCGGCCACCCCGCGACCGGCCCCGGCGTACGTCTCACGCCCGGCCACGCCGCGTACGTCATCCACACCTCCGGCTCGACGGGCGTGCCCAAGGGCGTCGTCGTCCCGCACGCGGGCCTCGCCGGGCTGGCGGCCGCGCAGGCCGAGCGGTTCACGGTGACGGCCGGGAGCCGCGTCCTGCAATTCGCGTCGCCCAGCTTCGACGCGTCCGTCGCGGAGATCTGCGGTGCCTGGCTGACCGGCGCCACCCTCGTCATGGCGCCCGCCGCCCGCCTGCTGCCGGGCGCGGGCCTCGCCGGACTGGTCGCCGAACAGCGCGTCACCCACGCCACCCTGCCGCCGTCCGTCCTGGCCGCCCTCCCGCCGGACACCACCCTGCCGCAGATCACCGCGCTGGCGGTGGCGGGCGAAGCCTGCCCGCCGGACGTGGTCGCACGCTGGTCGGCCGGGCGGCGCCTGGTCAACGCGTACGGCCCGACGGAGACCACGGTGTGCGCGACGGTGAGCGCACCGCTGTCCGGCCGCGTGGTGCCCGCGCTCGGCACGCCGGTCGCCGACGTGCGCCTGTACGTGCTCGACGCGGCGCTGCGCCCTGTGCCGGACGGCGGCACCGGCGAGCTGTACGTCACCGGCTCCGGCCTGGCGCGTGGCTACCTCGGCCGTTCCGGGCTGACGGCGGAGCGCTTCGTGGCCTGCCCGTTCGGGCCGGCGGGCGCGCGGATGTACCGCACGGGCGACGTGGTGCGCCGCCGGGGCGACGGCGAGCTGGAGTTCGTCGGCCGCGCCGACGACCAGGTCAAGGTACGCGGCCACCGCGTCGAGCCGGGCGAGGTCGAGCAGGTGCTCGGCGCGCACCCGGCGGTCGGGCAGGCCGTGGTCACCGCCCGCGAGGACCGGCCCGGCGACGTCCGCCTGGTCGGCTACGTCGTACCGGCCGAGGGCCCCGCGCCGGACGCCGGGGCCGACGCGCACCAGGTCGGCGAGTGGCAGGAGATGCATGACCTGGTCTACGCCGACGAGGCCAAGGCGCAGGACGACGAGCCGCCGTTCGGCGAGGACTTCGGCGGCTGGAACAGCAGCTACGACGGCACCCCGATCCCCGTAGCGGAGATGCGCGACTGGCGCGCCGAGACCGTACGGCGCATCCTCGCGCTCAAGCCCCGCCGGGTGCTGGAGATGGGCGTCGGCAGCGGCCTGCTGCTCTCGCAGGTGGCGCCCGCCTGCGAGGCGTACTGGGGAGCGGACTTCTCCGCCCCGGCCGTCGAGCGGCTGCGCCGCCAGGTCGCCGCCGTACCGGAGCTGGCCGGCAAGGTCGAGCTGAGCTGCCGGCCCGCCGACGCGACCGAGGGCCTGCCCACCGGGTACTTCGACACCATCGTGATCAACTCGGTCACCCAGTACTTCCCCAACGCCGCCTACTTCCTGCGCGTCCTGCGCAACGCCGTGGACCTGCTGGCCCCCGGCGGCCGGGTCTTCGTCGGCGACCTCCGCAACCGGCGCCTGCTCCGGCTCTTCCGTACGGCCGTCGAACTGCACCGCGCCGGAGCGGACAGCGACCCGGGTGCCCTCGGCGCGGTCGTCGACCAGAGCGTCCGGCTGGAGAAGGAACTCCTGGTCGATCCGGACTTCTTCGCCGCGCTGACCGCTGAACTTCCCGACGTGACGGGCGCCGATCTCCAGCTCAAGGGCACCCGCCACCACAACGAGCTGACCCGCCACCGCTACGACGCCGTCCTGCACAAGCGGCCCGCCCGTACGGTCTCCTTCGCCGACGTCCCCAGCCTGGCCTGGGGCCGGGACGTCACCGACGAGACCACCCTCGAACAGGCCCTGCGCGACCGGCCCGGACAGCGGCTGCGCCTGACCGGGGTGCCCAACCCGCGCCTGGCGGGCGAGGCGGCGGCCGTGGCCGCCGTCGCGGCGGGCCTGCCGGTGGACGAGGCGCGCTCCCGGCTGGCCGCCACCGGCACCACCGACGGAGTGGAACCCGAGCAGCTCACCGGCCTGGCCGCCCGCCTCGGCCTCTGGGCTGCCGCCACCTGGGCGCCGGACAGTCCGGAAGGCCACTACGACCTCCTTTTCGCGCCGCGGGAAGACCTCGCCTCGGCGGCCCCCGTCGGCCTCTGCCGCCCGTCCGGCGACCTCACCGGCCCGCTCGCGGACCACACCACCGACCCCGGCGCGGCCCTGACCACCGCCGCCCTGGTCACCGCCCTCCACCGGCACCTGCGCGACCGGCTCCCCGCCCACCTCGTCCCGTCCGCCCTCGTCCCGCTGGACACCCTGCCCCTGACGCCCAACGGCAAGGTCGACCGCGCCGCGCTGCCCGCGCCCGGCCCGGCCCAGCCCGGTGACGGGACCGGCGGCCGGGCGCCGCGCACCCCGCGCGAGGGCGTGCTGTGCGAGCTGTACGCCGACATCCTCGGCGTGCCACGGGTCGGCATCGACGACAACTTCTTCACCCTGGGCGGCCACTCGCTGCTCGCCACCCGCCTGATCGGCCGCATCCGCACCGCCCTGGACGTGGACCTCCCGATCACCGCCGTGTTCGAGGCGCCCACGGTCGCCGCGCTCGCCGCACACGTCGACGCCGCCGCCTCCGGGGGCCGCCCGGCCCTGCGGCCGGTCCCGCGCCCCGACGTGCTGCCCCTGTCGTACGCCCAGCGCCGCCTGTGGTTCCTGCACCGGCTGGAGGGGCCGAGCGCCACGTACAACGTTCCAACCGCGCTGCACCTGACCGGCGAGCTGGACCACGACGCGCTGCGCGCCGCGCTGGGCGACCTGCTCACCCGGCACGAGAGCCTGCGCACGGTCTTCCAGGAGACGGCCGACGGCACCCCGCACCAAGTCGTGCTCGGGCCGGACGACTTGGCCGGCATGCCGTCCGTCCTCTCCGTGGTGCGGACCGGCCCGGACGACGTACGGCGCCTGCTCCGCGAGGCCACCCGCCACGCCTTCGACATCGCCGCCGAACTGCCGCTGCGCACCACGCTGTTCCAGACCGGCCCCGACGAGCATGTCCTGCTCCTGCTGCTGCACCACATCGCGGGCGACGGCTGGTCGTCGGCGCCGCTCTCGCGCGATCTGGCGGCGGCGTACGACGCGCGTCGCGCCGGACGGGCCCCGCAGTGGCACCCGCTGCCGGTCCAGTACGCCGACTACACCCTCTGGCAGCGGGACTTCCTCGGCGACCCGCGGGACCCGTCCAGTGTCCAAGCGCGGGAACTCGATTATTGGACACGGCAGCTGACCGGCCTCCCCGAGGAGATCGCGCTCCCGTACGACCGCCCGCGCCCCCGGCGCGCGACGTACCGGGGTGATGCCCTGGAGCTGGAACTCCCCGCGAGCCTGCACGCGAACCTGCACGCCCTGGCGCGCGACACCGGCACCAGCCTGTTCATGATCGTGCAGGCGGGCCTGGCAGCTCTGCTCACCCGCCTCGGCGCCGGGACCGACATCCCGCTCGGCAGCCCCGTCGCGGGGCGTACCGACCAGGCGCTGGACGACCTGGTGGGCTTCTTCGTCAACACCCTCGTGCTGCGGACGGACACCTCCGGCAACCCCACCTTCCGCGACCTGCTGCGCCGCGTCCGCGACACCGACCTCGCCGCCTGGTCCCACCAGGACCTGCCCTTCGAACAGCTGGTGGAAGCCCTCAACCCGGTACGGTCGGCGGGCCGGCAGCCCCTGTTCCAGGTGGTCGCCGCCGTGCAGAATGCCCCCGAGGGCGGCTTCGACCGGCTCGGCGTCCGCACCCGTACCGAGCTGGTCAGCACCGGCACCGCCAAGTACGACCTCTTCCTCAGCCTGTGGGAGCGCCAGGGCCCGCAGGGCGAACCGCGCGGCCTGGACGGCTTCGTCGAGTTCAGCACCGACCTCTTCGACCGCTCCACGGTCGCCACGCTCGCCGCCCAGCTCGTCCGCGTCCTGGAGACGGCCGTCGCCACACCGGACGTGCCGCTCGCCCACCTCGACGTGCTGACCACCGAGGAGCACGGGCGGCTGCGGCGGAACGCGTCGGCAGCCCGTCCGGCGGTCCGGCACAGCACCCTGCCCGAGCTGTTCGCGGAGCAGGCGGCCCGTACGCCGGACGCCACGGCGCTGGTCTTCGAGGACGTCTCGCTCACCTACCGTGAGCTGAACGCCCGCGCCAACCGCCTCGCCCACTGGCTGACCGGCCAGGGCGTGGGCCCGGAGGCGCTGGTGGCCGTGGTGCTGCCGCGCTCGGCGGAGCTGGCGGTCGCGCTGCTCGCCGTCCTGAAGGCGGGCGGCGCCTACGTACCCGTGGACCCGGACTATCCCGCCGAGCGGCGCGCCTTCGTCCTGGCGGACACCGCGCCCGCCCTCGTCCTGGACGCCTCGGCGCTGCGCCGGGACCTGGCGGACCTGTCGGCGTATCCGGACACCGACCCCGTCACCGGCCTGCGCCCGGACCACCCGGCGTACGTGATCCACACCTCCGGCTCGACGGGCACGCCGAAGGGCGTCGTGGTCTCCCACACCGGCCTCGCCGCGCTGGCCGCCGCGCAGGCCGAGCGGTTCGCGGTGACGGGGGAGAGCCGGGTGCTCCAGTTCGCCTCGCCGAGCTTCGACGCGTCGGTCTCCGAGATGTGCGTGACGTGGCTGGCGGGCGCCGCCCTGGTCATGGCGCCGGGGGAGCGGCTGCTGCCGGGCGCCGGACTGGAGGACCTGCTCGCCGCGCGGCGCGTCACCCACGCCACCCTGCCGCCGTCGGTCCTGGCCGCGCTGCCGCCGCACGAGACGCTGCCCGGCGTCGTCTCGCTGGTCGTGGCGGGCGAGGCCTGCCCCGCCGACCTGGTGGAACGCTGGTCGCCCGGCCGCCGCATGGTCAACGCGTACGGCCCGACCGAGGCCACCGTGTGCGCCACCGTCGGCGAACCGCTGTCCGGCCGGACGCTGCCCTCACTCGGCGCGCCGATCGGCGACGTACGGCTGTTCGTGCTCGACGCGCTGCTGCGGCCGGTGCCGGACGGCGGCGCGGGAGAGCTCTACCTGGCGGGCTCCGGTCTGGCCCGCGGCTACCTCGGCCGTTCCGGGCTGACGGCGGAGCGCTTCGTGGCCTGCCCGTTCGGCCCGGCCGGCGCGCGGATGTACCGCACCGGCGACCTGGTACGGCGCCGGGGCGACGGCGAGCTGGAGTTCGTCGGCCGCGCCGACGACCAGGTCAAGGTACGCGGCCACCGCATCGAGTTGGGCGAGGTCGAGCAGGCGCTCGGCGCCCACCCGGCGGTACGGCAGGCCGCCGTGGCGGCGCGCGCCGACCGCACCGGCGACCTCCGCCTGACCGGCTACGTCGTGCCCGCCGAGGACGCCGCCCGGCAGACCCTCGCCGCCGACCTCCGCCGCGACCTGCTCGCCCGGCTGCCCGAATACCTGGTGCCGTCCGTGATCACGGTCCTCGACGCACTGCCGCTGACCCCGAACGGCAAGGTGGACCGCAAGGCGCTGCCCGCCCCCGACCCGGCCCGCGCCGGTGCCGACGCGGGCGCCCGTGCCCCGCGCTCGCCGCAGGAGGAGATCCTGTGCGAGCTGTACGCCGACCTCCTCGGCGTCCCGAACGTCGGCATCGACGACGACTTCTTCGCGCTCGGCGGCCACTCCCTGCTCGCCACCCGCCTGGTCAGCCGCGTCCGCGCGGTCCTCGGCGTGGAGCTGCCCATCGCCGCCCTCTTCGAGGCACCCACCGTCGAAGCCCTGGTCGAACGCCTCGGCCTGTCCACCGCGCGCACCCGCGGCGCCCTGCGGCCCATGCCGCGCCCCGAGGTGCTGCCGCTGTCGTACGCCCAGCGCCGCCTGTGGTTCCAGTACCGCCTCGAAGGCCCCAGCCCCACCTACAACATCCCCCTCATGCTGCGCATCGAGGGCCCGGTGGACGAGGAAGCGCTGCGCGCCGCCCTCGGCGACCTGCTCGCCCGGCACGAGAGCCTGCGCACCGTCTTCCGCGAGACCGGCGGCACCCCGCAGCAGGTCGTCCTCGACCCGGCCACCGACCCCGGCGCCTTCGACATCCTCACCGTCACCGAAGACGTCCCCGGCGACCCGGAGGCGTTCCGCGCGCTCCTCAAGGAAGGCGCCCGGCACCGCTTCGACCTGACCGCCGACCTGCCGCTGCACGTGAAGCTCTTCCGCGCCGGCCCGGACGAGAACGTCCTGCTCCTGCTGCTCCACCACATCGCGGGCGACGGCTGGTCGATGGCGCCGCTCTCCCGCGACGTGGCGACCGCGTACGACGCGCGCCGCGCCGGGCGGGCACCGCAGTGGGACCCGCTGCCCGTCCAGTACGCCGATTACACCCTCTGGCAGCGGGACTACCTCGGCGACCCCGAGGACCCCGACAGCGTCTACGGACGCCAGATCGCCTACTGGCGCGAGCAGTTGAAGGGCATCCCCGAAGAGATCGCGCTGCCCTTCGACCGTCCGCGGCCGCAGCGCGCCTCCTTCCGCGGCGACTCGATCACCTGGGAGATCCCCGCGCGGCTGCACCAACGCCTGCACGCCCTCGCGGGCGAGACCGGCACCAGCCTCTACATGGTGCTCCAGGCGGGCCTGGCCACCCTGTTCACCCGGCTCGGCGCGGGCACCGACATCCCGCTCGGCAGCCCCGTCGCGGGCCGTACCGACCAGGCGCTGGACGACCACATCGGCTTCTTCGTCAACACCCTCGTGCTGCGTACGGACACCTCCGGCGACCCGACCTTCCGCGAACTGCTCCAGCGCGTACGGAGCACCGCCCTCACCGGCTGGGCCCACCAGGACCTCCCGTTCGAGCAGCTGGTCGAAGCGCTCAACCCGGTCCGCTCGGCGGCCCGCAACTCCCTCTTCCAGACCATGCTCACCCTCGACAACGCGCCGGAGGGCGCATTCACGCTGGGCGGCCACCCCGCCCACACCGAGCCCGTCCACGTCGACGCCTCCCGCTTCGACCTGTCCGTCTTCCTGACCGAACGGCGCGGCGCGCACGGCCAACGACCCGGCATGGACGGCGCGATCGAGTACAGCACCGACCTCTTCGACCGCCGTACGGCCGAGGCGCTGGCCGCCCGGTTCGTCGCCCTGCTCGACACCGTGACCGCCGACCCCGACCAGCCGCTCGCCCGCCTCGACGTGCTGACCGCCGACGAGCGGGCCCTGCTGCTCGGCGAGGTCAACGCCACCGACCGGCCGCTGCGGCGCACCTCCCTCGCGGCCGCCTTCCAGGCGCAGGCGGCCGCGCACCCCGACGCCCCCGCCCTCACCTTCCAGGACACGACCCTCACCTACGCCGAACTGAACGCCCGCGCCAACCGCCTCGCCCGGCACCTGGCCGGCACGTACGGCGTCGGCGCCGAGTGCCGCGTCGCGGTCCTCCTGGACCGCTCCGCCGACCTGGTCGTCGCGATCCTCGCCGTCCTCAAGGCGGGCGGCGTGTACGTACCGCTCGACAAGCGCTACCCGGCCGCCCGGATGCGGCTGATCGCGGCCGAGACCGAAGCCGTCGTCGTCCTCACCCAGCAGGACCTGCCGGCCGCCGCCTACCTCCCCGGCGTCCCGGCCCTGGCCGTCGACGCCTGCGCGGAGGCGGTGGCGGACCTCCCCGCCACCGACTTCGCCGCTCCCGCCGCGTACGCCGACTCCGTCGCGTACGTCATGTACACCTCCGGCTCGACCGGCGCGCCCAAGGGCATCGCCGTCACCCAGGGCGACGTGGTGGCCCTGGCCGCCGACCACTGCTGGGGCGAGGACGGCCCCGACGGCGCCCGGCACACCGTGCTCGGCCACGCCTCCACCGCGTTCGACGCCTCCACCTTCGACCTGTGGGTCCCGCTCCTCAACGGCGGCCACCTCGTCATGGCCCCGCCCGGCGACCTCACCCCCGACGACTACCGCACCCTGCTCACCACCCACCGCGTCACCGCGGTCCTTCTCACCACCGCCCTGTTCACCCTGCTCGCCGAGGAGTGCCCCGGCGCGCTCGCGGGCGTCCGGCAGGTCTGGACGGGCGGCGAGGCCGCGTCCCCGTCCGCCGTGCAGAAGATCCTCGACGCCTGCCCCGACACCCGCGTCTTCAATGTCTACGGGCCCACCGAGGTCACCATGTCGGCCACGTACCACGCGATGCGCGCACCGCGGCGGATCGCCGGAAGCGTCCCCATCGGACGCCCCATGGACAACATGCGTGTCTACGTCCTCGACAGCGCCCTGCGCCCCGTCGCTCCCTCGGTGACCGGCGAACTGTACGTCGGCGGCACCGGCCCGGCCCGCGGTTACCTCAACCGCCCCGGCCTCACCGCCGAACGCTTCGTCGCCGACCCCTTCGGCGCCCCCGGCGCCCGCATGTACCGCACCGGAGACCTGGTCCGCTGGACCGCGGACGGACAGCTCGACTACATCGGCCGCGCCGACTCCCAGGTCAAGATGCGCGGCTTCCGCATCGAACTCGGCGAGATCGAGACCGTCCTGGACTCCCACCCCGCCGTCGCCCAGGCCACCGTCAACCTGCGCGAGATCACCCCGGGCGACGCACGCCTGGTCGCCCACCTCGTCCCCGTCTCCAGGGAAGCCTTCGACGCCACCGCCCTCCGCCGCCACCTGCGCGACCGCCTGCCCGCCTACATGGTGCCGACCGCCCTGGTGGCCCTCGACACCATGCCGCTCACCCCGAACGGCAAGGTCGACCGCAAGGCCCTGCCCGCCCCCGACCCCCGCTCCGAACTCGGCGGACGCGGCCCCCGCTCCCCGAAGGAAGAGATCCTGTGCGGGCTGTACGCCGACGTGCTGCGCGTCCCCCGCGTCGGCATCGACGACAGCTTCTTCGTCCTCGGCGGCCACTCCCTCATGGCGACCCGCCTGATCAGCCGCATCCGCACCGCCCTGAACGTCGAACTGCCCATCGGCGCCCTCTTCGAGGCCCCCACCGTCGCCGCCCTCGTCCAACGCCTGGACTCCGCCACCGCCCAGGCCCGCCCGCCGGTGAAACCCGCCGTACGTCCCGACACCGTCCCCCTCTCCTACGCCCAGCGCCGGCTCTGGTTCCTGCACCGCCTCGAAGGCCCCAGCCCCACCTACAACATCCCGCTCGCCCTGCGCTTCTCCGGCAAACTCGACCACGACGCCCTACGGGCCGCCCTCGGCGACCTCGTCGCCCGGCACGAGAGCCTGCGCACCGTCTTCCCCCGCCGCGCCCGCGCCGCCCAGCAGATCATCCTGCCGCCCGACTCCGGCCGCGACCTGCTGACCGCCATCGAGGTGGAGCCCGGCGACCTGGCCCCCGCCCTGCACGAAGCCGCCCGCCACTGCTTCGACATCACCACCGAACACCCCCTGCGCGCCACCCTCTTCTCGACCGGCCCCACCGACCACGTCCTCCTCCTGCTCCTGCACCACATCGCGGGCGACGGCTGGTCCATGGCCCCCCTCTCCCGCGACCTCGCCGCCGCCTACGACGCGCGCAGCGCCGGCGAGGACCCGCAATGGTCGCCGCTCCCCGTCCAGTACGCCGACTACTCCCTGTGGCAACAGGACTTCCTCGGCGACCCGGCCGACCCCGACAGCACGTACAACCGCCAACTGGCCTTCTGGCGCGGCCAACTCGCCGGCCTCCCCGCCGAAATCCCCCTCCCGCTCGACCGCCCCCGCCCGGACGTCACCACCTACCGCGGCGACATGTTCCCGATCCGCCTCCCCGCCGACCTCCACCAGGGACTGCACAGCCTGGCCGGCGACACCGGCACCAGCCTCTACATGGTCGTCCAGGCCGGCCTCGCCACCCTCCTCACCCACCTGGGCGCCGGTACCGACATCCCCCTGGGCAGCCCCATCGCGGGCCGCACCGACCAGGCCCTGGACGACCTGGTGGGCTTCTTCGTCAACACCCTCGTCCTGCGTACGGACACCTCCGGCGACCCCACCTTCCGCGACCTCCTTGCCCGCGTCCGCGACACCGACCTCGCCACCTGGGCCCACCAGGACCTCCCCTTCGAACAACTCGTCGAAGCCCTCAACCCGGCCCGCTCCACCGCCCGCCACCCCCTCTTCCAGACCCTCCTCACCCTCGACAACGCCCCCGAACGCCACTTCACCCTCGGCGGCAACCACGCCCGCCCCGAACCCGTGGACCTGCACGTGGCCCACTTCGACCTGTCCTTCGGCCTCACCGAACAGCGCGCCCCGCAAGGCACGCCCGAGGGCCTGGACGGTTTCGTGGAATACAACTCGGACCTCTTCGACCGGGAGACGGTGGAGGACATGGCGGCGACGCTGATCACGCTGCTGACCGCGGCCGTCGCCACTCCGGACGTTCCGTTGTCCGGGCTGCTGCCGTAACCCGTGCGGGGCGCCGCGCCACGGGGCCACCCGGCACCCCGCCACTGGGCCATCCGAAGCAACAGCCCCTGCGCACCTCCCGCGCAGGGGCTACACCTGTACCGTGCAGACCTTCCTCCCGTACCCCGACTTCGCGGCCTCCGCCGCCGTCCTCGACGCGCGCCGACTCGGGAAGCAGCGGGTGGAGACCCTCCAGGTCCTGCGCGGCCTCACCGTCCCCGGCTACGGCTGGCGGCACCACCCGGCCGTCCGCATGTGGGCGGGTTACGAGGAGGCCCTGGTCCGGTACGGCCTCGAAATGTGCCGCGAATGGACCGACGCCGGCCGCCAGGACACCTGTGCCACGACCCTCGGCCAGGACTTCACCGAGTACCGGCCGCACACCCCCGTACGCACCTATGCCGAACTGTCCGAGGCGGGGGACCTGCCGAACTGGCTGGGCGACCCGGCCTTCCATCGCAGCCATCAGTCGGCCCTGGTGACCAAGGCTCCGGAGCACTACCGGACGCTCTTCCCCGAGGTGCCGGAGGGGTTGCCGTATGTGTGGCCGGCGTCCGATCGGGGGCCGGCCCCGAAGAAGACCTGAATCGGCCGCCGCAGTCACAGCAGACCGAGACCTACCGCCGAGGCGACCGCGAAATAACCGGTGTCATTGGGATGCAGCCCGTCCTCCGACACGTACGACGGGCTCGGACGGCCGGGCCGGGCAGGGTCCTCCAGGACCCGGTCCGCATCGAGCACCGCGTCGTACACGCCGGAGTCCCGGATCCAGTCGTTGAGCTGCCGGCGGAGCCGGTCACCGGCGCTGTCCGTGAAGGGGAAGACGGCGCCCCTGACGGGCACCACGGTCATCCCCACGGCCCTGACGCCCCTGGAGTGGGCGAGCTTGACGAGCGACCGGTGGCCGTCGGTGAGCTGCCGGAGCGTGGGCCGGGGGCCGTCGGCCGCGCAGGGATCGCCGGGCATCGCGACGGCCAGGTCGTTGGCACCCAGGTGGACGAGGGCGGTCCGAACCCCCGGCCGCTGCTCCAGCTCCCGCTCGAAGCGGACGGCGGCCCGCTCCCCGGAGCAGGGCGAGTCCGTCAGCAGCCGGCCACCGGCGATCCCGGCGTTGACCACGCCGGACGGACGGCCGGCACCGGCCAGCCGCTCCGCGAGCTTGTCGGAGAAGCGGCCCTCGGCACCCGGGCCCGCCCCCACACCGTCGATCATGGAATCGCCGAAGACCAGCACGGCGTCACGGGACCGGGCGGACCGCACCTGCACATCGACGGCGCTGAGGTAGTACCAGGACCTGACGGACGCGGTGTACGCGCCGCTGCCCACGGCGGCGAGCTGGTCACCGTCCGCGCGGTAGGACGTGGCCGTGGTGAAGCGGTGGAAGGTGGCCGGCCCGGTCGGCCCGGCGAACCGCAGGGAGACCGCCAGCTTCTCCAGGTTCACGACGGTCAGCGGCACCGGTTCGCTCACGGCGTCCCGGCCCGCCGGAATCGTGGTGGCGCGGGAGCCGCCGAAGGTCAGCGGCCGGGTACTGCCCGGTTTGGTCTTGGCGCCGCCGTCGGACCGGGCGACGACGGCCCCGGCGATCTTCAGCGGCTTGCTGCCGTACGCGTTCGACAGCCGGAAGCGCAGTGCGCTCCCGCCGGTGCTGACGCGTACCACCTGCCGTACGGTCTGGTCGTCGAACCCCTCCTCGGACCAGTTGGGTTCCTCGTCCGGTGCATCGGGGACGGCTCGCTGCATCGAGGTTCCCCAGGCCGCCGTCCAGCGCGGGGCTGCCTGGACCGCGCGGCCGGGGGGTTCGGAGCGGGGGGTGGGGGAGGAGGCGGTGGAGCAGCCTCCGGTGGCGACGAGCACCGCCGCCGTGAGGAGGCCGGTGACCGGCCTCGTGATGCATGGTCGGCACTTGGGCCGCATGACTCTCCTTTCAGTTCGCTCGGGTGCCGAGCCGCCGCATCGACCCGGTGCCGATCCGCCGCACCGCCCCGGTCAGGAAGACCACCGCGCCCAGCACCGCCGACACCGCCAGCACCACCGCCGGGGGCAGCCCCGCCGGCTGCCCTTCGATCCGGATGGCGCCCATGAAGTCGAAGACCGGCAGACCGTTGGCGACCGTGTACCAGAGGGGGAGGTAGACGGCCTGGAAGAGACGGTGGGTACGGCTCAGAGTGCCCAGGGCCAGCGCCAGCGACGGTACGAACAGTGCCCCGGCGGCCCAGCAGGCGACCCCCGCGGCATCACCGGCGACGACCAGCCGGGCCAGCGGACCCAGGCCCGCCACCGCGGTCAGTGCGACGCCCGCCGCCCACTCCGCGACCACCCTGCGGTGCGTCGACGGGTAGGCGCCGAGGATGCCGTCGACACCGTGCTCGTATCGCTGGGTGCCCAGCCGCGACCAGATCAGCACCGGCCAGAGCCAGGCCACCGGCAGCATCAGCCGCGTCGCGCCCGGCACCGGCGAGCAGACACCGAGAAACACCCAGAGCCCGGCGCCCCACCACCACCATTTCGACACGCCCTGAAGCAGGATGCGCAGCTCACCGGCCCACAGCCGCAGCAGCACGCGCCCCTGTTCCGGCGGTGTCCTCAGCAGGGCCAGGACGGAACCCCGCCCGCCGGCGGCGGACCGCGTCGCCTCGTCGCCGTAAGGGGCCTCGTCCACGAAACCGGAGGGGAACGGGCCGGCCGGTGCTTCCCGCTGGGAGGGCCCGGCCGATGCTTCCCCTTGGGAGGGCCCGGCCGGCCGCTTGCCGTGGGCCGGGTCGAAGCGGCGGAACCACAGGGCGGGCAGCAGCGCGACGACCACCGCGATGCCGAGGAACGCCGTCCGGGCCAGGACGTAGCCGGCGTCCGGTGTGAAACCGTGCCAGTTGAACACCTGCAACGGCTCGTCCAGGTAGGTCAGGCCCAGACTGAACGCGCCGTCCACCGTGATCTTCTGCGCGAGCAAGTCCTCGTACATCGACTTCGCGACGCCGTTCACGCCGATGCCGCCCAACGGCAGACCGGGGCCCTGGCCACCCATGGCCAGCACCACCCAGACGCAGAACCACAGGACGTTGCCCAGCCCGCCGCGCAGCAGCGGCAGCGCCTCGAAGAACAGGGCGAAGGCGGCGGGCAACGCCACCAGCGGCACCGCGAGCAACAGAAACGGCTGCCAGAGCGCGAAGAAATCCACCCTCATGTCCTCGCCGCGCACGAGCTGCGTCACCAACGCGGTGGCGGCGAGCACGCCCACCATCGAGGCGAGCACCAGGAGATTGCTCAGAAACTTCCCCGCCAGGTAGGCCCACGTCCGCATCGGGGTCGCGGCGAGCAGCTGCCCCACCCCGGTGCGGCGGTCCCGCCCGATGGAGTCCCGGACGACGTAGAAACCGCCGAGCGAGACCCACAGGCCGCAGGCGAGCGCGGTCGCCGTACCGACGTACGCGCTGTTGTAGACGCCGCGGTGGTCACCGAGCTGCATGATGACCCACCGGGAGCCCGAGTCCGGCACCGCCAAGAACCCCAGGGCCACGGCCGCGGCCAGTGTCACCACGTAAGCGGGCCGCCGTACCCGGTCCTTGAAGTCGGCGACCGCCAGACCGCGGAGCACCCGCGTCATCGGGCCACACCGCCCGCGACGGCGGCGGGCCCCGGCGTGGAGCGGTCGGAACCCCCGTACCCGACCGCCCCGTTGACGACGTGGAGATACGCGTCCTCAAGATCAGGAAGCACCCGCACAGCCCCCTCGTACGGCCGGCACGGGGCCAGCAACCGGACCCGCACCCCGTCCTTCGTCCGCACCAGACGGCTGACGGCGTACCGCGCCCGCACTTCGGGTACGGCGGCGGGGTCGACCACCGCCTCCCACACCAGCCCGTCCACCTCACCCAGCAGCGCCTCCGGTGTGCCGCGGCGCAGCAACCGTCCGCCCGCCACCACCGCGATGTCGGATGCCACCGACTCCACGTCGGACACGATGTGGGTGGAGAACAGCACCACCTTTTCCGCCCCGAGATCGCTGAGCAGATTGCGGAACCGCACCCGCTCCTCCGGATCCAGCCCGGCCGTCGGCTCGTCCACGACGATCACCTGCGGATCACCGACCAGCACCTGCGCGATGCCCACCCGGCGCAGCATCCCGCCGGAGTACGCGCCCAACGGCCGCTTGACCGCCTCGGTCAAATTGACCAGCTCCAGCAGCTCGTCGATCCGGGCTGTGGCCGACCGGCACGAAATCCCCTTCGCCGCGGCCAGGTACCGCAGGAATTCCCGCGCAGTGAGATGGGGATAGACACCGAAATCCTGCGGCAGATATCCGAGTGCTTTGCGCAGCACATTCGGCTTGGCCACCACATCCTCACCCTGAAAGACGACCCGGCCGCTGGTAGGACGGGTGACGGTGGCGGCGATCCGCATCAGCGAGGACTTACCGGCACCGTTGGGCCCCAGCAGCCCCAACATCCCCGGACCCAAATGCAGAGTCATTTCATCGACAGCGCGCTTGCCGCCCTTGTACACCTTGCTGACCCCGCAAAGCTGAAGCACGGACATGATCAGCTCCCGCCCCGCAGCCCGGTGAGACCCTTGGGCACCCCAGCCCTGAACCTCGCGTCACAGATCGCGAAGCCACTGCACCCGGCACCGCCGTCCAGCACGCCCCCCTTCAGCACCCACGCCAGATGCTCACTGCCGACCGCCACCCGGCAACCGCTCCACTCAGCCACCACACCGTCGGCCATCTGCTCCACCCCTCCGAAGAACCACGTTCCGTAACTGGAACGGAGTCTCCCGGCAGGTGAGCAGCCGGCACATCTGCCAAACGGCAGATATCCGCGACCGGCCGGAGCGCCCCTACCGCGCCTACCGCCCCTTCACGGCCGGAAGCACGCAGCCGACCCGCCATCCCCCGCCGCGCGGCCCAGCCTGGAGCACCCCGCCCAGCGCGTCGACCCGCTCCGCCAACTCGGCGAGCCCCGTGCCACCACCGTCCCGGGTGCCCCCCGGCACCCCACCCCCGTCATCGGCGACCGTCACCTCGACCGAGCCGTCGGCGGTACGGCGGACCTCCACCACGACCCGAGCGGCACGCGGAGCATGTCGCCGTACGTTGGTCAGCGCCTCCAGAACCACGCGGTACGCAGAGTCCCCAGCCTCCCGCGACAACACCCCCACCAGCCCGTCATCCGTCACCCACCGCGTCTCCGCACGCGTCATCGCGGAGAAACGCTCCACCAACTCCCCCAGATCAGCCAATCCGTACACCCGGGTGGGCGGCGTTTCCACCCGCTCCACCCGCTCCACCCGCCCCACCCGCCCCTTCCCCTCCACCTGACGCAGCGCCCGCACCGTCTGATCCATCGAATCCAGCGCCCGCAGCCCCGCCCCCTCAATACGCGCGAACAGCTCACGAGTCTCCGCCGGCGCGCCCTCGTCCAACTGAGCCGCCTGAGTCTCCAGCACCATGCCCGTCACCTCGTGCGCGACGAAGTCGTGCAGATCCCGCGCGACCTCCAGCCGCTGATCCCGCAGCGCCTCGGTGACCGCACGGGCCCGCCGCCCGTCCAGCGACCTGAGATAGAGACCGACCCCGGTCACGCACGCGGCAGGGAAGAACCCCAGAAACACCCCGAAGGCCGACTCGCGCCAGCCCTGCCCCGGCATGGGCAACGTGACGCGCAACAGCAGGCAGACCGTCGCGGAACCCACCAGCCCGCCCACCCAGCCGACCCGAGACGCGGACTCCCACCGCACCACCCGGTACAGCAGAACCAGCAGCGCCACCCACTCCAAGGGCAGCCAGAACCCCACCAGCTTCGGATCACCGGAATACGCGAAGTCCAACACCAGCGACAGCCCCGCCGCGAAGCCTGACGCCTGGGTGAGGGAGACCCGTCCCGCCGGCCACCCCAGCATCGCGGCCGCCACGGCCACCGCCGCACAGAGCGCCAGGGGAAGCGCGCCGGCCGAGGCCCCCATCGCAGGAAGCAACACCGCCACCACGAACACCGCGCACCAACCAAGACGCTTACGCCCCGTCGGCCGCACATCACCTTTCACCCGCCCGAGGCTACGCACACGACCCGAAGCCGCCAACGCGCCTCCCTACGCATCACCTCCCGCCGCGGCCCTCCACATACCCCAGCTCCCACGCCCGCACCGCCACCCCGACCCGATTACGCACCCCGAACTTCCGCTGAATCGCCGCCACATGCGTCTTGACCGTCCCAGCCGAAATGAACAACTCAGCGGCGACATCAGCATTGGTCTTCCCCTCACCCACCAACGCAGCCACCTCCACCTCCCGCCCGGTCAACGGCGAACTCCCTCTCTTCCGCTTCGTGTCGGCCCCCTGAACATGCCGAAGCAACCGCACCGTGACCTCCGGACTGATCAGACTGTCCCCCGACACCGCCGCCCGCACCGCCTCCACCAACAACGCCGGCCCCGCCCGCTTCAACAAGAACCCCGAAGCCCCGTAACGCAACGCCGGATACACATACTCGTCCAGATCAAAGGTCGTCACCACGACCACCCTTGTCCGCCACCCCGACTCGCCCCCAGCCAGCAGCCGTGTCACCTCCAACCCATCCATCCGCGGCATCCGGATGTCTACCAACACCACATCCGGCCCCAGGCTCCGCGCCATCTCCACCGCCTCAACCCCGTCCCCCGCCTCCCCGACCACCTCCATGTCCGCCTGGCTCTCCACAATCCGCCGCATCCCACGACGGACCATCTCCTGATCGTCGGCAATCAGCACGCGTATGGTCATGGGTGGACATCCTGCCGGACGGGACGACGGCCCCCATCCGGAGACCACCGACGACGGAGCGCCGTCTCAAGCGCTCGCGTCCGAACGCTCCAGGCCTCTGGTAGTGCCGGAGGGGCGCCTGGCGGGGAAGATCATCCGCTGGTTGTCCAGCACCCGGGCCAGAAGCTCCCGGTTCCCGATGACGCTGAGATGCGTCGCCGTCAGACCCCGCTCCGCAACTGCTCGCGAAGGTCCTGGAGCCGGACCTCGGGGTTCTTCTTGACGACGTACTAGCCGTAGCCGTTGATGTCGACCCGTCTGTACCTTGAGGGCGGGCGACGGCTTGGAGAACGCGCGGCCGTCCTCGATCTCCAGCCGGCCGTCCGCCGTCACTGTGGCCTCGTGGGCCGGCCCACGGCGCGGTTTCCCTGCAAGCTTGGTCGAATTCGGTCATGCCACCCCCGGTGGCCAGTAGCATGTCGATCCTGTGACGTGGGGAGCATCTGTGTCGGTGGGGGTTTGAAGTGGCTCTGGACGGGCCCAGTTTGGGCAGGATGCTGGACGACGTGGCGGCTGGCAGGATCCAGCTCCCCGACTTCCAGCGACAGTGGAAGTGGGACGACGACCGGATCCGCGCCCTGCTGGCGACCGTGACGCTCGACTACCCGCTGGGCGTCGCGATGACGCTGGAGACGGGCGGCGACGCCCAGTTCAAGGCCCGGCCGCTGCACGGCACCGATGTGCAGCCGCGCGTGGTCCCGGAGCAACTGCTGCTCGACGGTCAGCAGCGGCTGACGTCCTTGTTCCAGGCGCTCCGGTCGGACCGCCCGGTGGAGACGACGGGTGCGCGCAACAAGCCGCTCAGGCGCTGGTACTACGTCGACATCGCCAAGGCCGTGGACGAGGCGGCGGATCGCGACGAGGCGATCGTGTCCGCACCCGAGGACCGGGTGGTGCGCGGAGCCCACGGCCGCACGAGCCAGGACCTCTCGACGCGCGAGAAGGAGTGCGCGAGCGGCCTGTTCCCCCTGAACCTGATCTTCGAACCGGAGTTGACCGGGAAGTGGCAAAGGGCCTACGTGAGCGGTGGCGACGACCGCTGGGACCTGTGGTCGGCGTTCCAGGCCCGGGTCATCGACACGGTCAAGGGCTTCAAGGTGCCCTTGATCCGCCTCCCGAAGGAAACCCGCAAGGAGGCGGTGTGCTCGGTGTTCGAGCGGGTGAACACCGGCGGCGTCGTCCTCAACGTCTTCGAGCTGCTCACGGCGACCTACGCGGGGGACACGCAGTACTCGGCGGACCACGGCGGCCAGGACTTCAGCCTCATCAAGGACTGGCAGGCCATCAAGGGTGAACTGTGCGCCGCCCATCAGGTGTTCGGCACCCTGGACAAGGACAACGGCCAGGAGACCGGGCTCACGAGCCTGGACTTCCTCCAGGCCATCGCGCTGGTACGCACGTACGTGCGCAAACAGGCCTTCCTGGCGGAGCACCCCGGAGCGACGAACGCCCCGGCAGTGAGCTGCAAGCGCCGGGACCTGCTGCACCTCCCGTTGGCCGACTACACGCAGATCGCTCCGAAGACGGCCGAGGCGCTGTCCTGGGTGGGCCGCTTCCTGGCCACGCAGCATGTCTTCCGCGAGCGTGACCTGCCGTACGGGTCGCAGGTGGTGCCCCTGGCGGCCATTGCCGTCCTTCTCGGCGAAACGCTGCAGGAGCCGGCGGTGCAGGAGAAACTTGCCCGCTGGTATTGGTGCGGTGTCCTCGGTGAGCTCTACGGAGGGGTCACGGACACCCGGTTCGTTCGGGATGTCGAGCAGGTGGTCGGCTGGATCAAGGACGGCGGCGCGGAGCCCGACACCGTCACCGAAGCGACGTTCCAGGAACAGCGCCTGCACCGGCTCACCTCACGCAACAGCGCCGCGTACAAGGGGGTCCATGCCCTTCTCCTCAAGGAGGGTGCGATCGACTGGTACTTCCACGGGGAGCCGATCAACGAGCAGTTCCTGATCGGGCAGTACGTGGACATCCGGCAGGTCTTCCCGAAGGCCTGGTTCGAGCGGAACGGCGTGGACGGCACCCGGATGAGCAGCATTGTCAACAAGACACCGCTGTCCTACCGGGCGATGCAGGAGATGGGGGCCGGCGCGCCGTCGGCGTACCTGACCGCTTTCGAACGGCATACCGGCAGTCCGGGTGACTGGTTCGACGACATCATCGGAACGCACCTCATCGACGCCAAGGCGTTGCGCGCGGACGACTTCGACGCCTTTTACCGGCACCGGACGGCCAAGCTCCTGGAGCTCGTGGAACGGGAGATGGGCAAGGCCGCGGTGCGCGAGGGGGCGAGCGTTGCCCACGCCGGATGAGGCCACCGTCAAGGGACTGGAAGGTAGTGCCCTATCAATCCGGCGCCTGTTGTCGTTGTGGGACTACCGGATCCGTGACCACGCGTCCGTACCACAGGTCCGGCTCGACCTGACGAACGCCGGCCTGGACACCGTGCCTGACTTCGCGGTCGGCGCGTTGGACGACGAGGTCACGATCGTCCCCATCGCCCGCGACCGAGACGCGGCCGCCGACACCGATGACGGCGATGACGCCACCGAGCAGGACCCGGCCGATGACTCCGAGGAAGCCGTCGGCGTGTTCCCGCAGGCGGCGATGCGCGTGCACGACCTGCCCTGTGCCCACAGAGTCGCGGCGATCACACCCGATGAGCCGCTTTCCGCAGCGATGGGCAGAATGGCGGAGCACGGATACTCACAGCTTCCCGTGATCGACACGTCGGGAACCCTGCACGGGGTCGTCACCTGGGCGTCGATCGTGCACATGCACGCGACCGGACGTACGACATGTCTGGCCAACGCGATCACCACGGAATACGAGATCGTCAACGCCTCGGCCCATCTGCTGCCGGTACTGCCGGCGATCCGCGCGCACGAGTTCGTTCTCGTCCGGGCCGCAGACGGCCAGGTGTGCGGCATCGTCACCTCCGCCGACCTCGCCGGCGAGTTCGGCACCGTGGCCCGCCCCTTCTTCACCTTGGGCGAGATCGAACGCCGACTGCGGCGCTGCCTGGGACGTGTCTACGACGAGTCCGACATCCAGAAGGTGCACAAGAAGAAGAACTCGGTCGACGAGATGATGTTCGGCGAGTACATCCGCCTCCTAAAAGACGAGGGGCGCTGGGACAAACTCGGGTGGCCCCTCGTCGACCAGGACCACTTCCTCGGACTACTCAACCGCGTGAAGGACGTCCGCAATACGGTCATGCACTTCAACGCACCGTCACTCAGGGCCGAACAACTCGTCCTGCTGGACAGCTTCGTCGCCATGCTGCGCCAGTACGACCCTGACTACGGGGCGACCAACAGGGGCTGAACCCCAGAGTTGGACGAGTAGTTCCGATGTGGCTCAGTGGTCGTAGGCGATCAGTGGCCTGGTGGTGAGACGGGCGAGGGCCTCGCCGCCATCACAGTGACCTCCCCGTGCTTTGCGCCTGCCGAGACCGCAAAGACTCGCACACTCCACTTCGGCCAGGGTTTTTTCGGGTCCGTGCCTCGAAAAATGCGGGATTACCAGGTTCGGCGGACAGAACGTTCTCGACGGCTGGGTGAAACGCAGAACGGGACCGCCGTCTCGCAGAGCCGTCAGTCAACTGGACCACATCCGGCCCGACCGGTGGCGCCCCGCCTGGAGCGAAGAACTCCAGTACGTGCTGGCCGTCCGGTGGCATCTGGTCGAGTTGCAGACGGCTCAGAACGAGCTGCTCGGCCGCGTCCTCATGGCACCGCTGGTCAGCAGCGCCGAGTTGCAACGTCGGAACGTCCTGCCGGTCCAGGACACCGCCCGTCGTTCCGCCCCCGCCCCACCCACTACAGACCGACCCCATCCCCGGGGGCGAGGGAATCGAGGCGCGCGAGCCGCACGCCGTAAGGCCACTCACCGCTGAGAGGAACTCTCCGGTCGACTCTTCCACGCGACCACGGAAGAAACGGAATTCGGGTGCCGAGCAGTCGTCCCGCAGAAAGCGACAAGATTCATAGGGCTCTCGTTGACGGTGACTCGTCCCTGCACGTCGGTGCCTCCCTTTACGGTTTTACGGTGGAAATCCGGTTGCCGTCGAGGCAGCGGGGAGGAGCGATAGGCGTGCGCAGGGTGTCACTGGAGATGTTTCGGTTCACGAGGGTAGAGAGGCCCGGTTTGTGCGGAGCGGTGCTGGACGCCTTCGGCGTGGCCGGTGAATACTTGACGACGGCGCTTGGGTCGACGCGGTGCGAGAGCGGCTGCGCCAGGTCGGCTGGGTGGCGGCGATCGAAGATGAGGGTCTGCATCAGGTCGCCGTGGACTGGTTCCTGGGTACTCCCGCCCTGTGGGTTCCCCAGGGCATCGGTGACCAGCTTCTGCGGCAGAGAGCTCGATGAAGGCCGTCGACCTGATCGAGGCTGCGGAGAACTGGGCGGCGCCGGCTTCCGAGCTCTTGGCGACGTGGGGCCCGGACGGATGCAGCACAGTGTCCTGAGTTGGCCAAGCGGCTGTGTGCGTTTTGGCATGCACAAGAAAGGCCCTGACCGGCATTTCTGCTGGTCAGGGCCTGGCACCGAAGTGCCCCCGGCAGGATTCGAACCTGCGCACACGGCTCCGGAGGCCGTTGCTCTATCCCCTGAGCTACGGGGGCGTGTCGGCCGCTGCTTGCGGCGACGGGTAGAACACTACCAGCTCTGACGGGGTGTTCATGAACGGGTCGGGGGAGGGCGGCGTAGCGCATGGGGGAGTGGGGGTGGGGGTGGTCGGGGAAAGGTCCCTCGCACGGGGGCGGAAGTGGGGAAAACCCGGACGCAGCCGGAGGCGCGCGCCTAGTCTCAAGGTGTGCCTGGCTTGTCCGGCCGGGTCCTTGTGGTCGACGACAACAAGGTCATCCGGCAGTTGATCAGGGTCAATCTCGAGCTGGAGGGCTTCGAGGTCGTGACCGCGGCTGATGGTGCCGAGTGCCTGGACATCGTGCATCGGGTCGCTCCGGACGTGGTGACGCTCGATGTGGTGATGCCCCGGCTCGACGGGCTGCAGACGGCGGCGCGGCTGCGGGCCGATCCGCGGACGCGGGGGATTCCGCTCGCCGTCGTCTCCGCGTGTACGCAGACGGAGGTGGAGAGCGGGCAGGCGGCCGGGGTGGACGCGTTCCTGGCGAAGCCGTTCGAGCCCATGGATCTCGTGCGTACGGTGCGGCGGCTGATGAGTCGCGGTGGGGAGGAGCCGGAGGAGACGGAGGGAGAAGGGGGTGCCGAGGCCGACGCCGGTGGGGATGCGGAGTCGGTGGTCCGGCCGGCCGGCTGAGGGGCCGGGCGGTGACGGAGGGTACGGGGCCGCCGGGGTGTCCGGTGGGTGAAACGTGGTGGCGGTGGGGGACCGTTTCTCCCATACGCTGGGGGTGTGACCCCCGCTGAGCTCTCCCGCGCCACCCTGTGTGCCGTACATGGTGCCGTGGCGGACGGGGAACTCTCCGTGACGGTTCCGGAGCGGGTTGTCGTGCGTGCGCCCATGCCGGGGGAAGGCGGGGGCGGCGAGACCGATCTCGCCTGCAATGTCGCGCTGCGGATCGCCAAGGAGGCCGGGCGGCCGCCGCGTGAGGTGGCGGAGGTGCTGCGGCGGCGGTTGGCGGGGGTGCCCGGGGTTGCGGGAGTGGAGATCGCCGGGGCCGGATTCTTGAATGTGACGTTGACCGGGCCCGCCCGCGCCGAGTTCGTGTGGAGCGTGCGGGAGCGGGGGGCGTTGCCGACACCGGGGGCCGGGGTCGGGGGGACGACGGTGGTTCTGCGGGCCGCGCCGGGTGTGCGGGCCGCGGTGGTGGTTGAGGCTTTGGGGCGGATTTTGTCCGCGGGGGGAGCGGAAGGAGCGGGGGAGGCAGGAGAGGCGGGGGAGTTGCGGGGTGAGGTGATGTGCCCCCGGCCGGTGAAGGTTTCGTATGAGGAGGGCTTCTCGTACGCGGGGACTGCGGTGAGTGCGGAGGGTGCCGCCTCCGGCCCCCTGGCCTCCACCCCCCACGAATGGCGCGCCCTCACCGCCCGCCTGGGCCCCGACGAAGCCCGCTGGGTGCTGCTGCGGACCGCGCAGCACGATGCTGTGCGGCTGCCCGCGAGGCCGGTGCAGCGGGAGAGCAATGGGCGGTTTTGGGTGCAGTACGCGTATGCGCGTACGTGTGCGATGACGCGTAATGCGCGGGAGTTGGGGTTCGCGGCCGAGCCGGGGGACGTCGGGGCCGATGAGGGTGGCGGGTGGGAAGTCCGGGAGGTGCGGGAAGTCTGGGCGGCGATGGCCGAGTACTCCGGCGTCGTCGAGGCCGCCGCGCGGCACCGGGCGCCCGATCGGGTCGCGCGGCATCTGGAAGTGACCGCCGACGCCTGGCTGCGATGTCATGAGGTATGTCCGCCGCTGCCCGTCGGCGAGGAGAAACCCTCGGCCGTGCACCGTGCCCGGCTGGCCCTCGCCGAAGCCGCCGGAACGGTGCTCGCCCACGGCCTGCACCTGCTCGGCATCTCCACGCCCGAACGACTGTGACGAAGCGGTCGGCCGAGACCGTCCACGACCGCCCCGGCCGTCCACGACCGCCCCGGCCGCCTCGGCCGTCCACGATCGCCCGAACGTCCGTGATCCGTCCGGCGGCGCCGTACGCCCGGTGACGCCGAACTCGTACCCGAGTACCCACGTACCCAAGTACCCGAGGGGAACCTCCACGCCATGAGCCGCTCCGCACACCCCGCAGGACCCCGTCACGGTGACGTGCTGCCCGAGGGGCACTACACCGCTCCGCCCACCGACCTGAACAGCCTCGATCCGCGGGTGTGGTCCCGTACGGTCGAGCGCTCCGCCGACGGGGTGGTCACCGTGGGCGGGATGGACGTGACCGCGCTCGCCGAGGAGTTCGGGACGCCCGCGTACTTCCTGGACGAGGACGACTTCCGGGGCCGGTGCCGGGCCTGGAAGGAGGCGTTCGGTGAGGGTGCGGACGTCTTTTACGCCGGGAAGGCGTTCCTGTCGCGGGCCGTGGTGAAGTGGCTGGCGGAAGAGGGGATGAACCTGGACGTGTGCAGCGGTGGCGAGCTGGCCACGGCGCTCGCTGCGGGTATGCCGGCCGAGCGGATCGCGCTGCACGGGAACAACAAGAGCATCGAGGAGATCACCCGGGCCGTGGAGGCCGGGGTCGGGCGGATCGTGCTGGATTCGTTCCAGGAGATCGTGCGGGTGGCGCACGTCGCGGACCGGCTGGGCAAGCGGCAGCGGGTGCAGATCCGGGTGACGGTGGGCGTGGAGGCCCATACGCACGAGTTCATCGCCACCGCGCACGAGGACCAGAAGTTCGGGATCGCGCTGGCCGGCGGGCAGGCCGCGGAGGCCGTCCGGCGGGTGCTGAAGCTGGACGGCCTGGAGCTGACCGGCATCCACTCGCACATCGGGTCGCAGATCTTCGACATGGCCGGTTTCGAGGTGTCCGCGCGACGCGTGGTGCAGCTGCTCACCGAGGTACGGGACGAGCACGGCGTCGAGCTGCCGGAGATCGACCTGGGCGGCGGGCTCGGCATCGCGTACACCTCGGACGACGACCCGCGCGAGCCGCACGAGATCGCCAAGGCCCTGGGCGACATCGTGACGCGCGAGTGCGCGGCGGCCGGGCTCGGCGTGCCGCGCCTGTCCGTGGAGCCGGGTCGCGCCATCGTCGGGCCGACCGCCTTTACCCTGTACGAGGTGGGCACGGTCAAGGAGCTGGACGGGCTGCGTACCTACGTCTCCGTCGACGGCGGCATGTCGGACAACATCCGTACGGCCCTGTACGACGCCGAGTACAGCGTGGCGCTGGCCTCGCGTGCCTCGGACGCGCCGCCGATGCTCTCGCGGGTGGTCGGCAAGCACTGCGAGAGCGGCGACATCGTCGTACGGGACGCGTTCCTGCCCGCCGACGTGGCCCCCGGCGACCTGCTGGCCGTGCCCGCGACCGGTGCGTACTGCCGGTCGATGGCCAGCAACTACAACCACGCGCTGCGTCCGCCGGTGGTCGCGGTGCGGGACGGCGCGGGACGGGTCATCGTCCGGCGGGAGACCGAGGAGGACCTGCTCCGGCTCGACGTGGGATGAGATACGGCGGGCGCGGGGCCCCGTCGGCCGAACGGCGACCCCGCCCCACCCCGCCCGGTGACCGGCACACCCGCCGGGTGACCGACAATGGTGGAACAGATGTCTCGCCATCCGGACCGGGGCCGGAATTCCCGGTCCGGTGCGTGAGACTGGTGCAGACCGAGCAGGGAAAGCGAAAGAGGTCGAATGATGCGTACGCGTCCGCTGAAGGTGGCGCTGCTGGGCTGTGGAGTGGTCGGCTCAGAGGTGGCGCGCATCATGACGACGCACGCCGACGACCTCACGGCCCGCATCGGCGCGCCGGTCGAGCTGGCCGGTATCGCGGTGCGCCGCCCGGACCGGGTGCGCGCGGGCATTCCCGCCGAGCTGATCACCACGGACGCGAAAGAGCTGGTCAAACGGGATGACATCGACGTGGTCGTCGAGGTCATCGGAGGCATCGAGCCCGCCCGTACGCTGATCACCACCGCGTTCGAGCACGGCGCCAGCGTGGTGTCGGCCAACAAGGCGCTCGTCGCGGCGGACGGTGCCGCGCTGCACGCCGCCGCCGAGGCCAACGGCGCCGACCTGTACTACGAGGCCGCCGTGGCCGGCGCGATCCCGCTGGTCCGGCCGCTGCGCGAGTCGATGGCCGGCGACAAGGTCAACCGGGTGCTGGGCATCGTCAACGGGACGACGAACTTCATCCTGGACAAGATGGACAGCACGGGGGCGGGGTACTCCGAGGCGCTGGACGAGGCCACGGCCCTCGGGTACGCGGAGGCCGACCCGACGGCGGACGTCGAGGGCTTCGACGCGGCCGCCAAGGCCGCCATCCTGGCCGGAATCGCCTTCCACACCCGGGTGACCATCGACGACGTGCACCGCGAGGGGCTGACCGAGGTCACCGCCTCCGACATCGCCTCCGCCAAGCGGATGGGCTGCACGGTCAAGCTGCTCGCGATCTGCGAGCGGGCCGCCGACGGCGCTTCGGTCACCGCGCGCGTGCACCCGGCGATGATTCCGCTGACCCACCCGCTGGCCTCCGTGCGCGAGGCCTACAACGCGGTGTTCGTCGAGTCCGAGGCCGCCGGCCAGCTGATGTTCTACGGCCCCGGCGCAGGCGGCTCGCCGACCGCCTCCGCGGTCCTCGGCGACCTGGTGGCGGTCTGCCGCAACAAGCTGGCCGGGACCACCGGGCCGGGCGAGTCCGCGTACACGCAGCTGCCGGTCGGCCCCATGGGCGACGTGGTCACCCGCTACCACATCAGCCTGGACGTGGCCGACAAGCCCGGTGTCCTGGCCCAGGTCGCCACGGTCTTCGCCGAGCACGGTGTGTCCATCGACACGGTCCGCCAGCAGAGCAAGGACGGGGGTGCCGCCCGCTCCGTCGAGACCGACAACGGGGGCGAGGCGTCCCTCGTCGTCGTCACGCACCGGGCGGCCGACGCCGCCCTGTCGTCGACCGTCGGCGCGCTGCGCGACCTGGACACCGTCCGGGGCGTCGCCAGCATCATGCGGGTCGAAGGGGAGTAGAGGAACCCATGTCTGCCATTTCCACCGCGAGCCGTCAGTGGCGCGGAATCATCGAGGAGTACCGGGACCGGCTGCCGGTCGCGCCGTCGACCGAGGTCGTCACGCTCCGTGAGGGCGGTACGCCGCTGGTGCCCGCCCAGGTGCTCTCCGAGCGCACGGGCTGTGAGGTGCATCTCAAGGTAGAGGGCGCCAACCCCACCGGGTCCTTCAAGGACCGCGGGATGACGATGGCCATCACCCGGGCCAAGGAGGAGGGCGCCAAGGCGGTCATCTGCGCCTCCACCGGCAACACCTCCGCCTCGGCCGCCGCGTACGCCGTACGGGCCGGGATGGTGTGCGCCGTCCTCGTCCCGCAGGGCAAGATCGCGCTCGGCAAGATGGGCCAGGCGCTGGTGCACGGCGCCAAGATCCTCCAGGTCGACGGGAATTTCGACGACTGCCTGACGCTGGCCCGGGGCCTCTCCGAGCGGTACCCCGTCGCACTTGTGAACTCCGTCAACCCGGTACGGATCGAGGGCCAGAAGACCGCCGCCTTCGAGATCGTCGACATGCTGGGCGACGCGCCGGACATCCACGTGCTGCCGGTCGGCAACGCGGGCAACATCACCGCGTACTGGAAGGGGTACCAGGAGTACGCCGCCGACGGCATCGCCGCGCGCACCCCGCGCATGTGGGGCTTCCAGGCGTCCGGCAGCGCGCCGATCGTACGTGGCGAAGTCGTCAAGGATCCGCACACGATCGCGACGGCCATCCGGATCGGCAACCCCGCCTCCTGGCAGTTCGCCGAGCGCGCCCGGGACGAGTCCGGCGGCGCCATCGACGAGGTGACCGACCGTCAGATCCTGGCCGCCTACCGGCTGCTGGCCTCCCAGGAGGGTGTCTTCGTGGAGCCCGCCTCGGCCGCCTCGGTGGCCGGTCTGCTCAAGGCGGCCGACGAGGGCAAGGTCGACCCGGGCCAGCGCATCGTCTGCACGGTCACCGGCAACGGCCTGAAGGACCCCGACTGGGCCGTCGCGGGCGCCCCGCAGCCGGTCACCGTCCCGGTCGACGCGGACGCCGCGGCCGAGCGCCTCGGCCTGGCGTAGTACGTCCCCGGAGGATGCGACGCACCCGGCCGCGGTTCCCCGCGGCCGGGAGCACGCCCCGAACGTGCGACACCGCGCGAAAAGGGGTTACGGAGCCCGCAGGAACCCCGTAACCTCGGACGGAGCAAACCCTGCAAAGGCTGCAAAGGCGGCCGTGGGCCGTGGGCGGCGCGCGACACGCATCGTGCGCCTCCTGTGCGCCCTATGTCGCCACAGAACCTTCCTTCGATAGGCTGGCAGCCAACTCCCCTCCCCACGGCATGTCGCAGTGGTGTGCAGGGCAGGTCAAGAACGGTCCCCATGAGCCGGCCGGGCACCCAGGTGCCGCGGCGCTCCGGGGCAGTGCCGCAGCATCACATCAAGGAGAGTCATCGAGCGATGGCCGGTCCAGCGTTCCGCGCCGCCGCCGTCCGGGTGCGCACCCCCGCGACCAGCGCCAATCTCGGTCCCGGCTTCGACGCCCTCGGGCTGTCCCTGGGTCTGTACGACGACGTCGTGGTGCGGGTGGCCGATTCCGGCCTGCACGTCGACATCGCCGGCGAGGGTGCCGACACCCTGCCGCGCGACGAGAGCCACCTTCTCGTACGGTCCCTGCGCGCCGCCTTCGACCTGCTCGGCGGGCAGCCGCGCGGCCTGGAGATCGTGTGCGCCAACCGCATCCCGCACGGCCGCGGCCTGGGCTCCTCCTCCGCCGCGATCTGCGCGGGCATCATGGCCGCCCGCGCGGTGACCATAGGGGCCGAACAGAAGCTGGACGACGCGGCGCTGCTGGAACTGGCCACCGAGATCGAGGGACATCCGGACAATGTCGCCGCCTGTCTGCTCGGCGGCTTCACCCTGGCCTGGACCGATACCGGATCGGCGCGCGCGATCAGGATGGATCCCGCCGATTCCATCGTTCCGGTGGTCTTCGTACCGGGCAAGCCGGTGCTCACCGAGACCGCGCGGGGCCTGCTGCCGCGTACCGTCCCGCACGTGGACGCCGCGGCCAACGCCGGCCGCGCCGCACTGCTCGTCGAGGCCCTGACCAGGCGCCCCGAGCTGCTGCTGGCCGCGACCGAGGACCGACTTCACCAGGAGTACCGTGCTCCCGCGATGCCGGAGAGCCTGGCCCTGGTGAACCGACTGCGGGCGGACGGCGTCCCCGCGGTCGTCTCCGGCGCGGGACCCACGGTCCTCGCGCTGGTCCAGGAGGACGCGGCCGACAAGGTCGCCGGCCTCGCGGGCGAGGGGTGGGCGGCCAACCGGCTGGCCCTCGACGCGGCGGGCACCTCGGTGCTGCCGCTCGCCGGGTGATCGACGATTGCCGGTCTTCGAGAGGGGGAATGTTTGTTGGATCCGGTAGTGTTAACCTCAAGTGAGTACGTGACGCCTCTGCGGCGCGGTATTCCGTGTCCCCCATCGGGACCACCTTTCTTCCGGGAGCCTCCCAAACTGCTTGGAGCAGTTGCCTGAGCAGATGCGAGCACGCTCCGGAATCGGCGTGACGGACATGAGTCACAGACATCTCTTCGCGCCGGAACCATGAACTGATCTCTCCGCCATTTCCGGCGGGACCACCGCCCCGGCCAGGTCCGCAAGTACGGGACCGCAGCCGGACAGCACAACCGGTCGCCGAGCCAGACAGGCCGACGCCCGCTCCAGGGAAGGACCCTTCGTGAGCGACACCACCGATCTGATGGGCGTACGCACCGATGGCAGTGCCACCGCGCCCGCCACGGACGCTCCCGCCGCGCCTGCGCGGCGCCGCCGTTCCGGCACCGGCCTGGACGGCATGGTCCTGGCAGAGCTGCAGCAGGTCGCCTCCAGCCTCGGTATCAAGGGCACCGCGCGGATGCGTAAGAGCCAGCTGATCGAGGTCATCAAGGAGAAGCAGGCCGCCGGCTCCGGTTCCGGCGCCGCCGCCAAGGGCGACGCGCCCGCAGAGGCCGAGACCAAGCCCAAGCGCCGGGCGACCTCCAAGGCCCGTACGGGCGAGGACGGCGACGCCAAGGCCGCGGGCAAGGCGGACGGCAAGGCGGACGGCAAGGCCGCCGCCGACAAGAGCGCCGGCCAGCAGCAGATCGACATCCCGGGCCAGCCGAGCGACGAGCAGCCGGCCGGCGAGCGCCGCCGGCGCCGCGCCACCGCCGCCGCGGGCAGCCCCGACAACGCCGGTGAGGCGAAGGCCGAGGGCAAGACCGAGGCGAAGGCCGACACCCGCACCGCACAGCGCGAGGACGCCAAGGCCGAGGCCGCCGCGGACAACGCCGAGGGCCGCCAGGGCAAGGGCGACCGCCAGGACCGCGGGGACCGCCAGGACCGCGGCCAGAAGGGCGACCGCCAGGGCCGCGGTGAGCGGGGCGAGCGCGGTGAGCGGGGCGAGCGCGGCCAGCGCGACCGCCGCAACAAGAACAACGACGGTGACGGCGGCAACCAGCAGGGCGGCGGCAACCGCCAGCAGCGTGACGGCCGCGACAACCGGGACAACCGTCGGGCCGACGAGGACGGGGACGACTTCGAGGGCGGGCGCCGCGGGCGCCGCGGCCGCTACCGCGACCGCCGTGGCCGCCGTGGCCGTGACGAGGGCTTCGGCAACGAGCCGCAGGTCTCCGAGGACGACGTGCTGATCCCCGTCGCGGGCATCCTCGACATCCTCGACAACTACGCGTTCATCCGGACCTCCGGCTACCTGCCGGGACCGAACGACGTGTACGTCTCGCTCGCCCAGGTCCGCAAGAACGGCCTGCGCAAGGGTGACCACGTCACCGGCGCGGTCCGCCAGCCCCGCGAGGGCGAGCGCCGCGAGAAGTTCAACGCGCTGGTGCGCCTGGACACCGTCAACAGTGTCTCGCCCGAACAGGGCCGCGGCCGCCCGGAGTTCGGCAAGCTGACGCCCCTTTACCCGCAGGAGCGGCTGCGCCTGGAAGGTGAGCCCGGCGCGCTGACGCCGCGCATCATCGACCTGGTCGCGCCGATCGGCAAGGGCCAGCGCGGTCTGATCGTGGCCCCGCCGAAGACCGGCAAGACCATGATCATGCAGGCGATCGCCAACTCGATCACCCGCAACAGCCCCGAGTGCCACCTGATGGTCGTCCTGGTCGACGAGCGTCCGGAAGAGGTCACCGACATGCAGCGGTCGGTCAAGGGCGAGGTCATCTCCTCGACCTTCGACCGTCCGGCCGAGGACCACACCACCGTCGCCGAACTGGCCATCGAGCGCGCCAAGCGCCTGGTCGAGCTGGGGCACGACGTGGTCGTCCTGCTGGACTCCATCACGCGTCTGGGCCGTGCGTACAACCTCGCCGCCCCGGCGTCGGGCCGCATCCTGTCCGGTGGTGTCGACTCGACCGCGCTGTACCCGCCGAAGAAGTTCTTCGGTGCCGCGCGCAACATCGAGGACGGCGGCTCGCTGACCATCCTGGCCACCGCGCTGGTCGAGACCGGCTCGCGGATGGACGAGGTGATCTTCGAGGAGTTCAAGGGCACCGGCAACATGGAGCTCAAGCTCGACCGGAAGCTCTCGGACAAGCGCATCTTCCCGGCGGTGGACGTGGACGCGTCCAGCACCCGTAAGGAAGAGATCCTGATGGGCAGCGACGAGCTGGCCGTCGTCTGGAAGCTGCGCCGCGTGCTGCACGCCCTGGACCAGCAGCAGGCCATCGAGCTGCTGCTGGACAAGATGAAGCAGACGAAGTCCAACGCGGAGTTCCTGCTCCAGATCCAGAAGACGACGCCCGGTATGGGCAACGGCAACGGCAACGACTGACGCCGGCCCCGTACGAACGGCCCGCCGGCGCCCGTACAGGCGCCGGACACGGCCGTAACCGCACGGCTGAGCCCTCCCGGTCACTTCGGTGGCGGGGAGGGCTTCGTGCTGTCGGCGCAAACCCGCAGATTGTTGCCTTGCGCACACGCGCGGCGCCCCCGGAGGCCATCACTCCGCTTTCTGTCCTCGGACGAAACCCCTGGTCACCCCGGTAAAAGTCGACTTTTGGCCGGAGTTCCGGCGGGCCGGTTTCTAAGAATGGCTCTCAATCCCGTTGTGCAACCCTTCCGGTCTGCCCCCCGTCTTTCAAGGAGCAACAAACCGTGGCCGGACGCTGAACGGTGGCGGCGAGGGGCAGGCGAGAGAACGAGGACTGAGGAGCAGATGGCGGACGACAGCAGGGCCGCGAACACGGCCAAGAGCCGTTCCCGCGGCATACGTGCCACGGGCCGCCGGCGCAAGGGTCCGACCCGGCGCCGCCGCGCCCTGACGATCACCGTGTGCGCGCTGGTCAGCTGCGTACTGCTCGGTGGCGCGGGACTCGGCTACGTCTACTTCAAACTCAACGGCAACCTGAAGGGCGTCGACATCAACGCCGCCCTCGGCAAGGACCGGCCCAAGGACAACGACGACGGGTCGATGGACATCCTCGTCATGGGGTCCGACTCCCGGGCGGGCAAGAACGGCGAGTACGGCACCGACGAGGGCGGCGCCCGTTCCGACACCGCGATGATCGTGCACATCTTCAAGGGCCACAAGAAGGCCAGCGTCGTCAGCGTCCCGCGCGACACCCTGGTCCAGCGCCCCGACTGCACCAAGGACGGCAAGAACGTACCGGGCCAGCGCAAGGCCATGTTCAACACCGCCTTCGAGGTCGGCGGCCCGGCCTGCGCGGTCAAGACCGTCGAGGCGATGAGCGGCATCCGGATGGACCACTTCGTCGAGGTCGACTTCAACGGCTTCAAGAAGCTCATCGACGCCCTCGGCGGCGTGGACATCACCACCACCAAGCCCATCCACGACAACAAGAGCCACCTGAACCTGGAGCCCGGCAAGCACACCCTCAACGGTGAGGACGCCCTCGGCCTCGTACGGACCCGGCACGGCGTGCCCGGCGGCGACGGCAGCGACCTGGGCCGCATCCAGCTCCAGCAGACCTTCATCAAGGCACTGATGAAGCAGGTGAAGAGCATCGGGCTGCTGTCCAACCCGACGAAGCTCTACGGCATCGCCGACACCGCCACCAAGGCCATCACCACCGACAGCGACCTGAACTCGGTCAACGCGCTGATGGGACTCGCCAAGGAGATGGGCGGCATCGGGGCGGACCAGATCGACATGGTCACGCTGCCGGTCACCTACGACCCGAAGAACCCGTCCCGGGTGCTGCCGCTGGAGAAGCAGTCCGGGCAGGTCTGGGACGCGCTGCGCCAGGACCGGGACATCCCCAAGGAAGCGATCAAGGATTCCGCAGGTGACAAGGGTGGAACGGACAGCTACGTCAAGTAGCGGAATCGTTTCTTCGGCCCGTCTCCCGACGCCGCGGACCGCCCGGGAACAAAATCCGGCGCCCCCCGGTTTTGGGAGATGAGGCCAGTCCTGGCAGACTGGACCGTCGGCCCCGGTTCACGTGACGCAATCCGCGGAACGACCCGGAGCCCTCCCGAACCTAGGAGATTCCCTTGAAGCGCGACATCCACCCGGAGTACGTCGAGACCCAGGTCAGCTGCACCTGTGGCGCGTCGTTCACCACCCGTAGCACCGTGGCCGGCGGCACCATCCGTGCCGACATCTGCTCCGAGTGCCACCCGTTCTACACGGGCAAGCAGAAGATCCTCGACACCGGTGGCCGTGTGGCCCGCTTCGAGGCCCGCTTCGGCAAGGGCGCCGGCGCCGCCAAGAAGTAGCGACCCGCAAGGCGCCGGTTCCGTCTCGCCCCGCGAAGGGGCGGCGGACCGGCGTTTTGTCGTCCAGGCCACGGACCCCGCCGGAGGTCCCAGGGGCCGCGGCCCCGCCGCACACGTGCCGGCAACCGGCAACCGGGAACCCCCGGATCCCGGAAGACACAGCCAGGTGAGGAACCCCCACGATGTTCGAGGCGGTCGAGGAACTGATCGGCGAGCACGCCGACCTTGAGAAGCGACTGGCCGACCCCGCGGTCCACGCCGACCAGCGCGAGGCCAAGCGGCTCAACAAGCGCTATTTCGAGCTGACCCCGATCATCACGGCGTACCGCGCCTGGAAGCAGACCGGCGACGACATCGACACGGCCCGCGAACTGGCCGCCGACGACCCGGACTTCGCCGACGAGGTCAAGGACCTCGAAGCGCGCCGCGAGGAGCTCACCGAGAAGCTGCGGCTGCTGCTCGTCCCGCGCGACCCCAGCGACGACAAGGACGTCATCCTGGAGGTCAAGGCCGGCGAGGGCGGCGAGGAGTCCGCGCTGTTCGCCGGCGACCTGCTGCGCATGTACCTGCGCTACGCCGAGCGCGTCGGCTGGAAGACCGAGATCCTCGACGCCAACGAGTCCGACCTCGGCGGCTACAAGGACGTCCAGGTCGCCGTGAAGACCAAGGGCGGCAACGGCGCCACCGAGCCCGGCCAGGGCGTGTGGGCCCGCCTGAAGTACGAGGGCGGCGTGCACCGCGTCCAGCGGGTGCCCGCCACCGAGTCCCAGGGCCGCATCCACACCTCGGCGGCCGGCGTGCTCGTCACGCCCGAGGCCGAGGAGGTCGAGGTCGAGATCGGCCCGAACGACCTGCGCATCGACGTCTACCGCTCGTCGGGCCCCGGCGGCCAGTCGGTCAACACCACCGACTCCGCCGTACGGATCACCCACCTGCCCACCGGCATCGTCGTCTCCTGCCAGAACGAGAAGAGCCAGCTCCAGAACAAGGAGCAGGCCCTGCGCATCCTGCGGTCGCGGCTGCTGGCCGCCGCCCAGGAAGAGGCCGAGAAGGAGGCGTCGGACGCCCGGCGCAGCCAGGTCCGTACCGTCGACCGCTCCGAGCGCATCCGGACGTACAACTTCCCGGAGAACCGCATTTCGGACCACCGCGTCGGCTTCAAGGCGTACAACCTGGACCAGGTGCTCGACGGCGAGCTCGACCCGGTCATCCAGGCGTGCGTGGACGCCGACTCGGCCGCCAAGCTGGCCGCCGCCCAGTAAGCCCGCAGAACGCCCGTAAAACGCCCGTAGAACGAGCCGGAGGAACAGCGTGCCGTCGCCTTCCGGGGGTCACGACCCCCAGCGGCCCCGCCGCGGGCCCAATCCCCGCACCGTGCTGCTCGCCGAGGTGGCCCAGGCCACCCAGCGGCTGGCCGACGCCGGCGTACCCTCACCGCGCTTCGACGCCGAGGAACTCGCCGCACACGTCCACGGCGTCAAGCGCGGTGAACTGCACCGGGTCCCCGACGCGGACTTCGACGCCCGCTACTGGGAGGCCGTCGCCCGCCGCGAGGCCCGCGAACCGCTCCAGCACATCACCGGGCGGGCCTTCTTCCGCTACCTGGAGCTGCACGTCGGCCCCGGCGTCTTCGTACCCCGCCCGGAGACCGAGTCGGTCGTCGGCTGGGCGATAGACGCGGTACGGGCCATGGACGTCGTCGAACCGCTCATCGTGGACCTGTGCACGGGCTCCGGAGCCATCGCGCTCGCCCTGGCGCAGGAGGTGCCGCGCTCCCGGGTGCACGCCGTCGAGCTGTCCGACGAGGCCATGCAGTGGGCCCGTAAGAACGTCGAGGGGTCCCGCGTCGTTCTCCAGCAGGGCGACGCGCTGACCGCGCTTCCCGAGCTGGACGGCCAGGTGGACCTGGTCATCTCCAACCCGCCGTACATCCCGCTGACCGAGTGGGAGTACGTCGCACCCGAGGCACGCGACCACGACCCCGAGCTCGCGCTGTTCTCGGGCCAGGACGGCCTGGACACCATCCGGGGCATCGAGCGGACCGCACACCGGCTGCTGCGGCCCGGCGGCGTCGTGGTCATCGAGCACGCCGACACCCAGGGCGGCCAGGTTCCGTGGATCTTCACCGAGGAACGGGGGTGGGCCGACGCGGCCGACCACCCCGACCTGAACAACCGGCCCCGCTTCGCCACCGCGCGCAGGGCGACGCCATGACGAGCCCGGCCCCCACGAGTCATCTGTACGTTCCGCACGAGGAGGTCCGTTAAATGGCACGGCGATACGACTGCAGCGACGCGACCGACCGCGCGACCGGTCTGCGCGAGGCCGCATCGGCCGTCCGTCGCGGCGAGCTGGTCGTGCTGCCGACCGACACCGTCTACGGCATCGGCGCGGACGCGTTCAGTGCCGAGGCCGTCGGTGACCTGCTGGAGGCCAAGGGGCGCGGGCGCGGCATGCCGTCCCCGGTGCTCGTCGGCTCCCCGAACACCCTCCACGGGCTCGTCACGGACTTCTCCGAGCAGGCCTGGGAACTGGTCGACGCCTTCTGGCCCGGCGCGCTGACCCTGGTCGCCACCCACCAGCCGTCGCTGACCTGGGACCTGGGGGAGACCCGCGGCACGGTCGCGGTCCGTATGCCGCTGCACCCGGTCGCCATCGAGCTGCTGACCGAGTTCGGCCCGATGGCCGTCTCCAGCGCCAACCTCACCGGGCACCCGTCGCCGCAGGACTGCGACGCCGCCCAGGAGATGCTCGGCGACTCCGTCTCCGTCTACCTGGACGGCGGCCCGACCCCCGCCGCCGTGCCGTCCTCGATCGTGGACGTCACCGGGCCGACGCCGTTGCTGCTGCGCGAGGGCGCGATCAGCGCGGAGGAGCTGCGCAAGGTGGCTCCCGGGCTCGAGGTGGCGAATTGATTGCGCCCCTCGGGCGTGGCATAGCGGGACCCGGCGAGGACAGCTACCGCACGTTCCGCATCCTCCACGTCAGCACCGGCAACGTCTGCCGCTCGCCCATCACCGAGCGGCTGCACCGGCACGCCCTCGACCTGCGGCTGGGCGCGGACCGCGGCGGCCTGGTCGTGGAGAGCGCCGGCACCTGGGGCCACGAAGGCGCGCCCATGGAGACCCACGCCGCCACGGTTCTGGCCGACTACGGCGCGGATCCGGCCGACTTCACCGGCCGTGAGCTGCTGGACGAGCACGTCATCCGGGCCGACCTGGTGCTGACCGCCACCCGCGACCACCGCGCCCAGGTCATCTCCATGGGCCACTCCGCGGGGCTGCGCACCTTCACCCTGAAGGAGTTCAACCGCCTCGTACGGGCCATAGACCCGGCCACGCTGCCCGAGCCCGACCCGGCGCTGCCCGGCGGCGGGCTGGTCGAACGCGCCCGCGCCTTGGTCGGCGCCGCGGCGGCGCTGCGCGGCTGGCTGCTGGCGCCGAACCCGGAGGCGGACGAGGTCTACGACCCGTACGGCGCGCCCATCACGTTCTTCCGCTCCATCGGCGACGAGATCAACCAGGCGCTGGACCCTGTCGTGACGGCGCTGACGGGGGTTCCCGCACGCGCCTGAGGGTCCGGGAGGGGCCGGGGCTGCGGGGGCGGGGGCGGGGCTTCTGGGGGCGTTGAGGGGTGTGGGGCGGGGCTGGGGCTGGGGCCGGGCTCTTGGGGGAGCTGAGGGTTGTGGCTTCGTGGCTTCGTTCCGGTCCGGTCCGGGTAGGCCCCCGGTGGGGGATGTGAGCGTGCGTCCCGTAGGGCGGGGGGTGCGGTCGTGGCGTGGCTTGGGTGCGCGAGCTTGGGTGTGGCTGCGGTTGGGTAGGCCCCCGGTGGGGGGATGTGCGTGAGCGTCCCGTAGGGCGAGCGGTCCGGCCCTGGTGTGGCTTGGATGTGCGAGCTTCGGTGTGGCTGCGGTTGGGTAGGCCCCCGGTGGGGGAACGTGAGCGGTCGCCCCGTAGGGCGGGCGGTCCGGGCCCGGGTCGGCTTGGATGTGCGAGCTTCGGTGCGGCTGCGGCTGGGTAGGCCCCCGGTGGGGGAACGTGCGCGTGCGCCCCGTAGGGCGAGCGATCCCGCCCCACCCTCGCAGCTCCCCGCCCCCCGCCTCGTAGCCCCCACCCCACCCTTCATAGACCCCCGCCCCCACCCACCCCCTCCAGCTCCCTCCACCGCGCCCCAAGCCCCCACCGCGCCTACATTGGGACCACGTCCCCGTCCGAGGCCCGGAGCGCGCCATGCCCGCCACCACCACGTCATCCCGGAGCGACATCACGGCTGCCCGGAGGGAGGCGGCCGGGGCAGGGGCGGGGCACGGCGGGTACACGCCGCCCGCCTGGACGCCCGACTTCGCGGGGCTGCTGGAGCAGGACCCCGAGATCGCCGGCGTGCTGCTCGCCGAGGCGGCCCGGCAGGGCGACGGGCTGCAGCTCGTCGCCGCCGAGAACTTCGCCTCCCGGGCCGTGCTGGCCGCCCTCGGCTCCCCGCTCGCCAACAAGTACGCCGAGGGCTATCCGGGCGCCCGTCACCATGGCGGGTGCGAGGTCGTGGATCTTGCCGAGCGGCTGGCGGTGGAACGTGCCAAAGTCCTGTTCGGTGCCGAGCACGCGAACGTCCAGCCGCACTCCGGGTCCTCGGCCGTGCTGGCCGCGTACGCCGCCCTGCTGCGCCCCGGTGACACCGTCCTGGCCATGGCGCTGCCGCACGGCGGGCACCTGACGCACGGTTCCCCGGCCAATTTCTCCGGCCGCTGGTTCGACTTCACCGGGTACGGCGTCGACCCGCACACCGGCCTGCTGGACTACGACGAGGTGCGCGCGCTGGCCCGCCGCCACCGGCCCAAGGCCATCGTCTGCGGCTCGATCTGCTATCCGCGGCATCTGGACTACGCCGTCTTCCGGGAGATCGCCGACGAGGTGGGCGCGTACCTCATCGCGGACGCCGCCCACCCCATCGGGCTGGTCGCCGCGGGCCTGGCGCCCAGCCCGGTCCCGTACGCGGACGTGGTGTGCGCGACCACCCACAAGGTGCTGCGCGGCCCCCGGGGCGGCATGATCCTGTGCGGCGCCGAGCTGGCCGAGCGCATCGACCGGGCGGTCTTCCCGTTCACCCAGGGCGGCGCCCAGATGAACGCGGTCGCCGCCAAGGCCGTCGCGTTCGGCGAGGCCGCCACCGACGCCTTCGCCGGCTACGCGCGGCAGGTCGTCACCAACGCCCGGGCGCTGGCCGGTTCGCTGGCCGAGGAGGGCCTGCCGGTCACCACCGGCGGTACGGACACTCATCTGATCACCGCCGACCCGGCGCCGCTGGGCGCGGACGCCCGTACGGCCAGGGGACGTTGCGCGGCGGCGGGCATCGTGCTGGACACCTGCGCCCTGCCGTGCCCCGAGGACCCGTCAGGACGCCGCCCCGGGCTGCGGCTGGGGGCCGCCGCCCTGACCACCCAGGGCATGGGCGAGGACGAGGCGGTGCGGGTCGGCGCGCTGATCGCGGCGGCCGTACGGGAGGACCCGGGCGCCCGCGCGGAGACCATGGCATTGGTCCGGCGCTTTCCCCCATATCCCCATCCGGGCTGAGCTCTGGAACCATGCGCGGGGCGGGGGTGTCTTCTCTTACGTTCACGGATAGGGGGCGGACACGCATATGGTGTGTGGCTGTGATGGCCAGCGATACCAATGGGGCAGCCCGTGCGTGAATACCTGCTGACGCTGTGCGTCACGGCCGCGGTCACTTACCTGCTGACCGGGCCGGTACGGAAATTCGCCATCGCGGCCGGCGCGATGCCGGAGATCCGCGCGCGCGACGTGCACCGCGAACCCACCCCGCGCCTCGGCGGCATCGCCATGTTCGGCGGGCTGTGCGCGGGCCTGCTGGTCGCGGCCCATCTCACCAACCTCAAGTCCGTCTTCGAGCACTCCAACGAGCCGCGCGCCCTGCTCTCGGGCGCCGCGCTGATCTGGGTGCTGGGCGTGCTGGACGACAAGTGGGGCGTGGACGCGCTGGTCAAGCTCGGCGGGCAGATGATCGCCGCCGGTGTGATGGTCCTTCAGGGCCTGACGATCCTGTGGATCCCGGTGCCGGGCATCGGCACGGTCTCGCTGAGCCCCTGGCAGGGCACGCTGCTGACGGTCGCTCTGGTCGTCATCACCATCAACGCCGTCAACTTCGTGGACGGCCTCGACGGGCTGGCCTCCGGCATGGTGTGCATCGCCGCCGCGGCGTTCTTCATGTACGCGTACCGGATGTGGTTCGGGTACGGCATCGAGGCGGCCGCGCCCGCGACGCTGTTCTCGGTCGTCCTGATGGGCATGTGCCTGGGCTTCCTGCCGCACAACATGCACCCGGCGCGGATCTTCATGGGCGACTCGGGCTCGATGCTGATCGGGCTGGTCATGGCGGCCGGCGCGGTCTCGGTGACCGGCCAGGTCGACCCGGACCTGCTCAACCTGAAGGCGGGCAGCGTCCGCGAGGCCACCCACGCGATGGTGCCGGTCTACATCCCGCTGCTGCTGCCGCTGACGATCATCGCGGTACCGGTCGCCGACCTGGTGCTGGCCATCGTGCGCCGTACGTGGAAGGGCCAGTCCCCGTTCGCCGCCGACCGCGGCCACCTGCACCACCGGCTGCTGGAGATCGGCCACTCGCACAGCCGCGCCGTCCTGATCATGTACTTCTGGTCCGCGCTGATCGCCTTCGGCGCCGTGGCGTACTCGGTCAACAACGCGAGCGTCTGGGTCGTGCTGGGCATCGTGCTGCTGAGCGCGATCGGGCTCGTCCTCCTGCTGCTGCCGCGCTTCACGCCGCGGGCGCCGCGCTGGATGGAGTGGATGGTGCCGCCGCGGTACCGGCGCAGCGTGCAGGCGGCGGCGGTCGCCGCGGCCGCGGCGGAGAGCGCGGCGATCGACGAGGCCGGGCACCCGGACGGGGGACGGACGCCGGACGGCGAGGGCGCTCCGGAGCGGGAGCGGCAGCCGGTGCCGTCGGGTGTCAACGGGGCCACCGCGATCGGTGACCGGTCGCGGTTCACCGACCGGCGTAAGGCCGGAAGTCATCGCTGAGGCGCGTTTTCGCTCGTACGAGCGACGCTCGAAAATCCCCCCATTGGGTTACATAGCAGACAGGGTGCCGCCATGTCGCGCTCCAACGCGCGGATTACTGCTCACGTGTGACGGGTAGCACACCGAGCAGGTAAAGACCTCATCAAATAGTTTGTGATACCGTTCACGAAACCCGGCGACAGAGCCGAAGGACCGAAGTGCGACGGTCTTTCGGCCTCAGGTTCTCCCTCAGGCCGGGTCTACGCTCGTCCTTGACGACACCACCCCCATTTTTTGCCGGAGCGCCGCCATGCAGTCCACTGACGCCCGCCTACTTGCCAATGTCTCCGTACCCTCGCTTGCCACCGGCGCCGTCGGCGTCGTGATCAGCGCTGTGGTCGCGGGCGGGCAGGGCGCGATCGGTGCTGCCATCGGAACGGTGCTGGTGCTGCTGCTGATGGGGTCGGGTCTGGTGGTTCTCCAGCAGACCGCGAAGCGCCTCCCGGATCTGTTTCAGATGATGGGACTGCTGCTGTACGCGGTGCAGATCCTGGCCGTCGCGGTCTTCATGATCGTCTTCAAGGACACCACGCTCTTCAACGTCAGGGCGTTCGCCTTCACCCTGCTCGCGACCGTCCTGGTGTGGATCGCCTTCCAGGCCCGCAGCTATATGAAGGCAAAGGTTCTCTACGTGAATCCCGAATCCGCCGACTCCAAGAAGGCGGAAACCACGGGGTCGCGGACGTGAGCCGTAGGGCCGGAATAAAAGCCCACGCGAGAGCCTGCTATCGTCCGGTGCCAACTGCGGCGCAGTCGGCGCAGGCGGCTGAGCCTCCAGGTTCCGAGTCAGGGAACCGGTTGCACGTCCGGCCGATGCCTGTGACCCGATCCGGCCCCGCGCCGATCAGCCGCCCCCCAATCCGTAAGACCAGTCCAGTGCCGCACCGTGGCTCAATGCCGCGCCGACACAACGAGGTTGCCGTACCCATGCGCCACGCTGAAGGAGCTCGCGGTGAGTGCTGAAACGATGCTCGCCCTCGACACGGAGTGCCACCTCTTCATCCCGGGGTGTGGCTTCGAGGCCCCGGGCCTTCATTCGTTCGTCTTCGAGCCCCTTTTCACCATCGGTGGCTACGAGTTCAACAAGCCGATGCTGCTGGCCCTGGTCAGCACGGTGATCATCGTGGCGTTCTTCTGGGCCGCCTTCGGCCGCGCCAAGGTGGTGCCCGGCAAGCTGCAGATGATCGGTGAGGCGGGTTACGACTTCGTGCGCCGCGGGCTCGTCTACGACGCGCTCGGCAAGAAGGAGGGCGAGAAGTTCGTCCCCTTCATGGTCGCGCTGTTCTTCTTCGTGTGGATCATGAACCTCTGGTCGATCATCCCGGTCGCCCAGTTCCCGGTGACCTCGGTCATCGCGTTCCCCATGGGCCTGGCCCTGGTGGTCTACATCACCTGGCTCGTGCTGACGTTCAAGCGCCAGGGCTTCGTCGGCGGTCTGAAGAACCTCACCGGCTACGACAAGTCGCTCGGCTGGGTTCTCCCGCTGATCATGTTCCTGGAACTGCTGCAGCACCTGATCATCCGGCCCTTCACGCACGCGGTCCGGCTGTTCGCGAACATGTTCGCCGGCCACATGCTCATCCTGATGTTCACCGTCGCCAGCTGGTACCTGCTGAACGGCATCGGCATCGCCTACGCGGGCGTCTCGTTCGTCATGACCATCGTGATGACGGCCTTCGAGCTCTTCATCCAGGCCATCCAGGCGTACATCTTCGTGCTCCTGGCCTGCAACTACATCCAGGGCGCGCTCGCCGAGCACCACTGAGCCCCCAGGTACCCCAGCAGTTCCACCAGACGTCCGGTGGCCAACCCCCACCGGTCCATGAAAGAGAAGGAAGACACGGCATGTCCGCGACTCTCGAACTCGCCGCCGGCCTCACTGGCAACGTCGCTTCGATCGGCTACGGCCTCGCCGCCATCGGCCCCGGCGTCGGCGTCGGCATCATCTTCGGTAACGGCACCCAGGCCCTGGCCCGTCAGCCCGAGGCCGCCGGCCTGATCCGCACCAACCAGATCATGGGCTTCGCCTTCTGCGAGGCGCTCGCCCTCATCGGCATCGTCATGGGTTACGCGTACCCGTCCTAATCACGGAACGCACCGACGACGCCACTTAGACGGAAGGCATTGATGTGAGCGCCCTGGTGAACATGGCGGCGGAGGTTCCTGAGAACCCCCTCGTCCCGCCGATTCCAGAGCTGGTCATCGGCCTGATCGCTTTCTTCATCGTCTTCGGTTTCCTCGCGAAGAAGCTCCTCCCGAACATCAACAACGTTCTGGACAAGCGCCGCGAGCAGATCGAAGGCGGCATCGAGAAGGCGGATGCCCTACAGGCCGAGGCCCAGCAGGTCCTGGAGGACTACCGGTCCCAGCTCGCCGACGCGCGCCACGAGGCCGCCCGGCTGCGCCAGGAGGCGCAGGAGCAGGGAGCGACCCTGATCGCCGAGATGCGTGCCGAGGGCCAGCGGCAGCGCGAGGAGATCATCGCGGCCGGCCACGCCCAGATCGAGGCGGACCGCAAGCAGGCCGCGCAGTCGCTGCGCCAGGACGTGGGCAAGCTCGCCACGGAGCTGGCGGGCAAGCTGGTCGGTGAGTCCCTGGAGGACCACGCCCGCCAGAGCCGGACCATCGACCGCTTCCTCGACGAGCTCGAGGCCAAGGCGGCGTCGGACCCGACGAAGGCAGAGGCCGGCCGATGAATGGAGCGAGCCGCGAGGCACTCGCCTCCGCACGCGAGCAGCTCGACGCGCTGACGGACAACACGACCGTCGACGCGACGAAGCTCGCCGAGGAGCTGGCTGCCGTCACCGCTCTGCTCGACCGCGAGGTGTCGCTGCGTCGGGTCCTCACCGACCCGGCGCAGGCCGGCGAGGCCAAGGCCGAGCTGGCCGGGCGCCTGTTCGGCGGCCAGGTCGGCGGCGAGACCGTCGACCTGCTCTCCGGCATGGTCCGCTCCCGCTGGTCGCGCTCCCGCGACCTGGCGGACGCGACGGAGGAGCTGGCGTACGGCGCCGACCTCGTCGCGGCGCAGCGGGCGGGCGCCCTCGACGACGTCGAGGACGAGCTGTTCCGGTTCAGCCGGATCGTCGCCTCGTCGCACGAACTGCGCGCGGCACTGACCGACCGCACCGCGCAGGGGCCGGCCAAGGCCGAGCTGCTGCGCTCGCTGCTGGGCGGCCGGGCCAACCCGGTCACCGAGCGCGTCGTGGTCCGGCTTGTCGCACAGCCGCGGGGCCGTAGCCTGGAAGCAGGGCTGGACGCCCTGTCCAAGCTGGCCGCGGCCCGCCGGGACCGGATGGTCGCGGTGGTCACCTCCGCGGTGCCGCTCGGCGACACCCAGCGGCAGCGCCTCGGCGCGGCCCTGGCGGCGGTGTACGGACGGCAGGTCCACCTGAACCTCGACGTGGACCCCGAGGTCCTCGGCGGCGTCCAGGTCCGGATCGGCGACGAGGTCATCAACGGCAGCATCGCGGCACGCCTCGAAGAGGCGTCCCGGCGGATGGCCGGCTGACCCACCCACCAACTCAAGAAGTAGTACGGCGGCCCGAGTTGGGCCGTGGACGCAGTGACATCACGGGGGCAACCGCCCCTGCCTGCGGCGGGGGACGCACAGTCCCCCGTAAACGACGACGGGCCCAACAAGGAGAGCAGGGAACCCAGATGGCGGAGCTCACGATCCGGCCGGAGGAGATCCGGGACGCGCTGGAGAACTTCGTCCAGGCGTACAAGCCGGACGCGGCCTCGCGCGAGGAGGTCGGGACGGTCAGCGAGGCCGGTGACGGCATCGCGAAGGTCGAGGGTCTTCCCTCGGCGATGGCGAACGAGCTGCTGAAGTTCGAGGACGGCACGCTCGGTCTTGCGCTGAACCTGGAAGAGCGCGAGATCGGTGCGGTGGTCCTCGGCGAGTTCAGCGGTATCGAGGAGGGCCAGCCGGTGCGCCGCACCGGTGAGGTGCTCTCGGTCGCCGTGGGCGAGGGCTACCTCGGCCGCGTCGTCGACCCGCTGGGCAACCCGGTCGACGGCCTCGGCGAGATCGAGTCCGAGGGCCGCCGCGCGCTGGAGCTCCAGGCTCCGGGCGTCATGGTCCGCAAGTCGGTCCACGAGCCGATGCAGACCGGCTACAAGGCCGTCGACTCGATGGTCCCGATCGGCCGTGGCCAGCGTCAGCTGATCATCGGCGACCGCCAGACGGGCAAGACCGCCCTGGCCGTCGACACGATCATCAACCAGCGCGACAACTGGCGCTCCGGCGACCCGAAGAAGCAGGTCCGCTGCATCTACGTCGCCATCGGCCAGAAGGGCTCCACCATCGCGTCCGTGCGCGGCGCGCTGGAGGAGGCCGGTGCCCTGGAGTACACGACCATCGTCGCCGCCCCGGCGTCCGACCCGGCGGGCTTCAAGTACCTGGCGCCCTACACCGGCTCGGCCATCGGCCAGCACTGGATGTACCAGGGCAAGCACGTCCTGATCATCTTCGACGACCTCTCGAAGCAGGCCGACGCCTACCGCGCCGTGTCCCTGCTGCTGCGCCGCCCGCCGGGCCGTGAGGCGTACCCGGGTGACGTCTTCTACCTGCACTCCCGCCTGCTGGAGCGCTGCGCGAAGCTCTCCGACGAGCTCGGTGCCGGCTCGATGACCGGTCTGCCGATCGTCGAGACCAAGGCGAACGACGTGTCGGCGTTCATCCCGACCAACGTCATCTCCATCACCGACGGCCAGTGCTTCCTGGAGTCCGACCTGTTCAACGCGGGCCAGCGCCCGGCGCTGAACGTCGGTATCTCGGTCTCCCGCGTCGGTGGCTCCGCCCAGCACAAGGCCATGCGCCAGGTCTCCGGCCGGCTCCGCGTGGACCTCGCCCAGTTCCGTGAGCTGGAGGCGTTCGCCGCCTTCGGTTCCGACCTGGACGCGGCCTCCAAGGCCCAGCTCGCCCGTGGTCAGCGCATGACCGAGCTGCTCAAGCAGGGCCAGTACCAGCCGATGCCCGTCGAGGAGCAGGTCGTCTCCATCTGGGCCGGTACCACCGGCAAGATGGACGACGTCCCGGTCCAGGACATCCGCCGCTTCGAGCGCGAGCTGCTGGATTGGATGGGCCGCGAGAAGAAGGAGCTGCTCACCAGCATCGCCGAGGGCGCCAAGATGTCCGACGACACCATCCAGGCGCTCACCGACACGGTCTCCACCTTCAAGCAGCAGTTCGAGACCTCGGACGGCAAGCTTCTCGGTGAGGACGCTCCGGTCAGCACGAGCAAGTGACGACGGAAGGGACCTGATCCATGGGAGCCAAGCTCCGGGTCTACAAGCGTCGCATCCGCTCCGTCACCGCGACCAAGAAGATCACCAAGGCGATGGAGATGATCGCCGCCTCGCGCATCGTCAAGGCGCAGCGCCAGGTGGCGGCATCGACGCCGTACGCGAGTGAGCTCACCCGCGCGGTGACGGCGGTTGCGACCGGTTCGAACACCAAGCACGCCCTGACGACCGAGGTGGACCAGCCCACCCGGGCCGCGGTGCTGCTCATCACGAGCGACCGCGGTCTGGCCGGCGGCTACTCCTCCAACGCCATCAAGGCCGCCGAGCAGCTCACCGGGCGGCTCAAGGCCGAGGGCAAGGAGGTCGACACCTACATCGTCGGCCGCAAGGGTGTCTCGTACTACGGTTTCCGTGAGCGCAAGGTCACGGAGTCGTGGACCGGCTTCACCGACAGCCCGACGTACGCGGACGCCAAGGCCGTCGCCGGGCCGCTGATCGCCGCCGTCCAGCAGGACACGGCCGAGGGCGGCGTGGACGAGCTGCACATCGTCTACACCGAGTTCGTCTCGATGATGACGCAGACGCCGGTGGACAACCGGCTGCTGCCGCTCAGCCTCGAAAAGACGGCCGAGGAGGCGCAGGAGTCGTCCAAGGGCGAGATCCTGCCGCTGTTCGACTTCGAGCCGTCGGCGGAGGACGTCCTGGACGCCCTGCTGCCGCGGTACGTGGAGTCGCGCATCTACAACGCGCTGCTCCAGGCCGCCGCCTCCAAGCACGCCGCCACGCGGCGGGCGATGAAGTCGGCGACCGACAACGCGGAAGAACTCATCAAGTCGCTCTCGCGGCTTGCCAACGCGGCCCGCCAGGCCGAAATCACCCAGGAAATCAGCGAGATCGTCGGTGGCGCGAGCGCACTGGCCGACGCGACCGCGGGGAGTGACTGACAACTATGACCACCACTGTTGAGACGGCCACGGCGACGGGCCGCGTCGCGCGGGTCATCGGCCCGGTCGTCGACGTGGAGTTCCCCGTCGACGCGATGCCGGACATCTACAACGCGCTGCACGTCGAGGTCGCCGACCCGGCCGAAGAGGGCAAGCTCAAGACGCTGACCCTCGAAGTCGCCCAGCACCTGGGTGACGGCGTGGTCCGTGCGATCTCGATGCAGCCCACCGACGGCCTGGTCCGCCAGGCCTCGGTGACCGACACCGGCGCGGGCATCACCGTGCCCGTCGGTGACGTCACCAAGGGCAAGGTGTTCAACACCCTCGGCGAGATCCTGAACGTGGACCCGTCCACGGTCGAGGTCAACGAGCGCTGGCCGATCCACCGCAAGGCCCCCAGCTTCGACCAGCTGGAGTCCAAGACCGAGATGTTCGAGACCGGCGTCAAGGTCATCGACCTGCTGACCCCGTACGTCAAGGGCGGCAAGATCGGTCTGTTCGGCGGCGCGGGCGTCGGCAAGACCGTCCTCATCCAGGAAATGATCTACCGCGTGGCCAACAACCACGACGGTGTGTCGGTGTTCGCCGGTGTCGGCGAGCGCACCCGTGAGGGCAACGACCTGATCGAGGAGATGACGGACTCCGGCGTCATCGACAAGACCGCGCTGGTCTTCGGCCAGATGGACGAGCCCCCGGGCACCCGTCTGCGGGTCGCGCTGGCCGGTCTGACGATGGCGGAGTACTTCCGTGACGTCCAGAAGCAGGACGTCCTCTTCTTCATCGACAACATCTTCCGGTACACCCAGGCGGGTTCCGAGGTGTCCACCCTGCTCGGCCGCATGCCGTCCGCGGTGGGTTACCAGCCGAACCTGGCGGACGAGATGGGCCTCCTCCAGGAGCGCATCACCTCGACCCGTGGTCACTCGATCACCTCGATGCAGGCGATCTACGTCCCCGCGGACGACCTGACCGACCCGGCGCCGGCCACCACCTTCGCCCACCTGGACGCGACCACCGTTCTGTCGCGTCCGATCTCGGAGAAGGGCATCTACCCGGCGGTGGACCCGCTGGACTCGACGTCCCGCATCCTGGACCCGCGGTACATCTCGCAGGACCACTACAGCTGTGCCTCGCGGGTCAAGACGATCCTGCAGAAGTACAAGGACCTGCAGGACATCATCGCGATCCTCGGTATCGACGAGCTGGGCGAGGAGGACAAGCTCACCGTCCACCGTGCCCGTCGTATCGAGCGCTTCCTGTCGCAGAACACCCACGTGGCGAAGCAGTTCACCGGTGTCGACGGCTCGGACGTGTCGCTGGACGAGTCCATCGCGGCGTTCAACGCGATCGCCGACGGTGAGTACGACCACTTCCCCGAGCAGGCGTTCTTCATGTGCGGTGGCCTTGAGGACCTGAAGGCGAACGCCAAGGAGCTGGGCGTCTCCTGACGGCCGGCCTCGTTCCGGGGGCGGCCATGGCCGCCCCCGGTCCGTACGACCACTAGTATTTGACCCAACATCTGCCGTACCCGGCAGGTGGAGACCCGAGGAGCCATCGTGGCTGAGCTGCACGTCGAGTTGGTCGCCGCCGACCGTCAGGTCTGGTCGGGCGAGGCCGGCCTGGTCGTCGCGCGCACCTCGTCGGGCGACATCGGCGTCATGCCGGGCCACCAGCCGCTGCTCGGCGTGCTGGAGTCCGGCCCGGTGACGATTCGTACGACCGGCGAGGACGGGGACGGCACCGTCGTCGCCGCCGTGCACGGCGGTTTCATCTCGTTCGCCGACAACAAGCTGTCTCTGCTCGCGGAGATCGCCGAGCTGTCCGACGAGATCGATGTCCAGCGCGCGGAGCGGGCCTTGGAGCGGGCGAAGTCGGAGGCCGACGCGGCCGCCGAGCGCCGCGCCGATGTCCGGCTGCGCGCGGTGGCGGGCGTGCACTGAAGCCCTCCACCGACGAGTTCGTCCCTCAGCCGCGGGCTGCGCTGGAATCCTCCAGGGCGGTCCGCGGCTGAGGCAATGCAGGTGCGTTTTCCCCCTCGCGCCCGAACCGGCGCGCGGGTACCCCCATCGAGGCGAGGAGGTCGGTTCGGATGGTCCTCGCTCTGCTCGTGAGCGGCGCGGTCGTCGTACTGGTGCTGCTGGGGCTCTTCGTCTTCGGTCTACGGCGACGGCTCATCCAGCGCTCCGGCGGCACCTTCGACTGCAGCCTGCGCTGGAACGTGCCCGACGAGGAGGCCGAGCCCAGCGGCAAAGGCTGGATCTACGGGGTCGCCCGCTACAACGGTGACCGGGTGGAGTGGTTCCGCGTCTTCTCCTACGCGCCCCGCCCCCGCCGCCAACTGGAACGCTTCGCCATCGAGGTGCTGGAGCGCCGCACCCCCCAGGGCGAGGAGGAGCTGGCCCTGCTCTCCGACTCCGTCGTGCTCGCCTGCCGCCACCGCGGTACGAGGCTGGAGCTGGCGATGAGCGAGGACGCCCTGACGGGGTTCCTGGCGTGGCTGGAGGCGGCGCCTCCCGGCCAGAGGGTGAATGTGGCGTAGGGCCTTCGAGGTCCGGCCGTCCGTCGGCTGAACGGCCGGAAGGCCGGGAAGGCGGGGGCGACGCCGCCTCCCCGGCCGGTCCGGGGGTGGTGAGCCGGGTTACTTCAGGCCGCTGTCGATGGCGGTCATCAGTTCGCCGTTGGCGGTGTCACCGCTGAACTCCCAGAAGAACGCGCCGCCCAGTCCCTGCTGCTTGGCGTAGTTCATCTTGCCGACGATGGTCGCCGGGGTGTCGTAGCTCCACCAGTTGCCGCCGCAGCGGGCGTAGGCGGTGCCGGCCACGGTGCCGGTGGACGGGCAGCTCGCCTTGAGGATCTTGTAGTCCTCGATGCCGGCCTCGTACTTGCCGGGGGCCGGACCGGTGGCGGTGCCGCCGGGGGCGTCCTGGGTGACGCCGGTCCAGCCGCGTCCGTAGAAGCCGATGCCGATCAGCAGCTTCTTCGCGGGGACGCCCTTGGCCTTGAGCTTCTGCAGGGCGGCGTCGGTGGTGAAGCCCTGCTTCGGGAGGCCGGGGTAGGACGTCAGGGGCGAGTGGGGGGCGGTGGGACCGGTCTTGTCCCAGGCGCCGAAGAAGTCGTACGTCATGACGTTGTACCAGTCGGCGTACTGCGCGCCGCCGCCGTAGTCGGCCGCGTCGATCTTGCCGCCGTCCGAGCCGTCGGCGGTGATCGCTGCGGTCACCAGCTGCTTGCCGAACTTGGCACGGAACGCCTGCATCATGGTGCTGAAGGCCGCCGGGCCGCTGGTGTCGCAGGTCAGGCCGCAGGCGTTGGGGTACTCCCAGTCCAGGTCGATGCCGTCGAAGAGGCCGGCCCAGCGCGGATCGTTGACCAGCTGGTAGCAGGAGTCGGCGAAGGCGGCCGGGTTCTTGACCGCGTCGGTGAAGCCGCCGGACCAGGTCCAGCCGCCGAAGGACCACAGGAGCTTGATGTTCGGGTACTTCGCCTTGAGCTTCTTGAGCTGGTTGAAGTTGCCGCGCAGCGGCTGGTCCCAGGTGTCGGCGACGCCGTCCACGCTCTGGTCGGCGGTGTACGCCTTGTCGGTGGCCGCGTAGGCGTCGCCGATGGTGCACCGGCCGCCCTGGACGTTGCCGAACGCGTAGTTGATGTGTGTCAGCTTGCTCGCGGAGCCCGAGGTGACCAGGTTCTTCACGTGGTAGTTGCGGTCGTAGACGCCCCACTCGGTGAAGTAACCCAGCTTGACCGCGTCGACCGGCTGTCCGCCGCCTCCGGTGGTGCGGACGGTGGTGGCGGCGCTGGCCGGGCCGGTCTGGTCGGCGGTGTCGCGGGCCACGACGGTGTAGGCGTACTCGGTGCCCTTGGTCAGGCCGCTGTCGGTGTAGGCGAGCTTCTCGACGGTGGCGACCTTGGTGCCGTCGCGCAGGATGTCGTAGTTCTTGACGCCCTTGTCGTCGGTGGCGGCGGTCCAGGTCAGCCGTACGGAGGTGTCGGTGATGTCGCCGGCCACCGGCTTGCCGGGCGCGGAGGGCGGGGTGTCACCGGGCTGTCCGCCGCCGGTGGTGCGGACGGCGGTGGGCTCGCTCGCGGGGCCGGTCTGGTCGGCGGTGTCGCGGGCGACGACGGTGTAGGTGTACGCGGTGTCCTTGGTCAGGCCGCTGTCGGTGTAGGCGAGCTTCTCGACGGTGGCGACCTTGGTGCCGTCGCGCAGGATGTCGTAGTTCTTGACGCCCTTGTCGTCGGTGGCGGCGGTCCAGGTCAGCCGTACGGAGGTGTCGGTGATGTCGCCGGCGACGGGCTTGCCGGGCGCGGACGGCGGGGTGTCACCGGGCTGGGCCCCGTCGCAGGAGCCGCCGTTGAGCTTGCAGCCGCTCACGTCACCGCCGCCGGAGCCGGTGCCGATGAAGCCGAAGCTGACCGAGGCGCCGGGGGTGATGGTGCCGTTCCAGTTGACGTTCTTGGCGGTGTAGTGGCCGTTCGAGCCGCTGACCTGGGCGTCCCAGGCGGAGCCGACGGTGGTGCCGGAGGGGAAGTCCCACTCGACGGTCCAGCCGTCGATGGTGGTGTCGCCGGTGTTCTTCACCGTCCACTGCCCCTGGAAGCCGGCGCCCCAGTCGGAGACCTTGGTGTACGTGGCGGTCGCCGACTCGGCGGCGTGCGCGGGGGTGGCGCCGGCCAGACCGATGAGCGCCGCCACGGGCAGGAGGAGTGCGGTGAGGAACGCGAGGGTTCTTCGTCGGGCGTGGGTGGTGCGTGTCAGGGTTCCGGGTGTCACGGATGCTCCCAGGTAAGGGGGTGGAGGTGGGGGAGAACCTGCGCCGCCCGGTGAGCGCTGTGGGGCGCGCTCACCGCGAAGATGTGAAGGGAGCGTAAAAAGGTCCAGACCTACGGTCAAGAGGTCTGGACCAAAGTGGATGGCACCCTCCGCCGCGCCCGCCCGGCGCGGCGGCGCCCTTTACCCTTCCCGGCCGTCGCCGACACCCAACTCCTGCGCCAATACCGCCGCTTGCACCCGGCTGCGCAGCTCCAGCTTCCCCAGCAGCCGGCTGACGTGCGTCTTCACCGTGGCCTCCGCCATCGCCAGGCGCTCCGCGATGTCGGCGTTGGACAGGCCCCGGCCCAGGCAGCCCAGCACCTCGCGTTCACGGCGGGTCAGCGCGTCCAGGACGGCCGGGTCCGGCGCCGAGGCACCGGCGGGCCGCCGCACCGTACGGGGGTTGGCGAACTCCGCGATCAGCCGCCGGGTCACGGCCGGGGCGATCATCCCCTCCCCGGCGGCCACCGTGCGCACCGCGTCCAGCAGCGCCGCCGCCTCGCTGTCCTTGAGCAGGAAGCCGGCGGCCCCCGCCCGCAGCGCCCCGAAGACGTACTCGTCCAGGTCGAAGGTGGTCAGCACCAGGACGTCGGCCAGCTGCTCGTCGACGATGGCCCGGGTGGCCGAGACGCCGTCCAGCTTGGGCATCTGTATGTCCATCAGGACCAGGTCGGGCCGCAGTTCGCGGGCCAGCCGCACCGCCTCCTCGCCGTCCGCGGCCTCCCCGGCCACGTCGATGTCGGGGGCGGAGCGCAGGATCAGCGCCAGCCCGGCCCGTACGGCGGACTGGTCCTCGGCGATCAGCACCCGGACCGGGCGGCCGGTGGCAGCGGTCATCGTCGTTCTTCCTCCTCGCGGGCGGGAAGGGTGGCCCGTACCCGCCATACCTTGCCGTCGGCGTGCTCGCCGCCGTCCTCGGGACCGGCCTCGAACCGGCCGCCGAGCAGTTCGATCCGCTCCCGCATGCCGATCAGTCCGGCACCGGAGCCCGGCGCACGGGGGCCGGGCCGGTCACCGAAAGGGCTGGTGACGCAGACGGTGAGCGAGGCGTCGGAACCGTGGGCGATACGGACCACGACATCGCCGGGCGCGGCGTGCTTGAGGGCATTGGTCAGGGATTCCTGGACGATGCGGTACGCGGCCAGCTCCACCGGGGCGGGGAGCCGCGCGCCGCCGCCGTCCGCCCGGGCGTCCTCCAGGGTGAACGCCAGGCCGCTGCTCGACCCGTTGGCGCGGGCCTGCGCCAGGAGCGCTTCGAGCCCGTCCAGCGTGGGGGTGGCCTGCGCCTCCGCCGTGCCGTCGGAGCCCTTCGCGTCCCGCAGCAGGCCGATCAGGCGCCGCATCTCGGCGAGGCCCTGCACGCTGTTCTCGCGGATCACGCCGAGGGCCTCGCGGCTGGCGCCCGGGTCGTCGATGGACTGCGCGGCCGTGGCGTGGATGGCGATGGCGGACAGGTGGTTGGCGACCATGTCGTGCAGTTCGCGGGCCATCCGGGCGCGTTCGGCGATGATGGCCTGCGTACGGTCCATCTCGGCCAGCAGCGCGGTCTGTTCGGCCTCCAGGCGGGCGGCCCGGGCGGCGTTGCGGTGTTCGCGGATGATGACGCCGGTCCAGGCGGGACTGATGGTGATCAAGCCGACGCCGAGACCGAGCAGCAGGGCCTGCGGGTCGTGCAGGACCGCCACCGGGACGATGGTGGCGACGACGGTGAGCAGGACGCTGATGACCGGCACGCGCCGGGCGGTGCCCGGGGGCCCGTACAGCACCGCGGCGTAGACGATGTCGGTGAACATCACGATCGTGACGAGCAGCCCGCCGCAGCACACGTCGGCGACGAGCGCGACGGTCGCCAGGCCCAGCGCGGTGCGCGGAGCGGTCCGGCGCAGCAATTCGATGCCGGACAGGACGGCCAGCGGCACCAGGCCGAGCCAGGAGGGCACGTCCAGCAGCGGCGGGCTGCTGTGCAGTCCCAGTTGCCACAGCAGCAGACCGCCGAGCAGGCCGCCGACGGCGATGCACACGTCGTCGCGGTGCGGGCGCGCCAGGGCGGCGAAGGGTCTCGCGGTCACCCCTCCATCAAACACGGCGGCGCGGCCCGTCGCCTCCACGCCCCGGCCGAACCCGTGGCGCCGCGCGCTACATCGAAAGATGCAGCGCCGGATCATCGCGGGTGACGAGGTGACGGCCGGATTCCGGGGTGAGCCTGGAAGGGACAGGAAAGAAGGGGAGTCCCGTGATCGTCACACTGATCATCGTCTGCGAGGTCGGCTTCTGGGTGCTGCTGGCCGGCGGACTGGCCCTGCGCTACCTGGCGAAAATGCCGCGTGCCGGCGCCGCCGTCCTGCTGCTGGAACCGCTGCTGGAACTCGTCCTGCTGGTCGTCACCGCCATCGACCTCAAGAACGGTGCCGAGGCCGACTGGAAGCACGGGCTCGCCGCCGTCTACATCGGTTTCTCGGCCGCGCTGGGGCACCGCACGATCAAGTGGGTGGACGTCCGCTTCGCCCACCGTTTCGCGGGCGGCCCGCCGCCCGTACCGGCGCCGAAGTACGGCAAGGAGCGCGCGGTCTTCGAGTGGCAGTCGGCGGGCCGCTGGGTCCTCGCCGCGCTCATCGCGATCGGCCTGTTGCAGCTCGCGGCCTGGTACGTGGGCGACCCCGCCCAGACCGTCTCGCTGCGCGACTGGCAGACCAAGATGCTCTTCGTCATCGGTATCAACCTGGTCATCGCGGTGAGCTACACGCTGTGGCCGAAGAAGGCGCCGGAGGGGGAGCTGCCCCCGGGCGGCGCGGACGGCGCGGACGGCCACGAGCGTGCCCGCGAGGACGCCTGCCGGTAGCCGTCCCGGCGGTGCGCCTACCGGTAGCCGTCCCGGCGGTGCGCCTACCGCTCGCCGCCCGGCACCCACAGCACGTCGCCCTGCTCCTTGTTGGCCGTGCGGGCCAGGATGAACAGGAGGTCGGAGAGGCGGTTGAGGTAGGTGGCGGTGAGGTGGTTCATGGTGTCGCCGTGCATCTCCAGCGCCGCCCACGTGGAGCGCTCGGCGCGGCGGACCACCGTGCACGCCTGGTGCAGCAGCGCGGCGCCGGCCGTACCGCCGGGCAGGATGAAGCTGCGCAGCTTCTCCAGGCTCTCCAGGTAGTGGTCGCAGTCCGCCTCCAGCTTGTCGACGTAGGACTGCTCGACGCGCAGCGGCGGGAACTCCGGGTTCTCCACCACCGGCGTCGACAGGTCGGCCCCCACGTCGAAGAGGTCGTTCTGCACCCGGACGAGCACCGTGACGACGTCCTCCGGCAGCGAGCCGAGGGCGACGGCCACACCGATCGCCGCGTTGGCCTCGTTGGCGTCCGCGTAGGCCGCGATCCGCGTGTCGGTCTTGGCGGTCCGGCTCATGTCGCCGAGGGCGGTGGTGCCCTTGTCGCCGGTACGGGTGTAGATGCGCGTCAGATTGACCATACGGGCGAGCCTACGCCGCGGCCCTGCGGAAGGCGCGGGTGCAGACCGCCGCGGCCACCGCGGCGAGTCCGGCGGCGGTCAGTGCTCCGTACAGCACGGGCGTACCGGTGTAGTCGCCCACGTAGGCCGCGCGGACACCGTCCACGAGGTGGCGCAGCGGCATGAAGCGGGAGAGGACGTCCAGCCACCCGGGGGCCAGGGCCATCGGCAGCATCAGGCCGGACAGCAGCATCGTGGGCATGGTCGCGGCGTTGACGACGGGGCCGAACTCCTGCGGTGAGGAGACCTTCAGGGCCAGCGCGTACGACAGCGAGGACAGGGCGACGGCCGTCGCGGCGACGAACGCGAAGCCGATGAGGATGCCGCCGAGCGGCGCCCGCAGCCCCATCACCAGCGCCACCAGCACCAGAAGCCCCGCCTGGAACGTGAGCAGCACGGTGTCCCGCAGCACCCGTCCCAGCAGCAGCGCGAGCCGGCTGACGGGCGTCACCCGCATCCGCTCCACCACGCCGTACTGCTTTTCCAGAAGGATGGCGAAGCCGCAGAACGACGCTCCGAACAGCGCGAGTTGCAGCAGCAGGCCGGGCACCAGGACCTGCCAGGAACTGCCCTCGGAGGCCAGCGGCAGCTTCGTCAGCAGCGGGCCGAAGAAGAGCAGGTAGAGCAGCGGCATCAGGACGCCGAAGAGCATCTGCACCTTGGAGCGCAGGCTCTGCCGGGCATAGCGACCGAAGATCAGGGCGGTGTCGGACAGGACGGAGGTCATAGGGGTCTCCTGGAGGGCCGGGCGGTCAGACGGCTACGGGGGTGGTGTCCGCCGGGGCGGGGCCGCGCCCGGTGATCGCCAGGAAGGCGTCCTGGAGGGACGCGTCCGGCGAGCCTGCGTACGCGGTCTTGAGCGCGCGCGGGGTCCCTTCGGCGGCCACCACGCCGTTGTCCACGACCACCAGGCGGTCGGCGAGCGCGTCCGCCTCGTCGAGGTGGTGGGTGGTCAGGACGACGGTGGTGCCGAAGTCCGCCCGCAGCCGCCGGACCAGCTCCCACAAGGCGGCCCGGCTGCCGGGGTCGAGCCCGGTCGTCGGCTCGTCCAGGAAGAGCACCGCGGGCCGGTGCAGCAGGCCCATCGCGATGTCCAGCCGCCGCCGCTGCCCGCCGGACAGCGCGGCACACGGGCGGTCCAGCAGCCCTTCGAGGCCGAGGTCGTGAGCCAGTTCCCCGGCGCGGGCCGCGGCCCGGGCCTTCGGCAGGCGGTACAGCCGCCCCTGGGTCACCAGCTCCTCCCGTACGGAGATGTTCGGGTCGACACCGCCGGACTGGGCCACGTACCCGGTGGCGCGCCGCACCCCGGCCGGGTCGCGGACGAGGTCGCAGCCCGCCACCGTCGCGCTGCCGCCGGTGGGCGCGAGGAGCGTGGTGAGCATCCGCAGGGTGGTGGTCTTCCCGGCGCCGTTCGGGCCGAGCAGGCCGAGGATCTCGCCGTGCCCGACGGCGAGGTCGATGCCGCGTACGGCTTCGACGGTGCCGCGGTGGGCGGTGAAGGTCCGGGTCAGGCCGGACGCCGTGATGACTGCCATGCCGGACAGAAAAACAGAGCCACTGAAAAATTGCAACGCCCCCAAAAATCCAGAGACCCCAAGAAGGCGTACGATGCGGGGCATGGCAGAGGGACTCAGGGAGCGCAAGAAGCGGCAGACGCGCCAGCACATCTCCGACATGGCCACCGGCCTGTTCCTGGAGCGCGGCTTCGACGACGTGACCATCGCGGAGATCGCCGAGCTCTGCGAGGTCTCGGTCAACACCGTCTACAACTACTTCCCGGCCAAGGAAGACCTCTTCATGGACCGCGGTGCCGGACTGGTGGACCGCCTCGCGCGCTACGTACGCGGCCGGGACCCGGGCGAGTCGGCCGCCGCCGCCGTCCTGCGCGAACTGCGCGAACAGGTGGAGGCGGTCTCGCCCGCCGTCGGGCTGGTCGCGGGCTACGACCGCTTCCTGCGCGTCATCGAGGGCGCCGCCACCCTCAAGGCCCGCCTCTGGCATCTCCAGCAGGAACAGCTCACCCGCCTGGAGGAGACCCTCCGACAGGAGGCCCGCGCCGCGGCGGACGACTGGCTGCCGCTCCTGGTGGCCGGCCAGCTCAACTGGGTGCACGCCACCCTCACGGCCCACATCGCCCGCGCCATGATGGCCGGAAGGGCACCCGACGAGGTGTCACGCGAGGCGCTCGTACTGCTCGACGACCTGGAGGGCGCGCTCGGCGAACAGGTCCTCAACTATGCCGTGCGCGGCGGCCGATGAGCCCGTGCGGTGTGATGTCCGTCATCTGAGACGTGACGCGCATCTCTAACCCTCCTATCGATCGCCGCCGAGCGCTAACGTCACTGCCGAGAGCCGTCAGGTGTACAGCGTGTTAGGGGACAGCAAGTGGCAAAGAAGCTCGCCGTCATCGGAGCCGGACTCATGGGGTCCGGTATCGCGCAGGTCTCGGCCCAGGCGGGCTGGGAGGTCGTCCTCCGCGATGTGACGGAAGGCGCGCTGGCCCGCGGCAAGGGCGGCATCGAGGCCTCGTACGAGAAGTTCGTGAGCAAGGGCAAGCTGGCCGCGGCCGACGCCGAGCAGGCACTGGCCCGGATCACCACCACGACCGACCTGGAGGCGGCGGCCGACGCGGACATCGTCGTCGAGGCGGTCTTCGAGCGGATCGACGTCAAGCGCGAGATCTTTACGAACCTGGACAAGCTGGTCAAGGACGAGGCGGTGCTCGCCTCCAACACCTCGGCCATCCCGATCACCAAGATCGCCGCGGCCACCGGGCGCCCCGAGCGGGTGGTGGGCACGCACTTCTTCTCGCCGGTGCCGATGATGCAGCTGTGCGAACTGGTGCGCGGCTACAAGACCAGCGACGAAACCCTCGCCACCGCCCGCGCGTTCGCCGAGTCCGTCGGCAAGACCTGCATCGTCGTCAACCGTGACGTGGCCGGCTTCGTGACCACCCGCCTCATCTCGGCGCTGGTCGTGGAGGCGGCGAAGCTGTACGAGTCCGGGGTGGCCAGCGCCGAGGACATCGACACCGCCTGCAAGCTGGGCTTCGGGCACGCCATGGGGCCGCTGGCCACCGCCGACCTGACCGGCGTGGACATCCTGCTGCACGCCACCGACAACATCTACACCGAGTCGCAGGACGAGAAGTTCGCGCCGCCGGAGGTCATGCGGCGGATGGTCGATGCCGGCGATATCGGCCGCAAGAGCGGGCAAGGCTTCTACGAGCACTGATTCCGCGTCGGACGGGCCCGGACCCCGCACCGCGCTGTCGCAGCGTCAGGCGCCGCTCCCGGCACGGCCGGAAGCGCGGTGGCCGGGGCTCCGGCCACCGGCGGCACGCCCCCGCGGTGGCCGGCGCGCCAGGCGCACGGGTCCGGTGCCGTCACCCTCCGGGGTGAATTCGGTATCGGTTCGCTTACAGGCGGCAACTTCGCCGCACGAGAGGCAGTCAGTTCTGTAGACGTAACGATCGAGCACTCATCACCCGGGGAGCGCATATGCACATCAGGGGCGACCACGCCGAGCTGGTCGTCGGGGGCCGCCTCGACGTCCGCAGCGCGGCGGACGCCCGAACCGTCCTGCACGCCGCCGTCGACTCGGGCCAGGGCGATCTCGTACTGGACCTGACCGGGCTCGACTCGTGGGACGCCACCGGACTCGGTGTGATCATGGGCGCGCACCGCCGCGCCGGGCGGGCCAACCGCCGGCTCGTGCTGCGCGGCGTACCGCCGCAGATGCAGCGGCTGCTGGTCGCCACCCGCCTGCACCGCATCCTCGCCATCGAGGGCGGCATCGCGGCCGAGACCCTGCCGCGGGTCTGACGGCGCCGGCGGCAAGATCAAAAAGCCGCATACCCGAAGGATTCTCACAACACTGTGACGTTCCGGGCAGGAACGGACCCCGGCGCTTCGTAGATACTGGGCGAAGGTCTAAGGTTCGGTTTTCCGCCGTCCGGTTCGCCGCACGGCGGGCACCGGACCAGAAGCGGCGGCCGGGGAGCACCCCGGCCGGAGGCTGGGGGAGTGCGGACGGCCGGGACGCAAACGGTCGGTCGGCACGCCAAGCGCATCTGGGGGGCATTTCACCATGGACCCGAACACCAACCGGGGACCTGAGGAGTACGGCGAGCAGGACGCCCCTGCCACGACGCCGACGCCCGCGGCCGGCGGCTCCGCGGCCGCCCCCGGCGGGCTCGCGCGCACCGTGCAGCTCGTGTCGGGCCCCTACCTGCTCACCGTCAACCCGGTCGACGGCAGCGAGATCGAACCCTGCCCGCCCGGCGAGCAGCCCGCCGTCCCCGGCAAGCACGGCCCCGAGGAGCGCGCCGAGCTGGCCCGCGCCGCCGCCCCGCCCGCCGTACCGGTCTCGGCCGGCCGCCAGGGCGCCCTCCTGGAGCGCGCCGAGGAGACCGACCGGCTGGTGCGGCTGCTGTCGCGCGGCAGATCCGTACGGCTCACCGGGCCCTCCGGGGCGGGCCGTACCCGCCTGCTGGACGCCGTCGCCACCGCCTGCGAGGACCTGGCCCCCGACGGCGTCGTACGGCTCTCCGGTTACCGCCGCACGCCCACCGACGTGATGTACGAGCTGTTCGCCGCCGTCCACCGGGCCCCGCTGCACCGGCCCGACCGCGGCGAACTGCTGCGCCTGCTCGGCGAGGTCGGCGCCATCGTCGTCCTGGACGACCTGGAGTTCGGCGGCGCCGCGCTGGACGAACTGCTGGGCGCCACCCCCGAGTGCGCCTTCCTGTTCACCGCCACCCCCGACGTCGCCGCGCCCTCGCCCGGGTCCCACCTCGAAGAGGTCGCCCTCGGCGGCATCGGCCGGGAGGCCTCCCGCGAGCTGCTGGAGGGCGTCGTCGGCCGGCCGCTCACCGACGACGAGGCCGCGTGGGCCGCCGACCTGTGGTTCGAGTCCGAAGGGCTGCCCCTGCGCTTCGTCCAGGCCGGCGCCCTGCTGCGGCAGCGGCTCCGTACCGGCCAGGACTCTCTCGGCACGTACGGCGAGCGCTCCGACGACCCGGCCGGTGACGGCCACGGCGGCACCACCGGACCGCTGCCGACCGTCGCCGAGGCCGCCTCGCCCGCGCCGCTGATCGCCGCCGGGCTGAGCGAGGCGGCGCGCGAGACGCTGCGCTTCGCGGTCGCGCTGGGCGGCGAGCTGCCGCACCAGGCACACCTGCCCGCGCTCGCCCAGGACACCCACGCGGACGCCGCCCTCGGCGCGCTGCTGGACTGCGGGCTGATCACCCCGGCCGGAGGCCACTACCGGCTCGCGGCGACGGTGGAGGACCAGCTGACGGCCGCCGGGTACGACGACGGCGCGGGCGAGCGCGCCCTGACCGCCGCCCAGCACTACGCCTGGTGGGCGGGCCACCCCTCGGTCACGCCCGAGCGGGCCGCCGCCGAGGCCGACGCGATCCTGGCCGCGATGAACGTCCTGACCGGCAGCCGGGAGAGCGGCCACCCCAGCGCCGCCGTCCTGCTGGCCCGTACGGCCGCCCCGGCCTTCGCCGCCGCCCTGCACTGGAACGCCTGGGAGCGCAGCCTGCGGCACGGCGCCGAGGCCGCCCGCATCGCCGGGGAGGTCGCCGAGGAGGCGTACTTCCACCACGAGCTGGGCGTGCTCGCCCTGTGCACCGGCAACCTGGACCGGGCGCGGGCCGAGCTGGAGGCGTCGATAGGGCTGCGCGGAGTGCTCTCCGACCGGCGCGGCGCGGTCGCGGGACGGCGCGCGCTGGCCCTGGTCGCCGACCGCTCCGGCACGTTCACCCCGCCCGCCGGTACGGCCACGCCGGCCGGCGAGGAGATCCCGGACGCGCGGACGGAGGAGTCGGCCTCCCCGCCCGGCGGGGTGCCCGCCGCCCTCGCGTCGGCCCCGGCCGTCGACGCGACCGCACCCACCGTGGTCACCCGCGCCGTCCCCGGCAGCGGCACGGGCAAGGGCGGCGGCCGGACCGGCGGCCGCAAGGCCCTGCTGCTCGGCGCCCGGCGCAACCTGGTCGCCGCGGGCGCGGGCGCCCTGCTCGTCGCCGTCCTGGGCACCGTCGTCACCCTCGGCGCGGTGTCCGGGTCCGACAACGGCACGGGCGGGAAGGTCAAGACCGAGCAGTCCGCCCAGCCGGGCCAGGACGGCGACGGCATGCCCGCCGACCAGCCGGGCACCGGCAGCTCCCGCACCGGCCAGGGCAGCCGGCCCGGTACGGGCGGCCCCGGCTCGACGGTGCCGGGCACCGGCGGGCAGCCCACCGGCTCACCCGCCCCGAGCACCGGCGCCACGGACCCGACGACCGGCCGGCCCACGGACGGCAGCACGGACCCGACCACCCCGACGACGGGCCCGACCAGCCCGACCACCCGGCCCACCGACACGGACGAGCCCACCGGCAAGCCCACGGACGAGCCGACCGGCAAACCGACGGACAAGCCCACCGACAAACCGACGGACAAGCCGACCGACAAGCCCACGGACAAGCCGACGGACAAGCCGACCAGCCAGGAACCGACCGGGACCACCGGCAACCCGGCGCCCAGCAGCGCCAACGGCAGCAGCTCGGCGACCACCACCGGTGGCACGGACGTCTGAGCACAGCACGACGGCCCGGTACGGGACCGTCCGCCTCGTGGGCGGGCGTTCCGTACCGGGCCGTCGTCGTCCGTGCCGGCGGAGCGGCCGGGCTCACTCCCGGCGCCCTCGCCGGGAGCGGGCGGCGCCGCTCAGAACAGCCGCAGCTTGTCGTCCTCGATGCCGCGCAGCGCGTTGTAGTCCAGCACCACGCAGCCGATACCGCGGTCGGTGGCCAGCACCCGGGCCTGCGGCTTGATCTCCTGGGCCGCGAAGACCCCCTTGACGGGCGCCAAGTGCGGGTCACGGTTGAGGAGATCGAGATAGCGGGTCAGCTGCTCGACCCCGTCGATCTCGCCGCGTCGCTTGATCTCCACGGCGACCGTCGCGCCGTCCGCGTCCCGGCACAGGATGTCCACCGGGCCGATGGCGGTGGGGTATTCACGACGGATGAGCGAGTAGCCCTCGCCCAGTGTCTCGATCCGGTCGGCGAGCAGCTCCTGGAGGTGCGCCTCCACCCCGTCCTTGATCAGTCCCGGGTCCACGCCCAGCTCGTGGGCCGAGTCGTGCATCACCTCTTCCAGGGTGATGATGAGCTTCTCGCCCCCCTTGTTCTCCACCGTCCACACGCTGCCGTCGCCCTCCTTGAGGGTGCACGGCGGGGACATCCAGTTGAGGGGCTTGTAGGCCCGGTCGTCCGCGTGGATGGAGACCGAACCGTCCGCCTTCACGAGGATCAGGCGAGGGGCCGACGGGAGGTGGGCACTGAGCCGGCCCGCGTAGTCCACGGAGCAACGGGCAATGACGAGACGCATGGTGCGCCACGCTACTCGACCGGAGGCCGCCGACGCGATTCGCCCCTGAACGGCCCGCTCCGCCGGCGCCCGGTTGTCTCTGCAATCTCCTGGTGCGCGCCGGGTGCGCGGCATACCGTTGAAGCGGGGGGTCGTGATACGGACACGCTCCGTCGCGAACCCCCGTCCCATCCCTGAGGCTCCGTCCCGGCGGGGCCGCGAGAGGAGAACCTCATGTCGCTCGACGTCTCACCGGCCCTCCTCGAACAGGCCGAGCGAGGCGAGGTCGACGAAGCGGAATTTGTCGACTGCGTCCGGACCTCCCTGCCCTACGCATGGGGGATGATCAGCTCGCTGGTGGCCCAGCTGAAGGTGGACGGCGGCCAGTTCGCCGACAACCAGACGCCGCCGCCGGACGAGCGGGCACGCGGTCAGCTGCTGCGAGCACTGGCGAGTGACGCGATACGCGGGGCGTTGGAACGTCACTTCGGTGTGCGGCTGGCATTCCAGAACTGCCACCGGGTCGCGGTCTTCCCGCTCGACCCGTCGGCGGACGACAGGCTGGCCAAGTTCACCTCCGTCCGGGGCCAGCTGCTCAACCAGTCGCCGGAGCTGCGCGACTGCTGACCGAAGATGCTGCCGCTGCGCATGCGCGACGGAGGCCGTACGGCAAGGGTGCGCATGCGGCAGCATCGGCCGGCCGGCGCGGACCGCCGCGCCCCGTCCCGCACTCGCACCCGTAAGCGCGTCCGCATCCGGATCAGCCGAGCCGCGGCAACACCTCGGCGCCCAGCCGCCGTACGTTCTCCTCGGTGGCGGCCAGGTCGCCGGAACCCTCCACGAGCAGCGCGAAGCGCCGGATGCCGGTCCGCTCCGCCGAGGCCGCGAGCCGGTCGGCGCACCGTTTCGGCGGACCGACCGGATGCAGGTCGCACAGCAGCTCCGTGTACGCCAGCGGGTCACGCATGGCGCGGTGGCGGCCGTCGACCGTCTCGTGGGCCGCCAGCCCGCGCCGCAGCCAGCCCGGCATCGCCTTCGTGAGGACCTCGGCCGAACCCTGACGGGTGTCGCCGACCTGCACCACGCCGGCCGAGACGTGCTCCGCCGCCGCGACCAGCGCCGGGTCCCGCCCGGCCGCCAGCGCCACCCGGCGCCACAGCGCCACCATCTCCGCCTTGTCCTCGTCCCCGCAGTGCATCCCCAGCAGCATGGGCAGCCCGCGCTCGGCGGCCAGCCGCACCGACCGGGGTGAGGTGCAGGCGAGGATCACGGGCGGCCCGGACGGCATCTCCAGCGACTCGTCGGGCCGGGGTACGACGGCGACCTCCCGGAAGGAGTGACGTTCCCCCGCGGCGCCGACGCGCGGCTCGCGCAGCCAGCGCAGCAGCAGGTCCAGCGACTCGGGGAAGTGCTGCTCGTAAGCGGCCAGCCCGGAGCCGAAGACCTCCAGGTCCACCCAGGGGCCGCCCCGGCCGACCCCCAGCGTGAACCGCCCGCCGGAGGTCAGGTGCAACAGCGCCGCCTGCTCACCGAGGGCGACCGGATGCTGGGTCGGCAGCACGCTGACGGACGTGCCGACGCCGATCCGGTCCGTACGGCCCAGCAGCAGGGCGGCCAGCGTCGCCGCCGACGGGCACACCCCGTACGGCACGAAGTGGTGCTCCGCCAGCCAGACCGCGTCGAGCCCGGCCTCCTCCGCGACTTCGGCGGACCGCACCGCCCGGTGCAGTGCCTCCCCCTGCCCCTGACCGGGAAACTGAGCGGCCAGAATGAAAGCCCCAACACGCATCGCTCTTCTGCCTCCTCGCAGCCGACGCGACATCCCCCAACAGGCAACAACGGGTGACACGTGCCAAGGGCACGGCCTGCGGCGAAGTTTCCCGATGATCGCAGGATTGTGGCGGCCGACTACGCACCATGACGGAGCCGCGTAGGGTGGTGACGGCCCGTGACCCCGCAGATTTCCCGAGGTGCCCAGTGTCTCCGCGTCGAAACCGCCCTCGCGGCGGTGAGAAGCCAGCCGACCACGCGGGCGGGGGCCGCTACGGTCTGGAACGTACCGAGGAATGGCGCGGCGAGGAATGGGTCGTACGGCATCTGGGGGGCGGCGGGGCGGCCAAGCACTACCGGTGCCCGGGATGCGACCAGGAGATCCCGCCGGGGGTGCCGCACGTCGTCGCCTGGCCGCGGGAGGGTGACGTGGACGAGCGCAGACACTGGCACAAGGCGTGCTGGAACGCACGGGACCGCCGGAGCGCGCGGCTCCAGCGGTCCCGTAACGCGCCGAGGTACTGAGAGGCGTCAGACGTCGCGCTTCTCCAGCGCGGCGTACGCGCTGCCGAGGACGAGGGCGGTGACGCCCAGGAGGACCAGCAGCGGCTGCCAGCCGGACGGTCCATCGGGCATGAACGGCTGGTCGTAGAGGGCGGCGAGGTTGTTCGGGACCGAGTACTCGATCAGCTTGGTCGCGAACGCGCGCAGGCTGTCCGACCCGATCATGAACACGGCCAGCAGCATGGGCAGCAGGACCAGGCCCGTCATCGCGCTGATCGCGCCGGCCGAGTGCCGCAGCAGCGTGCCGACCGCCAGCGAGAGCAGGCTCAGCAGGGCCACGAACAGGCCGGAGCCGACCGTGGCCCGCAGCCACTGGTCACCGGTGGGCGCCGGGCCGTTGAGCATCCCCACGTGGGCCACCGCGACCAGCGCGTTGGAGACCGTGGTGACGACGAACGTCAGCGCGAACAGCACGATCGCCTTGGCCGTCAGCACCCGGACGCGGCTCGGGCAGGCGGTGAACGTCGTACGGATCATGCCGGTGCCGTACTCCGAGGCGATCACCAGCACGCCGAGGGGGATGACGCACAGCGTCCCGAGCAGCAGGCCGAACCAGGCGAAGCCGAGCACCGGGTCGACCTCCCGGGTCGGGCCCGCGAGGAACACCGACATCAGCAGCCCGAGGCCGACGTTCAGCAGGACCAGCACGCCCAGCGTCCACATCGTGGAGCGCACCGAGCGGATCTTCGTCCACTCGGAGGTGAGCGCGTGCCCCAGGGTGGTCCGGCGCACCGGGATCGGCGAGACGTAGGCCGGGCCGGTGCCGCCGGGGCCGGCGGCCTGCCAGGCGGCCGGGATCTGCTGCTGGTGGGGCGGCTGCTGGGCCTGCTGAGCCTGCTGGGGCGCGCCCTGCTGGTATGCCTGCTGGTGCTGTGCGGGCTGGTGCGGCTGCTGGTACGGCGCCTGCTGCGGCGGGGGACCGGCGGGCGGCTGCTGGGCCTGGAGCGTCATGGTGCCCGCGTCCCTGGGCGCGCCCTGGGGGGCCTGCGGAGCGGGCGGGCCCTGCGGGGCCTGGGGCCCGGGCGCACCCTGCGGGACCTGCGGCGCCGACTGGGCCTGGAGCATCATCGTCCCGGCCTCCTTGCCGGGCGCGGCGGCCGGCGGCTGCTGGGCCTGGAGCATCATCGTGCCGGCCTCACGGGCCGGCGGCTGCGCCGGGGGCTGCTGCTGGGCCGGAGGCTGCTGCCCCGGCTGCTGCGGGTGCGCGGCCAGCGGCCGGGGCTCCGGCTGCTCGGCGGGCGGCTGCGGGGCGGGCTGCTGTGCGGGCGGCTGCGGGGCCCCCGCCGCGGGCGTCGGGCCGGTGCCGGGCGCCTCGGTGTCGTGCGGCTCAGGCTGTGGCTGCGGCTGCTGAGGGCTGGTCATCGGGCGTCCTCGGTGTGCGGCTCGGAGATGTCGGCGGGGGCGGCGGGCTGGGCGGCGGGCGGCATCGGTGCCGGGGCGGCGGCCTGCGGGCCCGGCTGCGGCTGCCCGTACGGGTTCGGGTGTCCGTACGGCGAGCCCTGGCCGGCCGGCGGCGGGTAACCCTGGCCCGGCGCGCCGCCGGGCCCCTGCGCGTACGGGTTGGGCTGTCCCTGGGCCCCCGGGTGCGGCTGCCCCGGGTGGCCGGGCTGACCGTACGGGCCCGGCTGCGGCGCTGCGTACCCCTGCGGCGGCTGCCCCGGCACACCCATGCCCTGCGGCGCGTGGCCGGGTGCCTGCTGCTGGAGGCCGGCCCGCTGGTCGGTCGTCGAACGGTAGTCCACGACACCCTGCGTCAGCTGCATGTACGCCTCTTCCAGGGAGGCCTGATGCGGCGACAGCTCCCACAGGCGGATGTCCGCGTCGTGCGCGAGGTCGCTGATGCGGGGCAGCGGCAGCCCGCTGACGCGCAGCGCGCCGTCCTGCTCCGGTACGACCTGGGCACCTGCCTCGCCGAGCAGCGAGCCCAGCTTCTCGCGCAGCTCCGGCTCGGTGTCCGGTGTACGGACGCGGGCGAAGTCGGCGGAGTTGGCCGAGATGAAGTCCTTGACCGACATGTCGGCCAGCAGCTGGCCGCGCCCGATGACGATGAGGTGTTCGGCGGTCAGCGCCATCTCGCTCATCAGGTGCGAGGAGACGAAGACCGTACGGCCCTCGGCGGCCAGTTGCTTCATCAGGTTGCGGACCCACAGGATGCCTTCGGGGTCCAGGCCGTTGACGGGCTCGTCGAAGAGCAGCACCTGCGGGTCGCCGAGCAACGCCGCCGCGATGCCCAGGCGCTGGCCCATGCCGAGGGAGAAGCCGTTGGAGCGCTTGCGGGCGACGTCCTGGAGGCCGACCACGCCGAGTACTTCGTCGACGCGGCGCGCCGGGATGCCGGAGAGCTGGGCGAGGCAGAGCAGGTGCTGGCGCGCGCTGCGGCCGCCGTGCACCGCCTTGGCGTCGAGCAGGGCGCCGACGTGCCGCGGGGCGTTGGGCACCTGGCGGAACGGGATGCCGCCGATGGTGACCCGCCCGCTCGTCGGGGTGTCCAGCCCCAGGATCATGCGCATCGTCGTGGACTTGCCGGAGCCGTTCGGGCCCAGGAAGCCGGTGACGGTGCCCGGACGCACCTGGAACGACAGGTTGTGCACGGCTGTCTTGGCGCCGTAGCGCTTCGTCAGACCGAATGCCTCGATCATTCTCCGCCCCTCAGAAATGGTTCGGGGCAGAGGTGCTCTCGTACCCCCGTGAGGGTTAGGAGGTTATCCGCAGGCTGACGGTTCCCGTCAAAACGCGGACCGGGCCGAGGGGCGCCGCGCTCAGGCGTCGCGCCGTTTCAACAGCAGGTATCCGCACAGCAGGGCGGCCACCGTCCACGCCAGCATGATGGCGAACCCGCCCCACGGCCCGTACGGCACCTCGTCACCGGCCGGCGCGACCACCTGCATGACCTTGTGGCCGGCCTGGTCGGGGAGGTACCAGCCGATCTTCTCGGTGGCCGAGACGTTGCCCAGGATGTTGGAGATCAAAAAGAAGAACGGCATCAGGATGCCCAGCGCCGGCATGGGGCTGCGCAGCATCGTGGCCACCCCCATCGAGAACACCGCGATCAGCGTCATGTACAGCCCGCCGCCCACCACGGCGCGCAGGACGCCCGGGTCGCCGAGGGACGCCGCGTGCGTGCCGAGCATGGCCTGTCCGACGAAGAAGGAGAGGAAGGCCGTCACGAAGGAGACGACGAGGGCGAGCAGGGCGGCGACGGCGACCTTGCCGAAGAGGAAGGTGCCGCGCTGCGGTACGGCGGCGAGCGAGGTACGGATCATGCCGGTGCTGTACTCGTTGGAGACCACCAGCACCCCGAAGACGATCATCGCGAGCTGGCCCAGGCCCATCCCGGCGAAGCTGATGTTGGTGGGGTCGAAGGCGATCCGGTCGCGGGGGGACATGGTGCCGAAGTCGTTCGAGGCGAGCAGGCAGATCAGCGCGCCCAGCGCGACCGTGACGACCAGCGCGATGCCCAGTGTCCACACCGTGGACCGCACCGACCTGATCTTGGTCCACTCCGAGGTCAGGACCCGGGAGACGGCGGCCATGGTCAGGACCCCCGCTTCTGGTCGCGCCAGCCGGCGCCCCAGCCGCCGCCGGGCGGGGTGTCCGGGGGCGGTGCTTCCGGAGTCCCCGGCGTTCCCGAGGCTCCCGGCGTCCCCGGCGCTCCCGGAGGCGGCGGAGCGTCCGGAAGGCCGTCCTCCGGCGCCGCGGGCCGTGGCTCCGCCGAGTGCGCGTGGTACTCCACCGATCCTGCGGTCAGCTGCATGAACGCTTCCTCCAGGGACGCCTGCTGCGGGCTCAGTTCGTGCAGGACGATCCGGTGCCGGGCGGCCAGCTCGCCGAGGTCGGCGGCGCTCACCCCGTCGATCTCCACCGCCTCGCCGGCCGGCGCCGCCGGGTGCCCGGCGTCCCTGAGCACGTCGAGCAGCCGCTCGCGCTCCGGCGACCGCATCCGTACGTACGCGCGCGAGTTCTCCCGGATGAACCGCGCCATCGAGGTGTCCGCCAGCAGCCGCCCCTGGCCGATGACGACGAGGTGTTCGGCGGTCAGCGCCATCTCGCTCATCAGGTGCGAGGAGACGAAGACCGTACGGCCCTGGGCGGCCAGACCCTTCATCAGGTTGCGGATCCAGTGGATGCCCTCGGGGTCGAGCCCGTTGACCGGCTCGTCGAACATCAGGATCTCGGGGTCGCCGAGCAGGGCGGCCGCGATGCCCAGGCGCTGGCCCATGCCCAGGGAGAAGCCGCTGGAGCGCTTTCCGGCCACCCCGGTGAGTCCGACGGTGTCCAGCACCTCGTGGACGCGGGCGCGCGGGATGCCGTTGCTCTGGGCCAGGCACAGCAGGTGGTTGAAGGCGCTCCGGCCGCCGTGCACGGCCTTGGCGTCCAGGAGGGCGCCGAGGTGCTTCAAGGGGGTGGGCAGCTGCCGGTAGTGCCGCCCGTCGATACGGACCCGTCCCGACGTCGGGTGGTCCAGGTCGAGCATCATCCGCATGGTCGTGGACTTGCCGGCGCCGTTGGGGCCGAGGAAGCCGGTGACGATCCCGGGCCGCACGGTGAAGGTCAGCCCGTCCACGGCGAGCTTGTCGCCGTAACGCTTGGTCAGCCCCTCGATCTCGATCATGTACAGCACGCTAAGCGGGGGCCGGTGCCCCCGCATCTCGGGCGCAGCGGACATCACGCGCCGGGGCCACCGGTCGCCGGAACGGCCCCGTACCCGTCCGGTACGAACCCCGTACACCCCTCGTGCGACCGGTCGTACGACGGTCAGCGGATCTGCTGAAAGCATTCCGCCCGCCCGGCCTCCGGGGAGAGGCGGGCGGGCGGAAAACGTCCGTGCCGTGGTGCGCGGTACCGGCCGTCACGGGTGCGGGCCGCGGGAGCCCACCGGCCGCACCGGCGTCACCACGACGAACGGCGCCTCAGCGCGACTGCTGCGCCGGGACGCCGCGGGAGATGGGCTCCTCGTCCGCCGGGGTTCCGGCCGCGGCGACCGCCGCTCCGGTGAGCGTCGCGAGCATCTCGCGGACGTTCGTCAGCTGGGCGTTGATGGAGTCCCGGCGGTTGGTCAGCGCCGCCAGCTCCCGCTCGGACTCGCTGCGGATCCGGTCCGCCTTGGCGTTCGCGTCGGCCACGATGTCCTCGGCCTGGCGCTGCGCCGTCTCCACCGTCTGGCGGGCCCGGCGCTCCGCGTCCGTCCGCAGCTTCTCGGCCTCCAGCCGCAGCTGCTCGGCCCGGTGCTCGATCTCCGCCAGCCGCTTCTCGGCCTTGGCCTGACGGGAGGCCAGGTCCCGCTCGGACTGCTCACGGCGCTTGGCGAGATTGGTCTCGAAGTCCGCCGCGGCCTGCGCGGCCTTGGCGCGGGTCTCCTCGAAGAGGGAGTCCGCCTCCTCCCGCTTGGACTGCGCGTCCTTCTGCGCCTCGGCGCGCAGCGCGGTCGCCTCGCCCTGCGCCTTCTCGACGATGCGGGAGCCCTCGTCCTCCGCCTTGGCCTTGCGGTCCGTCGCGAACTGCTCGGCGTCGTTACGGACCTGCTGGGCGGCCGACTCGGCCAGCTCGCGGTGCTGCTCGGCGGCCCGCCGGGCCTCCTCGCGCAGGTCCTTCGCCTCTTCCTCCGCGAGCCGGAGGATCTTCTCCACGCGCGCCCCGAGGCCCGCGTAGGACGGTTCGGCGTCGTTGACCTGGGCCTGGGCGTTCTGCGTTTCGAGGTGCAGCTCCTCGATCCGCTTCTCCAGCGAGGTGATACGGGCCAGGGCGCTGTCGCGGTCGGCGACCAGCTTCGAGATGCGGTCGTCCACCTGACCGCGGTCGTACCCACGCCGCACGAGCTCGAAGCCGTAGGGGGAGGAAGTGTCGCTCATGGGGTTCCTGTCGAAAGAGACCGGTGAGGTGATAAAGGGAATCCTAGGGGCCGCAACGGCGTGTCATCGAGTCATTGCACGGTTGGAGTGGAGAATGGCCCCTCATTCGGGTGGCTACCCCTCAGACTGCTTGCCACTCGAACGAGTTGCGCCCGCCCCCGCCGCGGCCTTCGCCCCGTCCTTGCCGCCACCGTTGGCCGGGGTCTCGAAAGACTCCAACGCCTCCAGCACGTCCTGGACACGGGAGATCTCCGCGTTGATGTCCTTGCGGCGCCGCACCAGCACCTCCAGCTCCCGCTTGCCCTCCTCGACGATCTGTTCCGCCTCCGCGCGGGCCTCGGCGCGCAGCCGCTCCGACTCCCGTACGGCCGCGGCCTTCTTCTGCTCGGCCTCCTTGAGCAGCCCCTCCGCCTTCTTCACCGCGGCGATCCGGACCTTGCTGGCCTCGCTGCTGGCGTCCGACACCATCCGCTTGGCCTTCTCCTCGGCCTCCGCCTGCTGCTGCGTGGCCTGCGCGATCAGCTTGTCGACCCGCTCGCCGGCGTTCTTCATCGTCTCCGACGACTCGCGGCGGGCCCGCTCGTGCAGCTCCTCGACCTCGCTCTCGATACGGGCCCGCAGCTCCTCGGCGCGGTCCCTTATCGCGGTGGCGTCCCCGCGGGCCTCGCTCAGCAGGACGTCCGCGTCCGTACGGGACTTCTCGACCCGCGCGTTGCCCTCGGCGGTGGCCTCGGCGACGATCCGGTCGGCCTCCTTGCGGGCCGCGCCCACCATCCGGTCGGCCTGCTCCTCGGCGGCGGTCGCCGACTTCAGCGCCTCCTCCTGGGCCTTGGCCACCAGCTGGTCGGCCTGCTCGGCGGCGTCCGCGCGGCGCTGCGCGGCGTCCTTGCGTGCCGCGTCGACGGTCTGCTCCGACTCCTCCAGCGCCTCGGTGCGCAGCCGGTCGGCCTCCGCCTCGGCCGCCTCCTTGATCCGCTCGGACTCGGCACGCGTACGGGTGGCGTGCTCCTGCGCCGAGGTGACGGTGTCCGCCGCCTCCGCGCGCAGCCGGTCCGCCTCCGCGGTGGCCTCGGCGATCATCCGGTCCGCCTGCTCGCGGGCGTCCGCCCGGGTGCGGTCGGCGTCCCGCTCGGCGCCCGCGACGGTCTCCGCCGCGTCCGCGCGCAGCTTCTCGGCCTCGCTGCCGGCCTCGGACATCAGCTGGTCGGCCTGCTCGGCGGCGTCCGAACGGGTCTTGTTCGCCGCCTCCCGCGCCGCGTCGCCGGTCCGCTCCGCCTCCTGGCGCGCGGTCTCCAACGCCTCGGCGGCCTCGGCCCGCAGCCGCTCCGCCTCGGCGGTCGCCTCCGCGACCAGCTCCGCGGCCCGCTGCTCGCCCTCGGCCCGCAGCCGCTCGGCGGCCTCCTTGCCCTCGCGCACCGTGCGGTCCGCGTCGTCCTGCGCCGAAGAGGTCAGCTCGGTCGCCTCGGTGACGATCCGTTCGGCCTCCGCGCGCGCCTCGGTGAGCAGCTGGTCCACCTGTTCGGCGGCGTCCGAACGCATCCGGTTGGCGTCGTTGCGGGCCTCCGCGCGGGCCCGGTTGGCGTCCTGCTCGGCCGAGGCCAGCGCGTCGGACGCGTCCGTACGCATCTGCTGCGCCTTGGCGGAGGCGTCCGCCACCATCTTCTCGGCCTGCGCGGTGGCCTCCGCGACCAGGCTGTCGGCCTGCTCGGCGGCGTCCGTACGGGCCTTGCCGGCCGCCTCGCGCGCCTCGTCGAGCGTGCTCTCGGCCTCCGCGCGCAGCCGGTCCGCCTCGGCGCCGGCCTCCGTGCGCAGCCGGTCGGCCTCCGCGATGGCCTCCGCGACCGTGCGGTCCGCCAGCGCCTTGGCGGCCTCGGCCTCCTCCTGGGCCTCGCGGCGGGTGCGGCCCGCGTCCTCGGCGGCGCGCTCGCGCTCCGCGTAGGCGTCGGCCCGTACCCGGTCGGCCTCCTCCTGCGCCTCGGTCCGCGTACGGTCCGCGGCGTGCTCGGCCGCCGAGCGCAGCCCGGCGATCTCCTCCTCGGCCTGCTCGTGCAGCCCGGCGACCGCGTCCCGCACCTGCTGGGCGGTCTGCTCGGCGGCGGTGACCAGCTCGTCGGCGCGCCGGTCCGCCTCCTCGACCAGCCGCTCCGCCTCCTCCTGCGCCTCGGCGACCCGCTTGCGGGCCGAGGCCAGCAGCTCCTCGCTCTGCTCGCGCGCGGCCGTGCGCTCCTGGTGGGCCTCCTCGCGGGCCTCGCCGAGCAGCTCCTCGGCCTCCCGGCGGCGGCGGGCCGCCTCCTCCTGGGCGGCGGCCAGCGCCTCGGCGGCCTCGGCACCCGCACGCTCCGCGGCGGCCGCGGCCTCCGCGCGCACCCGGTCCGCGGTCTCCTGCGCCTCGGTCTTCAGCCGCTCCGCCTCGGCGGCGGCGTCACTGCGCAGCCGTACGGCGACGGACTCGCCCTCGGCACGCGCGGCGGACGCGTCGGTCGCCGCCTCCGAGCGCAGCCGCTCGGCCTCGTCCTCGGCCTGCTGCTGGAGCACCCGCAGCCGCTCCGCGGACTCCGCCTTGAGCTTGGCGGCCTCCTCCTGCGCCTCCCGGCGCAGCTTCTCGGCCTCGCCACGCGCGTCGTGCAGCGCCTCCTCGGCAGCGGTGACCTTCTCGGCCGCCTCCGCCTGGAGCCGGTCCAGCTCCTCCTGCACCTCGGTGCGGCGCTCGGCGGCGGCCTCCTCGGCCTCCGTACGCAGTTGCCGCGCGGCCTCCTCGGCCTCCGCCTTCAGCGCCGCGGCGGCCTCCTCGCTCTCGCCGCGCAGCTCCTCGGCCTCCGCGCGGGCGCGCTCCAGCACCTCCTCGGCCTGCTTGCGCAGCGCCGTGGCCCGCTCGATGGCCTCGGTGCGGACCCGCTCGCTCTCCGCGCTCGCGCCCGAACGTGTCTCCTCGGCGTCCGACTTCGCCTTGGCCAGCAGCTCCTCGGCGGTGGCGGCCGCCTCCTCGATCTGCTGGACCGCCTCGCGGCGCGCCTCGGCCCGGATCCGGTCGCCCTCGTCGACCGCCTCGGACCGCAGCTGCTCGGCCTCGCCGCGCAGCCGCCGTGCCTCCTCCTGGAGCTCGACGGTCTTGGCGCGGTACTCCTTCGTGTCGTCCTTGGCGGCGCCCTTGAGCTGCTCGGCGGTGTCGTGCGCCTCACCGCGCAGCCGGTCCGCCTCGGCCTCGGCCTCCCGGCGGACCCGCTCGGCCTCCTCGGCGGCGGCCTTCGTGGTGGCCTTGGCGTCCTCCGACGCCTTGGTCAGCACCTCCTCGGCGGTCCGCGCGGCCTTCGCGAGCTGCGCCGCGGAGTCCTCCGCCGCCTTGGACCTGGCGGCCTCCTGCGCCTCGGCGACCAGCCGCTCGGTCTCGGCACGGGCGTCCGCGCGCAGCTGCTCGGCCTCCGCCTTGAGGGCGTCGGCCTCCTTCGTGGCCTCGGCGACCAGCCGGGCGATCTCCGCCTTGGCGGTCCGCAGCCGCTGCTCCTGGTCCGACTCGGCGGCCGACAGGCGTTTGGCGGCGCTCTCCTGCGCCTCGGTGACCAGCTTCTCCGCCTCGGCGCGGGCCTCGCGCAGCGCGCGGTCGGCCTCCTGGAGCCGTTCCTCGGCGGTCTTCGTCAGCTCGGCGGACTGCCGCCGCGCCTCCTCGGACTCCGTACCGACACTCGTACGGAGCTGCTCGGCCTGTTCGGTGGCCTCCTGGGCCTGGCTGGAGGCGGCGTTCAGCAGCCGCTCGGCGTCCGTACGGGCCCGGCGCAGGACCGCGTCGGCCTCGGCGCGGGCCTGCTCGGCCTCGCTGCCCAGCCGGGCACGGGTCTGCTCGGCCAGCCGCTGCGCCTCGGCGCGGGCGGCGGCCAGCGCCTGCTCGGCCTCGGCCCGCGACTCGTCCATGAGACGGCGCGCCTGCGCCTCCGTACGGGCCCGCAGCTGTTCCGCCCAGGCCACGTTCTCGTTGACGTGCGACTCGACGGTCTGGCGGCGCTCGTTGAGCTCCTCGTCCAGCCGGCGGCGGCGCTCGACCGCCTCGGCGTGCAGGTCGGCCTCCATGCGCGCCTGGCGCTCGGCCTGCTCCTGCAGCAGCCGCTGCGTCTGAGCACGCGCCTCGCGCACCTCGCGCTCGGCGTCGGTACGCAACTGGTCGGCCTGGATCTGGGCGTTGCGCAGCAGCTGCTCGGCCTGGTGGCTGACGTTGTCGTAGGCGGGGCGGGCCGCGATGGTGCGCCGCGCCTCGTGGAGCTTGGCTCGCAACACCTCGACCTGGTACCCGAGGTCGTCGGCGTGCTGGACCGCCTTGTCCCGCTCCGTCTTCAGCCGCTCCATCTCGGCCTCGAACTGCGAGAGGTGGTCGTCAGCCTCGTAGCGGTCGTTGCCCCGCACTGCGCGGTCCCATCCGTCCCCTGGTCATGGTGGCGGCCGGCTCCCATCTGCTCGTTCCGCAGCCCGAAATGCCTCGTGCCGGGCGCGTGCTGGAGCTGACCCTTCCGAAGAAATGGTGTCAGATCATCGGCGGAGTGTGGACCGGGCCCCGACCCGGCCCCCGGCCGAAGATGCACTCTACCGGCCGGGGAAGGGAAAGGTCAGTGCTCTGTCGTGGAGGGAGACGTGGAAGCGGGGGCGGAGGTTCCCTCGTGAGGGGCCGCGGTGACCAGTTCGGTCAGGACGCCGTGGCAGTCCTTGGGGTGCAGAAAAGTGATCCGCGACCCCATGGAACCGGTGCGCGGCTCGTCGTAGAGCACCCGCACCCCCTTGTCCCGTACGGCCGCGGCGTCCCCGTCCACGTCCGCCGTGCCGAAGGCGATGTGATGCACGCCTTCCCCGTTCTTGGCGAGCCACTTGCCCACCGCGGAGTCCGCCCGGGTGGGTTCCAGGAGCTGGAGGTACGAGGCGCCGCCGTCCGACGTATCGTTGATCTTCAGCATGGCCTCGCGGACGCCCTGCTCCTCGTTGACCTCGGTGTGGAACACCTCGAAGCCGTACGTGGCGCGGTAGAACTCGACGGTCGTGTCGAGGTTCTCGCAGGCGATCCCGATGTGGTCGATTCGCGTCAGCATGGCTCCAGTGCACCGCCCGCACGCGTGGTTACGCAACGTGCGCGCGATCACACCCGCAGCCCGGTGACCCGGCGCCTACCCCTCAGTACATTGACGGGAACCCTCGTTAACCTCCCTGTACAGGAAGGGCCGCGCTGATGTCGACAGCGAACGGTACGTCCAGCACCACCTCCGTGATCGTCGCGGGCGCCCGTACCCCCATGGGCCGCCTGCTGGGATCCCTGCGCAGCTTCTCCGGCGCCGACCTGGGCGGGGCGGCCATCAAGGCCGCGCTGGACCGGGCGGGCATCGGCGGCGACCAGGTGCAGTACGTGATCATGGGTCAGGTGCTGCAGGCCGGCGCGGGCCAGATCCCCGCCCGCCAGGCCGCCGTCAAGGCCGGCATCCCGATGAGCGTGCCGGCGCTGACCGTCAACAAGGTCTGCCTCTCCGGCCTGGACGCCATCGCCCTCGCCGACCAGCTGATCCGGGCCGGCGAGTTCGACGTGGTCGTGGCCGGCGGCCAGGAGTCCATGACCAACGCGCCCCACCTGCTGCCCAAGTCCCGTGAGGGCTTCAAGTACGGCGCCGTCGAGATGCTCGACTCGATGGCCCACGACGGACTCACCGACGCGTACGAGAACGTCGCCATGGGCGAGTCCACCGAGAAGCACAACACCCGCCTGGGCATCGGCCGCGCCGAGCAGGACGAGATCGCCGCCCGCTCCCACCAGCGGGCCGCCGCCGCCCAGAAGAACGGCCTCTTCGAGGCCGAGATCACCCCCGTGGAGATCCCGCAGCGCAAGGGCGAGCCGGTCGTCTTCAGCAAGGACGAGGGCATCCGCGCCGAAACGACCACCGAGACCCTGGCCAAGCTGCGGCCCGCCTTCTCCAAGGACGGCACCATCACCGCCGGCACCTCCTCCCAGATCTCCGACGGCGCCGCCGCGGTGGTCGTCATGAGCAAGGCCAAGGCCGAGGAGCTGGGCCTCGACTGGATCGCCGAGATCGGCGCCCACGGCAACGTGGCGGGCCCGGACAACTCCCTCCAGTCCCAGCCCAGCAACGCGATCCGGCACGCACTGGGCAAGTCCGGCCTCTCGGTCGAAGATCTTGACCTGATCGAGATCAACGAGGCGTTCGCGGCGGTGGCCGTGCAGTCAATGAAGGATCTCGGGGTGTCCCCGGAAAAGGTGAACGTCAACGGCGGAGCCATCGCGCTCGGTCACCCGATCGGCATGTCCGGCGCACGCATCGTGCTCCACCTCGCCCTGGAACTGCGGCGGCGCGGCGGCGGTGTCGGCGCGGCGGCGCTGTGCGGCGGCGGTGGTCAGGGCGACGCGCTGATCCTCCGCGTACCGGGCAAGTAGCCGGAGCGCGGGGGACGGACCGGGCGGTACGACCCGCCCGCTCCCGTCACCCGGCGTGACCGTGGAATCCGTGGAAACCGAGCTGGGAGGAGCTGGGCCGTGGTGGACGTCCCCGCACTGGTGGAACAGGCACGACAGGGCCGGCCGCGGGCCGTGGCCCGGCTGATCTCGCTGGTGGAGGGCGCGTCCCCGCAGCTGCGCGAGGTGATGGCGGCACTGGCCCCCCTGGCCGGCGGCGCGTACGTCGTCGGCCTCACCGGCTCGCCCGGCGTCGGCAAGTCGACCTCGACGTCCGCCCTGGTCAGCGCCTACCGGCGGGCCGGCAAACGGGTGGGCGTGCTCGCCGTCGACCCGTCCTCCCCGTTCTCCGGCGGCGCCCTCCTCGGCGACCGCGTCCGCATGTCGGACCACGCGTCCGACCCCGGCGTCTACATCCGCTCCATGGCCACCCGCGGCCACCTGGGCGGCCTCGCCTGGGCCGCGCCCCAGGCCATCCGGGTGCTGGACGCGGCCGGCTGCGACGTGATCCTCGTCGAGACGGTGGGCGTCGGCCAGTCCGAGGTCGACATCGCCGGCCAGGCCGACACCACGATGGTGCTGCTCGCACCGGGCATGGGCGACGGCATCCAGGCGGCCAAGGCCGGAATCCTGGAGATCGGCGACGTCTACGTCGTCAACAAGGCCGACCGCGACGGCGCCGACGCGACGGCCCGCGAGCTCAACCACATGCTCGGCCTCGGCGAGGCCCGCGCCCCCGGCGACTGGCGCCCACCGATCGTCAAAACGGTCGCCGCCCGGGGCCAGGGCACCGACGAGGTCGTAGAGGCCCTGGAAAAACACCGCGCCTGGTCGGAAGAACACGGCACCCTCGCGGAACGCCGCCGCACCCGCGCGGCCCGCGAGGTCGAGACGATCGCGGTCACCCGGCTGCGGGAGCGGATCGGGGATCTACGGGGGGACCGGCGCCTGTCCGTCCTGGCGGAACGCATCGTGGCGGGCGAACTGGACCCGTACGCGGCGGCGGACGAGCTGGTGGCGGGGGTTACGGGGGAGGAGGCGGGGGGCTGAGCGGAGCGTCGGCGAGGCGGGTCGCGTGGGCCCACGCTCATCGCCGTCCGTCTTCTCGTGCCGACCCGCGCCATCACGGGCCGATCGGGCCGGTTGAGCAGCGGTCGCGTGCTGGTGCAGGGCGTTCCGTTCCGACAAGGGGCGCCGGAAAAGCGTCACGCGAAATTCCCGCCACGTAGCCCGGCGGCGGAGGCCACCAAGCACGCCAAGGCTGCCGAGGAGGCCGCCAAGGCGTCCGACGCCGCCGCCAGGGCCGCTACGAAGGTCTTCGACATCGCCCGCGCCACCGAGGCCGAAGACCTGGCCACCCGCACCGCCGCCGCCATCGAGGAGGCCCGCAGCAACAAGGCACGGATCGCCGAGCTGACCTCCGCCTCGGCAGCGGCCGCGGTCGAGGCCAAGTCGCTGGATGCCACCGCCGCCGAACTGGCCGCCGAAGCCGCCAAGCCCGACGCCGACGTCAAGGCGCTGGCCGGCAAGGGCCGGACACTGGCGATGCAAGCGCTGAAGCGGCGCGGCCCCTGGAGCCAGGAGGCGGCCACCCGGGGGCTGTCCGGCTCCGACGAGGACATGCTCGGCTACCTGCGCAGCGGCTGGCAGAAGGCCGGGCTGGAGGAGGTCCGCGAGCGGGTCTTTCAGCTGAGCACCCACAGTGAGTACGAGGTGGTGCGTACCGCTGCGGCCGCGGCGCTGAAGGGCTCGGACCAGCAGGCCAGGGACTTTTACACCACCGGGCAGTACGAGGTGGCCGTCACCGACCTGTCGGTGCGCGTCTCGCAGATCAACAACGCCGGCGGGTCAGGGGTCAAGGAGGCGTCCAAGGCGGCGCTGAAGGACGGCCGGGGCAAGGTGCTGGCCGCCTTCATCGCCACCGGCCAGTACGCCGCCCAGCACTCCGATGAGGAGGTCGACGCCTCCAAGCTGGTCAACACCGGCGGGCCGGAGGTCAAGGCCGCCGCCAAGGTCGCGCTGGCCGGCCCGGCCGAGCAGGTGCACGACTTCGTCACCCTCGGCCAGTACATGGCCGACCGCAAGGACCAGCTCGCCGCCACCCACATCGCCCAGGTCCAGTCACTGGTCGCCGACGCTCAGCGCGTCGCCGCCCAGGCCCAGCACAACCGCTGGATCGCCGCCGGCGCCGCCGCCGAGGCCAACCGTGCCTCCGACGACGCCGCCAAGGCCGCCGCCGAAGCCAAGAAGAACGCCAAACTCGCCGACGGGTACCGCCTCGAAGCCGACAGGGCCGCCGACCCTGTCAGCGGCAGGACAGGCCGGCGTGTGGTGACGCATCTCATCATCACCGAGCACGACAAGCAGTTCAATGAACTCACCATAGGCGCCCCCCGGGGCAGCGCACGCCTCACCGCCACATACGAGCACCCGCTCTGGTCGCCTTCACAGAACTCCTGGGTCCAGGCTGCCGGTCTCCGCCCGGGCATGACCCTCCGCACCGTCGACGGGACCGCGGTCACGGGCGAAGGCAACCGCGCCTTCGCCCAGTACGCCAAGACCTACAACCTCACCTCGACGACCTGCACACGTACTACGTACTCGCCGGGGCCGAGCCGGTCCTCGTGCACAACGCGGGTAAGTGCCCCGACTTCATCGACGGGGACAACTGGTACCAGTCGTTCGACGTGTCGGGGCGTGCGGTCGAAACGATGGCGGATGTCCGAGTGGCCGGTGACACCCTGCACCTGGACGGCCTGATGATATTTCCGAAGGGGACCGACGGGCTGGACCGGGCGCCGGTCGGCCCTGACGCGATTCGTCAGATGAAGCACTCGCTCGCCCAGTAGGCACAGGCGCAAGATTTTAAGACGGTCGAACTGACCTATGAGCGGCATATCCCCAAACCCGACGGAAGTGTGTTCAAGCGGCCGGGGAAGATGACGCTTGACGTCGCAAAGATATGGGGCGGCTGACGCATGGACCGCGCAGCCCTGGACGCGCTGGCGTCCGGGATGAAAAAAGAGGGCGGAACTCCTGATCGTGAGCGAGTGTTCCGGGAGCTGCGGGAGCAGGGAAGGTCACCGATCGAGACGATTTACGTCGTGTCCCGGGTGTTCGACCTGTCTCTCCCGGAAGCGAAGAGCGCGATCTACGAGAGTCCGGCCTGGCGCGATCAAGGGGCGGGCTGGCAGCGGCTGCAGGAAGAAGCCGCCGAAAGCGCCGGTGACTGAGTGCGCTGAGTGAGGGCCGTGGCCCGGTAAGGGCTCCCCGGCTGCGGGGAGCCCTTACGCGTGTGCGCGGCAGGTCGCGTTCGGACGGGGTCCGGTGGGGCGCGGAACCGTCAGTCGTCCTGACCGCCGTTGTCGTCATCATCCGCATCCCGCGGAGCAACCGTCACCGCTGCGCTCTTCGGGTCGACCTGGAGCTTGTGCTCCTTGCCGTCCTTGGAGACGGTTTCGACCTCCCAGACGGCACGGGACCGGTGATCGTCGTCCAGGTCGACAGAGGTGACGGTGCCGTAGCGGGCGGCGGCCTTCCGGGCCGCCTCCGTGGCGTCGACGGTGGCACCCTTCAGCTCGGCGCGGGCGTGATCGACCCTGTGGTCGTCGTCCCCCTCGTGCTCGACGCGCTGGTTCAGGACCTTCGCGTTGCCGGCGTCGAGGGTGACCTCGTGCCACTTGCTGTCCTTGCCGAGGACGTCGACCTCCCAGACCAGGCCGGGACGGTCCTGATCGAGGTCGATGCCGGTGACGGTGCCGGGAGTGGCCTTCAGGGCAGCGGCGGCGGCCTCGGGGGCGGAGACGGTCGCCGCCTTGGCCTCCCGTGCGTCTTCGTGCACGTCGTCGTGGGGCACGCTGACACTGGACCGCGGCGTCGAAGACGCCCCCGCCGAATCGCCGCTGAACGCGACGGCGGAAGCCGTGCCGCCGCCGATGAGGGCGGCCGCGGCCACGGTGGCGATGACGATGTTGCGCTTCATCTCGGTTCGTTCTCCCCGGTTGGTGAGGTGGTGCTCGATGACGTGTTCCACAGTGGCCGGGGGAAGCTGAAGCCAGGCTGAAGTCACCTGAAGGGTTCTTCAGGCGGGCGGTGGCATCGTGTGCGTATGCGCCTGTTGATCGTGGAGGACGAGAAACGGCTGGCCCTGTCGCTGGCCAAGGGACTGACGGCCGAGGGGTACGCGGTCGATGTGGTGCACGACGGCCTGGAGGGCCTGCACCGGGCGGGTGAGGGCGCGTACGACCTGATCGTGCTGGACATCATGCTGCCGGGGATGAACGGCTACCGCGTGTGCGGGACGCTGCGCGCCGCCGGCAACGACGTGCCGATCCTGATGCTGACGGCCAAGGACGGCGAGTACGACGAGGCCGAGGGGCTGGACACCGGCGCGGACGACTATCTGACGAAGCCGTTCTCGTACGTGGTGCTGGTGGCCCGGATCAAGGCGCTGCTCCGCCGCCGCGGCCGGACCGCGTTGCCCGTGTTGCGGGTGGGGGAGCTGAACATCGACCAGGGGGCCCGGCGGGTGGAGCGGAACGGGGCGGAAGTCGTCCTGACCACCAAGGAGTTCGCCGTGCTGGAGCAACTGGCGCTGCGGGCCGGGGACGTGGTGTCGAAGGCGGAGATCCTGGAGCACGTCTGGGACTTCGCGTACGAGGGCGACAACAACATCGTCGAGGTGTACGTGAGCGCGCTGCGCCGGAAGCTGGGCGCCGCGGCGATCGTCACGGTGCGCGGCGCCGGGTACCGGCTGGTGTCCGGTGCGTAGGGTCTTCGGCAAGGTACGGGTCCGGGCCGCGGCGGGCGCCTCGCTCGTGGTGGCGCTGGCGCTGGTCGCGGCGGGTACGGCGCTGCTGCTGGTGCTGAAGAACAACCTGGTGGGCCAGGCGGACCTCCAGGCGGAGAACGCCGCGCGCGAGGTCGCGACCCAGATCGCCACGGGCACGCCGTACGAGAAGCTGGACCTGCCGGACGGGGACGACCGCCCGGTGGTGGTGCTGGCCGAGGACGGGCGGGTGCTGGCGGCGGGCGACGACGTACGGGCGGTGGACGGGAAGGCCGTCACCGCACAGCAGAAGCCGCCGGCCGGGCAGCAACCGCACGACTCCGGCGACGATGACGACGACCGGGAGATCAAGCCGGGCGAGGTCGAGGACGAGGCCCGGCACAGCGGCGGTACGGCCACGGTCGGCCATCGTACGGCGGACTACCGCTTCGCCACCGTCGAGGCCAAGGACACCCAGGGCGACAAGGCGGTCGTACGGGCCGGGGCGCCGCTTGCGGCCGAGCGCGCGGCGGTGGGCTCGGTACGGACCGCGATGCTCATCGGGCTGCCCTGCCTGCTGCTGGTCGTGGCCGGGGTGACCTGGCTGGTGACGCGGCGGGCGCTGCGGCCGGTGGAGGGCATCCGGCGGGAGATGGCCGTGATCACGGCGAGTACGGACCTGTCGCGGCGGGTGCCGGAGCCGGGCTCGCGGGACGAGATCGACCGGCTGGCCCGTACGACCAACGAGACGCTGGGCGCGCTCCAGGAGTCGGTGGAACGGCAGCGGCGGTTCGTCGCGGACGCCTCGCACGAGCTGCGCAGCCCGATCGCGAGTCTGCGGACGCAGTTGGAGGTGGGCATCGCCCACCCGGAACTGCTGGACGCCGAGGGCGCCGTGGAGGACGCCGTACGGCTCCAGAACCTGGCGGCGGACCTGTTGCTGCTGGCGCGGCTGGACGCGGGGGAGCGGCCGGCGGACACCCGGATCGACCTGGCGGCGCTGGTGCGCGAGGAGATCTCACAGCGGATCGGGGACCGGATTCCGGTGCAGGTGGGGGACTTGGCGGGCGTGGAGGTCGCCGGGTCGCGGAGTCAGGTGGGGCGGGTGCTGGGCAACCTGCTGGACAACGCGCAGCGGCACGCGGCGGGCGCCGTACGGGCGAGTGTGGTGCGCGACGGGCGGTGGGCCGTGCTGCGGGTCGAGGACGACGGGCCCGGGGTGCCGCCGGAGGAACGGGAGCGGATCTTCGAGCGGTTCGTACGGCTCGACGACGCCCGCAGCCGGGACGACGGCGGGGCCGGTCTCGGCCTCGCCATCGCCCGCGACGTGGCGGAGCGGCACGGCGGCACGCTGGCCGTCCGCGACGGCTCGGTGTTCGAACTGCGGCTGCCGACGGCGTAGCGGCGCCGGGACCGCGGCCTCCGCACTCCGCCGACGGCCGGGCCCGCGTCCGTCGCCGGTGCGCGACGGCCGGGCCCGTGGCCGCCCGTGGTGCGCGACGACCGGGCCGCATCCGTCGCCGGTGTGCGACGACCGGGCCCGTACCCCCGGCGGCGCAGCCGTCAGACCTTGCCGCGGCGGCCCCGGAGGTGCTCGGCCACCGGGGTCAGGGACGCCCGCAGGGATTCGAGGTTCTCCGGGTCGAACAGGTCGATGAAGTGCCGGCGTACGGACGCGACGTGGTGCGGCGCGACCCGGCGCATGGTGTCCCAGCCGTCGTCCGTGAGCACCGCGTAGAGGCCGCGGCGGTCGGACTCGCAGCTCTCCCGGCGTACCAGGCCCGCGTTCTCCATCCGGGTGATCTGGTGGGACAGACGGCTCTTGGACTGGAGGGTGGCGGCCGCCAGGTCGCTCATGCGCAGCCGCCGGTCCTCGGCCTCGGAGAGGTTGACCAGGATCTCGTAGTCGTTGTTGGTCAGTCCGAACGGCTGCAGGTCGCGCTCCAGCTGGTGCATCAGCAGCCGGCTGACGTCCAGATGGGTACGCCAGGCTCGCTGCTCCTGCTCGGTCAGCCAGGGAGTGTCGCTGTCGGTCGTCATGAATGAATTCTACCCGTGAAAGTTGAATATCGAATTAGTCATGGCTGTGACATGGCTCAGGCGCTCGGTCGGGCGCTTGCTCAGACGTTCGAGGTCACCGTCCGCAGACTACCGCTCACAGCCCGAAGCGGCGCTGGAGCCCCCCGAGGGCACCCGGCAGCTGCGGCGGTTGTGAGCCACTTTGGCGCGTTGCCTCACCCCCGCCCGGCACCCCCGCCTCGGCCGTGACCTCCCCCGTCGCCAGCTCGGGCATCAGCTGTTCGGTGGACTGCAGCAGCACCGTGCCCGCCCCGACGAACTCGAACTGGTGCTCCTCGCCGGAGACCCCGCCCAGACCCGTGTGCGCCCGTACGCCGCCCAGGAATCCCCGCAGGTACTGGTGGTCGTAGTGGTGGCAGGGCGAGGGGCAGTCGGCCCAGCCCACCAGGGCCTGTGGGTCCACCCGGATCGGCGGCTCCATGAAGACCACGGGGCCGTTGGAGGCGGCCACGAACTTGCCCGTGCCGATCAGCGTGAGGAAGCCCGGAATGATCGACTGCTTCAGCGACAGAGATGGCTGAAAGGCGAGCAGGTTGCCCGAGCGAATGGTCAGGTTGCCGTCTTCAAGATCGTAGGAATTGACGTCGAACGCCCGGTCGGCGAGGAGCATCTTGCCCTGGCCCTCGGCGACGACCCAGTCCGCCGCGTGCAATGGCGAATGGAAGCTGTGGGCGACCAGGCGGTCCAGCGCGCCGTGTCCGATGCCCTGGAAGTCGATCCGCCCGTAGTAGGCGACGCCTGTACGTAGACGGTGCCCTGGCCGGACAGCTCCAGCTGGAACGCCTCTCCCGAGCCGCGGCCGACCATGTCGCGCCAGCCGAGGGCCGTGGAGAGCTTGTTGCGGACGTCGCCGCGGTGCGCCACGTACGCCTGCGGGTCGACGTGGACGGCCCCCTGCGGGGTGATGGGCAGCTCGATGACGCCGCCGTGCGCCATCACGGCCACCGCGCCCTGCCCCTTGAGGGTCGTGGTGAACAGGCCCTGGCCGGTGACCTGGCCGCGCACCATGCCCATCACGCCGCCCTGCGAGCCCATGAACATCGTGCCCTGCTGGAGCGTCCCGTCGAAGGCGAGCAGCCGGTCCGCCTCGACGTACAGGGTCTCGCCGGTGAGATCGACGACGTGGATGTGGTGGCCGCCGTGGCCGAAAAGGACCGTCCCACTCCCCTCCACGGTCATCAGCGGCGTCGCCTCGTTGGCGATCCGCCGGCCGATCATCGAACCGATGCCGCCCTGGCCGCTCTGGATGTTTGGGGTGAAGCTGACGTCGCCCTGGTAGGCGAGCATCGCGCCGCGCTGGCTGTACATCCGCTGCCCCGGGCCGATCTGCGCCCGCACCATACGGGAGTTGACGAGGGTGAACGGCATCAGATCTCCCCGCCGACGGTGTTGCGCTCACTGGGCTGTACGTACACCAGGCCCTCGCCCTCGAAGCGGATCTGGAAGGACTCGCCGGAGCCTTCGCCCATGAAGGTGCGGAAGTTCACCCCGGACTGGAAGTGCTGCTTGAGATCGCCGGTGTGCGCGACGTACGCGCCCGGGTCGACCTGGAGCGGGTACTGCTTGGTGACGCGCAGCACCACGGCGGGCCCGTCGGAGACGATGGCGGCCTGGCCGCTGCCCTCGACGGTGGTGGTGAACAGGCCGTTGCCCTGGGAGGCGCCGCGCAGCCCGGTGAAGGTGGTGCCGGTGCGCAGCGCCGCGTCGGTGCACAGCAGGTTGCTGGCCTCCACGTACAGCTTCTCGCCGTGCAGCTGTACGAGGTTGATCTCGCTCGCGCGGTCGGCGAAATAGCAGGTGCCGTGGCCTTTCACCTCCATCACTTCCATCTGTTCGCCGGTCAGCCGGCGGGTGACCATGCCGCGCAGCCCGTCACCGCCGCCGGTCATCTTCTTGAACGTCATCCGGCCGTCGTAGGCGACCATCGCGCCGTTCTTCGCCTTGACGGCATCGCCGGTCATGTCGACGGCGAGCACTTTGCTCCCCTGGAGCCGAAACTGAGCCACAGGATCGAAGGTAACCGGCGCACCGACCCCTGAACAGTGATCCTTTGCGGGCCTGCAACAATGGTGACGCCCTTGTGAAATGCCGCACAAGCGCTTCGTGCCGCCACCTGCCACCCGAACGAGGTTCCCGTGGACATCAAGACCGCTTCCGCCCTGCGCCGGCTCCGCCTGGTCTCCGCCCCCGAGGCGGTGTCGTTCCTGCTGTTGCTCGTCTGCTCGGTCCTCAAGCGGACCACCAGCTTCGACGGTGTGATGGTGATGGGCATGGTGCACGGCGTCCTGTTCATCCTGTACGTGGTGTTCTGGCTGGATGCCTGGAACCGCGCCAAGTGGCAGTTCAAGACCGCCGCGCTGTACTTCGTGCTCTCCGTGCTGCCCACCGGCGGCTTCTTCGCCGAGCGGATGCTCAAGCGCGAGGCCGAGGCCACCGTCATCGCCGCCCGCGCCCGCCGGGAAGGCGTGGTCAACGCATGATCGTCGCCTTCTCGGTGAGCCCGCTGGGGGTGGGTGAAGACGTCGGTGAGTACGTCGCCGACGCCGTACGGGTGGTCCGCGAGTCCGGGCTGCCCAACCGTACGGACGCCATGTTCACGTCCATCGAGGGCGAATGGGACGAGGTCATGGACGTCGTCAAGCGTGCCGTGGCCGCCGTCGAGGCGCGCGCCGGACGGGTCTCGCTCGTCCTGAAGGCCGACATCCGGCCCTCCGTCACCGACGGCCTGACCTCCAAGGTCGAGACCGTCGAGCGCTATCTCGCGGCGGACTCCGGCAACTGACCGGCACGGTCACCGTCATCGGCTCAGCGCGGCGGCGTGCCGCCCGCACTCCCCGCGCTGAGCGCGATGCCCAGCGGTGTGCGCTCGTACAGCACCTCGTGCCCGTGGCGGCGCGAGGTCAGCAGTCCGGCGCCGCGCAGCACCGACAGCTGGGCCGACACCGACGAGGGGGCGAGCCCCAGCCGCTGCGCCAGCGCCGTGGTCGAGGCCGGCTCGTCCAGCGCGACGAGCACCGCCGCCCGGTTCACGCCGAGCAGCCGGGCCAGCGCCGGGCCGGTCTCCGGCTCCTGCCACAGTCCGCCGATGCCGCGCGCCGGGTACAGGACGGTGGGCTGCCAGTGCGGTTCGTAGGCGCTCACCACGTCGGGCCACACGAAGACGCTCGGCATCAACAGGACGCCCCGCCCGTCCAGGTTCTGGATCTGCAGGAAGTGCGCGCGGGTACGGACCGTGAGGGTGCCGCCGGACCAGGTGATCCGCGGGCTGAGGTCCGCGAACAGCTTCTCCAGCCCGTCGCTTGCCAGCTGCCGGGACCGGTAGGCGACCTCGGCCTCCAGCAGCGCGCGCAGCCGGGGCCAGTCCGGGGCCAGCAGCGCGTGCCACGCCCGTTCGGTGGCGTCGGCCAGCTCCCGTACGGCGGCGGCCGGGTCCGTCAGCATCGCCCGGCCGCGCGGGGACTCGGCGGCCCCCGGCGTGCAGGCCAGCGACTTGGCCAGCTCCGCGTGGGCGATGGCCGGGTCCGTGGCCCGCACCCGCGCCAGCTCCTCTTCGAAAGGCGCGAGTGACGACTCCGGCGGCGGCCCCAGGAAGTCGGGGGTGTAGCCGGGCTGCGGCGACGGCATCAGGAGCCACAGAGCGGACAGGTCCAGGCCCGCCAGCGCCGTGCGCATCCGCCGTAGCCAGGGCAGGTGGTAGCCGTGCCGGTCGGTGCGTAACAGGGTCCGTACGGCTTCGTGGGTCTCGCAGAGCGGCGAGATGGCGAAGCGGATGCGCAGCAGGTCGTCCGCGCCGAAGCGCATGTCCAGCGGCATGGCCGAGGCCCCCCTCTCCTCTTACCCCCACTCTTCCCACCGGACGGCCGAACCCGTCATGGATTCGCCCGCTGCCGAACAACTGGGGAGCGCGGGCCAGGCCCGGCACGCTGCCCCCATGCCCGCCACCCCCTCCGGGCCCGCCACCACGGGCCCTGTCGACCCGCGCCCGGAGCCGCCGCCACCACCCACCGGAACCGGCTACCGCGCCGTCTTCTCCACCCCCGAATTCCGCTCCGTCTTCGCCGCACACCTCCTCTCCTCCCTCGGCGTCGTCCTCTGCGAGATCGCGCTCTCCGTACTCGTCTACCAGCTCACCGGGTCGCCCCTGCTGAGCGCGCTGACCTTCGCGCTCGGCCTACTGCCGTACGTCATCGGCGGCACACTGCTCTCCGCCGTCGCCGACCGCCACCCGGCCCGCCGCGTCCTCGTCGTCTGCGACCTGCTGTGCGCGGGCTGCGCCGCCGTGATGCTGGTCCCGGGTACACCGGTCGCCGTACTACTGGCGCTGCGCTGCGCGACCGCCGCCATCGCCCCCGTCTTCGCCGGCACACGCGCCGGGACGCTGGGCGACGTGCTGGGAGAGGGCGACCTCTTCGTCCTGGGACGCTCGCTGATCCGCATCGTCAACCAAGGCGCGCAACTTGTCGGCTTCGCCGCCGGAGGACTGCTGCTGACCGCCGTGACACCCGGCGCGGTGCTGGCCATCACCACCGGCACCTTCCTCGGATCGGCCCTCCTCCTACGCCTGGGCACTCACGCCCGCCCCGCGCGCTGTACGTCCCCCGGGGCACTGCTGGGCGCCTCCCTGGCCGGCACCCGCCAACTCCTCTCCGACCGCCGCATCCGAGCCCTCCTCCTGCTGACCTGGCTCCCCCCGGCCTTCGTCGTCATCCCCGAGGCACTGCTCATCCCGTACGCGGACTCCCTCGGCGCGGGCCCGGCAGCGGCCGGCCTGCTCATGTGCGCCATGCCCATCGGCGCGATCACCGCCGAAACCCTGGCCGGCACCTTCCTCGGCCCCCGGGCCCGCACCCGCCTGACGTTCCCTCTCGGCATCTGCTGCGTCCTCCCTTCCCTGGGCTTCGCAGCGCGCCCCTCCCTCGGCTGGGCCGTAACACTCCTCGCCCTGACCGGCACCGGCATCGCCTACAACTTCGGCGTGGACCGCTGGTTCGCGGCCGCCGTACCCGACGCCCTGCTGGGCCAGGCGATGACGGTGATGCAGGCGGGCCGTATGACGATCATGGGCTTGGGGATGGGGGCGGCGGGGGTGGCGGCCGAGTACGCGCCTCTTCGGGTGGTGATGCCGGCTGGAGGGGTGGTGGGGGTGGTGGCGGTGGGGTTGGTGGTGTTCGAGGTGCGACGGGCGCAGTCCATCCCGTCGCGTAACGTCGCTCGCCAACTGCTGAGGCGACCAAGAGGGAAGTGAGAGTTTGACTGCCGGGAACTTCGACCAACGGGTGCGGGTGATCGTCGAATTTCGCGGTGACTCCGTGGACAGAGAACTTTTCGAGCGGACGCTCCAGGAGAAGGATTGGCCGATCGTCCGTGAGCTTGCATACGACGAACGCCGATGCTTTGACGCTGGTGCACCAGCCGCTGTCTTTCTCTGCGTGGAGGTGCGGCTCGTGGGAGCGCGCAGGGGAGCTGAGAGGGCGGCCGGACTGCATCTGACGGCTTTGCGGCAGAGCCGCGCGCTGGACGTCAAGGTGCATCTCGCCCAAGCGCTTCGGACGGCAGACGACCACCGCACGTTCTGGTATGCGTACCGGACGCCTGCATCACCTCGTCGTCGAGAGCGCCTTCAGGTGCTGACCGGGGCCAGAGACACCGGCCGGGTTGTCGGAGCGGCCAGCCGCGAGCAGGCACGTCGTGCGGCCCGGGCGTGGCTGGAGCCCGTCGGGGCCTATGAGTCTTCGGGTACGGACGTCCGCACGGAGTGGGGGGTGGCGGAGCCCATCGGAGGCAGCCGTCCAGGCGTCGCGAACAGTCGTCGACGCAGCCAGGCGCCTTTCGTCCTGACGCTCGCCACAGCACTGCTCTCCGGAGCGGTGCTGAGTGCAGCCGGTGTCGTTTCCCTGTACGGAATGGCCTCGCTGCTCATAGCGGGCGCTTCGGCATTTCTGGCAAGTCGGCTGGCGATACGCGATGCCTTGCCGGACCGGCGCCGGTCCAGCGCGGTGGTAGGTGGCGTACTGTCTCTCGGCGCGACGGTCGGCGGGTGGGCGGCCGGCGCCTCGTCCCCGGATCCTGTCGTGGGACTGTGGGTGTACCCCGGGATTCTCGCCGTTGCTTTCGTCGTCGGCGGTCTCTGGGCTCTGGCGCGCCAATGGAATTCCTCACGCGAGGTGCTCCAGTGGGTGCTGCCTCTGCTGATTTCTGTGGCTCTGACGCTGATGCCAGGGCTCGGGGATGTAGTCCACTGGTTCTACCTTGACGCCTTCGGACTGGAGCCCGGTGACGTGGGAGTGCCTGCGCTGTGGCGGATCGCCGCAGCGCTGACTTTTCTACCGGTGCTTCCGATCTGGTTCCTGACAGCAGCCGTGTGGGGCTACGCCAAACACTTGCATCAAGTTGTCGTCCATCGTTGGATGCCGGTGACAGCGCTCGCAGTCACCGGCATCCTGTGCACTGCGCTGTCGCTGCTGCTGGTGCCCATGAGCTCAGCGCAGGCCGGTGGACGAGCGTGGCAGCAGGCTGTACGCGGCGACACCCCGGGGACATACCGAGGAATCAAGCCGGAGCGCGTGTGCGTGCAGCCGCTCAAGAAGCACATCGCGGCGGACGGTGCGGAATTCGATCCGTCCCGCCCGTACCTGCGCATCGGCAGCGCGCACGGCACGGTGGCCTTGTGGGACGTGCGCCTGAGGGTTCCGGTGAAGGTGCCGAGCGGTGATGTGACCCTGGTGCCGGTCGCGGCCGGTACGACGAAATGTTCCCCGCCCCGGGCACCAGCGGCTGCCGATGCCGAGAAGTGACCCACCCGGGTACCGAACCCTGAGACAGGGCTGACCACGATATGGCCGACCGGTAGGGTCGAAGGCGTGCCGAAGCCGCTCAGTCTTGCCTTCGATCCCATTGCCCGTGCCGACGAACTGTGGCAGCGACGATGGGGAGCCGTGCCGTCCATGGCCGCGATCACCTCGGTCATGCGGGCGCAGCAGATCCTGCTGTCCGAGGTGGACGCGGTGCTCAAGCCGTACGGGCTGACGTTCGCCCGGTACGAGGCGCTCGTGCTGCTCACCTTCTCCAAGGCGGGGGAGCTGCCCATGTCGAAGATCGGGGAGCGGCTGATGGTCCACCCGACGTCGGTGACCAACACCGTCGACCGGCTGGTGAAGTCCGGGCTGGTGGACAAGCGGCCGAATCCCAACGACGGGCGCGGCACGCTGGCGTCCATCACCGAGCAGGGGCGGGTGACCTGTGACAAGGCGACGCGTGACCTGATGGCGATGGAGTTCGGGCTGGGGGCCTACAGCGCCGAGGAGTGCGGGGAGATCTTCGCGATGCTGCGGCCGCTGCGGGTCGCGGCCGGTGATTTCCAGGACGAGTGATCCGTGGTAGGGGCGGCGAAGATCGCCCCGGAACGGGCGGTTACGCTCGGAGCATGAAACGCAGCGTGCTGACCCGATACCGGGTGATGGCCTACGTCACCGCCGTCATGCTCCTCGTCCTGTGCGCCTGCATGGTGGCCAAGTACGGCTTCGACACGGGCAAGGACCTCACGCTCGTGGTCTCGCAGATCCACGGCGTGCTCTACATCATCTACCTCGTCTTCGCCTTCGACCTGGGGTCCAAGGCGAAGTGGAAGTTCGGCAAGCTGCTGTGGGTGCTGATCTCCGGCACCATCCCGACCGCTGCCTTCTTCGTCGAGCGCAAGGTCGTCCGGGAGATCGAGCCGCTGGTCGCGGACGGTACGCCGCAGCCCGCGAAGGTCTGAGGGAGCGTACGGACGCCGTACGCCGTCGCACGGCCGCCGGGTACGTCCGGCGGCCTTCGCGTAGGGCCCGACGGGTGCCGTCCGGCGACTTCCGGCCGTCAGCCATCGACAATTAGTAGGACGTCCTAGTAAATTTGTGAGCATGGACGCTGACGCGATCGAAGAGGGCCGCCGTCGCTGGCAGGCCCGGTACGACTCCGCCCGTAAGCGGGACGCGGACTTCACCACGCTCTCCGGCGACAGCGTGGAACCGGCGTACGGCCCCCGCCCCGGCGACTCGGTCGAGGGATTCGAGCGCATCGGCTGGCCGGGGGAGTACCCCTTCACGCGCGGGCTGTACCCGACCGGCTACCGCGGCCGTACGTGGACCATCCGCCAGTTCGCGGGCTTCGGCAACGCCGAGCAGACCAACGAGCGGTACAAGATGATCCTGAAGGCGGGGGGCGGCGGGCTCTCCGTCGCCTTCGACATGCCGACGCTGATGGGGCGGGACTCCGACGACCCGCGTTCGCTCGGTGAGGTCGGCCACTGCGGTGTCGCCATCGACTCGGCCGCCGACATGGAGGTCCTGTTCAAGGACATCCCGCTCGGCGACGTCACGACCTCGATGACGATCTCCGGCCCGGCCGTCCCGGTCTTCTGCATGTACCTGGTCGCCGCCGAACGCCAGGGTGTCGACCCGGCCGTGCTGAACGGCACGCTCCAGACGGACATCTTCAAGGAGTACATCGCCCAGAAGGAGTGGCTCTTCCCGCCCGAGCCCCACCTGCGCCTGATCGGCGACCTGATGGAGCACTGCGCGCACGGCATCCCCGCGTACAAGCCGCTCTCGGTCTCCGGCTACCACATCCGCGAGGCGGGTGCGACGGCCGCGCAGGAGCTGGCGTACACCCTCGCCGACGGCTTCGGGTACGTGGAGCTGGGCCTCTCCCGCGGCCTGGACGTGAACACCTTCGCGCCCGGCCTGTCCTTCTTCTTCGACGCCCACCTGGACTTCTTCGAGGAGATCGCGAAGTTCCGGGCCGCCCGCCGCATCTGGGCCCGCTGGATGCGCGACGTGTACGGCGCGACCAGCGAGAAGGCCCAGTGGCTGCGCTTCCACACGCAGACCGCCGGTGTCTCGCTGACCGCCCAGCAGCCGTACAACAACGTCGTCCGGACGGCCGTCGAGGCGCTGGCCGCGGTCCTCGGCGGGACGAACTCCCTGCACACCAACGCGCTGGACGAGACCCTCGCCCTGCCCAGCGAGCAGGCCGCGGAGATCGCGCTGCGCACGCAGCAGGTGCTGATGGAGGAGACCGGCGTCGCCAACGTCGCCGACCCGCTGGGCGGCTCGTGGTTCATCGAGTCGCTGACCGACCGGATCGAGGCCGATGCGGAGAAGATCTTCGAGCAGATCAAGGAGCGGGGCGCCCGGGCCGTCCCGAACGGACAGCACCCCATCGGTCCGATGACCTCCGGCATCCTGCGGGGCATCGAGGACGGCTGGTTCACCGGCGAGATCGCCGAGTCCGCCTTCCGCTACCAGCAGGCGCTGGAGAAGGGCGAGAAGAAGGTCGTCGGCGTCAACTGCGCCCACGGCTCGGTCACCGGTGACCTGGAGATCCTCCGGGTCAGCCACGAGGTCGAGCGGGACCAGGTACGGATCCTGGCGGACCGCAAGGCGGCCCGGGACGACGCGCGGGTGCGCTCGTCGCTGGCGGCGATGCTGGACGCCGCACGCAGCGGCGGAAACATGATCGAGCCGATGCTGGCGGCCGTACGGGCCGAGGCGACGCTCGGCGAGATCTGCGACGTGCTGCGCGAGGAGTGGGGCGTGTACACGGAGCCGGCGGGGTTCTGACGGCGGTACGTGCCGGGGGCGGGGCCGTGCGCGGCCCCGCCCCCGGTGCCGTGTCAGACCATCGCGCCGTTTCCGGCGCTCGCCTTGTCGCGCGGGCGGGCCGCGGGTGCCTCCGGGCCCGGGTGGCGGCTCTCCAGGACGACGGCGGCCGGGGTGGCCGTGAAGATCGTCGAGGCGATGCCGAACAGGACGCCCGCGAGCAGCGCCACGGAGAAGTCGGCCAGCGAGTCGCCGCCCAGCACCGCGAGGGCGGCGAGGACGAACAGGGCGCCCATGCCGGTGTTCACCGTGCGGGGCACGGTCTGCACGATCGCCCGGTCGGCGAGGAGCGCGAGCCCTTCCGCGCCGCGCGCGGCCCGGTCGCCCTTGGCGGCGCGCCGCAGTTCCCGTACGCGGTCGAAGAGCACGACCGTGTCGTTGACGGAGTAGCCGACGACAGTCAGCAGCGCCGCGAGGAAGACGCTGTCCACCGGTTTGCCGAGCCAGGCGAACAGGCCCACCACCAGCACCACGTCCTGCACCATGGCCAGGACCGCGGCCGTCGCGAACGTCCAGCGGAACCGGACGCTCAGATAGATCAGCTGGGCGGCGACCGCGATGCCCAGCGCGATCAGCGCCTTGCCGCGCAGCTCGCTGCCCATGCTGGGCCCGATCTTCTCGTCCCGCTCGACCTCGACCGTGCCGCCGGGCTTCTGGAGGGACGTGCGGATACGGTCCTGCTCGGCGTCGGTCAGCTGCTCGGTCCGTACGGCGATCCCGCCGTCGCCCGACTCCTGGACGACCGCGCGCGGGAAGCCCGCCTCGGCGACCGCCTCGCGCGCCGTCTCGGCGTCCACCGTACGGCTGGTGCTGTACTCGACGAGCCGGCCGCCGGTGAACTCCACGCCGAACTCCAGGCCGCGTACGCCGATGCCGGTGACGGCGAGCAGCAGCAGGCCGGCGCCGACGCCCAGCCAGGTGCGGCGCCGCCGCATCAGCCGCGGTTGACGGCGTGCCAGCCACCGCCGTACCCGCCCCTCGGACGCCATACCGGTGATCGCGGGCCGCCGCCGTACGGCCCCGCGGCGCACCGCCCAGCCCGCCAGCACCCGGGTGATGACCAGCGCGGAGACCATCGAGGCCAGTACGCCGATGGACAGCGTGACGCCGAAGCCCTTGACCGGTCCGGTGGCGAAGAAGAACAGCAGGCCCGCGGCGAGCAGCGTCGTGACGTTCGAGTCGAGGATCGCGCTCCACGCCTTGCCGAAGCCCTCGCGCAGCGGGCGCCGCAGGTCGCCGCCGGAGCGGACCGCGCGGCGTGCGTACTCCTCCCTGGCCCGCTCGAACACCAGGACGTTGGCGTCCACCGCCATGCCGATCGCGAGGACGAAACCGGCGAGGCCGGGCAGGGTGAGGGTGGCGCCCAGGGCGACGAGCACGGCGTACGAGATCAGTCCGTACGCGGCGAGTGCGATCGTGGCCAGCGCGCCCAGCAGCCGGTAGACGACGATGACGAACACGCCGGTGCACAGCAGGCCGATGACGGCGGCGGTGGCACTGGCCTTGATCGCGTCAGCGCCCAGCGTGGGCCCGACGGTGCGCTGCTCGACGACCTCGACGGGCACCGGCAGGGCGCCGCCCTTGACGAGGGCCGCCAGGTCGCGGGCCTCGGTGTCGCTGAATCCGCCGGTGATCTGGGCGTTGCCGCCCGCGATGCCGGTCGTGCACGGCACGCTCTGCTGCATGCCGGGGGCGGAGATCACCCGGTCGTCCAGCACGATCGCGACCCGCCGGGCCGGCTCGCCGGGCGCCGCGCACGCCGCCTGGCCGGTGACCCGCGCCCAGGCGTCCGCGGCGGCGCCGCGGAAGGACAGGTCGACGGTCCAGCCGCGCCCGCCCTGCGGGTCGAAGACGGCCTCCGCGTCCTTGACGCCCTCGCCGGTCAGCGCGGGCGGGCCGAGCCGCAGGGCCTGGCCGGGCGTGTCGGGGTCGGCGAGGGTGCGGGTGCGGTCGTCCTTGGCCTTCAGTTCCGGCGTGCCCTTGGGGTCCGGCAGGGTGGCGAGCACGGGGTGGAAGGTGAGCTGCGCGGTGCGGCCGATGACCTCGACGGCCTGTTTCGGGTCCTGGACGCCGGGCAGCTCGGCGACGATGCGTTTCTCGCCGGAGCGGGACAGCGACGGTTCGGCGACGCCGAGCGCGTCGATCCGCTGCCGCAGTACCTCCAGGGCCCGGTCGGTGGCGGCGGAGTCGGCACGGGCGGTGGGCGAGTCCTTCGTCTCCAGGACGATCTGGGTGCCGCCACGGAGATCGAGGCCGAGGCGGGCGGGGGTGGTCAGGGCGAAGAACAGGGACACGGCGACGACGGCGAGCGCGATCAGCGCACGCCAGGGCCGCCGCGACGGAGCGCGGGACGGCATGGGTCTCCCCTTCAGGGATACGGAGGCGGGGCGCCGGCCGGCCGCGCGCACCGGGCCGCGGCGGCGCGTCGGGGCGTCGCCGGGCATGCCGGTGCTGCGGGCCGCCGTACGCCTGGGGCGTCAGCTGCTCCGTACGAAGGGAGGTCCGCGCGGGCTGCGCGGGGAGTACCGGGCCCAGGGCGGCGCCCGTTCCTGGCGCGGGCCGACGGTCTCGCCGTACCCGAACGGGCTGTGGCGGGGCGCCGGGGACGCGGAGGGCAGCGCGCCCGGGAGGCCGGGGAAGCGCGGGTGGGGGAGGACCGCCTGGATGTGGGCGGTGGCGGTCTGGCGGGCCACCGGCCGGTCCGGGGCGGTGCGGGCGTCGGCCCGGGGACGGCCGGGCGCGGTGTGTGCCGTGAGTACCTGGGGCGCGGCGGCGGACGTTGGCTGGGAAGCGGTGCCGAAGGGGCCGGATGGGGTGGCTGCCGGACTCGCGGGGGTGACAGCCGATGGGCCGGGCAGCAGTGGGCCGGACGTGGCCCCCGCCGTCCCGGACGTCCCGGCCAGGACCAGCAGGACGGCCCACAGCCCGGCCAGCGCGCGCGGCAGGAAGCCCGGCAGCGCACGGCGTGCTCGTCCGCTCACCGCCCGCCCCCTCCGGTCCGCCCGCTCGGCCCGTACCCGGCCGTGATTCCGGCCCAGGGTAGTACGCCGTTCCCGTGCGCCACCCCGTACGGTCCTGTCCTACCCCGCCGGGAAGCGGAGGCGGAAGAGCGCCCCGCCGCCCGGCGCCTGCGCGGCCGTCAGTTCGGCCCGGTGGGCGCGGGCGATCTGGCGGGCCATGGCCAGGCCGAGGCCGGAGCCGGGCAGCGCGCGGGCGGTCTCGGCGCGGTAGAAGCGGTCGAAGACGTGCGGCAGGTCCTCGGCCGTGATGCCGGGGCCGTGGTCGCGGACGGTCAGCTCCAGGCCGTCCGCGGTGGCGGCCAGTTCCGTCTCGACCGGGCCGCCGGGCGGCGAGAACTTCGCCGCGTTGTCCAGGAGGTTGGACAGCAGCCGGGACAGCCGCGCCGGTACGCCCGGGACCGTCACCCCGGTCGCCGCCGCGTCGGCCCGTACGGTGAACGTGATCTCCGGCCAGTGGCCACGGGCCGCCTCCACCGCGTGCTCCAGCAGCGCCGCCGGGCGCACCTGCTCCACCAGCGGCTGCGGCTCCTCGTCCCGGGCCAGTTCGATCAGGTCGTTGACGAGGGTGGTGACCTCGCGCAGCTGGCGGCCCAGGGCGCCGGACGCGCGGTCGCGCTGGGCTTCGGTCAGCCGGTCGGCGCGGGCGAGCAGTTCGGCGTTGGTGCGCAGCGCGGTCAGCGGGGTGCGCAGCTCGTGGGAGGCGTCCGCGACCAGCCGGCGCTGCGCGGTGACCGACTGTTCCAGCTCGCCGAGCATGGTGTTGAAGCTGGCGGCGAGCCGGGTGACCTCGTCCTCGCGGCCGGGCGGACCGGCGGGCAGTTCGATACGGTGCCGGGCGTCGCGGGTGGCGGCGATGCGCTCGGCGGTGGCGGTGAGCCGGGCGACCGGGGCCAGGCCGGTGCGCGACACCCAGTAGCCGAGCCCGGCCGCCAGCAGGGCACCGGCGCCGCCGACTCCGGCCAGGGCCACCGCGGCCTTCTGGACGCCGCGCTGCACGGTGTCCGTGCGCAGCGCCACCTGGAGTGCCTCGTCCTTGCCGCGCAGCCGCACGGTGTACCTCCGCACCGGGTAACCGGCCACGGTCAGCTCGTCGTAGTACGGCGCGTGCCGGCCGGCGGCGACCGCGCGGGTGGCGTCGCTGACCGGCAGCGCGTAAGGGTCGCGCGGGTCCCGGGACTTGTCGGCGGGGACCGACTGGACACAGGGCACGGCCTGGAAACGGCAGTTCGCGTCGCCCGCGGTCGGGCCCCACGAGCGGAACTTCTCGCTGTACTGGGCTGCCGTCTGGGCCAGGTTCAGTTCCAGTTGCCGGGTCATCTGGTAGCGGATGATGAAGAACGCCGCCGTGCAGATGCCGACCGCCACCAGAGCCACTGCGGCGGACGCGGCGATCGCCAGCCGGGTCCGCAGCGGCCGGCGCCGCCGCCAGCGCGCGCCCAGGCCGCGCCGCCCGCTCACGCCCGTCCCGCTCTGCCGCCCCGGCCCGGCTGGTCCGGCTCGTCCAGCCGGTAGCCGACGCCGTGCACGGTGTGCACCAGCCGGGACTCGCCGTCCGCCTCCAGCTTCCGGCGCAGGTAACCGACGTACACCGCGAGGGAATTGGAGTCCGGGCCGAAGTCGCGGCCCCAGACCCGCTCCAGGATCACCTCGCGCGGCATCACCTGCCCGGGGTGCAGCAGGAGCAGCTCCAACAGGGCCCACTCCGTACGGCTGAACTCCAGCGGCCGCCCGCCCCGGTGGCCGGTGCGGGTCACCGGGTCGACGACCAGGTCGGCGAAGGCCAGCGAGGTGTCGTCGGCGGCGCCGGCCGACGCGCGGCGCAGCAGCGCCCGCACCCGCGCGACCAGCTCGTCCAGCGCGAACGGTTTGACGAGGTAGTCGTCGGCGCCCGCGTCCAGCCCGTCCACCCGCTCGCTGACCGAGTCCAGCGCGGTCAGCACGAGGATCGGCGTACGGTCGTCCAGCGCGCGCAGCCGCCGGCAGACCGCCAGGCCGTCCAGCACCGGCATCATCACGTCCAGCACGATCGCGTCCGGCTGCCAGGAGGCGACCTCGGAGAGCGCGGCCAGCCCGTCGGCGGCGCCGCGCACCGCGTACCCCTCCACGGTGAGGCCGTCCTCGACGGCGGCCCGCACCTCCGGTTCGTCGTCCACGACGAGGATCTTCGGCGGGGACGCGGCGGCGGGCTGCTGGGCGGCGCTCCGGGGCGCGGGGTGCGGTGCAGGCGAGGACGGCATGCACACAGGCTGCCAAACCTCCGTCTTAGAACCTTCTTAGGGCGCTTGACGAGCGTGGCGGCCATGCGCACACCACTCTCAGTCGTCATCGGTGCGGGCGGTACCGGCGGTCACATCTACCCCGGGCTCGCCCTCGCGGACGCCCTGCGCCGGGCCGTGCCCGACGCGGTGGTCTCCTTCGTCGGTACGGAGCGCGGGCTGGAGACGCGGCTCATCCCGCAGGCCGGATACCGCCTGCACACCGTGGACATGATTCCCTTCGACCCGTCGCTCGGCGCCAAGCGCTATCTGCTGCCCGCCGCGCTGCTGAAATCGGGCGCCCAGTGCCGCTCGATCCTGCGTCAGCAGGACGCCCAGGTCGCGGTGGGCATGGGCGGCTACCCGAGCGCGCCGGTCATCGTCGGGGCGCGGCTGGCCGGGCTGCCCAGCCTGGTCCACGAGTCCAACGCGGTGCCCGGCCGGGCCAACAAGTTCGCCGCCCGGCTCACCCCGCACATCGCGCTCGCCTTCGACCGCAGCCGCGCGCACCTGGCGGGCGGCGAGCGCGCCGAGACGGTCGGGATGCCGCTGGTCGGGCCGCTGGCGAACCTGGACCGTACGGCGCTGCGGGAGCGGGCACGCCGTGAACTGGGCATACCGGAGGACGTCCGGCTGCTGCTCGTCAACGGCGGCAGCCTGGGCGCGGCGCGGCTCACCGAGGCCGCGGTCGGCCTCGCGGCCCGGTACCGGACCCGTACGGATCTGCGGCTGCTGGTCAAGACCGGGCCCGCGGCCCTGGAGGAGACCCGGGAGCGGCTGGTCGCGACGGGCGGTGCGGCGGTCGCCGAGGCCGTCCCGTACCTGGACCGGATGGATCTGGCCTACGCCGCCGCCGACCTCGTGGTGTGCCGGGCCGGTTCGGCGACCGTCGCCGAGCTGGCGACGATCGGGATGCCGTCCGTCCTGGTCCCGTACCCGCACGCGCCCGGCGACCACCAGACCCACAACGCGCGGGTGCTGTCCGACGCGGGCGCCGCCGTCCTGCTGCCGGACGCCGAGACCACCGCGGAACGCCTGGACACGCTCGTCACCCCGCTGCTCGACCACCCCGCCCGGCTGGCGGCCATGGGCCAGGCCGCCGACCCGGGCACCCACGCGCGCGCCGCCGACCTGCTGGCCGCCAAGGTTCTGAAGCTGGCCGGCCACCCCGCAGCCCACCCCACCACCACCTACCTGAGGGAGACCGCATGAGCACCACCGACCACCCCGCCACCGGCCACGCCACCATGGAAGCCCGCTGGAAGGGCCGCACCGTCCTGGTCACCGGCGCCGAGGGCTTCATCGGCTCGACGCTGGTGGACCAGCTCGTCGGGTACGGCGCGAAGGTGCGCGCCTTCGTGCACTACAAGCCGTACGCCGAGAAGGGCCACCTGGCCCGCTACCTGGGCCCGGACAGCCCGGTCGAGATGATCGCGGGCGACGTGCGGGACGCCGGCCGGGTGGCGGACGCCGTCGCCGGCTGCGACACGGTCTTCCACCTCGCCGCCCTCATCGGCATCCCGTACAGCTACGACTCGCCCGGCGCCTACGTGCAGACCAACGTCGTGGGCACCGAGAACATCGCCGAGGCGTGCCGCCGGCACGCCGTGCGCCGCCTGGTGCACACCTCGACCAGCGAGGTGTACGGCACCGCCCTGACCGCGCCGATCAGCGAGGACCACCCGCTCCAGCCGCAGTCCCCGTACTCCGCCTCGAAGATCGGCGCGGACATGATGGCGCTCTCCCACTGGCACGCCTTCGAACTGCCGGTCACGGTCGTCCGCCCGTTCAACACCTACGGCCCGCGCCAGTCCGCGCGCGCCGTGATCCCCACCATCCTGGCGCAGCTGCACTCCGGCGCCCGGGAGATCAGGCTGGGCTCGCTCACCCCGACCCGCGACTTCACCTACGTCACCGACACCGCGGCCGGTTTCCTGGCGATGGCCGACTGCGACCGGGCGCTGGGCGAGGTCGTCAACCTCGGTACGGGACGGGAGATCTCCATCGGGGACCTGGCACGGTCCCTGATCGCCGCGTCCGGCCGGGACGCCGAGGTCGTGGTGGAGGGCTCCCGTCTGCGGCCCGCCGGGAGCGAGGTCCAGCGACTGCTTTCGGACAATTCGCGGGCGCGCGAATGGGCCGGGTGGACGCCGGAGGTGTCCCTGGAGGACGGGCTGAAGCGGACGTCGGAGTGGGTGGCGGAGCATGTGCACCTGTTCGCGGCGGACCGGTACCAGGTCTGAGGGACGGTACGGGTACGGGCGCCCGGCGCGAGTGGCGGCCCGTACCCGTACCCGTACGTGGCCGTCCGGGAGCCTCACGCCCCGGCCGGGCCCGCTTCCGCGAGTCCGGCCAGCCCGGTCAGCAGCAGCGCGCTGAACTGCTGCGCCCACAGTTCGTCCACCGGCTCCGCGCTGACCAGCGCCCGGTGCACGACGGCGCCCGCGATCACGTCGAAGATCAGCCCGACCGCCCGCCCGGCGGCCGCCGCGCCCTCCTCGCCGGCCGGGTCCGGCGGCAGTTCCCCGCGCGCCTGGGCCCGCTCGCGCCCGAGGATCACCAGCCGTTTCTGCCGCTCGACCACGGCGGAGCGGATACGGACCCGCAGCGCCTCGTCGGTGGTGGACTCGGCGACCACGGCCATCAGCGCGGTCTTGGTCTCCGGGCGGGCCAGCAGCGAGGCGAACTGCAGGACGACGCCCTCGATGTCGGCCTGGAGACAGCCCCGGTCGGGGAGTTCGAGTTCGTCGAAGAGGACCGCCACGGCGTCCAGGACCAGCTCGTTCTTGTTCGCCCAGCGGCGGTAGAGGGTCGTCTTGGCGACCTTGGCGCGGGCGGCCACGTCGCCCATCGTCAGCTTGCCCCAGCCCAGCTCGACCAGCGCGGCGCGGGTGGCGTCGAGGATCGCGCGGTCCGCCTCGGCGCTGCGCGGCCGGCCCGTACGGCTCCGGGGGCCCGCACGGCCCGCGGGGGAGCTGGTGCCGGTGAGGGGGCAGCGGTGCATGGGGGCGACCATACCGGCCAGTAGGCGCGGGTCGGCCCGCCCTCGTGAGGCAGATCACTCGTACGGTTCGCGGGAGGGGTTGCCGGGCCGGGGCGCCGGACAGTTACGCTACGGGTCGTAGCGAAAGGGTGTGGCCGGTACGGCCCGCCCCGGACGCGACAACCACAGGCCGCGGGTGGGGACCCGGGGCCACCGCAGCACCACGCCGGCCCCGGGCCGGTGCACACGCGGCACCTCCGTCCTGCGCCGGCACACCGGCGGGCCGCAGGGGCGGACCGGCACCGCGAGCTTTTTCGCGCACCGTGAATTTTCGGCACCGCTTTTCGCAACGGTCCGCGGAAGGGGGGAGGATAGGCCCATGCAGCCACGCAACATGTCCATGAGTGGAGTCGTCGACCTCGCCGCGGTGAAGGCGGCCGGGGAAGCGAAGCAGAAGGCGGAGCAGGCGCGCGCCGAGGCGGCCCGCACGGGCCGGCCCACAGGCGGCGCCCGTCTGGTGTTCGACGTCGACGAGGCGGGGTTCCAGCAGGACATCCTCCAGCGCTCCACCGAGGTGCCGGTCGTCATCGACTTCTGGGCCGAGTGGTGCGAGCCGTGCAAGCAGCTCGGCCCGCTGCTGGAGCGGCTGGCGGGGGAGTACGCCGGCAAGTTCGTCCTGGCCAAGATCGACGTCGACGCCAACCAGGCGCTGTTCCAGCAGTTCGGCGTGCAGGGCATCCCGGCGGTCTTCGCGGTCGTCGCGGGCCAGCCGATCCCGCTGTTCCAGGGCGCGGCCCCGGAGGCGCAGATCCGCCAGGTGCTGGACCAGCTCGTCCAGGCCGCCGAGCAGCAGTTCGGGATCGTCGGCGCGCCCGTCGACCCGGCGGACGCCCCGCCGCAGGAGGACGTCCCCGAGCCGGTGGGCCCGTACGACGCGATGCTGGAGGCCGCGAACCAGGCGCTGGACGCCGGTGACCTCGGCGGCGCCGTCCAGGCGTACAAGAACGTGCTCTCCGACGACCCGGCGAACCCGGAGGCCAAGCTCGGCCTGGCGCAGGCCGAACTGCTGCGCCGGGTGCGGGATCTGGACCCGCAGGAGGTGCGCAAGGCGGCGGCCGACGGCCCCGCCGACGTGCAGGCGCAGATCAAGGCGGCCGACCTGGACCTGGTCGGCGGTCATGTGGAGGACGCCTTCGGGCGGCTGGTGGACACCGTCCGGCGCACGGCGGGCGACGACCGCGAGGCCGCGCGGGTACGGCTGCTGGAGCTGTTCGAGGTCATCGGGACCGACGACCCGCGGGTGATCTCGGCCCGTACGGCCCTGGCGCGGGTGCTGTTCTGATCCTCCTCTGACCCCGTTTCGACCCCTCGGCGTCCGGTCACCCGCGTCTCCTGAGGCGCGCGGACCCCACCACACGGCAGCGGCCACGTTTTACCAAATCTTGGTAATCGTGGCCGCTGTTACTTGGAGTAAGAGGGGAGAGGGGTTTCGTCGGTGTTCATCCCTGATTTCCCCAAGTCTGCTCACCGTCGGCGACGACCCTGGGTGGCTGCCTGATTTCGCGCCGTTGTGCCCTGGCCAGCTCTGCGTTACTGGCAAGTAACGAACCCCTTGTGCGACGGCCGCCGATGCACCACGATCGGCCACGCTCGGTCCATTCCCGCCGCCCGGCAACCGGTCGGTGCCGCGGGGTCCATGGGTCCCCACCGAGTGGCCGGCGGCACCGCCACCGGTCCCGGACAGGGGGGTTCCTGCCCACCCGGCAGGGCCTGTCCGCCAAGCGCCGCGCGCGAGCGTGGCCAGTGGTTGTCGCTCGGGGGTGATCGCCGGTGCATCGGAACGCCGTACGCCTGTACGCCTTTTCGGTACGGGCGCTCTCCTTCCCGAGGACGTAGCACTTCTCCCATCCCAGGTACGGCCGCCGTCTCCCCCAGACCCGGGCCGCAACCGGAGATGTACGTCCGAGAAGGAGGAAAGTCATGGAGTCCCTGGCTCGTGGCGGGACCAGATGGAAGCGGTTCGCCGTTGTCATGGTGCCGAGCGTCGCGGCGACGGCTGCCATCGGAGTCGCCATCGCGCAGGGTGCGCTGGCAGCGTCGTTCAGCGTCTCCGGTCAGCAGTTCAAGGTCACCGCGAAGGAACTCGACGGTACCGGGTTCGTGCAGTACGGAGCCCTCGACAAGGGCAACGACGGCCAGCGCCCGGTCGCCGTGGTGGGGCTGAACTCCGCGAAGATCACCGCATTGTGCCAGTCGGTCGTCGTGCCGGTGCCGGTCTTCGGTGATGTCACGATGCGGCTGGAGGCGGGCGCCGGCAAGGACCCCGTCCTGGCGAAGAAGCTCTACATCGACGCCGACGATCTGCGGACCAACGCGACGTTCACCAACGTGGACATCGGCGTCTCGGTGGACAACACCACCAAGGGGCCGGGCCCGGCCAAGCCCGGCGAGGGTGGCCGGGGGACCTACCTCCCCGGCTCCTTCGCCCAGCAGGCCGAGCATGTCCTGTTCAAGGACGTCGAGCAGCGCGCCTGGGCCACCACGGCCGGCACGTTCCAGCTCAGTGGCCTGAACATGAGCGTCAAGCGCGGCAAGAACGAGTGCTACTGACGCACTGAGCGCACGGGGGCGGGGGCGTGCGCGGCGGAGCGGTCTCGCCGTCCGCGCGCCCCGCACCCGTACGCCGGTGGCCGCCGTGCCACGCACTCCAGCTCACGTACCACCGATTAGCCAGTCCCGAGGAGCTGTACGACATGAGCGCCGACACGCGACCACGGCTGAACGAGAAGACCGGCCGCACGCGCACTTCGTTCCGGGAGTGGCGAGGTCAGCGCCCGTTCTGGGGCGGGGTGCTGACGCTGCTGGCCGGATTTCCGATCATGTACATCCCCTACGCGAACCTCACGATCGGCTCCCTGACCGTCCGGATGGCGACGACCGCGGGCGCCGGCTCGCTGATCATCGGCGTACTCCTGGTCGTGCTCGGCCTGACCATGTGGTTCCAGCCCGCCTCCCGCGTCTTCGCGGGTGTCGCGGCGATCCTGCTGTCCCTGGTCTCCCTGGTGGTCTCCAACTTCGGCGCCTTCGTGGTCGGCTTCGCGCTGGGCCTGGTCGGCGGCGCGCTGGCGGTCTCCTGGGCGCCGGGCAAGCCCGTCGCCCCCGAGGGGGGCGAACCGGCCCGGCCCGTGGGCGGCGCACCGGACGACCTGTCAGGAGCGAGCCCGGTCACCGGGACGAACGGGAGGCACAGTGCCGGGTGACGAGCACGAGACGCGAGCGGCCACCCCGGCGGCGAGAACCGGGCCGCGCCACGCGGCCCCGCGCAAACCGCTGCTGACCCGGCTGCACGTACCCGCGGGCAAGGCGATCGCCCTCGCCGCGATGCCCACCGCGGTCCTGATGGGCATGGGCCTGACACCGCAGCTGGCGATGGCCAAGCCGCAGCCGCCGGAGAGCCCCTTCCGGAACGGCCCGTGCGTCAGCGCGCCCGACACGGCGGAGCAGCAGGCGAAGGAGAAGGCGGAGAAGGAGAAGGCCGAGAAGGAGAAGGCCGAGAAGGACAAGGCCGAGAAGGACAAGGCCGAGAAGGACAAGTCGGCCAACGACGGGTCCGGCAAGGGCCACGGCTCCGGCACCGGGGACTCCGGTACGGACGCCACCCCCACCCCCGGCGCCTCCTCCCCGTCCCCGGACAAGAAGGGCCCTCCCCAGGAGCCCGCCCCGACCCCGTCCGCGGGCAGGTCCACCACTCCGTCCCCCTCCGCCTCCCCGTCCCCCTCGGAGCAGAACCCCTGGTACGACCCGCTGGGCGTGGGCAAGAAGCTGCACGACGTCTTCCATCCCGGCGACGGCAAGCCCGGCACCCCGGGCACGTCTCCGTCGCCGTCCCCGTCCTCCTCCGCACCCGCGGGCAAGGACTCCGGCCCCGGCTCCGGCGACACGTCCGGCAAGCCCGGCGGCAAGGCCACCGACCGGCTCAAGGACACCACCGACAAGCTGGGCGCAGCGGCCGACGACGCCAAGGACAAGACAGGGAAGGCGCTGGAGGACGCGAAGGACACGGCGGACGACGCCTCCCCCTCGGCTTCCCCGTCCCCCAGCAGCAGCGCCGGCCCGAACACCCCTGACGCGGACGGCAAGAAACCCTTCCCCTGCGTCGAGGAGAAGAAGGTCGCCGGCACGGCCGAGCAGCCCCCGGCCACCGTCCCGAACCAGCCCTGGTACCTGGAGTCCAGCGGTCTGACCCTGCGCGGTCTGGACTACGAGGGTGTCGTCAACCTCACGATGCCCGACGGCCGCACCAAGCAGGCCCTGAAGTTCACCGCCGACAGCATCGACATCGGCGACCTCCACCAGATCGTGGACGGCCAGGCCGGGAAGAAGTACCACGTCCGGGCGGCCGCGGGGTCGACCTCGACGATCCGCGACGGCAAGGTCACCATGTACACCGAGCGTCTCCAGGGCAACCTCTTCGGCCTGATCCCGATCGTCTTCGACCCGGAGCACCCGCCGCCCCTCAACGTCCCCTTTGCGTACTTCACCAAGGTGAAGATCACCCAGGCGGGCCAGTTCGGCGGCACCCTGACGATTCCGGGGCTGCACCACTCGGTCTCGGACTGAGCCCGGCACGTACGTACGGCGGTGGGCCGCACCCCCGAGGGGATGCGGCCCACCGCCGTTCTCAGGGCACACGCCGCGCGGCAGCCGCGGTCGCCGCCCAGGTGGTGGACGCGGACCATGTTGGTGGTGCCGGGGACGCCGGGGGGCGAACCGGCGGTGATGATCATGGTGTCGCCGTCGTTGTAGCGCTGGAGCTTCAGCAGCTCGGCGTCGACCAGGTCGACCATCTCGTCGGTGTGCTCCACGTGCGGGACGACGAAGGTCTCCACGCCCCAGCTCAGCGCGAGCTGGTTGCGGGTGGCGGCGTCCGTGGTGAAGGCCAGGATCGGCTGCGCCGAGCGGTAGCGGGACAGCCGGCGGGCGGTGTCACCGGACTTGGTGAAGGCGATCAGCGCCTTGCCGTCGAGGAAGTCGGCCATCTCGGCGGCCGCGCGGGCCACCGCGCCGCCCTGGGTACGGGGCTTCTTGCCCGGGACCAGCGGCTGCAGGCCCTTGGCCAGCAGCTCCTCCTCGGCCGCCTCGACGATCTTCGACATCGTCTTGACGGTCTCGATCGGGTACTGGCCGACCGAGGACTCGGCGGAGAGCATGACCGCGTCGGCGCCGTCCAGGATCGCGTTGGCGACGTCGGACGCCTCGGCGCGGGTCGGCCGCGAGTTGGTGATCATCGACTCCATCATCTGGGTCGCCACGATCACCGGCTTGGCGTTCCGCCGGCACATCTCCACCAGGCGCTTCTGCACCATCGGGACCTTCTCCAGCGGGTACTCCACGGCGAGGTCGCCACGGGCCACCATCACGCCGTCGAAGGCCGCGACGACCTGCTCCATGTTGGCGACCGCCTGCGGCTTCTCCACCTTGGCGATCACCGGGACGCGCCGGCCGACCTCGTCCATGACGCGGTGCACGTCCTGGACGTCCTTGGCGTCCCGCACGAAGGACAGGGCGACCAGGTCGCAGCCCATGTTCAGGGCGAACTTCAGGTCCTCGATGTCCTTTTCGGACAGCGCCGGGACGTTGACCGCCGCGCCGGGCAGGTTGATGCCCTTGTGGTCGGAGATGACACCGCCCTCGATGACGATGCAGCGCACCCGCGGACCGTCGACCTCGACGACCTGGAGCGCCACGTTGCCGTCGTTGATCAGGACCGGGTCGCCCTTGGAGACGTCACCGGGCAGGCCCTTGTAGGTCGTGCCGCAGATGGTCTTGTCGCCGGGCACGTCCTCGGTGGTGATGACGAACTCGTCGCCGCGCACCAGCTCGACGGGGCCGTCGGCGAAGGTCTCCAGGCGGATCTTGGGGCCCTGGAGGTCGGCCAGCACGCCGATGGCGCGGCCGGTCTCCTCGGCGGCCTTGCGGACGCGGTGGTAGCGCTCCTCGTGCTCCGCGTGGGTGCCGTGGCTCATGTTGAATCGGGCCACGTTCATGCCGGCCTCGATCAGCGTCTTCAGCTGGTCGTAGGAGTCGACGGCGGGGCCCAGGGTGCAGACGATTTTGGAACGGCGCATGGCTCAATCCTATCGTTTGTTTCGGAGCGGAATTATTTGGGCTCGGGTGCCCGGGTGCGAGGTGTCGGCCAGGCGCCGCGCGGGTGCCGGCGGCGCCTGGCGGGTGTGCCGGAGGTCAGTTGCTGACCAGGGCATATGTCTGGCCGGCGATCTCCAGCTCCTCGTCCGTGGGGACGACGGCGACCGCGACCCGGGCGTACTCCGGCGATATCAGCCGCGCCTCGTCGGACCGTACGGCGTTCAGGTCGGCGTCCACCGCCAGCCCCAGCTCCTCCAGACCCAGGACCGCGGCCTCGCGCACCGGGGCGGCGTTCTCGCCGACGCCCGCGGTGAACGCCACCGCGTCCACCCGGCCCAGTACCGCGCTGTAGGCGCCGATGTACTTCTTCAGCCGGTGGATGTAGATGTCGAAGGCGAGCGCGGCCCGCTGGTCGCCCTCGTCGATCCGGCGGCGGATCTCCCGCATGTCGTTGTCGCCGCAGAGCCCGACCAGACCGCTCTTCTTGTTGAGCAGCTCGTCGACCTCGTCCGCGTCCATCCCGGCCACCCGCTTGAGGTGGAAGACCACGGCCGGGTCGATGTCACCGGAGCGGGTGCCCATGACCAGGCCCTCCAGCGGCGTCAGCCCCATGGAGGTGTCCACGCAGCGGCCGCCGGCCACCGCCGAGGCGGAGGCGCCGTTGCCCAGGTGCAGCACGATGACGTTGACGTCCTCGGGCGCCTTGCCGAGCAGCTCGGCGGTCTTGCGCGAGACGTACGCGTGCGAGGTGCCGTGGAAGCCGTACCGGCGGATGCGGTGCGCGTCGGCGGTCTCCACGTCGATGGCGTAGCGCGCCGCGTGCTCCGGCATCGTGGTGTGGAAGGCCGTGTCGAAGACCGCGACCTGCGGCAGGTCGGGGCGGAGCGCCTGGGCGGTCCGGATGCCGGTGATGTTCGCCGGGTTGTGCAGCGGCGCGACCGGCACCAGCCGCTCGATCTCCTTGAGCACCGCGTCGTCGATCACGGTCGGCTCGGTGAACTTCAGGCCACCGTGCACCACCCGGTGCCCGATCGCCGCCAGCTCGGGCGAGTCCAGGCCGAGCCCGTCGGCGGACAGCTCGTCGGCGACCGCCTTCAGCGCCTCCTCGTGGTCGGCTATCCGGGCCTCGCGCTCACGCCCTCCTCGCCCGCCTTCGGCGAGGAGGGGCCCATCCCCGCCCGCGGCCAGCGGGGTGTGGGACAGGCGCGAGGTCTCCTCACCGATGCGCTCGATCAGGCCCACGGCGAGCCGGGAGTTGTCCTTCATGTCGAGCAGCTGGTACTTCACCGACGAGGAGCCGGAGTTGAGGACGAGGACGCGGGTGGCGTTGGCAGTCATGAAGCAGCTTTCGGTCGGTGGTGGGGGGCGGGCGGCGCGGGGCCTCAGACGTCGGCGGCGGGCGAGCCGCCCGGTGCCGCACCCTGCGCCTGGATGGCCGTGATGGCCACGGTGTTGACGATGTCCTGGACGAGCGCGCCGCGCGACAGGTCGTTGACCGGCTTGCGCAGGCCCTGGAGCACCGGGCCGACGGCGACCGCGTTGGCCGAGCGCTGCACGGCCTTGTAGGTGTTGTTGCCGGTGTTCAGGTCCGGGAAGACCAGCACGGTGGCCCGGCCGGCCACCTCGGAGTCCGGCAGCTTCGTCCGGGCCACCGCGGCGTCCACGGCCGCGTCGTACTGGATCGGGCCCTCGACCAGCAGGTCGGGACGGCGCTCGCGGACCAGCTCGGTGGCCTTGCGCACCTTGTCGACGTCCGCGCCGGAGCCGGAGGTGCCGGTGGAGTACGACAGCATCGCGATCCGCGGCTCGACGCCGAACTGGGCGGCGGTGGCCGCCGACTGGATGGCGATGTCCGCGAGCTGTTCGGCGTCCGGGTCCGGGTTGACCGCGCAGTCGCCGTAGACCAGGACACGGTCGGCGAGGCACATGAAGAACACCGAGGAGACGATCTGCGCGCCCGGCCTGGTCTTGATGATCTCGAAGGCGGGGCGGATGGTGGCCGCGGTGGAGTGCACCGCGCCGGAGACCATGCCGTCGGCCAGGCCCTCCTGCACCATCAGGGTGCCGAAGTACGACACGTCCGCGACGACGTCGTACGCCAGCTCGTAGGTGACGCCCTTGTGGGCGCGGAGCTTGCCGTACAGCTCGGCGAAGCGCTCGCGCAGCGGGGAGACCTGCGGGTCGATGATCTGCGCGCCCGCCAGGTCGATGGCGAGGTCGGCGGCGCGCTTGCGGATCGCCTCCTCCTCGCCGAGCAGCGTCAGGTCGCACACGTCGCGGCGTAGCAGCACGTCGGCGGCGCGCAGCACCCGCTCCTCGTTGCCCTCCGGCAGGACGACCCGGCGGCGGCCCGCGCGGGAGCGCTCGATCAGCTCGTGTTCGAACATCATCGGCGTGACGCGGCCGGAGCGGGCGACGGAGATCCGGTTCGTCAGCTCGGCGGTGTCCACATGCCGCTCGAACAGGCCGAGCGCGGTCTCCGCCTTGCGCGGCGCCGCGGCGTTCAGCTTGCCCTCGACGGCGAACAGCTCCGCCGCGGTCGGGAAGGAGCCGCCGGAGACGGAGACGACCGGGGTGCCGGGCGCGAGGCGGTTGGCCAGCGCCATGATGTCGGGCCCGGGCCGCTCGTCCAGGGTCAGCAGCACACCCGCTATGGACGGGGCGCCGGCGCTGTGCGCGGCGAGCGAGCCGATGACCAGGTCGGCGCGGTCGCCGGGGGTCACGACCAGGCAGCCGGGGGTCAGCGCCTTCAGGAAGGTCGGCAGCATGGCGCCGCCGAAGACGAAGTCGCGGGCGTCGCGGGCCAGCCCCGAGTCGTCGCCGAGCAGCACCTCGGCGCCGAGCGCGTGCACGATCTGGCCGACGGTGGGCGCGGAGAGGGCGCCGTCCTCGGGGAGCGCGTAGCAGGGGACGGGCAGGTGGGCGGAGAGCTGCCCGGCGACGGCCGCGTGCTGCCCGGGCGCCACCCGGTTCACGATGAGGGCGACGACGTCGCAGCCCAGCGAGTGGTAGGCACGGTAGGCGTTGTGGGCCTCGGCGCGCACCGACTCGGCCTCCTGGCCCTGGCCGCCGACGACCGGCAGCACCGCGGCGCCGAACTCGTTCGCCAGCCGGGCGTTGAGGTTCAGCTCGGCCGGCAGGCTGGTGGCCGCGTAGTCGGAGCCGAGCACCAGGACGTACTCGTGGTCCTTGGCCACCCGGTGGAAACGCTCGACGAGCTGGGAGACCAGCTCGTCGGTGCCCTGCTCGGCCTGGAGGCGGGCGGCCTCCTCGTAGCCGAGACCGAAGACGGTCTCGGCGGGCTGGGAGAGCCGGTAACGGGCCCGCAGCAGTTCGAACAGGCGGTCGGGCCCGTCATGCACCAGCGGGCGGAAGACGCCCACCCGGTCCACGTGGCGGGTCAGGAGTTCCATGACTCCCAGCTCCACCACCTGACGGCCGTCGCCGCGGTCGATACCGGTCACGTACACGCTGCGCGTCACGCGTGCTCTCCGATCCATCCGTCGCTTCGCAAGGTCAAATTTCCCGTTATGGTGAGCTTGCCCCTCTTGACAATACCTGCGGCTGTGGTTAAGCCGCCCCTCCAGTTTTACGCATGTGTCAGCGGGCAGCCGCAGTGGTGCCCGACGCTGTGAGAGCAACGCCGGCCGGCCCGTGAAACAATCGGACCGGCTCACAAGAACCAACAGCGAGCACAGGAGACACAGCACCATGCGTATCGGAGTCCTCACCGCGGGCGGCGACTGCCCCGGCCTCAACGCTGTGATCCGTTCGGTGGTGCACCGGGCCCTCACCGGCCACGACGACGAGGTCATCGGCTTCGAGGACGGATTCAAGGGCCTGCTGGACGGCCGGTACCGCAAGCTGGACCTGGACGCCGTCAGCGGCATCCTGGCCCGCGGCGGCACCATCCTCGGCTCCGCCCGCCTGGAGCGCGCCCGGCTGCGCGAGGCGTGCGAGAACGGCAAGGACCTGGCCCGTGAGTACGGCATCGACGTGCTCATTCCCATCGGTGGCGAGGGCACGCTCACCGCGTCGACGATGCTCGCCGACGCCGGTCTGCCGATCGTCGGTGTGCCCAAGACCATCGACAACGACATCTCCGCCACCGACCGCACCTTCGGCTTCGACACCGCCGTCGGCGTCGCCACCGAGGCCATCGACCGCCTCAAGACGACCGCCGAGTCGCACCAGCGGGTCATGGTCGTCGAGGTCATGGGCCGGCACGCGGGCTGGATCGCGCTGGAGTCCGGCATGGCCGGCGGCGCCCACGGCATCTGCCTGCCGGAGCGCCCCTTCGACGTGAACGACCTGGTCGCCATGGTCGAGGAGCGCTTCGACCGGGGCAAGAAGTTCGCCGTGGTCTGCGTCGCCGAGGGCGCCCACCCCGCCGAGGGCACGATGGACTACGGCCACGGCGAGATCGACCAGTACGGCCACGAGCGCTTCCAGGGCATCGGCACCGCCCTCGCCCGCGAGCTGGAGCACCGCCTCGGCAAGGAGGCCCGCCCGGTCATCCTCGGCCACGTCCAGCGCGGCGGCACGCCCACCGCGTACGACCGCGTGCTGGCCACCCGCTTCGGCTGGCACGCCGTCGAGGCCGCGCACCGCGGCGACTTCGGCCAGATGACCGCCCTGCGCGGCACGGACATCGTGATGAGCCCGCTGGCCGACGCGGTCACCGAGCTGAAGACCGTGCCGGTGAGCCGGATGGACGAGACCGAGTCGGTCTTCTGACCCACCGCTTCCGCAGCTGTCGGCGCGCGTCCCCCTGCCGGGGGCGCGCGCCTTTCGTGTGCCCGGCACCCGTACGGGCCACGGATCCGGTTAACCGGCCCGTGAGGAGGTACCCGGCGCGCACGAGGAAGGAGGCGTGACCGGGATGAGCGATTTCGTGGATCACCGGACGGCCCGGCCGGACGGCAGGCCGGACAGCAGGCCGGTCAACGAGCTGGTCTCCCAGGCGTCGGAACAGCTGTCCAGCCTGGTGCGTGACGAGATGCGGCTGGCGCAGACGGAACTGGCCCGCAAGGGCAAGCGCTTCGGCGTGGGCGGCGGGCTGCTCGGCGGCGCCGGCACGGTGGCGTTCCTGGCGGCCCAGGCCCTGGTGGCGACCGCGATCATCGCGCTAGGGCTGGTGCTGCCGCTGTGGGCGGCGGGCCTGGTGGTCGTGGGCGCGCTGCTGGTGCTGGCGGCGGTCCTGGGACTGCTGGGACGGCAGCGGATCCGCCGCGCCACCCCGCCGGTGCCCGAGGAGGCCGTACGCAGCGTCCGGAAGGACGTCGAGACGATCAAGGAGAGGGCCCGGCGATGACCAGTGACCCCGGCAAGGACGGCACCGCGAGCCCGGCCGAACTGCGCGCCCGCATCGAGCGGACCCGGCAGGAACTCGGCGACACCGTCGCCGCGCTCGCCGACAAGGCCGACGTGAAGAGCCGGGCCCAGGAGAAGGCGGTCCGCGTCAAGGACCGGACCCTGCGCCGGACCGCGGCGGTCACGGACCGGGTGGCCGGTTCCCCGGCCGTCCGCACGGCCGCCGTCGCGGGCGGCGCACTGCTGGCCGGCGTCCTGGTGCTGCGCCGCCGCCGTACCCGGTCGCGGGTGCGTCCGTACCCGGTGCGTACGACACTGCGTAAGGAGCTGCGGACGAGGAAGAAGATCCAGCGCCCGCTCGCCAAGGCGGGCACCAAGGCCCGGCGGGCCTGCCGGAGCAAAGGACACCACTGATGATCAAACTTCTCTACAAGCCCCTGGGGATGGTGTTCGGCCTCCTCGGCGGCATGCTGGCCGGTGCCCTGTTCAAGCGCCTGTGGAAGCTGGTCGGTGGCGAACAGGACGCGCCGGACGCCACGGACGAGGAACGCCGCTGGCGCGAGGTGCTGTCCGCCGCCGCGCTCCAGGGCGCGACGCTCGCGGTGGTCAAGGCGGCCGTGGACCGCAGCGGCGCGGTGGCCGTCCGCAAGGCCACCGGCACCTGGCCGGGCTGAGCACCGGTTCCGGCCCCGTACGCCGCCGCCGGTGCCGCGGTACGGCGGCATGCCCTACGTCCGCATGCCCTACGTCCGCATGCCGTACGGCTGCACGGCGCCGCGCTGTGCACCCGCACGGCGGCAGGCGAGCGGCCCGGTCACGGCCGGGGATTGGTGCGGTGCCACCGGGGGCGGGCGTCACCGCCCCGGCGCCCGGCGACGGACGCGCAGCGGGGGCACACCCGCTGGACGCGGTCCGCGGCCCCGCCGGACTCGGGGAGGATGTCGGGCCAGACGATGTGCGGGAACCGCGCCAGCTGCGAGCGGCGGAGCGAGAGGCCGCACACCGTCTGGTTCAGCCCCTGCTCCCAGGCGTGCACCTCGCCCGCCGGCAGCCGTCGCCCGTCCTCGTCGTCCACCCACTGGCCCGATCCCGCGACCGCGTACCGCTTCGCCGCTGCCATGCCTGATCGTTCCTCCTCCCGTGGCGCCCCGCGCGCGGGAGGCGCGGGAGACCACCTCGGTGCACACACGGCACGGCCCCGCCGGATCGCCGGCAGGGCCGTGCCGCAGGGCGTCGTCCGTGCGTTCACCGTGCCCGTCAGGAGGCGACGGTATGCCGCTCGTCGGGTACGCAGTGGGTCATGGTCAGCCCGGAGACGTCCCGCGGCGGATTGTCGCCGAGGCGCGTCAGCCGCTTCCGGTCCTCGTCCGTCAGGTCCTGGCTCGCCAGCGGTTCCAGGTGGGCGACGTCCTTCGGACCGATGCCCAGCCCCTCGCCGACCCGCAGCCCGAGGTCGTTGTCGACCAGCAGGAAGTGCCACACCATCCGCTCCTGGACCGGACGGTCGGCCTGCGAGATCAGGTCGGTGAGGTTCTTCACCAGGTCGTCGCGCTCCCAGTCCTCCAGCAGGCAGTACCGCTGGCCCGCCTGGAGGTAGTCGTTGGTGCGCGGGATGCGCTTGCGGGTGAGCCGGCCGTGGATCTCCGGTCCCTGTTCGTCGTGGGTCGGGTAGGTGCCCTCCCGCAGGCCGCCGGTGATCGACGGCTCGTAGTTGACCTCCGGGTTCTGCCCGTGCTGATCCTGCTCGTACGCCATCAGGCCGTCGCGCTGGTTGGTGTGCACGGGGGCGTGCTTGGCGCGGTTGACCGGCAGCTGGAGGTAGTTCGGGCCGACGCGGTAGCGCTGGGTGTCGCTGTAGGAGAAGGTCCGTCCGATGAGCATCTTGTCGTCGGAGAAGTCCAGGCCGTCGACGAGGACGCCGGTGCCGAAGGAGATCTGCTCGTTCTCGGCGAAGTAGTTGTCCGGCATCCGGTCGAGCACCATCCGGCCCACCGGGCGGGGCGGGAAGTCCTGCTCCGGCCAGGTCTTGGTGTCGTCCAGCGGGTCGAAGTCCAGCTCCGGGTGGTCGTCGTCGCTCATCATCTGGACGACCAGCTCCCACTCGGGGTGGTCACCGCGCCGGACCGCGTCGTACAGGTCCTTCGTCGCGTGGCCCAGCTCCCCGGCCTGGACGGCGGCGGCGTCCGCCTCGGTCATGCTGCGCACGCCCTGCTTGGGCAGCCAGTGGTACTTGACCAGGACGGTGTCGCCCGCGTCGTTCACCCATTTGTAGGTGTTGACGCCGAAGCCCTGCATGTGCCGGTAGTCGGCCGGGATGCCGCGCGGGCTGAAGAGGTTGACCAGCATGTGCATCGACTCCGGCGTCTGCGACATGAAGTCGAAGATGCGGGCCGGCTTCTGCTCGTGCGAGACCGGGTCGGGCTTGAGGGCGTGGATGACGTCGGGGAACTTGATGGCGTCCCGGATGAAGAAGACGCCCAGGTTGTTGCCGACCAGGTCCCAGTTGCCGTCCTCGGTGTAGAACTTCACCGCGAAGCCGCGCGGGTCGCGGGCCGCCTCGGAGGAGTCCCGGCCGCCGATCACGGTGGAGAACCGTACGGCCACCTCGGTGCGCTTGCCGGCCTCCTGGAACAGCCTGGCCCGGGTGTACCGGCCGACGGGCTCGTCGCCCCACTTCCCGTAGCTCTCGAAGAAGCCGTACGCGGTCACCCCGCGGGCGTGCACGACCCGCTCCGGGATGCGCTCCCGGTCGAAGTGGCTGATTTTCTCGATGAACTGGTAGTTCTCCAGCGTGGCCGGTCCGCGCGCGCCGACCGTCCGCTGGTTCTGGTTGTCGTAGACCGGGTGGCCTTGCCGGTTGGTGAGCACCGGGCGGTCGTCGCCGGGTGCCGGTCCCTGGCTTGCTACGTCTGTCACTGCTCTCGGTTTCCTTCAGCACTCGAAAGGCGCTCGGGCCCGGACCGTGGGCAGGGCCCCGGAAGGTCAGAGGTACCCACTGGGGCGGCGGTGGTGCGGACGCTCACCTTTTTGGGGCAGTCCCGCCGGGCGGCTCTCAGTGGTCCGGCGACGGCTCCCGCTCCGTACGGTGGCGCCGGTGCGGCCGGCGCAGGCGGTCCGGCCAGGTACGGGTGTCCCGCGGCTCCACGTACGGCTCCTCCCGCGGCGGGTGCCCCTCGGTGATCGCCCGCTGCCGGGCCAGCTCGGCGTCGAACTCCAGACCCAGCAGGACCGCCAGGTTCGACAGCCACAGCCAGACCAGGAAGATCACGACGCCCGCCAGGGTGCCGTACGTCTTGTTGTACGAGCCGAAGTTCGCGACGTACAGCGCGAAGCCCGCCGAGGCGGCCAGCCACAGCGCCACGGCCAGGAAGCTGCCGGGGGTCAGCCACCGCAGCCCCTGGTCGCGTACGTTCGGCGTGGCGCGGTACAGGATGGTGATCATCAGCACCACGAGCAGGACCAGGACGGGCCACTTGGCGACCGACCAGACCGCCAGGCCGGTGTCACCGATGCCCAGGCCGCGGCCCGCCTGCCGGGCCAGCGAGCCGGTGAAGACCACGATCACCGCACTGGCGGCCAGCAGCACCATCAGCACGACCGTCACACCGAGCCGCAGCGGCAGGGTCTTCCACGCCGGCCGCCCCTCCGGCAGGTCGTAGACGGCGTTGGCGGCCCGGATGAAGGCCGCGATGTAGCTGGAGGCCGACCACAGCGCGGCCAGCAGGCCCAGCACGGCCAGCACACTGCCCGTACCGGGACCGTGCTGGAGCTGGCGCACCGCGCCGCTCAGGATCTGCTGCGCGGCGTCCGGCGTGATCTCCTCCAGCGTGCCGAGAACGGCGTCGGTCGCCGACTTCCCGATCACCCCGAGCATCGAGACCAGCACCAGCAGCGCGGGGAAGAGGGAGAGCACCCCGTAGTACGTGAGGCCGGCGGCGCGGTCGTGGAGCTCGTCGTCCACGAACTCCTTGGCCGTACGCCGCAGTACGGACCACCACGAGTGGGCGATCAGCGTGGTGGGTTTCCCGGACGAGGATTCGGCTGCCATGCCGCTGCGGGTTGCCCGTTCGGGGCGGCCGAACCCTCGGCGTCCGGTTCTCCCGCCGGAACCGCGAAAGCGTCCGCCCCGTCCCTGGGGGAAGAGGGACGGGGCGGACGGGCGGGAAGGGCAGGCGCCTTCGGGGTCACTGGGCGCCGATGGACTCCAGCATGTTCAGGCGGGCGGCGCGGCGGGCCGGCCAGGCGGCGGCGAGGACGCCGACCACCAGGGCGATCGCCAGGAAGATGCCCAGCCGGTCCCACGGCAGGATCATCTCGTACGTCGGCATCGCGCCGGCCGCCATCTTGCCGCCGGCCCAGGCGAGGAAGACGCCCACGCCGATGCCGAGCACCGCGCCGAACAGGGAGATGACGACGGATTCCAGCCGGACCATCTGCTTGATGCCGCCGCGGGCCAGGCCGATGGCGCGCAGCATCCCGATCTCACGGGTGCGTTCGAAGACCGACATGGCCAGGGTGTTGACGACACCGACCACCGCGATGATCACGGCCATGCCGAGCAGTCCGTAGACCATGTTCAGGACGGTGTCGATGCTGCCGGCGTTCTCCTTGCGCAGCGCGTCCTTGTCCTGGACCTTGAGCAGCGGGCTGTCGCCGAGGGCCTTGCGGATCTCCTTCTCCAGCCCCGCGTCGGGCCCGTTGGCCGTCTTGACCAGGACCTTCTCGTCCTTGACGGGCTTGTTGTGCGGGTCGACCAGCGCGGTGGAGCCGAACAGGTCGCCGACGGTGGCGTTGTCCTCGTAGACGCCGGCGACCTTCAGCCGGGCCTTCTCCTTCTTCTCCGTGCCGGTGAAGAAGCCGACCTCGTGGGTCTCGCCCGTCTTCCAGTGCAGCTTCTCCGCCCGGCTGCGGGAGACCGCGACCCCGCCGTCGCGCACCGCGTCCAGCGATCCGCTGACGAACTTCAGGGCGGTCACCTTGTCGAGGTTGGCGAGGTCGGTGCCGGTGATCGAGCCGTAACCGCTGCCGCCGTCCGTCTCGAAGGCGGCCGAGCGCAGGGGCACCGCCGCCTGCACGCCCGGCAGCTGCCCGGCTTTCTTTGTCAGTTCGGGGTCCAGGCCCCGGAAGTTGGCCGTGCTGACCTGGTAGTCGGCGGTCAGGCCCTGGGCGGCCATCTCGTCCGAGGCGCGCTGGCCGGAGACGCCGGCGACCGTCATGCCGGTGATCAGGGTGAGGCCGATCATCAGGGCGGAGGCGGTGGCCGCGGTACGGCGCGGGTTGCGCAGCGCGTTCTCCTTGGCCAGCTTGCCGCTGATGCCGAAGACCCGGGTGGTGACCTTGCCGACCAGCGAGACCAGCGGCCGGGACAGCAGCGGCGCGAGGATGATGACGCCGACCAGGGTGAGCGCCGAGCCCGCCATGGCGGGCGTGATGTCCTCGGCGTCCTTCAGGGTGGAGACGTAGAGCATGATCGCGACGCCGGCGGCGGTGACGACCGCGCCGATGGTGTTGCGCACGACCAGGCCGCGCAGCTTGGGCGCCGCGTCCACGGTGTTCAGCGCCTCGACCGGGGCGATCTTCGCGGCCTTGCGGGAGGGCAGCCAGGCGGCCAGTACGGTCACCAGCACGCCGACGCCGAGCGCGGACAGTACGGCGTTGGGGCTGATGACGAGCGGGCCGTCGGGGAAGCCGGCGCCGTTGGCGTTGAGCACGGCGCGCATGGTGACCGCGATGCCGGTGCCGAGGGCGAAGCCGACGACGGAGGAGACCAGGCCGAGCAGGCCCGCCTCGGCGAGCACCGAGCGCACCACCTGGCGGCGGGAGGCGCCGATCGCCCGCATCAGCGCGATCTCGCGGCTGCGCTGGGAGATGAGCATGGTGAAGGTGTTGGCGATGATGAAGATGCCGACGAACAGCGCGATACCGGCGAAGACCAGCAGCGTCTTGCTCATCGCCTGGTTGCTCTGCTCGACCATCTTGGCCTGGTCGGCGGCGAGCGCGGCGCCGCTGGTCGCCGTCGCGCGGTCCTTCGGCAGCAGCTTCTCGACCGCGGCGGTCAGCGCCTTCTCATCGGTGCCGGGCTTGGCGGCCACCACGAGTTCGTCGTACTGGCCGGGGTGCACGAACAGCTTCTGGGCGGTGGCGGTGTCGAACAGCGCGAGGCTGCCGCCCGCGGTGACCTGCGGGTCCTCGGAGTGGACGATGCCGACGAGCTTCTTGTGCAGGGCCGGTCCGTCGGTGGCGAAGCGCACGGTGTCGCCGAGCTTGAGGCCGCTCTTCTCGGCGGTGGCCTCGTCGAGGGCGATCTCGCCGGCCGAGGCCGGACCGTGGCCCTGGACGACCGGGTAGCGGCTGTCCTTGCCGCCCGCGCCCGGCTGGTAGTTGGTGGCCACGTTCTGCCAGTCGTTGCCGATCGGCTGGTTGTCCTTGTCGGCGACGGTGGCGCGGCCTTGGACGTTGGCGTGCACGGTGGCCACGCCCGGCAGCGAGCGGACCTGGTCGGCCAGCCGGTCGGTGAGCAGGGTGGTGCGGTTCTGCCCGTCCTCGGGGATGGGCGGCGCGTCGCCCGAGGTGGCCTGTACGGAGACGGCCACGTCCTGGAAGCTCTTGGCCGAAGCCTTCTTGACGGCCTCGCCGACCGTGTCGCTGAAGACCAGGGTGCCGGAGACGAAGGCCACGCCGAGGAGGACCGCGAGAGCGGTCATCATCAGGCGGGCTTTGTGCGCGAGCACGTTGCGCAGGGCGGTTCGGAACATGGTGGTGGTGTCAGTCCTGGGGTGAGAGGGCGGCGGCGGGCGTCAGCTCGTACGGTTCTTGGCGTCGAACAGCCGCATCCGGTCCAGGACGGCGTCGGCGGTCGGCTCGTACAGCTCCTCGACGATGCGGCCGTCGGCGAGGAAGATCACCCGGTCCGCGTAGGCGGCGGCGACCGGGTCGTGGGTGACCATGACGACGGTCTGCTGCATCGCCCGGACGGATTCGCGCAGGAAGCCCAGGACTTCGGCGCCGGAGCGGGAGTCGAGGTTGCCGGTCGGCTCGTCGGCGAAGATGATCTCGGGCTGGGAGGCCAGCGCGCGGGCCACCGCGACGCGCTGCTGCTGGCCGCCGGAGAGCTGCGCGGGCCGGTGCTTGAGCCGTCCGGACAGACCGACCGTCGAGACGATGCGGTCCAGCCAGTCCCGGTCGGGCTTGCGGCCCGCGATGTCCATCGGCAGCGTGATGTTCTCCAGCGCGGTCAGCGTCGGCAGCAGGTTGAACGCCTGGAAGATGAAGCCGATCTTGTCGCGGCGCAGCTGGGTCAGCTTCTTGTCGTTCAGACCGGTCAGCTCGGTGTCCCCGATCAGGGCCGAGCCGGACGATATGGAGTCCAGGCCCGCCATGCAGTGCATCAGTGTGGACTTGCCGGAACCGGACGGCCCCATGATCGCGGTGAAGCGGGCCCGGCCGAACTCGACGGACACCTGGTCCAGCGCGACCACCTGGGTCTCACCCTGTCCGTAGACCTTGCTCAGGTCCGTGGCGCGGGCGGCGACGGCCGCGGTGGCTCGGGCGGGGGCGGGGAAAGCGGCCGCGTGGGACACGGGTGAACTCCTGGGAAGGGGACGGGCGGGGCCGCCGGGGCGGTCGGGCCCCGGCGGGACACCGGGCTCCACGGGGCCGGGAAGGCCCTGGGAGGCAGGTGTGTGGTGCAGTCCCATTCTTCGTGGTCAGGGGCCCCGATGCCTCAGTCCGAAGTGGTGAAAGCGGTACCGGCCGGAAGTCCGACCTGGGCAGGGGCCGTCATCCCGTAGGGGGACATCCGTCCGACTTGTGGCCGACACGAGGAAAGGCCCCGGCGGCCGGTTCGGGCCCGAAGTCCGGTGCGGCGGCGGCCGGGCGGCGCAGCTCGTGGAAGCCCGGTACGGAAGCCAGCTTCAGGACACCGTCCCACAGCCGGCCCGCCGCCTCTCCCCGCGGAGCGGGCGAGACCACCGGCCCGAAGAAGGCCGCCCCGCCCACCGCGACGACCGGCGTGCCGACATCCGTTCCGACCAGGGCGACAGCGCGCGCGTGCGAGGACCGGATCACCGCGTCGTACTCCGTGGTCCACGCCGCCGCGGCCACCTCGCGCGGCAGCCCCGCGTCCGACAGCGCGCGCTCGATGCCGTCCCACTCGCCCCGGTGGTGCAGCCGGATGCCGAGCGCCCGGTAGAAGCGGCCCAACGCCGCGTGCCCGTACCGCTGTTGCACCGCCGCACAGGCCCGTACCGGCGCCCACAGATACGCGCCCCACTCGCCGCCCGGGTCCTCGGGGTTGACCTCCCGGCCCTCGTTGAGCACCTGGAGACTCATCAGGCGCAGCCGTACCCCGACCGGGCGGACCCGGGTCACCTCCCGGAGCCACTGCGCGGCGATCCAGGTGTACGGGCAGACCGGGTCGAACCAGAAGTCCGCGGTGACCTCCGCCGTGACCTCCGCCGTGCCCCCGGAGCCGTCGGCTGACCCGCCCGCTGTCCCCTCTGCCGCCCTGTCCACCGCGCCGCCCTCCCCGCCGTAGGGACCGGACGCGGTCAGCCACCGCCGGTGCGCGCCCAGAACGTCTCCAGGATGCCATCGAGGAACGTCTGCCCGGCCTGCCCCGACGCGTCGGCGCTTCCGCCGCCGCCCCAGTTCAGCGAGGCGGTCATCAGCCCCTGGTAGTCGCCGTGCAGCCCGCGGAGCGCCGCCTGCACCCGCGGCTTCGGCAGCGGGACGAGCTTGGCGACCGGCCGCGCGTACGCCTGCCATCGGGTCGTCGCGGCACTGCGCAGCAGTTCGGTGAGCCTGCCGTCGCGGCCGGTCAGCCGCGTCAGCGCGCGGGGCGGCAGCCGCAGGGCCTCGGCCAGCCCGGCCGCCTGCCGGTCGTTGCCGGACCAGGTACCGGCCGCCTCCATCCGTGCGTACGCGGCGGCGTCCATCCCGATACGCAGCGCCAGGTCGTCCGCCGCCATGCCACGCGCGAGCCGGTGATCGCGCAAGGTCCGTGGCGCCGCGAGCAGTTCGCCCGGCGCGCACCACAGGGCCCCGGCCAGCGCGGTCAGCTCGGCCTGCGAAGGGGACGCCTCGCCCCGCTCCCAGGCAGCCACGGCCGCGGGCGGCACCCGCAGCCCGTACGCCGCCCAGAGCCCGTACGCGACATGCGCGTGCGTCATGCCGAGCGCCTCGCGCAGCCGCCGCGCCGCCGCTGCGTCGAACGGCGGCCCGGACGGGCCGCCGGTGGGGTGCGTGGTCACCGGCACACGGTAGGGGCGGCGGCACCGGCGCACCTATGGTGCGGAGGTACAGGAAGCGAAGTCGTAGGAAGCTACGGCTGTCCGGGGGGCCGGGATCGCTTGCGATGCGAGGACGCGGGGTACTCGCACCACCCCCGTTCGCCACCCCGGCGGCCCCGGAGACCACGACTGTGCAACGCCGTGGAGTTGTCCGAAAGTGCAGCTCGTCCGGGACAAACAAGTCGGACAATGGGAGATCGGGCCGCGGGGGGCGGCCCCGGCGCAGGAAGAAGGTGGCGGGGATCGCAGGGGGAGGGCAGCACAAGCCCCGGCTGGGACGGCCCGAACGGCCGGTGGACCCGCAGGCCGGGCCGGTGGAGCGGCTGGCCTGGGAGCTCCGGCAACTGCGGCAGCGGGCCGGGACGCCGAGCTATCGCACGCTCGCCAAGACGGCGCACTATTCGGCCAGCACCCTGGCGGAGGCGGCCAAGGGGGAGCGGCTGGCGACGCTGGACGTCGTACTGGCCTACGCCCAGGCGTGCGGCGGGGAGCGTGCCGAGTGGGAGGCACGGTGGCGGGCGGCCGCCGGGGCCGGCGGCGACGAACCCACCGCACGGTGCCCGTACCCGGGGCTGGCCGCCTTCGAGGCCGCCAACGCCGCCGAGTACTTCGGCCGGGCGACCCTCACCAAGGAGCTGGCCGGGCGCGTCGAACAGCACACGCTCACCGTGGTCTTCGGCGCCTCCGGAAGCGGCAAGTCCTCCCTGCTGCGGGCCGGGCTGCTGCCCCACCTCGGCGCGCACTGGCACCCCGTACTGCTGACCCCCGGAGCGCGGCCGCTCACCGCCCTGGCGGCGGCGGTGGCCCGCCTGGTGGCGGAACCCGGCCCGCCGGGGGGCGGAAGTCCGGCCGCCGACACGGACGCTGCGGTGGGGCAGGCGGTGGGGGCTGTGGGGGAGGGGGAGGGTGAAGGGTCCGAAGGGGCCGGGGGGACGGCTGAGGCCGCGAGCACGGGCGGCTCCGCGCGTGCGGACGACGTCACGGGTACGGGCGGCTCCGCGCGTACGGACGCATCCCCGGGCACGGGCGAGGGCCAGAGCCCCGCGGGCACGGGCGAGGGCCAGGGCCCCGCGGGCACGGGCGAGAGCGACGCGGGCACGGACGAGCAGGCGCGTACGGACGACGGCCCCACCCCCACTTCCGAAGCCCCCACTTCCGAAGCCCCCACTTCCGAAGCCCCCACTTCCGAAGCCCCCGCCCCCGAAGCCCTCGCCCCTGAGAACCCCGCCCCCGAAACCCCCGCCACCCCCCTCCGCCGCAGCATGGACGACGACCCCGCCGCCCTCGACCTGGCCCTGCGCACCTGGCTCGCCGCGCGGCCCGACACCACCCGCGCGCTGCTGGTCGTCGACCAGTTCGAGGAGGCCTTCACGCTCTGCGCCGACGAGGCCGAGCGCACCGCCTTCCTCGGCGCGGTGGCCGGCCTGGCCTGCTCCGACGACCGGCGGATCCGGCTGGCCGTCGGCATCCGGGCCGACTTCTACGCGCGCTGCTTCGTCCACCCGGGGCTGGTCGCCGTGCTGCGTACGGCCGCCCAGCTGCCCGTCGGGCCGCCCAGCCGCGCCGAGTTGCGGGACATCATCGCCGAGCCCGCCGTCCGGTCCGGCGTCCAGGTGGACGCCGACCTGGTGGAGGCGGTACTGGCCGAGGCGGCCGGTCAGCCGGGCGCGCTGCCGCTGGTCGGGCACGCGATGCGCGAGGCGTGGCAGCGGCGGAGCGGCGACACCCTGCGGCTGGCCGACTACCGTGCCACCGGCGGGATGCGCGGCGCCGTCGCGCAGACCGCCGAGCGGATGTACGAGGAGGCCGCGCCCCGGCAGCGGGACGTGATGCGGGCGGTGTTCCTGCGGCTGACCGCGCTCGGCGAGGGGACCGAGGACACCCGGCGCCGGCTGGCCCGCCGCGAACTGGACGGCCTGGCCGAACCGCAGGAGCTCGACGGGTTGCTGCGCAAGCTGGCCGCCGCCCGGCTGGTGGTGCTGTCCGACGGGACGGTCGAGGTGGCCCACGAGGCCGTGATCCGGGCCTGGCCCCGGCTGCGGCACTGGCTCGACGAGGACCGGGAGGCGCTGCGGACCCACCGCAGACTCACCACCGCCGCCGAGGCGTGGCACGAACTGGGCCGGGACGCCGGCGCGCTGTACCGGGGCGCGCAGCTGGCCGGCGCGCAGACCTGGGCGCGGGTGCACGGTGCCGCGCTCAACGCCCTGGAACGGGACTTCCTGCGCAGCGCCACCGGCGCCGACCGGCGGCGGGGCCGCCGCGCCCGCTGGCTCACCGCCTCGCTCGGCGCCCTGCTCGTCCTCGCGCTGATCGCGGCGGGCATCGCGTTCGAACAGCGGGCGGACGCCGAGGCGCAGCGCCGGATCGCGGTGTCCCGCCAGTACGCGGCGGAGGCCGCCGAACTGCGCCGGGAGCAGCCCCAGGCGGCGGCGCTGACCGCGCTGTACGGCTACCGGCAGGCGCCGACGGTCGAGGCGCGGGGCAGCCTGCTGAGCGCCTACGGCGCGTTCCGCGCCAACCAGTTCACCGGCCACACCGGCGTGGTGAACGCGGTGGCCTTCAGCCCGGACGGCCGCACCCTGGCCACCGGCTCGGTGGACCGTACGGTCAAGCTGTGGGACACCGCCACCGACCGGCTGCGTGGCACCTTCATCGGCCACATCGGCCCGGTCTACGCGCTCGCCTTCAGCCCGGACGGCCGGTTCCTCGCGTCCGCCGGGGACGACAGCACCGTACGGCTGTGGGACGTCGCCGAGCGCCGCCTGCTCGGTGTGCTGGAGGGCCCTTCGGGCCGGGTGATGTCGCTGTCCTTCTCCCGGGACAGCCGCACCCTCGCGTCCGGCAGCACGGGCGACGAGGTCCGGCTGTGGGACGTCGCCTCGCGGCGCCCGGTCGCCGATCTCGCCGGGCACCGGGGCAATGTGACGGCGGTGTCCTTCTCGCCGGACGGCAAGGTCCTGGCGTCGGCCGGTGACGACCGTACGGTCCGGCTGTGGGACGCGCGCACCCACCGGCCGCTGGCCACCCTCACCGGGCACGTGCAGCCGGTGTTCGCGCTGGCCTTCAGCCCGGACGGGCACAGCCTCGCCAGCGGGGGCGGGGACCGTACGGTGCGGCTGTGGGACGTCGCCGGGCGTCGCCGGGCGGGCGAACTCACCGGTGCGGCCGACCGGGTCACGGCCCTGGCCTGGTCGCCGGACCGCCGTACCCTCGCCGTGGGCAGTTACGACGGCATCGTCCGGCTGTGGGACGTGCGTTCCCGGCACGCGCGGGAGAAGTTCACGGCGCGCGTGGAGTCGGCGAGCGCGCTGTCGTACGCGCGAAACGGCACCGCCCTGGCCGCGCCCGCGGACGACGACACGGGCACGGTCCGGCTGTGGCGCGCCGCCGGCCACGGGCGGGAGCAGCTCGGCGGCCGGCAGGGCGGGATCACCTCGGTCGCGGTCTCCCCGGACGGCCGGACCATCGCCGCCGCGGGCAGCGAGCTGACGCTGTGGTCCGCCGACCGGCCGCGCCCCTTGCGGTCGCTCGACGCACCGCCCGGGATGATCACCAGCCTGGTGTTCTCGCCGCAGGGCGACGTCTTCGCGTCCGTGCACGCCGACCGTACGGTCCGGCTGTGGGACGTGCGCTCCGGACGGCTGCTCGCCACCCTGCGCGGGCACACCGGCACCGTGCGGGAAACGGCCTTCTCGAAGGACGGCAAACGGCTGGCCAGCGTCGGTGACGACCGCCGCCTGATCCTGTGGGACGTGGCGAGCCACCGGCCCACGGCCACGCGCCGGCTCGCGGGCAACGGGTCCACCGTCACCTTCTCCCCGGACGGCAGGAATCTGGCGGTCACCGAGAACGCCGGCAACCGGGGCGTCGTAGGGCTGTGGGACGCGGCCACCCTCGAAGAGACCGCCCGGTTCACCGGCCGCTCCTATCCGGTCTTCGCCGCCGCCTTCGCCGACGACGGCAAGACCCTGGCCACGTCCGGCACGGACCACGACATCCTGCTGTGGGACGTCCCGGGGCGCCGCCTGGCCGCCACGCTGCGCGGCCACTCCAGCAGCGTCGCCGCACTGGCGTTCAGCCCGGACAGCCGCTTCCTGGCCTCGGGCGGGGACGACGACACCGTGCGCCTGTGGGACGTGGCCGCCCGCAGCACGACAGCCGTGCTGTCGGGGCACACCGGCAGCGTGCTGTCCCTGTCGTACTGGCCCGGCGGCCGGTCGATGGTCAGCGGCAGCGCGGACGGCACGGTGCGGGAGTGGTCCGTCGACGCCGGGGACACGGCCGAGAACATCTGCCGGCTGAGCCGGCAGGGCCACTGGGCGCAGACGGCGCGGGGCGTGCCGGAGGACTGGTACTGCCGGTGAGCGCCGGTCCGCCGGCGCGGGGTTCCGTCAGTGCAGGGTGAGGCCGAATGCCGCAAGCGCCGGAAGGACCGGCTGGAGGTAGGTGGTGCCGCCGGAGGCGCAGTTGCCGCCGCCGCCCAGGGCGAGGCCGACGGCGGTGCTGCCGGAGACGGCGGGGCGGCCCGCCGCCGTACCCGGCTCGGTGCAGGCCGACGTCCGCACGAGCCCGGACACGGTGCCCTCCGGGTGGTTCACGCTGACGTTCACGGCCTCCACCCGCCCGCAGTGCCGGCCGGTCGTGGCGCCGGGCAGGCACACCGACTGGCCGACGACGGGCCGCGCGGCGCCGGTGACGTCGAGGTACCGGCCGCCGCCGAGGTCGATCTCGCCGGGGTAGGAGACAGCCGTGTTGGTGTAGCGGATCACGGCGTAGTCGTCGCCGGGGTAGCGCACCGCCTCGGTCACGCCGACGTGCACGGTACGGGCCGCGTCGGCGTACCAGTCCCGGGCGCCGCCCACGCACCGGCCCTCCATGATCGCGTAATAGGTGCCGCCCTTGGTGGCGTTGAAGCCGACGGTGCAGCGGCCCGACGCGCTGAACAGGACGTTGCCGCCGCGGACCGCGGTCGGGGCGGCAGCCGCGGCCGGGGCGGTGGACAGGGCAGCCACCGCGGCAGCAGCCAGCACGGTCAGGGAACGGAGCACGGCGACGGATCTCGGTCTCACGGTTCCTCCTCGGGAGGGAGCGGGTCAGCCCTTCACCGCGCCGCCCAGCGCGAACCCGCCGCCCAGCCGGCGCGAGATCAGCACGTACAGCAGGACGACCGGCGTCGAGTACAGGATCGAGAACGCCGCCAGCTGTCCGAAGGCGATGGCGCCGTAGTTGCCGAAGAAGGTGAAGATGCTGACGGAGGCGGGCAGTTGCTCGGGGGACAGGAGCAGCAGGAACGGGACGAAGAAGTTGCCCCACATGATGGCGAAGGTGTAGATCGTCACGACCGTGACGCCCGGCCCCGTCAGCGGCAGGATCACCCGCCACAGCGTCTGGAACCAGGACGCGCCGTCGGTCCAGGCGGCCTCTTCCAGGACCCGGGGGATGCCGTCCATGAAGTTCTTCATCAGCCAGATCGCGAACGGGAGCTGGGAGGCGGCGAGGAACAGCGCGGTGCCGTACACGGTGTCGATCAGGTTGACCTGGACGAACAGCGCGTACACCGGGACCATGACCGCGGTGATGGGCAGACAGGTGGAGAACAGGACGGTCAGCAGGTACGGGCGGCTGAACCGGGAGCGGTAGCGGGACAGCGGGTAGGCCGCCAGCGCCGCGCAGGCGACCGTCAGGGCGGTGGCGCTGCCGCACAGCACCAGGCTGTTGAGCATCGGCGTGAAGGTGATCTCGTCCGTCAGGACCGCCGAGAAGTTGTCCAGCGAGGGCGACCCCGGCACCCGGACCCGCAGCGTCGCCTCGGTGTCCAGCGAGGAGAGCACCAGCCAGGCCAGCGGTACGGCGAAGGCGGCGGCCACGGCGAGCAGCGCCGCGTCGGCGGCGAGGCGGCGCCGGGTGCGGCGGGTCAGCAGGGGCCTGGCACGGGAGGTGCGCACCGCGTCACACCTCCTCGCGCAGCAGACGCAGATAGACGACGGAGAAGAGGGCGCCCACCACGAGCAGCAGCAGGGCGACGGCGGTGCCGTACCCGATCAGCGACTTCAGGAACGCCTGGTCGTACATGAACACCGGCAGGGTCTGGCTGCGGCTGCCGGGCCCGCCGCGGGTCATGGCCCAGATCAGCCCGAACACGGAGAGCGTCTGGAGGGTGTTGAGCATCAGGTTGGTGCCGATGGAGCGGCGGATCATCGGCAGCGTCACGTGCCACAGCCGCTGCCGGCCGCTCGCCCCGTCCACCTCCGCCGACTCGGCGACCTCCTGGGGGATCTCGGAGAGCGCGGCCGAGTAGATCAGCATCGAGAAGGCCGTGCCGCGCCAGACGTTGGCGAACGACACGGCCAGGATCGGCAGCGTGAACAGCCAGTTCTGCGACGGCAGATGCAGCCAGTCGAGGATCGCGTTGAGCGTGCCGCGCCGCTCGAAGAACGTGTACAGCAGGAAGCCCGCGACGATCTCCGGCAGCACCCAGGCGGTGAGGACGACCGCGCCGGTGACCGTACGGACGGGCCTGGACGCGCGCCGCATCAGCGCGGCGAGCGCCAGACCCAGCGTGTTCTGGCCCAGGATCGACGAGATCAGGGTGAAGACCAGGGTCAGCACGACGGCGTTCAGGAAGGCGGGGTCGCCGAAGGCGTGCCGGAAGTTGTCCAGGCCCACGAAGGAGGCGGACTCCTGGCCGGTCAGCTGCATGTCGGTGAAGGCGATGTAGACGCAGTAGCCGATGGGCCCGGCGAGGAAGAGCAGCAGCAGGACGGTCGCGGGGGCCAGCGGTGACCAGCGCAGCAGGGCCGTACGGCGGGGCCGGGCGCCGCGGCCCGCCGTGCCGTACGCGGTGGTCGTCGGGGCGGCGCGGCTCATGGCTTGGCGACGACCTGTCCGTCCACGACGGACTTCAGCTGCTCGTCGTAGTCCGCGGCCGCCTTCTGCGGCGTCGCGTCACCGGAGGTGACCGCCTCCATCGCTTCGCCGATCGCCGCCGAGACCTTGGGGTAGACGGGCAGCGCCGGACGGTACCGGCTGACCTGCACCAGATCGGTGAAGAAGTCGATGCCCGGGATGGACTTCAGGTACGCGGGGTCCGCCGCCACGTCCTTGCGTACGGCGATCTGGGCGCCGCGCACACACCACTCCAGCGCGTTGTGCCGCGTCTGGAACGTCTCGATCAGTTTCCAGGCCAGGTCGGGCTGCTGCGCCTGCCGCGGTACGGACCAGGTCCAGCCGCCCGCCAGGCTGACCCGGCCGGGCGCCGCGCCGGTCTGGGTGGGGAACGCCGTCCGGCCCAGTACCGTCGGCCACTCGGGCCACGGCTTGCCGCCGCCCTTCGGCTGCCACTGCTGGCCCAGCCACGAGCCGTCCAGGTTGATCGCCAGCTTCTCCTCGGGCATCAGCTCGGTGGCGACGTTGGTCTGGATGTTGGGGCTGAGCGCGTCCGACACGTCGGGGCCCAGTTTCTCGGCGTACACGGTGCGGATGAACTCCAGACTGTCCCGGAAGCCCTTGCTCCCGGTGACCCATTTCTTCGTCGCGGGGTCGTAGAGCTGGTCCTTGCCGGTGCCGTACAGCAGCATCTCGAAGCCCTGCATCACGGCGGCCTCGCCCGCGCCCTTGCCGGTGTAGACGTTCAGCGGGATGACGCCCGGGACCTTGCGCTTGACGGCGCGGGCCGCGTCCAGCACCTCGTCCCAGGTCCTCGGCCGCCAGTCCTGCGGCAGCCCGGCCTTCTTGAAGATGTTCTTGTTGAACCACAGGCCGCGGGTGTCCGTGCCGTCCGGCACGCCGTACGTCTTGCCGTCCTGCGCCCGCGCGGCGGCCTTCGCGGCCGGCTCGAACTGTTTCCAGTCCGCCCACCCGGCGAGGTGGTCGTCCAGCGGGCGCAGCAGCCCGGCGGTGATGTCCGAGTTGATCAGGAAGGTGTCCTCGTAGACCAGGTCGGGGGCGGTCTTCGGGGAGCGCATCATCTGCTGGATCTTGGCGTAGTAGTCGTTCTCGGACGCCTGGATCGGGATCAGCTTGACCTTCTTGCCCGGGTTGGCCTTCTCGAACGCGCGGGCCACCGTCTCGATGTAGTCGTCCCGGACCGTCACCTTGGTGTTGGTGTCCTTGATGAACGCGACCTCGACGGTGTCCTTGTCGCCTCCCGAGCCACCGCCGCAGGCGGTGAGCGCGCCCGCGGCCAGCACGGCGGCGGTGAGCCACGTCATCGGAGCGGTGCGGCGCACGGCATGACCTCCAACTAGCCACGGCTGGCTGCCCGGTGACCGTAAGTCAGGGATAAGGGGAGGTCAATGCCCCATCCAGCGGTACCGCAATTCCGGACGGCCCACCTGGCCGTACTGCGGGGCGCGGGCGGCCCGGCCCGTGTCGACGAGATGTTCGAGGTAACGGCGGGCCGTGATACGGGAGATGCCGATCTGTTCGGCGGCCGCGGTGGCGCCGAGACCGCCGGGGGCGGCGCGCAGCGCGTCGGTCACCAGGCGCAGGGTCGCCGCGGTCAGCCCCTTGGGGAGCGCGGCGGGCTGCGGCGCGCGCAGGGCCGCGAGGGCCCGGTCCACCTCGTCCTGCCCGCTGGCCTCCCCGGCGGCCGCGCGGAAGGCCGCGTACCGCAGCAGCCGGTCGCGCAGCGTGGCGAACGTGAACGGCTTCAGCACGTACTGCACGACGCCGAGCGAGACACCCTCCCGGACGACGGCCAGATCACGCGCCGAGGTGACGGCGATGACGTCGGCGCCGTACCCGGCCGCCCGCAGCGACCGGACGAACGCCAGACCGTGCCCGTCCGGCAGGAACAGGTCCAGCAGGATCAGGTCGACGCGGTGCCGGTCCAGGTGCCGCCGGGCCCCGGCGACGGAACGCACCGTCCCCGACACGGCGAACCCCGGCACCCGGCCCACGTACAGGGCATGGGCGTCCGCCGCCACCGGGTCGTCCTCGACGACGAGCACCCGCAGCGGCGGCGCGCCGTCCGTGTCCGGCCCGGTCATCCGGCGATGTCCGCCCCGGCCGGGGCCCGCAGCGGCAGACGTACCGTGAACTCGGCGCCGCCGCCGGGCGCCTCATCCACCCGTACGGTCCCGCCGTGCCGCCGCACGGCCTGCCGTACCAGCGCCAGCCCCAGCCCGCGGCCCGCGCCGCCCTTCGTGCTCCATCCCCACCGGAACACGTCCTCGGCGTCCGCCGCTCCCCGTACGCCGCCGCCGTTGTCCGCCACCCGCAGCAGCAGTTCCCCGCCGTCGGCCAGCGCGGTGACCCGCACCCGGGCGCCCTCCGGCGCCGCCTCGATCGCGTTGTCCAGGAGATTGCCGAGGACGGTCACCAGGTCGCGCGCCGGCAGGGACGCGGGGAGCACGCCGTCGTCGATCCGGCTGTCGGCGGTCAGCTCCAGTTCGACGCCGTGCTCGTTGGCCTGCGCGGCCTTGCCGAGGAGGAGGGCGGCCAGGACCGGCTCGGCGACCGCGCCGACGACCTGGTCGGTCAGGGCCTGGGCCAGCTCCAGTTCGGCGGTGGCGAACTCCACGGCCTCGTCCGTACGGCCCAGCTCGACCAGGGAGACGACGGTGTGCAGCCGGTTGGCGGCCTCGTGCGCCTGCGAGCGCAGCGCCCGGGTGACCCCGCGTACGGAGTCCAGTTCGCCGGTCAGGGCCTGGAGTTCGGTGTGGTCGCGGAGGGTGACGACGGTGCCGCGCCGTTCGCCGCCGGAGACCGGCGAGGTGTTGACGACCAGCACCCGGTCGTCGGTGAGGTGGAGTTCGTCGGTGTGCGGGGCGGGGGAGAGGAGGGTCTCGGTGAGGTGCGCGGGCAGGCCGAGCCCGGTGACGGGCCGCCCGACGGGGTCGCCGCGCAGGCCGAGGAGTTCGCGCGCCCCGTCGTTCAGGAGTGCCACCCGCCGCTGCCCGTCCAGCATCAGCAGCCCCTCGCGCACCGCGTGCAGCGCCGCCTCGTGGTAGTCGTGCAGGCGGCCCAGCTCGGCGGCGTTCATGCCGTGGGTGTGTCGGCGCAGCCGCGCGTTGACGAGGTACGTACCGAGTCCGCCCAGTACGAGCGCGCCGGCCGCGACGGCGGCCAGTGTCATGACCTCCTGCCGCAGTCCGTCGCTGATCGTCTCGACGGTGATGCCGGAGCTGACCAGGGCGACGACGCGGCCGCCGTCCTCCCGGTCCCGTACCGGCGCGATCACCCGTACGGACGGGCCGAGCCGGCCCCGGTACGTCTCGGTGTGGGTCCGGCCGGCCCGGGCCTCCGCGGTGCGGCCGAGGTAGGTACGGCCGATGGCGGACGGCTCGGGGTGCGTCCACCGCTTTCCTGCCGTGTCCATGACCACAATGAAGTCGACCCCGGCGTCCCGCCGCAGCCGCTCGGTGTACGGCTGGAGCTCCGCGGTGGGGTCGGCCGAGCGCACCGCCCGCGCCACCGCCGGCGCGTCGGCGACCGCGGCGGTCACCGCCGTCGTCTGCCGCCGCGCGGTCTCCTCGGCCTGCCGCCCGGCGCTGACGTACGCGAAGACGGCGTACCCCGCGACCACCACGCCGACCAGCACCACCTGCACCGCGAACAACTGCCCGGCCAGACTGCGCGGCCACCGGACGCGCGGCCGGCGCGCGCCCGTCGCACCAGGTGCTGGGCGCGCGCTGCGCGGCGGATCCCCCCGTCGGGAACGTGGCATGGCCGACAGTCTGCCCGTTCCTTGACGCGTGAACGAAATGCACACAAGGGTGACGGGCGCCACAACGGCGTGCATAGTCACCGGGACTGTTCTGCGTACGGGCCGCGTACCGGCACGACACGGGCCGGATACGGGTTGCAGAGCCGCAGACCGGCGCAGGACCGAAGACCGAGGAGTCAGCCGTGGCCGCACAGACCCCACCGCCCGGGGGCACGACCGAGGAGACCGCGCCGCACCGCAAGCGGGACCGGACGCATTACCTCTACATCGCCGTGATCGTCGCCGTGCTCGCCGGCATCGCCGTGGGCTTCGCCGCCCCCGGCTTCGCCGTCGGGCTGAAGCCGCTGGGCACCGGCTTCGTCAACCTGATCAAGATGATGATCTCGCCGGTCATCTTCTGCACGATCGTGCTGGGCGTCGGCTCGGTCCGCAAGGCCGCCAAGGTCGGCGCGGTCGGCGGCCTGGCGCTGGGCTACTTCATGGTGATGTCCACGGTCGCGCTGGCCATCGGCCTGGTGGTCGGCAACATCCTGGAGCCGGGCTCCGGCCTGCACCTGACCGAGTCGCTGCGGCACGCGGGCCAGGCCCAGACCAAGGGCGGCGCCGAGTCGACCACGGATTTCCTGCTCGGCATCATCCCGGACACCCTGGTCTCCGCGCTGACCCACGGCGAGGTGCTCCAGACCCTCCTGGTGGCGCTGCTCGTCGGCTTCGGCCTCCAGGCGATGGGCGCCTCCGGCGAGCCCGTGCTGCGCGGCATCGGGCACCTCCAGCGGCTGGTCTTCCGCGTGCTGTCCATGATCATGTGGGCCGCGCCGGTGGGCGCGTTCGGCGCGATGGCCGCGGTGGTCGGCGCGACCGGCGTGGACGCGCTGAAGTCGCTCGCCGTCATCATGGTCGGCTTCTACGTGACCTGCCTGCTGTTCGTGATCGTCGTACTCGGTACGCTGCTGCGCCTGATCGCCGGGGTGAACATCTTCGCCCTCCTGAAGTACCTGGGCCGGGAGTTCCTGCTGATCCTGTCCACCTCCTCCTCCGAGTCCGCGCTGCCGCGGCTGATCGCGAAGATGGAGCACCTGGGCGTCAGCAAGCCGGTCGTCGGCATCACCGTGCCGACCGGTTACAGCTTCAACCTGGACGGCACGGCCATCTACCTGACGATGTCCTCGCTGTTCATCGCCGAGGCGATGGGCAGCCCGCTCTCCATCGGCCAGCAGGTCTCGCTGCTCGTCTTCATGATCATCGCGTCCAAGGGCGCGGCGGGCGTCACGGGCGCCGGACTGGCGACCCTGGCCGGCGGCCTCCAGTCGCACCGCCCGGAACTGGTCGACGGCGTCGGCCTGATCGTCGGCATCGACCGCTTCATGAGCGAGGCGCGGGCGCTGACCAACTTCGCGGGCAACGCGGTGGCCACCGTCCTCGTCGGCACCTGGACCAAGGAGATCGACAAGTCCCGGGTGGACGAGGTGCTCGGCGGCAGGCTGCCCTTCGACGAGCGGACGCTGAGCCCGGACGGGCACGGCGCGGACGACGGGACGGCGGCGGCCGCACCGGAGCAGCGCTCCGGCGGGTCGAAGGAGCCGGTGAAGGTCTGAGGACCGGGAACCGAGGCCTCGGCGGGTACGCCCGCCGGGGCCCTTCCGCGTTTCCGGCCGCCCGGCTGCGCTGCCGCCCTGCCGCCCGGGTGCCCTGGGGTCAGCCCGCCGCTGCCGCCCCGGCGGGCGCCTGGGCCCTCCGCGACTCCTCCGCCGTCCGCACCGCCTCCGCCGCCCGCTCCGCCGGTACGCCCGACGCGGCCAGCACCGTCTCCGCCGCCGCGGGGCCGGCCACGGCCGCGTCCAGATCGCCGTCGTTGACCGCCTGCATCAGCCCGAACAGCGCGTGCTCGTGGACGTGCGCGAGCGCGCGCGGGGTGAGCGGTGACCGGAACAGGCCCGCCTCCAGGCCGCGGTTCAGGATGGTCGTCGCCCGGCTGCGTACGGGTTCCAGGCGGGCCCGGATGCCCGCGTCCGTGACGCTGGACTGGGCGAGCGAGACCAGCAGCCGGTAGCGGTCGGCGCACGCCCAGGTGGCGAGGGTGGCCCGGGCCAGGGCCACGTCGGCGGGCTCGGACGGGTCGGCCGCGCCGTCGGCGAAGGCGGTCGTCACGTCCTCGACGGCGGCGTCCGTCAGGGCGGTGATCAGCGCCTCCCGGGACGGGAAGTGCCCGTAGACGGTGCGCCGCACCACCCCGGCGGCGCGGGCGATCTGGTCCATGGTCGCGTCCGGGTGCCGCAGCAGTTCGGCCAGCGCGATGTCCATGATCCGGCGGCGGTTGGCGTGGGCCCGGCTGGTGAGTGCGGTCATGGGGCTGCGGCTCCTCGGTCGGCGGACGCGTGCGGTCACGGTCCCGCTCTCCTCTCATTTTGCACATCGCTGTGCAGCGACGTAAATTGCACACGGCTGTGTAATTGCACAGCCATGTGCAAGATCGTGCGCGCGGACGCGCGCCACCACGAGCATGGGGAGAGACAGGGGTGAATCGGGTGGCTCCTACGGAGACCCGGCCGGTCCAGGACACGGACCGGCCCTATACGAAGCGCTGGTGGGCACTGGGCGTGCTGTGCCTGAGCCTGCTGATCATCGTGATGGCGAACACCTCGCTGACCGTCGCGGCTCCCGACATGACCGCCGACCTGGGCCTGAGCAGCTCCGACCTGCAGTGGGTCATCGACGCCTACACCGTCCCGTACGCCGCGCTGATGCTGATGCTCGGCGCCGTCGGCGACAAGTACAGCCGCCGCGGGGCCCTCGTCCTCGGCCTGCTGGTCTTCGCGGGCGGCTCGGTCGCGGGCGCCCTGGTGGACAGCTCCGGCGGCGTCATCGCGGCCCGAGCCGTGATGGGCGTGGGCGCGGCCATGATCATGCCGGCCACGCTGTCCCTGCTGGCCGCCACCTTCCCGCGCCGCGAACGCGCGCTCGCCATCACCATCTGGACCGCGACCGCCGGACTCGCCATCGCCGTCGGCCCGCTCGTCGCCGGCGCGCTGCTGGAGGACCACGGCTGGTCCTCGTCCTTCCTGATCAACGTGCCGGTCGCCGCGCTCGGCATCATCGGCGCGCTGCTGGTCGTCCCCGCGTCCAAGGCGGGCCACAGCGACCGCCTCGACTACGTCGGCGGCCTGCTGTCCGTGGTCTGGGTCGGCTCGCTGATCTACATGCTCATCCAGGGCCCGCACTTCGGCTGGGACGCCCGCGCCGTCGGCGCCGCGGTCGCCGCCGGTGCCGGCCTGGTCCTGTTCGTCGTCTGGGAACTGCGCCACCCGCGCCCGGTCCTGGACGTGCGCCGCTTCGCCCACCGCGGCTTCGCCGGCGCCAACCTCGCCGTCGCCCTCTTCTTCCTCGCGGTCTTCGGCGCGTTCTACTACCTCACCCAGCACCTCCAGTTCGTCCTGGGCTACTCCCCGCTGGACACCGGCATCCGGATGCTGCCGCTGGCCGGCGCGGTCTTCGTGGGCGCCGCGCTGACCGGCTTCCTGACGCCGCGGCTGGGCATGAAGGTCACGGTGACCGCCGGCATGGTGGGCGGCACGGTCGCCCTCGCTCTGCTCACCCGGGTGGACGCCGGTTCCTCGTACGGTGACTTCCTCGCCCCGCTCATCGTGCTGGGCCTGGCCATCGGCCTGTCCCTGTCGCCGTGCACGGACGCCATCATGGGCGCCTTCCCCGAGGACCAGCTCGGCGTCGGCGGCGCGGTCAACGACACCTCCATCGAACTGGGCGGCTCGCTCGGCATCGCCGTCCTGGGCTCCGTCCTGGCGAGTGCCTACTCCTCCAAGCTGTCCGACGCGGCGGCGTCCGCGGCGGCGCACGGCGGCCCGAAGCTGCCCGGCGGCGTCCTGTCCACCGCGCAGGACTCGGTGGGCGCCGGACTGGCGGTCGCCAAGGAGGTCGGCAAGCAGGTCGCCCAGGGCGCCGCGCCCAAGACGGGCCCGGAGAAGGCCCAGGCACTCGGCCTCCAGCAGGCCCAGGCGGTCGCGGACGCGGTGCGCGGGGCGTTCTCCGACGCGGTGGCGCACACCAGCCTGGTCGGCGCGGTCGTGCTCGGCGTGGGCACGGTGCTGGTCGCCGTACTGCTGCCGCGGCGCCGCCGTACGCAGCAGCCGGGCGCCGGTCCGGAGGCCGCTCCGGAGACCGCCCGCGAGCCGGTCGCGACGGGCAGCGGCGCCGCCTCCACGCGCGACTGAGCCGCGCCCGCGCGGCTCCGCACCGCACCACCGGGCCGATTGTCAGTGGCAGATGCCACGATGCGATCGGCCCGGTGGTGGTTCGGGCGTGCGGGTGGTGACGAGCGAGGGGCGAAGGCTGATGGGGACGTGGGGCATGGGGCTGTTCGAAAATGACGGGGCGGCGGACCTGCTGGACGATCTGGCCGCCATGCCGGAGGAGCGGCGGCTCGGCGCCCTGCGCGGCGTGCTGTCCACCGCCGCCGCCGAACGGGACTATCTCGAAGCCCCGGAAGGCCAGATGGCCGTGGCCGCCGCGGCCCTGACAGCCGCCGCCCGCTCCCGGAGCGCGTGCCCGGCCGCTGCCGCGTACGCCCCGGACCTGACGGTCCCCGTACCTCCGCCCCAGCTCGCCGTGCTCGCGCTGCACGCCCTGGACCGGGTGCTCGCGCCGGACTCCGAGCTGGCCGAGCTGTGGGACGAGTCGGACGGCGGCCAGGAGTGGCTGGCGCACCTGGCCCGCCTGCGCGCCGAGCTGACCGGGGACGCGGACCGGGGAGGTGAGCAGGGAGGTGACCAGGCAGATGGCAGAGGAGCTGACCGGGGATGCGGACCGGTCCCGCGTCCGTGAGCGGCGCATGATCTCTTCGCGGCGCGTCAGGGCCTCCTCGGAGAACACTCCGCGCCGGCACCTCGGGACGAAGCCCGCCCGCGCGCCTGCGACGAGGCGGCGAACCGGCTGCCGGACCAGGCGTACGAGCGGGCGGGATGTCCCGTAAGGCGTTGCGGGGCCCACCGTCGGGCCATGGGCGGCCGTGAGCCGGGGCGCGGGCCGGGGCACCGCCCCGGCCCGCGAAGAGCCCTCACACCGGCCGCAGCCAGAGCGTCGCCAGCGGCGGCAGCACCGGGGTGATCGACGCCGGCCGCCCGTGCCACGGCACGGACGCGTCGGGCTTCAGCGGGTCGGGGTTGCCCACCCCGCTGCCGCCGTACCGCACCTCGTCCGTGTTCAGGACCTCCTGCCACGCCGCCACGTCGGCCGGCACCCCGAGCGGATACGCGTGCCGCACGACCGGCGAGAAGTTGGAGACCGCCAGCAGCGGGGTGCCGTCCGTGCCGTAGCGCAGGAAGGCGAAGACATTGTCCTCGCCGGCGTCGCCGACGATCCAGGAGAAGCCCTCCGGCACGGTGTCCTGCTCCCACAGCGCGGGCGTGTCCGTGTAGTGGCGGTTCAGGTCGCGGACCAGGTCGCGTACGCCCCGGTGGTCGGGCTCGGCGGAGTACGACGGGTCCAGCAGCCACCAGTCGGGGCCGTGGCCCTCCGCCCACTCGGCCCCCTGCGCGAACTCCTGCCCCATGAACAGCAGCTGCTTGCCCGGGTGGCCCCACATGTACCCGAGGTACGCCCGCTGGGTGGCCCGCTGCTGCCACCAGTCGCCGGGCATCTTGGAGACCAGCGAGCGCTTGCCGTGCACCACCTCGTCGTGCGAGATCGGCAGGACGTAGTTCTCCGAGTACGCGTACACCATCGAGAACGTCATCTCGTTGTGGTGGTACTTGCGGTGCACCGGCTCCTTGCCGACGTAGCCCAGCGAGTCGTGCATCCAGCCCATGTTCCACTTCAGCCCGAAGCCCAGCCCGCCGAAGCCGCCGGGCCCCACGTGATGGGTGGCACGGGTGACGCCGTCCCAGGCGGTGGACTCCTCGGCGACGGTGACGACGCCGGGGCAGCGCCGGTAGACGGTGGCGTTCATCTCCTGGAGGAAGGCCACCGCGTCCAGGTTCTCCCGCCCGCCGTGCACGTTGGGCGTCCACTCGCCGCTCTCCCGGGAGTAGTCGAGGTAGAGCATCGAGGCGACGGCGTCCACCCGCAGCCCGTCGATGTGGAACTCCTCGCACCAGTACACCGCGTTGGCGACCAGGAAGTTGCGCACCTCGGCGCGGCCGTAGTCGAACTCCAGCGTGCCCCAGTCGGGGTGCGCGGCCCGCGCCGGGTCCTCGTGCTCGTACAGCGGCCGCCCGTCGAACTCCGCCAGCGCCCACGCGTCGCGCGGGAAGTGGGCCGGCACCCAGTCCATCAGCACCCCGATCCCGGCCCGGTGCAGCGCGTCGACGAGGTACTTGAAGTCGTCGGGGGTGCCCATCCGGGCGGTCGGCGCGTAGAAGCCGGTGACCTGGTAGCCCCAGGACCCGCCGAAGGGGTGCTCGGCGACCGGCATCAGCTCGACGTGCGTGAAGCCCAGGTCCTTGACGTAGGCGGGCAGCTGCTGGGCGAGCTGCCGGTACGTGAGCCCGGGGCGCCAGGACGCCAGGTGCACCTCGTAGACGGAGAACGGCGCCGCGTGCACCGGGCGCTCGGCCCGCCGCTCCAGCCACGCCGCGTCCTGCCACCGGTGGTGCGAGGTGTGCACGACGGAGGCGTTGGCGGGCGGGCACTCCGTACGGCGGGCCATCGGGTCGGCGCGCAGCGTCTTCGAGCCGTCCGGCCGGGTGATCTCGAACTTGTACAGCTCGCCCTCGCCCAGCCCCGGCAGGAACAGCTCCCAGACACCGGACGAGCCGAGCGAGCGCATCGGGAAGCCGGTGCCGTCCCAGTAGTTGAAGTTGCCGACGACGCGCACGCCCCGGGCGTTCGGCGCCCAGACGGTGAAGCGGGTACCGGTCACCTCCTGGTGCACCATGGGCATCGCGCCCATCGCCTGCCACAGCTCCTCGTGGCGGCCCTCGCCGAACAGGTGCAGGTCCAGTTCGCCGACGGCGGGCAGGAAGCGGTACGGGTCGTGCACGGTCACGTCGTTGTCCTCGTACGAGACCAGCAGCTCGTACTCGGGGACCGCGGACAGCGGCAGCACCCCGCCGAACAGCCCGTCGCCCTCGTCGTGCAGATCGGCCCGCAGGCCCTTGGCGAGGACGGTGACGGCCTTCGCGTACGGGCGCAGCACGCGGAAGAGCACCCCGCCGCGCGCCGGGTGGGCGCCGAGCAGCCCGTGCGGGTCGTGGTGCGCGCCGGCCAGCAGCCGGTCGCGGTCGTCGTCGCCGAGCGGCGGCGCGGGCCGCACACCGTGGCTGCCGCCGCTGGGCTCCGGCGCGAGGCCGGGCGGCGCGCCGTCGGCCGGCGTACCGGCGGGCCGCGTACTGCTGGGCCGCGTACTGCTGGGCTGCGTACCGGCAGGACGGGTGCGGTCGGACCGCGCACGGTCCGGGCGGGAACCGTCGGGCCGCTCCGGCAGGGGCTCGCCGTGGTCCCGCTGATGCGGCGGCCGCTCGGCGGACGCCGGGGCTTCGGTGCCGGTGCCGGTGTCGGCGGCGGTGGCGTCGGGCGCGGAGGGAGCGGAGGGCGAGGCGGCCCCGCCGGGCCCGGCAGGCTCATCACGCCCCGGCAGGAAGGTCGCCGGGACACCGGACCGGCCGGCGGACGCCTCCGGGGAGGTGCCCCGGACGGCCGTGCCACGGGCGGGCGCGGGTTCTTGCGATGGGCGGCGGGACGACGAACGGGCGGTCACGAGAGGAGCCTCCTCGGCCAGATGTCAGCGATCAGGGTTGTCTGGATTGCGGGGGTCTGGTGCGCACCGGGCGCGCGCCCGCCGGACGGGCCGGGGCCGTGCACGCCGGTGCCGGTGCTCCGTACCGCTCCGGGTGGCCCGCTCCCGCGGTTTCATGCGCGCCCATCGGAGCCGTCCAGGTCCGGGCCGGCGCCGGGGTCCGCGCCGGCCGCGTCCCGGGACGCGTGCGTCCTGGCCAGCCGCCGTACCGCGGCCATCGGTACGGGCAGCCAGTTCGGCCGGTGCCGGGCCTCGTAGAGCACTTCGTAGACGGCCTTGTCCGTCTCGTACGCCCGCATCAGCTCGGGCGCCGAGCGCGGGTCGAGCCCGCCGGCCTCCGCGTACCCGAGGCAGTAGGCGGCCCGGGTGCGCCGGGCCCACTCCAGCGACCACGGATCGCCGCCCGAAGGGCCGCTGCGGGCCGCGTAGTCGAACGAGCGCAGCATGGCCGCCACGTCGCGCACCGCGGGCTGCGGCCGCCGTCGCTCGGCCAGCGGCCGGGACGGCTCGCCCTCGAAGTCGATCAGCGACCAGCGGCCCTCGTCGGCGGTCCGCAGCGTCTGGCCCAGGTGCAGGTCGCCGTGGATGCGCTGGGCGGACCAGGCGCGGCCGTCGTGTCCGAGTGCCGCGAGGTCGTCGAAGGCGGTGCGCAGCCGCGCGCAGTACGGCCGCAGCGCGGGCACCACGCGCGCGGTGGCCACCAGCCGCTCGTTCATCTGGGCGGCGACCGCGTCGAGTTGCGGCCGGCGCAGCTCGGTGGTGGGCAGCGTCTCGGCCAGCGCGGTGTGCACCTCGGCGGTGGCGTGCCCGAGGGCCCGCGCGGAGCTGGTGAAGTCGGCCTGCACGGCGAGCGCGTTCAGGGCCAGCTGCCAGCCGTCGGCGGAGCCGCTCAGATAGGGCTGGAGCACGCCCAGCGTCACCGGCTCGCCCTCGCCCGCCTCCGGGTCGGTCTCGAACCACGCCGCGGGCGCCGGGACCCGCCCGCACTTGGCGCGGGCCAGCGCCAGTGGCAGTTCCAGGTCCGGGTTGAGGCCGGGGGCGGTGCGCCGGAACACCTTGAGGATGTACGAATCCCCGTAGACGACGGAGGAGTTGGTCTGCTCCGCGGTGACCGGCCGGGCGGGCATCCCGGAGGAGATGGTGCTGTCGGCCACCCGGCAGAACCGCAGTCCGCCGAGCCGCCCCGGCACCCGCAGCCGCTCCAGCAGGAGGGCGCACAGCCGGTTGTCCAGCAGGGCGTCGTAGACCGTGCGCCCGTGCAGCGGGCCGCCCGCGGGGCGGCCGATCACGGCGGGGGCGAGCTGCGGCGGCAGGGCGCTGTGCACGCCGAGCAGCAGCTGGTAGCAGTCCCCGCCCGCCGGGCCCCCGGCCGGCGCGGCGGCCTGGTCGGCCGGGCTCCCCGGTGGAGCCGGGTGCGGGGCCCCGGGGGGAGTCGCCGACTGCTGCGCCCGTACGAGCAGATGCAGCAGCCCCGGCGTGGCGCCACCCGCCGCGCACGGCAGCAACTCGGTCGCCGACACCAGCTGGAAGCCCGTGATCGGCCGCCCTTTGCCGGCGAACCACCGCTGCCGCGGCAGCCATTCGCTCAGCAGGGGGACGAGTGAGGACAACAGCGCGGGCGCGGTGGTCGAGAGGCGGTCATGCGAACTGCGGATGGCACGGGTCGAGGCGGTCTCCGACATGGCGTCGCGTCCTTTCCCCGGGCACACGACAGATAGGGCAGAGTGTCCCGGAATGCGGCCTTGACTGTGCGGCGGTGCGGGACGTGTCGGGTGAGGATCGTCCGTACGGCAGCGGCGTCCGTGGGGATTACCCCTGACACCGGGGTTTCGGCGCTGGCTCACCCGGCCCGTGCGGTAGTAGGGAGACTGCCCGTGGGGGCGGTCGGAAAACGCCCGTACCCGTACCGCGGGCGGATACGGGCGGCGGTTTTCCGCCGCCCTGCACGTGCGCCGGTACGGTCCCTAGGCCGCCCCCCTCCGGAGCCGGAACCAATAGAACCCGTGACCCGCCAGGGTCAGCAGATAGGGCCATTCGCCGATGGCCGGGAAACGGACGCCGCCGATCAGCTCGACCGGATGCCGCCCGTTGAATGTGCGCAGATCCAGCTCGGTGGGCTGCGCGAAACGCGAGAAATTGTGCACGCACAGCACCAGGTCGTCCTGGTATTCGCGCAGGAAGGCCAGCACCGCGGGGTTGGACGAGGGGAGTTCGGTGTAGGTGCCGAGGCCGAAGGCCGGGTTCTGCTTCCGGATCTCGATCATGCGCCGGGTCCAGTGGAGCAGCGACGACGGCGAGGACATCGACGCCTCGACGTTGGTGACCTGGTAGCCGTAGACCGGGTCCATGATGGTCGGCAGGGAGAGCCGGCCGGGGTCGCAGGAGGAGAAACCGGCGTTCCGGTCGGGCGTCCACTGCATCGGTGTGCGGACCGCGTCCCGGTCGCCGAGCCAGATGTTGTCGCCCATGCCGATCTCGTCGCCGTAATACAGGATCGGCGAGCCCGGCAGGGACAGCAGCAGGGCGGTGAACAGCTCGATCTGGTTGCGGTCGTTGTCGAGCAGCGGGGCCAGTCGGCGGCGGATGCCGATATTGGCCCGCATGCGCGGGTCCTTGGCATATTCCGCGTACATATAGTCACGCTCTTCGTCCGTGACCATTTCGAGCGTCAGCTCGTCGTGGTTGCGCAGGAAGATGCCCCACTGGCAGTTGGCCGGAATCTCCGGGGTCTTGGCCAGGATTTCCGAGACCGGGTAGCGCGATTCCCGGCGGACCGCCATGAAGATGCGCGGCATGACCGGGAAATGGAACGCCATGTGGCATTCGTCCCCGCCCTTGGAGTAGTCGCCGAAATAGTCGACCACGTCCTCCGGCCACTGGTTGGCCTCGGCCAGCAGCACGGTGTCGGGGTAATGCGCGTCGATCTCCGTCCGTACGTGCTTGAGGAAGGTGTGCGAGGCGGGCAGGTTCTCGCAGTTGGTGCCCTCCTCGGCGTACAGGTACGGGACCGCGTCCAGCCGGAACCCGTCGATGCCCAGGTCGAGCCAGAAGCGCAGGGCGGACAGCATCTCCTCCTGCACGGCCGGGTTCTCGTAGTTCAGGTCCGGCTGGTGGGAGAAGAAGCGGTGCCAGAAGTACTGCTTGCGCACCGGGTCGAAGGTCCAGTTGGACGCCTCGGTGTCGACGAAGATGATGCGCGCGTCCTGGTACTGCTTGTCGTCGTCGGCCCAGACGTAGTAATCGCCGTACGGGCCGTCCGGGTCGCTGCGGGACTCCTGGAACCACGGGTGCTGGTCGCTGGTGTGGTTCATGACGAAGTCGATGATCACCCGCATCCCGCGCTGGTGCGCGGCGTCCACGAACTCCACGAAGTCGGCCAGGTCGCCGAATTCCGGGAGCACGGCCGTGTAGTCCGAGACGTCGTAACCGCCGTCCCGCAGCGGGGACTTGAAGAACGGCGGGAGCCACAGGCAGTCCACGCCCAGCCACTGGAGATAGTCCAGCTTGGCCGTGATGCCCTTGAGGTCGCCGACACCGTCACCGTTGCTGTCCTGGAAGGAACGCACCAGGACCTCGTAGAAGACGGCCCGTTTGAACCAGTCGGGATCGCGGTCCTTGGCCGGCGTGTCCTCGAACGTGTCGGGGACGGGCTCGTTGACGATCAATTGGGTGACCCTCCGATCGGTGAGGACGGTCGCAGCGAGAACACGTGCGCGGGCGCCGGTGAGCGGCCCGGGTCGAGGCGCACATAGTTGTCCCTGCCCCAGTGGTAGGTCTCGCCGGTGAGCTCGTCGCGCACCGGGACGGAATCGTGCCAATCGAGGCCGAGTTCCGGCATGTCCAACGACACCGTCGCCTCGTGGGTGTGGTGCGGGTCGAGGTTGACGACGGTGAGCACGGTGTCGGCCCCGGCGCCGTTCCCGGCCCGTTTGGAATAGGCGAGCACGGCGTCGTCGTCGACGTGATGGAAATGGAGGTCACGCAGCTGTTGGAAGGCCGGGTGGCGGCGTCGCAGGCGGTTCAGAGTGGTGATGAGAGGTGCGATCGTACGTCCCTCGCGCGCCGCTGTCTCCCAGTCCCGGGGCCTGAGTTGGTACTTCTCCGAATCCAGGTACTCCTCGCTGCCACTTCGTACCGGTGTCGACTCGCACAGCTCGAATCCGGCGTAGACACCCCACGTCGGGGAGAGGGTGGCGGCCAGTACCGCACGCACCTCGAACGCGGGCCGGCCGCCGTGTTGCAGATAGGCGTGGAGGATGTCCGGCGTATTGACGAAGAAATTCGGCCGCATGTACGAGGACGATTCCCGCGACAGTTCGGTGAGGTACTCGGTGAGCTCGCGCTTGTCGTTGCGCCAGGTGAAATAGGTGTACGACTGCTGGAACCCGATCTGCGCCAGGGTGCGCATCATGGCCGGCCGGGTGAACGCCTCGGCCAGGAAGACGACGTCCGGATCCGTACGGTTGACGTCCGCGATGACCTTCTCCCAGAAGAGCACCGGCTTGGTGTGCGGATTGTCGACCCGGAAGATGCGCACCCCGCGCTCCATCCAGAAGCGCAGCAGCCGCTCCGTCTCCCGCACCAGGCCGTTCAGGTCCGCGTCGAACGCCAGCGGGTAGATGTCCTGGTACTTCTTCGGCGGGTTCTCGGCGTAGGCGACGGAGCCGTCCGCCCGGTGGTGGAACCACTCGGGGTGCTCGGTGACCCAGGGGTGGTCCGGCGAGCACTGGAGGGCGAAGTCCAGCGCCACCTCCATGCGCAGATCGCGCGCCGTGCGGACGAAGTGCGCGAAGTCCTCGAAGGTGCCGAGGTCCGGGTGCAGGGCGTCGTGCCCGCCCTCGGGCGAGCCGATGGCCCACGGTGAACCCACGTCGTGCGGGGCGGCGGAGAGCGCGTTGTTGGGGCCCTTGCGGTAGGAGGTGCCGATGGGGTGCACGGGCGGCAGGTAGACCACGTCGAACCCCATGGCCGCGACCGCCGGCAGCCGTTCGGCGGCCGTCCGGAACGTGCCGCTCACCGGTGCCGCGCCCTTGCGTACCACCGCGCCCTCCGAGCGCGGGAACAGCTCGTACCACGAACCGAACAGGGCCCGGCGGCGCTCGACCAGCAGCGGCACCGTCCGCGAGGCGGTGACCAGTTCGCGCAGCGGGTGGCGGGCGAGCGCGGCGGTGACCTCGGGGACGAGCGCGGCGGCGAGCCGGGTGGCGGCGGGCAACTGCGGGTCGCGCAGGGCGTCCGCCGCGGCCAGCACCGCTTCCCGGCCGTCTCTCTTGGGCACCCCCTCGGCGGCGCGTTCGTGCAGCGCGGCGCCCTCGGCGAGCACCAGTTCGGTGTCGATACCGGCCGGGATCTTGATGCCGGCGTGGTGGCGCCAGGTGGCGACCGGGTCGGACCAGCCCTCGACGCCGTACGTCCACCGGCCCTCCACGTCCGGGGTGACCTCGGCGCCCCAGCGGTCCGTGCCGGGCGCCAGTTCGCGCATCGGCGTCCAGGGGCCGGGGCGGCCCAGGGGATCGCGCAGCACGACGTTGGCGGCGACCGCGTCATGGCCCTCGCGGAAGACGGTGGCCGAGATCGTGAAGGTCTCGCCGACCACCGCTTTCGCCGGGCGACGGCCGCAGTCGATCAGCGGGTGGAGGTCCAGCACGGGGATGCGGCCGATCATGGGGTCACCTGGAGTTTGGGAGGTACTACCGGATTCTGTCCTTTCTATCGTTTTTGTGACGGATGGACGGGCTGCGGGCATGGGCTCTCCTGTCCGCTTTCACTCGGTTGGCGGATGGGGGGCGGTGCGGGAAGCCGTGCGGCGCGCCGGGGCGCAAGAGCGGTACCGCACAAGCCTTCCCGTGGCGCGCGGGCGGGCAATCCGGCCGTCCGCGCACTACCGGCACGTAACCGCGGAACGGAATATGACCGGGGCTCCGGACGCGTGCGCGTGGTGGCGCGCACGCCCCCGGGCGCACGGCTGCCGCCCCACCCGTAGGTGCTACAGCGCCTTACGGGGTCCTACAGCGCCTTACGGGGTCCTACGGGGTCTTACGGGGCTGTGCCGTGCTGTACTCACCAGCCGGGCCCGCTCCGCAGTGTCTCCCGGGTTCCACGCCGTCATGATGTCCACACCCGGTGCGAACAGGCCGAGTTGCGTGCCCCGGCTGGAGAAGGCCGCCCACCGGTCGAGGGTGCCACCCGCCCCGGCCGTGACCGCCGTACACACCCGGCCCGGCGGCGCCCTACGGCAGCCTTCCGCGCGGCGCGGCCTCGAACAAGAGTGCACGAGGATGCGGAACCGGCCATATCGGCAGCGGGAGACGGCAAGGGGCGGCAAGGGGCGTCAAGAGACGGCCAGGGGCGCCCGGGAAGCGGGGAAGAGGCGGGCCGGATCCCGCCGCCCGGGTGCGGCGCGCCGCACCCGGGCGTGGCCGGAAGACGCCCTTCAGGTGACCGCTCGGCCGAACGGGTGACGGCCCAAGAGGCGTGCCGATCATGGCAGTTGGCGTCCGGATCCGACCGGATTCCGGGCTACCGGGCGAATCGGGCGGCAGTGCGCCGCTACCGTCGTACCGTGAAGGCCATTCGTCGGTTCACCGTGCGCCCCGTCCTCCCGGAGCCCCTGCGACCCCTCAGCGACCTGGCGCGCAATCTGCGCTGGTCCTGGCACCCCGAGACCCGCGAACTGTTCCACGCCATAGCCCCCGCCGGCCGGCGCCGGGCGGGACTGGACCCCGTACGGCTGCTGAGCACCGTCTCCGCCGAGCGGCTCGCGGAGCTGGCCGGGGACCGCAGATTCCTGCGCCGGCTCGGCGCGGCCGCCGACGACCTGCAGGACTACCTCTCCGGACAGCGCTGGTACCAGAGCGCCCAGCTGGGCGGCCGGGACGGCCGGCTGCCCGAGGCCGTCGCCTACTTCTCGCCGGAGTTCGGCATCACCGCCGCGCTGCCGCAGTACTCGGGCGGCCTCGGCATCCTCGCCGGCGACCACCTCAAGGCGGCCAGCGACCTCGGCGTGCCGCTCATCGGGGTGGGCCTGCTCTACCGGCACGGCTACTTCCGCCAGTCGCTCTCCCGCGAGGGCTGGCAGCAGGAGCACTATCCGGTGCTCGACCCCAACGAACTGCCGCTGGACCTGCTGCGGGAGGCCGACGGGACGCCCGCCCAGGTCGCCCTCGCGCTGCCCGGCGGGCGGCAGCTGCGGTCGGTCGTCTGGGTGGCGCGGGTCGGGCGGGTGCCGCTGCTGCTCCTGGACTCCGACGTGGAGGAGAACGGGCCGGGCGAGCGGGACGTGACCGACCGGCTGTACGGCGGGGGCAGCGAGCACCGCCTGTTGCAGGAGATGCTGCTGGGAATCGGCGGGGTGCGGGCCGTACGGACGTACTGCCGGCTCACCGGCCACGCCGCGCCCGAGGTGTTCCACACGAACGAGGGACACGCGGGCTTCCTCGGCCTGGAACGCATCCGCGAGCTGGCGGACGCCGGCCGTGAGGGCGGCCCCGGTGAGGCGGGCGGGCCGGTCGGGCTGGATTTCGACGGTGCCCTGGAGACCGTACGCGCCGGTACGGTCTTCACCACCCACACGCCCGTCCCCGCGGGCATCGACCGCTTCGACCGCGAACTGGTCGCCCGGCACTTCGGCGAGGCGGCGGAACTGCCCGGCATCGACGTCGAACGCATCCTCGCGCTCGGCCTGGAGACCTACCCCGGCGGCGAGCCGAACTGCTTCAACATGGCGGTGATGGGCCTGCGGCTCGCCCAGCGCGCCAACGGCGTCTCCACCCTGCACGGCCGCGTCAGCCGGGAGATGTTCGCCGGGCTGTGGCCGGGCTTCGACCCGGAGGACGTACCGATCACGTCGGTCACCAACGGGGTGCACGCGCCCACCTGGGTGGCGCCCGAGGTCTTCCGGCTGGGCGCCCGCCAGATCGGCGCCGGCCGGACCGAGGACGCGCTGTCCGTCGGCGACTCCCGGCGCTGGTCGGCGGTGGCCGACATCCCGGACGCGGACGTCTGGGACCTGCGGCGGGTGCTGCGCGAACAGCTCGTCGAGGAGGTGCGGCGGCGGCTGCACGTCTCCTGGCGGCAGCGCGGCGCCGGAGCCGCCGAACTGGGCTGGATCGACGGCGTGCTGGACCCGGACGTACTCACCATCGGGTTCGCCCGCCGGGTGCCCTCCTACAAGCGGCTCACCCTGATGCTGCGCGACCGCGACCGCCTGATGGACCTGCTGCTGCACCACGAGCGGCCGATCCAGATCGTGGTGGCGGGCAAGGCCCACCCGGCCGACGACGGCGGCAAGCGCCTCGTACAGGAACTGGTCCGCTTCGCCGACGACCCGCGCGTACGGCAGCGGCTGGTCTTCCTGCCCGACTACGGCATGGCCATGGCGCAGAAGCTCTACCCCGGCTGCGACGTCTGGCTCAACAACCCGCTGCGCCCGCTGGAGGCGTGCGGCACCTCCGGCATGAAGGCGGCGCTCAACGGCTGTCTGAACCTCTCCGTCCTGGACGGCTGGTGGGACGAGTGGTACGAGCCGGACTTCGGCTGGTCCATCCCGACGGCCGACGGCCATGCCACCGACGAGAACCGGCGCGACGAGCTGGAGGCCAACGCCCTGTACGAGCTGCTGGAGCAGCGGGTCGCGCCGCGCTTCTACGACCGCGACGAGGCCGGCGTCCCGCAGCGCTGGGTCGAGATGGTCCGGCAGACCCTGGTCAACCTGGGGCCGAAGGTGCTGGCGGGCCGCATGGTGCGCGAGTACGTGGAGCGGCTGTACGCGCCCGCCGCCCGCTCCCAGCGCTCCCTGACCCCGCAGGCCGCGACCGAACTGGCCGCCTGGAAGACCCGGGTACGGGCCGCGTGGCCGCAGGTCGCGGTGGACCACGTGGAGACCGGGGCCCTGGTGATGGACCGCGCGGAGCCCGCCGGAGTACCGGGCGCCCCGCCCAACGGCAGCGCCGAACTGGGCGCCACCCTGGCGCTGCGGGTCCGCGTCGCCCTCGGCGACCTCGCCCCGGACGACGTGGAGGTCCAGGTCGTCTCGGGCCGGGTGGACGAGTCCGACCGGATCACGGACGCCACGACCGTGCCGCTCAAACCGACCGGCGGCCCCGACCTGGAGGGCCGCTGGCTCTACGAAGGCCCGCTCGCCCTCGACCGCACCGGCTCCTTCGGCTACACGGTCCGCGTCCTGCCCGCCCACCGGCTGCTGGTCACCGCCGCCGAGATGGGGCTGCTGGCGGTGCCGTCGGAGGCGACGGGGGAGGAGGCAGGGGTGCTGATGCGCTGAGGGGCGGCGTCGCCCGTACGCGGCCGGGGCTTCGCACGGACGCCGTGCGATGCCCCGGCCGCTCCGGTCGGCGGCCCCGTCAGCGGGACAGCAGGTAGTGCACCTGGCGGGGCCGGACCTCCAGGTCGCTCAGCCCCTCGGGCGTCGCGCCCAGCTCGCGGGCGACCTCGGCCGCCGCGCGGAAGGTCTCCTCGGACGCGAAGGTGCCGGTGGTGACGACGGCTTCGCCGTCCGGCGTGACCCAGACCCCGACGGACAGGAAGCCCGGCTGCGACCGCGCCGCTTCGGCGACCTGGTGGCACTGGCCGACGAACTCCTCGACGTGCTCGGGGGCCGGGTAGTGGAAGGCGACGAAACCGAATGCCATGGCGGTGTCCCTTCTCGGGTGTACGTCTTCGTACGGGCCGAAGCTAGACCGGCCGCACGCCCCCGTACAGCCGGCCGCCGTGCGCGACGCGCGGATTCAGCCCGCGCGGACCGCCGGCTGGTCCGCCGCCGCGCGCGGTGCCCGGAACGTACGCCGGTACGCCTGCGGCGAGACGCCGATCGCGGCGTGCAGGTGCTGGCGCAGGGACGCGCCGCCGGCGAAGCCGACCTGGCCGGCGACCAGGTCCACCGGCAGGTCGCTGGTCTCCAGCAGCTGGCGGGCGCGCAGCAGGCGCTGCTGGATGAGCCACCGGCCGGGGCTCAGGCCGGTCTCGTCGCGGAAGCGGCGGTTGAAGGTGCGCAGGCTCATCCCGGCGTGCCGGGCCAGCCGGGTCAGCGTCAGCGGTTCGTCCAGGTGCTCCAGGGCCCACTGCTGGGTGGCCGCGGTCCCGGTCGCGGTCGGCGCGGGCACCGGCTGCTCGACGTACTGGGCCTGGCCGCCGTCGCGGAACGGCGGCATGACGCAGGCGCGGGCCGCGTGGTTGGCGACCGCGCCGCCGTGGTCGGCGCGCACGATGTGCAGGCAGACGTCGATGCCGGACGCGGCGCCGGACGAGGTGAGGACGTCTCCGTCGTCGACGAAGAGCACATCGGGAGTGAGCCTGACCTGCGGATACAGGCGGCGGAAGTGATCACTGAGCTGCCAGTGGGTGGTGGCCGGGCGGCCGTCCAGCAGCCCGGCGGCGGCCAGCACGTACGCGCCGGTGCAGATGGACACCAGGCGCGTGCCGGGCCGGATCGCCGCCAGCGCGGCCCGTACCGGCTCGGACAGCCCGGTGGGGACGTGGTCCGGGGCGATGGACGGGATCACCACGGTGTCGGCGGTGCGCAGGATCTCGGGGCCGTGCTCCACCGTGATCGAGAAGTCGGCGCCGCTGCGCACCGGGCCGCCGTCGGCCGAACAGGTCAGGACCTCGTACCGGCCGTCGGCGGCGTGGAACACCCGGGCCGGGATGCCGAGTTCGAAGGGGTAGACGCCGTCCAGGGCCAGGACCACCACACGATGAGGCTGCATGGCACGATCCTATCGAATGATGGCCATCGTGCCATTGTCGCGTCTGCCGGGCCCGGTGATGCTGGACGGCATGAGCGAACACACCATGCGTGCCATCAGCCAGGACGTCACCGGCGGCCCCGAGGTCCTGAAGGAGGTCGAACGTCCGCGCCCGGAGCCGGGCGTCGGCCAGATCCTGATCGCGGTCCGGGCCGCCGGGGTCAACCCCACCGACTGGAAGCACCGCGCGGACGGCCTCTTCGTCAGGACGCTGCCCCGCGTCCTGGGCTGGGACGTGTCCGGCGTCGTCGTGGCGGTCGGTATGGGGGTCACCCTGCACCAGCCGGGCGACGAGGTCTTCGGCATGGTCCCGTACCCGTACGGCGTCGGCACCCACGCCGAGTACGTCACCGGCCCCGCGCGGGCCTTCGTGCCCAAGCCCGCCGCCCTCGACCACGGCCAGGCGGGCGCCCTGCCGCTGGCCGCCCTCACCGCGTACCAGGCGCTGGTGGACACCGCGGACGTACGGCCCGGGCAGCGGGTCCTGATCCACGCGGCGGCGGGTGGCGTCGGCCACCTCGCCGTACAGATCGCCAAGGCCAAGGGCGCCCACGTGATCGGTACGGCCAGCGCCCCCAAGCACGACTTCCTGCGCTCCCTCGGCGCCGACGAGGTGATCGACTACCGGGACACCGACTTCGCCGAGGCCGCCGGCCCGGTCGACGTCGTCCTGGACACCATCGGCGGCGACACTCTCACCCGCTCCCTGGACGTGGTGCGCGAGGGCGGCACCGTCGTCTCGATCCTCGCCCGCAGCGCCCCGGAGGACGCCGCGAAGGCCGCGGCGCGCGGCGTCCGCCTCGCGCTGCTGATCGTCGAGGCCGACCAGGCGGGCATGCGCGAGATCGCCGCCCTCGCCGAGTCCGGCGCGCTGCGGGCGCACATCGCCGCGACGTTCCCGCTGGAGCAGGCCGCGAAGGCACACGAGATGGGCGAGAGCGGCCGCACCCAGGGGAAGATCGTCCTTGAGGTGAAGTGACGGAGCGGCCCGCTCACCCGGGCGACGGACGGTCCCGGCGGTGGACGACGCCCTTGGACGCCAGCCGGCCGTCCGCGAAGCACAGCTGGTAGGCCACGTCATCCGCGTACGGACGGATGTAGTAGTACCGGCACGTGTGCCCCGGTGGCGGCTCGGGGGTGCCGTCCGGCGGTACGTCCATGGAGAAGAACGGCAGGCGTGACTCCACCGCCTCCCGGGCGTCGCCGGTCCGTATCCGGTCGTACGTCCCGCGGTCCAGCACCGACCAGGACGGGCTGACCAGCGCGAAGATCCCCATGAGCAGCAGCAGCCCGGTGAACAGCGCCGCGGGCACGGTCACCGTCTGCACCAGCCGCCGCCGCACCTGCTCACGGGCGGACGCCAGTTCCCGCTGCGACCGGCTCCACCGGGCGTGGTCGCCGGGGCCGCGTACCGGCGCCCGGCCGGCCGTCGGCAGCCGGGCCGCGACCTCGAACCCGCCCTCGGGAGTGGGCCCGGCCCGCAGCTCACCGCCCGCGAGCCGGACCCGTTCGTCCAGCCCCACCAGGCCGCTGCCGCCTGGTCCCGGGCCCGGCACCGGTGTCTGGCCGGGCGGGGGCGCGGCGTTGGTCACCGCCACGTCCAGCCGCCGCCCGTCGCCGGACAGCCGTACGTCCACCGGGGCGCCCGGCGCGTGCTTGGCGGCGTTGGTCAGCCCCTCCTGCACCACCCGGTACACCGCGCGCCCGCCCATCACCGGCATGGCCCCCTCGGCCGTCTCCACCGTGCCGTCCCGGCGGAGCGAGACGGCGAGGCCGGCCGACCGGGCGCGTTCGACCAGGGCCTCGACGCTGTCGGCGGCGGGCAGCCGGGAGGGCTCGGCGCGGTCGTCGGTGCGGAGTACGCCGATGACGTCCCGCAAATGTTCGGCGGCCGTGCCGGCTGCCGCCCGCAGCTCGCCGACGGCCGCCCGCTGGTCGGGCGCCAGCCGCGGATCGACCTCCAGCGCCCCGGCCCGCAGGGTGAGCAGCGCCAGTTCATGGCCGAGCGAGTCGTGCATGTCCCCGGCGATGCGGGCCCGTTCGCGCAGCCGGGTGCGGTCGGCGACCGCCTGCTGTTCGTGTTCCAGCCGCTCGGCGAGCTGCCAGCCCGTACGCACCAGGGCCGCGTACTGGCGGCGGTAGCGGCCGAGCAGCCACGGCAGGACGATGTTGAAGAGCAGGGTGAGCACAGCGGTGAACCAGGGCCACATGTTGCGGACGAGGACGACGCTCAGCGGCAGGCTGACGGCCGCGACGCCCGCGAAGAACCAGAGAGCGGCGCGGGCCCGTTCGAGCCGTACCCCGGCGAGGTACGCCAGGACGGCCAGCGCGGCGGTGTACTCGAACGTGAACAGGTCCCGGGACGTCGCGAGCCCCAGTGCCACGGGCACGGCGAGCGCCATGAGCGGCCACTTCCGGCGCACCGCCACCGCCGCCGCGAGCAGCGGGACGCCGAGCGCCGCCGTCCACGTCCGTACCGGGGACACCCCGTCGAGGGCGGCGGTGAGCGGTGCGGCCAGCGCCAGCCAGAGACAGACGTCCAGCAACCGGGCCGCCCAGCGGGGGCGTTCGGCGGCGGGCGGCGCTTGCCGCGTCAGGCGAGTGAGCATGACGTCAGCTTCGCCGATCAGGGGCGGTGGGCGCGTCCGACGAAAGTAAGGGAAGTGCCGTCGGGCTCCGGGGCCGCGGGCTCACGCGTCCCGCACCAGCCCCGCCTCGTACGCGAGGATCGCCGCCTGCACCCGGTTCTTCAGCCCCAGCCGCGCCAGGATCGCGCTGACGTACGCCTTGACCGTGCCCTCGACGACGAACAGCCGCCCGGCGATCTCCGCGTTCGACAGCCCCGCACCCACCAGGGCCAGCACCTCGCGCTCACGGGCGGACAGCTCCTCGGTACGGGACCGCGCCGCGGCCGCCTTGCCCAGCGCCACCCCGCCGAACTGGCTGATGACACGCCGCGCCACGGACGGTGAGAGGTACGCGCCGCCCTCGGCGGCCGCCCGTACCCCGGTGATCAGCTCGCGCGGGTCGCCGGTCTTCAGCAGGAAGCCGCTGGCGCCGGAGCCCAGGGCGCCGGCCACGTACGCGTCCTCGGAGAAGGTCGTCAGCATCACCACCGCCGTCTCCGGCAGCACCCGGTTCAGTTCGGCCGCGGCGCCGAGGCCGTCCAGCCGCGGCATCCGGATGTCCAGCAGGCACACGTCGGGGCGGTGCCGCAGCGCCAGTTCCACCGCTGCGCGCCCGTCGGCCGCCTCCGCGACCACCTCGACGCCGGGCGAGGCCGTGAGGATGGCGCGCACCCCGGCCCGGATCATCGCCTCGTCGTCCGCCAGCAGTACCCGAACGGTCGCCCCCGCATCGCTCATACGGATCACCCTAGCCATGCGCCCGGCCGCAGCCGCCGTCGGGCACATGGATGGGCGGTGTCCGAAGGGAGGTTGGGAGCCTCCGGACACCGCCCGGTCATGGGGTCACCGCTCCGCCCCCGGAAGGGGGCCGGCGGTACCCGTCCCTACTTCACCGCGACGCCCGTCCACGCCGCCTCGACGCCCTTGACCTCGGCGCCGTCCGCGCCGTACAGGTCGGTGGCCGCCTTGACGGTCGCCTCGCGGGCGCCCTTGTAGTCGGTGTTCGAGGTCATGTACGTGGTCAGGGCCTTGAACCAGATCTTCTCGGCCTTGTCCCGGCCGATGCCCTCGACCTTCTTGCCGTCCGCGGTCGGGCTGTCGTACTTGACGCCGTCGATCTCCTTGGCGCCGCTGCCCTCGGACAGCAGGTAGAAGAAGTGGTTGGCGATGCCGGAGGAGTAGTGCACGTCGACGTTGCCGGCGTCCGGGCTCCAGCTGTCCAGGGACTGGCCGTCCTTGGAGGGCTTGTCCATGTAGCGCAGCGGCTTGCCGTCACCGGCGATGTCGAGCTTCTCGCCGATGAGGTAGTCGCCGGCGTCCTCCTTGTTCTTGGCGGAGAACTCCACGGCGGTGCCGAAGATGTCCGAGGTGGCCTCGTTCAGACCGCCGGACTCGCCGCTGTAGGTGAGGTTGGCGGTGGCCGAGGTGACGCCGTGGGTCATCTCGTGCGCCGCGACGTCGATCGAGGTGAGCGGCTTCTTGTTGCCCTCACCGTCGCCGTACGTCATGCAGAAGCAGCTGTCGTCCCAGAACGCGTTGGAGTAGTTCTGGCCGTAGTGGACGCGGGAGGTCGCGCCCTTGCCGTCGCCCTTGATGCCCGAGCGGCCGTGCACGTTCTTGTAGTAGTCCCAGGTCAGCTGGGCACCGTAGGCGGCGTCGACGGCGGCGGTCGCCGGGTCGTCGGCCTTGCCGTTGCCCCACTTGTCGGTCTTGCTGGTGAAGAGCTTGCCCTCGCCGCTCTCGCTGCCGCCCAGGTTGAACGTCGAGTGGCCGCCGCGCCCGTCGTCGGTCAGCTCGTAGCCGTCGCCGCCCTTCTTCGAGCCGATCTCGACGGAACCGCTGTAGGTGCTGGTGCCGGCGCCGTTCTCGATGCCCTGGTACTGGAAGATCTTCTTGCCGGTGTCGGCGTCGGTGATGACGTGCAGCTGGTTGGGCGTGCCGTCCTTCTGGAAGCCGCCGACCACCGTGTCGTACGCGAGGACCGGCTTGCCGGAGGCGGCCCAGACGACCTTCTTGGGCGTCACGGCGGCGGCCTGCTTCGCGCCGAAGGACTTCGCGGTGCCCTGCGCCGCCTGCGCCGCGGCCTTCGGGGCGATCTTCGGGGTGGTCGAGGCGACGGCTATCTTCGCGGTGTTGGCCTTGGTGGTGCTCTTGACCGCACCGCCCTTGGCCCGGTGCACGATCAGGTCGCCGCCGAGGACGGGCAGTCCGGCGAAGGTGCGGTCGTAGCGGGTGTGGGTGGTGCCGTCGGCGTCCTTGACGACGTCCTTGACGACGAGCTTCTCCTGGGCGCTCAGGCCCAGTTCCTGCGCCGCCCGGGCCTTGGTGGCGCTCGCGTCGCGCAGCAGTTCGGCGCGGTGCGAGGCGGTCAGCTGGATCGGCGAGGCCGCCGCGGCCTTGGCGGTGGTGTCGGGGCCTGTGGGGGAGGCGCCCGCGGTACCGGCCGTGACGGCCGCTGCTATCAGTGCGCCGGCCGCTGCCAGCGAGATTCCGGTGGTACGGGCCTTACGGGACATGTGGGGGGACACGCGTGTGCTCCTTCGACTTTGCCAAGGGTGGGGGTGCAAAGCGATGCGGGTGGTGCTTGCGGGGGAGACTGCCATTCGAACGCGTGCATGTCAGGAGGGGGCCCGGAAGTTGGCGTGAAATCGTCCGTAGAGCGAACATCACTGTTCGTATGCCGGTGCCGCACGCAAAGAAACGGGCGTCGCCCCTGGTGGGAGCGACGCCCGGTCGTGCGGGTGCCGGAACGGTCAGGTGGGCCGCGGGGGTTGGCCCGCGCGCGGCCCGCCGTCACCTCGGAAGGTCAGCTCAGAAGGTCAGCTTCCAGCTGTTGATGTAGCCGGTGTCCTGCTGGTAGACGTCCCGGACCCGCAGGTTCCAGGTGCCCTCGGCGGCCTCCGAGGAGGCGTTGACGGTGTAGGACGCCTTGACGTTCGCCGTCGAGTCGGCCGCGTTGGAGTTCTTCAGCCGGTACGCGGTGCCGTCCGGGGCCACCAGGTCGATCACCAGGTCGCCGCGGTAGGTGTGCACGATGTCCACGTCCACCTTCAGGGCGCTCGGCGCGTTGCCCGTCCGGGTCACCTTGACGGGCGAGTTGACCGCGCTGCCCGCGTCCGGGATCTGCACGTCGTCGAGGTTCTCGAAGACGTCACCGCCGCTGCCCGGCTTCACGGTCCAGGTGAAACTGGTGGTGCCGGTCTTGTTGGCGGAGTCGGTGACGGTGACCGTCACGTTGCTGGTGCCCTCGGTGGTCGGGGTGCCCGAGATCAGCCCGGAGGTCTGGTTGATGCTCAGCCCGGCCGGCAGCCCGGTGGCCGCGTACTTCAGCGCGCCCGCGTTGCTGCTGGTGGCCTTGATCTGCAGGCTGGCGGGCTGGCCGACGGTGCTGGTCTGGTTGCCCGGGTTGGTCACGCTGACGCCGGTGTCCGGCACGCGCTGGCCGACGTTGACCGCCGCCCAGGTGTTGGCGACCGTGTTGTACGTCGCGCTGCCCTGGCCGAACAGCTCGGCCGCGGCGGACAGCGTCGCGGTACGGGCCGCCGCGTAGTTGGTGTTCGCGCTCATGTACTTGGTCAGCGCGGAGAACCAGATCTTCTCGGCGTTGGACCGGCCGATGCCGGGCACCGGCAGGTTGTCGTAGGTCGGGCTGTCGTAGTGGACGCCGTTGATGTCCTTGGGACCGCTGCCCTCGGCCAGCAGGTAGAAGAAGTGGTTGGCCACACCGGACGAGTAGTGGACGTCCACGCCGCCGATGCCGGAGTACCAGTAGTCCTTGGACCGGCCGTCCTTGCTCGGCTTGTCCATGTAGCGCAGCGGCGTGCCGTTGCCGTTGATGTCGATTTCCTCGCCGATGAGGTAGTCACCGACGTCGTTGGGGTTGTTGGCGTTGAACTCGACGGCGGTGGCGAAGATGTCCGAGGTGCCCTCGTTCAGGCCGCCCGGCTCGCCGCTGTAGGTGAGGTTGGCGGTGGCCGAGGTGACGCCGTGGGTCATCTCGTGCGCCGCCACGTCGATGGAGGTCAGCGGCTTGACGTTGCCGCTGCCGTCGCCGTACGTCATGCAGAAGCAGCTGTCCTGCCAGAACGCGTTGACGTAGTTGTTGCCGTAGTGCACCCGGCTGTACGCGCCGACACCGTCGCCCCTGATGCCGCTGCGGCCGTGCACGTTCTTGTAGTAGTCCCAGGTCAGCGCCGCGCCGTAGTGCGCGTCCACACCGGCGGTCTGGGCGTTCTGCGGGGTGCCGTCACCCCACACGTCGTCCGGGTCGGAGAACAGCGTCCCGGTGCCCGAGGTGCCGCGGTTGAGGTTGTAGGTCTTGTGGTTGCCGCGGGTGGTGTCGGTCAGCGTGTACGAGGGGGCGGTGCCCAGGGTGACCTGGCCGCTGTACATGCTGTTGCCGGTGCCCTCCTGGACACCCTGGTACTCGTGGAGCTTCTCGCCGGTCGTGGCGTTCGTGATCACGTGCAGCTCGTTGGGCGTGGTGCCGTCCTCCTGGACGCCGCCGACGACCGTCTCGTACGCCAGTACCGGCTTGCCGTCGGCGACCCAGATGACCTTGCGCGGCTCCCGGGCGTCCGCCTTCTTCGCGCCCTGCGCCTTCGACGCCTTCAGCGCCTTCTCCTCCGCGGCGGCCGGCGCGAGCTTCGCGGTGGTGGTCGGCACGTCGAGCAGCGACCGCACCGCCTTGGTGACGCTGCGCAGCGTTCCGTTGGGCGCCTCGTGGACGACCAGGCCGCCGCCGAGCACCGGCAGCCCCGCGTAGGTGCGGTCGTAGCGGGTGTGCACACTGCCGTTGACATCCTTGAGGACGTCCTTGACGACGAGCTTCTCCTTGGGACCGAGCTTGAGCTGCTTGGCCGTCCCGGCGGCGCCGGCCTTGGCCTCCCGCAGCAGCTCCGCCCGCTGGGCGGGCGACAGTTTGGCGGGCAGCGCGCCCGGGTCGGGCTGCGCGGTGACCTGGCCGGGCCGTGGGGCGGCGGCCGTCCCGGCGCCTGCCTGCACGGTCACGGTCAGCATCGCGGCCATGGCGACCACGGCGCCGGTCGCGACGGCGCGCCTATGGGGGGTGCGTCTCACACTGACTCCTTCTGCGGTGGCCGCGACCGGTGGGTGGGCGGCCGAGGGGGACCGGGCGGCGGAGTGACCGTCCGGGCAGAGCGAGGCAGAACACGTGGAACGTGTGGGGGGAGGCACCAGGTGCGGGTGGTCCGGGCCTTCGAGCGTCGGGCGTCGAGCGTCGGGCGTCGAGCGTCGGGCATCGAGCGTCGAACGGGCCGTGGGCGCGGAGTGGTGCACTGTGGGGCTCCGCGTAACGGATGCGGGGAAGAGTGCCACCCGGGGACCACGGTTGTCAGTGGCCGGTCAATAGTTGGCCGGAAAACGTCCGTAGAGCGGGGGATCGGGTCCGTATACAGGACGTGACGGTACGTCCACCCCCACCGGCCCCTCCCCGCACGGCCGCCCCGGCACACCGCGGTCCGCCAGGCAGTCCGGGCCGCACGCCCGGGGCGCATACACGTTCGACACACCGTCCGTCCGCCACCGCGGCGGCGAAGCGTCGTCTTCGGCCACCCGAAACGGATCGCCATGGAGGGGGACGGAGCGGAACGCGAGTGCGGCGGCACGGCGCGCCCGGCATGATCGGGCGGTCGAAAGGACAGCAGATGACCACCCACCGAACCACCCCGCCGATGCGCGGGAGCGAACGCGAAACCCTCCGCGCCTACCTCGACTTCCACCGCGCGACGCTCGCCATGAAGTGCGACGGCCTGTCCGACGAGGACCTGCGCAGCCGGTCCATGCCGCCGTCCACGCTGAGCCTGCTCGGTCTCGTACGGCACCTGGCGGAGGTGGAACGCACCTGGTTCCGCCGGGTGATCGCCCAGGAGGACGTCCCCCTGGTCTGGTCGCCGGACGGCGACTTCCAGGCGGCGTACGACCCCGGCACGGCCACCCGCGAGGACGCGTTCACCGCCTGGCAGGCCGAAGTCGACCACGCCCGCCGCATCGAGAGCGCCGTGCCCTCCCTGGACATGACCGCCCACGCGCCCCGCTGGGGCACCGACATCTCCCTGCGCGTCGTGCTGCTCCACGTCATCCTCGAATACGCCCGCCACAACGGCCACGCCGACTTCCTGCGCGAGGGCATCGACGGGGTGGTGGGTCCCTGAGGAGTCCGTGCGGCCCCCCGGACCCACCGCCCGTGCCGGTGACGGACTCCCGGCCTCCGGGGCCCCGGCCCGTCCTGACATGCTGCGGTCATGACCACGGAAGCCGCCGCAGAGTTCGAGTCGCACCGGCCCCGGCTCTTCGCGCTCGCGTACCGGATGCTCGGTTCGGCGAGCGAGGCCGAGGACGTCGTGCAGGACACGTACCTGCGCTGGAGCGGGGCCGACCGGACCGCCGTCCGCACCCCGGCCGCCTGGCTGACCAAGGTCATGACGAACCTCTGCGTCAACCGGCTCACCTCCGCCCGCGCCCGGCGCGAGCTGTACGTCGGGCCCTGGCTCCCCGAGCCGGTCCTGACCCGCACCGCCGACGGTCCGCTCGGCCCGCTGGAGACCGCCGAGCAGCGCGAGTCCGTCTCGCTCGCCCTGCTCACCCTGATGGAACGGCTCACCCCTGCCGAACGCGCCGTCTTCGTCCTGCGGGAGGCGTTCGGCCACAGTCACCGCGAGGCCGCCGAGGTCATCGGCGTCGAGGAGGCGCACGCCCGGCAGTTGCACCGCCGGGCCCGCGAACGGCTCGGCCGCCCGGGGCGGTTCGCCGTGGACGACACCCGGCGCAGGGAGACCGTCGAGCGCTTCTTCGCCGCCGCGCTCGACGGCGACCTGGCCGGACTGGAACGGCTGCTGGCCGACGAGGTGACCGCCTGGGCCGACGGCGGCGGCCGGGTCACCGCCGCGCGCCGGCCGATCACCGGGCGCGCGAAGGTGCTCCGCTACCTGCTCGGTCTGGGGTCCGGCCCGGAGGCCGCGGTGGCCACCTTCCGGCCGGCCGAGGTCAACGGCGAACCGGCGCTGCTCGTCCTGCTGGACGGCACGCTGTTCGCCGTCGCCGTACCGGAGGTCCACGAGGGGCGGGTCAGTGCGGTCCGGACGATCCTCAACCCGGACAAGCTCGCCTTCGCCGCCGCCCAGCTCGTGTGATCCACCCCACGGCGCGAGCTGTCACGGATCGGCCCGCCCGCCGGTTCAGGAGGCATGACACATCACCTCGTGGTTCTGGGAGCCGGGTACGCCGGACTGATCGCGGCGAAGGGCGCCGCCCGCAGACTGCGGCGCTCCGGCGGCGTACGCATCACCCTGGTCAACGCGTCGGACCGGTTCGTCGAGCGGGTCCGGCTGCACCAGCTCGCCGCGGGCCGGCCGCTGCGGGACCTCCCCCTGAGCACCCTCCTCGCCGGTACGGGCATCCGGCTGGCCGTCGCCCGGGTGACCGCCGTCGACGCCGCCGCCCGTACGGTCCGGATGGACGCCGCACCGTACGCCCTCACCTACGACACCCTCGTGTACGCGCTGGGCAGCACGGCCGACACCACCGCCGTCCCCGGAGCCGCCACGTACGCCTCGACGGTGGCCACCCATCAGGACGCGGTCCTCCTGCGCGCCCGCGCCCAGGAGGCCCGCGGCGCGCTGGCCGTCGTCGGAGGCGGCCTGACCGGCATCGAGGCGGCCGCCGAGCTGGCCGAGGCCCGCCCGGGACGCACCGTGCACCTGGTCACCCAGGGCGAGATCGGCCCCGGACTCTCGGAGCGCGGCCGGCGCTACGTCCGCGGCGCCCTGCGGCGGCACGGCGTCACGCTCCACGAGCACACCCGCGTCGGCGAGGTCACCGCACACGGCCTGGCCCTCGCCGACGGCGGCGGGGTCGCGGCCGACGCGGTCGTCTGGGCGGCCGGCTTCCGGGTGCCCGCTCTGGCGCGCGAGGCCGGGCTCGCCGTCGACGACCGCGGCCTGATCACCGTCGGCCCGGACCTGCGCTCGCTCTCCCACCCGGAGGTCTTCGCGGCGGGCGACGCGGTGGCGGCGTACGGGCCCGACGGCTCCGCGTCCCGGATGTCCTGCCAGACGGGCCTGCCGATGGGCGCCCGCGCCGCGCGCAACGTCGCGGCCGTCCTCACCGGCCGCACCCCCCAGCCGCTCCGACTCCGCTACGTCGGCCAGAACATCAGCCTCGGCCGCCACGACGGCCTCACCCAGTTCACCCGCTCCGACGACAGCCCGGTATCCGCCGTCCTCACCGGCCGCGCCTCGGCCCGCTTCAAGGAGGCCGTCACGCGAGGGACGGTACTGGCCCTGCGCCGGTGAAGCGGGGCGGAGGGGGCGCCGGGGCCGGCGCCCCCGGCTCCGGCCACCTTCCGCGGGGGCGGCAAGCGTCCGTTCGACGCGGTTCCGTGATCACGCGCACGTGCTCACGGAACCGCGGGAGCCGGAACGTCCGCGGCTCACACCACGCTCTCCCGCCACGCCTGGTGCAGCTCCGCGAAGCGGCCGCGGCCCGCGATCAGTTCGGCGGGGGTGCCGTCCTCGACGACGCGGCCGGCGGACATCACCAGGACCCGGTCGGCCGTCTCGACCGTGGACAGGCGGTGGGCGATGACCACCGCCGTCCGGCCGCGCAGGACCGTGTCCATGGCGTGCTGGACCGCGCGTTCGCCGGGGATGTCGAGGGAGCTGGTCGCCTCGTCGAGGATCAGTACGGACGGGTCGGCGAGCAGGGCCCGGGCGAAGGCGACGAGCTGGCGCTGACCTGCGGAGATCCGGCCGCCGCGCCTGCGTACGTCGGTGTCGTACCCGTCGGGCAGGGCGGCGATGAAGTCGTGGGCGCCGATGGCCCGCGCGGCCTGTTCGACCTCCTCGCGGGTGGCGTCGGGGCGGCCGATGGCGATGTTCTCGGCGACCGTGCCGGAGAACAGGAACGCTTCCTGGGTGACCATGACCACCGCGCGGCGCAGGTCGGCGGTGGACAGGTCGCGCAGGTCGACGCCGTCGACGCGGACGCTGCCGGTACGGAGGTCTTCCGGGCCCGGATGCGGTGGAGCGCTGGGAGACGGGTCGTAGAACCGGGCCAGCAGCTTGGCCAGAGTGGACTTGCCGGCACCGGTGGAGCCGACGACGGCGACCGTTCGGCCCGCGGCGAGGGTGAGGTCGAAGCGCGGCAGCACCTCGCCGCCGGTGCGGTAGGAGAACCGTACGCCGTCGAAGGTGACCTCGCGGCCCGGCAGCGCGCCGGACCGCTCCGGCAGCGGCAGCGGATCGGTGGGCTCCGGGACGCTCGGGCGCTGGGCGAGCAGCCCGGCGATCTTCCCCAGGGAAGCGGCGGCGGACTGGTAGGAGTTGAGGAACATCCCGAGACGGTCGATCGGGTCGTACAGGCGGCGGAGATAGAGCACCGCGGCCGCCAGGACACCCAACGCGAGGCTGCCCGAGGCCACCCGGTACGCGCCCCACAGGACCAGCGCGGCCACCGCCACGTTGGCCACCAGGCGCGAGGAGATGACGTACCGGGCCATCTCCAGCACGGCGTCGCCGTTGGTGCGTTCGTGGCGGCCGTTCAGACGGGCGAACGCCGCGTCGTTGGCCTGCTCGCGCCGGAACGCCTGCACCGGGCGGATACCGTTGATCGTCTCCGCGAACTTCACGATGACGGCGGCCATCGCCGACGACTTCACGCTGTAGACGCGCTGGGAACGCCGCTGGAAGGAGCGGACGAGCAGGTACAGCGGCCCGGCGGTGGCGACGGCGGCGGCCCCCAGGCCCCAGTCGAGGTAGAGCAGCGTCGCCGTGATGTAGACCGTGGCCAGGGTGATGGATATCAGCTCCTGGAGCCCCTCGCTCAGCAGCTCGCGCAGCGCTTCCACGTCGGTGGTGGCGCGGGATATCAGCCGGCCCGAGGTGTAGCGCTCGTGGAAGTCCAGGCTCAGCGCCTGGCCGTGCCGGAAGATGCGGCCCCGCAGGTCGAGCAGGACGTCCTGGCTGATCCGCGCGGCGAGCCGGACGAAGACGTACTGGAGTCCACCGGCCGCCGACGCGCAGAGCAGGTAGGCCGCCGCCACCGCGATCAGCGGGCCGTGGTCGTCCGCCCGCAGGGCCGGGACGGCGTGGTCGATGGCGAAGGCGACCAGCAGCGGTCCGGCCTGGACGGCGGCCTGCTGGAGCAGGAGGAGGACGGCCGCCGCCCACGCGGCTCGCGTGTGCGGGCGCAGCAGCGAGCCCAGCAGACCGCGCGAGGCGCCCTTGGCGGTGGGCAGGAGGTCCTGGGCGAAGGCGTCGGGGGAGGTGTCGGGCGGTGTGCCGGGGGAGGTGGCGGGGGACGCGCCGGGGGATGTCTCCGGGGCGGCGGGGTCGGCCGGGAGAGGAGGCGACGGGTGGGGCGCGTGGTCCCCGTCCGGCCCGTCGCCCGTGGCCTTTCCGGTACCGGTGCTCGTGGTCATCGCACGCTCCCCTCCTCGTGCCGGGCGGCGCTCCCGTCTTCGTGCCGGGCGGCGCCCCCGCCGTCCGCCGCGCCGGACATCAGCGCCGCGTACTCGGCGTTCTCGCGCAGCAGCTGGTGATGGCTGCCGACGGCCGCGATCCGGCCGCCGGACAGCAGCGCCACCCGGTCGGCGAGCAGGACCGTGGACGGACGGTGCGCGACGACCAGGGCGGTGGTGGTCGCCAGCACCTGCCGCAGCGCCGCTTCGACCAGCGCCTCCGTATGGACGTCCAGCGCGGACAGCGGATCGTCCAGGACCAGGAAGCGGGGCCGGCCGACCACCGCGCGGGCCAGCGCGAGCCGCTGCCGCTGCCCGCCGGACAGGCTCAGGCCCTGTTCGCCGACCTCGGTGTCGGGCCCGTCGGGGAGCGCGTCCACGAACCCGTCGGCCTGGGCGACGCGCAGGGCCCGCCGGAGGTCGTCGGGGCCGGCGCCCTCGCCGCCCATCAGGACGTTCTCCGCGGCGGTCGCGGAGAACAGGGTCGGCTCCTCGAAGGCCACCGCGACCCGGGCACGCAGCTCGTCGCGGGGCAGCGCCGTGATGTCCGTGCCGTCCAGGGTGATGCGGCCGCCGGTCACTTCGTGCAGCCGGGGGACGAGCGCGGTGAGCGTGGTCTTGCCGCTGCCGGTCGCGCCGACCAGGGCCATCGTCTCGCCGGGGCGGATGTGCAGGTCGACGCCCCGGAGGGTGGGCGGGGCGTCGGCGGGGGCGTCCGGGTAGCGGAAGGTGACGCCGTGGAAGGCGAGGCCGGTGGCTCCAGGGCCGGTGACGGGTGCCTGCTCCGCCGCCTCGCGGGCGTCGTCCCGGTCCGCCACCGGCTCGTCCAGGACGTCGAAGTACCGGTCGGTGGCCGCCGCCGCGTCGTTGCTCATGGCGAGCAGGAAGCCGATCGACTCCACCGGCCACATCAGGGCCAGGGCCGTGGACAGGAACGCGACGAGGGTGCCGGCCGACAGGTCCCCGTCGGCCACCTGGACCGTACCGAGCACCAGTGCCGCCCCGAGGGCCAGCTCCGGCAGCGCCATGATGCAGGCCCACAGGGCGGCCAGCAGCCGGGCCTTGCGCAGCTCGGTGGTGCGCAGCCGGGCCGTCAGCTCCCGGAACGCGCGGGCCTGGCTGCGGTGCCGGCCGAACCCCTTGATGATCCGGATGCCGAGGACCGACTCCTCCACGACCGTGGTCACGTCGCCGACCTGGTCCTGGGCCCGCCGCGCCGCCACCGCGTACTTCGCCTCGAAGACCGAGCACAGCACGATCAGCGGCACGATGGGGGTCAGCAGCACCAGGCCCAGCGACCACTGCTGCGCCAGAAGAATCACGCAGCCCACCAGGATCGTGGTGGCGTTGACGATCAGGAACGTCAGCGGGAAGGCCAGGAACAGCCGCAGCAGTTGCAGGTCCGTGGTGCCCCGGGACAGCAGCTGGCCGGAGGCCCAGCGGTCGTGGAAGGCGACCGGCAGCCGCTGCACGTGCCGGTACAGGCTGTCCCGCATCGTGGCCTCGACACGCGCCAGCGGCCGCGCCACCAGCCAGCGCCGCAGCCCGAACAGGCCCGCCTCCGCGAGGCCGAGCAGGAGCAGGTACCCGCCGCCCAGCCAGGCACCGCCCGGGTCCCGGTCGGCGATCGGCCCGTCCACGAGCCACTTGAGGACCAGGGGGACGACCAGCCCGATGCAGGACGCGAGCACCGCCACGAACGCCGCCGTGAACAGCCGCGCCCGCACCGGCCGGACGAACGGCCAGAGCCGCAGCAGGGAGCGCACGGCGGAGCGCCGGGCCGGCGGGGGTGGCCCGGCGGCGGAGCCGGTGCCGGGAGGGGCGTCGAGGTCGGGGTGGGCGTCAGGGTCGGGAGCGGGTCTGCCGGACTGCTGCTGTCGTCGTGTCGCCTTCGCTGTATCGGCCATCGGGACCGAGAGTACGTCCCGCCACTGACAACACTCACGGGGTTTTCGCCGCGCTCCGGGCGGCAGTTGGGGAAGCGGAGGCGTCAGCACGCCGACGGTGCCGTCAGCCCGCCACCACGCGCAACAGCAGCACCGACCGCTCGGGGACGGTGAGCCGGACGCCCGCGCGCCAGATGGTCCCCGGCGGCCCGTCCTGGTCCTCCAGCGAGGTGTCGACGACCAGTTCGTACGCGTCGGCCCAGGGCGGTCCCGGCAGGGTGCAGGCGACCGGGCGGTGGCCGGTGTGCAGGACGGCGAGGAAGCTGTCGTCGGTGACCGGTCGGCCCTCGGGGTCGCGTTGCGGAATGTCCGTTCCGGAGAGGTACATGCCGAGGGTGGGGGTGGGCTCGTACCAGTCCCGCTCGGTCATCTCCGTGCCGCGCGGGGTGAACCAGGCCAGGTCCCGCAGGCCGTCCGGGCGCTGCGGGCGGCCGGAGAAGAACGCGCGGCGGCGCAGTACGGGATGGTCGCGGCGGAGCGCCACCAGCCGGGACGCGAGGGTGGCCAGGGCCTGCCAGCCCGGGTCGCCGAGGAGCGACCAGTCGACCCAACTGGTCGCGTTGTCCTGGCAGTAGGCGTTGTTGTTGCCGCCCTGCGTACGGCCCATCTCGTCGCCGGCGACCAGCATCGGTACCCCGGTGGACAGCAGCAGGGTGGTGATCATGTTGCGCAGCTGGCGGCGGCGCAGCGCCTGTACGGCGGTGTCGTCGGTCCCGCCCTCCGCGCCGCAGTTCCAGGAGCGGTTGCCGTCGGTGCCGTCCCGGTTGCCCTCGCCGTTGGCGGCGTTGTGCTTGTGCTCGTACGAAACCAGGTCGCGGAGGGTGAAGCCGTCGTGCGAGGTGATGAAGTTGACCGAGGCGTACGGGCGGCGGCCACCCCACGCGTACAGGTCGCTCGACCCGGAGAGCCGGTAGCCGAGGTCCCGTACGTCGGGGTGCGCGCCGCGCCAGAAGTCGCGCACGGTGTCGCGGTAGCGGTCGTTCCACTCCGTCCACAACGGGGGGAACGCGCCGACCTGGTAGCCGCCGGATCCCACGTCCCAGGGTTCGGCGATCAGTTTGACGCGGCGCAGCACCGGGTCCTGGGCGATCACCGCCAGGAACGGCGAGAGCATGTCCACGTCGTGCATGGAGCGGGCGAGCGCCGCCGCGAGGTCGAAGCGGAAGCCGTCCACGCCCATCTCGGTGACCCAGTAGCGCAGCGAGTCGGTGATCAGTCGCAGCACGTTGGGCTGCACGACGTGCAGGGTGTTGCCGCAGCCCGTGTAGTCGGCGTAGCGGCGGCTGCCGTCCGCCAGCCGGTAGTAGCCGCGGTTGTCGATGCCCCGGAAGGACAGCGTCGGGCCCAGCTCGCTCGCCTCGGCGGTGTGGTTGTAGACCACGTCCAGGACGACCTCGATACCGGCGTCGTGCAGGGCCCGCACCATCCGCTTGAACTCGCCGACCTGCTGTCCGCGGGTCCCGGAGGCGGCGTAGGCGGCGTGCGGCGCGAAGTAACCGATGGAGTTGTAGCCCCAGTAGTTGCGCAGGCCGCGGCGGAGCAGGTGGTCCTCGTGGGCGAACTGGTGCACCGGCATCAGCTCGACGGCGGTCACGCCGAGGCGGGTGAGGTGGGCTGTCGCGGCCGGGTGGGCGAGGCCCGCGTACGTGCCGCGCAGCTCTTCGGGGATGTCCGGGTGCAGCATGGTGAAGCCGCGGACGTGCGTCTCGTACAGGACCGTGTCGGACCAGGGCGTCTTGGGCCGCCGGTCGTCCATCCACTCGTCGGCGCCGTCCTCCGGGTCCTCGTCGGCGACGACGACGCCCTTGGGGACGTACGGGGCCGAGTCACGGTCGTCGCGCACGGTGTCGGCGACGTGCTGCTGCGGCCAGTCGCGTACGTGCCCGTACACCTGGGCGGGCAGCGTGAACTCGCCGTCCACGGCCCGTGCGTACGGGTCCAGGAGCAGTTTCGCCGGGTTCCAGCGGGCGCCGGTCCACGGGTCCCAGCGGCCGTGCACCCGGTAGCCGTAGCGCTGCCCGGGCCGGACGCCGGGCAGGAAGCCGTGCCAGATCTCGTGCGTCAGCTCGGTGAGCGGGTGGCGGGTCTCGTGGTCCTCGTCGTCGAAGAGGCACACCTCGACGGACTCCGCGCCGCCCGCCCAGAGGGCGAAGTTGGTGCCCGCCACGCCGTCGGGGCCCGTACGGTAGCGGGCCCCGAGCGGCTGCGGGCTGCCGGGCCGTACCGGCACGGGGGGCGGGACGGCCCGGTCCGTCGCGTCCGTCGCTTCCTGCCTGGGGGCCGGGTGGGGCGGCCGGGCGGGGGATACGGGGACGCGGTGGCCGTTGACGGGCGCGGCACCGGCCGCGGGTGCCGCGCCGGTGCCGGACTCCGTGCCGTTCGCGGTGCCCGGGAACGGCACGTGCGCGGCCCCGGGCTCCGTACCCGCGGGCGGCGCCGTGCATCCGGGGCCGGAGCCGTCCCGCTGACCGTCCCGCCGCCCGTCCCGCAGGCCGTCCTCGCCCCGCACGTCCCGTACCGACTCCTGCTCGGGTGCGCTCGACACAGGCCAGCCTCCCGCGGCTCATGGCTCGGTCGGACGGGGACCGCGCGGCGTCCCGGCCGCGTCCCGGCCCGTCCTCCCCTGTGTTCTTCCCGCAACGGGCCGTCGCCTCACGTTTCCTCGGCGCCGGGGGCTTCGTTGGTCTGTCCGTGACCTATCGCGGCGTGACATATCGGGACATGGAGTGGCGGATCCCCGTAGGGAGGACTCCCGGACGGACCGCCTCCGTACCGGCACCTGCCGTGCGGCGGCCGCCGGAGGGTAACCGTCCGGTACGGCCGCTCCTTCGGGGCAGGGGGCCGTCCTCCATGACGGCCGCCACCGTCGCCGTCCTCACGGCCGCCGTGGCGCTGGCCGGCTGCGGGCTTCCCGAGGCGGTGACCGGGGGCAAGCCGCGGTCCCCGAAGGAGGCGATCAGGGTGACTCCGGGGGACGGCGCGAAGGACGTACGGGACACCGACCGCATCACCGTACGGGTGCCCGACGGGCGGCTGGAGCGGGTCGCCGTCAGCCGGATCGAGGACGACGGCAGCACACCGGTGCCGGGCCGGATCACCCCGGACGGGCTGAGCTGGCGCCCGTCCGGGACGGCCCGCCTCGCGCCGGCCGCCCGCTACACGGTCGACGCGGTGGCCATGGACGGGCACGGGCGCCGCACGGCCCGCCACACCACCTTCACCACGGTCGTGCCGCCGCACCGCCTCGTCGGCTTCTTCACGCCCGAGCACGGCGCCACCGTCGGCACCGGCATGATCGTCTCGCTGGAGTTCAACCGGCCGGTCGCCGACCGGGCGGCCGTCGAGCGCGCCGTCTCGGTCACCGCCCGGCCCGCCACCGAGGTCGCCGCCCACTGGTTCGGCGCCCGCCGCCTGGACTTCCGGCCGCGCACCCGCTGGCGTCCCGGTACGCGGGTCTCGATGGACCTGCGGCTGCGCGGCGTCCGGGCCGCCCCCGGCGTGCTCGGTACGCAGCGCAAGCGGGTCCGGTTCAGGATCGGCCGGGATCAGACCAGCCGGGTTGACGCGGCGGCGCACACGATGACGGTGTGGCGCGGCGGCCGGCGGCTGGCCACGCTCCCGGTGACCGCCGGGAGCCTCACCAGCCCCACGTACAACGGCAGGATGGTGATCCTGGAGCGGCACCCGGTGACCCGCATGGACGGGGACACGGTGGGCTTCGGCGGCGAGTACGACATCCCCGACGTGCCGCACGCCCTGCGCCTGACCACGTCGGGAACGTTCCTGCACGGCAACTACTGGGCGCCGCCGCGTACCTTCGGCGGCGCCAACACGAGCCATGGCTGCATCGGGCTGCGGGACACCCAGGGCGGCGGCCCGGACACCCCGGCCGGCTGGTTCTACGAGCGGTCGCTGGTCGGTGACGTCGTGGAGGTCGTGAACTCCCGGGACCGGGTGGTCGCGCCGGACAACGGCCTCGGTGGCTGGAACATGCCGTGGCGGATGTGGCGGGCGGGCTCCGCACTGCGCTGAGAGGCACCGCGGGACGACGACGTTTCCGGCCGACTTCGGGGCGAACCGGACCCCCTTTCGTACGATCCCGCCCCACGCATATCACTTGAAGCCGAACGGTGACATCGCCGGGTGAAGCCACTGTCAGTGGGGTGTGGTTATCTATCGGCTGAGCGTGCGTGGGTAGATATGCGCGTACGGGGGAGTGCGGGCCGGGCGAGGGAACAAAGGGGCCAGTCGTGAACGTGCAGCAGGGGCAGCCGGTGCCGGGGGCGCGGCGGGCAGGGCCGTCGAGGAGCGGCGGAGTGCTCGCGCTGCTGCTCTCGGCGCTGCTGATACTGGTCACCGCCTGCGGTGGCGGGGGCGAGGGCAAGAAGGGCGGCGGGACCGACGCGGACAAGCAGCCCTCGCAGGCGAGTGTGACGATCACGCCGAAGGACGGCGCCAAGGACGTGGCCACCGACGGCGCGCTGAAGGTCAGCTCCTCGCGGGGCCGGCTGACGTCGGTCAAGGTACAGGACGACAAGGGCAATCCGGTCGAGGGCAAGGTGACCGGCGGCTCGGTCTGGCAGCCCACCGGCAAGCTGCGCGCCGCGACGACGTACAAGGTCGACGCCGTCGCGGTCGACGACCAGCTGCGCGAGTCCGCCCGCCACGCGACGTTCACCACCCTGGTGCCGGAGAACACCTTCGTCGGCAGGTACACCCCGGAGGACGGCCAGACCGTCGGCGTCGGCATGCCGGTCTCCATCAACTTCACCCGCGGGATAACCGACCCCGAGCGCGTCCAGAAGGGCATCAAGGTCACGGCCGAGCCCTCGGTGCCGATCGCGGGCCACTGGTTCGGCAACGACCGCCTCGACTTCCGCCCCGAGACGTACTGGAAGCCCGGCACCAAGGTCACGCTCGACATCGACCTCAAGGGCGTCGAGGGACGGCCGGGCGTCTACGGCACGCAGTCCAAGCACATATCCTTCACGATCGGCCGCAGCCAGGTGAGCACGGTCGACGTGCAGGCGAAGGAGATGTCCGTCGTCCGCGACGGCAAGAAGATCAAGACGATCCCGATCACCGCGGGCGGGCCGGGCACCGAGACGTACAACGGCCAGATGGTGATCAGCGAGAAGCACGAGGTCACCCGGATGAACGGGGAGACCGTCGGCTTCGGGGGCGAGTACGACATCGCGGACGTGCCGCACGCGATGCGGCTGAGCACGTCCGGCACGTTCATCCACGGCAACTACTGGTCCGGCCGGTCGACGTTCGGCTCCCGCAACGCCAGCCACGGCTGCATCGGCCTCTTCGACCAGCGCGGCGGCGGGGACGGCTCCACCCCGGCCGCCTGGTTCTACGCCAACTCGCTGATCGGCGACGTGGTCACGGTCAAGAACTCCCACGACGAGACGATCGCGCCCGAGAACGGCCTCAATGTGTGGAACATGTCCTGGGAGAAGTGGCGGTCCGGCCGGTAGGCGCGGCCCCGGCGGTGATGTGGCCCGGCGGTGGGCGCGGCCCCGCCGCCGGCTTCCGTGCCGTTGGCCGAAGGGCGCCGGTCCGTGCCGCGTTAACGCGGACTAACCTGCCCTCATGACTGTGAACTTCGAGGTCGCCGAGGGCGTCGGCACCATCCGTCTGGACCGCCCGCCGATGAACGCACTGGACGTCGCCACCCAGGACCGGCTGCGCGAGCTGGCCGAGGAGGCCACTCGCCGCGACGACGTGCGCGCCGTCGTCATCTGGGGCGGCGAGAAGGTGTTCGCGGCCGGCGCGGACATCAAGGAAATGCAGAACATGGACCACGCGGCCATGATCGAGCGCTCCAAGGCCTTGCAGGACTCCTTCACCGCCGTGGCCCGCATCCCCAAGCCCGTGGTCGCCGCCGTCACCGGATACGCGCTCGGCGGCGGCTGCGAGCTGGCCCTGTGCGCCGACTTCCGGATCGCCGCCGACAACGCCAAGCTCGGCCAGCCGGAGATCCTGCTCGGCCTGATCCCCGGTGCCGGCGGCACCCAGCGGCTGGCCCGGCTCGTCGGCCCGTCCAAGGCCAAGGACCTGATCTTCACGGGCCGCCAGGTGCGGGCCGACGAAGCGCTCTCACTCGGTCTGGTCGACCGGGTCGTGCCCGCCGCCGAGGTGTACGAGCAGGCGCACGCCTGGGCCGCCCGGCTCGCGGCCGGTCCCGCCATCGCGCTGCGGGCCGCCAAGGAGGCCGTCGACGCGGGGCTGGAGACCGACATCGACACCGGCCTGACGATCGAGCGCACCTGGTTCGCGGGCCTCTTCGCCACCGAGGACCGGGAGACCGGTATGCGCAGCTTTGTCGAAGAAGGCCCGGGTAAGGCCAAGTTCCGCTAGATTCCGCGAGGTTGGCGGGGCCGCTGAGGTGTGGCTGACGCTCGATGCCTCGTGTGGGGGAATTGCAGTAAACGCCGGAACGACCCGGAGGGGGCGCGTCCGCCGTGCACGTTCATCGGGTAGGCACATGAAGTCACCGCAGGTCAGCATGGATTCAGCCGGGTTCTCCCTGCCTTCGGCATATGCCAAGGCGGGGGTCCGGAACCGGGCGTTCCGGGCAGGGCATTCCCTCGGTTCCGCCCCCGTGACCCCCCGGTAACAGCCATGATGGGGGGCATGGCGGGCCTCGAAGGAATGGAGCAGCCGCGGCCGCGGAGCGGCTCGGCCGCCGCACGCTGGGGACTTCCCGAGGGTCTCCCCGGTGCGGGCGCACGGAGCGGCCCGCCCGCCGACGCCCCCGCCGCCCGGGCGCTGGAGCTGGTGGGTGACCCCACGCTGGACGAGGTACGCCTGCCCTCCCGCCCCGAATCGGCCTTCACCGCCCGCCGGTTGACCCAGGCCGTGCTCCAGAAGCGGTGGAACGTCTCCCAGCAACTGACCGAGCACGCCGTACTCCTGGTGTCGGAACTGGTCGGCAACGCCGTCCGGCACACCGGCGCCCGCACCTTCGGACTGCGGATGCTCCGCCGCCGTGGCTGGATACGGATAGAGGTCCGCGATCCGTCCCGCGGCCTGCCCTGTCTGATGCCGGTCCACGAGATGGACATCAGCGGCCGCGGCCTCTTCCTCGTCGACAAGCTCTCCGACCGCTGGGGCGTGGATCTGCTGCCGCGCGGCAAGACGACCTGGTTCGAGATGCGGGTCATCGACCGCTGAGCAGCCGCGCCGCGTGCGGTGGCCGGTGCGTCCGTACGGCCCCGGAACGCGACTGGGGCCCTCCCGCGCGGTACGCGGGTGAGGCCCCAGTGTCGACCGCCGACGGGCGAAAGGGGTGTACCCGCGGGGTCAGGACGACCGTGGCCCGGGTCAATGGGGGGTCGCTGCAACCGACTATCGCAGGCCGGTCGCGACCTTGCCAAAGCGGCAATTGCGGACAAAGTGCATCGAAAGTCGATCAAACGGTGCGCGATCAAAGGTGAGCTACGACACCAGCCTTGCATTCAGTGGTTAGGTAATCGATTCCCTCTATGGTTATGCGAACAAGAGTATGGACTATGCACCTAACTCGGCGGCGGGGAACGGTGGTCGGCAGCGGGACACCGGGGCGGCGGTCCGTAGGATGGGGCGGCCGCACACCGGCGCACCCCGGTGCGTGCCCGGCAGAGGGAGACGGAAGGAGGCCAGGGACATGGAACGCGTACGCCGCTCGGCCGCCGCGACCCTGCTGCTCCTGCTTGCCGTCACCTTCGCGCCTCTGCTGTGCCGGGTGGGCGGCGTCCCGCCGGAGCCGGTCAGGCCGACCGCCATGGCGCAGGCTGCCGTGGCGCAGGCCGCCGCACAGGCGGGTGACGAGGCTGCGGCCGGCCCGGTCGCGCATCACGCCGTAGCCCAGGCGCCGAAGAAGTGCTCCGGACAGCACGCCCCCAGCCAGAACGAGTCGGTCCCGGTCCCCACCCCGAACCGCGGCGAGCCGCCGGCGCCCGCCGCTACCGCGCCCGCCCCGCTCGCCGCCGCGGCACCCGCCTGCTTCGCGCTCGCCCGCCCGCCCACCGGGACGGCCCCCGCCACCGATCACACCGCGCTCCTGCCCGTACTGCGGATTTAGGCCGCTGCCCGTCAGCACGGCCCGACCTCCTTCCCGACCAGTACGTCTGGAGCATCCCCATGCCCACTTCCGCGTCACCCGCTTCACCCACCCGCAAGATCGCCGCCATCGGTGCCGTCGTCGCCCTGGTGGTGGCACTCGTCGCCATCGGCATCGCCGTCGGCAAGGCCGTCGAAGGCGACTCCGACAGCGGCACGAACACCCCCCGCGCCGCCGCCTCCGTCTCTCCCCGGGAGGACGACGGCCAGCAGCAGCTGTACGACCAGCTCGCGCAGCAGACCAGCCGGCGCACGGACGGCGACCCGCTCGCCGTCGGCAAGAAGGACGCCCCGGTCGTCCTCGTCGAGTACGCCGACTACCAGTGCTCGTTCTGCGGGCGCTTCACCCGGGAGACCCAGCCCGAACTGATCAAGAAGTTCGTGGACGACGGCACCCTGCGCATCGAGTTCCGCAACTTCACGATCTACGGCGCCGACTCCGAGCGGGCCGCCCGTGCCTCGTGGGCCGCGGGACAGCAGGGCAAGTTCTGGCAGATGCACGACGAGCTGTACGCCAAGACCAACAAGGGCAGCGCCCTGGCCGAGGACAAGCTCGTCGAGATGGCCCGCAAGAGCGGCGTGGCCGACCTCGACCGGTTCCGCAGCGACCTGAACGGCGCCGCCGCCGCGGCCGCCCTGAAGAAGGACCAGAACGAGGGCTACGGGATCGGCGTCCAGTCCACGCCGTCCTTCCTCGTCAACGGCCGGCCCATCGCGGGGGCCCAGCCCACCGACGTCTTCGAGCAGACGGTCCGCAAGGCCGCCGAGCAGGCCAAGAAGGCCGGTACGTCCGGCGGCGCGGCCAAGGGTTCCGGCAAGGCGGAGGAGCCGGCGAAGTGACGGACATCGGCTACCTCGCCGCCTTTCTCGGCGGCGCCCTCGCCCTGCTCAGCCCGTGCAGCGCGCTGCTGCTGCCGGCCTTCTTCGCCTACTCGCTGTCCCACCCCGGGCGGCTGCTGGCCCGTACCGGCGTGTTCTACCTGGGCCTCGCCACCACCCTGGTCCCGCTCGGCGCGGCCAGCACGGCCACCAGCCGGCTGTTCAACGGCCACCGGGACCTGCTCGTCGCCATCGGCGGCTGGGTGGTGATCGCGATGGGCGTCGCCCAGGTCTTCGGCCTCGGCTTCGCCTTCAAGCGGGCCCAGCAGGCGGCGGCCCGGATCACCCCGCGCTCGGCGGTGTCCACGTTCCTGCTGGGCTGCGTCTACGGCCTGGCGGGATTTTGCGCCGGGCCGATCCTCGGCGCGGTGCTGATGGTCACGGCGGTCAGCGGCTCGCCGGTCTACGGCGCGTCCATGCTCGCCGTCTACGCGCTCGGCATGGCCCTCCCGCTGTTCGTGCTCGCCCTGCTCTGGGACCGGTTCTCGCTGGGCAGCCGGGGCTGGCTGCGCGGCCGGGAATTCAGCGTCGGGAAGCTGCGGCTGCACACCACCTCCCTGGTGTCCGGCCTGTTCTTCATCGGCATCGGCGTCCTGTTCCTCACCTTCAACGGCACCAGCGCACTGCCCGGAATCCTGGACGCGGACGCGGAGGTCCACGTCGAGGAGTGGGTCACCCGGGCCGGGAACGCCGTACCGAACTACGTCCTCGTCGCCCTGGTGGCACTCGTCATCGCCGCCGTACTGGGACGTATCGCCCTGCGCCCGGAGAAGAAGCGACAGGACTGAACGGCCCGGCCCTGCCCACGGCACGTCCGCACGCCTGCCGGGCGCCCCCCGGCAGGCGTGGACGCGTCTAGGCGCTACGGCGCAGCGAGTGGTCCTGCCGGTCCCAGTGGTACGGCTGGTGCGGGCCGGCGTCCGCACGGCGGCGGCGGTCGTTGCACAGCAGGCACCGGCCGTACCCCGGGGGCAGCGGGTCGTCGGGGTCGCCGTACAGCGGGTCGACCGCGCCGTGCGGATGTATGGCGCAGCCGGTCGGGCCGGTGAGCGTGCTCAGCGAGCTGGCGGCGGTCAGCGCCTGCCGCAGGACGTCGACGAGCTGGTCGGCGTCCCGCCGGGTGGGCGCCGCCTGGAGGGAGGAGGCGATGTCGGATGCGGTCGTCAGCGCGGTCTGGAGTTCGCGCAGGTCTGCGTAACCCATGCTTCGGAGCGTAGAGGCCCCCACTGACAGTCGATCTTCCGAGCGCGTTTCACGGCTTCGCATGCCCCGTCCCTGCCCGCCGCGGGCCACGTTCGAGCACCGCACAGGTGATCTTCCCCTGGCTGGAGCATGTCAGGCAGGCGACGTGCGACGTGCGCGACGTACGCCGGGCGACGGGGCGGGGCAGGACGGCGCGGGCGCGGGGACCAGGACCGGCCCCCGCGCCCGCACACCGTCCGCGCCCGCTCAGGGAGCCGTCGGCAGCTCCCGCTTGTGGGCCGTGGCGTGGTAGCGGCGGACGATCGCCTCGTACGCCTGCTCGCCGACCGGCTTGCCCTCCAGGAAGTCGTCGATGTCGTTGTACGTGACACCGAGGGCGTCCTCGTCCGGCTTGCCCGGGTCCAGCGTCTCCAGGTCGGCGGTCGGCACCTTGCGGACCAGCTCGGCCGGGGCGCCCAGCGCCTCGGCGAGCGCCCGGACCCGGCGCTTGGTCAGACCGGTGAGCGGCACCACGTCCGCCGCGCCGTCGCCGTACTTGGTGAAGAAGCCGGAGACCGCCTCGGCCGCGTGGTCGGTGCCCACGACCAGGCCGTCCTGGGCGCCCGCGACCGCGTACTGCGCGATCATCCGCTGCCGGGCCTTGATGTTGCCCTGGACGAAGTCCTGGTGCCGCTCGTCCCGGAAGGCGACCTCGCCGGCCAGCGTGGCCTCCAGCATGGCGTCGCTCGCCGGACGGATGTCGACGGTCAGCACCTGGTCGGGCTTGATGAAGTCCAGCGCGAGCTGCGCGTCGTGCTCGTCGGCCTGGACCCCGTACGGCAGCCGCATCGCGTAGAACGTCGCGTCGTGCCCCGCGTCACGGGCCCGCTCCACCGCCAGCTGGCACAGCCGGCCGGCCGCGGTGGAGTCCACGCCGCCGCTGATGCCCAGGACGAGCGCGCGCAGGCCCGTGGTCGTCAGCCGTTCCGTGAGGAAGGCGACGCGGCGTTCGATCTCCGCCTGGACGTCGAACGACGCGGACACCTGGAGATCCCGGGCGATCTCCTGCTGCTGGGACGTGGACGCCGGGTCGGTCACGGCTGCTCCTTCTGACGAGGCCAGCGCGGTACGCGGGGTGCGTGGTGCTGGTACGGACAGGACTCCTCAGACTCTATGACGGAGATGCCCATTCCTTCAGGGCGGCCCTGTCCGGGAAGTCGGCCACGTCCTTGTCCAGCGGCCGGTCCGTGTACTGGTGGAAGCGCCACGGCGCCTTGATGCGCGGGTGCCCTGCCGAGACGTAGTCGGCGATCCACAGGCCGTCGCCGGCGTACGAGGTCGTGTCGTGGTTGAGCCAGAAGTCGCGGTTGCAGTACAGGAGCACCCGGTGTGTGGGCCGCAGCCGCTTGACCTCCTTCAGGAACTGGTCCTTCTGCGCGTTGTTCGCGTACGTGCCGCCGCCGGTGCGCTCCCAGTCCGCCGCCAGCAGGTCGCCTTCCACGGACGCGCACTTCTCGACGAAGTACTTCGCCTGCGCCGCGATGTTGCCCGGCCACAGGAAGTGGTAGAAGCCCACCACGCAGCCCGCCTGGCGGGCCTTGGCGGCCTGCGCGTTCTGATGCGGGTTGATGTACGAGCGGCCCTCCGTCGCCTTGATGACGACGAAGTCCAGTCCGGTCGCCGAGTACGAGGGGTTGTGGGAGCTGACGTCGACGCCATGCAGCATGTGCGGCCTCCTGCCGACCGAAAACGATCGATTACGATGCGTCACGTGGTGTTATCAGCAGTTCAACATGTCCACGGCGCCTCGCGCCAGTGTCTGACGGCGAACTTCCGCTGATCAACGCGTTGTTGCCGGGCGTGCGGCCGTGGTTGACGTTCTTCGACCGAGGATGATCGACTACCGTTTCGGTAGCGATACGTAGAGGTTCGGGCCCCGATTTCGAGCAGGGGGCGCGCGGTCCGGCCACAAAGGGGGCGCGTGTCGGTCAGAGAACCGCCGGTGTTCGGCCAGACCGGGCGCCCGCGCGTTTCGGCCGCCCGCCGGCGTGCGCGGCGCACCGAGCCGCGACATCGCGCGCGAGGCCCGTATCCCCGCCCCCGAAGTTGCCCCTGGCACATCCGTCCGGCACGAACCATCTCTGACCTTGGCAGACTTACCGGATGACGCACGCCGCACGACACCCCGACGGCGACCGCCCCGCCGGCCCCATCCCGTCCCGGCCCACCACCGCGCTCTCCCTGCCCCCGGCGGAGGCCCCGTGACGCCGTCCGAAACCCGCCCACGACGGCCGCGCGCCCCCGACCCGCTCCGCGCCCCCGGCCGGCTCCGCACCCTCGGCCCGCTCCTCGCCGCCGCGCTGTGCGCCCTGCTCCTCGCCGCCACCGCCGCGCTGCTCGCCGCGCACGGCTGGGACCCGCTCGGCCCCGAACGTGCGGCGCACACCTGGGCCGTGACCCACCGGCCGGTCGCGGTGGCCACCGCCGCCCTCGTGATCACGGCCACCGGCTCCGGCCCCGTCCCGTACGCGCTGGCCCTCCTGGCGGGCGCACTCGCCGGACGGAACACGCGCGAGCGCCTGCGCGCGGCCGCCACCGCCCTCACCGTCCTCCTCCTCGGCCAGGCGGTCCGCTACGGCCTGATGGAACCGATCAGCCGCCCACGCCCCTCCGAGGCCGACTGGGCAGCCCGCGCCACCGGCCACTCCTTCCCCTCCGGCCACTCCACGACGTCCCTCCTGGTGGCCGGCATCCTCGCGTGGGCGGTGCTGACCCGCGCCCGCCGAACACCCACCCGCCGCCTGGCCTGCGCCCTGCTCGGCATCTGGGCGGCGGCGGTCGGCGCCACACGCGTCTACCTGGGCGTCCACTGGCCCGGCGACGTACTCGCGGGCTGGCTGCTCGCCGCCGCCTGGCTCGCCCTCACCCTCCACCTCGTACGAACAGGCCGCCTGCCGATCCCACCCGCCCCTGCCACCCCACGCACCCCCACCGCCGCAACACAGCCCCCGAACAGTTCATGACCAGCCCAGATGTTCCCCAAGGAAGGCATGGACCACCGCGCAGGCGAGCAACACCCCCGTGAACGCCGGCACTCCGCCGCCGGCCACCAGCACCGCACGCACCGTCCGCCCAGGGGGAGCCCTCCATGGAATACCGACACCGCTGCGCACAGCCACGCTGCCCCGCCGCACCGGCACCGGACCCGACCCCGTGCGAAGGCCCCCACGACGCGGCCACGCTCATCTACCCCCACGGCCGCGAGGTGGCGGGCTGCGTCCACCACTGCGCCCGACTCCTGGCCGGCCTCGAAGGCGCCCGGGTCCACCCGTTCGTCCCCGCCGGCAGCGCCATGGAGGTCTACCTACGGGCACGCGAACTGCCTCCGTTCGCCTGGGAGATAGGCAAGTGAGGGGCCGGACACGCAGGTCGGCGGGGATTGTCAGTGCCGGGCCGTAGTCTGCGGGCATGACGACGAACGGGGAAGCGACGACGAACGGGGAAGCGGACGGGGGTGACGGCGCCGCACGACAGCGGACGGCCGGAGAACCCCCGGGCGTCCAGCCGTACTACGCCCAGGCCGCGGAAGCACTGGCCGAGCGGTACGAGAGCGTCCGCTTCGAGACCGTGCACCGGGACTTCCTGCCCCTGCTGCCCACGGCCCCTGCCCGCGTGGCCGACATCGGCGCGGGCACCGGCAGGGACGCCGCCGCCCTGGCCGCCCTCGGACACGAGGTCCTCGCCGTCGAGCCCGTACCAGAACTGCGCCGCGTCGCCCGCCGCCTGCATCCTTCCCCGGCGATCCACTGGCTGGCGGACTCCCTGCCCGACCTGGCCCGACTCGACGGAGCGGCCGGCACCTTCGACGCGATCCTCCTCTCCGCCGTATGGATGCATCTGGAGGAGCCGGACCGCCCGGCCGCGATGCACCGCCTGCACACCCTCCTCGCCCCGGGCGGCCGTCTGCTCATCTCGCTACGGCACGGCCCCCCGCCCGAGAACCGCCGGATGCACGACATCCCCGCCCCCGAAACCGTCGCCCTGGCCACCCATCACGGCCTGCGCCCACTCCAGAAGACCTCCGGCACGGACCACCTCGGCCGCGACACCGTCCACTGGTCGTCCCTCGCCTTCGAAAAGGAGCGGACATGACCCAGGACGACTTCTACGCCGCCGACCCGTCCGCCCGCGCATCGTGGCGGATGGTCATCCTGCTGGGACGCAACGCCCGTACCTACAAATTCGCCCTCGGCGACGCCCTGCTCCGCCACGCGGCCCAGGGCCACACCGAAATCCCGCTGCGCGACCTGGCCGCCTCGTACGCGATGGCGTTCCTCGAACGCCGGGCTCCGCAGGCGCCGGGGAGCGAAGAGGCGCTCGGCGCGACGGACTTCCTGACCGTCACGGCGCAGGAGAGCGCGGAGTCCCGTCGGCTCGGCCGCCCCACCGACCGACTGCTGGACGCCGCGGAGCAGTCGATTCCGGGAATGGTCATGCGCAAGTTCCACAACTACGGCGGCGGTGCGACACCGCACCGCTTCTACGACCTCGCCGGTCGCGGACGCCACCGCACGGTGCGGCTGAGCGAAGCCCTCGGGCAGGTGGCGCGCTCGTACGAGCGGGGAGGGCTCCACGCGGAGCTGGACGCCCGCTGGAGCATCGTGGAGAGCAGCTTCGCGACCGGCATAGGCCGCAGCCTGATCAAGGAGGGCATCTACGTCGACCTGGACACCCTGCACGTCACGGACCGGCACCGGCGCCGCTCGGTCACCGGCGTGGCCCAGGCCGTGGCCGGGTTCCAGCACGGGCGCTGCCACATTTGCGACAAGCCGTTGGACTCCGGCACGACGACCGCCGTGGACCACGTCTTCCCGCACGCCCTGATGCGCCGCTTCGCCAGTGTCGGCGGCTGGCGCGGCCCCGACCTGGACAGCCTGTGGAACCTCGCCGTGGCCCACACGCAGTGCAACCGCGAGAAGAGCGACCGCATGCCGAAGCCCGTCGAGCTGACCCGCCTGGCCCGCCGCAACGAAGCGATCATGCGCTCACCCTGGCCCCTCCACACCACCCTCCGCCGCACCCTGCAGAACGCGGTCCCCGGCCGCCGAATACCGCATTGGACCGCGTTCCTGCGAGAGGTCGGGAAGGCCTGCGCTTGAGCAGTCAGCCGGAGGAAGGAAGAGCCGCCCACCGGCCGGGCTGCGGGGACACGCAGGTGGCTCCCCGCAGCGCGCCCTCAGCCCTCGCCCGCCGGGCCTGTGGGCGCGCGGGACGTGCGCCCCCGCCAGCCGGCGATCCGGGCCCGGAGGGCCCTCAGCACTCGATGATGTTGACCGCCAGCCCCCCGCGCGCCGTCTCCTTGTACTTGACGCTCATGTCGGCGCCGGTGTCCTTCATGGTCTTGATGACCTTGTCGAGGGAGACGTGGTGGCGGCCGTCGCCACGCAGGGCCATGCGGGCGGCGGTGACGGCCTTGACGGCGGCCATGCCGTTGCGTTCGATGCACGGGATCTGGACGAGGCCGCCGACCGGGTCGCAGGTCAGGCCGAGGTTGTGCTCCATGCCGATCTCGGCGGCGTTCTCGACCTGCTCGGGGGTGCCGCCGAGGACCTCGGCGAGGCCGCCGGCCGCCATCGAGCAGGCCGAGCCGACCTCGCCCTGGCAGCCGACCTCGGCGCCGGAGATGGAGGCGTTCTCCTTGAAGAGCATGCCGATGGCGGAGGCGGCGAGCAGGAAGCGGACGACGCCTTCCTCGTCGGCGCCGGGCACGAAGTTGACGTAGTAGTGCAGGACGGCGGGGATGATGCCGGCCGCGCCGTTGGTGGGGGCGGTGACGACCCGGCCGCCGGCCGCGTTCTCCTCGTTGACGGCCATCGCGTAGAGGGTGGTCCACTCCATCGCGTTGGCCTCGGCGTTGCCCTCGGCGCGCAGCGCGCGGGCGCCGTTGGCGGCGCGGCGGCGTACCTTCAGGCCGCCGGGCAGGATGCCCTCGCGGGACGTGCCGCGGGACACGCAGTCGCGCATGACCTGCCAGATCTCCAGCAGCCCGGCGCGGATCTCGTCCTCCGTGCGCCATGCCTTCTCGTTCTCCAGCATGAGGGAGGAGATGGACAGGCCGGTCTCGCGGGAGAGGCGCAGCAGCTCGTCGCCGGTACGGAAGGGGTACTTCAGGACCGTGTCGTCGAGCTTGATGCGGTCCTCGCCGACCGCGTCCTCGTCGACGACGAAGCCGCCGCCGACGGAGTAGTAGGTCTTCTCCAGCAGGGGCGCGCCGCCCGCGTCGTAGGCGAAGAGGGTCATGCCGTTGGCGTGGTACGGCAGCGAGCGGCGGCGGTGCAGGATCAGCTCGGTCGACTCGTCGAAGTCGATCTCGTGGTCGCTGCCTATCTCGGCGCCGAGCAGCCGCAGCCGGCCGCTCTTGCGGATGCGCTCGACCTCGTCGTCGGCGGTCTCGACGTCCACGGTGCGCGGGGAGTGGCCCTCCAGGCCGAGCAGGACGGCCTTGGGCGTGCCGTGGCCGTGGCCGGTGGCGCCGAGGGAGCCGAAGAGTTCGGCCCGTACCGCCGTCGTCTGCGCGAGCAGGCCGTCCTTCTTGAGGCGCCCGACGAACATCCGGGCGGCGCGCATCGGGCCGACCGTGTGGGAGCTGGACGGACCGATGCCGATGGAGAAGAGGTCGAAGACGGAGATGGCCACGGTGGCGGACTCCCTTGTCTGCTCGTGGTGGACGGTGGAGCAAATGGGGCTAAAGGTGCGGACGAAACGGGAGGTACGTTTCTGCGCCGACTGTCGAGCCTAACCCGGACGGCGGACAGACTCTCAGACGGAGGCCATCGGACGGTTGTCCTCCGGCGCAACGGCAGACGTCGCAGGGGAGTCGGCCGCGGTGTCGAGGGCGGGGTCGGTGCCGGTCAGACCGGTTTCGTGGGCGCGGACCCCGGCGCGTACGGCCCAGAAGTAGAAGGCGACGGCGGAGAGCGCGACCAGGGCGATGTCCAGGCCGCCGGGGATGACGCCGTGGCCGCCGAAGTCCGGGCTGCCGAGCGCGGACACCGCGGACATCCACGCGAGGAAGCCGACCAGCCACCAGGCGGGCGCGAACTGCCTGCGCAGATTCGTCTCGCCGCGCCGCCACAGCACCACCGCGGCGACCGGCGCCGCCACCAGCGTCAGCAGTGCGACCTTGCCGGTGTCCGGCCACTTCGACCAGTACAGCGCGCACGCGGCGAAGGCGAAGGTGACCGGGCACAGCACCTTCGCGGCGGGCAGCCGGAACGGGCGCGGCAGGTCCGGCCTGGTCTGCCGGAAGACGCCGACCGCGATCGGGCCGATGAGGTACGAGATCACCATGGCCGCCGAGACCACGCTGGCCAGCGCGTTCCAGCTGTGGCCGACGGTGACCAGCAACAGGACCGAGAAGCCGAGGTTGAGCCACATCGCGGGCCGGGCGGTGCCGTACCGCGGGTGGACGGCGGCCAGCTTCTTGGGGAAGAAGCCCGTCTCGGCGAGGTTCTGGACCATGTACGCGGCGGACGCGACGTTGGCGATGTTGGAGCCGGCCGGCGAGATGAAGGCGCCGAACTGGAGCATCGTGACGACCCAGTGCAGCATCAGGATCTTGGCCAGGTCGGCGAAGGGCGAGTTGAAGTTCACGCCGTGCCAGCCGCCCGCCTGCGCCAGCTGCTCCGGCGGTACGGCGCCGATGAACGCCGTCTGCAGGGCCAGGTAGATCACCAGACCCAGCGAGAGCGCGCCGACCAGCGCGACCGGGATGGCCCGGCCGGGGTTCTTGGCGGCGCCGCCGAGGTTGACCACGGCCTGGAAGCCGTTGAAGGCGAAGACCACGCCGCAGGTGGTCACGGCGGTCAGCACGGCCGGCCAGCCGTACGGGGCGAAGCCGCCGTGCGCGGTGAAGTTCGAGGTGTGGAACCCGGAGGCGATCAGCGCGGCCACGGCCAGGACCGGGATCGCGAACTTGACCAGCGTCAGGACCGTGTTGGCGCGGGCCAGCAGCTGGACCGACCAGTAGCAGGTCAGCCACAGCACGAAGGTCAGCAGCAGCGCGACGCCGCTTCCGGACAGGGTGAGGTGGTTGGTGGCCGGGTCGACCAGGCCCTGGGCCCAGCCGAAGCCCCAGGAGGACATGTACTGGGTGGCGGCGATGGACTCGATCGGGATCAGCGAGGCGACCGCGATCCACACCGCCCAGCCGGTCAGGAAGCCGAGCACGGGGCCGTGCGAGAGGTGGCCGTAACGGGCCATGCCGCCGGGGATCGGGTACGCGGCCCCGACCTCCGCGTAGGACATCGCGATCATGCCGATGAAGACGGCGCCGATGACCCAGGCGGCCAGCGCCGCGGGCCCCGCGACCTGCGCGGCGGAACCGGCGCCGAAGAGCCAGCCGGAGCCGAAGATCGAACCGATGCCGATCATGGTCAGGGCGAAGAGGCCGATCCCCTTGCGGTTGCCCGCGCTCATGTCCATTGCCGTACGTGTTCCGTCCTGCTGCGGTGCGAAGGACTCCGCGTCGTTGAGGAGTCGGTTCTCAGCCTATGGGGCGGAAAATCACCGTAAGGCGGACGGAAAAGCCGGGTGCCCGAGGTCAACGACCCCGGGCACACGGCCTGTTCACCCCGCGGGCACCGCCGTGGCGGCACCTTTCGGGGCGTACTTCATGAAACGCGTCACACGGCCGCGGCGAGTGCCCCACGGGGGCGCTCACACGCGCGCCGAGTGGCGCGGCTCACAGCGGCGGCGTCGAGCTGGTCACAGTGACAGCCGTGAGCCGATCACGGCGACGGCCGCGCGCCGGTCACAGCGACGGGTACAGCGGGTGCTTCCCGGCCAGGGTGGTCACCCGGGCCTTCAGCGCCTCGGCGTCGTACGACGGCTTGAGCGCCTCGGCGATGATGTCGGCGACCTCGCGGAAGTCCTCCGCCGTGAAGCCTCGGGTGGCCAGCGCCGGGGTGCCGATCCGCAGGCCCGAGGTGACCATCGGGGGGCGCGGGTCGTTCGGTACGGCGTTGCGGTTGACCGTGATGCCGACCTCGTGGAGGCGGTCCTCGGCCTGCTGGCCGTCCAGCTCGCTGTTGCGCAGGTCCACCAGGACCAGGTGCACGTCGGTGCCGCCGGACAGCACGGAGACGCCGTGCTCGGTGATGTCGGACTGCGTCAGACGCTCGGCGAGGATGCGCGCGCCGTCCAGGGTGCGCTGCTGGCGCTCCTTGAACTCCTCGCTCGCCGCGACCTTGAAGGACACCGCCTTCGCCGCGATGACGTGCTCCAGCGGGCCGCCCTGCTGGCCCGGGAAGACCGCCGAGTTGATCTTCTTGGCGAGCTCCTGGGTGGACAGGATCACACCGCCGCGCGGACCGCCGAGGGTCTTGTGCGTGGTGGTGGTCACGACGTGGGCGTGCGGCACCGGGTTCGGGTGCAGTCCGGCCGCCACCAGGCCGGCGAAGTGCGCCATGTCGACCATCAGGTACGCGCCGACCTCGTCGGCGATCCGGCGGAACGCCGCGAAGTCCAGCTGGCGCGGGTATGCCGACCAGCCGGCCACGATCAGCTGCGGACGGGTCTCCTTGGCCAGGCGCTCGACCTCGCCCATGTCGACCTGGCCGGACTCCTCGTCGACGTGGTAGGGCACCACGTTGTAGAGCTTGCCGGAGAAGTTGATCTTCATGCCGTGGGTCAGGTGCCCGCCGTGCGCGAGGTTCAGACCCATGATCGTGTCGCCCGGCTTGAGCAGCGCGAACATCGCGGCCGCGTTGGCCTGCGCGCCGGAGTGCGGCTGCACGTTCGCGGCCTCGGCGCCGAACAGCGCCTTGATCCGGTCGATGGCGATCCGCTCGACCACGTCGACGTGCTCGCAGCCGCCGTAGTAGCGGCGGCCCGGGTAGCCCTCGGCGTACTTGTTGGTGAGGACCGAGCCCTGGGCCTCCATGACGGCGGCCGGGGCGAAGTTCTCCGACGCGATCATTTCGAGGGTGGACTGCTGACGGTGGAGCTCGGCGTCGACGGCGGCGGCGACGTCGGGGTCGAGCTCGTGGAGGGAGCTGTTCAGAAGCGACATGACTCTTCCTGGGGTTCGCGGGACGCACGGCCCCGCCGGGCGGCGGGTGGGCTTATCAGCCGGTGAAGGCGGTGTACTCGTCGGCCGTGAGCAGGTCGTCCGGCTCGCCGCTGACCTTCACCTTGAACAGCCAGCCGCCCTCGAACGGGGCGGTGTTCACCAGCGAGGGGTCGCTCACCACGTCCTCGTTGATCTCCGTGACCTCGCCGTCGACGGGGGAGTAGAGATCGCTGACGGACTTGGTCGACTCCAGCTCACCGCAGGTCTCGCCCGCCGTGACCGTGTCGCCGACCGCAGGGAGCTGCACGAAGACGACGTCGCCGAGCGCGTTGGCGGCGTGCTCGGTGATGCCGATCGCCGAGACGCCCTCCTCGGCGGCCGACAGCCACTCGTGCTCCTTGCTGTAGCGCAGCTGCTGGGGGTTGTTCATGTCTTGATTCTCCTGGATACGGTGGCGTGCTCGGTGCAGGGGTCTTGACAGGTGAGACGGGAGTACGTCCGGGACGGGGCCGCGGGCGTCACTTCTGGCGCTTGTAGAAGGGGAGCGCCACGACCTCGTACGGCTCATGGGTGCCGCGGATGTCCACCGCCACACCGGCGGTGCCGGGCGCGGCGTGCGCGGCGTCCACGTACGCCATGGCGACGGGCTTGCCGAGAGTGGGCGAGGGGGCACCGGAGGTGACCTCGCCGATGACGGCGCCGTCCGGGCCCACGACCGGGTATCCGGCGCGCGGCACCCGGCGGCCCTCGGCGATCAGGCCGACCAGCTTGCGGGGCGGCTGCGTCTCGGCGCGGTCCCGGGCCGCCTCCAGGGCGGCGCGGCCCACGAAGTCGCCGTCGTTCGTCGTCTTCTCGAACTTCACGACCCGGCCCAGGCCCGCGTCGAACGGGGTGGTGCCGGTGGTCAGCTCGTGCCCGTACAGCGGCATGCCCGCCTCCAGGCGCAGCGTGTCCCGGCAGGACAGACCGCAGGGCACCAGGCCCGCGTCCTTGCCCGCCGCGGTCAGCGCCTCCCAGAGAGCGACCGCGTCCGAGGGGCGGACGAACAGCTCGAAGCCGTCCTCACCGGTGTAACCGGTACGGGCGATCAGCGCGGGTACGCCGGCGACGGTACCGGGCAGCCCGGCGTAGTACTTCAGACCGTCCAGATCAGCGTCCGTGAGGCCCTTGAGGATGCCGGGCGACTCGGGGCCCTGCACGGCGAGCAGCGCGTACGCGTCCCGGTCGTCGCGCACCTCGGCCGCGAAGCCGTCCGCCCGCTCGGTGAGCGCGTCCAGCACGACCTGGGCGTTGGAGGCGTTGGCGACGACCATGTACTCCGTCTCGCCGAGGCGGTAGACGATCAGGTCGTCCAGGATGCCGCCCTCGGCATCACAGATCATGGTGTAGCGGGCGCGGCCGACGGCGACGCCGCCGATGTTGCCGACCAGCGCGAAGTCCAGCAGGTCGGCGGCGCCGGAGCCGGTGACGGTGATCTCGCCCATGTGCGAGAGGTCGAACAGGCCGGCGCGGGTACGGACGGCGACGTGCTCGTCCCGCTCGCTGCCGTAGCGCAGCGGCATGTCCCAGCCGGCGAAGTCGGTCATGGTCGCGCCGAGGGCGCGATGCGTCGCGTCCAGCGCGGTGCGGCGGGGGGCTTCGGTCATGGTGTGGCTCCCGGGCATGGGTGACAAGACGGTCTCCCCATCTGTCATCGGAACCTGAGAGGTTCACCGGAAGGCCGTGACCGGTTCCGGCTTGCACCTTGGGTGGAGCCACACCACGGCGGCCCGCTTTTCAGATCTGCCTCGCCCGCGCGGTATCGGGGCCTGAGAGATTCAAGGGAGGACTTGCTCCTTCGGCGCCCCGCCGTGACGGCCGGGGACTCTCCCGCGCGGATTCAAGCGGCCGGTATGGAGTTGGCTGAGCGTGGCACCCGCACCAGGACGCACACGGTGGTGTGCGCCCGGCACTTGGCGCGCACATCATCGCACGGGATCGCCGGATACAGGAGCCCTGGTCGTACCGGTGTTCGCGGGGGTGTCACGACAGTGTCCTGGGACTGTACGGATCGTGGGAATTCCTTGAAGCGCATTACCTTTTCTTGACACTCTGCGGGTAGGGGACGGAACCACCGGTCCGGGAGGGGCGATCACGGTGCACAGGCAGGCCGCACTCGCGACAAGTCCGGGAGGCGTGCCTCCGGGCTGTGTCCCGGAGCCGGTTCCGGCCGCCGTGCCGGGGCCCCGGCGGGTGCCGCTCGGGGTGGTGAGGCCAGGCCGGGCACGCACCGCGGCGCCGGACGCGCCGGCGGTGGACGTCGTCGACCTCAGGGACCGCGAGACCCCGCACGAGGCTGCCGAGCTGCACTTCGCGGCGGGCGACGTGGTGGTCGTCTCCGGCCTGCCGGGCAGCGGCAAGAGCACGCTCATGATCCGGGTGGTGCCCGCCCTCGACGCGCGGGGCGCCGCCGTGCACCGCATCGACTCGCAGGACGTACGGGAGCGCTGGGAGCGCGGCAGGCTGCGCCGGGTTCCGTACGCGCTCTACCGGCCGCTGGTCAGGGCCTCCCATTACCTGGGGCTGCGGCGGGCGCTGCGCTCCGGCGGCAGTGTGGTGGTGCACGACTGCGGCACGCTCACGTGGGTACGCCGCTGGCTCGCGCGCGAGGCCCGGCGAGGCGGACGCGGACTGCACCTGTTGTTGTTGGACGTACCGCCCGAGGTCGCGCTGTCCGGGCAGCGCTCGCGCGGACGCGGAGTCTCCGGTTACGCCTTCGCCCGCCACCGGCGCGCGGTACGGCAGCTGGCCGCCCGCGCCCGGGCGGCCCGGCTTCCCGCGGGCTTCACCTCGGCCGTCCTGCTGGACCGGCCGGCGGCGGGGGCGCTGCGGCAGATCGGCTTCGAGTGAGGGCGGCCGACGGTACGGGTGGGGGCGGCCGACGGATACGCGTGAGGGCCGCCATCGGGAACGAGTGAAGCCCGCCTCCCAGGGGCGGGCGTCCGTACCCGTCAGTTCCGGTCCGGAGTGCCGGACACCTGACGGGTCATACGGAACATCCCGTACGACCCGTCATGACCGGTCCTAGTCCAGACGTATCTCCCGCATCTGCGCCTCCTCCGGACGCTCGGCTCCGGGCCGATCTAGAGGCCCAGGGCCTTGAGCAGCACAGTCGGCAGCGAGAGCACCGAGTTGACCAGCGAGGGCACGCCCTGCTGCTGCGGCGCCTCGGCGGGCTGCTGGCGCGGCGCGTCCGCGGGCTGCTCCGCGTCGGCGGCCGGCTGCGGGTCGGCGGCCGGCTGGGCGGCGTCGCCCGGCCGCGGGTCGCTGACGGGGGCCTTCGGCTGGGCGGCCGACTGGTCGTCCGCCGCGTCCGCGCCGTCCGCCGGCTCCGCGGCGGGCCGGGCCGGACGGTCGGCGGCCGCGGGCTGGGCGGCCGGCTGCTGCTGGAGGCCGCCGAGAAGCTTGTCCAGGCCCAGGATCTTGAAGATGTCGGTGACGGAACGGGTGACCGAGCCGGTCAGGGTCGCGGATTCGGCGTCCTCTCCCGGTACCGGGGCCCGGCGCCCGGACAGCTCGTCCAGCTGTGTGCGCAGGTCCTGCGCGGCCCTGTGCAGCCGCGCGCTGTCGGCCGTCACCGTGCGGTCGGAGTCCTCGTTCAGCTGGTCCGCCAGCCGCTGCGCGTCCTGGAGGACCGTGTCCAGACGGGTGCGGGCGGCCCGTACCTCCACGGAGTGGCCGCGGCTGTCGGCCGACTTCTCGGCCAGTTCGGTCGAGGCGTCCGCCAGCCGGCTGATGTCGTCGACGACGATGCTGTGGTTGCGAACCGGGGGCTCGGGGCCTTCCGCCGCGGTCGCGGAGCCCATGGCGCCGAGGGCGAGGGCGCCGGCGGTGGTGGCGCAGACGAGGGCGGAGGCGGTCCGGTGCGTTGCCATCAGGAGACGTGCCTTTCTGTAGGAACGGCAGGGCAAGATCACCCTGGAGCCACCTTGAGAGGGGTGTGTACGGTCCGCAACCGCTCGCGCGCGTTCGGTGGTCGTCCGGACGTACCAGGCCCCCCGCCGTCTGCTGGCGTTAGGGTCGTCGACCAGGTAAAGCGCGGTACGAGCGGTACGGAGCGGGTGGGTGGACATGGACTTTCCGGAGCAGGGCATTCCGCGGCTGGAGTGGCCCGCCAACGAGCTGGAGGAGGTGCTCGCCGCCTCGGTGGGGCACCCCGGGGCGGGCGCCCGCATTGTCGAGGTGCTCGGCCGCAGCCGGATATGGGTGCCGCTGCCCAAGGGCGGCGGCCCGGAGAGCGCCGGGATGGGCCGGGCGGGCCTGGACCTGCCCACCGTCGAGATCGGCTCGGCCGCGTACGTCCCCGTCTTCAGCTCCGAGCAGGAGTTCCAGCGGGTGGCCGGGCCGCACATGTCCTGCACCGTCGCGCCGGCCGCCGAGTTCGCGCGCGGCCTGCCCCCGCTGCTCGGTATCGCCGTCAACCCGGAGGGCACGGTCGGTGTGCCGCTGCCGCCGGAGGCGGTGGCCGAGCTGTGCCGGACCGGCCGTCCGGACCAGCCGGGTGCGCCGAGCGGCGCGCGGGTCCGGCTGTTCGAGCCGGACTGGCAGGAGGAGCCGGTGGACTTCCTGGCCGCGGCCGGGCTGGAGTTCTCGTCGGCGGGCTTCGTGGTCACCGCGCGCCGCGCGCTGGCCAGTGTGGAGGGGGACCCGCCCGCGCTGTTCGTCGGCGTCCAGGTGGACGCCGCGGCCGTCGCACCGCACGATCCGGCCGTACGGGACGCGGTGACCGCCGCCCTCGGGCGGGCGCTCGGCGGGGCGCCGCTGGCCTGGCCCGTCCAACTGGTCATGCTGGACCTCGCGCAGGGCGACCCGGTCGCCGACTGGATGCTGGAGCGGGTCCGGCCCTTCTACTCCCGCGACACCGTCTAGGCGTACGCGCCCCCGCGCGCCCCGGAACGCCCAGGGCGCCCCTTCCGGTGACCGCAAGCCGCGTGCGCTGATCCGGCCGGGGTCCGGACGCAGGCTCTAAGCTGTTGTTGCAACCGGCAGGCGTACCCCACGTGCCTGCCGACAGGAAGGGACGGACCACGTGAGCGCGGGTGCGCATCAGGGAGCGGCTGCCGGGCAGGTCGAGCAGATGCTGCAGCAGGTCTCGCCCGGCCGGTACGACGCCTACGAGGCGTTGCTGCAAGCGCTCGCCGCCGGTCAGGTCTGGATGCTGCTCTGGCACGGCCAGGCCGGTTCGCCCGATGCGCAGTACGGCAACATGGAGGTCGACGGGCTCGGCTACGCGCCGTGCGTGACCTCCGCACCCGAACTCGCCGCCAGCGGCTGGAACCGTGCCCACGAGGTCGTCTACGGACGGGACATCGCGGCCACCCTCTTCCCCGACCGCTGGGGCCTGTGGCTCAACCCGCACGCCCCCGGCGGCGGCGTCGGCATCCCGTGGCTGGACCTGCGGCGCATCGCGGGCGGCCTGGACCGGCTGCCGGCCGGTCCGCTGCGGATCACCGAACCGGCCATCGAGATTCCCCAGTTCTACGCCCTGCTGGGGCAGAACGCGCACCGCACGCCCGCCGTGCGTTCCCTGCGCCGGGCCTGGGTGCAGCCCGCCCTCGGCGCTCCGTACCTGGCCATCGGCCTGGACCTGTACGACACGGGACAACCGGCCGTGGACTCGGTGCGGTTGATGATCCAGCAGTCCATCGGCGCGGTGCCGGAGGGGCTGCCCGTCTCGACGGTCGCGATGAACGACGAGTACGACCCGGTCGGTATGTGGATGCGGGCCAACGCGCGGCCGTTCTTCGACCGGGACGCCTACGCGGCGGGGCCGGTACCCGCGCCCGCCCCGGCCCCCGCCCCGTCGTACGGGTACGGCTACCCGCGGCCGTACTGAGCCTGCTGTCCGGCTCCGGCCTGCCGGCCCAGGCCCATGCTGTCTTCCGCGGGCTTCGGCTCTTCCGCGGCGCTCGGTCCGGGGCGGTGGGCCGGTGGCGTCCTGATCGCGCGCCTATGAGGGCGAATCGAACGGCCACGTCCCCCCAACAGGGGGTTACCCAAGGGGCGTGAGCGGGAACCGTGCCGCGCGCGCCTCACGCTGCCCCGCCCCTCACGCTGCCCCGCCCCTCACGCCGTGCCGCACCTGGTGCCCCGCCCGGCCTCGCGCCATGTCCGGTCCGGCCACGCGCCATGCCCCCGGCCTCGCGCCATGCCCCCGGCCTCGCGCCACGCCCCGGCCTCGCGGGTGCCCCGCCCGGCCTCGCGCCGAGTCTCGCTCGCCCCCGCGCCCTACCCGTCGGAGCGTGGCGCCTCGCCCTTCCCCGCCCCCAAGGCCCCACGAATCGAATGGGGCACCCCTGCCCGGAAGTTGAGCCCTGTACGGCTCCGTGCGAACCGCTCAGTCGGGGCGTGTGTCCGCATAACGGAAGCTCGTGGGCTACATCACAGTTGCGCATCCATTCCCGGCCAGGGCTGGTGAGTGATCGCAACTCGGATGAAGACTCCCGCAGCAGAGGGTTTCGGCCCTGTGTACGAGATGCACCACTCGTCGTCGCGTGACGTTCCGCGACTTCTGCTTCGCCTGCAACATCCGCAAGACCTGCAACACCTGTACTCGCAACACCTGTACCCGCATCGCCAGCAGTACAAGCATCAGTTGCTCCAGCTGTTCCAGAGCTCTCCCCGTTGCACCAGCAGCACCACTCGCACCAGGGCATGTCCCGCACCAGGGCACGACCCGCACCAGACGAATCACTGGCACGAGACGCACCACCCGCATCAGACGCACCACTCGCACCAGTGATGTGAACCAGGCCGCTGACCGCGGCGCGCATGGGCCGGCGGCGCCGGCCGAGAGGGGTCAAAGGCACCGTGACCGCACCGATCGAGACCACCGGGGCGGCTGCCGAAGCGCAGCCGGAAGCGGTGCTGCAAGGCGTCGAGAGCAAGAAGATCGAGGGACGCTCGCTCGGCCAGATCGCCTGGTTGCGCTTCCGGCGCGACAAGGTCGCGGTAGCGGGTGCCATCGTTGTCATCCTGCTCATCCTGATCGCGGCGCTCTCCCGGCCGGTCCAGTCCTGGCTGGGCCTGGACCCCAACAGTCCGAACCAGGACCTCATCGACCCCAACACCACGCTGCCCAAGGGCGACCTGGGCGGCATGAGCCTGGACCACCCGCTCGGCGTGGACCCGAAGTTCGGCCGCGACCTGCTCGCGCGGGTGCTGGAGGGCTCCTGGGTCTCGCTGATCGTGGCGTTCGGCGCGACGCTGCTGTCGGTGGCCATCGGCACCGTGCTCGGCGTGGTGGCCGGCTTCTACCGGGGCCGGGTGGACGCGCTGATCAGCCGGCTGATGGACGTCTTCCTGGCGTTCCCGCTGCTGCTGTTCGCCATCGCCATCTCGGCCTCGCTCCAGGGCGGCGCCTTCGGGCTCGAAGGGCTGCCGCTGCACATCTCGGTCCTGATCTTCGTGATCGGTTTCTTCAACTGGCCGTACATGGGCCGGATCGTGCGGGCCCAGACGCTCTCGCTGCGCGAGCGGGAGTTCGTGGACGCCGCGCGCGGCATGGGCGCCCGTGGCCCGTTCATCCTCTTCAGGGAGCTGCTGCCCAACCTGGTGGGCCCGATCATCGTCTACTCGACGCTGCTGATCCCCTCCAACATCCTCTTCGAGGCGGCCCTGAGCTTCCTGGGCGTCGGCATCCAGCCGCCCCAGGCGTCCTGGGGCGGGATGCTCAACCAGGCGGTCAAGTTCTACGAGGTGGACCCGCAGTACATGCTCGTCCCCGGCCTCGCGATCTTCGTCACCGTGCTGGCGTTCAACCTCCTCGGCGACGGCCTCAGGGACGCGCTGGACCCGCGCAGCAGCCGCTGACACCGCCCGGGCCCGTACGCCCGGCGGCCCCCACCCAAGTTTCCGACCAACGAAGGGGAAACCGACCATTATGCGAAGGTCAGTCCCGGTCGCAACGATCGCGGCCCTCACCAGTGCGGGCCTGTTGCTGTCCGGCTGCAGCGGCAAGAGTTCGAGCAGCGGCTCGGCCGAGGCGAACGCCGCCACCAAGGGCATCGTCAACGCCTCGGACGAGAAGGGCGGCACGCTCACGTACGCGATGAGCGACGCGCCCGAGTCCTACGACCCGGGCAACACGTACTACGCCTACGTCTGGAACTTCAGCCGTCTGTACGCGCGCCCGCTCACCACCTTCAAGCCGGGTCCGGGCCCCAAGGGCAACGAACTGGTGCCGGACCTCGCCGAGTCGATGGGCAAGTCCAGCGACGGCAACAAGACCTGGACGTACAAGATCCGCAAGGGTCTGAAGTACGACGACGGCAAGCCGATCACCTCGAAGGACGTCAAGTACGCGGTGGAGCGCAGCAACTTCGCGCGGGACGTGCTCTCGCTCGGCCCGAACTACTTCCAGACGTACCTCAAGGACAACGAGGGCGGTTACAAGGGCCCGTACAAGGACAAGAGCCCGGAGGGGCTGAAGTCCATCGAGACGCCGGACGACCAGACCGTCGTCTTCCGCCTCAAGCAGCCCTTCGCGGAGTTCGACTACCTGGTCAGCGCCCCGCAGACGGCTCCGGTGCCGCGGGCCAGGGACAAGGGCGCGGACTACACCAAGAACATCGCCTCCTCGGGCAGCTACAAGTTCGACACCTACGAGGAGGGCAAGAAGGTCGTCCTCGTCCGCAACCCGAACTGGGACGCCAAGACCGACCCGCTGCGCAAGCAGCTGCCGGACAAGATCGTGCTGAACATGAAGGTCGCCCAGTCGACGATCGACAAGGACCTGAAGGCCGGCAACACGCACATCGACATGGCCGGCCGCGGGGTGGACGCCCAGACCCAGGCCCAGCTCCTGACGAGCACCAAGGAGAAGGCCAACACCGACAACGCGCTGGGCCAGCGCCTGTCGTACGTGGCGATCAACCCCAACGTCGCGCCGTTCGACAAGGTCGAGTGCCGCCGGGCCGTGCAGTACGCGGTCGACAAGAAGGCCGTGCAGACCGCGCAGGGCGGACCGATCCGCGGTGACGTCGCCACCACCGTGCTGCCCACCGACCTCGCCGGGTACCAGAAGTTCGACCAGTACCCGCAGAAGTACAACGGTGAGAACCTCGACCTGACCGAGGCCAAGAAGCAGTGGGAGGCGTGCGGCGCCGGCAACGTGAGCACCACGATCAGCGCCCGCAGCGACCGGCAGGACGAGGTGGACGCGGCGACCTCGATCGTCGGCTCGCTGAAGAAGATCGGCATCGACGCCAAGATCCAGACGTACCCGAGCGGCAAGTACTTCTCGGACTACGCGGGCGTGCCGGAGTTCACCAAGAAGAACAACATCGGTCTGATGATGATGCAGTGGGGCTCGGACTACCCGACCGGCTTCGGCTACCTGAACCAGATCGTCAACGGCAAGGCGATCCAGAAGTCCGGCAACTCCAACCTGTCCGAGCTGGACGACCCGGCCATCAACAAGCTGCTCGACGAGGCCATCGCCACCAGCGACAAGGGCCAGCGCGAGAAGGACTACGCGGAGATCGACAAGAAGACGATGGAGCAGGCGGTCATCGTGCCGCTGACCTACTTCAAGATCCTGCTGTACCGCTCGCCGAAGGCCACCAACCTGGTGTCCACCTCCGCCTACAGCGGTGAGTACGACTACCTCAACGTCGGCGTCAAGAAGTAGCAGCCCCGGAAGGCAGGTGAAGGCATTGGTGTCCGCGGGCCGGCCGGTCCGGCCCGCGGCGCCGACGCCGCAGTCCCGTGTTCGCGTACATCATCCGCAGGTTGATCAGCGCTGTGATTCTGCTGCTGATCGTCAGCGCGGTCACCTTCGGCATCTTCTTCGTGCTGCCGAAACTGGCCGGACAGACCGCTGACCAGTTGGCCGCGCAGTACATCGGAAAGGCCCCATCGGCCGCGGACCTCGCCGCGGTGAAGGCGAATCTCGGCTTCGACAAGCCGGTCTTCGTACAGTACTGGGACTTCCTCAAGGGCATCTTCGTCGGGGTCGACTACAAGTTCGGCCCGGACGCCGCCACATGCAACGTGCCGTGCTTCGGCTACTCCTTCAAGACCCACCTGGAGGTCTGGCCGGAGATCCAGACCCGGCTCCCGGTGACCGTCTCGCTGGCCGCCGGCGCGGCCGTCGTGTGGCTGGTCTCCGGTGTTGCCACCGGCGTGCTCTCCGCGCTGCGCCCCGGCTCGGTCTTCGACCGGGTGGCGATGAGCGTCGCGCTGGCCGGCGTGTCGCTGCCCATGTTCTTCACCGGCGCGCTGGCGCTGGCCCTGTTCACCTACCAGTGGCCGATCATCGAGCGCAGCGACTACGTGCCGCTGTTCGAGGACCCCTTCATGTGGGCCCAGACGCTGGTGCTTCCCTGGATCACCCTGGCCTTCCTCTATTCCGCCCTCTATGCACGCCTGACCAGAGCGGGCATGTTGGAGACGCTGAGCGAGGACTACATCCGTACCGCGCGCGCCAAGGGGCTGGGCGAGCGCAAGGTCGTGGTGCGCCACGGCCTGCGTGCCGCGCTCACTCCCATCATCACGGTGTTCGGCATGGACGTGGGCCTGCTGCTCGGCGGTGCGCTCATCACCGAACAGGTCTTCTCCCTCAAGGGGGTCGGCGCGTTCGCCGTCGAGGCGATCAACGCCAACGACCTGCCGAACATCCTCGGCGTCACCTTGCTCGCCGCGTTCTTCATCGTCATATGCAACCTGGTGGTGGACGTTCTGTACGCCGCCGTCGACCCGCGGGTGAGGCTCTCGTGACCGACTCCCCAGACTCCACCACCGGCCCCGCCACCGGCCCCACCGCCGGTTCCGGCACCGGAGCCACCGCCCCGGCCGGGCCGCCCGCCACCGCGCCCGACCTCACGAAGACGGGCGCCGCGGTCGGCGAACCGGCTCCGGCCGGCTCGGGGGCGCCCACCGCCTTCCTCGAAGTGCGCGATCTGAAGGTGCACTTCCCGACCGACGACGGCATCGTGAAGTCCGTGGACGGCCTCTCCTTCACCCTGGAGAAGGGCCGCACCCTCGGCATCGTCGGCGAGTCAGGATCCGGCAAGTCCGTCACCTCGCTCGCCGTCATGGGCCTGCACCGGGCCTCCCGGCAGCAGCGCGCCAAGGTGGACATGTCGGGCGAGATCTGGCTGGACGGCAAGGAGCTGGTCGGCGCCGACCCGGACGAGGTGCGCAGGCTGCGCGGCCGCGAGATGGCGATGATCTTCCAGGACCCGCTGTCCGCGCTGCACCCGTACTACACGGTCGGCAACCAGATCGTGGAGGCCTACCGGGTCCACCACGACGTCGACAAGAAGACCGCGCGCAAGCGAGCCGTCGAGATGCTGGACCGGGTGGGCATCCCGCAGCCCGACAAGCGGGTGGACGACCACCCGCACCAGTTCTCCGGCGGGATGCGCCAGCGCGCGATGATCGCCATGGCGCTGGTCAACAACCCCGAACTGCTGATCGCGGACGAGCCGACCACCGCCCTGGACGTGACGGTCCAGGCGCAGATCCTCGACCTGATCCGCGACCTCCAGAAGGAGTTCGGCTCGGCGGTCATCATCATCACCCACGACCTGGGGGTGGTCGCCGAACTGGCGGACCAGCTGCTGGTGATGTACGGCGGCCGCTGCATCGAGCGCGGCCCGGCGGACAAGGTCTTCTACGAGCCGCAGCACCCGTACACGTGGGGCCTGCTGGGCTCGATGCCGCGCATCGACCGCGAGCAGACCGAGCGCCTGATCCCGGTCAAGGGATCGCCGCCCAGCCTGATCAACGTCCCCGGCGGCTGTGCCTTCAACCCCCGCTGCCCGTACGCGGACCTCCCCAAGGACAACGTCACCCGCACGGTCCGCCCCGAACTGCGCGAGGCCGGCGGCGGAGGACACGTCGCCGCGTGCCACCTGGCGCAGGAGGAGCGGGAGCGTATCTGGACCGAAGAGATTGCGCCGAAGCTGTGACCGAGACTGAAGAGACCGGCGTCGCCGCCGGCACGACGGACGGGACCGACGCGAGCGCCGACGCCGCGCCGCTGCTCAAGGTGCGCGGCCTGGTACGGCACTTCCCGATCACCAAGGGCCTGCTCAAGCGGCAGGTGGGCGCGGTGCAGGCGGTCGACGGCATCGACTTCGACGTACGGCCGGGGGAGACCCTGGGCGTGGTCGGCGAGTCCGGCTGCGGCAAGTCGACGATGGGCCGGCTGATCACCCGGCTGGACGAGCCGACCGGCGGCTCCATCGAGTTCGAGGGCCGGGACATCACCCATCTGTCGCCGGGGCGGCTGCGCCCGATGCGCCGCGACGTACAGATGATCTTCCAGGACCCGTACGGCTCGCTGAACCCGCGGCACACCATCGGCGGCATCGTCGGCACCCCCTTCCGCCTCCAGGGCGTCGAGCCCGAGGGCGGGGTGAAGAAGGAGGTGCAGCGGCTGCTGGAGCTGGTGGGCCTGAGCCCGGAGCACTACAACCGCTATCCGCACGAGTTCTCCGGCGGCCAGCGGCAGCGCATCGGCATCGCGCGGGCGCTGGCCCTCAAGCCCAAGCTGGTCGTGGCCGACGAGCCGGTCTCCGCGCTGGACGTCTCCATCCAGGCGCAGGTCGTCAACCTGATGGACGACCTCCAGGACGAACTGGGCCTGACCTACGTCATCATCGCGCACGACCTGTCCGTCATCCGGCACGTCTCGGACCGGATCGCGGTGATGTACCTCGGCAAGATCGTGGAGCTGGCCGACCGGAAGTCGCTGTACGAGGCGCCGATGCACCCGTACACCAAGGCGCTGCTGTCGGCCGTCCCGGTGCCCGACCCCAAACGGCGCACCCAGCGCGACCGCATCCTGCTCACCGGCGACGTGCCCTCGCCGATCGACCCGCCCTCGGGCTGCCGGTTCCGTACCCGCTGCTGGAAGGCGACCGAGGTGTGCTCGACCACCGAGCCGCCGCTGGTGGCGCTGCGCGGCGGCCACAAGGTGGCCTGCCACCATCCGGAGAACGCGCCGGAGAGCGTCGGCGCGGGGACCCCGGGCACCGCGGGGAGCGGCGGCTGAACCGGCGGGCACGAGGTGTGCGGGGCCGGTACGGAGCGGGCGGGAACGCCGTATCCGTACCGGCCCCGGCGCGTCCGCGACCGCCCTTGACCGGCCGGTTTTGCCGACCATAGATTCAGCGGCGCCCCGGCGGCGCCCGTCGGCCGGTCCCATGGAGGTAGTGCCTTGTCCGCGCAGCAGGAAGCCCACGACGCCGACGCCACGGCCCCCGACCCCGCGCTGACCGCCTACGCGGCGGTCGCGGCGGACTACGACACCATCGTCGAGGATCCTTACCTGCTGCGCTGGGTCACCTTCTACGGCAAGCTCGTCGAGCGGTACGGGCCGGACGGCAAGCGGCTGCTGGACGCGGGGTGCGGCACCGGACGCGGCACCCTCGCCCTGCGGGACCGCCTCGGGTACACGGTGACCGGCTGCGACCTGTCGCCGGAGATGATCGAGGCCGCCCGTGCCAAACCGGAGGCGGCCGGGACCCCGTTCGTCGTCGCCGACCTGCGGGACATGCCGGACCTCGGCTCCTTCGACGTGGTCACCTGCATGGGCGAGCCGCTGGCCTACCTGGCCGGCGGGCAGCTCGCCGCCGCCTTCGCTGGCCTGGGGCGGCAGCTCGCGGACGGGGGCGTCGTCGTCTTCGACATGACGACGCTGGGCAGTTTCCGGCGCGACTACGCGGTGACCAAGGTCATGGACCGGGACGGCCGGTTCGACGTGTGGCGGGGCGGGCCCGTACCGGTCGAGCCCGACGGGGCCGTGGACGTCACCCACGACTACTTCGCGCGGGCGGACACGGGCGACGACACCTGGCGCCGGGTGTCCTCCCGGCACCTGTACCACCATCACTCCGACGCCACGGTGCGCCGGGAGCTGGCCGCGGCCGGTCTGCGGCTGATCGCCGCGCACGGGGTCGACGGCCGCAAGCTGACCGACGACCCGGACGAGGACGGCTGCCGTAAGATCCTCTATGTGGCCGGAAAGCAGGGAAAGCAGTCCGATTGAGGCGTCAACCGGCCTGAGCGGCATGACGAGTTGGCAAAGTCCCGGGTGAGAAGCGACAACGGAGTGCAGAGTCGGCGCGGTTGTTCACCAGACGACATCCGTGTGTTCGAAGGGACGGCTCATGGCACTCTCCCGTTCAGCACGTCGCCGCGCTCGTCTGCTCCCTCTCGCCACCGCGGTGGCCGCCGCCTGCACCATCGCGGCGGCCCCCGCCGCCTCGCCCGGCGCCCCGGGCGTCGGCGACCCTTACTTCCCGAACCTCGGCAACGGCGGCTTCGACGCCCTGCACTACGACCTCGGCGTCAGCTACGACCCCGCCACCGGACGCCTCGACGGCCGTACGGAACTGACCGCGCGCGCCACCCAGGACCTCAGCTCCTTCCACCTCGACCTCCAGAAGCTGGCGGTCACCTCGATCGAGGTGGACGGCAGACGCGCGAAGTTCACCCGCTCCGGCGACGAGATCACCGTCACGCCCAAGCGGCCGCTGGAAGAGGATGAACGATTCACCGTCGAGGTCGTCTACGGAGGCGTGCCGCTGCCGCTCAGCGGGCCCATCGTCTTCGGCTCGGACTACGGCTGGATGAAGACCGACGACGGCGTCTTCGTCGCCTGCGAGCCGAACGCCGCCTCCACCTGGTTCCCCTCCAGCGACCACCCGGGCGACAAGGCCACCTACGACATCCGCATCGACGCGCCCGAGGGCCTGACCGGCGTCTCCAACGGGCGGCTGGTGGACCGCTACGACGAGGGCGGGCGCTCGTACTTCCACTGGCGCGAGCGCAAGCCGATGGCGACGTACCTGGCCACCGCCACGATCGGGAAGTTCGACGTCCGTACGGGTGTCACCCCCGGCGGCACACCGATCTACGTCGCCACCGACCCGAAGCTGCCGACCGGGACCGTGGACGTCTACGGCATCACCGCCGCCACCACCGACTACTTCGCCCAGGTCTTCGGCCCGTACCCCTTCGGGGAGACCGGCGCGATCGTCGACGACATGCCGCAGGCGGGCTTCTCCCTGGAGACCCAGACCAAGCCGGTCTACTCGGCCGTCCGCAGCGAGTCGACCATCGCCCACGAGGTCGCCCACCAGTGGTTCGGCGACTCCGTCACGCCGCGGAACTGGCAGTACATCTGGCTCAACGAAGGCTTCGCCTCGTACGCGCAGTGGCTGTGGGACGAGCACAAGGGCACCCGGAGCGCGTACGACGCCTTCCGCGCGGCGTACGCGGCCCGCCCCGCCGACTCCGACTTCTGGAAGGTGAGGATCGGCGACCCGCAGCGCGACACCATGTTCGACCGGTCGGTCTACACGCGCGGCGCGATGACGCTCCAGGTGCTGCGCGAGCGGATCGGTGACCGGGCGTTCTTCAGGCTGCTGCCCGCGTGGACGAAACAGCACCGCCACGGCAACGCCGACACCCGGCAGTTCATCGCCCTCGCGGAGAAGATCTCCGGACAGCGGCTCGGTGATCTCTTCCACACCTGGCTCCACACCACCGGCAGGCCGGCGCTGCCCTGACGCACCGGCGGGCCCGCGCGGCGGAAACCTTCCGGCACGCGGGCCCGGCCCCGGGGTGCGGCCCGATCCGTCACGTACCGTCGATGGTGGTACGTGTGGTGAAAGGGGAGGCGGATGAGTCTGACCGGAACCCCGTTCTTCGTGGTGCTGGTGATCGCGACGGTCCTGGCCGTCCTGGCCACGCTGCTGCTGTGGGGAAGAGCCCGGGGGCCGCGGCCCCTGCGCTGGCTGGCCAGAATCCTCCTGATCGGCCTGTGCCAGCTCACCGCCATCTGCGTCGTCGCGGTCGCCATCAACAACAGCTACGGCCTCTACGCCTCCTGGGACGACCTGCTCGGCACCGAGCAGGACGCGGTCGCCATGCCGGGGCCGCCGGTCGCGCGCGCCAAGTTCAACGACGGCCCGAACGGCATCAAGGACACGTACTTCCGCGGGGCGAAGTCCCAGCTCTCCGGCCAGGTGATGGTCTGGACACCGCCGCAGTACGACGACCCGGCGTACCGCAAGACCAGGTTCCCGGTCGTGATGCTGCTGCACGGCGTGCCCGGCTCACCGCAGTCCTGGCTCGAACAGGGCGGTATGCCCGGCGACCTCCAGCAGCTCGTCGACGCGAACGCGGCACACCCCTTCATCCTCGCCATGCCCGTCGTCAACCCGGGCAGCGTGGACACCGACTGCTCCGACACTCCGCACCGCAAGACCGCGACCTGGATGGCGACCGACGTCACGGACCTGATCAGCCACCACTTCCGTACCGCGCCGGGGCCGAAGAACTGGGGGCTGCTGGGCTTCTCCACGGGCGGGTACTGCGCGGCCAAGCTGCCGCTCCAGTACCCGAAGACGTTCGGCGCGGGCGTGGCCTTCGACCCCGACCCGCTGACCGGTGACCCGGACGTGCTCACCGACCCGGCGCTGCGGCAGCGCAACAGCCCGCAGTGGCTGGTCCGGAACGCCAAGGCCGACGTGGGGCTGTTCCTGGCGACCTCGGCGCAGGACCCGATCAGCCCGCCCGCCAACATCGAGCGCTTCAAGAAGGCGGCCGAAGGCACCAGGACCCGGGTCAGGACGTTGGTGCTGCCGACCGGCGGCCACAACTACGGCACCTGGACGCGGATGTACCCGGCGGCCTTCGGGTGGCTGAGCCAGGAGCTGGAGACGCCGCGGCCGGCGGCGTAGTACGGGGTCAGCTGCGCTGCCCGGCGCGGCGAATGTGCACCGTGCCGCTGTCCAGGTCCACCCGCACGGGCGGGTCCTGCGCCGGCCTGACGTTCTTGCGCACGCGTTCCTGCTCCATGGCGCGCTTGACGGCCTGCGCCCCGGGGGAGCCCTCCTGGACCAGGTCGACACCGATGGACGACAGGCGCTTGGTCTTGCGCCAGTAGATCCAGCCCCGGGCCTCCATCGCCAGCAGAACACGGTCCGCCAGGAACACCACGGGGATCGCGAGCAAGACCAAGAACGGTAAGAACGCATCCATGGGCCGGAGCCTACTTCGCCGTTCCCGTGCGGCGCCTCCGCCGCATGGGGGAGGCGGCTCGTCCTCGGGGCCGATCCCCGTGCGCCGCGCACCCGGAACAGTGGTCTCCATGGCGATCAACGGGACACGTGCGACAGCGGTACGGGCGACGGGGGGCCGCCCGTGACGGTCTGGCTCATGTCCTTCCCGGCCTTCGCGTGTCTGCTGGCCTTGTTCGCCGTGGTGGAGAGCGTATGGCGGTGGTTCACGGGACTGGGCCTGATCCCGTGGCTGCGCAGGCACTCGGGGCCTTCGCTGTCGAGCATCGCCTTCGACGAATTCACGGCGGTGGTGAACGGGAACAAGGCGGCGGAGCTGGAGCAGCGGCGGGTGGAGCTGCTGCGGCGGGACGACGAGAGCGACGGCGCGCCGCCCTGCTCCCGTGTCGACCTGACCGGAGGCACGGCGTTCATCGTGGTGCCCGAGGCGGCGGCCGGCCCGCGCGCCGGCCGGGGCGATGCCCGCGGAGGCCGGCGGGCCAACGCCGGCCCCGCCCTAGCTCCGCGGCTTGAGCTGCTGGGGACGCGGCAGGTGGAAGCCGAAGTAGACCGCCGCCATCCGGAGGGCGAAGACCAGGCCGGCGCAGACCACGGCGGCGATGTCGGCGCGTACGTGGAGGTGGTGCAGGCCCAGGTAGGAGGCGGCGCCGGCGAGCGCCGCGATGGCGTAGACGTCCTCGCGCAGCAGCAGCGGCGGGAACTCGCCGCACAGCACGTCGCGGATCACCTCGCCCGCCACCCCGCTCATCACCGCGAGGATGATCACCGCCAGCGGGGTCGCGCCCGCCGCGATGGCGGCGCGGGCGGCGATGACGGTGACGACGGAGAGCCCGACCGCGTCGACGACCAGCAGCGACTTGCGGGGCAGCTGCCAGTACCGCAGGTAGATGATGGTGCCGACGCTGACGCAGACGATCAGCGTGAGCAGCACCCAGTCATGGGTCCAGTACAGCGGATGGTCGTCCAGGATCAGGCTGCGCAGGGTGCCGCCCGAGGTGGCGGCGGCGAAGGCGAGCACCAGGCCGCCGAACGGGTCCATGTTGGCGCGGTACGCGGCCAGCACCCCGCTCGCGGCGAAGGCCGAGATGCCGACCAGGTAGAGCACGTGAAGCATGGGCCCATGATCTCAGGCCGCCGGGGTGCGGCGCGCGGGCCGCGGGCGCGCACCGGCCGCCACCTGGCGGGCGACCCGTGAGCGGTTGAAGAGAAAAGGGTCTACCAGTCAGTAACAAATCCGTGTAGCGTGCCGCGCATGGCACAGGTGACCATAGGTAACAGCGAATTCGACCGCGACACGGCGGTCGTCCGCCGCGCCCCCGGCCACTACGAGGCGGACCTCTCCGCGGGCTGGACGATCATCCACGCGGTCAACGGCGGCTACCTGCTCGCCCTGATGGGCCGCGCCCTCGGCGACGCCCTGCCGCACCCGGACCCCTTCTCGGTCACCGCGCACTACCTGACCGCCTCGGTGCCCGGCCCCGCCGTCATCCGTACGGAGATCGTCCGCACCGGCCGCACCCTGTCCACCGGCACCGCCACCCTCGTCCAGTTCGAGGAGGACGGCAGCGAGGTCGAGCGGCTGCGGGTGCTCGCCGCGTACGGCGACCTCGACACGCTCACCGACGACGTACGGACCACCGCCAAGCCGCCCGCCATCCCGCCGTACGAACACTGCCTGGGCACCGACAGCGCGCCCGAAGGGCAGACCACCATCCCCGGCAGCACCGCCATCGCCGACCGTCTCACCATCCGGCTGGATCCGGCCACCTGCGGCTGGGCCGTCGGCGCGCCCTCCGGAAACGGCGAGATGCGGGGCTGGTTCGGACTCGCCGACGGCCGCGACCCCGACCCGCTGTCGCTGCTGCTGACGGTCGACGCGCTGCCGCCCACCGCCTTCGAGATCGGCCTGACCGGCTGGGTCCCCACCGTCGAGCTGACCACCCACATCCGCCGCCGCCCGGCCCCCGGACCGCTGCGCGTCGCCATCACCACCCGCAACCTGGCGGGCGGCTTCCTGGAGGAGGACGCGGAGGTCTGGGACAGCGCGGACCACCTCGTCGCCCAGTCCCGTCAACTGGCCCGCGCGCCCAGGTCCGCCTCCACCGTGGCGTGAATCGCTCTCGCAAAGGGGGCGCGGCGCCACCCGGTGACGTGTCAGACTGATCACATGGGGGACATGGCACTGAGCATCGACGAAGGAACCGGTGAAAACACGGTCGTCTGGCTGCACTTGGCGCCGGCCGGCGCCCACAGTGCGCCGGGCGCGAACGGCGCGGCGCGGCCCGCGGAGCCCGAGAAGCCCGAGGACGGGGACGGCGCCGGACTGGAGCTGCCGGACGGCTTCGGCCACTCCCGCCCGGTCAGCGTGGACGGACGGGTCGCACGGGCGCTGACCCGGGGCGGCGAGACGCTGGAGGGCGCCCTGCGGCCGCTGGGCGCCGTGCTGGGCAGCATCCACCGTTCGCTCGCCGCCGGTGACCACCGGCCGGACGAGGTCACGGTGGAGTTCGGAGTCACCCTCGGCTCGGACCTGAGCCTGGGTGTCTTCTCCGGCCAGGGCGAGGCCAGCTTCAAGGTCTCCGCCACCTGGAACCTCGGCAGCGGCAGCACGACCTGAGGACGGCATGGTGGTGTCCGGCGTGGATCAGCCGCTGTTCCGCTCCTTCGTCTCGGTACGCGACACCGGAAAGGCCGTGGGCGCCGGCGTCCTGCTCGGTGACGACCTCGTGCTCACCTGCGCGCACGTCGTCAACAGCGCGCTCGGCCGGGACCGTTACGACCAGACGCTGCCGGGCCCGGGCCGCACCGTCCGTGTCCGCCTGCCGCACGTCGCGCCCGACCGGGACCTGACCGCCCGGGTGGAGCCCGCCCTGTGGAGCCCGCCGCGCGCGACGGCGGCGGCCGGCAGCGGGCCCGTACCGCCCGGCGCACAGCTCCACCACGGCGACCTGGCCGTGCTCCGCCTGCCGGGCCCCGCACCCGCCGGGGCCGAGCCCGCCCCCTTCCTCCCGCACGCCTACGGCAACGAGGTCATCGCCCTGTGGGCCAGCGGCCACCCGCTGCCCACCGTGCGCGCGGTGCCCCGGGTCTCCGCGCCGCCCTGGGTGGCGCTGGACGTGGTCGGCGGCACCGAGGTCAGGGAGGGCTTCAGCGGCGGGCCGCTGTGGGACCGCGACCGGCAGGCCGTCGTCGGACTCGTGGTGGCCGACCTCCAGACCCCGGCCGCCGCCCGGCAGCCCCAGGTTTCGGCCACCCTCTACGCGATCAGCGTCCCGGCGATCGAGGCCGAGCTGCCCGACCTGCCGCCGCCCGTGGTGCCCACCGCCCGGCGCGGCGTCCAGCAGCTGCTGGCCGTCCTGGAGACGATCCTGAGCACCCCGGACGCGGTCCGCGCCTGCGAGGAGCTGCTCGCCTCCCGGCTGCTGCGGCCGTCCCTGGGGCCCGGCGCCGACCTCGACCGGCTGGTCGGCCTGGCCGTGGGCGTCCGGCGCGGCGTGCCCGAACTCCTCCAGGCCGTACGGGAGACGATGCCGGCCGGCAGCGGTCCGCAGTGGGAGCGGCTGCGCAGGGTGGCCCGCGCCGTCAGCCCCGGCGAGTCCCTGACCCGCAAGCAGCAGCGCGACCTGAACGGCCTGCTGGCGCACTGCGGCCGTACGGACCCGCGCGAACTGCTCGCCGACGTACTGCCGCACGCCATCGAACTGCCCGCGGTCACCGGGCTGGCCGACACCGTCGGCGTCCTGGAGGGCTTCGAGGCCCAGGGCGCCCAGCCCATGCCGCCACTGTTGCAGGGCGTGGTGCGGATCGGTGTCGACGAGAGCGAGGCGGGCGCGTACCCGGCCGGGGACCTGGAGGCCTGGACGGAGCGGACCGCCCTGCGGCTGGGCGTCGACGTGGCAGCCGTACGCCAGTACGCGGCGGATGTACGGGGCTACCGCGCGGAGCGGATACGGGCCGCGGCGGAACACCACGCCGTGCGCCAGGCGGCCCGCCCCACGGGCCGTCCCCCGGATCACCGCACGGCTCATCACGCGGCGCACCGCGACGCGTGGCCGCCTGCCGGCCGGGCGGGCGTCGGGAGCGCGGCGGTGGGCATGGCGCCGATGGGCACGGCACCGGTGGAAGCGGTGCCGGAGAGTCCGCCGCCGGTGGGCCGTCCGCCGGTGGGCTCGCCGCCGGTGGGGTCCGCCCCCTCGCCGAACGGCAGCGGCCCGTACCGGCACGGGACCGAGGGCGGCGCGCGGCTGTCGAAGGTGCCGCGCGTCCAGGTGGAACTGCTGCCCACCGCCACCGGACGGCACTACACGTACCAGGTCTGGGCGTGGAGCGGCGGCGACGCCCCGCACCACCTCGTCCTCGCCCGGGACACCGAGGTGACCAGCGAACAGGTCGTGGACGACATCCACCGGGTGCTCGTCGAGGAGATCCGCGAGGACCCCGAGCCCGCCCTCGTCGAGTTCTTCCTGCCCGCCGCCTGGCTCGGGCTGCCGGTGGACCGCTGGGAGTCCTTCGACAGCGACGAGGACGGCCCCTTCGGACTGGGCTTCACCCGCCGGGTGGTGATCCGCACGGCCCAGCGTTCGCGGGCCAGCTACGCCGGGTGGAAGCGGCGCACCGCGGCGCTGGACACCGCCCGCAGCCTCGTCCTGGACCACGGCAGCACCGACCGCAAGGTGGCCCGCGCCCGCCTGGAGATGCAGCCCGAGGTGGGCACGGTGATCGTCTGCTGCGAGCCCCGGCACCACGGGGCGCTGCTGCGCCAGTGCGTCCAGGCGGGCGTCCACACGGTCCTGTGGCACCGCGAGGAGCACGGCGAGAGCGTCGCGGCGGACCTGCTCGAACTGGTCGAGGGCGGGCACCACACCCAACTCCCCGAGACGGTACGGCTGGAGCGGGCCAAGGCGGTCGCCGAGGTCACGTCCACCGGCCACCGGGGACGCCAGCTCTCCCTGATGTACGACGCGCCCGACCACCGGCCACCGCAACTGGCCCCGGACGCCTGGGTGCTGACCCAGCCGTGACCCAGTCAGGACACCGGCCCGGCCCAGGCATGACGCAGCATGTGAGCAAGGACGAAGGAGAACGACCCGTGGCCCCACAGAGCACACCCGACCACGGTCCGGAAGCCGGGCCGGAGCCCGAGGGCTGGTGGGTGTTCCGCGGTCCCGCGCCGCTGCCGGCGGCGCCACCGTGGCGCTACTTCGCCGCCGCCCGCAGGCGGGCCGAGGCGCCCGCGCCGTACCTGATGGACCGCAACGAGGTGTCCGTCGTCAACGCCGCCCTGCACCTGCACCGGCCCCTGCTGGTCACCGGCCGCCCCGGCACCGGCAAGAGCTCGCTGGCCCGCGCCGTCGCCGCCGAGCTGGGGCTCGGCGACGTCCTGCGCTGGTCCGTCAACTCCCGCTCCACCCTGGCCGACGCGCTCTACCGCTACGACGCGGTGGGCCGGCTGCGCGAGGCGTCGCTGCGCCGCGAGCGGGAGGCGGTCCGTGCGGCGCCGCGGCGGCTCAAGGAGCACCGCGGCTCCTACACCACCGACATCGGCCACTACCTGCGCCTGGGCCCGCTCGGTACGGCGCTGGCCGCCACCGACCGGCCCCGGGTGCTGCTCGTCGACGAGCTGGACAAGTCCGACATCGACCTGCCGAACGACCTGCTGGTGGTCCTGGAGGAGGGCGAGTTCGAGATCCCGGAGCTGGCGCGGCTGTCCGAGCAGCACCAGGACGTGCAGGTGCTGACCGACGGCAGCCGGGAGCGGGTACGGGTGCACCGCGGCGTCGTCTCCTGCGCCCACTTCCCGGTCGTGGTGATGACGAGCAACGGCGAACGGGAGTTCCCGCCCGCCTTCCTGCGCCGCTGCGTCCGCCTGGACCTGCCCGACCCGACCCCCGAACGGCTGCGTGAGATCGTCGCCCACAACCTCGGGCCGCAGGCGCTCGCCGAGGCCGAGGACCTCATCGACGGCTTCCTCCAGCGCTCCAAGACCGAGACGCTCGCCACCGACCAGCTGCTGGCCGCCGTCCACCTGCGGATCACCGGTGCCGACCTGACCAAGGACGAGCTGCTCTCCGCGGTCATGCACCGCCTGGACGAACCCATGTCGCCATGATCGACCGGCTGCGGCAGATCCTCGCGGGCCAGGGCTACGACCTCGGCGCGGGCGAACTGCTGGACGTCCTGTGGCTGGCCCGCGCGGTGCGCGAGGGCGAGCTGCGCTCCACGCTGCCCGGACCGGAGGCCGCGCGGGACACCGGGCCGGGCGAGCCCGAGGACGCGCCCGCCGACTCCGCCGCCGCGGACGCGCCCGAGGACGGGTCCGGCGGCGGACCGGAGGAGACGGACGGCCCGGACCGTACGGACGGGCCGTGCGAGGACGGTGCGGCCGGGGGCCTCCGAGGCGGCGTCCCCGCGACCGTACTGCCGTCGCAGCGTTCCCTGTACGCGATGGGCAGCGAGGGCGGCAGCGCGCTCAGCCGCCGGGCCCGGCCCGCCCGCGCGCCCGGGCGCCGCGCGCTCGCCAGGCCGCAGCACCTGTCCCGGGCCCTGCGCCCGCTGCGCAGGTTCGAGCCGCACCCCCACCGCTGCGTCACCGACGTGGAAGCCACGGTCCGGCTCGCCGCCGAGACCGCGCTGTTCGACGTCGTCTCGCGGCCCGACCAGGAGCACCGCTGGTCCGCCGTGCTGCTGGTGGACGACGCGCCCTCGATGCAGGTGTGGACCCAGCTGGCCGGTGAGCTGCGGTCGGTGCTCGACCGGGGCGGCATCTTCCGCAGCGTGCGGGTGTGTGCCTTCGATCCCCGGGACATGGCCGTACTGGGCCGGCTGCCGTGGACGACGGGCTCCACCCTGACCTTCGTCCTCACCGACGGCACGAGCCCGGGATGGCGCACCCCGGACGCGGCGCGCGCCGTGCGCCGCTGGGGCCGGTACGGGCCGGTGGCGGTGCTGCACCCGCTGCCGCGGCGGCTGTGGCGGGGCACCGCGCTGGACGCCCAGCCCCGGCTGCTGACCTCCCCGGTGGAGTTCGCCGGGCCCGACCGGACCCGGGTGCTCGACCCGCTGACGGGTGAGCCGGACCCCGAGGCCGAGGAGCCGGGCACGGTGGCCCTGCCCGTCGTCCCGCTGACCCCCGGCGGGCTCGGGCAGTGGGCCGCGCTGCTGACCCGTCCCGGCGTCCCGCACCTGATCGACACGGTGCTGCTGGGCGAGGAGCCGGAGCAGGACCCGCCGCGGCCCGCGGGCTCCGCGGCGGAACTGGTCGCGCACTTCCGCGGCGCGTTCTCGCCCGAGTCGTACCGCCTGGCCGTACGGCTCTCCGCCATCAATCCGCTCACCGTCCCCCTCATGCAGCTGGTGCGCGCCGCCACGATGAGCGACGCCGGGCCGACCCAGGTCGCCGAGATCCTCCTCGGCGGCCTGCTGGAACGCGTCGCCGCCCCGCGCGGGGCCCGGTCCCTCGGCGGCTTCGACGGGCCGCTGGGCACCGGCTCCGGGCAGCCCGTCTACGACTTCCGGCCCGGCGTGCGCGAACTCCTCTTCAGCGGCCTCGGCACCCAGCAGTCCCTGGCCGTCGTGGAGGCGGTCGGGCGCGCCCTGGAGCCGTACATGGGCCGGCTGCCCGACTTCCCCGCCCTGGTCGCCGACGACACCGGGGAGATGCGGCTCCAGGAGTCGGCCCAGGCGTTCGCGGTGCTGGCCAGTCCGGTGCTGGAGCGGCTGGGCGGGAGGGTGCCGGGGGCGGTGGATGTTTCTGGTGGGGGTGTGGGGGCGGACGGGGTCGGTGGGATCGGCGATCCCGGCGTGGCTGATGGGACCGGCGGGTCCGGCGGGCCCAGTGGGTCCGACGGGGCTGTCGGGACCGAGGAGCCGGCGGGTGCGGACGACGGGGTTCCGGGCGCCTCCGCCGCACCGTCCGCCGTGGACGCGGCTGCCGAGGCGGCCGGGACGGCGGCCCCTGCGGAAGCTCCGACCGAGAGCGCCGGCGTCGGGACCGTCGGAGAACTCGTCGAAGAGCCCGTCGAAGAGTCCTCCGTGGAGCCCGTCGGACGGCCCGTCGGACGGCCCGTCGTCACGGAGCCGTACGCGCCGGACGGCCCCGCCGCCGAGCCCGCCCCGTACCCGCCGGACGCCCGGCCCGCCCCCGTCCTGCCCGCCGAGGAACTGCGCGAGCCGCTGCGCTTCACCGTGCTCGGGCCGGTCGGGCTGTGGCGGGGCGACCAGCGGATCGACGTGCCGTCCCGCCTGGACCGGGCCCTGCTCGCGGCCCTCCTGCTGCGCCACGAAGGCGTCGCCTCCGAGGCCGAACTGCTCAACGCGCTCTGGGGCGGCAACCCGCCGCGCAACGCCCGTGCGGTGCTGGACCACAGCATCGCGCGGCTGCGCAAGGCTCTCGGCGAGGACGAGCACGTCCTGGTCCGCGAGCGTGTCGGCTACGCCCTGCGCGCCGACGCCGGGACCGACATAGACATGGACCTGGAACGCGCCGAGGGGTACGAACGCGCCGCCCGCGCCGCCCGCGACGCGGGGGAGTGGGACCGCGCCCGCACGCTGCTGACCGCGGCCCTCGCCCTGTGGCGCGGCGAGCCGCTGGCCGGACTCCCCGGCCCGTACGCGCAGACCGAGCGGCTGCGGCTGACCGAGTGGCGGCACACCCTGGCCGAGGACCGCATCGAGTGCGACCTGTGGCTCGGCCGGTACGACGAGGCCGTGAGCGAGCTGTCCGAACTGTTCGCCCGCAGCCCGTCCCGTCCCCGCCTGGGCGAACTGCTGGCGCTCGCACGGGACCAGGTCCGGACGGGACGGGGCGATCCCGCCCTGCGGCCCCCGCGCGAACCGCTGCGCATCACCGTGCTCGGCCCGGTGCGGATGCTGCGCGGCGGCGTGGACCTGGCCACCGGCTCACCGCAGCAGCGCGCGCTGCTCGCCGTACTCGTGCTGCGCGCAGGCCGCGTCATCTCCGAGGACGACCTGATCGATGCCCTGTGGGCGGACGACCCGCCGAACGCCGCGCACGCCACCTTGCGCACCTACGCCACCCGGCTGCGCAAGGCCCTTGGGCCGGACGCGGAAGTCCTCGTCGGAGAAGACGGCGGCTACGCGCTGCGCCGGACCGCCAGGACCGACCTCGACGTGGACCTGCGCCGGGCCGACGACCTGGTCGCCGTGGCCCGCGACGCCCGCGCGGCCCAGGACTGGGACAGCGCCAGGGACCTGCTGGACGCGGCCATCGCCCTGTGGCGGGGCGGCCAGCCCCTGGCGGGCCTGCCGGGGCCGTATCTGCGCGCGGAGTCCCGGCGGCTGGCCGACCGGCGGCGCACCCTGGTCGAGGACCGCACCGAACTCGAACTGCGCCTGGGCCGGCACGCCGCGGCGGAAGAAGCGCTGACCTGGCTGCTGTACCTGGACCCGGCCCGGGAGCGCACCCGTGAACTCCTCGCGCGCGCGCTGGCCCACGACGAGCAGGTCTCCCCGGGGCTGCGCAGCCTGCTGCGGGCCGGCCGGTACGGGCCCCGCCAGGACCGCACGGGCGGTGGCCGGACGGTGGAACTGGGACGGCTGGCGGATCACCTGACGCGGCAGCGGCCCACCGTACGCAACGTCGGCGTCATCTCCGGGGGCGCAGGCGTCGGCAAGACGAGCCTGGCGGCGCGGGTGGCCGACGCCGTGCAGGACCGCTTCCCGGACGGACGGCTGTACGCGATCATGCCCGCGGACGGCGATCCGGAAGCCGCGGTACCGCACCTCGCCGCCGTACTGCTGCGCCAACTCGGCTACCGGCACGAGGAGATCCCCGCCGACGCCGAGGAGCGGATGGCGTTCTACCGGTCGGCGATCGACGCGCTGCGCCTGGTCGTCGTCCTGGACGAGGTACGCGCGATCGGGCCCTTGCTGCCCCTGCTCCCGGACGTCACGGGCGCCGCACTGCTCGTCGGCCGCGACCGGCCGCCGGCCGGCCTGACCGGCGTCCTCTCCGTGCATCTGGAGTCCCTGAGCACCACCGACGCGCTGGAGGTCCTCGCACTGCGGGTGGGCGAGGAGCGGGTCGCGGCCCGCCGCGCGGTGGCGCGCGCGGCGCTCGAAGCCTGCGGCTGTTCGGAGGCCGCGGTCGAGGCGGTGGCGGCGGAACTGATGCTGGACGGCCCGGCGGACCGTACGGCGGCCGACATCATGATCAACAACACTGCGCTGCGCCTCACCCACGACCTCGACCCGCCGGCGCTCGCCACCTTCCGGCTGCTGGCGCTGCCGCACGGCCCCGATCTGCCGACCGCCGCCGTGGCCGCCCTGACGGGCACCGAACCCGCCGCCGCCCAGGCGCACCTGGAGACCCTGGCGCGCACCGGCCTGCTGAAGACCCCGGCCCCCGGCCGCTACCGGCACCGCGAGGCGCTCGCCTCGTTCGCGTACGAGGAACTGACCCGCCACACCGCGCCGGAGCACCGCGACGCCGCGCTGTCCCGGCTGCTCGACTGGTACCTCGCCACCGCCCACCGGGCGTACGGTCTCGACGCGCCCGGCGCTCTGCTGCTCGACCGGACCGTCCCGCCCGCGGAACCGGTTCCGGCCCTCCCGCTCGCGGACCGCGGTGCGGCGTCGGACTGGTGGGCGGCGAACGGGAGCGGAGCACTGGCCGTCGTCCGGCAGACGGCCGACCTGCGGTCCGGGGCGTACGTCGCCCGGTGCGCCGACACCCTTCTCCTCCTCGAACCGCTGCTCGGCACCGGGCTCTTCACAGGCCGGTACGAACAGGCCGCGGTGGCCGTGATCGCCCGCGTCGTCGCCGGTCGCGACCAGAAGCGCGCGGAGGCGCGCGCCCGGCTGGCCCGCGCCCGCGCCTGCCTCGCGGCCGACCGGTTCGCCGACGCGGAGGACGAGGCCCGCCGCGCGTACCGGCTGGGCCTCGACACGGGGGACCCGGTGACCAGCGGCCGGGCACCACTGGTGCGCGGTGTCACCGCGGTCGCGCTCCACCGGCCCGACGCCGAGCAGCACTTCATGCTGGCCAGGAGCCACTGCCAGGTGCAGGGCGACCGGCTGGGCGAGGCCGCCGTACTGGTGGAGCGCTCCCGGCTGTGCGTCCGCGACCGGGAGGCGGAGCGGGGCGTCGGGCTCGCCCGGCAGGGCGTGGACATCTACCGGGCCGCGGGCCAGGGGCTGCGGCTCGGCACGGGGCTGTACTTCCTCGCCGTCGCCCAGGCCGAAGCGGGCCGCCACGAGGAGGCGCTGGCCGCCCTGGAGGAGGCACTGCCCCTCTTGCAGGAGGCCGGACAGCGGCTCTGGACGGGTCTGGCCCAGCTGCGGACCGCCGAGTCCTGTCTGGCCACCAACTCGGCGGACGGTGCCGTACGGGCGGCGGAGGAGGCGGTACGCCTGTTCGCGGTGGCGGACGGCGGCCGGCGGGCGGCCGACGGGCTGAGCCTGCTGGCGCACGCGCTGGAGGCCCAGGGCCAGGCGAGCCGGGCCCAGGAGCGCTGGAGCGAGGCACTCACCCTGTACGAGACGCTGGACGTGCCCGGCTCCGGCGGGCCGCGGTTGCGGCCGCCGCTGGAGCCGGGAGGGGCGTAGGACTGGGCGGGGCGCAGGGCCAGGTGGGGCGTTCCTACGCCGTGAACGCCGCCAGCAGCGCCGTGAGTTCCGCGGGCGCGTCCTCCTGCACGAGGTGCCCGGCTCCGTCGACGAGATGCAGGCGGGCGCCGGGAATCATCGCCGCGAGGCCGGGTGCCAGTGCGACGGGGTTCCACGCGTCCTGCGCACCCCAGGCCACCAGCGTCGGCACCGAGACCCTGCGGTACTCCTCCCCCGTGAGGTCGGCGGTGACGTCCAGCCCGTTCTGCTCGATCTGCCGGTAGAAGGCGGGCTGCCCCTCCTCCGTGCACCACGGCTCGACGAGCTGTTCCAGGACGGCCGGGTGCATGCCGGGGCTGCTCGCGGACGAGATGTACTCCGTCACCAGCGCCCGGTGCAGGGCAGGAGGCAACTGCGTGAAGACGTCGGGGTGCTCGCCGAGCAGACGGTACGTGGCGGATCCCCAGCCGGGCAGGGTGGTCGGGCCGACGAGCGCGAGGCGCCGGTAGCGCGCGCCGTGCACGAGGTGGGCCCGCAGGGCCACGTAGCCGCCGAAGTCGTGGGCGACGACGGTGGGTTCCCGGCCGGTGAGCCCCCAGTGCGCGAGCAGTTCGGTGAACACCTCCGCCTGCCGGGGCAGGGACACGTCCTGGCCTGCGGCTTTCTCGGATGCGCCGTAGCCCGGCAGGTCCCAGACGTACACCTGGAACCGCGCGGACAGCGCCCGTGCGACACCCCGCCAGACGTACGAGGAGAACGGTGTGCCGTGCAGCAGGACCAGGGGCGGCGCCCCGTCCTCGCCGAGCGCGGTCCAGCGCACTTCACCGGAGGTACTGCGGTACGTACGGTCCAGACGCCACTGAGTCATGACCGTAAGCGTAGACACTCCTGACAGGGGTGTCGAGGGGGCGGGAGGCTCGCGGGACGGAGTGACGGGGGACGGGGTGACGGCGGGCCGGAAACCGGGGGAGTGCGGCCGAGCCCCCACGCGCCCGGCATGCGCCCCCGCGCCTGCTCGTAGAATCGTTCGCACCATGGTTTACCTCGACCACGCCGCCACCACCCCGATGCTCCCGGAGGCGGTGCAGGCGATGACCGCCCAGCTGACCGTCACCGGCAACGCGTCCTCGTTGCACGCCGCCGGCCGGCGGGCCCGGCGCACCGTCGAGGAGGCGCGGGAATCCCTCGCCTCCGCGCTCGGCGCCCGCCCCAGTGAGGTGGTCCTCACCGCGGGCGGCACCGAAGCCGACAACCTCGCGGTCAAGGGCCTGTACTGGGCCCGCCGGGACGCCGACCCGGCCCGTACCCGCGTCCTCGCCAGCCCCGTCGAGCACCACGCCGTCCTGGACGCCGTGGAATGGCTCGCCGAGCACGAGGGGGCGCGGGTCGAATGGCTGCCCGTCGACGGGTACGGACGGGTGCACGCCGACGCGTTCCGCGCGGCCGTCGCCCGTAACCCCGACGATGTCGCCCTGGCCACCGTCATGTGGGCCAACAACGAGATCGGCACGATCATGCCGGTCCGGGAACTGGCCGACGTGGCGGCGGAGTTCGGCATTCCGCTGCACGCCGACGCGGTCCAGGCGTTCGGGCAGCTGGAGGTCGACTTCGCGGCCTCCGGCCTGGCCGCGATGACCGTCTCCGCGCACAAGATCGGCGGCCCGTACGGCGTCGGCGCGCTGCTGCTGCGACGCGAGTACGCGCCCGTGCCCGTCCTGCACGGCGGCGGTCAGGAGCGGCAGGTGCGCTCCGGCACGCTGGACACCCCCGGCATCGCCGCGTTCGCCGCCGCCGCGCGGTACGCCGTCGGGCACCGCGAGGAGTTCGCCCGCGACATCGGCGCCCTGCGCGACGTCCTCGTCAAGGCGGTACGGGCCGCCGCACCGGACGCCGTCCTCGGCGGCGACCCCGACCCCGCGGGCCGCCTGCCCGCCAACGCGCACTTCTCCTTCCCCGGCTGCGAGGGCGACTCCCTGCTCCTCCTCCTGGACGCCCAGGGCATCGCCTGCTCCACCGGCTCCGCCTGCACCGCGGGCGTCGCCCAGCCCAGCCACGTCCTGCTCGCCGCGGGCATGGACGCCGACCTCGCGCGCGGCACGCTGCGCTTCTCCCTCGGCCACACCACCACCGAGGCGGACGTGGCGGCGGTGGCGGAGGCGATCGGTCCGGTGGTGGAACGGGCGCGGAGTGCGGGGCTGAGCTGAGGGCCGGGCTGGAGTTTCGGCAGAGGGGCTGGTGCCGGGCTGCGGGACGGGGCCGGGCAGGCAGGGCCCGTGGGGCCCAGGCGCGTCAGACCAGGTCGAGCGCGGCCTGGAGCAGCAGCCGCCAGGTCGGTTCGGCGCCGGTGCCGAAGGCTACGGCGAGGGTGTAGCCGATCGCGGCGTCCTCCCGCAGCGGCGGTGTCACGTCCGGGTGCCAGTCGGCCCAGACGTGCCCGGTGCCGTCCGAGGAGAAGTCCGCGATCCGGCGGCCCTCCTTGATCAGCCGGCTCCCGTTGGGCGAGTCCGGCAGGAGCCGGTACACGGCGCCGCCGTAGATCACCTCCACCCGGTGGGAGCGCCGGGTCAGCCGCCCCTTGCCGGGGGTGAGGTGCGCGGGCCGGCCGTCGACGGTCAGCCGCAGATACCCGCCGTCGCGGGTGCCGACCGGCACGTGCGCGGCCGCGGGCGCGCCTGCCGAGCGGCGCAGCTCGGCCGTCGCCACCCGGTCGCCCCGCACCGTGAGCAGACCGGTGGCGGCGTTCGGGGCCAGGTCCAGCAGGACCCGCCCGAAGACACGGTCCTCGGCGAGGCCGGGCGCGCTGGTGGTGCCGGTGCCGGTGCCGGTGCCGGGGCCGGTTCCACGGCCATTGCCGGCGCCAGCGCTGGGGCCGGTGCCGGTTCCGGTGCTGCGGTGCGCCGGCCCGGTGGCCGGGGCTCTGTCGTACGCCATGAGTGGTCCGTTCCACGAGGGGCGCCGCGCGGCGCCCGGACGCCCCGGCGGCCCCGCGTCACGCCTCCGGCGGGGAAGTCGGCCGGCGCAGCTCGGCACGCACCAGGTCCAGGTACAGCCTCCAGTTCCAGTGTGGCCCGGGATCGGTGTGATCGGTGCCCGGTACCTCCACATGGCCCACGATGTGCTGCCGGTCGGCGGGGAAGCCGTAGCGGCGGCAGATCCCGGCGGCCAGCCGCGCGGATGATGCGTACATGGCAGGGGTGAAGGACGCCGGGCGGTCCACGAAGCCCTCGTGCTCGATGCCGATGCTGCGCTCGTTGTACGCGCGGTTGCCCGCGTGGAACGCCACGTCCAGCTCGCGGACCGTCTGCGCCACCTGACCGTCCTTGCGCACCACGTAGTGCGCAGCCGCGCCGTGCAGCGGGCTCTGGAAGACCCGCAGCGCGTCCGTGTAGCCGCCCTGGACGACGTGGACGACGACCCGGTCTATGGAGTAGTCGTCCGGGCGGTCGGCCTGCCGCCAGTTCGCCGGGGCGGCCGGGACCCAGCGCGCGGGGCCGTGGTCCACCGCGCCGTCCGTCCGGGGTTTCTTGCGGCCCGGCAGCCGCCACCACCAGCGCAGCAGGTCGTCGTGCAGCGCGTACGCGGCGCCGCCCGCCAGCACCGTGCCCGCGCCGCCGAGCAGCAGGGCCCGTCTGCTGAAGCCCTGGCCCGCCGTCCGCCCGGATTCCCCCGCGTCTCCCATGCGCTGCACAACGCTTGGGAGGCTGTCGGTGGTTCCGTCTACCCTGGAGGGGTTATGACGACTGACGCTCCCCGCCGCCTCCGCGTGCTCGCCGCCATGTCCGGCGGTGTCGACTCCGCCGTCGCCGCCGCCCGTGCCGCCGAGGCGGGCCACGACGTGACCGGCGTGCACCTCGCGCTCTCCGAGAACCCGAAATCCTTCCGCACCGGGGCCCGGGGCTGCTGCACGATCGAGGACTCGCACGACGCGCGCCGCGCCGCCGACGTCATCGGCATCCCGTTCTACGTGTGGGACCTCGCCGAGCGCTTCCGTGAGGACGTCGTCGAGGACTTCTTCGCCGAGTACGAGGCCGGCCGCACCCCCAACCCCTGCCTGCGCTGCAACGAGAAGATCAAGTTCGCCGCGCTGCTGGACAAGGCGCTCGCCCTCGGCTTCGACGCGGTCTGCACCGGCCACTACGCCACGGTCGTGGAGCACCCGGACGGCAGCCGTGAGCTGCACCGCGCCTCCGACATGGCCAAGGACCAGTCGTACGTCCTCGGCGTGCTCGACGACCAGCAGCTCGCGCACGCCATGTTCCCGCTCGGCGACACCCTCACCACCAAGGCGGAGATCCGCGAGGAGGCCGCCCGGCGCGGTCTGTTCGTCGCCAAGAAGCCGGACAGCCACGACATCTGCTTCATCGCCGACGGCGACACCCAGGCCTTCCTCGCCAAGCGCCTCGGCACGGTCGAGGGAGACATCGTCGACGAGGCCGGCGCGAAGCTCGGCACCCACGAGGGCGCGTACGGCTTCACCATCGGCCAGCGCAAGGGCCTGCGCATCGGCACCCCCGCCCCGGACGGCAAGCCGCGCTACGTCCTGGACATCTCCCCGGTGGACAACACCGTCACCGTCGGTCCGGCCGAGGCCCTGGACGTGACCGCGCTCACCGCCGTCCGCCCCCGCTGGTGCGGCGCCGCGCCGACCGGCCCCGGCACGTACACCGCGCAGCTGCGGGCCCACGGCGGCGAGACCGAGGTCACCGCCGACCTGGTCGACGGCGAACTGCGCGTCGCCTTCACCGAGCCGGTCCGCGGCGTCGCCCCCGGCCAGGCCATCGTGCTGTACGACGGCACCCGGGTGGTCGGCTCGGCGACGATCGCGACGACGGAGCGGGTGCGCGCGGTCGCGTAGCGGACGGGACGCCCACCGCGCGGCATGCGGTAGGCAGCACGCGGTGGGCGTCGCGGTGCGCCGGGTCAGAGCACCCCGTGCACCGACCGCCGGTAGCCGGACCGCCGCTCCTCGATGGCGGTCCAGCGGTCGCCGTAGACGTTCTGGGTGATCCCGGGCTCCGCCAGGAAGTCGTGCGGGAAGCCCAGCGGTACGGCGCTCACCTCGTCCAGCCGCCGCAGCGCCGCCGCGTCCAGCTCGACGTCCACGCTCGCGAGGTTGTCGGCGAGCTGGCTCTCCTTGGTGGCGGCGATGACCGGGACGATGTTCCCTGGCTGCTGCCGCAGCCAGGCCAGCGCCACCTGCGCCGGGCTCCAGCCGCCCTGCTCGGCGACCTCCAGCACCGCCGAGATCGTCGCCTCCTCGTGGTCCGCCGCGCGGCCGTCGTCGCCGACCACGTCCAGCCGCCCGCGCTCACCGCGCCGGTACTTGCCGGTGAGCTTGCCCGCCGCCAGCGGGGCCCACGCCAGTACGGCCAGGTCGAAGGCGCGCGCCTGGGGCAGCAGCTCGCGCTCCGGCGTGCGCTCCAGCAGGCTGTAACGCAGCTGCGAGCCCGCGAACGCGGTCCAGCCGCGCAGCTCGGCCAGGGTGTTCGCCTGCGCGATCTCCCAGGCCGGCCAGTCGGACACCCCGACGTACAGCACCTTGCCCGACCGTACGACGTCGTCCAGCGCCCGCATGGTCTCCTCGACGGGCGTGAAGTGGTCCCGCGCGTGCACCCAGAGGACGTCGAGGTGGTCGGTGCGCAGCCGGGCGAGGCTCTGCTCCACCGACCGCACCAGGCTCTTGCGGTGACTGCCCGCCGCGTTGGGGTCGCCCGCACGGAACGCGCAGGTGTACTTGCTGGCGAGCACGAAGCGGTCCCGGCGGCCTTCGAGGAGCTTGCCGAGGATCTTCTCGGAGCTGCCGTCGGTGTAGTTGTTGGCGGTGTCGATGAAGTTGCCGCCGGCGTCGTCGTACGCGTCGACGATCCGCGCGCTGGTGTCCTCGGGGGCGCCCCAGCCCCAGTCCGAGCCGATGGTCATGGTGCCGAGGCTCAGCTCGCTCACCCGCAGACCGGTCCTGCCGAACAGTGTGTAACGCACGAAGAGTTCCCCTTCGGTGGTCGGGTCGTGCATCAGACGCTAAGAGCTGGAGGGCGCTCCAACGCAAGCACCTTGCCGTACGGGCGGCACCGGCGCACTGACAAATGTCATGGGGATGTGGGGACACGCGTGACTGCCAGGGCGGGCGGACCGAAGCGAAGCTGGAGACATCGTCAGGATGACGCGGCCAGCGACACGGAGGACCTCCATGAACGACAGTCAGGCCCCGCACGGCACGGCGGCCCGGACCGGGACCGGCAAGGGCAAGGCGGGCGGGTCCGGCGGGCAGCTGGAGGGCCCCCGGGCGCTGCTCCTGGACGCCGGCATCCCGATCGCGTCGTACTACGTTCTCACCGGTGTCTTCGGCATGAGCACCCTCGCCGCACTGGCCTGGAGCGGCGCCCTGCCCGCCGCGCGCTCCGTGTGGAGCCTGGTCAGGGAGCGCCGCTTCAACGCCATGGCGACGGTGATGACGGTGACCAACGTCGTCGGGCTGCTGCTGAGCCTGTTGGCGGGCGACGAGCGGCTGATGATGGCCAAGGACAGCGCCGTGAGCAGCACCTTCGGCCTGGCGGTGCTGGTGTCCGCGCTCATCGGACGGCCGATGCTGGCGCCGACGCTCAAGCCGTGGCTGACCCGGGGTGACGCGGCCATGGGCGCCGCGTGGGACCGGCTGACGGCCCGGTCGGCGCGGTTCCGGCGGGTGCAGAGCCGGCACTCCGCCGTGTGGGGCGCCGCCCTGCTGGGCGAGTGCGTGGCGCGGGTGATCGGCGCGTTCACGCTGCCGGTGGACACCATGGTGTGGCTGGGCACGGTGATGCTGGTCGTGGCCATCGTCGTCGCCACCGTGGTCAGCGGGATGGTCGGCATCCAGACGATGGTGCGGATGCTGGTGGCCGAGGTGGCCGCGGACACAGCGGCCGGAGCGGCGGCCGCCGCCCCGGCCCGCTCCGTCAGCGCAGCCCCGGCAGGGACCGCAGCTCGGTGATCCGCAGCGCGCGCGCCAGCAGCAGGAAGAGCAGCGCCATGGTCGCCGTCCCGGCGGCCAGGGCCAGCGCCGTGGACCAGAAGGCGTCCCCGGCGGCACCGGCACAGGCCTGGGCCGCCGCCCAGCCCACCGCCCCGGCGGCCAGCGCGGCACCGGTGAGCTTGCCGTACGTACGGCTCAGCCGGTGCCCGTCCAGCCGCCCTTCCAGGCGGCGGCGCAGCAGGTACGCGCTGGCCAGCAGCCCGACGCCGTACGCAACGGTGTACGCGGCGGCCATGCCGACGACCGCCCACCGGGCCGGCAGCAGCAGGTGGCAGGCGGTGGCGAGCGCGATGTTCACCCCGGAGATCCAGGCGGCCATCAGGAACGGTGTACGCGTGTCCTCGAAGGCGTAGAAGCCGCGCAGCAGCAGCGACTGGGCGGAGAACGGAATCAGGCCCAGCCCGAGGGCCTGGAGCATCTGCCCCAGCGGCACGGCGGATTCGGCACTGGCGGCGCCGTGCGCGTACAGCAGCTGCGCCATCTCGGGGCCGAAGGCCACGAAGAAGACGGCGGCCGGGACGATGACCGTGCCACTGACCCGCAGCGCGCGGGAGAGGTCGTCCCGCAGGTCGTCCAGGCGCCGTTCGGCGACCGCCCGGGTCATCCGCGGCAGGAGCGCGGTGATCAGCGAGACGGTGACGATGGACTGCGGCAGGCCCCAGATGTTCTGCGCATACGTGTACGAGGAGAAGCCGACGCCGGCCTTGGGCAGTTCCAGGTCGGCGGCCGTCGCGTAGTGCGTGACGACGGTCATCGAGACCAGGTTGGCCAGCACGAACAGCAGCGTCCAGCGCGCAGCATTGGCGCTCTTGCGCAGCCCGGTGCCGCGCCAGTCGAAGCGCGGCCGGAAGCGGAAGCCCGCCTCGCGCGCGTAGGGGATCAGCGCGAGTGCCTGGAGGGCGATGCCGAGCGTGGTGCCCACACCGAGCATCCGGACCTGCGCGTCGGTGATGTCCGCCACCGTCTCCGGGACGGTCAGCAGCCCGATGTACGCACCGAACATGGCGATCAGCACGACGTTGTTGAGCACCGGCGTCCACATCATCGCGCCGAACTTCCCGCGCGCGTTGAGCACCTGCCCCAGGATGCCGAACACGCCGTAGAAGAAGATCTGCGGCAGCAGGAACCGGGCGAAGACGACGGTCAGTTCGTAGGCGGCGTGGTTCTCCGGCGTGTCCGTCGTGTACAGGCTGACGATCTCGGGCGCGGCCCACACCGCGAGCAGCGTGCCGACACCGAGGACGGACAGGACGAGCGTGACCAGCCGCTGCTCGTGGGCGCGCCCGCCGTCCGGGTGCTCCACCCGGGCCCGTACGAGCTGCGGCACGAGCACGGCGTTCAGGGCGCCGCCGATCAGCAGCGTGTACAGGCTCATCGGGACGAGGTTGGCGGTGTTGTACGTGGTGGCCAGCAGCCCCGTACCGAGGGCGCCGGCCTGGAGGACGCCCCGGAACAGGCCGGTCGCGCGGGAGACGAGCGTGCCCGCGGCCATCAGGAGGGAGGAGCGGCGCAGACCGCCGGAGGCGGGCCCGTCACCCTTCGCCGCTCTGTGCTCTCCGTGCTCTCTTTGCCCGTGACCGTCCGCCCCTGCTGTTAATGCCGCCTCGGTCCTCGTATGCGCGTCGGGACGCGTTTCCTCCACCATGGCCGCAACCTAAACCCAAAGGTTTGCGCATCGCGACTTCCGCCCCGGTGGCCCCCGGCCGCCCGCGGGCCCCTAGGCTCGGCGGTAGCGACGGGACGCACAGGGGCCGCCCGGCCGGGTGCGGCGCCGTGCGCGTGTCCCGGTCCACCGGTGGCCCTTCGTCGGCGACGAAGGGAAGAGAAGACATGTCGACAGTTCATGCCGGTATCGGTACGGCCGGACGGAACTCAGCGGTCTCGCTGGAAGCGCTGCACCAGGAGCTGATCCGGCGCAACCCCGGGGAACCGGAATTCCACCAGGCCGCCCTCGAAGTGCTGCAGACCCTCGCCCCGGCGCTGGCGGCCCGCCCCGAGTACGCCGAGGCCAAGATCCTGGAGCGGATCTGCGAACCGGAGCGCCAGATCCTCTTCCGCGTGCCGTGGCAGGACGACTCCGGAGCCGTCCACATCAACCGCGGCTTCCGGGTGGAGTTCAACAGCGCCCTCGGGCCCTACAAGGGCGGGCTGCGCTTCCACCCCTCCGTCAACCTCGGCATCGTCAAGTTCCTCGGCTTCGAGCAGATCTTCAAGAACGCCCTCACCGGTCTGAACATCGGCGGCGGCAAGGGCGGCAGCGACTTCGACCCGCGCGGCCGCTCCGACGCCGAGGTGATGCGGTTCTGCCAGTCCTTCATGACCGAACTCCACCGCCACCTGGGCGAGCACACCGACGTCCCGGCGGGCGACATCGGTGTCGGCGGCCGGGAGATCGGCTACCTCTTCGGCCAGTACCGGCGGATCACCAACCGCTGGGAGGCCGGGGTGCTGACCGGCAAGGGCCTCGGCTGGGGCGGCTCCACGGTCCGTACGGAGGCCACCGGCTACGGCAATGTGCTCTTCACCGCCGAGATGCTGCGGCAGCGCGGCGAGGACCTGGACGGCCAGCAGGTAGTCGTCTCCGGCTCGGGCAACGTCGCCATCTACAGCATCGAGAAGGCCCAGGCGCTCGGCGCCAACGTGCTGACCTGCTCGGACTCCGGCGGCTACGTGATCGACGAGAAGGGGATCGACCTCGACCTGCTCAAGCAGGTCAAGGAGGCCGAGCGGGGCCGTGTGGAGCACTACGCGGACCGGCGCGGCGCCTCCGCCCGGTACGTTCCGGGCGGCCGGGTCTGGGACGTGGCCTGCGACGTCGCGCTGCCCTCCGCGACCCAGAACGAGCTGGACGCCGACGCCGCGCGCGTCCTCGTGCGCAACGGCGTCAAGGCCGTCTCCGAAGGCGCCAACATGCCGACCACCCCCGGCGCGGTGGCCCTCTTCCAGGAGGCGGGCGTGGCCTTCGGGCCGGGCAAGGCGGCCAACGCGGGCGGCGTGGCCACCAGCGCCCTGGAGATGCGGCAGAACTCCGGCCGCGAGTCCTGGGACTTCGAGCGCACCGAGGGCGAGCTGGCGGCGATCATGCGCGGCATCCACGACACCTGCTACGAGACCGCTGAGCGCCACGGCCTGCCGGGCGACTACGTGACGGGCGCGAACGTCGCGGGCTTCGAGCGGGTGGCGGAGGCGATGCTGGCGCAGGGGCTGATCTGACGGGCTGATCCGGGGTGGGCCGGTCCGAGGGCCCGCCCCGGCGCCCGGCCCACTGTCGGTACCGGCTCGTACAGTGGCCGGTATGAACATCTGTGTCTTCTGCTCCGCCGCCGACCTCGACGCCCGCTACACCGGACCCGCCCGCGAGTTCGCCGAGCTGATCGGCAAGGGCGGCCACGCCATGGTGTGGGGCGGCTCGGACAGCGGACTGATGAAGGTCATGGCGGACGGCGTGGAGGCGGCGGGCGGCCGGCTCGTCGGCGTCTCGGTGGACTTCCTCGCGCACAAGGTGCGGCCCGGGGTGGACGACATGGTGGTCACCAAGGACCTTGCCGAGCGCAAGGCCGAGCTGCTGGCGCGCGCCGACGCGATCGTCGTCATGGTCGGCGGCACCGGCACGCTCGACGAGGCCACCGAGATCCTGGAGCTGAAGAAGCACGGCCTGCACACCAAGCCCGTGGTGCTGCTGAACGCCGCCGGTTTCTACGACGGCCTCAAGGAGCAGTTCCAGCGCATGGAGAAGGAAGGCTTCCTGCCGCTGCCGCTCGCGGAGCTGGTCTTCTTCGCGGAGGACGGCGCCGGGGCGCTGGCCTACCTGGAGGAGCGGGCGGGCCTCCAGGGCTGAGACGGGAGCGGCGGCGGGGACCGGCGCCGAGGCGGAATGAATCATTCCGCTCCGCGCGGACGCGCCCGCGCCGTCCCGGTCCCCCTCGTTAGGATCGGGCCCATGGGTACGCACTTGATCACGGGCGCAGGATCGGGCATCGGAGCGGCGGTCGCGCGGCGGCTCGCCGGCCGCGGCGAGGAACTCTGGCTGCTGGCGCGCGACGCCGGCCGCGCCAAGGAACTGGCCGCGCAGTTCCCCGGCGCCCGCACGGTGGTCGGCGACCTCGCCACCCCCGAGAAGCTGGACTGGGCCTTCGGCAAGCAGTCGCTGCCGGACCGCCTCGACTCCCTGCTGCACATCGCGGGCGTCGTCGAACTGGGCGCCGTCGGCGACCTCGGCCCCAAGGCCTGGCAGCGCACCCTCGCCGCCAACCTGGTCTCGCCCGCCGAGCTGACCCGCCAGTTCCTCCCGCAGCTGCGGACCGCCAAGGGCCACGTCGTCTTCGTCAACTCCGGCGCCGGCCTGCACGCCCACGCCCAGTGGGGCGCCTACGCCGCCAGCAAGCACGGCCTGAAGGCGCTCGCCGACTCGCTGCGCGCCGAGGAGCACGGCAACGGTGTACGGGTGACCTCCATCTACCCGGGCCGCACCGCCACCCCCATGCAGGAGAACGTCTTCCGCCAGGAGGGCCGCGACTACGACGCCTCCCAGTGGATCGACCCGGAGTCGGTGGCCACGACCCTGCTGACCGCGCTCGACCTCCCGCGCGACGCGGAGATCAACGACCTGACGGTGCGGCCGGGGCGCTGAGCGGCTGCCGACGGGGCCGGGGGCCGCACCTTCCGGCCCGTCCGGCGATCGCGGACATCGGTGACGGACCCGGCCCGGCCGTCACCGCGGCCCCGGGCCCGGCGACCCACCCGGCCGCCCGTGGCCCAGGGCGAGACCACTTACCCTCGGACGGTGACCGAGAACAACGCCCCCACCCGCCTCGCCGGCAACGCCGGCACCGGCACCGCCACCGGCATCGGTTCGATGCCCGGCGGCGACGCCCGCGAGGCCGCCCGGACCGTCACCGGCTCGCTGGAGACCTTGCCGTACCTGCCGGAGCTGCCCGCCCGGGGGCCCGGCGCCGACATGATCGGCCGGACCGCCGGGCTCCTCGTCGAGGTGTACGCGCACGTGGAGCCGAGCGGCTGGCGGATCAGCGACCGGCCGGGCCGGGACACCCGGCGCGCCCGCTCCTGGATGGGCGAGGACCTGGACGCGCTGGAGGAGTTCACCCAGGACTACGCGGGTGACCTGAAGGTCTCGGCGGTCGGCCCGTGGACGCTGGCCGCCGCGCTGGAGCTGCGCAACGGCGAGGCGGCCCTCAGCGACCCCGGTGCCTGCCGGGACCTGACGGCGTCGCTGGCCGAGGGCCTGCGCGCGCACCTCGCCGACGTACGGCGGCGGGTGCCCGGCGCGCGTCCGGTGCTCCAGCTGGACGAGCCGTCGCTGACCGCCGTCCTCCAGGGCCGGATCAGGTCCGCGAGCGGCTACCGCACGCACCGCGCCGTGGACCGCGCCGTCGTGGAGGGCGCCCTGCGCGATCTGGTCGCCGTCGCCGAAGAGGCGGGCGCGCCGGTGGTCGTCCACTCCTGCGCCCCCGAGGTCCCGTTCGCCCTGCTGCGGCGCGCCGGCGTGCGCGGCATCTCGTTCGATTTCGGATTGCTCACCGAGCGTGAGGAGGAAGCGATCGGCGAGGCGGTCGAGGGCGGTACGACGCTGCTGGCGGGCGTGGTGCCGGGCGTGGACGGCCCATTGTCAGACCCTGCCGGTAGCGTCATGGGTGTCAGGACGCTGTGGCGCAGGCTGGGGCTGGCGCCGGGGACTCTCGCGGAGTCCGTGGTGGTCACCCCGTCGTGCGGGCTGGCGGGCGCTTCGCCCGCATATGCCCGCTCGGTGCTCGCCCACTGCGTCCGGGCCGCGAGATCGCTCGCAGACAACCCTGAGTGACGGCACTCAAGGACCACGGGAGGACGTAACGGTGGCCGGCGAACAGCACACGGCGGGGCACGCGGTGCCCGCGAAGGCGCGGGAAGAGCACGCCCAACTGGCCGAGCAGATCGAGGAGCACCGCTTCCGCTATTACGTGCGGGACGCCCCCGTCGTCAGCGACGCGGAGTTCGACAAGCTGCTGCGGTCCCTGGAGGCGCTGGAGGACAAGCACCCCGAGCTGCGCACCCCGGACTCGCCGACGCAGAAGGTCGCCGGGCAGTACGAGACCGAGTTCACCGAGGTCGCGCACCGCGAGCGGATGCTCTCGCTGGACAACGCCTTCGACGACGAGGAGCTGGCGGCCTGGGCCGAGCGGCTGGCGACGGAGCTGGGCGGCGACCCGAAGAGCGCCGGCTACCACTTCCTGTGCGAGCTGAAGGTCGACGGCCTCGCGGTCAACCTGACGTACGAGAAGGGCCGGCTGACCCGTGCCGCGACCCGTGGTGACGGCCGTACGGGCGAGGACATCACGCCCAACGTCCGCACGATCACCGAGATCCCGGACCGCCTGAAGGGTGACCGCGTCCCGGACCTGGTGGAGGTCCGCGGCGAGGTCTACTTCCCGATGGAGAAGTTCCTGGAGCTGAACGAGCGGCTGGTGGCCGACGGCAAGCCGCCGTTCGCCAACCCGCGCAACGCCGCCGCCGGTTCGCTGCGCCAGAAGGACCCCAAGGTCACGGCCACCCGCCCGCTGCACATGGTCGTGCACGGCATCGGCGCCCGCGAGGGCTTCGACATCGACTGCCAGTCGCACGCGTACGACCTGCTGCGCGAGTGGGGCCTGCCGACCGCCGACCACAACGAGGTCGTCGACTCCCTGGAGGCCGTGCGCGGGTTCATCAAGCGCTACGGCGACCCGGAGACCCGGCGCACGGCCGTCGCCCACGAGATCGACGGCGCCGTGGTCAAGCTGGACGAGATCGCCCTCCAGGGCCGTCTCGGCTCGACCTCGCGCGCGCCGCGCTGGGCGATCGCGTGGAAGTACCCGCCCGAGGAGGTCAACACCAAGCTGGTGGACATCCGCGTCGGCGTCGGCCGTACGGGCCGTGTGACGCCGTACGCGGTCGTCGAGCCGGTCACGGTGGCCGGCTCCGAGGTCGAGTTCGCCACGCTGCACAACCAGGACGTGGTCAAGGCCAAGGGCGTCTACATCGGTGACACCGTCGTGCTGCGCAAGGCGGGCGACGTGATCCCGGAGATCCTGGGCCCGGTGGTGGACCTGCGGGACGGCAGCGAGCGGGAGTTCGTGATGCCCGCCGAGTGCCCCGAGTGCGGTACGGCGCTGCAGCCCGCCAAGGAGGGCGACGTCGACCTGCGCTGCCCCAACGCCCGCTCCTGCCCCGCCCAGATCCGTGAGCGGCTGTTCTACCTGGCCGGCCGCAAGTCCCTGGACATCGAGAACTTCGGCTATGTCGCGGCCACGGCGCTCAGCCAGCCCCTGGAGCCGGCCGAGCCGCCGCTGAAGGACGAGGGCGACCTCTTCAGCCTCTCCATCGAGCAGCTGCTGCCCATCAAGTCCTACGTGCTCGACCCGGACAGCGGCCTGCCCAAGCGCGACCCGAAGACCGGCGAGGAGAAGGTCGTCACCTTCTTCGCCAACCAGAAGGGCGAGCCGAAGAAGAACGCCCTGGCCATGCTGGAGAACATCCAGGCGGCCAAGGAGCGCCCGCTGGCCCGCGTCCTGACGGGCCTGTCGATCCGTCATGTGGGCCCCGTGGCCGCCCAGGCGCTCGCCATGGAGTTCCGTTCGCTGGACCGGATCAGGGACGCGAGCGAGGAGGAGCTGGCGGCCGTCGAGGGCGTCGGCGCGACCATCGCCGCTTCGCTCAAGCAGTGGTTCGCCGAGGACTGGCACCGTGAGGTCGTGGAGAAGTGGCGGGCCGCCGGGGTCAGGATGGAAGAGGAATCCTCAGGAGACGAAGGCCCGCGTCCACTTGAAGGCGTCACCGTCGTTGTAACGGGCACACTTCAGTCACACACCAGAGATGGCGCGAAAGAAGCCCTGCAGCGTCTCGGAGCGAAGGTGACCGGTTCCGTTTCGAAGAAGACCGGTTTCGTGGTGGTGGGAGACAATCCTGGTTCGAAGTACGACAAGGCCATGCAGTTGAAGGTGCCTGTGCTAGACGATGACGGCTTCGCGGTGCTGCTGGAGCAGGGTCCCGATGAAGCACGAGCGGTAGCTGTCACTCCGCCTGAGGGCGAGTGAGGAGTCACCTCATCGGCGCATAGCAGATGGTTCCGGATGGCCGGGTCGCATTCGGGCAACCGCTGCCGATCGCTGCCCGCGGCGGCCTTCTGCGGCCTACTGTTGAGGTGTGCGCCTGCCGTGGCGCGGGCACAGCCGGCTGTGAGAGGTATCGGAATGAAACCGACCGACAGCGCCGCTCCGGCGTCGCGGCTCCGCCGGCTCGTCGTGCCCGCGCTGCCCGCGGCCGTCGTGCTGGTGGCGGGTACCGCGCTCGCGGCGGGAGTGATCCGCACGCTCGGCGCCGGCCGGGCCCTGTTCCCGGAAGGCGCCGTCGGCTGGGCCCTGGCGATCCTGACCGGTGTCATCGTGGGCCACCTCGTCGCCCTCGGCCGCGACCGCTGGTGGGGCGGCACGGGCTCGGGCGCGGCGCTGGCCCTCGCCGTCCTGCTGCTCTACGGCTGGGTGCCCGCCGCCCTGGTGAGCGTCGCCGTCGTGCTGCTGGTCGGCGCCGCGCGACGGCACCGCTGGCGACAGGCCCTGCTGCACGGCGCGGTGGACATCCTCGGGGTCGGCGCCGCGGCGCTGGGCCTCGCCGCCTTCCACGTCGTACCGACCGTCGAACACCCGTGGCAGCCCGCGGCCTGGGACCTTTCCGTACTGCCCGACATCCTGGTCGCGGCCGCCGCCTACCTGGTCGTCACCCGCGCCCTGCTCTGGTGCACGATGGCCTCGCGCAGCGGCAGCCTGCCCACCGTCGCCCGGACGGCCCTGGCCCGGCAGGCCCTGGTCGGCGTCGCGCTGATCGGCATCTCGCCGCTGATCGTGGTGGCCGCCGTGCACGCGCCGTTCCTGCTGCCGATGTTCGCCGTACCGCTGATCGCCCTGGACTCCACCCTGTGGATCGCCCGCGCCCGCGCCGAGGAGCAGCTGCGGGACCCGCTCACCGGCCTGCCCAACCGCCAGTGGCTGCTGGAGCGCACCTGGACCGCGCTGGACGACGCCGAGCGCATCGGCGCCCGTTCCGCCCTGGTCCTGATCGACCTGGACCGTTTCCGCTCGGTCAACGACACCCTCGGGCACCTCGCGGGCGACCGGCTGCTGCTCCAGATAGCCGACCGGCTGCGGCACGCGCTGCCGCGCGGCGCCGAGGTCGCCCGGCTCGGCGGCGACGAGTTCGCGGTCCTGCTGCCCACCGCGGACTCCCTGACCAGTGCCCAGCGGGTGGCCCGCAACCTGGTCGCGGCCCTCGGCTCGCCGCTCGACCTGGACGGACTCACCCTCGTGCTCGAAGCCAGCGCGGGGGTCGCGGTCTTCCCCGACCACGCCCTGGACGCCGAGGGCCTGCTGCGCCGGGCCGACGTCGCCATGTACCAGGCCAAGCGGGACCGCAGCGGCGTCGAGGTGTACGAGGCCAAGCGGGACGGCAACACTCCCGACCGGCTCGGCCTCCTGGGTGATCTGCGCCGCGCGCTGGACGCCGGCGACGTGGAGCTGCACTACCAGCCCAAGGTCGGCTTCGACGGGCACGTGGCCGGGCTGGAGGCGCTGGTCCGGTGGGTCCATCCGGAGCGCGGCCGGGTGCCGCCGGACGAGTTCATCGCCATCGCCGAGTCGTCCGGGCTGATGCCGCGCCTGACGGAGTACGTCCTGGAGACCGCGCTCGCCCAGGTGGCCCGGTGGCGCGCGTCCGGCCTGGAGGTACCGGTCGCGGTCAACGTCTCGCCGCGCGACGTGCACACCCCCGGCTTCGCCGGCGCGGTGGCCGCGCGGCTGGCCCGCCATCAGGTGCCGCCCGGCTCCCTCCAGTTGGAGATAACGGAACACGTCCTGCTGGAGGACCCGCAGCGGGCCGCCGACACGCTGGCCGGGCTGACCGGCCACGGCGTCAAGATGTCCCTGGACGACTTCGGCACCGGCTATTCGTCCCTCGTCCACCTGCGCCGCCTGCCGGTCAGCGAGCTGAAGATCGACCGCTCCTTCGTCGCCCGGCTCGCCGTGGACAACGAGGACGCCGAGATCGTCCGCTGCACCCTGGACCTGGCCCACTCGCTCGGCCTGCTGGTGGTCGCCGAGGGCGTCGAGGACGACGAGACCTGGGAGCGGCTGCGCGACCTGGGCTGCGACGCCGTACAGGGCTGGCTGGTCGCCGCCGCGATGCCGCCGGACGAGACCACCGCCTGGCTGCGGGCCCGCGGCGAGCGCGGCTGGCAGCGCGAGGCGGAGCGACCCGCCGTCGAACCCCGGCACGAGCGCGCCACGGCGGTCGAGGAAGCCGACCAGCGCGTCATCTGACCCATCTGCCCGGCCCGGCGCTCCCGGGCCCGGCCATCTGCCCGGCCTGGCGCTCCCGGGCCCGTCCCGCCCCGTCCCGTACGGCATGCGCCGCCCGGATCCCGTACGGCAAGCGCCTCCCGGCCCCGGCCCGCCCGCTCCCGTACGGCGCGGCCGCCCCGCACCCCTCGCAGGCCCCGCACGGGCCCCACGCACCCCCACCGCCACACCTCCGCCGCCCCTGCCCCCACACCTCCCGCGCCCCCGCCCCCACCCCTGGCGGCCGCCCGCCCCGCACGCCCCGTGCCCGCCTGCCCCGCGCGGTCCGTGCCCGCGACTGCGGGAATGCGTTTCGAACCCCCGTTGCGTACGCCATAGGATTGGCCCGGACAACACAGCCAAGACACTCACCCTGAGGATCGCTGCATGCCTGGCATCACGCGCGAGGAGGTTGCCCACCTCGCCCGGCTGGCGCGCTTGGAGCTGAAGGACGAAGAGCTCGATCACTTCGCCGGACAGCTCGACGACATCATCGGCGCGGTCGCCCGCGTCTCCGAGGTCGCCGACCAAGACGTACCGCCGACCTCCCACCCGCTGCCCCTGACCAATGTCATGCGCCCGGACGTGGTCCGTCCGTCGCTGACGCCCGAGCAGGCGCTGTCCGGCGCCCCGGCCCAGGAACAGCAGCGTTTCAAGGTGCCGCAGATCCTGGGGGAGGAGTGACCGACATGGCAGATCTGATCAAGCTCACCGCCGCCGAGACCGCGGCGAAGATCGCCGCCGGCGAGGTCACGGCCGTCGAGGTCACCGAGGCGCACCTGGCCCGCATCGAGGCCGTCGACGAGAAGGTGCACGCCTTCCTGCACGTGGACCGCGAGGGCGCCCTCGCCCAGGCCCGTGCGGTGGACGCCAAGCGCGAGCGCGGCGAGAAGCTGGGCCCGCTGGCCGGCGTCCCGCTCGCCCTGAAGGACATCTTCACCACGGAGGGCATTCCCACCACCGTCGGCTCGAAGATCCTCGAAGGCTGGATCCCGCCGTACGACGCGACGGTGACCAAGCGGCTCAAGGCCGCCGACGTCGTCATCCTCGGCAAGACCAACATGGACGAGTTCGCCATGGGGTCCTCCACCGAGAACAGCGCCTACGGCCCGACCGGCAACCCCTGGGACCTCACCCGCATCCCCGGCGGCTCCGGCGGCGGCTCCTCCGCCGCGCTGGCCGCCTACGAGGCCCCGCTCGCCATCGGCACGGACACCGGCGGCTCGATCCGCCAGCCCGCCGCCGTCACCGGCACGGTCGGCGTCAAGCCCACCTACGGCGCGGTCTCCCGCTACGGCATGGTGGCCTTCTCCTCGTCCCTCGACCAGGGCGGGCCCTGCGCCCGTACGGTCCTGGACGCGGCCCTGCTGCACGAGGCCATCGCCGGCCACGACGAGCTGGACTCCACCTCCATCGACGCGCCGGTCCCGCCGGTCGTCGAGGCGGCCCGCAACGGTGACGTCAAGGGCATGCGCGTCGGCGTCGTCAAGGAGTTCTCCGGCGAGGGCTACCAGGCCGGCGTCATGCAGCGCTTCAACGAGTCCGTCGAGCTGCTGCGCGAGCTGGGCGCGGAGATCGTCGAGATCTCCTGCCCGTCCTTCGACCTCGCGCTGTCGGCGTACTACCTGATCGCGCCCTCCGAGTGCTCCTCGAACCTGGCCCGCTTCGACGCCATGCGCTACGGCCTGCGGGTCGGCGACGACGGCACCCGGTCGGCCGAGGACGTCACGGCCCTGACCCGCGAGGCCGGCTTCGGTCCCGAGGTCAAGCGCCGCGTGATGCTCGGCACGTACGCGCTCAGCTCCGGCTACTACGACGCGTACTACGGCTCGGCGCAGAAGGTCCGCACCCTGATCACCCAGGACTTCGAGAAGGCCTTCGAGCAGGTCGACGTGCTGATCTCGCCGACCACGCCCACCACGGCCTTCCCGATCGGCGAGCGCGCCGACGACCCGATGGCGATGTACCTCGCCGACCTGTGCACGATCCCGACGAACCTGGCAGGCAACGCGGCCATGTCGCTGCCCTGCGGCCTGGCCCCCGAGGACGGGCTGCCGGTGGGGCTGCAGATCATCGCCCCTGCCATGGCCGACGACCGGCTCTACAAGGTCGGTGCCGCGGTCGAGGCCGCGTTCACCGCCCGTTGGGGGCACCCGCTGCTTGAGGAGGCACCGTCCCTGTGAGTGGAAAGCTTGCGAAGGCCAAGGGCTTCAAGAAGTCCAAGGCCGGTACGTATCTGTCCATCGGCACCACGCTGTTCGGTGCGGTGAGCGTCGTCAAGCAGGCGAAGGCGGCCAAGGGCGAGCAGGACCGGCTCCAGCTCCTGGACGCCGTCGTCTCCGCCGCCGCCATCGCCACCGGAGTCGCGCTGCTGATCCGCGATCTGCGTCGTCTCGGCGACGACGACGTGCTCGCGGGCTGAGCGGGACTGAGAGGTTAGTTTTCCGTGACCGTCACTGAACTGGTGTCGTACGAGGACGCGCTGACCACCTACGACCCTGTGATGGGTCTTGAGGTGCACGTCGAACTCGGCACCAAGACCAAGATGTTCTGCGGGTGCTCGACGTCCCTGGGCGCCGACGCCAACTCGCAGACCTGCCCCACCTGCCTGGGCATGCCCGGCTCGCTCCCGGTCGTCAACGCGGTGGGCGTCGAGTCCGCCGTCAAGATCGGCCTGGCCCTGAACTGCTCGATCGCCGAGTGGTGCCGTTTCGCCCGGAAGAACTACTTCTATCCGGACATGCCGAAGAACTTCCAGACGTCGCAGTACGACGAGCCCATCGCCTTCGACGGGTACCTGGACGTCCAGCTGGAGGACGGCGAGATCTTCCGCGTGGAGATCGAGCGCGCCCACATGGAGGAGGACACCGGCAAGTCGACCCACGTCGGCGGTGCCACCGGCCGTATCCACGGCGCGTCCCACTCCCTCCTCGACTACAACCGCGCCGGCATCCCGCTCATCGAGATCGTCACCAAGCCCATCCAGGGCGCGGGCGAGCGGGCCCCCGAGGTCGCCAAGGCGTACGTCGCCGAGCTGCGCGAGCTGATCAAGGCGCTGGGCGTGTCCGAGGCCCGTATGGAGATGGGCCAGATGCGCTGCGACGTGAACCTGTCGCTGCGCCCGAAGGGCGTCGAGAAGTTCGGCACCCGCTCGGAGACGAAGAACGTCAACTCGCTGCGGTCGGTCGAGCGGGCCGCCCGCTTCGAGATCCAGCGGCACGCGGCCGTGCTGTCCTCCGGCGGCACGATTGTCCAGGAGACCCGCCACTTCCACGAGGAGGACGGCTCCACCACCCCCGGCCGGATCAAGGAGGAGGCGGAGGACTACCGCTACTTCCCCGAGCCCGACCTGGTGCCGGTGGCCCCGTCCCGCGAGTGGGTCGAGGAGCTGCGCAAGGGCCTGCCCGAGCTGCCGCGCGTACGCCGTAACCGGCTGCGCGAGGAGTGGGGCGTCTCCGAGCACGACATGCAGTCGATCCTCAACGCCGGCGCCGTGGACCTGATCGTCGCCACCACCGAGGCCGGCGCGGACTCCGCCGCCGCCCGCAAGTGGTGGATGGGCGAGCTGGCCCGTCGCGCCAACGAGGACGGCACCGACCTCGCCGCCCTGGCCATCACCCCGGAGCAGGTCGCGCGGGTGGCGGCGCTGGTCGCCGAGGGCTCGCTCAACGACAAGCTGGCGCGCCAGACCATCGAGGGTGTCCTCGCGGGCGAGGGCGACCCGGACACCGTCGTCGAGAAGCGCGGCCTGAAGGTCGTCTCCGACGAGGGTGCGCTGGGCAAGGCGGTCGACGAGGCCATCGAGTCCAACGCCGCCATCGCGGACAAGATCCGTGGCGGCAAGGTCGCGGCGGCCGGCGCGCTGGTCGGCGCGGTCATGAAGGCCACCCGCGGCCAGGCCGACGCGGCCCGGGTCCGTGAGCTGATCTTGGAGAAGCTGGGCGTCGAGGGCTGACACCCGGTACGCGAGGGGCGGCACACCACCGGTGTGCCGCCCTTCTGCATGCCGTCCTTCTGCATGCCCTGCTACGGCAGGCTGTGCACGTGCGGTCCCACCGCGTTGGACCAGGCGTTGCCGGTCGCCGCGTCCCAGTTGGTGGACCAGGTCATGGCGCCGCGCAGGGACGGGTAGGTCTTGGCGGGCTTGAAGGAGCCGCAGCCGGTCCCCTTGGTGAGGCAGTCCAGCGCGCTGTTGACGACGCTGGGCGACACGTAGCCGCCGCCGGCGGCCCGGGTCGAGGCCGGAACGCCGATCCCCACCTGGGACGGGTCGAGGCCGCCTTCGAGCTGGATGCAGGCCAGCGCGGTGAGGAAGTCCACCGTGCCCTGCGAGTAGACCTTGCCGTCACAGCCGAGCATCGAACCGCTGTTGTAGTACTGCATGTTGACGACGGTGAGGATGTCCTTGATGTTCAGCGCGGTCTTGAAGTAGCCGCCCTGGGTGGACTGCATGTCGATGGTCTGCGGGGCCATGGTGATGACCAGCTTGCTGCCCGCCTTCTGGGACAGTGAGCGCAGAGCCTGCGACATGTAGGTGGGGTTGATGCCGTTCTCCAGGTCGATGTCGACCCCGTTGAAGCCGTACTCCTGCATCAGCGCGTAGGCACTGCTGGCGAAGTTGTTCGCCGAGGCGGCATCGTTGACGGAGATGGTGCCCTTCTCGCCGCCGACGGACAGGATGACGTTCTTGCCGGCCGCCTGCTTGGCCCGGATGTCGGCCTTGAACTGCGCGACCGTGTAACCGCCCAGGCCCGCCGTGTCGAGGTTGAAGGTGATCGCGCCGGGTGTGGTGGTGGCGTCGGCGAACGAGACCGCGATGATGTCGTAGTGGCCCGGCACATCGCTGATCTTCTGCACGGTCGCGCCGTTGTTGAAGTTCTGCCAGTAACCGGTGACCGCGTGCTTCGGCACGGAGGGGCCGGGGCCGCCGCCGTCCGGGGACGTGGTGGCGGTGACCTCGGCGGACTTGGCGGACTCGCCCGCCGCGTTGGTCGCGGCGACCTGGAAGCGGTACGCGGTGGACGGGCTCAGGCCGGTCACGGTGGCCGACGTGCCGGTGACCGCCTGGACCTTGGCGCCGTCGCGGTAGACGCTGTACCCGGTGGCGTACTTGGCCGGGCTCCAGGAGAGCGCCACGGAGGACGAGGTGACCGCGCCGGCGGTCAGCCCGGCGGGCGCGTCGGGAACCGGGTCGCCCGGGTCGCCGTTGCCGCCGCCGTCCGGCCCGAAGACGCTGATGTCGTCCGCGAAATAGGCGGACTGCCCGTACCAGCCGTGGGTGTAGACGGTGACCGAGGTGGTGGAGGGGCCGGTGGTGAAGGTGGTCTTCAGCTGCTGCCAGGTGGTGGCGCCGGGGGCCCAGGTGGACACGTCGGTGGTCCCGGTGCCGCTCGCGCCGAGATAGACGTACGAGCCCTGGACGTACGCGCTCAGCGTGTACGTGGAACCAGGCTTGACGGCCACGGTCTGCGAGCACCTGGCCTGGTCGGAGCCGGCCGGCGTGGCCTTCAGCGCCGAGGTGCCGCCGTGCACGGGGGAGGACACGGTGGCACCGGCGCCCGCCGAACACGTCCACCCGGAGAGCCCGGACTCGAACCCGGGGTTCTTGGCGTTGTTGACGTCGGCGGCGATACCCGGGGCACCGGGGGCACCGGGGGTGGCGGTGTGGGGAGCCGCCGAGGCGCCGGTCTGGGGGCCGGCGACGGTCAGGGCGGCAGCGGCCAGCCCGGTGCAGGCGGTGGTGAGCCACCGTCTGTGGCGGGAGCGGGGGGTGCGGGACATGAGGGGGTGCGGCATGGCGGTCTCCAAGTCCGGGGCCCGGAAGGGCCGTCCGCCCGGCCCGGAGGCGGGGCAGGCGTAGCGCACAAAATGGTCCAGACCAATGCGGTTGTCAAGAGTTCGTGAAGACTTCCGCGCGCGTTGGTGCGTCGCCGGCAGGGCGCGAACCGTTCTCCGGGAGGATGCGCGCCGCCCGTGTGCCCTCCTGAGGGAGGGGAGGCGGCACGCGGCGTACATCCTTCTCCCTAGGGGGCAGGTGGTCACCGTGGACGATGAACCAGCGCCCGGCGAGCCCGATGGTGGAGAGGTGCGACAACATCAACCACCACAGGAACCAGCCGAGTTACGGGGGAGCGTGCCCATGGGGGAAGTGAAGCGCCGGAGCCTGCTCGCGGGAGCGGCGGCGCTGGGGGGAACGGCCGCGGGGCTGGCGGCACCGGGCCTCGCGGCCGCGGCGACCGCACCGGCGGCACCGGCCGCCTCCGGCACACCGGACGCGACCGCCGCCGCGGCCGGCCGCCCGCCCGGAACCGGCCTCGTCACCCTCGGCCCCGACGACCCGCGCTACGCCTCCCTGACCAAGCGCGGCGCCAACGGCCGCTTCGTGGGCAAGCCCGACCACGTCCACGTCGTGAGCACCACCGAGCAGGTCGTCACCGCGGTGCAGCAGGCCGTACGGGACGGCAAGCGCATCGCCGTACGCAGCGGCGGCCACTGCTTCGAGAACTTCGTGGACGACCCGTCCGTCACCGCCCTGATCGACACCTCACCCATGCGAGCGGTTCATCACGACCCCGCTCGCCGGGCCTTCGCCGTCGAACCCGGCGCCCTGCTCGGTGAGGTCTACCGCGCGCTGTTCCTCGGCTGGGGCGTGACCATCCCGGCGGGCGCGACCGCCGAGGTCGGCGTCGGCGGACACGTCCTCGGCGGCGGGTACGGCACCCTCTCACGGCGGTACGGACTGTCCGTGGACCACCTGTACGCCGTCGAAGTCGTCGTCGTGGACCGCGACGGCAGGGCCCGCGCCGTGGTGGCCACCCGCGACCCCAAGGACCCGAACCACGACCTGTGGTGGGCGCACACCGGCGGCGGAGGCGGCAACTTCGGCATCGTCACCCGCTACTGGTTCCGCGACCCGCGGGCCCGGGGCGGCGACCCCGCCCAGCTCCTGCCCAAGGCCCCCGGGGCCCTGCTCAGCTTCGCCGCCACCTGGAACTGGAAGGACCTGGACGAGCGCGCCTTCTCCCGGCTGGTGCGCAACCACGGCGCCTGGTACGAGCACAACAGCGGGCCGGACTCCGCGTACAACGACCTGTTCAGCGTCCTCATGCTCAACTCCCGCAACAGCGGCACCGTCCTCATGGTGGGACAGCTGGACGCCACCACACCCGACGCCGAGCGGCGGATGCACGCCTATGTGGACGCCGTAGGACGCGGTGTGGGCGCCCGGCCCACGCTCGCCCACTCCGTCCGGCCCTGGCTGACGGCGGTGGCCCTCGTCCAGGAGAGCGAACCGGCCCCGTTCAAGGTCAAGTCCGCGTACCTCCGCAAGCGGTACACGGACCGGCAGATCGCCGCGCTCCACCGCCACCTGGCGGGCCCGGCGGGCAGCGAGGACGCGGTGCCCGAGGGCGTCACCGGTTCGCTGTGGCTGGTCTCGTACGGCGGAAAGGTCAACAGCGTCGCACCGGAGGCGACGGCGGTCGCCCAGCGGGACTCGATCCTCAAGGCGGTCTACATGACCGGCTGGGAGGGTGAGGAGGCGGCCGGGGCGGAACCCCTGGCGTGGCTTCAGGGCTTCTACCGCGACGTGTACGCGGACACCGGCGGCGTACCGGCCCCGAACGCCGTGAGCGACGGCTCGTTCATCAACTACCCGGACCGGGACCTGGCCGACCCGAAGCTGAACACCTCCGGCGTCCCGTGGCACACGCTGTACTACAAGGACCACTACCCACGGCTCCAGCGCGTCAAGGCTCGCTGGGACCCGCGGGACGAGTTCCGGCACGCGTTGTCCATCCGGCCGGCGCGGTGACGTGGGCCGCGCCCGGACCGCCGGCCGGCAGTCCGGGCGCGGGCGGTCAGCTGTTGCCGGGCAGGATGACGAAGCCTCGGGTGGGGCCGCCACCTTCTGTGAGTGTTCGGGCTGACCCGCTCCGGCCGCTCGACCTGTCCAGGGTGGGGGCGGCCGGAGCGGGGGCTCATCGGGGGGCCGGGAGCGGTGGGAGGGGCGCCTGGCCCTCGTTCAGTTCCAGGCGGCGTACGAGGGCCACGTCCTGGAACGTCCGGGCGAACGCCGGGTGTCCGGTACGGCCCGTGTGCGTCATCATCGCCAGGTCGGCCGCCTCCAGGTCGGTGGTCGCCGCCAGCGTCTAGAGGCATCCGCCGGTCAGGCAGCACGACGAAACGGTGACGTCGCTACGTGGGTGTGTGCCGATGGCGTGTTTCACGGCGCGGATCACGCTGCGGGTGCTCACGGGCGTACCGCCGGAGTGCCGACCGGCAGGCCCGTCACGCGTGGCTCGTGCGGGTGGTTGCGGATCTCCAGGGAACAGTCCACGGCCGCCGAACGGTCCGTACGGCCGTCCGCCGTGCCCTTGCCCGTCCGGTAGGCCCGTCGCCAGGCCGCGGCGAGGGCACACACCTTGCAGCCCTCGACCGGCGTCGGTTCGAGTGACGGGGCCCGCAGGGGGAGGACGACCGGCGGTTCCGGGTAACTGCGGTGCGAGGGGGAGTGGGCCCGGCTCATGGCCGGCTCCTGACCGGGCGAGTTCAGGCCGGGGCCCGAGCGCGCTCCCCGTCCTCCCCGCCCGCCCTCTGCGTTCCGGTCGTCTGCCGTACCTGCCGCGTACGCCTTCTTGTCGGGGGAAAAGTTCTCGACCATGGTTCCTCGCCGTTCCCTCGGTACTTGGTGGGGCGATCGTCGCGCGGGACCGGTGTGGCCACCAGCGGCCCCGTGTAGGCCAGGTGTCGGCCAGACTGGCTGCATGCGAAGCAGCATCGGGGCCAACATCCGGCGTGAGCGGGGCCGTTGTGGGTGGAGCCAGGAACGCTTGGCGCGTGAGATCTGCCGAGGTGCCGGGGTCGTGGGTGACCCGGTCGGCCGCCAAGAGGTCAGCCGTTGGGAGCAGGGGAAGCGCACGCCCCGTCAATGGCTGCCGTTCATCGCCGCCGCCCTCGGAGTGTCGGTGGACGCGCTCAAGGAGCCGCAGAAGGCCGACGAGCCACCCTTGCCGGCCCTGGCGGACTTCCTGCCCGACGGTGATCCCCTGGCCCCGCTCCGCGCCCGCGAGGGCCGGCGTGTCGGTCTGGGGCAGGTGGGTGACCTGCAAGAGCGCGTGCACGGGCTCCGGCTCGCGGACGACGTGCTGGCCGGGGGCGACCTGATCCGTCCCGCTCTGCGGGAACTCCGTGCCGCCGTACGGGTCTACAAGGAAGGCACCCACTCCGCAGAGGTGGGGCGCGCTCTCCTCGGGCAGATCGGCGAGTTGGCGCAGATCGCGGGCTGGATCGCCAGCGACGCCGGACAGCACGCGGATGCGGAGCGCGTGTACCGGCTCGGGATCAGCGCGGCGATGCAGGCGGACGACCGGACGCTGGCCGGGAACCTCGCTGGATCGCTGGCCTACCAACTGAGCAACACCGGCAGGGAGGCCGAGGGGGTCAGGCTGGCACGGGCGGCCCTCGAAGGAGCAGGGCCCGAGGCGCCCCCGAAGGCCCGCGCGCTGTACCTCGATCGGGTGGCATGGGCCCACACCAGGGCAGGGGAGGCCCAGCCCGCCATGCGAGCACTCGGGGAGGCCGGTGAAGCACTGGCGGCAGACAGTGCGGGAGCCGAGTCACCCGCGTACCTGTACTGGGTGGACGCCGGGGAACTGCGGGTCATGGAGAGCCGGGTCCACACGGAGCTGCGCCGGCCTCTGCGGGCGGTGCCCCTGCTGCGGGACGTGCTCAGCCGGTACGACACGACGCACACCCGGGAACTCGCCCTGTACCTGTCGTGGCTGGCCGTCGCTCTGGCCGACGCGAACGAACCGGAGGAGGCGGCAGCGACAGCGGAACGGGTGGTCTCGCTGAGCGCGGCCGTGACCAGTGACCGTACGGCTGCGCGGGTGCGGGTCGTGCTGGGCCGGCTGGAGGGCTACCGGGACGTGCCGGAAGTGCGGGCGGTACTCGACGGCGCCGCGTGAGTGCCGAAGGGGCGGGGCGCGGCCCGCCGCCGCACGAGCCCGCAACCGGAACCGGAACCGTCTGTTCTCGAACTTGTCACCCCGACACCTGTCGCCCGCCACCGCCCTCCACTACCGTCCCGCTCGCACCAGCCAATGGGCTGTATGGGAACCATTGCCCGACCGCGGGCAGTCGACTGGGAGGTCGAGCGTGGCATCCGAGGTATCTCGCAGACGGGTCATGGGACTTGGCGCGGCAGCGGCGGGCGCGGCCGCCGCCGCGTCCCTGCTGCCGCCGTCCCTTCAGCAGGCGCTGGCCGCCGGACCGGCCGCCGCCGAGCGCGGGCACGGGCACGGCCGGGGCGGCCTCGGAGACATCAGGCACGTGGTCGTGCTGATGCAGGAGAATCGTTCCTTCGACCATTACTTCGGGATGCTGCGCGGCGTACGCGGCTACGCCGACCGCAACGCCGTGCGGCTGCCCGGCGGCGACCGGAGCGTCTTCGAGCAGCCGGGCGCGCTCGGCATCGGCACCGTCCTGCCGTTCTCCGTCCGGGAAGCCGCGGCGGCACAGAAGAAGGACCTCCAGTACATCGGGGCGCTCAACCACGAGTGGGCCGGCGGCGCCAAGGCGTGGCGCGACGGGTGGATGGACAACTGGGTCACCGCCAAGACGGCCGCCACCATGGCCCACTACGACCGCCAGGACGTACCGCTGCACTACGAGCTGGCCGACACCTTCACCGTCTGCGACGCGTATCACTCCTCGATCCACTCCTCCACCAGCCCCAACCGCAACCACCTGGTCAGCGGCTGGACCGGCTTCGAGCCGGGCTCCGGCAAGCGCGCGGTGGGCAACGACGCCTACGCGGAGGACACCCACACCGGCTACACCTGGCCCACGTACGCCGAGCGCCTGGAGAAGGCCGGGCGCAGCTGGCGCGTCTACCAGGAGTGGGACAACTTCACCGACAACAACCTGGAGTTCTACGCCACCTTCAAGGCCGTCATGAAGAAGGCGCTGGCCAAGGTGGGCGGCGGCGTGCAGAACATGACCGCGTTCTACGGAAAGGTCGCCGCGGCCGGTGAGGCCGAGCGCAAGCGCTTGCAGGGGCTGCTGGACGAGGGGGTACGGGCGCTGAGCGCGGCCGACCGCAGTCTCTTCGAGCGCGCGCTGCGCCGCGGCGAGCCGGACTCCACGGCCACCGCCTTCGCCGCCGACGTCGCCGCGGGCAAGCTGCCCGAGGTGTCCTACATCGTCCCCTCCGCGGCGGACTCGGAGCACCCCGGCTCGTCCTCGCCGGTCGCCAGCGCCACCATCGTCTACAAGGTGCTCGACGCCCTCGGGAAGAACCCGGACGTGTGGCGGCACACCGCGCTGTTCCTGACGTACGACGAGAACGACGGATTTTTCGACCACGTACCGCCGCCGGTGCCCCCGAAGGGCACGGAGGGCGAGTTCTGGGACGGCAAGCCGACCGGGCTCGGGATGCGTGTACCGATGCTGGTGATCTCGCCCTGGTCGGTGGGCGGCTACGCCTGCTCGCAGGTCTTCGACCACACCTCGATCGTCCGCTTCCTGGAGCGCTGGACGGGCGTGCGGGAGCCCAACATCAGCGCCTGGCGGCGTACCGTCTGCGGCGATCTGACCACCGCCTTCGACTTCTCGCGCGGGCGCAGGCAGCCCGCCGTGGAGCGGCCCGGCGCGATCCCGCCGTTCAGCGGGCGCTGGGCGCCGCGCCCGCCGCGCGAGCAGCAGTTGCCGCGCCAGGAGCCGGGCACCCGGCCCGCGCGCCCGCTGCCGTACCAGCCCGACGCGGACGGCGCGTACGACGCGCAGGCGGCGCGCTTCCGGCTCGCGGTGCGCAACGGCGGCCGGGCGAGCGCGCACTTCGCGCTGTACCCGTACGCGGGGGAGTACGGCACGCCGCAGCACCGCGACGTGCTGGGCCGGGCCGACTGGGAGGTGCCCGTCAAGGACGGCGCGTACCGTTTCACCCTTACGGGCCCCAACGGGTTCCGCCGCGAACACGCGGGCACGGCCGCCGGCGCGGCCGCCGCGGTCCGGATCGGCACCCGCCTGGACGCGCACCGGCGTGAACTGCACCTCACGCTCGTCAACAAGGGGCGCACCGACCTCACCTTCACCCTGAAGCCGCTGGCGTACGGCGACGCCAAGGTGCGCGAGATCAGAGTGCGGGCCGGCAGCACCCGTACCGTCGCGCACTCCGCGGCGGCGGCGCACGGCTGGTACGACCTGGACCTGTCCGTCGCGCAGGACGCCTCCTTCCGCCGCCGCTTCATGGGCCACATCGAGAACGGGAAGGAGTCGGTCACCGGCTGAGCGGAGGCGGGCGGAACCGGCCGTCTTCCGGTCGCCTTCGGCTCCGGCCAGGTTCCGCTTCCCGTTCCCGTTGTGGGGAACTCCACAAAAGGGTCAAAGGATCTTTTCCTGCTGTCACTCTGCAAGAGGTACGGGCCCGCCGCCCCCTTCGTCGGCAGGCGGTGGTCCCGTGCTTCCCCCTCCATTACGCGTTCGGCACCACGGGTACATCCCGGGAGACATCGGCGCCTGACCCGGGAAGCAGACGAAGAGCTTGATGACCGCACTGACCCGGTGGTGCCTGCGGCGCCGCATCGTCGTGATCGTGCTCTGGCTCGCCGCCTTCGCGGGAGCCACGGCGGCCGCCGGAGTCGCCGGCTCCGCCTACTCCGACCACTACGACGTCCCCGGTACGGAATCGGGGCAGGCCGGAGCCCTGCTGGAGCGGGCCTTCCCGGACCGTTCCGGGGACCGCGACACGATCGTGTGGCACACGGAGACCGGCACCGTACGCGCGGGCGCCGTGCAGAAGGACCTCCAGCAGACCCTCGACACGATCGCCAGGCTGCCCGGGGTCGCGTCCGTACACAGCCCGTACGGGCCGCAGGGCGCCGGGCAGATCAGCCAGGACGGGCACACCGCCTACGCGGACCTCGCCTTCGACGCGCCCGCCGAGGACCTGGACAAGGCCCAGGTCCAGCGCGTCGTGGACACCGCCAGGGCCGCCGCGGCCGACGGACTCCAGGTGGAGCTGGGCGGCGCCGGCATCGCCGTCACCGAGTCGTCGGACGCCCAGCTCGCCGAACTGATCGGCCTCGGCGCCGCCGCCGTCGTCCTCTTCCTCGCCTTCGGCTCGCTCGCCGCCACGCTCCTGCCGCTCGTCACGGCGGTGGTCAGCGTCGGCACCGCCTCCGCGGGCATCACCCTGCTCGGCCACGCGATGACGGTGGCCGACTTCGCCCCGATGCTGGGCATGCTCATCGGCCTCGGTGTCGGGATCGACTACGCGCTTTTCATCGTGACCCGGCACCGCAGAGGGCTGAAATCCGGCCTCACCGTCCAGCAGGCCGCCGAGCGCGCGGTCAGCGTGTCGGGGCGTGCGGTGGTCTTCGCGGGGGCCACCGTCTGCATCGCCCTGCTCGGCATGCTCGTCCTGCGGCTGGGCTTCCTCAACGGCGTCGCCATCGCCGCCTCGCTGACCGTCGTCCTGACCGTCGCGGCCTCCGTCACCCTGCTCCCGGCCCTGCTCGGCGTCATCGGACCGCGGGCGCTGAGCCGGCGCGAACGGCGGCAGCTGGCCGCCGACGGGCCCCGCCCGGAGCCGCCGGCCGGGTTCGCGGCGTGGTGGTCCGGGTTCGTGGAGCGCCACCCGAAGCTGCTGGGGGCGGCCGCGGCCGTCGTCATGCTGATCCTCGCGCTGCCCACCCTGTCCCTGCACCTGGGCACCTCCGACCAGGGCAACAACCCCGCGACGAGCACCACCCGGCAGGCGTACGACCTGCTCGGCGAGGGCTTCGGGCCGGGCTCCAACGGGCCGCTGACCCTGGTCGGCGACCTCGACGGGGCCAAGGACCGGCTCGCCTTCGACCGGCTGCCGGACGAGCTGCGCGGCACACCGGGCGTGGCACAGGTGCGCGGGCCGGAGTTCGACGGCAGCGGCAGCACGGGCGTGATCACCGTCGTACCGGACGGCTCCCCGCAGTCCCGGCAGACCTCCGACCTGGTGGAACGGCTGCGCGCCGACGTCCTGCCGAAGGCCGGGGAGGGCACCAGCATGCGGGTCCACGTCGGCGGGGTGACGGCGAGCTACGACGACTTCGCCTCCGTCATCGTCGGCAAGCTGCCGCTGTTCGTCGGCGTCGTCATCGGACTGGGCTGCGTCCTGCTGCTCCTCGCGTTCCGCAGCATCGGCATACCGCTGAAGGCCGCCGCGATGAACATCGCGGCCGTCGCCTCGTCCTTCGGGATCGTGGTCGCGATCTTCCAGTGGGGGTGGGGGAGCGAACTGCTCGGACTGGGCAGCGCGGGCCCGATCGAGCCCTTCCTGCCCGTGATCATGGTCTCGGTCCTGTTCGGGCTGTCCATGGACTACCAGGTCTTCCTGGTCAGCCGGATGTACGAGGAATGGCGGCTGACCGGCGACAACCGCCGCGCGGTCCGCGTCGGACTTGCCGAGACCGGCCGGGTCATCAACTCGGCGGCCGTCATCATGATCGCGGTGTTCGCGGCGTTCGTGCTCAGCGGCGACCGCATCATCGCGATGTTCGGCATCGGCCTGGCGGCCGCCGTCGCCCTGGACGCCTTCGTGCTGCGCACCCTGCTCGTGCCCGCCCTGATGCACCTGCTCGGCGGCGCGAACTGGTGGCTGCCGGGGTGGCTGGAGCGGTGGCTGCCGCGGATCAGCATCGAGCCGCCGGCGGAGTCCTGCGTGGGGGCGGGCCCGGGCGCGGAGGGTGTGCCGCCGGTTCCGGTTGCGGTTCCGCTTGCCGTTCCGGGGGCGCGGCGGGGAGACGAGGGGCTGGTACGGAAGTAGCGGCCGGGCGCGTCGCCTCCGTACGCCGCGTAGCCCGCCTCCGTACGCTCCGTGGCCCGCCTCCGTACGCCCCGTACGGCTCTCCCGTCCGCCGGCGCGGCCGGTTTCCCCCGCGCCCCGGGGATTCTCATACGTCTCTCAGATCCGGCACCTACGGTCGCGCCCATGGACACCACCAAGACCGAAGAGCGCACCGACGACACGAAGGCCGACGAGGCCAAGGCGGCCACCGGGACGACGGAGGCCGACGGGGCGTCCGAGGCCGCCGAGACGGACGGGAAGAAGCCGTCCGGCGCCGCGGTCGACGCGGACACCCCGCTCGGCGCGGACGCCGACGAGGAAGACGGGGAGGAGGCCGCGGGCACCGAGGCGGCGCCCGCCGCCGCGACCGGTTCGGTGGCCTCCGGCGCCGGCTCCGTCGTCGCCGCGGGACTGGGTCTCGCCTCGCTCACCGGCACCTGGGTCGGCACGGTGCTGGCCGAGCGCCAGACGCTGCTCGGCCAGATCAAGCTGCAGACGGGCAAGGCCACCGACCAGATCGCCACCGTCTACGGCGCCCCCTGGCACACCCACGCCCTCGTCAACGCGATCTTCGCACTGCTCGCCGTCGTCGTCGCCGGCCTGGTCCTCCTGCGGCCCCGCTCGACCTGGATGCGAGCCGTGGCCTGGGGCGGCCTCGCCCTCGGCGTGCTGGGCCTGATCGTCTCCGCGGGCATGTACTTCGACCTGTTCGCGAGCATGCCCACCCTCCCCAAGGCCGGCGCCGGAACGCCCGGTTCCTGAGGCTCCGCACGAGGCGGCCGACCGCGTACGCGGCGAGCGGGCCCCGGATCCCGGCAGTATCTCAAGGCCGTACACGGCCGCCTGAGGGGCCGCCGGTCCGGGGCCCGGCCTGTGGCCCGTCCCGCGGCGGCTCCTGCTCCGGCAGGCGGACGGTGACCTTGCCCGAGGACAGGTCTATCGGCCCCTTGCCCGGATCGCTGTCGCCGGTGTCGGTGACCACCAGGGTCAGCCGGCGCCGTTCCTCGTCGGTGTGCTTGCGCCCCGGCGCGAACAGTTCCTCCACCAGGTTGAACATCCTGCCCCCTGACGACGCGGACGGCTCCGTACGACGAGTGTAGGCACCAACGAAGCGAAACGGGCGGGCCTGGCCGTACCTGGCCGTACCTGTGTTCACGGGGGCGAGTTCCTCCCGTCAGCTCACGTCCAGCCGCAGGATCCGGTCGTCGCTCTGCTTCGGCTCGCCGCGCCCGTCGGTGTTGCTGGTGACCAGCCACAGCCCGCCGTCCTGGGCCGTCACGACCGTACGCAGCCGCCCGTGCTCGCCCTGGAGGAACGCCTGCGGCTCCGCCGATGCCCGCCGCCCGGCGAGCGGGATCCGCCACAGCCGTTCGCCGCGCAGTCCCGCCATCCAGACCGAGCCCTCGGCGATCGCGATGCCGCTCGGCGAGGCGTCCGCCGTCTTCCACTGCGCCACCGGATCAACGAACCGGGTGTCGCCCCGGCCCTTGCCCTCGACCTCGGGCCAGCCGTAGTTCTTGCCCGGCTCGATCAGGTTCAGCTCGTCCCAGGTGTTCTGGCCGAACTCGGCGGCCCACAGGCGGCCCGCGCCGTCCCAGGCCAAGCCCTGCACATTGCGGTGTCCGTACGTGTACACCACCGAGTCGGCGTCCGGATTGCCGTGCACCGGCTCGCCGTCCGGCGTCATGCGCAGGATCTTGCCGCCCAGCGACTTCCGGTCCTGGGCGAGGCCGGTGTCGCCGGTCTCGCCGGTGCCCGCGTACAGCATCTTGTCCGGGCCGAACGCGATCCGGCCGCCGTTGTGGATCTGCCCCTTGGGGATGCCCTTCAGCACCGTGTCGGGGGCGCCCAGTTGACTGCCGGGCTGCTTCTTCGCGTCGTAGTTCAGCCGGGCGATACGGTTGTCGGACTCGGTGGTGAAGTACGCGTACACCTGAGGGGACCGGCCGAACGACGGCGCCACCGCGATCCCCAGCAGCCCGCCCTCGCCGCCCGGCGAGACCCCCGGCACCGTGCCGAGCTCGGTCTTCCGGCCGCCGTCCGCCGCCACCCGGAAGATCTTCCCGGTGTCGCGCGAGGACACCAGCAGGTCACCTCCGGGCAGCGCGGCCACTCCCCAGGGTGAGGTGAGGCCGGTGGTCAGGGTGCTGACGACCTTCGCCGAGCCCTGGGCGGGCGGCGCCGTGGCGGACGGGGAGGCCGGGGTGCCGCCCGGGGACGAAGCGCCGGGCGGGGCGGCGGACGAAGCGGCGCGGGAGCCGGCCGGGCCGGGGGCGCTCTCGCCGGAGCACCCCGCCGCCAGTAGCAGCGAGGCAGCGGCCAACACGGAGGTCACGGAGCGTCGTTGCACGGCGAAGTCCTTTCGTCGACGGAACCCGCCTTACGACACCACACCGCACCCCTCACGTCAGGCCCCCACTCCGGCCCGGCCGGGCTCGCGCGTCCCCATCCGGCCCGGCCGAACGCGTGCGTCCCGCCCGGCGCGTGTGGTGGCGCTCAGTCCCACGACCCCCGGGCCGGCGGCAGTGCCGCGATCTCCGCGAGGTCCCGGCGGTCCAGTGTCAGCCCGGCCGCCGCCGCGTTCTCGGCGGCCCAGCGTTCCTTCTTCGTCCCCGGTACGGGCACGACGTGCGGCCCCTGCGCCAGTACCCACGCCAGCGCCACCTGCCCCGGCGTGGCCCCGTGCCGCGCGCCCACCCGGCGCAGTCCGGCCACCACCGGCTGGTTGGCGGCCATCATCTCGGCCGTGAAGCGCGGGTGCCGGGCCCGTATGTCCTCCGGTTCGAAGCCCTGCCCCGGGGTCAGCGTGCCGGTGAGGAAGCCGTTGCCCAGCGGCATGGCCGCGAGGAACCCCACACCGCGCGTGACGCACCACGGCAGCAACGTCTCCAGTGCCTCCTTCGACCACACCGACAGCTCGGCCTGCACGCTGCTGACCGGGAACACCTGCTGGATGCGTTCCAGTTGCCGCAGTGTCCCGTCGTACAGCCGCGTGCCCCGGCGGCGTCCGGCGCGCGCGCCCACCGCGCACAGCCCCAGCGACCGCACCTTCCCGGCGGCCACCAGCCCCGCCATCGCGCCCCAGGTCTCCTCGATCGGTACCTCGGGGTCGGTGCGGTGCAGCTGATACAGGTCGATGCAGTCGGTCTGCAAGCGGCGCAGCGAGGCGTCGCACGCCCGCCTCACGTAACCGGGCCGCCCGTTGGCGACGATGTGCTGCTCGCCCACCAGGAGCCCGACCTTGGTCGAGACGAAGGCTTCGGCGCGGCGCTCCTTCAGGGCCCGCCCGACCAGCAGTTCGTTGGTGAACGGCCCGTACATGTCGGCGGTGTCGAGCAGGGTGCAGCCCTGGTCGAGCGCGGTGTGCACGGTGCGCAGCGAGGTCTCGCCGTTGCGCTGCGACTCGGTGTACCCCCAGCTCATCGGCATACAGCCGAGTCCGATTGCACCCACTTCGAGCGCTGTAGCACCGATTGTCCTGCGCTCCACGTGGTCGTGCCTCCATCCCCTCGCCCCCGATCAAGGGCCTGACCAAACTAACGTCTGAGGCCGGAGGGCATCGCATAGCCTCGGGCCATGGCACCAGCAGACCCGCGCACCGCCGCGAACGACGTATGGCTCCCGATCCCCGCCGACGAGGTCGGCGGACTGCCGGACGGCTTCGGCTACGTCCATTGGGACGCCGGGCCGGAGTTCCCCGCCGACCCCGCCCGCTGCGCCTTCTACGTGGTCCCGTACATGAAGGATCCGCAGGTGTGCCTACGCCCGCTGACGGAGATGACCGGGCTGCGCGCCGTGCAGACCCTGACCGCCGGCATCGAGCACATGCTGCCCGCCCTGCCCCGGCTGCCGCCGGGGACACACCTGTGCAACGCCCGCGGACTGCATGACGCCAGCACGGCCGAGCTGGCGCTCACCCTGACGCTCGCCTCGCTGCGCGGCATTCCGGAATTCGTCCGGGGCCAGGACGAGGAGCGGTGGCTCGGCGGATTCCGGCCCGCCCTCGCCGACAAGACGGTGCTCATCGTGGGGTACGGATCGATAGGCAGTGCGATCGAGGACCGGCTCACGCCCTTCGAGTGTGCGCGGGTGGCGCGCATTGCGCGCACCGCACGTGAGACCGTGCGCGGGCCCGTGCTTCCGCTCGCCGACCTGCCCGCCGAGCTGCCCGCGGCGGACGTCGTGATCATCGCCACGCCGCTCACCGACGCCACCCGCGGCCTGGTCGGGAGTGACTTCCTGGCCCGTATGAAGGACGGCGCGCTGCTGGTGAACGTGGCGCGCGGCGCCGTCGTCAACACGAAGGCGCTTCTGGCCGAACTCGAATCGGGGCGATTGCGGGCGGCCCTGGACGTCACCGATCCGGAACCGCTGCCCGCGGGACATCCGCTGTGGCACGCTCCCGGCGTGCTCGTCACTCCCCACGTCGGAGGCCCCAGCTCTGCCTTCCTGCCCCGCGCGAAGCGCCTCATCAGGGATCAGCTGACACGTTTCGCCTCCGGTGATCCCTTGTGCAACGTCGTGGCTACGGCCGGGTGAAACCTTCCCGGACCCCTTGCGGGTAGCTCTACGGGGCCGTACGACTGCACTGGGTATCCGCATCCCACTGACAGTCATGCTGCGTAGAGAGGCTATGTCCCTGAGTGACGAACCTGGTGTATCGTCCGAGCGGGGACAGCGCCGGGCAGTGCTGCGGCGCAGCGCGAAAGACCGGAACCGAGGGGGGCGACGGGCGATGTACGGCCGATGGACGACGCACGGGACAGGCACTCCGCAATCCCCCGGGGGGACACCTCCGGGTCCATGGGCGCGCCGGGCGCCGTGCGCGCACCGGCCACGACGATGTCGCGCGGTGGGCGGGAGGAGAGGGCGGTGAGCGCCACGGGCGCGGTCCTCGCCCGGCCGCCGGTGCAGACCGGCGGCGCACCGGGTGTGGTCCCGCAGGTCGTGCTCGCGGTCGTCTGCGGCGGTTACGCGGTGGGCGCCGCCCTGGGCTGGGGCTCTCCCGAACTGGCGCTCTTCATGGGCGACTTCGGCCTCAGCGTGGCCGCCTTCGCTGCGGCCGTCTCCTGTTTCCTGTACGCCCGCAGGCACCACGGCCGGTTTCGACCCGCCTGGCTGCTGTTCGCCGCCTCCTCCACGATGGCGGGGATCGGCAACGGCGTCTGGGGCTGGTACGAGGTCGTGCTGCGCGAGCCGGTGCCGAGCCCCTCGCTCGCGGACTTCTGCTTCCTGCTCTTCGCGCCACCTGCCATCGTCGGCCTGCTCGTGCTCGCCAAGAGGCCCGTTTCCAAGGCCGGCTGGGTGTGCCTGGGGCTGGACGCCTGGCTGATCGGCGGCTCGCTGCTGACGCTCTCCTGGAGCCTGGCGCTCGCGCACACCGCGCACTTCCAGGGCCAGAGCGTGCCGCAGGGCGCGCTCGCGCTGGCGTACCCGCTCCTGGACATCGTGCTGGTGAGCATGGTGCTCGCCCTGCACTTCAAGCGCTCCTCGGCGCACCGCTCGGCCATCAACACCGCCATCGCGGCGCTGGCCCTGACGGTGCTGTGCGACGCGCTGTTCAGCTCGCCGCTGCTGCGCGAGCACTACCGCTCCGGGCAGATCCTGGACGCCGGCTGGTTCGCCGGATCGATGCTGCTCACGTACGCGCCCTGGGTGGCCCGGCGGCTGCCCGGCGGCGACACCGCGGCGGCGGCTCCCGAGCGTGCCGCCCCCCGCACCCCGCCGGCCACGGGCACCCCCGCGGCCACCGCGGCGGCCACCCGGCCCATCGCGGGCTCGCTGGCCGCCCTCACCCCGTACCTGGCCGCCGCCGTCTGCACCCTGGGCATTCTGTACAACGTCCTGGACGGCCGCCGCATCGACCGCGTGGTGCTCTTCACCGGCTGCACGGTCGTCCTCGCCCTCGTCGTGCGCCAGGGCATCATGCTGCTCGACAACATCACCCTCACGCAGGAACTGGCCCAGAAGGAGAACCACTTCCGCTCGCTGGTGCAGGGCTCCAGCGACGTCATCATGATCGCCGCGCCGACCGGGATACTGCGCTACGTCAGCCCCGCCGCCACGGGGGTCTACGGCCGGGACGCGGAGGAGCTGATCGGCTCCGAGCTGGCCTCCCTCATCCATCCCGAGGACCTGGGGCGGGTGGTGCACGAGGTGCGCAGATTCCTCGCCGCCCGGCCCGAGGACGAACCGACCACCCGTATCGAGTGCCGCTTCCGCGCGGGTGAACACCGCGCGGGCGGCGAGAAGTGGCTCAACGTCGAGTCCACCGTCAACCGCCACCACGGCGGCCTCATCTTCAACTCCCGCGACGTCACCGAACGCGTCCGCCTCCAGGCACAGTTGCAGCACAACGCCTCGCACGACGCGCTCACCGACCTGCCCAACCGGGCCCTGTTCACCGAGCGGGTCAGCCAGGCGCTGACCGGCCGCCGCGCCACCGATCCGGGCACCGCCGTGCTCTACATCGACCTGGACGGCTTCAAGCAGGTGAACGACACCATCGGCCATCAGGCGGGCGACGAGCTGCTGATCCAGGCCGCCCGCAGACTGGCCGAATCCGTACGGGCCGGGGACACCGCCGCGCGGCTGGGCGGCGACGAGTTCGCCGCGCTGATCATGGGCGACGGCTCCCGCGACCACGCGGCGCGCGAGCACCGCATCCTGGAGGTCGCCGACCGGCTGCGCATCCGGCTCTCCGACCCGTACAAGATCGACGGCCGGGACGTACGGGTCGCCGCCAGCATCGGTGTCGCCTTCGCCGAGCCGGGCATCACCCCCGGCCCCCTGATGCGCAACGCCGACCTGGCGATGTACCGCGCCAAACAGGCCGGCAAGGGCTGCGTCAAGCTGTACGCACCACAGATGCAGGCCGACGTGGTGCACCGCGCCGAGCTGGCCACCAAGCTGCGCACCGCCCTGCACGACGGCGAGTTCGCGCTGCTCCACCAGCCCGTGGTGGAACTGGCCGGCGGCCGGATCACGGCGGTCGCCGCCCTGGCCCGCTGGCGCTCCGCCCAGGGCATACTCTTCACCCCCGCCGAGTTCCTGCGGGTCGGCGACCGCGGCCGGCTCAAGGAGGACGGCGACCGCACCGCCGAGCTGGGCCGCTGGCAGCTGGAGGAGGCGGTGCAGCAGGCCGCCGGCCGGCACCGGGCGGGCCATCCGGTCCCGGTGGCCGTCCGGATCTCCGCGCACCGGCTGCTCGACCGGGCGCTGCCGCCCAAGAGCATCGAGGCCCTGCTGTCCCGGCACGGCCTGCCGTCCGGGTCGCTGGTCCTGGAGCTGTCCGACACCGATCCGCGGATACCGCTGGAGGAGCTGGAGCGCCGCCTGGTCGCCCTGCGCCGCCTGGGGGTACGGATCGCCCTGGACGGCTTCGGCAGCGGCGCGGCCGCCATCGGAGCGCTGCGGCGGCTGCCCGTCGACGTGCTGCGGCTGGACCGGGACCTGGTCGACGGGGTGGTGGACTCTGCCCGGCTGCACAAGATCACCTCGGGGCTGCTGCGGATCGCCTCCGACCTCGGCATGCAGTCCGTCGCCGACGGCGTCGACCTGCCCGAGCAGATCGTCGCGCTGCGCTCCATGGGCTGTACGCACGGCCAGGGCATGGCCTTCTCCGGGCCGCTGGACGAGCACCGGCTGCGCCGCGCGCTGACGCAGGGCGGTTATCCGGTGCCGGGCCCGGGGAGCGAGGGCCGGGCGGTGGTGCTCAGCGGTACGGGCCTGCCGGTGCGTCACGTCAAGAAGGGGCGCGAACCGGTGTCACCCGGACGGGTGCTGGGCGAACTGCCCAGGCGGTTCGGGCCGGGGGACGGCCGGGACGGGGCGGAGGCCGCGCTGGCCAGGCCTCCGCTGCGCCCAAATAGTGAGACCTCCGTCCCACCCACTTGACACTCCCCTGGCAGCAGGGGGAGGGTCAGTTCCATGCGCACCCGAATTCTCGTACTTGGAAAGCGCGTCGGCTGAAGCTGGGTCACTCAAGAAACCCAGCGCTCCGCACCGGCGCGCTCCCCTCGCTTGCCTCACGGCACGAGGGGTTTTTTGTTGCATAACCACCCCCATACCCCACCAAAACCCTCAGCTTCGAGAAGAGACGCAGATGACCGAGCAGGCCACCGGGGCCCACCATCCGCAGCCGCGGGCCCGTAACTCCGGCGGAGCGCCCGCGACCGCCGTGGAGCACGTCACGGGCGCGCAGTCCCTCATCCGTTCGCTCGAAGAGGTCGGGGCCGACACCGTGTTCGGCATTCCGGGGGGCGCCATCCTCCCCGCGTACGACCCGATGATGGACTCCTCGAAGGTCCGCCACGTCCTGGTCCGCCACGAGCAGGGCGCGGGCCACGCCGCCACCGGCTACGCGCAGGCCACCGGCAAGGTCGGCGTCTGCATGGCCACCTCCGGCCCCGGTGCCACCAACCTCGTCACCCCGATCGCCGACGCCCACATGGACTCCGTCCCGATGGTCGCGATCACCGGTCAGGTCGCCTCCAAGGCGATCGGCACCGACGCCTTCCAGGAGGCGGACATCTGCGGCATCACGATGCCGATCACCAAGCACAACTTCCTGGTCACCGACGCGGCCGAGATCCCCCGCACCATCGCCGAGGCGTTCCACATCGCCTCCACCGGCCGCCCGGGACCGGTCCTGGTGGACATCGCCAAGGACGCCCTCCAGGCACAGACCACCTTCACCTGGCCGCCGCACACCGACCTGCCCGGCTACCGCCCGGTCACCAAGCCGCACGCCAAGCAGATCCGCGAGGCCGCCCGGCTGATCACCGAGGCCCGCCGCCCGGTCCTGTACGTCGGCGGCGGCGTGATGAAGTCCGGCGCCACCGCCGAACTGAAGGTGCTGGCCGAACTGACCGGCGCGCCCGTCACCACCACCCTGATGGCCCTGGGCTCCTTCCCCGACACCCACCCGCAGCACGTCGGCATGCCCGGGATGCACGGTACGGTCGCCGCCGTCACCGCCCTGCAGAAGGCCGACCTGATCGTCGCGCTCGGCGCCCGCTTCGACGACCGGGTCACCGGCAAGCTGGACTCCTTCGCCCCGTTCGCCAAGGTCGTGCACGCCGACATCGACCCGGCCGAGATCGGCAAGAACCGCGCGGCCGACGTGCCGATCGTCGGCGACGCCCGCGAGGTCATCGCCGACCTGGTCGTGGCCCTCCAGGCCGAGCACGCGGCGGGCCGCACCGGTGACTGCACCGCCTGGTGGAAGGACCTCGACCGCTGGCGCGAGACGTACCCGCTGGGCTATGGCCACCCCGACAACGGCAGCCTGGCCCCGCAGCAGGTCATCCAGCGCCTGGGCGAGCTGGCCCCCGAGGGCACGATCTACGCGGCGGGCGTCGGCCAGCACCAGATGTGGGCCGCCCACTTCATCGACTACGACACGCCGTCCACCTGGCTGAACTCCGGCGGCGCCGGGACGATGGGCTACGCCGTCCCGGCCGCCATGGGCGCCAAGGCCGGGCGGCCGGACCGTACGGTCTGGGCGATCGACGGCGACGGCTGCTTCCAGATGACCAACCAGGAACTGGTCACCTGCGCGCTGAACAACATCCCGATCAAGGTCGCCATCATCAACAACGGCGCCCTCGGCATGGTCCGCCAGTGGCAGGCCCTGTTCTACAACCAGCGCTACTCCAACACCGTCCTGCACAGCGGCCCCGAGGACTGCCTCGCCACGGCCGAGGTGGCCGGCGGCGGCACCCGCGTCCCGGACTTCGTGAAGCTGGCCGAGGCGATGGGCTGCGTCGCGATGCGCTGCGAGGACCCGGCCGAGCTGGACGCGGTGATCGCCAAGGCGAACGCGATCAACGACCGCCCGGTGGTCGTGGACTTCATCGTGCACGAGGACGCCCAGGTCTGGCCGATGGTCGCGGCCGGCACCTCCAACGACGAGGTCATGGCGGCCCGCGGGGTCCGCCCCGACTTCGGCGACAACGAAGACGACTGAGACGCCGGGACGCGAGACACGCGGATAGAAGAGAGAAGACCGACCATGTCCAAGCACACGCTCTCCGTCCTGGTGGAGAACACCCCCGGCATCCTGGCCCGGATCGCCGCCCTGTTCTCCCGCCGCGGATTCAACATCGACTCGCTCGCCGTGGGCGTCACCGAGCACCCCGACATCTCCCGCATCACCATCGTGGTGAGCGTCGAGTCGCTCCCGCTGGAGCAGGTCACCAAGCAGCTCAACAAGCTCGTCAACGTGCTGAAGATCGTCGAGCTGGAGCCCGGCGCCGCGGTCCAGCGGGAACTGGTGCTGGCCAAGGTGCGCGCCGACAACGAGACCCGCTCGCAGATCGTGGAGATCGTCCAGCTCTTCCGCGCCAAGACCGTCGACGTCTCCCCGGACGCGGTGACCATCGAGGCGACCGGCAGCAGCGACAAGCTCGAAGCGATGCTCAAGATGCTGGAGCCGTTCGGCATCAAGGAGTTGGTGCAGTCCGGCACCATCGCCATAGGGCGCGGCGCCCGCTCCATCACGGACCGCTCGCTGCGGGCCCTGGACCGCTCCGCCTGAGCCGTCCGCGCCCTCCCGGGGCCCTCCCGGACCGTATCGCGAGACCCCCGAACCTTTCCTCACGAGCCCGACGTAATGTGTCGGGCAACCAGCTAGATCCAAGGAGATACCCGAAGTGGCCGAGCTGTTCTACGACGACAACGCCGACCTGTCCATCATCCAGGGCCGCAAGGTCGCGGTTCTCGGCTACGGCAGCCAGGGCCACGCCCACGCCCTCTCCCTGCGTGACTCGGGCGTCGACGTCCGGGTGGGTCTGCACGAGGGCTCGAAGTCGAAGTCCAAGGCCGAGGAGCAGGGCCTGCGCGTGGTCAGCCCGGCCGAGGCGGCGGCGGAGGCCGACGTCATCATGATCCTGGTGCCGGACCCGATCCAGGCGAAGGTCTACGAGGAGTCCGTCAAGGACAACCTGAAGGACGGCGACGCGCTGTTCTTCGGCCACGGCCTGAACATCCGCTACGGCTTCATCAAGCCGCCGGAGAACGTCGACGTGTGCATGGTCGCCCCCAAGGGCCCGGGCCACCTGGTGCGCCGCCAGTACGAGGAGGGCCGCGGCGTGCCGTGCATCGCGGCCGTCGAGCAGGACGCCTCCGGCAACGCCTTCGCGCTGGCCCTGTCGTACGCCAAGGGCATCGGCGGCACCCGCGCCGGCGTCATCAAGACCACCTTCACCGAGGAGACCGAGACCGACCTCTTCGGTGAGCAGGCGGTGCTCTGCGGCGGTGCCTCGGCGCTGGTCAAGGCGGGCTTCGAGACCCTGGTCGAGGCCGGCTACCAGCCGGAGATCGCCTACTTCGAGTGCCTGCACGAGCTGAAGCTGATCGTGGACCTCATGTACGAGGGCGGCCTGGAGAAGATGCGCTGGTCGATCTCCGAGACCGCCGAGTGGGGCGACTACGTCACCGGCCCGCGGATCGTCAACGACGCCACCAAGGCCGAGATGAAGAAGGTGCTCGCCGAGATCCAGGACGGCACCTTCGCGAACAACTGGATGGCGGAGTACAACGCCGGCCTGCCCAAGTACAACGAGTACAAGAAGGCCGACGAGGACCACCTGCTGGAGACCACCGGCAAGAAGCTCCGCAAGCTGATGAGCTGGGTCGACGACGAGCAGTGAGCCGTACGGCACGGGGCCGTGGCAGCCGCCGCGGCCCCGTTCGCCGCGTCCGGCGCCCGGCCCCGCCCTGGTGTTGTCCACCGCGTCGCACCACGACCGGGTGATCCTTCCGAAACGGCGGATGAACGGCCGGGGGCCAGCACTACACTGCACACCACAAGCGCGTCAGGCTCACAGCGTCGTGCGTCTTCCACGCGGCTGCCCCCTTCACCGCCTTCGGCCGTCGGGACGGCCGTCCTCCCCCGTAGCCATCAGGGGCACGGGTGGGGCCCCCAGGACTAGTGAGGACTGAAGACCACGTGAGCTCGAAACCTGTCGTACTGATCGCCGAGGAACTGTCGCCCGCCACCGTCGACGCCCTCGGTCCGGACTTCGAGATCCGGCACTGCAACGGCGCCGACCGGGCCGAGCTGCTGCCCGCCATCGCCGACGTCGACGCGATCCTCGTGCGCAGCGCGACCAAGGTCGACGCCGAGGCCATCGCCGCCGCCCGCAAGCTCAAGGTCGTCGCCCGGGCCGGTGTCGGCCTGGACAACGTCGACGTCTCCGCCGCCACCAAGGCCGGCGTGATGGTCGTCAACGCGCCGACCTCCAACATCGTCACCGCCGCCGAGCTGGCCTGCGGCCTGCTGCTCGCCACGGCCCGCAACATCCCGCAGGCGAACACCGCGCTGAAGAACGGCGAGTGGAAGCGCAGCAAGTACACCGGCGTCGAGCTGTCCGAGAAGGTCCTCGGCGTGGTCGGCCTCGGCCGGATCGGCGTGCTGGTCGCGCAGCGGATGTCGGCCTTCGGCATGAAGATCGTCGCCTACGACCCGTACGTGCAGCCGGCCCGCGCCGCGCAGATGGGCGTCAAGCTGGTCACCCTCGACGAGCTGCTGGAGGTCGCGGACTTCATCACCGTCCACCTCCCCAAGACCCCCGAGACGCTCGGTCTGATCGGTGACGAGGCGCTGCACAAGGTCAAGCCGACGGTGCGCGTCGTCAACGCCGCGCGCGGCGGCATCGTGGACGAGACCGCGCTGGCCAGCGCCCTCAAGGAGGGCCGGGTGGCCGGCGCGGGCCTGGACGTCTACGCCAGCGAGCCCTGCACCGACTCCCCGCTGTTCGAGTTCGACCAGGTCGTCGCCACCCCGCACCTCGGCGCCTCGACGGGCGAGGCGCAGGAGAAGGCGGGCATCGCGGTCGCCAAGTCGGTGCGGCTGGCGCTGGCCGGTGAGCTGGTGCCGGACGCGGTCAACGTCCAGGGCGGCGTGATCGCCGAGGACGTCAAGCCGGGGCTGCCGCTGGCCGAGCGGCTGGGCCGGATCTTCACCGCGCTGGCCGGCGAGGTGGCGGTCCGCCTGGACGTCGAGGTGTACGGCGAGATCACCCAGCACGACGTCAAGGTGCTGGAACTGTCCGCGCTCAAGGGCGTGTTCGAGGACGTGGTGGCCGAGACCGTCTCGTACGTCAACGCCCCGCTGTTCGCGCAGGAGCGCGGTGTCGAGGTGCGCCTGACCACCAGCAGCGAGTCGGCCGAGCACCGCAACGTGGTCACGGTGCGCGGCACCCTGTCCGGCGGCGACGAGATCTCCATCTCCGGCACCCTGGCGGGCAACAAGAACCAGCAGAAGATCGTCGCGGTCGGTGAGCACTCCATCGACCTGGCGCTCGCCGACCACATGGCCTTCCTGCGCTACGGCGACCGCCCCGGCGTCGTCGGCACGCTGGGCCGCATTCTCGGCGAGGCGGGCATCAACATCGCGGGCATGCAGGTCTCGCGGGCCGACGCGGGCGGCGAGGCGCTGGTCGCGCTGACCGTCGACGACACGATCCCGGCGCCGGTGCTCGCCGAGATCGCCGACGAGATCGGCGCCACCTCGGCGCGCGCGGTCAACCTCGCGGACTGAGGTACGGCCGTACCCGTACCCCACCGGGCCCGGGCCCCGCTGCGGCGGGAGCCCGGGCCCGCTGCCGTGCGGGCGGGGGAGCAGTCGGCCCATCACCCGTTCGGCCTAGTGCGGACCGAAGCCGGACGCCCCGCAAACTCGCCGCCGAGCCGGTGTTCCGGGGGTTTTCCGACTCGCTGCGCGCTGCGCCGCGGCGCGCAATGGGAACTGCACGTGCCCCCTGCCGGCGCGTGCGGAAGGAGAGCGACGCCATGAACGCACCCCTGGGTGAGAACCTTCAGGACATGGCCGGAAAGAACGTGGTCGACCCGGAGGGCAACAAGGTGGGCTCGGTCCAGCAGATCTACCGGGACGACGCCACCGACGCGCCCGAGTGGATCACTGTGCGCACCGGCCTGTTCGGCATGAAGGAGACCTTCGTACCGCTCGCCGGATGCCGGCGGGTGGGCGACGAGCTGCAGGTCCCGTACACCAAGGAGCAGATCAAGGACGCCCCGCGGATCGACGCGGACGGGCACCTGGAACCGGCCGAGGAGGAACGGCTCTACCGGCACTACGGGATGTCCCGGCCGGGCACCGCACCGACCGGCACGGTCCCGGGCCGGACCACGACCGCCGGCGCCGGAATGGGCACCGCCGGTGCCGCCGGCGCGGCCGGAATGCGCCCGCCCGAGGAGCGCCGCCGGGAGCGGACCGAAACCGCGCCGCTGGCCGGCGCGGGGGCCGGGGCCGGGGCGATGGCCATGTCCCGCGGCCGGGAAGACGCCGCGCGGTCCAAGGAGCAGAACCCGGAGATGCTCATCTCCGAAGAGCACGTCGAGATCGGCACCGAGGCGCGCGAGAGCGGCCACGCCCGGCTGCGCAAGCACGTGACGACCGGCGAGGTGCACCGCTCCGTACCCGTCACCCACGACGAGGCACGCATCACGCGCGAGAAGATCAGCGAAGAGGACCGCCGCAAGGCGCGGGGCCGGCAGCCCAAGCTGGGCGAGGACGAGGTGGACGTCACGCTCTACGCGGAGCAGGTCGTCGTCAGCAAGGAGAACGTGCCCGTCGAGCGGATCCGGCTGGAGACCGAGCGGGTCACCGAGCAGCAGGAGGTCAACACCGAGGTCCACCGGGAAGAGGTGGAGTTCGACGACGGCAAGGGCACCGGGCGGCGCGACCGCCGGGGCCGTGGCCAGGGGCCCGAGCGGGGCCGCGGCGGTCCGGGCACCGAGCGGGACCGGTAGACCGCAGGCCCGCTGGGCGCCGCCGCTTGCGGCAGTCCGCCGCTCCACGGGCCCGGCCCGCCGCAGTCACCGCGCGGCGGGCCGGGTGCCGTACCGCCCTCGGCGGGCCGGGGTCCGAGCGCGCTGGGCTGTGCCGTACCGCCCTCGGCGGGCCGGGGGCCGAGCGCACTGGGCTCCGTACCACCGCAGGCAGGCGACGCTCCGCCCGTACGTCATGTGCCTGCCCGGTGCACCCCGTCCGGCGCCGCTGCCCGCCGGGCATAGGCTGACCGCATGGGACACCGTGAAGACCTGCTGGAAGGGGCCAAGCGCTGCCTCCTGGAAAAGGGGTACGCGCGCACCACCGCCCGCGACATCGTGGCCGCCTCCGGCACCAACCTGGCGTCCATCGGCTACCACTACGGCTCCAAGGACGTCCTGATGCGCCGGGCGCTGGTGGAGTCCGTCGAGGAGTGGGGCGCCGGGCTCGCCGGTCCGGAGGAGGCCGGCGGCGGGGAGCCGGCCGGTGATCCCGTGGAGCGCTTCGCGGCCGTGTGGGACCGCATCCTGCGCAGCTTCCTGGAGCAGCGCGACTTCGTGGCCTCCCAGGTCGAGGTGCTCGGCCTGCTGCCCCGCGACCCCGAACTGCGCGCGGCGCTGGCCACGGTCCTGCCGGAGGGCGGCGAAGGGCTGGTCGCGGTCTTCGAGAACGTACCGGACACCGAGGTGGACGCGGAGTCGGCGCGCGTCGTCGGCTCCTTCTACCAGGCGCTGCTCACCGGTCTGATGGTGCAGTCCCTGGTCTCCCCGGCGGCCCTGCCCTCGGGAGGCGACCTCGTGGAGGCGATGCGGCGGGTGCTCTCCGGCACGGTGCTGCCGGCAACGGGGCACGGACCGGAGGAGGAGCACACGGGCAGCGGAACGCCCGCCTCCTGACCGTACCCAGGCCGCCCGCAGGCCCGCTCGCCGCGCTCTGACCGCCCGCCTCCTGACCGTACCCGGGCCGCCCGCGGTCCCGGCCGACGGCCGCCCGTACTGGCCAACCGGCCGAGAGCGTTCGGTATTTGACCGCCCGCCACTTGTCCGGTCGCGCCGACGCGCTCTACGCTCGCCGTACGGACCAGGCAGCAGCTGCCGCCGGGCCCGGATCTCCCAGACCCAGAGGTCGCCGAGCAGTCCGCACCCAAGACCGGCCGGAGATCCGCGCCACGCAGCGAACACGCGCCTCCGGCCCCGCCCTTCCCGGCACATCTCAGCCAGGGGTCCTCCCGCGCGCCCCCGGCCCACCAGGAAGGGCGGACAGTGCCAGGCGAGGGGGAAGAGGAGCCCCGTCGCCCGGCAGTCGGCCGCCGCCGGTTCCGGTTCTTCTCCCGGCGGCGGCCGCATCTTCAGCGGACGCCCCGCGCTCGCGGTGCGCACCTTCGCTCCACGGGTACCGGCCGCAGAGTCTCATCGTCCGTCCGGACCCGCCGTCTGTCCAGTACTCAACAAAAGCCTGTTGGCGGACGCCCGCGCACAGCGCCGGCCGTCACCCGGCCCGTGCCCGGCCGGCCGCCCGCCGCGCGGGCACCGGCCGTGCCGCCGACGCCCACGGATCCGCGGGTGGCGGACGCCTCACAGCCGTGCCGTCTTCAGCGCCATGTGGAGCAGCAGGCGGTCGCCGCCCTCGTCCAGGTCGAGGCCGGTCAGCTTCTCGACGCGGCCGAGCCGGTAGTACAGCGTCTGCCGGTGGATGCCGAGCGCCTGGGCCGCGCGGCCCGCCTGCCCCGCGCAGTCGAGGAACACCTCGGCGGTACGGGCGAGTTCACTGTGCGCGGGGGTCAGCAGCGGCCGTACCGGCGGGTCCGGTTCGACCGACGGCAGGCCCGTCAGCAGGCGGTACGCGCCGATGGTGTCCCACTCGGCCACCGGCCCCAGCCGGGGTTCGGCGCGCGCGGCCCGCGCCGCGGCCAGTGCCTCGTGCCAGGCGGTGGGCAGACCGGCCAAGTCCCGTACGGGCGTGCCGAGTCCGGCGGCGCCGGGCAGCGTACGGGCATCCGTCCCGCCCGGCGCCGGCCCGCCGCCCGCGCGTGGTGAGCGCAGCAGGTGCTCGGCCACCGTATGGGCCGCGGCGAGGGCCGCCGGTGAACGCAGCCGTACGAGAGCCGCCAGCGACGGAGCGTCGGCGGTCGCCCGCATCGGCGGAACGGGGGCGGAGCGCCGCCCTCCGGAAGCGGCCGGCGTGCCACTCGGGGCCGCCGGGCCCGGCGGCTCCTCGGCCGCCCCGTTCGCAGCGGGCAGCGCGCAGGCGGCCAGCAGCCCCGGCAGGTTCGGCAGCGGTGCGTGGTCGGTCTCCGGCACGTCCCACGGCGTCACCGCGACCACCAGCAGGGGTGCGTCCGCCGCTGACCGCAGCCCGTCGCGCAGCGCGGCTGCCGCGGCGGTGCGCTCCGTGGGACGCGAGACCAGCAGCGTGCGCAGCAGGTCGCCCAGTTCGGCGCCCGCGCGGGCCTCCGCCGCCAGCAGGGCGCCGATGCCGGAGGCCGACTCCATCGCCTGTTCGATACGGGGGTCCGGCGGCGCGCCGCCCCCGCCCAGCTCCAGATCGGTCAAGTGGCCGTCGTCCAGCAGCCAGACGTACCCCTGGACGATGCCGCGGTGGCGTACGGGCAGGCAGATCCGGCCCTTGAAGACCCCGGCCGCCGGATCGGGCGGGATGCGCAGCGCCGTCTTCGCGCGGGCGATGCCGAACGCCTCGAACCAGGCCCGCACCGCCGCCGTCGAGCGGCGCTGGAGGATCGAACGGGTCCGTACGGGGTCCATGACCAGGTCGTCGTCGCCCTCGTGCGCGCCGAAGGCGATCAGGCCGAAGTCGCGGTCCTCCAGGGTCGCCGGGGCGCCGAGGGCGGCCGAGATCTCGTCCACGAGCTGCTGGTAATCGCCCCGCATAGGCCGCGTGACTCCTTTCCGACGGCGCCCCCGAACCGTACGGCCGTTGCCGTCCGTGCGGCCACCGGGGAGGGTGGGCCCTCCGGTGCCGTTGTGGTCCCCCTCCATTGTCATACATCTGTCTGAGATCCCGGCCACGAAGGCCAGACAGCTGTCGATGGCCGCGAACTGGCGAGATCCTTAAGTTTCAGGTGGCTCATCTCGCCGTCGCGCCCGCCTGCCAGGCGCCCGCCCGGCTTGTCATCTTGAATCGTGGAGGTGCCCCGTGCTGGGTCCCGTGCTTCTCGCAGCAGCCCGCAGCGACAGCATCCGCCGAGTCGTCTCGGCGGCCCCGGTCACCCGTCCGGTCGTCGACCGGTTCGTGGCCGGTGAGCGGCTGGACGCGTCGATGGCCGTCGTGCGGTCCCTGGCGGACCGCGGGATGGAGGTCACCCTCGACCATCTCGGTGAGGACATCACCGACCCGGCCGAGGCACTGCGCAACCGCGACGCCTACCTTCAGCTGACCGCCGCCCTCAAGGACCTGGGCCTCGGCGGGCGCGCCGAGATGTCGGTCAAGCTCTCCGCCTTCGGACAGGCGCTGCCCGGCGGCCACGAGCTGGCCCTGAAGAACGTCACACCGGTCGTCGAGGCCGCCGCCGAGGCCGGTACGACGGTCACCCTGGACATGGAGGACCACACCACGGTCGACTCCACCCTGGCGATCCTCGGCGAACTGCGCGCCCGCTTCCCGCAGACCGGCGCGGTCCTGCAGTCCTACCTCTTCCGCACCGAGGACGACTGCCGGGCGCTCGCCGGGGAAGGATCCCGCGTGCGCCTGGTCAAGGGCGCCTACAAGGAACCCGCGACGGTCGCGTTCCAGGACAAGCGGGAGGTCGACAAGGCGTACGTACGCTGCCTGAAGATCCTCATGGCCGGCGAGGGCTACCCGATGGTCGGGTCGCACGACCCGCGCATGGTGGCGATCGGCCAGGAACTGGGCCGCCGGTTCGGCCGCAAGCCCGCCGACTACGAGTTCCAGATGCTGTACGGCATCCGTGAGACCGAGCAGGAACGCCTGGTCACCGAGGGTCACCGGATGCGTGTCTACATCCCGTACGGCACGGACTGGTACGGCTACTTCATGCGCCGCCTCGCCGAGCGCCCCGCCAACCTCGCGTTCTTCCTGCGCTCGCTCGTCACCAAGAGCTGAGCCGGGCGGCCGGCCCCGCGGCCGGACCGCACGCACCGGGCCGCCGCACGCGGCCCGGCGCCCCACAACTTGACGCACCCGCACACCCCCGACCGAAGGAGACGGCCGACATGGACGCCGTGACCCACGTCCCCGCCCCGTACAACGAGCCGGTGCACGGCTACGCCCCCGGCTCCCCGGAGCGCGCCCGCCTGGAGGCCAAGCTCAAGGAGCTGGCCGGCAACCCGATCGACCTGCCGATGACCATCAACGGCGAGAAGCGGATGGGCGGCGGCGAGCGCTTCGACGTCGTGCAGCCGCACAACCACCAGGCCGTCATCGGTACGTACGCCAACGCCACCCGCCAGGACGCCCAGGACGCGATCGACGCCGCCTTGGCCGCCGCCCCGGCCTGGCGCGCCATGTCCTTCGACGACCGCGCCGCGATCCTGCTCAAGGCCGCCGACCTGCTGTCCGGGCCGTGGCGCGAGACCATCGCCGCCTCCACGATGCTCGGCCAGTCCAAGACCGCCCAGCAGGCCGAGATCGACGCGCCCTGCGAGCTGGTGGACTTCTGGCGCTTCAACGTCCACTTCGCGCGCGAGCTGCTCCAGGAGCAGCCGCCCATGCAGCCGAACGGCGTCTGGAACCGCCTGGACCACCGCCCGCTGGAGGGCTTCGTCTACGCGATCACGCCCTTCAACTTCACCGCCATCGCCGGCAACCTGCCGACCGCGCCCGCCCTGATGGGCAACGTCGTCGTCTGGAAGCCGTCGCCCACGCAGACCCACTCCGCGATCCTGCTCATGCAGCTCCTGGAGGAGGCCGGCCTGCCCAAGGGCGTCATCAACCTGGTGACCGGCGACGGCAAGGAGGTCTCCGAGGTCGCGCTGCCGCACCCGGAGCTGGCCGGCGTCCACTTCACCGGCTCCACCGCCACCTTCCAGTACCTGTGGAAGGCGGTCGGCGAGAACATCACGAACTACCGCTCGTACCCGCGCCTGGTCGGCGAGACCGGCGGCAAGGACTTCATCGTCGCCCACCCGACCGCGGACCCGGCGATCCTGAAGACGGCCGTCACCCGTGGCGCGTTCGAGTACCAGGGCCAGAAGTGTTCGGCCGCCTCCCGCGCCTACATCGCCCGCTCCACCTGGGAGAACGGCTTCAAGGACGACCTGGTGGCGGAGGTCGAGGGCCTCACCATGGGTGACGTCAGCGACCTGTCGAACTTCATCGGCGCCGTCATCGACGACCGCTCCTTCGCCAAGAACAAGGCCGCGATCGACCGCGCCAAGCAGGACCCGACCTGCGAGATCGTCGCGGGCGGCAGCTACGACGACTCGGTCGGCTACTTCGTGCGCCCGACCGTGATCGCCTGCTCGGACCCGGAGAACGAGGTCTTCAAGACCGAGTACTTCGGCCCGATCATCGCCGTCCACGTCTACGAGGACGCCGACTTCGACGCGATGCTGGAGCAGATGGAGTCCGCCTCGGCGTACGCCCTGACCGGCGCCGTCCTCGCCCAGGACCGCCAGGTCCTCGTCGCGGCGTCGGAGAAGCTGCGCTTCGCGGCCGGCAACTTCTACCTCAACGACCGCCCCACCGGCTCCATCGTCGGCCAGCAGCCCTTCGGCGGCGGCCGCGCCTCGGGCACCAACGACAAGGCGGGCTCGAAGTTCAACCTGCTCCGCTGGATGTCGCCGCGCGCCATCAAGGAGACGATGGTCGCCCCGACGGACTACCGCTACCCGCACATGGGCTGACGCGGTAGCCATGCCACGCCGACGGCCCGGCGCTCCCTTGGCGGGGGTGCCGGGCCGTCGGCGTCGTCAGCCGTCGCCGCGCGGGGACCCGGTGATCGCCTCACCGATGACGAAGCCCTTGGCGGGGCCTTCGGGGATGGCGATGTCGGTGCCGTAGGGGACGCGGTGTTCGGCGGCGTAGTCGGCCCTGTCGGGTACTGGGGAGGTGAATACGGTGACGGTGCCTCGGAGGTCGTGGTCGTCGACCAGGACATAGACGGGAATGCCTGCACGAGCGTAGTCGCGGCGTTTGCGGACGCGGTCGCGGCTGATGCTGTTGTGGCCGGGGGAGACCACTTCAACGGCCACTTCCACGGCGGACGCTTTGACGCCGACGCCGTGTTCGATGACGTCCTTCGCCTCGGCATCCTCAAGAGCAATGATCACGTCGGGAATCCAGACCTTGCGGCCGTGGATCACATTGACGTCTTGGTGGCCCGCGTACGGTCCATCGCCCAGGTATCTGTCGGCGGCGCGGCGCAGTTTGTTGGCGATCTGACTGTGCGCGTAACAGCCTGTTGGCGACACCTCGATGAACCCCTCGACGATCTCAGCGTGGAAGCCCTCGGGGAGTTCCATGGCTTCCCACGCCTGCCACAGGACCTCGTCCAGCTCCGGCCCAGGCGGGACCTGGTCGGTCGTTCCCGTGTCAGCCCAGGGGACCTCGTGCGCGACAGCGGTCATGGCGTACCACCTCCTCCTCAAGTGTGGGCGCGCCCGGCCCCGTGGCACAAGCGACATCGTCACGCTACGCAGCCGTGTCTCCTCGACGGGACCGATCAGCAGACGATCACTCGAACGAGCACCTCAGGCCATAGCCCGTCTCAGATAGTAGGAAGGCCAAGTAATTGTGCAGACAGCACGGCGATGCTGGCTTAGCTTTGTAGGAGCCGAACGTTCCGCTCCATCGAGCGGCGGAGCGGGTGCGGCCCGGTGCGTGTGGGCAGGTGATCCCTGCTGACGCCGTGGCCCCCGCGTTGGTCGGCTGTTTCCGGAAGGACGCTTCCGTTCATCTTCTCGGGGCTTTGGCATTGGAGGCGCATCATGACCAAGACCGCTGTCCGCAGGATCCGTCACTCCGCCCGTGCGACCGGCGAGGCCGACCGCAAGAACGCCGCCGCGGCGCTCCAGCGGGCACTCGACCGCCGGGACAACGGCGGCTCGACCGGGCACTGAGCCCGGGGCCGCCCGGGCGGGCGGGGGTGCGGCGCGCCGAGCGCGCGGGCACACCCGCCCGTGCCCGCGCTCAGCGGCGCCGCGTGACCTCGAAGCGGTCGATGCTCTCGCCGGACTCGGCGAGGGCCGTCACCTTCATCCGGGGCCGGTGCCCCGGCAGCACCTCGACCGCGATGAAGGAGTAGCCGGTGTAGCGGACCCGCGACCACTGCACGGCTTCCTTGACCTTCACCTTGCCCTCGGCCCAGTGGTACGTGTCCACGTGGTCGAGGTCCTTGACGTGGCCCTCGTAACTGTCCGGCACCGGGAAGTCGTACAGCGACTTGCCCGCGCCGCCGGCCGTGACGTACACGATGCCTTCGCGCGAGGAGTCCACCGTCTCGCCGATGGGCATCTTCTTGGAGACCCGGCCGCCCTTGATGGCGTCGGTCCGCTCGTAGACGTGGTTGTGGCCGTTGACCACCAGGTCCACCTGGTGCTTCTCGAAGAGCGGCAGCCAGGCGTCGCGCACCCCGCCCTCGGAGGCGTGCGCGTTGGTGGTGGAGAAGGCGCAGTGGTGGAAGAAGACGACGATGAAGTCGATCCCCCGCGTGGCGCGCAGCTCGCCGAGCCTGCGGTCCAGCCACTTCGTCTGCTTGCCGTCGGTGACGCCGAGGTTGGCGGGGATCTCGTACGAGACGTCGTTGGCGTCGAGCGCGACGACGGCGACGTTCCCGTACGTGAAGGAGTAGACGCCCGGCGCGTTCTCGGCGTCCGGACCGTTGCCCGGCAGGCTCCAGCGCGCGTTCTGACCGCCGTATCCGTTGGGGGAGTACCAGGCCTCCATGTCGTGGTTGCCGGTGGTCACCATCCACGGCACGGTCTTGGCCACCGACTCGGTCTGCGCGAGGAACTGGTCCCACTGGCGCGCGTCGTAGGTGTCGTGCTCGGTGCCGCTGCCGTCCGGGTCGGCGTAGCAGATGTCGCCGGCGTGCAGGTGGAAGGCCGGGTTCTGGCCCAGGATGAGCTGGTCGTTGGCGAGGGCGTGGTAGCTGACGCCCTGGTCGCCGAAGGCGGTGAAGACGAAGCGCTCGGCGCGGGCCGGGGCGGTGCGGAAGGTGCCGAGGGTGCCGAAGTGGCGGGAGTCGGCGGGATCGAAGCCGTCGTGGCCGACGCCGTAGTAGTACGTGGTGCCGGGACGCAGGCCGTCGAGCGCGGCGTGCAGGTAGTACTGGTCCACCGCGGGCAGCTTCTTGCTCAGCGCGGGCGTGTGCAGGTCCCGTACCTCGGCGTGGATCTTGCGGCTCAGGTCCCAGGGGCGCAGTCCCACGCGCAGGAACGGGCGCTTGACCGCGAACGGCACCTGCCACGAGACGCGCATCTGGTGCCTGGGGTCCGCGCCGAAGGCCAGGTGCCGGCCGAACGGCGCGACCAGCGAACCGTGCACGGCGCCGGTGGCGGGGGAGGAGAGCAGGGTGGGGGAGGGGGCGGCGGCCTGGGCGGGCCCCGCCAGCAGCCCGCCGCCCGCGACGGCGCCGGCGGTCACGGCGGAGGTGCGCAGCAGACCCCGGCGGGTCAGCTTCGTGCGGAGGTACTCGTGCTGCTCGGGCATGCTCATCCGGCCGGCGAGCGGTTCGGGGATGCCCACGCGTGGTGTGTCCATGGAGCGCAACGTCGCATCACTGTCCGACCGGGCGGGGCCCTGCGGGTGAACGGCAGGTGTCCGACTGCCCGCCTGTCCGTATCCCGGACACAACGTGTCAACCACTGGGACAGCGAGTAGGGTCCAGCCATGTCTCGCAGCATTCGCCTCGCAGTGATCCCCGGTGACGGTATCGGCCAGGAGGTCGTGGCCCAAGGGCTGAAGGTCCTCGGCGCGGCCCTCCCGCAGGACGTCAAGCTGGAAACCAAGGAGTACGACCTCGGCGCCCGGCGATGGCACGCCACCGGCGAGACCCTGCCGGACGCGGAGCTGGAGTCGCTCAAGGAGCACGACGCGATCCTGCTCGGCGCGATCGGCGACCCGTCCGTACCGTCCGGAATCCTGGAGCGCGGCCTGCTGCTCAAGCTGCGCTTCGCCTTCGACCACTACGTCAACCTGCGCCCCTCCAAGCTCTTCCCGAACACCGCGACGCCGCTGGCCGGCCGCCCCGACATCGACTTCGTCGTCGTCCGCGAAGGCACCGAGGGCCCGTACACGGGCAACGGCGGCAGCCTGCGCACCGGCACCCCGCACGAGGTCGCCACCGAGGTCAGCCTGAACACCGCGTACGGCGTGGAGCGGGTGGTCCGGGACGCGTACGAGCGGGCCGACGCGCGGCCGCGCAAGAAGCTGACGCTGGTGCACAAGAACAACGTCCTGGTGCACGCCGGCCACATGTGGAAGAAGATCTTCGACACGGTGGGCGAGGAGTACCCCGAGGTCACCACCGACTATCTGCACGTCGACGCCGCGACGATCTTCTTCGTCACCCAGCCCGAGCGGTTCGACGTGATCGTCACCGACAACCTCTTCGGCGACATCCTCACCGACCTCGCCGCTGCCGTCACCGGCGGCATCGGCCTGGCCGCCTCCGGGAACATCAACCCCACGGGCGCCTTCCCGTCCATGTTCGAGCCGGTGCACGGCTCGGCACCGGACATCGCGGGCACCGGCAAGGCCGACCCCACGGCCACCGTCCTGTCCACCGCCCTCCTCCTGCGGCACCTCGGGTACGACGCCGAGGCGGCCCGCATCGAGGAGGCCGTCGCCGCCGACCTCGCGGAGCGGGGCGAGACCCCCCGCACCACCGACGAGACCGGCGACGCCCTCGCCGCACGAGTAGCGGGCTGAGGCCCGCCGCTCGCCGAGCGAACACGCGCTGACCGACAGCGCCGGGCCGCACCTCTGCCCGGCGCTGTCTGTCGCGTAGGTCCGCGACTGTGCTACCGCCGGGTTGGGTGCGACCATCGACCCCTGGCAGGCGCACACGGATCCGCCTTCGGACCACGGCGTCCCACCCTCGCCGCACCACGGCATTTCCGTCCCCGGTACCTCGGGAGCGATAATCGAACGTGGAGCCGCTGTACGAGGGGAAATACCGGACGTCCTGTACCGACAAGGACTTCGTGAGCGCGGCCCCACAACCTCACCGGTGAAGGACACGCACTCATGACGACGCCCACGATCGAGCTCAAGCCCTCCTCCCACCCGCTCTCCGACGCGGAACGGGAGCGGGCCCTGGCCAGCCCCGGCTTCGGCCGTTACTTCACCGACCACATGGTGACGATCAAGTGGACCGAAGGCCGCGGCTGGCACGACGCCCAGCTGGTGCCGTACGCCCCGCTGTCCATGGACCCGGCCAACATGACACTGCACTACGCGCAGACGATCTTCGAGGGTCTGAAGGCCTACCGCCAGCCCGACGGCACCGTCGCCACGTTCCGCCCGGACGCCAACGCCCGCCGCTTCCAGGCCTCCGCCCGCCGCCTGGGCATGCCGGAGCTGCCCGTCGAGACGTTCGTCGAGGCCTGCGACGCCCTGGTCAAGCAGGACAAGAACTGGGTGCCGACCAACGGCGAGGAATCGCTCTACCTGCGCCCCTTCATGATCGCGAGCGAGGTCGGGCTGGGCGTCCGGCCCGCCAACGAGTACCTGTTCATCGTGATCGCCTCGCCGGCCGGCGCCTACTTCACCGGTGGCGTCAAGCCGGTCTCCGTCTGGCTCTCCCAGGAGTACGTGCGCGCCGTGCGCGGGGGCACCGGCGCCGCCAAGACCGGCGGCAACTACGCCGCCTCCCTCGTCGCCCAGGCACAGGCCGCCCAGCACGGCTGCGACCAGGTCGTCTGGCTGGACGCCCTGGAGCGCCGCTGGATCGAGGAGATGGGCGGCATGAACCTGTACTTCGTGTACGGGAACAAGATCGTCACCCCGGAGCTGTCCGGCTCCCTCCTCCCCGGCATCACCCGCGACTCCCTCCTGAAGATCGCCACCGACCTGGGCTACGAGGCCACCGAGGGCCGCATCTCCGTCGAGGACTGGAAGGCCGCCACCGAGGACGGCTCCCTGACCGAGGTCTTCGCCTGCGGCACCGCCGCCGTCATCACCCCCGTCGGCTCCGTCAAGTCCGAGGCCGCCTCCTGGACCGTCGGCGACGGCAAGCCCGGCGAGGTCACCATGAAGCTCCGCAAGGCCCTCCTGGACCTCCAGACCGGCGCCACGCCTGACACGCACGGCTGGATGCATCCGCTGGGCTGATCCCGGCATCTGATCATCGAACGGCCGCCCGGCATCTTGCCGGGCGGCCGTTCGCCGTTCCGGCCCGAAAGCGGCCCGGCCCCGGCATGGGGAGAGGTGCCACGGAGGTGTCTCAGGTGTGCGTACGCAGATATCGGTGAATGGCTTCAATATCGGCGTGGTCTTTCTCCCGGGCCAGCCGCGTCTTCCACTCCAGCACTCTTTTGAGCGGGGAGAAATTCAGGCCGCAGATTACATCGGCTTCTTCGATCAGCTCGTCGACGCTGTAATCGAACCAGCCGTTCAGTACCTCGACGTCCCCGGCGAAGAAGAGGACATGATCGACGTACCCCAGCGGGGCAGGGACCGGTTCAGCCAGACTGACCGCCCTTTTCCAGGCGGCTCCCCGGGCCACGACATCGAGATCCCCGATGCCCGGCTTGATGTCGTGCGCCAGTAGAGGCCCGCTGCCGGCGATGACGAAATCGGCCGTACGGAGATTCAGCGATCCCAGTTTGCGGAACAGCGGGTGTCCGAGCAGATTCATGCTGACCCTCAAAGCGGTGACAGTCCCAGGGCAATCCTGGTCGCACAAGATATCAGCAGGGCCGATCCCACGCTCGCCAATGTTCCCACCAGGTAATAGTCACCCACCAGTTTCCCGCCCTGACTGGCTCCCGGGGCGCGGATGAAGGACTTCGCCGCCACGACCAGCGCGGCCGCCTCCGGTTTGCCGGACACCAGGAACGCGAAAAGCAGTACCCGTTCGAGCCAGCCGATATGTGCTGCCGCGGCAATGAATTCCCGTACCTCGATACTGAGTTCCCCGGACGTTATGCGGCTCTCGATGTGGTCGATCTGAGGTTTCACGATCCAGGCGACGGTGCGCTGAGAACCGAATACGGTGGTCAGCCCGCCGGAGAGGAAGATCCACACCTGGTCGTTCCGCAGGGCGGCTGCGAGCCACCCGGACGCGATACCGATACCGGTATAGGTGTAAACCGCTGCCGCGGTGAGGAGTGCCACGATCCCGGCATAGGTGGAGGCGGTGAAAGAAGGCAGTGATATCGAGACGCGGTACGAGCCTGGCGGCCACGGCCTGGACAGGAGGGCCAGGGCGAAGCTGAGTAAGGCCGTCGCGCCCAGCAAGGCCACCACTTCGAGGGAAGGGCCGGTCGGCAGGAGCGCCAGCGAGGCATAGACGAGCGAGAAGAGGACGGCGTGCCAAGGCAGTTTCTTGTGCCAGTGCAAACCTGCCGGTACGGCCAATGCGGCGATCAAGGAGAAGGCGACCCGCTGTGCTTCCATGCGTCCCTCCACCGCTGATGCCGAAGCCCGGGAGTTCTCGCTGCGCCCCTCGCGTCATGTCGCACGGAGGCCTTACGCATCGCTGCCCAGGTGCAGGGCGAGCCATGCCGGGGTGAGGTGGCGCTGTCGTGCGGTGCATGGCGTGTCCGTGCGTTTGAGTACTGCTCTATGTGGCCTAGGTCGATGCGGCATCTGTTGCTTGGATCCTGCGGCAAATCGAGTTAGAGTGCCGCACTAAAGAGGCGGTACGCGATGCCACGCACAAGCCGCGGGGCGGTCCGGACGGGGGCCGCCCCGCTCCACCCCGGCCCGCCGCCCTGCCCCGAGCCCGGAGGATTCCGCCCATGACCACCCCCGCCGCCGACGGTTTCCGTATGCCTGCCGAGTGGGATCCGCACGAGCGGACCTGGATGGCCTGGCCCGGGCCCAACGCCACCTTCGGCGAGGACGGTGGCGAGACGCTGGAGCGGGCTCGCCGGGCCTGGGCCGGGGTGGCCCGGGCCGTGCGCCGGTTCGAGCCGGTCACGGTGGTGGCGGGTGCCGGGCAGGCGGGCGGGGCGCGGCAGTTGCTCGGGGCGGGGATCGAGGTGGTCGAGCGGCCGCTGGACGACGCGTGGATGCGGGACATCGGGCCGACCTTCCTGACGGACGGGGAGGGCCGGCTGGCCGCCATCGACTGGATCTTCAACGGCTGGGGCGGTCAGGGCTGGGCCCGCTGGGAGCGGGACGCCGGGATCGGCGGGTACGTGGCCGGGCTGGCCGGGGCCCGTACGTACCGGTCGTCGCTGGTCAACGAGGGCGGCGGGCTGCATGTGGACGGCGCGGGCACGGTCCTGCTGACGGAGACCGTGCAGCTCGACCCCGGACGTAATCCAGGGCGGACGAAGGAGGAGGTCGAGGCGGAGGTGCACGTCGGCCTCGGCACCACGAAGGCGGTCTGGCTGCCGCGTGGACTGACCGCCGATTACGGGCAGTTCGGCACCCGCGGGCACGTGGACATCGTCGCGGCGTTCGCCCGGCCCGGCGTCGTCGTCGCGCACACCCAGCCCGACCCGGCCCACCCCGATCACGAGGTGTGCAAGGAGATCGTCGGGCTGCTGCGCTCGTCGGCGGACGCGCGTGGCCGTCCGCTGGAGGTGGTCGAGGTGCCCGCGCCGACCGTCGTCGAGGTGGAGGGTGAGCTGGTGGACTACTCGTACATCAACCACTACCTGTGCAACGGCGGCGTGGTGCTGTGCGCCTTCGGCGACCCGCGCGACGAGGAGGCGGCCGCGATCTTCCGGCGGCTGTTCCCGGAGCGGACGGTGACGCCGGTCGACGCCCGTACGATCTTCGCAGCGGGCGGTGGCATCCACTGCATCACCCAGCAGCAGCCCAAGGTGGGCACAGTGTGACGTTCCCGGAGGTTCCCGTGCCCGGACCGGTCCGACGGCCGCGGCGGCGGCTCACCCAGCCGCGCGAGCAGGTCCTCGCCGCCGCCATGGCCACCATCGCCGAGTCGGGCCTGGACCGGCTGACCATGGCCGGGCTGGGCCGCGAGGTCGGGATGAGCAGCGGGCACATCCTCTACTACTTCGGTACGAAGGACGAGCTGCTGCTCCAGACCCTCCAGTGGAGCGAGGAGCAGCTCGGCGCACGGCGGCGGGCCGCGCTGGCGCAGCGAGTTCCGGCGCGCGAGCGGCTCGATGCGCTGGTGGAGCTGTACCTGCCCGAGGGACACCGGGACCCGCGCTGGACCCTGTGGCTGGAGGTGTGGAACCGCTCGCAGAACGCGGACGACGAGACCCGCGAGCGCCAGCTCGACCTGGAACTGGCCTGGCACCGCGATCTGGTGGCGCTGCTGGTCGAAGGCGCCTCGAAGGGCGAGCTGCGGGCCGTGGACGCGGAGCGCTTCGCCACGCGTACGCGCGCGCTGTTGGACGGCTTCAGCACCCATCTCGTCGTCGGGCTGCCGGGCCTGGACCGGCAGCAGGTGCTGTGGCACGTGGGGGAGTTCCTGGATGAGGCGCTGAGCCCCGGGGGAGAGGCGTGACCGCAGACATCCGACACCTGGCCCCGGTTGTACGGAAAAGAGCGTATTGATCCTGTCGCGGCTGATGCGGTTGTATCCCTTGGCGCTCCGGCGCAGGGCCGGAGGCGGTGTTTCCGGGGGGAAACATGGGCGAGCGGGCGAACCGCGGCAGACGTGCGTTATCAGGGGCCGTGGCGGCCTCCGCCCTCATCGGGGTGGTGGCGCTGAGCGGTGCCTACGCGTCCCCGGTGGCGGCGGGTGGCCACGGGGCCCGTACCGAGCGGGTGAACACCGCGCCCGACGGCTCGGAGGCGGTCGGCGGCGGTTCGTTCAACGCCGCGATCAGCTCCGACGGCCGGTACGTCGCCTTCGACTCGGAGGCCGACAACCTCGTGCCGGGCGACGACAACGACGGCACCCTCGTGCACGACGTCTTCCTGCGCGACCGCCGCACCGGCACCACCCGCCGTCTCAACGCCCCGCTCGGCCCCGGCAACGCCGACTTCGCCACGATCAGCGCGGACGGCCGGTACGTGGCCTTCAATGCCGAAACGAACGGGACGTACCACGTGTACGTCCATGAGATCCGTACCGGGCGTCTGGAACGCGTCGATCTGGACCTGGACGCGGGCTTCACCGGTGGCGAGACGCCCGCGCTCAGCGCCGACGGCCGCTACGTCGCCTTCTTGGGCCGGCAGGCCACCGACCCGCCGCCGAACGAGGAGTCCGGCCGGATCTACGTACGCGACCGCAAGACCGGGACGACCCGCCGCGCCAGCAGGGTCCCCGCCAAGGAAGGACGCGGCTACGACTCGCCGCGCATCAGCGCGGACGGCTCCAAGGTGGCCTACCGGGAGCGCAGCCGGCGTGGCGGCGGCCCCGGCGGCGAGCGCGACTGGGCCGACATCCACCTCGCCGACCTGCGCACCGGCGAGCAGCGGCAGATCGACACCACCGCCGACGGCCGCCCCGCCACCTCCGGCTCCACCGACCCGCTGCTCAGCGCCGACGGCCGTACCGTCGCCTTCAACTCGTCGGCCAAGAACATCGTGCCGGTGCCCGATGAGGCTCGCTCGTACGTCTTCGTACGGGACGTCCGCAGCGGTGCGATCCGGCGGGTGGACGGCATCGACGGCAACCAGTACGCCACCGCGGACGCGATCAGCCCGGACGGCCGGCGCCTGCTGCTGCGCTACTCCGGCGTCGCGTACGGGCTGTACGTCAAGGATCTGAGGACGGGGAAGGACACCCTGGTCAGCCCCGGCACCGACGGCAAGCCCCGGGCGGCGGCCGCCGGACCCGACGGGATGACACCGGACGGCCGCGAAGCCGTCTTCGAGTCGCACCTCGACGACCTGGTCCCCGGCGACACCAACTACGAGACCGACGTGTTCCTGCGGCACGTCCGCTGAGGGGCGGCGCTGCCGTACGCATCCGTACGCATCCGGTCGCGGAGACGTGTTCGTACGCCGCTCGCCCGCATACCCCGCAGGTAACGAAGCGTGATCGTTGCCCGCTGAACTCTTGCCGCGGCGGGCGGCGTCGGCGACCGTGATCCGTCATGGGACGAGAGCAGTGGAAGAAGATCTGGGTCGGTTCGGCCGGCAACATGGTCGAGTGGTTCGACTGGTTCGTGTACGCCAGTTTCGCGGTGTACTTCGCCGACTCCTTCTTCCCGAAGGGGAACGACACCGCCAACCTCATGAACACCATGGGGATCTTCGCGGTCGGCTTCTTCATGCGGCCGGTGGGCGGCTGGGTGCTCGGCCGGGTCGGTGACCGCAAGGGCCGCAAGGCCGCGCTGACCCTCACCGTCACGCTGATGTCCGCCTCGGCCATCCTCATCGCCGTCGCGCCGACCTACGCGGTGGCCGGGTACGGCGGCGTCGCCGTCCTGCTCGTCGCCCGCATGCTGCAAGGACTCTCGGTCGGCGGCGAGTACGCGGCCAGCGCCACCTACCTCACCGAGGCGTCCGCCCCCGGGCGGCGCGGCTTCGCCTCCAGCTTCCAGTACGTGTCCATGACCGCGGGCCAGCTCCTCGGACTCGGCCTGCAGATCGTCCTCCAGCGCACCATGTCCGAGGACGCCTTGCACAGCTGGGCCTGGCGCATCCCGTTCATCATCGGCGCGCTCGGCGCGGCCATCGTCTTCTACCTGCGGCGCAACATGCTGGAGACGGAGGTGTACGCGCAGGACGACAGCGCGCAGAACGACCCCGACCGCGGCACGCTCAAGGCACTGTGGGCGCACCGGCGCGAGGCGTTCCTGGTCATCGCCCTCACCATGGGCGGCACCGTCGCGTACTACACGTACACGACCTACCTCACCAAGTACCTCTCCGGCAGCGCCGGCCTGGACAAGCCGACCGCCTCCCTGGTCAGCTTCTGCGCCCTGTTCGTCTTCATGTGCGTCCAGCCGCTGGCGGGCCGGCTCTCCGACCGCATCGGCCGCCGCCCGCTGCTGATCACCTTCGCGGTCGGCTCCACCTTCCTGACCGTGCCGATCATGACGCTCCTCAAGCACGCCGGCAGCTTCTGGCCCGCCCTCGGCCTGGCGCTGCTCGCGCTGCTCGTCGTCACCGGCTACACCTCGATCAACGCCTGCGTGAAGGCCGAACTCTTCCCCACCGGCATCCGCGCCCTCGGTGTCGCCCTCCCGTACGCCATCGCCAACGCCCTCTTCGGCGGCACCGCCGAGTACGTGGCCCTGTGGTTCAAGAAGGGCGGCATCGAATCGGGTTACTACTGGTACGTGGCAGGCTGCGCGGCGGTCTCGTTGATCGTCTACATCACCATGCGCGAGACGAAGACGATTGACCTGAACAGGGTGAAGCAGGCGGAGGAGGAGGGCGCACCTCTTCCCGCGCAGTCGGCCAACTCAAGCCCGTCGGGCGTTTGAGGACACAGGACCGGCCACCCCGGTGGGCCCGCACTGTGAGACACCCGGCCACCCCCCGGGAACATGTGGCAGGATGCCAGCATGCTCCCGTTCGCCACGATTATTGGCAGCAGGCGCGCCGGTCCGCAGTGACCGCCCGTACCCACCGAGTGCGGCGCGGTCACCGTCGCCCCAGACCCGCGCGCAGACCTCTCGCATCCGCGAGAGGTCTTTTCGTTTCCGGCCCACCTTCCGCCGGAGGCGGAGCGCGCGGGACCATGAGGGGGCGGTGGAACCGGTCATTCCGGTAAACCGAGACCCCGACAGGAGCCAGACCAGCCATGACGGACGCACCCGAACCCGAACCCGCGTTGTCCGACGCCTTCCACGTCTTCGACACGACGCTGCGCGACGGAGCCCAGCGCGAGGGCATCAACCTGACCGTCACGGACAAGCTGACCATCGCCCGGCACCTGGACGACTTCGGCGTGGGCTTCATCGAGGGCGGCTGGCCCGGCGCCAACCCCCGGGACACCGAGTTCTTCGAGCGGGCCCGTACGGAGATCGGCTTCCGGCACGCCCAGCTGGTCGCCTTCGGCGCCACCCGCAAGGCGGGGGTGCGGGTCGAGGACGACCCGCAGGTGGCGGCGCTGCTGGACTCGCAGGCGCCGGTCGTGACGCTGGTCGCCAAGTCGCACGTACGGCACGTGGAGCTGGCGCTGCGCACCACGCCGGAGGAGAACCTCGCGATGGTGCGGGACACCGTGGCCCACCTGCGGGCGCACGGCCGCCGGGTCTTCCTGGACTGCGAGCACTTCTTCGACGGGTACGCCCTCGACCCGGCCTACGCCAAGCAGGTCGTCCGGACCGCGAGCGAGGCCGGCGCCGACGTGGTGGTCCTCTGCGACACCAACGGCGGCATGCTCCCCGCGCAGGTCGCGGCCGTCGTGCGGACCGTGCTGGCGGACACCGGGGCGCGCCTGGGCATCCACGCCCAGGACGACACCGGCTGCGCGGTGGCCAACACCCTTGCCGCCGTGGACGCGGGCGCCACGCACGTGCAGTGCACCGCGAACGGCTACGGCGAGCGCGTCGGCAACTCCAACCTCTTCCCGGTCGTGGCCGCCCTGGAGCTGAAGTACGGGCGCCAGGTGCTGCCCGAGGGGAAGCTGGCCGAGACCACCCGCATCTCGCACGCCATCGCCGAGGTCGTCAACCTCACGCCCTCCACGCACCAGCCGTACGTCGGTGTCTCCGCGTTCGCGCACAAGGCCGGGCTGCACGCCTCCGCCATCAAGATCGACCCGGACCTGTACCAGCACATCGACCCGGCGCTGGTCGGCAACAGCATGCGGATGCTGGTCTCCGACATGGCGGGGCGCGCCTCCATCGAGCTCAAGGGCAAGGAGCTGGGCTTCGACCTGAGCGGCGACCGGGAGCTGGTCGGCCGGGTCGTGGAGCGGGTCAAGGAGCGCGAGCTGGCGGGGTACACGTACGAGGCTGCCGACGCCTCCTTCGAGCTGCTGCTGCGCGAGGAGGCGGAGGGGCGGCCGCTGCGGTACTTCCGGGTGGAGTCGTGGCGGGCGATCGTCGAGGACCGGCCGGACGGCACGCACGCCAACGAGGCGACGGTGAAGCTGTGGGCCAAGGGCGAGCGGCTGGTGGCCACCGCCGAGGGCAACGGTCCGGTGCACGCGCTGGACCGGGCGCTGCGGGTGGCGCTGGAGCGGATCTATCCGCAGCTGGCCGGGCTGGAGCTGGTGGACTACAAGGTCCGCATCCTGGAGGGCCGGGTGGGCACCGGTTCGATCACCCGGGTGCTGGTGTCGACCAGCGACGGGCAGGGGGAGTGGTCCACGGTCGGTGTCGCCGAGAACGTCATCGCCGCGTCGTGGCAGGCACTGGACGACGCGTACGCGTACGGGCTGATGCGGGCCGGGGTCGAGCCGCAGGAGTAGCCCGCGGCGCGCGGGAGTGACCGCGGCCCCGCACCGGTCCTTGGGGGAGGTTCCGGTGCGGGGCCGCGGGGTTCACCGGGCCTTCGGCTCAGACGGCGGCCTTCACCGCGGAGATGTCGAAGGTGAGCTTGACCTTGTCGCTGACCATCACGCCGCCGGTCTCCAGCGCCGCGTTCCAGGTCAGGCCCCAGTCGGAGCGCAGGATCTCGGCGCTGCCCTCGAAGCCGACGCGCTCGGCGCCGTACACGTCGGTGGCCGTGCCCTGGAACTCCAGGTCGATGGTGAGCGGCCGGGTGACATCCTTGATCGTCAGATCGCCGGTGATCCGGTAGGTGTCGCCGCCGACGCGCTCGGCGGCGGTGGAGCGGAACGTCATCAGCGGGAAGGTGTCGGCGTCGAAGAAGTCGGCGCCGCGCAGGTGGGCGTCGCGGTCGGCGATGCCGGTGTCGACGGAGGCGATCGTGACGTCCACGGCGGCGGTCGAGCGGTCCGGGTCGGCGCCGTCCAGGTGGAGGGTGCCCTCGTGGGTGCCGAAGGCGCCGCGGACGTTGGTGACCATGGCGTGCCGGACGGTGAAGCCGATCCGGCTGTGCGCCGGGTCGATGGTGTAGTCGCCGGTCAGGGCGGCGAGGGCCGGGTCGGCGTCGAGGACGGCGGCGGGCCGCTGGGCGGTGGTGCGGCCGGCGTCCGTGGCCGTGGCGCGCTTGCGGGTGAACAGAGCCATGGCTCCTCCTCGGAAGTGGGGTTGTTAAAACTTCAACGAGATTGAGCGTAGCGCGATCTAGTTCAAGTTTCAACAGTTCAGTGTCGGGGAGTGATGCGGGGTGTCCCAGGGCGGGCCCGCCCTGGGCGGCAGACCTGTCATGGCCATTGTCGGAGCGCCGGAGCCCGTGCTAGACCGTCGGACACCGTTGCACCAGACCGCATCCGTACGCACTCGACGTTCACGGAGAGGACGGACCGTGCCGCCTTCCCCCGTCTGGTCCCGCCGGGGCTTCCTCGGCTTCTCCGGAGCGGGCGCGCTCGGCCTGGCGCTGACGCCCGCGCTCACCGGCCCGGCCGCCGCCGCGCCCGCCGCCGACGGCGATCCGTACGAGACCCTGCGCCGCCGCTGGCTCGGCATCCAGCTCGGCACCGGCTTCGACCCCGCCGCCGAACCGTACGCCGCCCGCCTGAAGGAGACCGGTGAACTGGCCCGTGGCTTCCGCGCGGCCATGCGCCCGGCCGCCGGCTCGCTCTGGCCGGACAGCCCCTTCGACCCGCCGGCCGGCATCACCCGCAGCTACAGCCGGCTCGCCACCATGGCCCGGGCGTACGCCCAGCCCGGCACCGGCCTGACCGGGGACGCCGCCCTCGCCGCCGACGTCGTCAAGGGACTGGACCATGTGCACGACACGGTCTACCACGCGGGCACGGCGCGGTACGGCAACTGGTGGGAGTGGCAGATCGGCAGCCCCCGCCTCCTCCTGGACACCGTTGTGATGCTGTACGGGCAACTCGGCGCGGACCGGCGGTCCCGGTACCTGGCCGCCGTCGACCACTTCGTCCCGGACGGCATGCTCGGCGACTACACCGGCACCAGCACCGGCGCCAACCGCGTCGACCTGTGCCGCGTCGTCGCGCTGCGCGGCGTCCTCGGCCGCGCCCCGGCGAAGATCACGCTGGCCCGCGACGCGCTGTCCCCGGTCTTCCCGTACGTCACCAAGGGCGACGGCCTGTACGCCGACGGCTCCTTCGTCCAGCACACCTGGGTCGCCTACTCCGGCACCTACGGCTTCGTCCTCCTCGACGGACTCGGCCGCCTCTTCACCCTGCTCGCCGGGACCGACTGGGCCGTCACCGACCCGCAACGCCAGATCATCTTCGACAGCGTGGAACACGCCTACGCGCCCCTGCTCTACAACGGCCTGACGATGGACAGCGTCAACGGGCGCGCCGTCAGCCGCGGCTACCTGCGGGCCGACGAGCGCCGGGTGATGCGCAGTGACCACTTCCATGGACACGCCCTGGTCGCCGCCGTCGCCCTCCTGGCGGAGGCGGCGACCGCGCGGGAGCGGGAGCGCTGGCAGGCGATGGTCCGGGGCTGGATCCGGCGCGACACCAGCTACCCGGTGCTCGCCGACCGGCAGTACGAGATCGCCGACCTCGCCCGCCTCAAGGGGCTCGCGGACGACGGCGGCCCGGTCGCCCCGGAGCCGGTCGGCCACCGGCTCTTCCCGGCCATGGACCGGGCCGTGCACCGCCGCCCCGGCTGGGCCGCGGGCCTCGCCATGGCCTCGGACCGCATCACGTACTACGAGAACGGCAACGGCGAGCACCCGCGCGGCTGGCACACCGGCGCCGGAATGCTCTACTGGTGGGGCCGGGACTTCGCGAACGACCAGTACACGGACGCCTTCTGGCCCACCGTCGACCCGTACCGCCTGCCCGGCACCACCGTGTCCGCCAAGCGGCTGGCCGACAACGAAGGCGGCGGCTGGGGCCTGCCCAAGCCCGCCGCGCGATGGGTGGGCGGGACCACCGACGGCGAGTTCGCCGCGGCCGGGCAGGACGTGCGCGGCCTGTCCTCCACCCTGCGCGCCAAGAAGTCGTGGTTCTTCGCCGCGGACTGCGTGATCTGCCTGGGCGCGGGCATCACCTCCCGCGACGGGGTGCCCGCCGAGACGGTCGTGGACAACCGCAACCTGGGCGCGTCGGGGAAGCCCGTGCTGACGGTCGACGGTGTGCGGCGGCCCGCCGCGCCCGGCCGCCCGCTCGCCTTCCCGCGCGCCCGCTGGATCCATCTGGCCGGGCACGGCGGGTACGTCTTCCCCCGTGTTCCCGGTGGTGCGGAAACGGTCCCGCACGCGCTGCGCGACATCCGGACGGGCGCGTGGAGCGACATCAACACCGGCGGCTCGCCCGAACCGTTCACCCGCCGCTATCTGACCCTGTGGCTCGACCACGGCACCGACCCGGCGGACGCCACGTACGCGTACCTGCTGATGCCCGGAGCGGGCCCGCGCGCCCTCGCCGCCCGGGCCGCCGACCGCCACTGGCTGACCGTCCTCGCCAACACCGGCGAACGGCAGGCGGTCGCCGTCCCCTCGCTCGGGCTCACCGCCGCCACCTTCTGGCAGGCCGGGTCGGCCGGCGGCCTGACCGTCTCGGCGCCCGCGAGCGTGCTGCTGCGCGAGCGGCCGGCGCGGACCGCGCACGCGGGGCACGGCGGCCGGACGGCGTCACTGTGCGTGGCCGAGCCGCCGCGCACCGGGAAGCCGTTCGAGGTGGTCTGGGACCGCCCGGTCCGCGCGGTGCTCGCCGCCGACCCCTCCGTCACGGTCCTGGCGACCGCTCCGGCCCTCCGGCTGCGCGTCACTCCAGGCACCGCCTGCACCACCCACACCTGTACGGTCGCCCCGCGCTGACCGGCCGTTCTGCCTGGCCACGGCGCCGCCGGCGCGCCGATCGAGGCGCCGCGGCGCCCGGTCAAGCAGCGGACTGCCACAACGCCGCACCGTCACGTTTTGTCGGGCCCATACATATCGCTGGGGCCCTCCGGCGTGCGCACGGGGGCCGACGCAGGCCGCGTGCAGGACGCTTCTGTCCTGCCTGCCCACCAAATCGCTTCCGACGTTGTACGAAACCGACATCGGTTCCGGAGGGTCCGGCCACGTACCGTCGATACATGACCACTGTCGAAGATGTGCCCGCCGAGGCGAACGACGCCCGCGGGCGGGTCGCCGAGCTGCACGCCATCCGCGAGCAGGCCCGGCGCGGCCCCAGCGAGCGGGCGACCGAGGCGCAGCACGCCAAGGGCAAGCTCACCGCGCGTGAGCGGATCGAGCTGCTGCTGGACGAGGGTTCCTTCCGGGAGGTGGAGCCGCTGCGGCGGCACCGGGCCACCGGGTTCGGCCTGGAGGCCAAGAAGCCCTACACCGACGGTGTGATCACCGGCTGGGGCACCGTGCACGGCCGGACCGTGTTCGTCTACGCCCACGACTTCCGGATCTTCGGCGGCGCGCTGGGCGAGGCGCACGCCACGAAGATCCACAAGATCATGGACATGGCCATCGCGGCCGGTGCCCCGCTGGTCTCCCTGAACGACGGCGCCGGCGCCCGTATCCAGGAGGGCGTCTCGGCGCTGGCCGGGTACGGCGGCATCTTCCAGCGCAACACCAAGGCGTCCGGCGTCATCCCGCAGATCAGCGTGATGCTCGGCCCGTGCGCGGGCGGCGCGGCCTACAGCCCCGCCCTGACCGACTTCGTGTTCATGGTCCGCGAGACCTCGCAGATGTTCATCACCGGCCCGGACGTGGTGCGCGCGGTCACCGGCGAGGAGATCACCCAGAACGGCCTGGGCGGCGCCGACGTGCACGCCGAGACCTCGGGCGTGTGCCACTTCGCCTACGACGACGAGCAGACCTGCCTCGAAGAGGTCCGCTACCTCATCTCCCTGCTGCCCTCGAACAACCGGGAGAACCCGCCGTCGGTGGCGTGCGAGGACCCCGCCGACCGCTCCGGTGACACGCTGCTGGACCTGGTGCCGGCCGACGGCAACCGCCCCTACGACATGCGCGCGGTGATCGAGGAGCTGGTCGACGACGGCGAGTTCCTGGAGGTCCACGAGCGCTGGGCCACCAACATCATCGTGGCGCTGGCCCGGATGGACGGCGAGGTCGTCGGCCTGGTCGCCAACCAGCCGCAGTCGCTGGCCGGTGTGCTGGACATCGAGGCGTCCGAGAAGGCCGCCCGCTTCGTGCAGATGTGCGACGCGTTCAACATCCCGATCGTCACGCTGCTGGACGTGCCCGGCTTCCTGCCCGGCGTGGACCAGGAGCACGGCGGCATCATCCGGCACGGCGCGAAGCTGCTGTACGCGTACTGCAACGCCACGGTGCCGCGGATCTCGGTGGTGCTGCGCAAGGCGTACGGCGGCGCGTACATCGTCATGGACTCGCAGTCCATCGGCGCGGACCTGACCTACGCCTGGCCCACCAACGAGATCGCGGTGATGGGCGCCGAGGGTGCCGCCAACGTCATCTTCCGCAAGCAGATCGCGGAGGCGGACGACCCCGAGGCGATGCGGGCGCGGATGGTCAAGGAGTACAAGTCCGAGCTGATGCACCCGTACTACGCGGCCGAGCGCGGCCTGGTGGACGACGTGATCGACCCCGCCGAGACCCGCGAGGTGCTCATCCGCTCCCTGGACATGCTCCGCAACAAGCACGCGGACCTGCCCGCCCGCAAGCACGGCAACCCGCCCCAGTAGGGCGCGCGAGCCCGCCTCCGAGAGGCGCGCAAGCCCGCCCGGCTCGGCACGACAGCCCCACCGACCGGCTTCCCCGACCGGACCTTTCGCAGACCGGAGAAACGACGTGACCACTCCCGTTCAGACCAGCCCCATCCGCGTGGAGAAGGGCGAGGCCAGCGAGGAGGAGCTGGCGGCGCTGACCGCCGTCCTGCTCGCCCGCGCCGCCCACCGCCCGGAGGCCGCCGCGCCGGGCCGCCGCCGCGCCACCGCCGCGCGCTGGCGCCGGCTGGAGCGCCAGCACGGCTTCCGCGGCGCCGGCAGCTGGCAGCGCTGAGCAGCAAGTCACCCGGGCCCGGTACTCGATCCGAGTACCGGGCCCGACTGCTTTCTTCGCGGGTCGTACGCCGTTGCTGCGACGGCCGAAAGAAGGCGTAGGTTCGCACCGACTCCGGGGCCGGGAGCTGTCCAATCCGTGATCCCCGTGCTGACATGCGCTCGTCATTGCGCTCCCGGCGTCCACCCCCGGGCCCCGGGAGCCGATCGCAGGACGACCGGAAGGAAAGCCCATGCTCCGCACACTGGGTGTCGGTGCCGCCGCGGCATCGCTGCTGCTCCTCGCCGGGTCGGCGTCCCCCGCCTCCGCACAGGCCTCGCCCCGGTACGGCGAAGAGGCGCCGCCGACCGGCCAGATCACCATCACGGTCGCCACCGTCAACGGCTCGGGCTGCCGGCCGGGCAGCGCCGCGGTGGCCGTCGCGCCCGACAACACGGCGTTCACCGTGACGTACAGCGAATACCTCGCCCAGGCGGGCAAGGACACCAGACCCACGGACTCCCGCAAGAACTGTCAGATCGCGCTGAACGTCCACGTCCCCCAGGGCTTCACCTACGCGATCGCCAAGGCCGACTACCGCGGCTACGCCCAGCTCGCGCCCGGCGCCGTCGGCCTGGAACAGGCGGGCTACTACTTCCAGGGCAGCTCAGAGACGGCCCGCAAGAGCCACCGCTTCACCGGCCCGTACGACGCCAACTGGCAGTCCTCGGACGAGACCGGGATCGACGCGCTGGTCTACGCCCCCTGCGGCGAGAAGCGTTACTTCAACATCAACACCGAGCTGCGGGTGGACGCCAAGGGCTCCGACCCCAAGCTGACCAGCTACATGGCGATGGACTCCACCGACGGCAGCATCAACACCAAGTACCACTTCGCGTGGAAGCAGTGTCCTAGGTAGCAGCCGCGTCGGCGGCGGCCCGTACGGCCCCGGGGTCCGCGTGCACCGGTGTGCGCGGACCCTCCGGTTCCGCCGGGCCCTCCGGCCGCTCCGGCACCTTGAGGTACAGCGTCAGGGCGGCGGAGACGACGTACAGCGCCGCGAAGACGATCACGACACCGCCCGGGCCGAGCGGGCCGAGGAAGACGCTGACGATGGCCGGCCCGACGAAGGCCGCGCCGCCCGCTCCCAGGTTGAGCAGGGCCATCGCGCCGCCCTTGTGCTCCGGCGCGAGGGCCGGGATCAGGGCCGAGATGGGTACGAATCCGGCCAGCGTGATGCCGTACAGCACGCCCATGGCGATCGCCGCCGGGTAGTTGCCGCCGACGGCCTTCGGCACGAAGTAGAGCGTCAGCGTGGTGACCGCGCAGCCGAGGCCGCCGAACGAGGCGATGGTCCGCCGCCAGCCGATCCGGTCGCCGATCGCGCCGAAGAGCAGGTTGCACAGCACGTTGGTGCCGTAGATGACGGCCAGCAGGGTCAGCCAGCGGCCCTGCCCGAACCCCAGCTCCGAGCCGAAGAAGGCCGGCAGGAAGACCAGGAAGCCGAACTCCGGGGCCGTGTTGATGACGCGCACGACGCAGCCGACGGCGACCTTCGGGTGCGTCCACGCGATGGACAGGCTGGACAGCAGCGACTGCACCGGACGCACCTCCGGCGGCGCCAGCCGGGCGTACCCGGTGCGCTCCGGGACGCCGAGCAGACAGCAGGCGCCGCCCAGGACGATGATGCCGAGCGCCACCCACAGGGTGCCGAACTGGCCGAACCAGGGGTTGGTGACCCCCGCGACGAGCGAGCCGAGGGTGGGCAGGCCGCCGGTGAAGGCGACGTAGAACCAGCCGACCGCGGTGCCCATCCGGGCCGTCGGCGCGGTCGCGGTGATCCACACGAGGAAGCCGAAGGCGAAGAGCGGGTAGCCGAAGCCGCGCAGGCCGTAGAAGACCAGCATCAGGGGATAGTTCTGCGGGCCCAGGGCGAAGGCCAGGAAGAGCACGTCGAAGACGACCCACACGGCCAGCCCCAGCTGCATCACCCGGCGCGGCCCCCACAGGTCGGACAGGGCGCCGGACAGCCAGGACGCGAGCATGACGGTCACGCCGTACGCCGTGATGACGTACGAGGCGTGCACCTCGGTGCCCGCGCCGTGGTCCGCCATGTACGGGGCGATGAAACCCGACTCCACGCCGTCGCCCACCATGAACAGCAGCACGCCGAGATAGCCGAGGACCAGCGGGCCCGGGATGCCGAGCCGGTCGGGGAGCGGGAGCTTCGGTGGGGCCATGGCCTGCCTCCGTGCGGTGCGATGCGGCGGTGCGTGCGGTGCATGCGGGGCGTGCGGGGCGCACCGGCGGTACGTGCGGTGTGATGCGAGCAGCATGAATCCTGTGAACTTCACATGCAAGATGTGATGCAGGCCTTTCTCAGGCGCCTTTCGCACACCTTGGGCTGCCATTTACGCCAGAAGGGGTGACGGATATGTGATCCGGGTGTTAAATCCAACAGGGACGAAACAAAGGAGTGAGCCCGATGACCACCACCCCCGCAGCCGGCCCCGGCCACGACCCCGGAACCTTCCGCGAGGACTGGCTGGAGGGCCTGGCCGACGCCTACGCCCGCACGGTGCGCCGGGTCCCGGACACGTTCGGGGTGGTCGGACGGCACGCGCCGCGCCCCGGCAAGGTCGCGGTCGTCATCGGCGGCGGTTCCGGTCACTACCCCGCCTTCGCCGGGCTCGTCGGCCCCGGCCTCGCCGACGCGGCGGCCGTCGGTGACGTCTTCGCCAGCCCCAGCGCCGAACAGGTCTACCGCACCGCACGCGCCGCGGACGGCGGCGCCGGTGTCCTCTTCAGCTACGGCAACTACGCCGGGGACGTCATGCACTTCGGCCTCGCCGCGCGCCGCCTGGCCGCCGAAGGCGTCGACGTCCGTACGGTCCTGGTGACCGACGACGTCGCCAGCGGGCCGCCGCCGGTCGCGGGCCGGGAGGCCGACCCGTCCCGCGACCGGCGCGGGGTGGCCGGCGACTTCTTCGTCTTCAAGGTGGCCGGCGCGGCCGCCGAACGCGGCGACGACCTGGCGGCCGTCGCCCGCGCGGCCGAGCACGCCAACGCGATGACCCGCACCTTCGGCGCCGCGTTCGCCGGCTGTACGCTCCCGGGCGCCGGCGAGCCGCTGTTCATCGTCGACGCGGGCACCACCGAACTCGGCATGGGCATCCACGGCGAACCCGGCCTGCGCACCACCCGCCACCTCACCGCCGCCGAACTCGCCGACGCGCTGGTCGACAACCTCCTACAGGAACTCCCCGAGCCGCCCGCCGGGAACGACGGCCGGGCCGCCGTCCTCCTCAACGGCCTGGGCCGCACCAAGTACGAGGAGATGTTCGTCGTCTACCGGCAGGTCAACCGCCGCCTGCGCGCCGCCGGACTGCGCCCGCACCGCCCGGAGGTCGGCGAGTTCGTCACGTCCTTCGACATGGCGGGCGTCTCCCTGTCCGTCATGCTCCTGGACGACGAACTCGCCGCGCTCTACGACGCGCCCTGCGACACCCCCGCCTTCCGCAGCCTCCCGGGCGAGCACCCGGAGGCCGCCGACCTCCGCCCGTCCGTACCCGCACAGGCCGCCGCCTCAGCCGCACCTGCGGCCGCTCCCTCGGGCGCCGTGGACGCCCTCACCACCGACCTCCCCGCCACCGCGGCCCTCCAGGCCGCCCTCGACCTGATCGCCGCCCACGAGGACGAGCTGGGCCGCCTGGACGCCGTCGCCGGGGACGGCGACCACGGCATCGGCATCGTCCGGGGCCTGCGCGCCGCCGTCGGCGCGGCCCGTGCGGCAGAACCGGGGCCGCCCGCCGATCCCCGCTCGGCGGGCGCCGCGCTGCTGGCCGCCGGTCTCGCCCTGGCCGACGCCTCGGGCGGCGCGTCCGGCGCCCTGTACGGCACGCTGCTCGCCGAGACCGGCGCCGTCCTCACCCGCGCCGGCGGCTACTCCACCGCCCTGCTCGCGGACGCCGCCGATGCCGCGCAGCGGGCCCTCTCGGAGCTGGGCGGCGCCCGGGTCGGGGACAAGACCATGCTCGACGCGCTGGACCCGTTCCGCGCCGAACTCCACGCCCGCGCCGACGAACCCCTGCCCGGCGCCTGGAAGGCGGCCGCCCAGTCCGCCACCCGCGCCGCGGCCGCCACCGCGGACCTCACCCCGTCGCGCGGCCGCGCCGCCCGGATGGGGCCGCTGGGCCACGGCCACCCGGACCCGGGAGCGACCTCACTGGCGCTGCTGCTCACCGCCACCGCCGGCCACCTGAACCGGTAACCCGCCCCCTCGCAGCGCGAAGCCCCCGCACCGAGAGGTACGGGGGCTTCGCGCGTGGTCGCCGCGGGCCGGGCCGGTCAGCGCAGGCGGGCCATGAGAGCGTGCTCGACCAGGGTGATGAGGGCGCTCTTGGCCTCGCTGCGGTGGCGGGCGTCGGTGGTGATGATCGGTGCGTCGGGGCCGATCTGGAGGGCCTCGCGGACCTCTTCCGGCGTGTACGGCTGGTGTCCGTCGAAGCCGTTGAGGGCGATGACGAAGGGCAGGCCGCTGTTCTCGAAGTAGTCGACCGCGGCGAAGCAGTCGGCGAGGCGCCGGGTGTCGACCAGGACGACCGCGCCGATGGCGCCGCGGACCAGGTCGTCCCACATGAACCAGAAGCGGTCCTGACCGGGCGTACCGAAGAGGTACAGGATCAGGTCCTGGTCCAGGGTGATGCGGCCGAAGTCCATCGCCACCGTGGTGGTGGTCTTGTCCTGGACGTGGCTCAGGTCGTCGATCCCCGCCGAGGCGGAGGTCATCACGGCCTCCGTACGCAGCGGGTTGATCTCCGAGACGGCCCCGACGAACGTGGTCTTGCCCACGCCGAAGCCGCCCGCCACCACGATCTTCGCCGAGGTGGTGGATCTGCCGCCCTGAGCGGCGGCCGCGGCGCCGTCAGAGCTTGCGAAGTCCACTGAGCACCCTTTCCAGCAGCGTCACGTCGGGCGTACCGCCGGCCTCGCCACTGCCGCCCGGCTGGTGGATCGCCACCATGCCGGCCTCCGCCAGGTCCGCGACCAGGATCCGGGCCACGCCCAGCGGGATGTGCAGCAGCGCCGAGATCTCGGCGACCGACTTCACCTCGCGGGTCAGATGGCAGATGCGCTGGTGCTCCGGCAGCAGGCCGGGCAGCTGGGACGGGTCGGCGGTCGTGCTGACCAGCGCCTCGATGGCGAGCTGGTAGCGCGGCCGGGTCCGTCCCCCGGTCATGGCGTACGGGCGGACCAGCGGCTGGTCACCTTCGCCCCCGTACGGCGCTTGGCTGTAGGCGCCGTACGGGCCGGGCGAGGCAGGTGGCGGGGTCATGGGGTCCTCCGGACGGGACAACTGACTGTCGTCGGGTTGGGCCGGTGGGGGGTGCGGCACGGTGGTCGGTGGGTCGGGTCGTGACGTTCGGCGGGACTCAGTGCAGCAGGCTGCCCTGGAGTTCGGCGCGCAGGTCGGGCGTCAGCACGGTGCCCGCGCGGTCGACCAGCAGGGCCATCTCGTAACCGACGAGGCCGATGTCGCACTCGGGGTGCGCCAGTACGGCCAGCGACGATCCGTCGGAGACGGACATGATGAAGAGGAAACCGCGCTCCATCTCCACCACGGTCTGGTTGACCACGCCGCCCTCGAAGATGCGGGACGCACCGGAGGTCAGCGAGGTCAGCCCCGAGGCCACCGCCGCCAACTGATCGGCGCGGTCGCGGGGAAAGCCGTCGGACATGGCGAGGAGCAGTCCGTCCGCGGAGACCACCACCGTGTGGGACACACCGGGGGTGTTGTCCACGAAGTTGGTGATCAACCAGTTCAGATTCTGCGCCGCCTGGCTCATCGGACTCAACTAACGCTCCTGCTGGTGAGTGGGGTCGACAATGCCGTGGTTGCCGGTGGAGGCGTTCTCCTCGGCCCGGTAACGGCCTTGCTGGATACCCCGACGAAGATTGGTCAGACGGCCGCGCACGTCGTCGGGCGCACGCGAGACCTGCGGACCGGTCTGGTGGGACTGCTGCTGCGCGGTGCCGGCGACCAGGTTGGCGCGCGGCACCCGGCGGGGCAGCCCGGAGGTGGTGACGCCGCCCGCGGCGGGCTGGCGGATCTGCTCCGCCTGCCGCCAGCGCTCGTCGTTGGGCGAGGCACGCCACTGGCCCTGCTCACCCTGGGCGCGGCCGTCGGCGGCAGCACCGTCGAAGAGCGAGCCGGACGTACCGGCGGACGCGCCGCCGGCGGCGGCACCGGGCTCGCGGCGCGGCAGCGGCGGTGCCTCGGAGTGCTCGGCCGACGGGGCCGAGGGCTCGTCGGCGGCCTGCTGCGGCACGCCGGCCGCGGCGGACGCCGGGTGGCTGAACCAGTTGGACTCGATGGTGTCGAAGATCGGCGTACGGCCGTCACCGGGACCGGCGGGCGAACCGCCGCCGAGCAGGTCACCGGAGCCGCCGTCCTGGCGCTGCCGCTCCTGCGGCGGCACCGCGAACTCGCCGGTGCCCTGCTGCGATCCGTCCCGCAGGCCGTCGGGGAGGGCGAACTCGCCGGTGGTACCGGCACCCTGCTGCGGCGCGCCGCCGAAGGCGTTGCCGCCCTCGAAGGCACCACCGCCCGCGAAGGCGCTGCCCGCGGCCGCGTCCTGACCGTTGGCCCCGTACGCGGTGTCGCCGTACTCGCCGAAACCGCCGCGCCCGTCGTCCGGGCGGGCGAACTGCCCGGTGTCGCCGGGGCCCTGCGGCGACTCGCCGCGCAGGTCGGCGGGCAGCTCGTACTGACCGGTCGCCTGGTCGTCGCGCTGCGGCGCGCCGGAACCGAAGGCGTCCGGGCGGACGGCCTCGCCGGTGTCGGGACGGGCGAACTCGCCGGTGTCGCCGGGACCGCGGCCGGTCCGGCCGCCGTCCGCGCCGGGCGGCGGGGCGTCGAAGTCGGGACGGGCGAACTCCGCCGTGTCACCGGGGCCGCCGGCCGCCGGGCGGGCGAAGCCGCCGGTGGTCTCCGGCTCCTCGTGGCCGCGCGGCCGGTCCTGCTCCTGGCGGGGCGTCATCGGCCAGTCGTCCGAGGCGCCGCGCTCACGGCGGGCACCCCAGCTCGTGGTGTTCGGCTGCGACGGGCCGCCGGCGGCGTCCGCGCCGCCGGTCAGCTCACCGGCCGGGCCGCGCTGCGGCAGCTCCGCGCGCTCGTCACGCCGGGGCGCGCCCGTCGGGGGAGCGACCGTCGGCATCTGCGAAGTGTCACCGGCACCGGCGCCCGTGTTCGCACCGGCCGGCGTGCCACGGGTCGGCAGCGCCGGACGACCGTCGCTCAGCTGGCCGGTGTTCGGGGTGCTCCTGGAGGGCCCGGCGGGCGGGTTGCCCGTACGGCCGGCGGGCGCGCCGAACGCACCGGCACCCGGACCGCCCTGGCCACCCGGACCGCCGCGGCCCGGCAGCGCCGGACGCACGCCGCCCGCGCCGACCTGGCCGCGCGGCTGCAGACCGGCGAGGCGGTTGGCGGAGGCGTTCGGGGTGTGGGGCGCGGGGGCGCCTTCGACGGCACCGGCACCCGGCCCGCCCTTGCCGCCCGGCTGCGGCTTCTTGCCGCCCTGGGCGACGTCGACCGGCAGCATGACCAGCGCCGTCGTACCGCCCGAGTCGGACGGCCGCAGCTGGATGCGGATGCCGTGCCGCAGCGACAGGCGGCCGACCACGAACAGACCCATGCGGCGGGAGACCGAGACGTCCACCGTCGGCGGGCTGGCCAGCCGCTCGTTGATCGCGGACAGGTCCTCGGGGGACAGGCCGATACCGGTGTCGTGGATCTCGACCAGCACGCGGCCGTCGGGCAGCGCGTGACCGGTGACCTTGACCTTGGTCTGCGGGGAGGAGAACGAGGTGGCGTTCTCCAGCAGCTCGGCGAGCAGGTGCACGAGGTCGTTGACGACCCGGCCGGCGACCTCGGTCTGCGGTACGGCGCTCAGTTCGATGCGCTCGTACTGCTCCACCTCGGACGCGGCGGCGCGCAGCACGTCGACCAGCGGGACCGGGCGCGTCCAGCGGCGGCCCGGCTCCTCGCCCGCGAGGACGAGGAGGTTCTCACCGTTACGGCGCATACGGGTCGCGAGGTGGTCCAGCTTGAACAGCGAGGAGAGCTGGTCCGGGTCGGCCTCGCGGGACTCCAGTTCGGAGATGAGCGAGAGCTGGCGCTGGATGAGGCCCTGGCTGCGGCGCGAGAGGTTGGTGAACATCGCGTTGACGTTGCCCCGCAGCAGCGCCTGCTCGGACGCCAGGCGGACGGCTTCGCGGTGCACGTCGTCGAAGGCCGCGGCCACTTTGCCGATCTCGTCCCGGCTGTGCACGCCGACGGACTCCACGGAGGTGTCCACGTCCTGCGGGTCCGCCTCGGACAGCTGCTTGACCAGCTCGGGCAGGCGCTCCTGGGAGACCTTCTGCGCGGTGTCCTGAAGACGGCGCAGCGAACGCACCATGGACCGGGACACGACGAACGCGCCGACCAGCGAGATGCCGAGGACCAGCAGGATCAGCGCACCGCTGAGGATGGCCTCCTGGGTCGCCTCGTTGCGCAGCTCGCGGGACTTCTGCTCCATCTGCGAGAGCAGCGAGCTCTCGATACGGCCCATCTCGTCGATCTTGACGGTGTCCGTGTCGTACCAGTCGAGGTACTTGTAGTCCTCGCTGTGGATACCGCCGTCGCTGGCGAAGGCCCGGTGCGCGAAGGCGACGGCCGCCTTGATGTCGTCGTTGTTGCCGTCCAGACCCTTGGTGAGGTCGGTGGCGCCGGTGTAGATCTGCGAGAAGCGGTCGCGGGCCGCCTTCTCGTTGTCCTCGGCGGTACGGCCGGCCAGCCGGTCGTTGGAGGACAGCTGCGGGCTGCCCTTGTGCGCGAGGCCGGCACTGACCAGCGCGCGCTGCATCGACGCGTATTCCTTGGCGGAGGAGAACGCCGCGAGCGCACGGGTGCTGCGGATCATCTCCGGGTTGCTGGTCGCCTGGGCCATGTCCTGGGACAGCGCGAGCAGCGAGGTGATCAGCTGGTTGTAGCTGCTGACCGTACGGGCGGCGTTGTCGCCGTCCTTGTACGCGTTGTTGCGGATCTCGTTGAGGGTGTTCAGCTGGCGCCCGATGTCCAGCAGGGTCGCCTGCACGCCGGCCATCGTCGGGTCGTCGCGCTGGACGTCTCCGGTGGCCTTGTTGAACGCCTGCTTGGCCCGGTCGGTCGCCTCACGCGGGGCGACGACGCTGGCGTCGTCCTTGACGTTGCCGGTGCCGGCGATCGGACCCGCCGACTTGTCCCGCTCCGTCTGGAGGGCGTCGGCCAGCTCGGTGGCCTGCCGCGTCATCTCGGTGAGCAGCTGCATCTTGTCGAGCTGGTCGATGTTCTCCAGCGACGTGTTGATGCGCATGCCGCCCAGCGTGGTCGCGGCGATGACGGGGAGCGCCAGCAGGGAGACCAGGCGGGTGCTGATGCGCCAGTTGCGCATGGCTATTCGCGCGCCGGGGCCGCTCGGCTCCTTGGCGCCCTTCGACGGTTTGGGCGAGCCGCCGTCGGCGGAGTCACCCCCGGCCGCCGGGCCGGGGCCCTGGCCATGCTGGGGCGAGGCGGCGCGGTCACTTCCGCCGCGCAGCTCCGGGTCCGCCGCAGCTTCCCCTTGGCCCTGGCGGGCCTGGGGAGACCCGTCCCTCTTGAAACGTCCCTGCACTAGCGTCGCAACCTCTGGACCAGGCGTCCCTCCGCGTGAACGGCGGGACGGTTGTCGAGTCGTAGGGGACCGCGGCCCCCGTGTGGCGGTCGTGAGTGACCGGCGAGCTGCCCTCTCTGGCCGAGAGAGCGGCACCACCGCGCGGCGCTTCGCTGCGCCCCCTGCGCGCCGTCCGGCTGAAACCTGCGGCGGTCCGTGGAATTCCAGCACAGTGCCGGATCTCCAACAAGGGCGGTGCCGTCCCCTGTGACAAGCGTGACGCAATGTACGGAACACGTCACAACACGTAGAGAGTGACGCTGTCGATAACGGACTAATGCCCGCGAGTCACCCGCGGGCACCTCCTGTCCCAGGTGCGGTGATCGGGAGCGGAACATGGGCTTCAATCCAGCAATGTCCGTTTCGCCCCTGGATGTTGATCATGAGAAATGCGGCATTTGTCACACACTTCGTGAGCAAACTCACAGGCGGCGTGTCGACTTTCCCGGAGTCGCTCGGGGAATAGCGCGCATAGCCTGACGCTTTACACAGTTGCCCGAAATGACAAGGCCGCAATCCTCCGGACGCGGGGCAGCGGCCTTGCTCCCCGACCCCACGCGAGGCATGAAGCAGTGAAGACCACGATGATGTTCCGCAACATAGCCAACCCGCGGCGCACCACCCTCGCCCACCTCAAGGACGCCGACGACCTCCAGAGCGCCGCGGCCGAGGCCCCGGAGCACGCCGTCGAGCTGCCCACCCAGACCGCCAACCCCCGCCGCACCGTCCTCATGGACGCCCCCGCGCCGCAGACCGTGCCCGCGCAGGCCGCCGCCGCGCAGACCGTGTCCGCGCAGACCGTGTCCGCGCAGGACACGGCCGTCTGACCCCGGGGCAAGCGGGCCCGCCGCGCCCCCCGCGATAGCCTGGAGTGTCAACTCCGGCCAGTGATCTATGAGGGGCAGCGGCAACCCGTGCGCATCGCCAGATTCTCCATCGACGGCAACGTCGGCTTCGGCGTCCTCGACGGCGACGACATCGACGTCATCAAGGGACACCCCTTCGCGGAATTCGAGCGCTCGGGTCACAAGGTCCCCCTCGACAAGGTCCGCCTGCTGCCCCCGGTCCTGCCCAACAAGGTCGTCGCGGTCGGCCGCAACTACGCCGAACACGCGCGCGAGCTGGGCAACGAGGTCCCGGACGTGCCGGTCACCTTCTTCAAGCCCTCCACCTCGGTGGTCGGCCCCGGCGACCCCGTCGTGTACCCCTCCTTCTCCCAGGAGGTGCACCACGAGGCGGAGCTCGCCGTCGTCATCGGCCGCATGTGCCGCGAGGTCCCCCGCGAGCGCGCCAAGGACGTGATCCTCGGCTACACCTGCGCCAACGACATCACCGCCCGCGACGTGCAGAAGCGCGAGGCGCAGTGGGCACGGGCCAAGGGCTTCGACACCTCCTGCCCGCTCGGCCCCTGGGTCGAGACCGAGCTGGACCCCAGCGACCTGACCATCATGTGCACCGTCAACGGCGAGCAGCGCCAGCTCGGCCGCACCAGCGAGATGGTCCGCTCCGTCGAGGACCTGATCGTGCACATCACCGAGGCGATGACGCTGCTCCCCGGCGACGTCGTCCTCACGGGCACCCCGGCCGGGGTCGGCCCCCTCCAGGACGGCGACGAGGTCGCCGTCCACATCGAAGGCATCGGCACTCTCACCAACAAGGTGATCAAGCGTGGCTAACGCGACCCCCGTCCGCGTCCGTTTCTGTCCCTCCCCGACCGGCAACCCCCACGTGGGCCTGGTCCGCACCGCCCTGTTCAACTGGGCCTACGCCCGGCACACCCAGGGCACCATGGTCTTCCGCATCGAGGACACCGACGCGGCCCGCGACTCCGAGGAGTCCTACAACCAGCTGCTCGACTCGATGCGCTGGCTGGGCCTGGACTGGGACGAGGGCCCCGAGATCGGCGGCCCCCACGCGCCGTACCGGCAGTCGCAGCGCATGGACCTCTACAAGGAGATCGCGCAGAAGCTGCTGGACGCCGGCCACGCGTACAAGTGCTACTGCTCCACCGAGGAGCTGGACGCCCGCCGCGAGGCTGCCCGCGCCGCCGGCAAGCCCTCCGGGTACGACGGCAAGTGCCGCGCCCTGACGGCCGACGAGATCACCGGGTACGAGGCCGAGGGCCGCGAGCCGATCGTCCGCTTCCGGATGCCGGACGAGCCGATCACCTTCACGGACCTGGTCCGCGGCGAGCTGACCTTCACCCCGGAGAACGTCCCCGACTACGGCATCCTCCGCGCCAACGGCGCGCCGCTGTACACCCTGGTGAACCCGGTCGACGACGCCCTGATGGAGATCACCCACGTCCTGCGCGGCGAGGACCTGCTCTCCTCCACCCCCCGCCAGGTGGCCCTCTACAAGGCCCTGATCGAGCTGGGCGTCGCCAAGTACGTCCCCCACTTCGGCCACCTCCCCTACGTCATGGGCGAGGGCAACAAGAAGCTCTCCAAGCGCGACCCGCAGGCGTCCCTGAACCTGTACCGCGAGCGCGGCTTCCTCCCGGAAGGCCTCCTGAACTACCTCTCCCTCCTCGGCTGGTCCTTCTCCGCCGACCAGGACGTCTTCAGCATCGACGAGATGGTCGCGGCCTTCGACATCGCCGACGTCAACGCCAACCCGGCCCGCTTCGACCTGAAGAAGGCCGAGGCGATCAACGCCGACCACATCCGCCGTCTCGCCCCCGAGGCGTTCGCCGAAGCCTGCCGCCCCTGGCTCCAGGCCCCCCACGCCAACTGGGACCCGGCCGACTTCGACGAGACCGCCTGGCAGGCCATCGCCCCGCACGCGCAGACCCGCCTCACGGTCCTCTCCGACATCACCGCCAACGTCGACTTCCTCTTCCGCAAGGAGCCGGTCGAGGACGAGGCGTCCTGGACCAAGGCGATGAAGGGCGACCCGGTGGCTCTGCTCACCACGGCTCGCGAGAAGCTGACCGGCGCCGACTGGTCCAGCCCCGACTCCCTCAAGGAGGCCGTCCTGGCCGCCGGCGAGGCCCACGGCCTCAAGCTCGGCAAGGCCCAGGCCCCGGTCCGCGTGGCCGTGACGGGCCGCACGGTCGGCCTCCCGCTCTTCGAGTCCCTGGAAATCCTGGGCAAGGAGCGCACGCTGGCGCGCATCGACGCGGCACTGGCGAAGCTGGGCGCGTAACCGCGCGGCTTCACGTCGTACGCCGAAGGGGCGGCCACCGGGTATCGGTGGCCGCCCCTTCGGCGTGGCGTGTGTGGTGGGGCCGGGTCACGCGGCCACGAGGTCGATGACGTTGATCACGACGTGCGTGTTGGACACCACGTACTGGATGAAGCCGCCCTCGAAGGTGGCCGACCAACTGTTGTCCCGATGGCTCTTGGCGGGCGCGCCGAACGGGTTCAGGCTGAGCCGTTTCTCCAGCTCCTCCAGGGAGGCCCGCTGCGCGGCGCCCAGGGCTGCCTTGCACCGTGCGGCGCGGTCCGCGTACCTGATGACGTAAGCGGTCATGGACACCTGCCGACGTCGATCGGATTGTTCTCGGCGTCGTACGCGTTGCCCTCGGCGTCCCGGAAGACCATGCCTTCCGTGTCCCCCTCCGCCAGGCGCTTGGCCATCTGCTCCACCTGATCCAGGTAGCCGGGCGTCGCGCACGCACAGGCGAAGGGGAACCACTTGTCGACCACCCGGTCCAGCTCCGCCCGGTCGAACTCCGCCGCCGCGCTGAGCCAGTCCTGCTCGAAGTACTGGAGCCAGTCCGGGCGCCGCTGCAACGCCGTACGGATCGCGTCCGGAGTCCGCTCGCAGGCGTCCCGATCCACTTCGATCTCTCTGTCCATGGCCGGCGACCTCCGGTACGTATAGGCAGGGCGGGACTCACGGTAGGCGGCGCCGGGGCGCGCATCCAGGAAATCAGGGCTTCCGTGCCCCGACGGACGGATGGTGTCCGGCGATGGTCGGATCGGTCCGTTCGGCCGGGCCCTCATGCCCCCGGCCAGACGACGCTCCCGAGACTCCCCGGCCGCATCGACACGAACCGTGCCGCCCGCTCCGGCGCCGCCACCGACATCCGGAAACCGGAGCCCACGGCGGCGACATCCGCCCGCCCGTCCTCATAGGCGAGCCCCCAGGCGGCGACGCGGGCGTCCCGCATGCCGCAGATGCCGAACTCCTCGACTACGGCGAAGAGGCGGGGCGCGGTGGCGTCGACCAGGTCCTGGACCTCTTGGCCGAAGCCGTCAGGTGGGTCGGGGAGGGACGGGGGTGGGGATACGGTGGTCATGTGAAGTCTCCTGTCATCGCTAGGAGTTGATGACTCAACGTTAGCCACTTCGTGATAGCTCTATCTCGAAGAAGCTGATAGTCATTGGGATTTCACTGGTGTGGGGTACGTCTTGCACACGCGTGCACCGAGAGGGGGTCCCTTGGCGACAGCTATGCCGCCGACATTGCGGCAGCGCCGCCTGGGCGCCGAACTGCGCAAACTGCGGGAGCAGGCCGGGCTGACATCTACGGAGGCCGCGGCTAGGGTCGGCATCCAGCAGGCCCGCATGAGCATGATCGAGGCCGGGCGGTACGGGGTGAGTGCGGACCGGGTATGGGCCATAGCTCGCAGCTACGCGTGTGATGACGTCGCGCTCGTCGAAGCCTTGGGAAGTATGACGGGGCGCAGGGGGCGCGGTTGGTGGGACGAGTACCGGGAGCTACTGCCCGCTTCATTGGTCGAGGTCGCGGAGATGGAACACGAGGCCAGGGCGGTGAGGGTCGCCGTTGTGGTGGCCATGCCCGGCCTCTTGCAAACGGCAGAGCACGCTCGCGTGTCGTACGGCCATTACGTGCCCACCCTCCGCCCGTACGAGATCGAGCACCACGTCGCTTTCCGCGTCAGACGCCAAGGCGTTCTGGGCGGGAAGTCACCCACGCCCTACACGGCGATCATCCACGAGGCCGCGCTACGCATGGGGATCGGCGGCGCGGAGGTGGTGCGGGCCCAACTGCATCACCTGATCGAGATGGGGGAGCAGGACAACGTGACCGTCCTGACGATTCCCTTCGAGCGCGCTGACTTTCCCGCGGCCGGTCAACCGATCACCTACGCATGCGGGCCGATGCCGCAGCTCGACACGGTTCTGCTGGACTCCGATCACGGTTGCGAGTTCCTCTATGCGCAGGCACAGCTTGCTCGGTACCGGACAGTGCTGGACCGTATGGAGCGCTGCGCCCTCAGCCCTGCCGAAAGCCGCGCGTTCATCCACAAGATCGCCAAGAGTCTGTGAGTGGCCTGACGATGTGCACCTATCAGTGGCAGAAGTCTTCCTACAGCAACGCTGGGGCCAATTGCCTCTACGTCGCGACTGCCCCCGACGGCAGCCTCCGGATGCGGGAGAGCGACGAGCCGGAGGTGGTTCTGTCGATCGCCCGCGAAGGGCTGGCTGCGTTCGTGACGGTCATCAAAGAGAGCGGTGTGGAACGAATCGCGAAGGGGTGAAGCCCAGCATGTCCCGTCTGACCTGGCAGAAGTCCTCGTACAGCAACGCGGCGGTGAATTGCGTGAACATCGCCGCCGCCCCCGACGGCACCGTGCGCCTCCGGGAGAGCGATGATCCGGATGTGATCCTGGCGGCCACCCGTGGTGAGCTGGCCGCCTTGCTGGCGGTGCTCAAGGGGAGCGGTGCGGATGGCATGTCCTAGCCAGGGTTTGTCGCTGACCCGATCGAGACCGGTCCACTCCTGGCATCTGCCTCGGCTGATGTGAGGTGCGGCCCGGTCTCGATCGGGTCAGCGTGTGGATCGCCGCTTGGCCACGTATCGGGCGACTCGGGTGGCGCCCATGAGTACTGGTGCCGCGATGATCCCTCCGGCCAGGCCCCACAGGACGCTGGCTACAAAGGACTGGTCGCCCAGGCTGAGGCCGAGGATCACTCCCAGTCCGCACAACACCGCGAGCGAGACGGTCCGCTCAGCGCTGGGGTGCCGACTCTCCGTGCCGTCTGTCATGTCGGTGCTCCTCACAGGCCATGTCGTCCGGGATCGAGGGAAGAAGGCAACGGCTGTCAGCTGAAAAGGCCGCTGATCGCCCCGGCGACGCCACCGGCCACACCTGATGCGACAGCTCCGGGGAGGCACCCGACTCCCCCGGCGAGGGCGCCGGCCGCACATCCGCCGACCAGGCCGGCGGCCGTTCCCTTGGCCGCATCGTTCAGCCACTTGGGGTCGGCGACGACGGGGAATGCCGTGGAGTCCGCGATCCGTACCGACTGGACGAGGGTGTTGCCGTCGACGCGGTAGCTGGTGGGTACGGGCTTGCCGTTGGCGTCCTTGGCCCAGGGGGTGGTGAAACCGCCGAGGAAGGTGCCGTTCTTGGCGATGGCGGCGACCGCGCCGTTGTCGAGCATGACCAGGCGGGCGCCGGCGGGAAGGCCGACGTCGTAGCGCTGTTCGCGCGGGGCGGTGACGTCCTTGAGGACGGCCAGGGCGCGAATGCCGCCGTCGGTGGTGGGCTGGACGGCGAGGTCGGTGGCCTCGGCTGCGCCGGGGTAGACGGTGGTGTTCTTGCCGGCCTTGGCGCCGGTGACGTTCTTGGTGCCGGGAAGGGCGATGGATACGGCGTCACCCGTCGCGGTGCCGGCCTTGGCGTCCCCGGTGGAACGCTGGGGGATCGTGGTGCCAGGGGCTGGGGTCAGAGCGATGTCGGTGGTGCCGGTGGCCTTCTCGACCAAGGCCGCGGTCTGCTCGGCCGGGGAAGGGATGTCACCGGCGAAGGCGGCGGGGGCGACCCCGAGTGTGAGTGCGGTCGCGCTGATGGTGACGAGGATGGTGCTGGCTATGCGCTGGCGGTGGTTCATGAAGACCCTTCGTAGGCAGATTCACAAGGCTCTGGCGCCACTGTGGTTGGCATATGCCAGGAGTAGTGACCGTGAGCCTGGCATATGCGGTTCGGCCAGCAAAGGTTGAACAGGTGATTACCCCGGAAGTCGGGGCTTTGGTCCTAGAGCTTGTGAGCCGTACGGCTGGGCCGGCTGTCGATGAGGCCCAAGTGATGGGCATGGCAGCCGGGACTTTGGTCCCGGGCTCGCGAACAGGACTGACCGGGCCCGCTGAGTGGAGAGGTGAGGTTCAGTGCGTCCCGCCTGGTCTGGCGGGAGTCCTCGTACGGCAACGAGGGTGTGAACTGTCCGGCGTTGCCGGTTCCTCGCCACGGTCAAGGGACGCGGGGTGTCGCCCTCCCCTACGTAACCGCTAAGCGCGCAGGGCCCCGGCGGGCCGAACCCCGCCCGCCGGGCCTCACGTCACCTTCGGACCTTCGGCGCGCGAGCGCGCCTCAGCACACCTCGACGCGCTTGTACTTGCCCCACTCGCTGTGGTGGCGGTAGCTGGCGCCGTTCGCGAGGGTGTGGCAGTCGAACGGGCCGAACGAGCCGACCACGCGGACGCGCATTTTCTTGCCGCAGGTGTTCTGGACGCGCGCCTCCCAGTAGCGGCCCACCACGGTGTAGACGTTGCGCTTCACGCACGCGGGCGCCGTACCGTTCGCGGACGCCGGTGCGGCGGTCACCAGGCTGCCGAGTCCCAGGCCGGCCACGGCCAGGCCCACCACGGCGGCGCGCTTCATGTCGATCACTGTGTCGATCACTCCCCGTTGGATTCCTGCCGGGCGCGAAGGGCGCCCTGGCAGGGCGACAGCATGCCATGGCCTTGACGTGAGCAGGGCGAAAACTCGGGTGCTCGCGCGGCCCGTCCGGGTACCGTCGGTTTCATGACCATCGAGGCCGTCCTCTGGGACGTGGACGACACCCTCTTCGACTACACGGGGTCGGACCGCGTGGGAGCCCTGCGGCACATCGAGGCGGAGGGGCTGCTCGGGCGGTACGCGGACGCCGAGTGCGCGCTCGGGCGGTGGCGGGAGTGCATGGAGGTCGCCTTCGGGCGGTTTCTGGCCGGGGAGGTGGGGTTCCTGGAGCATCGTAGGGAGCGGGCGCGGGCCTTCCTCGGGACGGTGCTGAGTGATGACGAGGCGGACGCCTGGTTCGGGCGGTACGTCGCGCTGTACGAGGCGGCCTGGGCGCTCTTTCCGGATTCCGTGCAGGCGCTGACGGACGTGGCGCCGCTGGCCCGGCAGGGGGTGCTGTCGAATTCGTCCGTCGCCAACCAGGACCGCAAGCTGCGGGCGCTCGGCATACGCGAGCACTTCGAGGTGGTGCTGTGCGCCGACGAGCTGGGGCACGCGAAGCCGGCGGCGGGGGCGTTCCTGGCGGCCTGTGACGCGCTGGGGCTGGCGCCGGAGCGGGTGGTCTACGTGGGGGACAAGCTGGACGTGGACGCGATCGGCGCGCGCGACGCCGGGCTGGGCGCGATCTGGGTGGACCGGGCCGGTACGGAGGGTGCGGTGCCGGACGGGGTGACACGGATCGGCGGGCTCGCCGAGCTGCCCGGGCTGGTGCGCGGCCTTATCGGTTTTGGAGCGTCGTCCACCTTCGGGTAATGTTCTTTCTGCGCCGCCCGGGCAGGGCCGAAAGGCCGGGCCGGGAAGCGCAAGCCGAACAAAACCCCTGGCGGGGGTTGCGTTCCGGTGGGCTATGGTGTAATTGGCAGCACGACTGATTCTGGTTCAGTTAGTCTAGGTTCGAGTCCTGGTAGCCCAGCAAGAGACCTCCCGAGGTCTCTTGATCATGCAGTATCAGGCCCCCGTTGTGTAGCGGCCTAGCACGCCGCCCTCTCAAGGCGGTAGCGCCGGTTCGAATCCGGTCGGGGGTACTGGTCTATACCACCATGGGCTATGGTGTAATTGGCAGCACGAGTGATTCTGGTTCATTTAGTCTAGGTTCGAGTCCTGGTAGCCCAGCGCGAAATCGCAGGTCAGCCTGTGGTTCTGCAAGTGCAAGCCCCCGTTGTGTAGCGGCCTAGCACGCCGCCCTCTCAAGGCGGTAGCGCCGGTTCGAATCCGGTCGGGGGTACGCGACGAAGAGGCCCTTCCCCAGTCGGGGAAGGGCCTCTTCGCATGGGAGGGCCCCACGCGCCACGGGGCCCGGCGTCACGAGGAGTCGCCTCTGAACCGGCGGTGTGATTCCTCCGCCTCCGCCAGCCGCCGCAGGCTCAGCAGGACCGGTTCGAGCAGTACGGTCAGCGCCACCGCGGCCTCCACCTGCTCGGCCGGCGTCTCGTACTCCTCCACCAAATCCAGGTCGGCGACGGCCAGTTGGCCCGCGATCCGGGCGTACGGCAGCACGTTCTCGACGGTGTGCGGATAGCCGAGCCGGGCGAGCGCGGCCAGCGCGTTCACCAGCATCCCGTAGGCGGGGGAGACCGGCCCCACCTCCAGCCCGTACTGCCAGCCCAGGCGGCGCATCAGCTCGTCGGCCGTCCGGCGGGCGGCGGTGGTCTCCGGGGCTTCCTGTGCCGGGCCGGGAGGGTGGGGGAGGGCCCACACGGCCGCGCCGAGACGCATGTGGTGGTCCAGCGAGTCGTCCTCGACGGCGGCCAGCACCTCGCGCGCGGTGGCCACCGGCATCTTCCCGACCTGGACCAGCGCCCGCACCAGGCGCAGCCGGCGCAGGTGGGCGTCGCCGTACTCGGCCGTGGTGGCGGTGATCCGCTCGCCGGGCGGAAGCAGCCGCTCCCGGAGGTAGTACTTGATCGTGGCGGTGGGTACCCCGCTGCGCTCACTCAGTTCCGCCAGTCGCATCCGCTTGCGCCTTCCCTTGGAGAGTGTCACTATCCAAGCATGGATAGTGCCGCTATCCAAAGAATGGAGAGCAGGGGGATCGTCATGGGTGACAAGGTCGTGCCGGGGCGCATGGTGGCGGACGCCGACGGGGAGGTGGTCGTCTTCATGGTCGGTATGCGCATCAACAAGCTCCGGGCGGTGCGCAGTTGGCTGCCCGCGCTGCGTGCGATGCCGCGGATGATCAAGGAGTTGGTGCGCGAGCCGGGCGCCGGGATGCTCGGCTACCGGGTGCTGAACGGCGGGCCGCGCGTCTTCACCGTCGTCCAATACTGGGAGTCGCGCGAGAAGTTGTACGCCTACGCCTCCGACCCGGACATGCGGCACCGCCCCGCGTGGGCGGCGTTCAACCGCCGCGCGCGGAGCGGCGAAGGGGCGGTGGGGATCTGGCACGAGACCTATGTCGTGCCGGCGGGCGCGTACAGCACGATCTACAGTTCGATGCCGCCGGACGGGCTCGGTGCCGCGTACGGCGTCGCCGCGCCGGGCCGTCGTGGGGCGCTCAGCGCGCCCGTGAGCGCGGTGTAGTCACGCCGTGACGTGGCTGACCGGCCGGTGCGGGCGTCGGCGGCCGCACCGGCCGGTCGGTGTTCTTGCAGGTCAGCGGGGTAGGGGAGGGGGCCGGCGGGTCAGCCCGTACGCCGCAGTGCCTCGCTGAGCCGGGCCGCCGCGTCGATGACCGCCTGGGCGTGCATCCGGCCCGGGTGGCGGGTCAGCCGCTCGATCGGTCCGGAGACCGAGACGGCGGCGACCACGCGGTTCGACGGGCCGCGTACGGGGGCGGAGACCGAGGCCACACCCGGCTCCCGCTCGCCGATCGACTGCGCCCAGCCCCGGCGCCGTACGCCGGACAGCGCGGTGGCCGTGAAGCGGGCGCCCTGGAGGCCGCGGTGCAGGCGCTCCGGCTCCTCCCAGGCCATCAGGATCTGGGCGGCCGAGCCGGCCTTCATGGGGAGCGTGGAGCCGACCGGGACGGTGTCCCGCAGTCCGGACAGCCGTTCCGCCGCGGCCGCGCAGATCCGCATGTCGCCCTGGCGCCGGTAGAGCTGCGCGCTCTCGCCCGTCACGTCGCGCAGGTGCGTGAGCACCGGTCCGGCCGTGGCCAGCAGGCGGTCCTCGCCGGCCGCGGCGGCCAGTTCCGACAGCCGCGGGCCGAGGATGAACCGGCCCTGCATGTCCCTCGCCACCATCCGGTGGTGTTCCAGTGCCACGGCCAGCCGGTGTGCCGTGGGTCGTGCGAGCCCGGTCGCCGTGACCAGCCCGGCGAGGGTGGCCGGACCGGACTCCAGAGCGCTCAGTACCAGAGCTGCCTTGTCGAGAACGCCGACGCCGCTAGAGTTGTCCATGCAACGATACTCGCGTCTCACAGTGTGAAACGCAAGTTCAATTTTCCTGGGAAGCCGCCAATCTGTAGTCGCGGCCCCCGACCAGGGCCCGGCACGGCGTCCGGATTCGGGGGAGAGGCGCCGCGTACACAGTCGAGTTGGGCCGGCAATGCGGCCGGCCGGAGGGAAAGCGATGGCACGGACACTCGCGGAGAAGGTCTGGGACGACCACGTCGTCCGGCGCGCCGAAGGCGAGCCCGACCTCCTCTTCATCGACCTGCACCTGCTCCACGAGGTGACCAGCCCGCAGGCGTTCGACGGCCTGCGCAAGGCCGGACGGCCGGTGCGGCGCACCGACCTCACCATCGCCACCGAGGACCACAACACCCCCACCCTCGACATCGACAAGCCCATCGCCGACCCGGTCTCGCGCACCCAGCTGGAGACGCTGCGCAAGAACTGCGCGGAGTTCGGCGTCCGGCTGCACCCGCTCGGCGACGTCGAACAGGGAGTCGTCCACGTAGTGGGACCGCAGTTGGGACTGACCCAGCCGGGCACCACCGTGGTCTGCGGCGACAGCCACACCTCGACCCACGGCGCCTTCGGCGCGCTGGCCTTCGGCATCGGCACCAGCCAGGTCGAGCACGTGCTGGCCACCCAGACGCTGCCGATGGCGCCCTTCAAGACCATGGCCGTCACCGTCGAGGGCGAGCTGCCCGACGGCGTCACCGCCAAGGACCTGATCCTCGCCGTCATCGCCCGGATCGGCACCGGCGGCGGCCAGGGGTACGTCATCGAGTACCGCGGCGAGGCCATCGAGAAGCTCTCGATGGAGGCCCGGATGACCATCTGCAACATGTCCATCGAGGCGGGTGCCCGGGCCGGCATGATCGCCCCCGACGAGACCACCTTCGCCTACCTCCAGGGCCGCGACCACGCGCCCCAGGGAGCCGACTGGGACGCCGCCGTGGCGTACTGGAAGACCCTGCGCACCGACGACGACGCGGTCTTCGACCACGAGGTCGTCGTGGACGCCTCCGAGCTGGCCCCGTTCGTCACCTGGGGCACCAACCCGGGCCAGGGCGCACCCCTTTCGGCGGCCGTCCCCGACCCCGCTTCGTACGAAGACGCATCGGAGCGCTTCGCCGCCGAAAAGGCCCTGGAATACATGGGGTTGACGGCCGGTCAGCCGCTGCGCGACATCCGTGTGGACACCGTCTTCGTAGGTTCCTGCACCAACGGGCGCATCGAGGATCTGCGCTCCGCCGCCGAGATCGTACGGGGCCGCCGGGTCGCCGACGGCGTACGGATGCTCGTCGTACCGGGCTCGGTGCGGGTCTCCCTCCAGGCGGTCTCGGAGGGCCTCGACAAGGTCTTCACCCAGGCCGGTGCCGAGTGGCGGCACGCCGGCTGCTCGATGTGCCTCGGGATGAACCCGGACCAGCTGGCGCCCGGCGAGCGTTCCGCCTCGACCTCCAACCGCAACTTCGAGGGGCGGCAGGGCAAGGGCGGCCGCACCCACCTGGTCTCGCCCCAGGTCGCCGCCGCAACGGCGGTTCTCGGCCATCTGGCATCGCCGGCCGACCTGTCCGACGCCGACGCCGACGTACGCACGCCCGCGGGAGTCTGAAACCACCATGGAAGCTTTCACCACGCACACCGGCCGGGCCGTCCCGCTGCGCCGCAGCAACGTCGACACCGACCAGATCATCCCGGCCCACTGGCTCAAGAAGGTCACCCGCGACGGCTTCGAGGACGGGCTCTTCGAGGCCTGGCGCAAGGATCCGGGCTTCGTGCTGAACCAGGAGGCGTACCGGGGAGCGACCGTCCTGGTGGCCGGACCCGACTTCGGCACCGGCTCCTCGCGTGAGCACGCGGTGTGGGCCCTGCAGAACTACGGCTTCAAAGCCGTCATCTCCTCGCGTTTCGCCGACATCTTCCGGGGCAACTCGCTGAAGAACGGACTGCTGACCGTGGTGCTGCCGCAGGAGACCGTCGAGGCGCTGCAGCAGCTCGCCGAGGCGGACCCCGCGGCCGAGGTCACCGTCGACCTCGTCGGCCGGCAGGTCCGGGCGCCGGGCATCACCGCAGGGTTCGAGCTGGACGAGAACGCGCGTTGGCGGCTGCTGGAGGGACTGGACGACATCAGCCTCACCCTTCGGGAGGAGGAGGCCATCGCCGGGTACGAGGCGAACAGGCCGTCGTTCAAGCCGCGTACGGTAGTAGTCTGACCTCGGGTTTTTTGGCTCAAAGCCTTATTGCGTACGATGCGCCCCTTGCTAGTTGGCAGGGGGCGCATCGGCGTGTGAAGGCTGCCGTTGAGGCCCCGTGAAGCGACAACTCGCCGCAGATGGCACAATTAGCGCATGGAACGCGACGACCAACTCGAGCTCTACGGTCTCGTCGCCGACCGACTCAAGGACGCACACACACGAGTGCGGACACTGCAAGTCCCGGAGGGCGTACGCATGGCGCTGACCCGGAAGCTGCTCGTCATCACGGCGGCGGCGAAACACGATCTGGCGGACGCGGCAAGGCGTCTGGAGTGGTTCATGAACGACCTCGACGAGGGTCGCTTTCCCGTAGACGTGCACGCCGATGGAACTCCGTGAAGGTCGAGTTCGTTGCGGCACAAGGGTGATTAGCCCGTTTCGTGTTTGATTTGCGGTATATATCTGCCTAACGTGCGAAAAGGCTTGAACACTTTCGTTCCAGCAATGTCTCCGAAGGGGAAGACGTGAACAAGGCGCAGCTCGTAGAAGCCATTGCCGACAAGCTCGGCGGCCGTCAGAACGCCGCGGACGCGGTGGACGCGGTACTGGACGCAATCGTCCGTGCAGTTGTCTCCGGCGACCGCGTATCGGTCACCGGATTCGGTTCGTTCGAGAAGGTGGACCGTCCGGCCCGCTACGCCCGCAACCCGCAGACGGGTGAGCGGGTCCGGGTCAAGAAGACCTCGGTGCCCCGTTTCCGTGCCGGTCAGGGCTTCAAGGACCTGGTCAGCGGCTCGAAGAAGCTCCCGAAGAACGACGTGGCCGTGAAGAAGGCACCCAAGGGCAGCCTCTCGGGCGGTTCTTCCACCCGTACGACGGCCAAGGCCGCCACCAAGAAGGCCACCGCCAAGAAGACCACGGCGAAGAAGACCACCGCCACCACCGCCAAGAAGGCCACGCCGGCGAAGAAGACCACCGCCACGGCGAAGAAGGCCACCGCCACCGCCGCCAAGAAGGCCACCCCGGCGGCGAAGAAGGCCACGGCCACCACGGCGAAGAAGTCGGCGGCCAAGAAGACCACGGCCACCGCCGCCAAGAAGGCCACCCCGGCCAAGAAGGCCACCACCACCGCCAAGAAGGCGACGGCCAAGAAGACCGCGCCCGCCACCAAGGCGACGGCCAAGAAGGCCCCGGCCAAGAAGACCACGGCCCGCAAGACCACCGCCAAGAAGACCACCGCCCGCAAGCGGTAATTCAGCAGCGGCGACGCCACGCGTCGGGCCGGACTCCCCTCGGGGAGCCCGGCCCGCGGTGTGTCCCGGACCGCCCGCCCGATGTGTGGCACGGCCCCGGACGCCGTGTGCCGCCCCGGACGCGGTGTGCGGCGCGGCCCCTGCGCCGTGTCCCGTCTAGGCTGGTCACCATGCAGGCCACCGCGTACACCTACGACGCCCAGACCCGCTCCGGCAGCGTGCTGCTCGACGACGGCACCCCGCTGCCCTTCGACGCCGCGGCCTTCGACGCGGGCGGCCTGCGGCTGCTGCGGCCCGGCCAGCGGGTCCGTATCGACGTCGAGGTCATGGACGACGCCGGTGACGGCAAGGAGAAGGACGGGCGCCGTATCGTTCTCGTCACCCTCCAGACGTTCTGAGACCTTCCGCCACCGCGCGGGCCCGTATCCGCGGCACACAGCGGGCGGTGTACTGCCCCACACCCAGCTCCAGCGCGGCCCGCAGATCCTCCCCAGTGTCCACGTCCCGGCGTACGGATTCGGTGTCCGGCAGCACGATCTCCCGCGCCCCCGATTCGCGGTGACGCGCCCGGGACGGCCCCCCGAAAGCGGGTGCCAATTCCACTCCCGGCGCCGCGCACAGCAGTGTCGTCCCGATTTCCGCCGCATCCGCGAGAAATGCCCGGGGAAATGCCGAGGCGGCCGACAGCACCCGGCCCAGTTCCGCGGGGCGCAACGCCGGGAGATCCGCGTTGAGTGCTGCCACGGCCGCGGCGGCGCGCCGCCGGCGCACCAGGCCCGCGCCGTACGCGAGTGCCGCGTTCAGGCCGCGGCCCGGCACGTCGGCGACGACGCGCGCTCCGAGGGCCGCCAACCGCTCCCCGGCCACCGGATCGTCCGTGACAACCGCCACATCCACGACGTCTTCGCAGGCCAGCGCAGCCGTCACGGTGTCCAGCGCGAACGCCAGTGCCAACTGGGGCCGGAGCTCCTCCCCCGCCGCCCGGGACAGCCTGCTCTTCGCCCGTACCAGGGGTTTCAGCGGTACGACCAGGCTCCAGCCCACGTCCGCTCCGTCTCTTCGCATCGCCCTCATTCTCACCCGGCGTCACCGCCATCCGTGAGCGGCGGGGTTACGGTGTTCTCGACATAGCGGGTACCTGGGGCGACACTTGTGCGGCTGCCGGGTCGCAGCAGCTCAGCAGATCCCACAAGGAGGGTGTCCCAGTGTCCCGCCGCAGAATCGGCTTCTGGTACCGCTTGGCCGCGGTCATCTGCAAACCGCCGCTCCTGGTTCTGTTCAAGCGGGACTGGCAGGGAATGGAGCACATTCCCGCCGACGGCGGATTCATCACCGCGGTCAACCACAACTCGTATCTGGACCCGCTGTCGTATGCGCACTACCAGTACAACACCGGCCGGGTCCCGCGATTCCTCGCCAAGTCCGGGCTCTTCAAGGGCGGCTTCGTCGGCCTCATGATGCGCGGCACCGGCCAGATCCCCGTCTACCGGGAATCCGCCGACGCCGCGGTGGCCTTCCGCGCCGCCGTGGCCGCCATCAACAAAGGCGAATGCGTCGCCTTCTACCCCGAGGGCACCCTCACCCGCGACCCCGACATGTGGCCCATGCAGGGCAAGACCGGGGCCGCCCGCGTGGCGTTGCTCACCAAGGCACCGGTCATCCCGGTGGCGCAGTGGGGCGCCAACGAGGTCATGCCGCCGTACGCCAAGGAGAAGAAGCTGCGGCTCTTCCCGCGCAAGACCCTGCGGGTCAAGGCGGGGCCGGCGGTCGACCTGAGCGAGTTCTACGGCAAGGAGCCCACCGCCGAGGTGCTGCGCGAGGTGACCGACAAGGTCATGGCCGCGGTCACCGCGATCCTCGCCGAGGTGCGGGACGAGCCGGCGCCGGCCGAACCGTACGACCACCGCAAGGACGCCGTCCGGCGCAGCCGGGCCCGCCGGGAGCAGCAGGCCGCCGAGCGGGCGCGGAAACTGGACGAGCAGGGCGTGAAACTGGACGATCAGGCACCGAAGACACAGGAGGATGAAGGCAAGTGACGCGCTGCGCCGTCTACGGCACGGGGTCCTGGGGCACCGCATTCGCGATGGTGCTCGGTGACGCGGGCTGCGAGGTGACGATGTGGGGCCGCAGAGCGGGCCTGGTCGACGCCGTCAACACCGGCCGCACCAATCCCGACTATCTGCCGGACGCGGAACTGCCCGCGTCCGTACGGGCCACCACCGACCCCGCGGAAGCCGCGCACGGCGCCGATTTCACCGTCCTGGCCATCCCCTCGCAGACGCTGCGCGAGAACCTCACCGCCTGGGCGCCGCTGCTGCCCGCCGACACCGTCCTGGTCTCCCTGATGAAGGGCGTCGAACTGGGCACCGCCAAGCGGATGAGCGAGGTCGTCGAAGAGGTCGCCAAGGCCCCGGCCGAGCGGGTCGCGGTGCTGACCGGCCCCAACCTCGCCAAGGAGATCGCCGCCCGGCAGCCCGCCGCCGCGGTCGTCGCCTGCGCGGACGAGGCCGTGGCCCGGCGCCTCCAGGCCGCCTGCCACACCCCGTACTTCCGCCCGTACACCAACACCGACGTGGTCGGCGCGGAGCTGGGCGGCGCGGTCAAGAACGTCATCGCGCTGGCGGTCGGCATGGCCGGCGGCATGGGCCTGGGCGACAACGCCAAGGCCTCCCTGATCACCCGCGGCCTCGCCGAAACCACCCGGCTGGGCCTGGCGATGGGCGCCGACGCGCACACCTTCGCCGGCCTCGCCGGAATGGGTGACCTGGTCGCCACCTGCTCCTCGCCGCTGTCCCGCAACAACACCTTCGGCGCCAACCTCGGCCGCGGCATGACGCTGGAGGAGACCATCGCGGTCACCAAGCAGACCGCGGAGGGCGTCAAGTCCTGCGAGTCGGTACTGGATCTCGCCCGCCGGCACGGCGTCGACATGCCGATCACCGAGACGGTCGTGGACATCGTCCACGAGGGCAAACCGCCGCTGGTGGCCCTCAAGGAACTGATGTCGCGCAGCGCCAAGCCCGAACGGCACTGAGGCCCCGGGCGCGCTGTCCCGGGACCGGCCCCGGCCCCGGCCCCGCCCGGCCGCGGGACCCGCGGCGGCTCCCGGGGCCGCGGCACTGCCTCCTCCTGGGGCAGCAGGTACGCTCAACGCGATATGAGCAGCGAGACCCCTTACCAGAAGCCCCGCGTCGCCGTCGTGTTCGGCGGGCGCAGCTCCGAGCACGCCATCTCCGTGGTCACCGCGGGCGCCGTGCTGGCCGCCATCGACCGCGAGAAGTACGACGTGCTGCCCATCGGCATCACGACCGACGGACGGTGGGTGCTGACCGCCGACGCCCCGGAGCGGATGGCCATCACGGACCGGAAGCTGCCGGACGTGGCGGAGCTGAGCGAATCCGCCGGGGGCGCCGTCGTCCTGCCGGTGGACCCGACCAGCCGCGAGGTCGTCTACAGCGAGCCGGGCGCGGTGCCCAAGGCGCTCGGCGAGGTCGACGTCGTCTTCCCGGTGCTGCACGGTCCGTACGGTGAGGACGGCACCCTCCAGGGCCTCCTGGAGCTGTCCGGCGTGCCCTACGTGGGCTCCGGGGTGCTCGCCTCGGCGGTCGGCCAGGACAAGGACTACATGAAGCGGGTGTTCACCTCCTTCGGGCTGCCGGTCGGTCCGTACGAGGTCGTCCGCCCCCGCGAGTGGGAGCAGGACCCCGCGGCGGCCCGCAAGAAGATCGTGGACTTCGCCGGGGAACACGGCTGGCCGCTGTTCGTGAAGCCCGCCCGCGCCGGCTCCTCCATGGGCATCACCAAGGTGGACGACGTCTCCGGCCTGGACGCGGCCGTCGAGGAGGCCCGCCGTCACGACCCCAAGATCATCGTGGAGTCGCTGCTGACCGGCCGGGAGATCGAGTGCGGCGTCCTGGAGTTCGAGGACGGCCCGCGCGCCAGCGTCCCCGCCGAGATCCCCCCGGTCTCCGACCACTCCTTCTACGACTTCGAGGCCAAGTACATCGACTCGGCCAGCGGCATCGTGCCCGCGCCGCTCACCGCGGAGCAGACCGCACGCGTCCGGGAACTGGCCGTGGCGGCCTTCGAGGCGGCCTCCTGCGAGGGACTGGTACGCGCCGACTTCTTCCTCCAGGACAACGGCGAGTTCGTGATCAACGAGATCAACACGCTGCCCGGCTTCACGCCCATCTCGATGTACCCGCGGATGTGGCAGGAGAGCGGCGTCGGCTACCCGGAGCTGGTCGACCGGCTGATCCAGGCGGCGCTGCGGCGCTCCACCGGCCTGCGCTGACCCCCGGACCGTGCCCGGCCGGTGTCCTCAGACCCCGGCCGGCACCGTCGTACGGACGGCGTCCGCGAGGTCGGTGAGCACATCGACCTCCGGGGCGTACTTCCCCGGCACACGCACCTCGACGTACGTCTTGCGCAGCACGGTCGTGAAGCGGTATCCGTCGTCCTGCTTCTCGAAGAGCCACTCCACACCGTTGACTTCCGCCGCGTCCGCACCGGGGTTGTAATGTTCACTCCCGGGCGTCAGCACGGCGGGCTTGCGTACCCCGCAGCGCAACCGGACGGCGGGATCGCCCCAGACGGCGGTGAAGTCCGAGACCGGGTCGGCGGTGCCCCGCTCCAGCCCGTCCACGGTCCGCGGCAACTCCTTCTGGAGCGCCCGGCACTGCCGCGCGGAGTCGCCCTCGGGCGCGGGGGCGGCGACGGGGACCGAGGACGAGCAGCCCACCGCGGCGAAGGCCACGGTGAGCAGGGCCGGAACCAGCAGCCGGCGCGACGAGGAGATCACCCGGCCGAGCATACGGGGGAGCTAGAGATGGACCACCGGGCAGGTCAGGGTGCGGGTGATGCCGTCCACCTGCTGCACCTTGGCGACCACCATGCGGCCGAGTTCGTCGACCGTGTCGGCCTGGGCCCGCACGATCACGTCGTACGGGCCGGTGACGTCCTCGGCCTGGATCACGCCGGGGATCTTGGCGATCACTTCCGCCACGGCCGACGCCTTGCCCACCTCGGTCTGGATCAGGATGTACGCCTGTACCACGGGACCTCCAGGGCGGCTTCGAGGATCATGTGGGAAGAAGGGACGCCACGGTACCGCGTCGGCGCGCGCGCCGGGGAGACCCGCGCGGGGAACGCGACGCGCGGCGCGGGGACCGGCCGCCCCGGGGGAGCGGGAGCCGGACACGCGGTGACGGAGTACGGATCGGCAGCGCAGTACGGATCGTCCGTACGCATCGGAAGGGCAGCAGCATGAAGGGCACCGTGGGCGAGCTGGGAGAGTTCGGGCTGATCAGGGAGCTGACCTCCCGGCTCACCGCCACCCCGGCCGTACGGATCGGTCCGGGCGACGACGCCGCGGTGGTCACCGCGCCCGACCGCAGGGTCGTGGCCAGCACCGACGTACTCCTCGAAGGGCGGCACTTCCGCCGCGACTGGTCCACCGCCTACGACGTGGGCCGCAAGGCCGCCGCGCAGAACCTGGCCGACATCGCCGCCATGGGAGCGGTGCCCACCGCCATCCTGCTCGGCCTGGTCGTGCCCGCCGAACTGCCCGCGACCTGGGCGACCGAGCTGATGGACGGGCTGCGCGACGAGTGCCAGGTGGCGGGCGCCGCCGTGGTCGGCGGCGACGTCGTACGCGGCGACACCATCACCGTCGCCATCACCGCCCTGGGTGACCTGCGCAACCAGGAACCGGTCACCCGATCCGGTGCCCAGCCGGGCGACGTCGTCGCCGTCACCGGCTGGCTGGGCTGGTCGGCGGCCGGCTACGCGGTCCTCACCCGCGGCTTCCGCTCCCCGCGCGCCTTCGTCGAGGCGCACCGCCGCCCCGAGCCCCCGTACCACGCGGGCCCCGCCGCGGCCGGTCTCGGTGCCACCGCCATGACGGACGTCAGCGACGGCCTGGTCGCCGACCTCGGCCACATCGCCGAGGCCAGCAAGGTCCGTATCGACCTGCGCTCGGGCCAGATCGACATCCCCTCGCAGATGTCCGACATCGGTACGGCGGTCGGCGTGGACCCGATGCAGTGGGTGCTCAACGGGGGCGAGGACCACGCCATCGTGGCGACGTTCCCGCCGGACGTGAAGCTGCCCGCCCGCTGGAAGGTGATCGGCGAGGTGCTGAACCCGTCGGCGCTGCCGCAGGTGACGGTGGACGGGGCGCCGTGGTCCAGTGCGGGCTGGGACCACTTCGGCGAGGACGGGGACGGCGATCCGGCGGCCGGTGCCTGAGGGCGCCGGGGGACGGTCCGCTTCCGGGGGACCACGGAGGGCCCGGAAGGCGCCCCGGTAGATTCGCCGGTATGCGCACACCTCCACGCGTCCTGACCGTCGCCGGGTCCGACTCCGGCGGCGGCGCGGGCATCCAGGCCGACCTGAAGACGATGCTGGCGCTCGGCACGCACGGCATGAGCGTGCTGACCGCCGTCACCGCGCAGAACTCACTCGGCGTGCAGGGCGCGTGGGAACTGCCCGCCGAAGCCGTACGGGCCCAGTTCCGCAGCGTCGTCGACGACATCGGCGTCCAGGCCGTCAAGACCGGGATGCTGTCCTCACCCGAACTGGTCGAGACCGTCGCCGCCCTGCTCGCCGGGGTGTCCGCGCCGGTCGTCGTCGACCCGGTCGGCGTCTCCAAGCACGGCGACGCCCTGCTGGCCGCCTCCGCGCTGGACGCCGTCCGCACCAAGCTGCTGCCGACGGCCACCCTCGCCACCCCCAACCTCGACGAAGTGGCACAGCTCACAGGCGTACGGGTACGGGGCGAGGCGGATCTGCCGCGCGCCGCCGCCGCGGTTCTCGGTTTCGGACCGCGCTGGGCGCTGATCAAGGGCGGCCACCTGGCGGGCGACGCCGTCGACCTGCTCACCGACGGCACCGAGGAGCACTGGCTGCGCGCCCCGCGGCACGACAACCGGCACACCCACGGCACCGGCTGCACCCTCGCCAGCGCCGTCGCCGCCCGGCTCGCCCTGGGGGACACGGTCCCGGAGGCCGTGGCGGCGGCCAAGGAGTACGTCACCGGCGCCATCGCGGGCGGCTTCCGCCTGGGGGCGGGGATCGGGCCGGTGGATCACGGGTGGCGGCTCAGGGCGTAGGCGGGCCCGCGCGTCGGGGAGCAGGAAGGCCCGCGCGCCCGCCGCACGGGCCGCCTCCGTACGCGGGTACGGCAAAAAGCCGGCCCACCGAGGTGGACCGGCTTTCAGGCAACCGGCGGGGCTGCGCTTCGACTAGGACGTCAGCGCGAGACCTTGCCGGCCTTGATGCACGAGGTGCAGACGTTGAGCCGCTTCGGCGTGCGCCCGATGACCGCGCGCACCGTCTGGATGTTGGGGTTCCAACGACGGTTGGTACGGCGGTGCGAGTGGGAAACGCTCTTGCCGAAGCCCGGCCCCTTGCCGCAGACGTCGCAGTTGGCAGCCACGGGTCACTCCAAAGACTTCAGATGCACTTACGGTGAATCCCGACGAGCGGAGTGCATTGAACCGACCCGATTCGCCAGGAGAGGAATGGCCCGATTCGCATCGGGCAACCGGAGCAGCATACAACGACCGCTCCCGTAGAACGAAACTACCATGAGCGCCCCGGCCCCCGCCCCGGCCGCCGGGTCCCCGCGCCACTACTGTGCGGTGGATCGCATGACCGAGCCGAGCCCACCGAGGGCCGCTGGCCGAGGAGGACGAACGGTGCCGCACCCGCTCGACGCCGATGCGGTACGTACCTGGTGCGCCCTCGCGCTGACGGCCCTGGGCCGCGAGCGCGAGCGGATCGACGCGATCAACGTCTACCCCGTGGCCGACGGCGACACCGGCACCAACCTGTACCTGACCGTGGAGTCCGCGGCCCGCGCGGTCGAGGCCGCCTTCGACGGACACGGCGCCTCGGGCACCGCACCGGACCTGGCCGACGCCGTCGGCGCCATGGCACACGGGGCGCTGATCGGCGCCCGCGGCAACTCCGGCACGATCCTCGCGCAGCTGCTGCGGGGCATGGCGGAGATCCTGGGGTCCGGGTCCGGGTCCGGCTCCAGGTCCGGCTCCGGGGACGAGGACGGGGCCGAGGCTGGGCCCGGCGGCCCGGCGGCCGTGCTGAAGCAGGCCCTGCGGCGGGCGGCCGAATCGACGTACGAGGCGGTGGCGCACCCCGTGGAGGGCACGGTCCTCACGGTCGCCACCGTGGCCGCGCAGGCGGCGGAGCGGGCCGACGGGACCCCGGCGGCGGTCGCCCGGGCCGCGTACGAAGGGGCGCGAGCCGCCCTGGAGGCGACACCGGGGCAGCTGGCGGTACTGGGCCGGGCGGGCGTCGTGGACGCGGGCGGCTGCGGCCTGGTCGCCCTGCTGGGTGCGCTGGCCGGGGCGCTGTCCGGAGAGGTGCCGACCGCGGCGATCACCGTACGGCCGGACGCGCCCGTGCCGGTGGCCGGCGGCTGCCCGGCGGCGGAGGGGGCCGGGCAGGCCTCCGAGGAGGCGTGCAGCGAGGGCACGGCCCCGGTCGGCCCCCACGGCAACGACGCCGACCCGGACGGGCCCGCCTTCGAAGTGCTCTACCTCCTGGAGGCCGACGACCCCGCCGTGGCCCGGCTGCGCACACGGCTGGACGCCCTCGGCGACTCCCTGGTGGTCGTCGGCGGCGACGGCCTGTGGAACGTGCACGTCCACGTGGACGACGCGGGCGCCGCCGTCGAGGCGGGCATCGAGGCGGGCCGCCCGTACCGCATCCGCATCACCCACTTCGGGGCGCCGGACAGCGGCGGCCGGGGCCCCCGCCGCCGCGCGCCCGAGCCCGCGGCGCGCGCCGTGGTGGCCGTGGTGCCGGGCGACGGGCTCGCCGGCCTGTGCGCCGAGGCGGGCGCGACGGCGGTGACCGTACGCCCCGGGGAGCCGCCCGCCAGCGGCGAGCTGGTGCAGGCCATCCGGCAGGCGAACGCCCGCGAGGTGATGCTGCTGCCCAACGACCCCGAACTGCGGCACACGGCGGCGGCAGCGGCCGAGCAGGCCCGTACCGAAGGCGTACGGGTCGCCCTGATCCCCACCCGCGCCGCCGTCCAGGGCATCGCCGCGCTGGCCGTGCACGAGCCCGCCCGCAGCTTCGACGAGGACATGGTGGCCATGACCTCGGCCGCGGGCGCCACCCGCTACGCGGAGCTGGCCGTCGCCGAACGCCAGTCCTGGACGATGGCCGGCGTCTGCCAGGCCGGCGACGTCCTCGGCCTCATCGACGGGGACGTGGTGGTGATCGGCTCCGACCTGGCCGCGACCGCGGTGACCGTCCTGGACCGGATGCTCTCCGCGGGCGGGGAAATGGTGACGCTCGTCCTGGGCGCGGATTTCCCCGATTCCCTCGCGGAACGCCTGGAAAGGCACGTACGGGAACGCCACCTGGCCGTGGACACCGTCGTCTACGAAGGCGGGCAGCGCGGCGCGCCCCTTCTCATCGGCGTCGAATAACGCCCCGGAAGGGGGTGCGGAAATCCGTACCGTCCCGGCGGAATTCCGGGGCCTGCCGCCGGTTGTCAGTGGCGTGGTGTGCAATGGTCATCGTGTCCGCGCTCGACGAACCCCTGAAGAAGATTCTCGGTGGCACCACCGCCAAGGTGATGGCCGAGCATCTCGGTCTGCACACGGTCGGCGACCTGCTGCACCACTATCCGCGGAAGTACGCGGAGCGCGGTGAGCTGACCCGGCTCTCCGACCTGCCGCTGGACGAACACGTCACGGTCGTCGCGCGGGTCGCGGACGCCCGTGTCCTGAAGTTCAACAACGGCCGCGGCCAGCGCCTGGAGGTGACCCTCACCGACGGCAGCGGCCGCCTCCAGCTCGTCTTCTTCGGCAAGGGCATCCACAAGCCGCACAAGGACCTGCTGCCCGGCCGCCGCGCGATGTTCGCGGGCAAGGTCTCGGTCTTCAACCGCAAGCTGCAACTGGCCCACCCCGAGTACGCGCTGCTGGAAGGTGAGGGCGGAGAGTCCGGCGAGTCCGGGGAGGAGGCCGTGGACGCCTTCGCCGGCCGCCTCATGCCGATCTACCCGGCCTGCCAGCAGATGGCCTCCTGGAAGATCACCAAGGCCGTCGACGCGGTGCTGCCCAGCGCCCGCGAGGCACTCGACCCGCTGCCGGAGGCGCTGCGCGCGGGCCGGGCCCTGCTGCCGCTCCCGGACGCCCTGGAGAAGGTCCACCGCCCGCGCACGAAGGCCGACATCGAGGACGCCCGCTCCCGGCTCAAGTGGGACGAGGCCTTCGTCCTCCAGGTCGCCCTCGCCCGCCGCCGCATGGCGGAAACCCAACTCCCCGCCACTCCGCGCCCGTTGACCCCCGGCGGCCTGCTCGACGCCTTCGACGCGAAACTCCCCTTCACCCTCACCGAAGGCCAGCAGAAGGTCAGCCGTGAAATCTTCGGCGATCTGGCGACGGACCATCCGATGCACCGGCTTCTTCAGGGGGAAGTCGGTTCCGGGAAGGCCCAGCCGCTCGATGCCTCGGTGCTCACCCCTCAGGGGTTCCGCCGCATGGGCGACATGGCTCCTGGCGACGAGGTGGTGGTGCCCAACGGTGACATCGCGGTGCTGGACGGGGTCTTTCCCCAGGGGGAACGGGACGTCTGGCGTCTCGTGCTGTCCGACGGGAGCACGGTCGAGTGCGATGACGAGCACTTGTGGATCGTCGCGACCAGTTGCGCATGGGACCGTGGCGAACGGCCGAAGGTGATGACGACCCGGGAGATCCGGCACGACACTTTCCAGGCCGACGGCTCGTCCAAGTGGTACATCGCGCCCGCGGGAGTGGCGGACCTCGAAGGCGGCGCTGAGCGCCCGCTGGACCCGTACCTGATGGGGCTCCTTCTGGGAGTCGGTTCCTTCCGGCACCACCTGCGGTTCTCCAGCATGGACGAAAGCCTTCTGGGGGCGGTCGCCGCCGCGGTGGCTCCGGCCTGCGAACTGGTCTCCGTACCGGGGGAGAACCGCGACCACACCCTTCGTATGACGGGCCCGGAGGACGGGACGCGCCGCAACCCCGTAATCCAGGCCCTGCGCGGACTGGGTCTGTGGGGTGCCTCCTCGCACACGAAGTTCGTGCCCCCCGGCTACAAGAACGCACCGGTCAAGGACCGACTGGCTCTCCTGCAAGGACTCATGGACGCGGACGGCACGGTCCAGAAGACGGGCCTGGCCGTCTCCTTCTGCGCGGCCTCCCGGCAGCTCGCCGACGATGCCGCATGGCTGGTGCGCTCGCTGGGCGGCCGAGCGCGGGTCCTGCCCGGGCGGGAAGACTTCGACGTATCCGTGGCGCTGCCCGATGAGTACCCGCCGTTCCGGCTGGCGCGAAAGGCGGAACGGATGCGGGGGCGTCCGAAGTGCGCCACGTTCCGCCGCGGCATCCGAGCCGTCGAGTACGTCGGCAGGAAGCCGGTCCAGTGCATCAGCGTCGCGCACCCGAGCCATGCGTACGTGACCGACCATTTCACCGTCACGCACAACACCATGGTGGCCCTGCGCGCCATGCTCGCCGTCGTGGACACCGGCGGGCAGGCGGCGATGCTCGCGCCCACCGAAGTGCTCGCCCAGCAGCACCACCGGTCCATCACGGAGATGATGGGGGAGCTGGCCGAGGGAGGAATGCTGGGCGGCGCCGAGCACGGCACGAAGGTGGTGCTGTTGACCGGGTCGATGGGCGCCGCCGCCCGCCGCCAGGCCCTGCTGGACCTGGTCACGGGCGAGGCCGGGATCGCCATCGGCACCCACGCGCTGATCGAGGACAAGGTCCAGTTCCACGACCTGGGCCTGGTCGTCGTCGACGAGCAGCACCGCTTCGGTGTGGAGCAGCGGGACGCGCTGCGCGGCAAGGGCAAGCAGCCGCCGCATCTGCTCGTCATGACGGCCACGCCCATTCCCCGTACGGTCGCGATGACCGTCTTCGGCGACCTGGAGACCTCCGTACTGGACCAACTCCCCGCCGGGCGCTCGCCGATCGCCAGCCATGTCGTGCCTGCCAAGGACAAGCCGCACTTCCTGGCGCGGGCCTGGGAGCGGGTGCGTGAGGAGGTCGAGTCCGGCCACCAGGCGTACGTGGTCTGCCCCCGCATCGGTGACGAGGAGGAGGCACCGAAGGGCAAGGGCGCGAAGAAGAAGGAGGGGGAGGACACGGCGGCGGGCGAGGACAAGCGGCCCCCGCTGGCCGTCCTGGACGTCGCCGCGCAGCTCACCAAGGGGCCGCTGGCCGGGCTGCGCGTCGCGGTGCTGCACGGCCGGATGCATCCGGACGACAAGGACGCGGTGATGCGCCGGTTCGCGGCCGGCGAGGTGGACGCGCTGGTGGCGACCACCGTCATCGAGGTCGGGGTGAACGTGCCCAACGCCACCGCCATGGTGATCATGGACGCGGACCGGTTCGGCGTCTCCCAGCTGCACCAGCTGCGCGGCCGGGTCGGCCGCGGCTCGGCCCCCGGCCTATGCCTGCTGGTCAGCGAGATGCCCGAGGCCAGCCCCGCGCGGGCCCGGCTCGCCGCGGTGGCCGGCACCCTGGACGGCTTCGAGCTGTCCCGTATCGACCTGGAGCAGCGCCGCGAGGGCGACGTCCTCGGCCAGGCCCAGTCCGGCGCCCGTACGTCCCTGCGGATGCTCGCCGTCATCGAGGACGAGCAGGTCATCGAGGCTGCCCGGGAGGAGGCCACCTCGGTGGTCGCCGCCGACCCGGAGCTGACCGGATATCCGGAGCTGCGCATCGCCCTCCAGGCCCTGCTGGACGCCGAGCGCGAGCAGTATCTCGACAAGGGGTGACCGGGCGCGGGGCCGGGTGGCGCGGCCCCGTCCCGTCCGACGCCATATCGTGGGGAGTGGTCCGCGCAGGCGGGCCGCCCCACCCGCAGCGCGAAGGACTTCAGAACCATGACCCGCGTGATCGCCGGCACGGCCGGCGGCCGGCGCCTGGCCGTGCCCCCCGGCAACGGCACCCGCCCGACCTCCGACCGGGCGCGCGAGGGCCTGTTCTCCACCTGGGAGTCGCTGGACGGCCCGCTGACCGGCGCCCGGGTGCTCGACCTGTACGGCGGCTCCGGCGCCGTGGGCCTGGAGGCGCTGTCCCGCGGTGCCGCGCACGTCCTGCTGGTCGAGGCCGACGCCCGCGCCGTCCGCACCATCCGCGACAACGTCCGCACCCTCGGTCTGCCGGGCGCCGAGGTGCGTGCCGGCAAGGCCGAGCAGGTGATCGCCGGGCCGGCCCCGGACGAGCCGTACGACGTGCTCTTCCTCGACCCGCCGTACGCCGTCACCGACAGCGATCTTGAGGAGATCCTGCTCACACTCCACCGGCAAGGCTGGTGCGCCGAGGAGGCACTCGTCACCGTGGAGCGGAGCACCAGAGGCGGTCCGTTCCCCTGGCCTGCCGGGTTCGGGCCCATCCGGTCCCGGCGCTACGGCGAGGGAACGCTTTGGTACGGTCGCGCCGCTTCGACGTGCGACAACGCGTCATGACCGGACCGGAGAGCGAGGAACCTCAGTTGCGCCGCGCAGTCTGTCCGGGGTCGTTCGACCCCATCACCAACGGGCATCTGGACATCATTGCCCGGGCCTCCAGGCTCTACGACGTCGTGCACGTCACCGTGATGATCAATCAGGCCAAGAAGGGCCTGTTCTCGGTCGACGAGCGGATCGACCTGATCCGCCGGGCCACCGCCGAGTACGGCAACGTCCAGGTCGAGTCCTTCCACGGCCTGCTCGTCGACTTCTGCAAGCAGCGCGACATCCCCGCCATCGTCAAGGGGCTGCGGGCGGTCAGCGACTTCGACTACGAGCTGCAGATGGCCCAGATGAACAACGGTCTCTCCGGCATCGAGACCCTCTTCATCCCCACCAGCCCCACCTACAGCTTCCTCTCCTCCAGCCTGGTCAAGGAGGTCGCGGCCTGGGGCGGCGACGTCTCGCACCTCGTGCCGCCCTTCGTCCTGGAGGAGCTGACCAAGCGGCTCGGTACCGAGTGACGCCCTGACCTTCCGTCAGCAGGTGTCGGCGCGGGGCGCTGTGGACGTACAGTCGTCCCCGTTCCGTCGTACCGACCCGGGAAGTGGCGAGTCCAAGGTGGACGTGCAGAAAAAGCTCGACGAGATCGTCCGGACCGTCGGCAGCGCCCGGTCCATGCCCATGTCGGCCTCGTGCGTGGTCAACCGCGCCGAGCTGCTCGCCATGCTGGAGGAGGTGCGGGCCGCGCTGCCCGGGTCGCTCGCGCAGGCCCAGGAGGTGCTCGGCGACCGTGCGCAGATGGTCGAGGAGGCCCGTGCCGAGGCGGAGCGGATCATCGAGTCCGCCAACGCCCACCGCGGCTCGCTGATCTCCGACACCGAGGTCGCCCGGCAGTCCCAGGCCGAGGCCGACCGCATTCTGGCCGAGGCTCGCCGGGAGGCCGAGGAGGTCCGCGCCGAGGCCGACGACTACGTGGACAGCAAGCTGGCCAACTTCGAGGTCGTCCTCACCAAGACCATCGGCTCGGTCGACCGCGGCCGCGAGAAGCTGCTCGGCCGCGCGCCGGGCGAAGGCGGCCACCAGGACGAGGACGGCGTCCAGGCGCCCGAGCCCAGCGCCGACCCGCAGACACTCAAGGAGCGGGCCGACCGGTACGTGGACGCCAAGTTCGGCGCCTTCGAGGCCGTCCTGACCAAGACCCTGGAGGCCGTCGGCCGCGGCCGGCTCAAGCTCCAGGGCGCCCGCCCGACGGACGAGCTGGGCGGTCTCGCCGCCGCGTCCGACGGCCTCCACCCGGGCCACACCGGCGACGCCGAGTACCTGGCCGGGCTCGCCGAGCTGGCCGACCCCGTACCGCCGCAGCCGCAGGCCCCGCCGCAGCCCGCCGTGCCGCTCCAGGCGCAGCCCGGAGTCCAGCAGGGCCCCTACCCCGATTACCACGACTACGCCGCCGGGGGTTACCAGCAGCAGGACGCCTACGGCTACCAGCAGGCCTCGTACGCACAGCAGGACCCGTACGGCTACGGCTGGCAGGATCCGCAGGCCCAGCAGCACCAGCATCAGCAGCACCAAGAGCAACAGCAGCACCAGCAGCCCTACGACCCGAACGCGGCCTACCTCCAGCAGCCCCAGTCGTCCGGGCAGGACCCGGCGGGCAGGGCGGCGCAGCCCGCCGCCCTCGACGAGACCAGCCTCTTCGACACGAGCATGATCGATCTGGACCGGCTGCGGCAGTACGAGGAGGGGCGTCAGTAGCGGATTGGGCCTATCGGGACCGTTCCAGTATCCTGGCTCTTCGGTCGCGTGTACGTTCGCGATCTCTGCTGCCCGGTTGCCTGTCGGTGACGGGGTGGCTCGTACGTCAGCGTAGAAAGCAGGAAGCCATCAACGCCCGCCTCGACCACCGTTCCCCGCTCGTGTTCGACACGCGCGATCTGGGACGCCGTCCCGGCGCGCTGCAGCGGCTCTCCCGCACCGTCGAGGCCCCCAGGGACCTCGGCAACGAGGTCATCGGAGTGCCCGTGGGCGCGCCGGTGGAACTCGACTTCCGCCTGGAGTCCGTCATGGACGGGGTGCTTGTCACAGGCACCGGCCGTGCATCGGTCCAGGGGGAGTGCGTAAGGTGTCTGGAGCCGCTGGAGCGCGAGCTCGTAGCGGACTTCCAGGAGATGTTCTCCTACCCCGACGCCGACGCCAGGACCCGCACCGCGGAGCCCGGCGACGACGCCGAGGAAGAGGAGGACACTCTCTTCCTCGAGGACGACCTGTTCGACCTCGAACCCGTGCTGCGCGATGCGGTGGTGCTCGCACTGCCGATGCAGCCGGTGTGCCAGGACGACTGCCCGGGCCTGTGCTCCCAGTGCGGAGAGCGGCTCGCGGACGACCCGGACCACCACCACGACGCCGTCGACATCCGTTGGGCGGCACTGCAGGGACTCGCCACCGACCCGGCCGGCGAGAAGGACAACATGGGCGGCGCCGAAGCGGGCGTCGACGAGAAGCAGGAGAAGTAGCCGTGGCTGTTCCGAAGCGGAAGATGTCGCGCAGCAACACGCGCCACCGCCGGTCGCAGTGGAAGGCTGCGGTCCCCACCCTGGTGGCGTGCGAGCGCTGCCACGAGCCGAAGCAGCAGCACATCGCGTGCCCGAGCTGCGGCACCTACAACAAGCGACAGGTCCTCGAGGTCTGATCGGCTGGTGACAGGCTCTATGTCAGACGCCCAGACGTCTCCCCGCAAGCGCGGGGCTGAAACGGCACCGGCGGACACGGCCTCGTCCCACACGCTTCTGGAAGGGCGGCTCGGGTATCACCTTGAGTCCGCCCTTCTGGTGCGTGCGCTGACGCACCGCTCGTACGCGTACGAGAACGGCGGTCTGCCCACCAACGAGCGGCTGGAGTTCCTCGGGGACTCGGTGCTCGGCCTGGTGGTCACGGACACGCTGTACCGCACCCACCCCGACCTGCCCGAAGGCCAGCTGGCCAAGCTGCGGGCCGCGGTGGTCAACTCGCGCGCACTCGCCGAGGTGGGCCGCGGCCTCGACCTCGGCGCCTTCATCCGCCTCGGCCGGGGCGAAGAAGGCACCGGAGGCCGGAACAAGGCCTCCATCCTGGCCGACACCCTGGAAGCGGTGATCGGCGCGGTCTATCTCGACCAGGGCCTCGACGCGGCCGGCGAGCTGGTGCACCGGCTCTTCGACCCGCTCATCGAGAAGTCCGCCGGCCTCGGTGCCGGCCTGGACTGGAAGACCAGCCTCCAGGAACTGACCGCGACCGAAGGTCTCGGTGTCCCGGAGTACCTGGTCAGCGAGACCGGTCCGGACCACGAGAAGACCTTCACTGCTGCTGCCCGCGTCGGTGGTGTCTCGTACGGCACCGGCACCGGCCGCAGCAAGAAGGAAGCCGAGCAGCAGGCGGCCGAGTCCGCCTGGCGGGCGATCCGCGCGGCGGCGGACGAAGCGGCCGAACGGGCCGCGGACGCGCCGCCGGCCGGGGAGCCCGTGGTTCCCCCGGCGGGGGAGCCGCCCGTCTCCGGCTGAGCCGTTCGTCACTCCCGGCCGTCCGCCCCGCACAGGGGAGGGCGGCCGGGCAGTGCTTTTGGGGGCCGTACCGCCCGCCCCCGGGGCGGCGCACATCATCCGTACCGCGTCCCCGCGCTCGCGGCGGGCGCCGCATGACGAGGAGAGCCGTGCCCGAGCTGCCCGAGGTCGAGGTCGTACGCCGCGGACTGGAGCGGTGGGTACGGGGCCGTACCGTCGACGCCGTCGAGGTCCTGCACCCGCGGGCCGTCCGCCGGCACACCGCCGGAGCCGTCGACTTCGCGACGCGCCTGCGGGGGCAGCGCATCGGCGAGGCCCGGCGCCGCGGCAAGTACCTCTGGCTCCCGGTCACCGACGGCCTGTCCGTCCTCGCCCACCTGGGCATGAGCGGGCAGCTCCTGGTCCAGCCGCAGGACGCCCCCGACGAGAAGCACCTGCGCGTCCGCTTCACCTTCGACGACGACGCCGGCACCGAACTGCGCTTCGTCGACCAGCGCACCTTCGGCGGGCTGTCGCTGCACGACGCCGTGCCCGGCGACCTCGAAGGGCTCCCCGACGTCATCGCGCACATCGCCCGCGACCCGCTCGACCCGGCCTTCGACGACGCCGCCTTCCACGACGCGCTGCGCCGCCGCCGCACCACCGTCAAGCGCGCGCTGCTGGACCAGTCGCTGATCAGCGGTGTCGGCAACATCTACGCCGACGAGGCGCTGTGGCGCTCCCGCCTGCACTACGACCGCCCGACCGCCACCCTCACCCGCCCTCGCACCACCGAACTCCTCGGCCACATCCGCGACGTCATGAGCGCCGCGCTCGCCGTCGGAGGCACCAGCTTCGACAGCCTCTACGTCAACGTCAACGGCGAGTCCGGCTACTTCGAACGGTCGCTGGACGCGTACGGGCGCGAGGACGAGCCGTGCCGGCGCTGCGGCACGGCCATGCGCCGCCGCCCCTGGATGAACCGCTCCAGCTACTTCTGCCCGCGCTGCCAGCGGCCGCCGCGCCCGTAGGAGCCCGGACAGCGCACCGCAGTCCCGGACAGCGCACGCCACAGGTCTGCACCGCGCGCGCCACAGGCCCGTACCGCGGATGCCCCAGGTCTGCACAGCGCACGTCCGGCCCGCGCGCTCCGCTTCGCACGCCCGGGCCCCGGGCGTGCCGCCCGTACGCGGGGACCTGTACACGCCGACCCACCCGCATACGCGTGCTTTCGTACGGATGGAGATGCGACCCTGTAGCCAGGGGGCCATACCTTCGGAGGTTGGGATCCGATGGCGACGAGTATGCATCTGGTCTGGAGCTCGGCGGCGCCCGACAGCGTCGTGTACGAGACACACGCGATCGAGGTGGTCGAAGAAGGCGGCGTACACGGCGAGGTCGTCAGCGAACGGCACGAGATCCCGGTGCGCAGCCGCGCCCACGCGGAGGAGATCGCCGCCGAGCACGACTACGAGCTCTACCGCGAGGGCGAGGAGTGGGACAGCCTTCCGGAGGAGGGCTGAGTCGGCGGCGGGCGGCCCGGCTCAAGGGCCGGAATGGTGACCCGTGGCATCGCGGTCAGCGGTGCCGTAACCGATCAGTGCTGTGCTGGGTCCTGTAGAGATGTCATCTATGCCGGTCGGACTCCTGCCGACGACTCTCTTCGGGCGGTTCGGGACCGGTACGGAAACTCCTGCCCGGGGTGTGCTGTCAGTCGTGCGCTCTAAGGTGCCTCCAGCTCCCGTACCGCGAGGGAGAGGCCCTGAACACCTGGGGCAGGAGGATGGGTGACTACGGTGCTGACACCGATTCTGGGTGGCGTCGGGGTGGTACTGGCCGCAGCAGCCGGGCCGCTGGTGACCGGCATGATCCAAAATCGTCGAGATGCCCGGCTGACCGCTGACCTCGAAAGAAACCGGATACTTCTCGGCGAGCTCAGAGGTGACGCCCCCAACGCCTGGGGGCACAATCGCTCAGTTGGAAGTTCTGCTGAAGCGCCAGGTAGCGGCGGTGACCGCTCGCCAGACCAGATACGTCGAGCACCGCAGAAATTGGGCCAGCCTCGGCGCTGTGGTCCTCATCGTCGTCCTCGTCTTTCCGCTGTTGTGGCTGCTGGCGCTCCCCGGGGCGTGGTGGTCCTGGACTCTGTTCGCCGCTCTTCTGGTCATGTCGTTGATCATGTGCGGCATCGGCTTCTACCAGACGTTCAATCCGAATGAGCCTCCAGCGCCGGAGGGTGACGAGGCCGGCGGCTGAGCGCCAAGACCGTTGAGGCTGCTTCAGGAGGTGGCGAAGGCGCTGCGGTCGGGTATGCGGGCGAGGGGCGGAAGCCTCGCAAGATCGGATTTGCGGGAACCTCAGAAACCGAAATCCTGCGTCCACCAGGGCCCGCCCCGGCCGAAGTGCGCTCCGACGCCCAAGGTCTTGTACTCGCAGTTCAGTATGTTGGCGCGGTGTCCGGTGCTGTGCATCCAGGTGTTCATCGCCGCGCGGGCGTCGGCCTGGCCGCGCGCTATGTTCTCGCCGCCCAGGTTCTCTATGCCCGCCTGCTTGGCCCGGTCCCACGGGCTGCGGCCGTCGGGGTCGGTGTGGTCGAAGAAGCCGCGGCGCGCCATGTCCTCGCTGAAGTTGCGGGCCAGGGCGCCCAGTTCGCGGTCGGCGGTCACCGGTGAGCAGCCGGCCTTCGCGCGCTCCTGGTTGACCAGGTCCACCACCTGCGACTCGGCGGCGGAGGGTGAGGTGTCCGGGGCCGCGGAGGCGGTCGGGGTGCTCTTCGCGGGCGCGGGGGTGGGCGCCGTACGGTCCGGCCGCTGCGTGCGGTCCCGGTCGGGGGCGGTGTCCGCCGAGGGCGTGGACGGCTGCTGCCGGGGGACCGGGGTGGCCGACGGGGCGGCGGACGTCGTGGGGCGCGCCCGGTCCGGGAGGCCGGGCCGGGGCTCGCCGCGGCTGGCCTGTCCGGCGCCCCGGTCCGTGGGGGACACGGATGCCGTGTCGCGGGGCGTCGAGTGCGGCAGGGTGTCGGCGCGCACGCGTTCCCCGGAGCCGCCGCTGCCGCCCCAGTCGTACTGGCCGCCGCCGGGCAGCAGGCCCGAGGCGACGGCGACCGCGCCCATCGCCACGGCGGCCGAAGCGCCGAGCAGGCCGGTGCGGACCGGGGCGCCACGGCGTTCGCGGGCGGGGCGCCGGCCGCGGTGGCGGCCGGAGTGCGCGGGGCCCGCGTGCGCGTCGGGTGCGGAGGCCGGGGTTCCGGTCTGGTCCGTGGCTCCGGCGGCTTCGGGCGATGCGGGAGCGGAGCGTCGATGGCGGCCCATCCACTGCCTTCCTTCTGTCCACACGAGCGTCAACGTGCCTCACTCGTAAGGGTGAGTCTCGTTTGCCGGGCGACTGTACGCCATGACGTGTGGGGCCGATGTGCCCGACGGGCAATTGGCCGGTTAACGTGCAGACATGAACGAAGATGTCCGCCTGACCGCCTGGGTGCGCGGCCGGGTCCAAGGGGTCGGCTTCCGGTGGTTCACCCGGGCCAACGCGCTGCGGATCGGCGGCCTCGTGGGTTTCGCCCTCAATCTCGAAGACGGCCGGGTGCAGGTCGTCGCCGAGGGACCCCGCGCACGGTGCGAAGAGCTTCTGGAGTGGCTGCGCACCGGCGACACGCCCGGACGGGTCGAGGGGGTCGGTGAGATCTGGGACACGCCGCGGGGCGGCTACGACGGATTCGCGATCCGCTGACCCGGTGCGGTGGGCGGTGTCCGGGAACCGGACGCGGGGCCGGTTTCGCGTGTCCCCGTCAGATGCACAGTGCAGTCATGACCTGGTGGTTGCCAACTCGGCCGACCCGTGGAAGGCTGCCGCTGTAAGGATGATCTCCACGCCCCCGAGGCGCTTTTCTGGGGAGTCGGCCCGGCCTTGCCGTGGCCGCGGACTCCCGGGCGCCCAAGGATACGGGGCGTGATCGTGTTGACCCTCAAACCTTTTGGTGAGACTCTGGAAGCCCCGCGCACCTTAGCTGTTTGGCATTGAGTTCGCAGGACAATGGCAAGCACCGCGGGTGCGAATCCCTCACGACCCACACCGCTTCGGTCGGTCACTCAGTGTGGAGGACCATCCATCATGGCAAAGGCGCTTCTCGGTTACGTCGGCGGCTCCGACCCCCGAGTCCTCTCCGAGATGCGACGGCTTCAGCAGCGCGTCCAGGACCTCGAATCCGAACTCATCCGGATGCAGGCCGAAAACGACATGCTGTCCGCTGCCGCACGTCACGACGACTCGATGCTCGACGGCATCGACGTACCCCAGGCGGAGCCCGCGCTCACCTGACCCCGTTCCCCCGGGGCCGGCGGGCTGTTTCGCCAGCCGCTTGAGGCACCGCTAGCAAGATCTTCAAGGGACGCTTCGGCGTCCCTTCGTCGTTTTCCGTCGCTTTTCTCTTCGGCTCCCGGTCGGCCCTCACCGTCTGATGTGCCCTGCACCTTCAGCAACGAAACCGAAATCACACCGCCACGAGGAGCGCGGACGCCCGGGGGACGGCCCCGCGCCCCGCATCCGGGCGGCCGCGCCGGAGCCCCCGTGCCGGGGCGGCTTCCCGCGGGGGCCGAACGGTAGAGTCCAACGGCGTGCATCTCAAGAGCCTGACACTGCGAGGATTCAAATCCTTCGCCTCCGCCACGACACTGCGATTCGAACCCGGCATCACCTGTGTCGTGGGCCCCAACGGCTCGGGCAAGTCCAATGTCGTCGACGCCCTCTCCTGGGTCATGGGCGAGCAGGGCGCCAAATCCCTGCGCGGCGGCAAGATGGAAGACGTGATCTTCGCCGGGACGACCGGCCGGCCGCCGCTGGGCCGCGCCGAGGTCTCGCTGACCATCGACAACGCCGACGGCGCCCTGCCCATCGACTACGCCGAGGTCACCATCACGCGGACGATGTTCCGCAACGGCGGCAGCGAGTACCAGCTCAACGGGGACACCTGCCGCCTCCTGGACATTCAGGAGCTGCTCTCCGACTCCGGCATCGGCCGGGAGATGCACGTCATCGTCGGCCAGGGCCAGCTCGATTCCGTCCTGCACGCCGACCCCATGGGGCGCCGCGCCTTCATCGAGGAGGCGGCCGGCGTCCTCAAGCACCGCAAGCGCAAGGAGAAGGCGCTGCGGAAGCTGGAGGCGATGAAGGCGAACCTGGCGCGCGTCCAGGACCTCACCGACGAGCTGCGGCGGCAGCTCAAGCCGCTGGGCCGGCAGGCCGCCGTCGCCCGCCGGGCCGCCGTCATCCAGGCCGACCTGCGCGACGCCCGGCTGCGGCTGCTCGCCGACGACCTCGTGGCGCTGCGCGAGGCGCTGCGCGCGGAGATCGCGGACGAGGCGGCGCTCAAGCAGCGCAAGGAGACCGCCGAGCAGCGGCTCAAGGAGGCGACACGGCGCGAGGCCGCCCTGGAGGAAGAGGTACGGACGCTGACGCCACGCCTCCAGCGGGCCCAGCAGACGTACTACGAGTTGTCGCAGCTCGCCGAGCGGGTGCGCGGCACGATCTCGCTGGCCGACGCGCGCGTCAAGAGCGCGACGGCCGCCCCGCCGGAGGAGCGGCGCGGCCGCGACCCGGAGGACCTGGAACGGGAGGCCGCCCGGGTCCGCGAGCAGGAGGCCGAGCTGGAAGCCGCGCTGGAAGCGGCGAGCCGGGCGCTGGAGGACACCGTTGAGCACCGGTCCGCTCTGGAGCGCCAGTTGGCGGGCGAGGAGCGGCGGCTGCGGGACGCCGCGCGCGCCCTGGCCGACCGGCGGGAGGGGCTGGCCAGGCTGCACGGGCAGGTCACCGCCGCGCGCGGCCGGGCGGCTTCGGCGCAGGCCGAGATCGGTCGGCTGGCCGCGGCCAGGGACGAGGCGCGGCAGCGCGCGGCCCACGCCCAGGAGCAGTACGAGACGCTCAAGGCCGAGGTGGACGGGCTGGACGCGGACGACGCCGACCTGGCGCGGCAGCACGAGGCCGCGAAGCAGGACCTGGCCGACGCGGAGGCCGCGCTGAGCGCCGCGCGCGACGCGCTCACGGCCGTCGAGCGGCAGCGCGCTGCGGTCTCCGCCCGGCACGAGGCGCTGGCCCTCGGGCTGCGCCGCAAGGACGGGACCGGCGCTCTGCTCGGCGCGGCCGACCGGCTGACCGGCCTGCTCGGCCCGGCCGCCGAACTGCTGACCGTCGCGCCGGGCCACGAGGTGCCGGTGGCGGCGGCACTCGGCGCGGCGGCGGACGCCGTGGCGGTGGCCGGCCCTTCCACGGCTGCCGAAGCGATTCGCCTCCTGCGCAAGGAGGACGCGGGACGGGCCGCGATGGTGCTGGGCGCGGGGCCGGAGACGAGCCGGGACGTGGATTCCGGCGGCCTGCCGCTCGCGGCCGAACTGGTCAGCGGGCCGGACGACTTGCTGCGCTCCGTACGGTGGCTGCTGCGCGATGTCGTGGTCGTCGGCTCACTGGAGGACGCCGAGGAACTGGTGGCGTCCCGGCCGGAGCTGACGGCGGTGACCGCCGAAGGCGACGTGCTCGGAGCGTACTTCGCGCAGGGCGGGTCGGCCGGCGCGCCGAGCCTGCTGGAAGTACAGGCCTCCGTCGACGAAGCCGCGGCCGAGGCCACCGAACTGCGCGGACGCTGTGCGGAGCTGACCGCCGCTCACGAGGCGGCGCGGGAGCGGCGGGACGCGTGCGCGCGGCTGGCCGAGGAAGCGGGGGAGCGCCGGAGCGCCGCCGACCGCGAGAAGTCCCGTGTCGCGGGTGACCTGGGCCGTCTCGGCGGCCAGGCGCGCGGCGCCGCCGACGAGGCGGAGCGCTCGGCCGCGGCCGCCGCGAAGGCGGAAGAAGCACTCGAACGGGCGACCGAAGAGGCCGAGGAACTGGCCGCGCGGCTGGCCGTGGCCGAGGAGGAGCCCGGCGACGAGGAGCCGGACACCTCCGTACGGGACCGGCTGGCCGCGGACGGCGCCAACGCGCGGCAGACGGAGATGGAGGCCCGCCTCCAGGCCCGTACGCACGAGGAGCGGGTCAAGGCCCTCGCGGGCCGGGCCGACGGTCTGGACCGCGCGGCGCGGGCCGAACGCGAGGCGCGGACCCGTGCCGAGCAGCGGCGCGCCCGGGCCCGCCACGAGGCGGCGGTGGCGTCCGCGGTGGCCTCCGGGGCGCGGCAGCTGCTGGCCCACGTCGAGGTCTCGGTCGTACGCGCCGAGGAGGAGCGGCTGACGGCGGAGCTGGCCAAGCAGGAGCGCGAGCAGGCGCTGGTCGCCGAGCGCAACGCGAGCCGGGAGCTGAAGGGCGAGCTGGACAAGCTGACGGACTCGGTGCACCGCGGCGAGGTGCTGGGCGCCGAGAAGCGGATGCGGATCGAGCAGCTGGAGGCCAAGGCGCTGGAGGAGCTGGGCGTCGAGCCCGCCGCGCTGGCGGCCGAGTACGGCCCCGACCAGCCCGTACCGCCGTCCCCGGCCGCGCAGGGCGAGGAGCTGCCGGCCGACCCGGAGCACCCGCGCAACCGGCCGGTGGCCTACGTACGGGCCGAGCAGGAGCAGCGGCTCAAGGCCGCCGAGCGGGCGTATCAGCAGCTCGGGAAGGTGAACCCGCTGGCGCTGGAGGAGTTCGCCGCGCTGGAGGAGCGGCACCAGTTCCTCAGCGAGCAGCTTGAAGACTTGAAGAAGACCCGGACCGACCTGCTGCGGGTGGTCAAGGAGGTCGACGAGCGGGTGGAGCAGGTCTTCACCGAGGCCTTCCACGACACCGCCAGGGAGTTCGAGGGCGTCTTCGCGCGGCTCTTCCCGGGCGGCGAGGGGCGGCTGGTGCTGACCGACCCGGACCACATGCTGACCACGGGCCTGGACGTGGAGGCCCGGCCGCCGGGCAAGAAGGTCAAGCGGCTGTCGCTGCTGTCCGGAGGCGAGCGTTCACTGACCGCGGTGGCGCTGCTGGTCTCGATCTTCAAGGCGCGCCCCAGCCCGTTCTACGTGATGGACGAGGTCGAGGCGGCGCTGGACGACACCAACCTGCAGCGGCTGATCGGGATCATGGAGGAGCTGCAGGAGAGCTCCCAGCTGATCGTGATCACGCACCAGAAGCGGACGATGGAGGTCGCCGACGCGCTGTACGGGGTGTCGATGCAGGGCGACGGCGTCTCGAAGGTGATCAGCCAGCGGCTTCGGTGACCGCGCGCGGGGTACCCGGTGTGGCATACATGTGTTCTGCGACACCCGCATGGTTCATAACTTGAACGCAAAGACCGCGAAGCTCTGCCGAAACAAATTCATCACGACCTATTGACTTCGAAACTTGAAGGCATAGGGTCTGCAACGTTGCTTTTACCTTCAAGTGGTGGGTACCCCCAACCTATGCGCCACTGGAAGGGCCAGCCCCCTACGCCCGGCAGCGCAGCCGGGCACTGGAGTACACGTTGACCAGCACCGCGCCGCCGACGACTCCGGAAGGCCGCAAGGCCCAGCCGGACCACCTCGGCCACGTCATCTTCATCACCGCGGCTGCCGCGATGGGCGGCTTCCTCTTCGGCTACGACAGCTCCGTGATCAACGGCGCCGTCGAGGCGATCCGCGGCCGCTACGAAGTGGGCTCCGCGGGGCTCGCCCAGGTGATCGCCATCGCGCTGATCGGCTGCGCCATCGGCGCCGCCACGGCCGGCCGGATCGCCGACCGCATCGGCCGGATCCGCGTCATGCAGATCGCCGCGGCGCTCTTCACGGTCAGCGCGGTCGGCTCGGCGCTGCCGTTCGCCCTGTGGGACCTGGCCATGTGGCGCGTCCTGGGCGGTATCGCGATCGGTATGGCGTCGGTCATCGGCCCGGCCTACATCGCCGAGGTCGCGCCGCCCGCGTACCGGGGGCGCCTGGGCTCCTTCCAGCAGGCCGCGATCGTCATCGGCATCGCGATCTCGCAGCTGGTGAACTGGGGCATCCTCAACCTCGCCGGCGGTGACCAGCGCGGCAAGGTGGCGGGCCTGGAGGCCTGGCAGTGGATGCTCGGCGTGATGGTCGTACCGGCCGTGCTCTACGGGCTGCTCTCCTTCGCGATCCCCGAGTCGCCCCGCTTCCTGATCTCCGTCGGCAAGACCGACAAGGCCAAGGAGGTGCTGGCCGAGGTCGAGGGCCAGGGCATCGACCTGGACACCCGCGTCTCGGAGATCAAGGAGGCGATGCGCCGGGAGCACAAGTCCAGCTTCAAGGACCTGCTGGGCGGCAGGTTCGGCTTCCTGCCGATCGTGTGGATCGGCATCGGCCTGTCGGTCTTCCAGCAGCTCGTCGGCATCAACGTGGCGTTCTACTACTCCTCGACGCTGTGGCAGTCCGTCGGCATCGACCCGAGCAGCTCGTTCTTCTACAGCTTCACCACTTCGATCATCAACATCCTCGGCACCGTGATCGCGATGGTCTTCGTGGACCGGATCGGCCGCCGTCCGCTGGCGCTGATCGGCTCCGCCGGTATGGCCGTCGCCCTCGCGCTGGAGGCCTGGGCCTTCGCCTCGAAGACCGCGGACGGCACGCTGCCGACCGCCCAGGGCACGGTCGCCCTGGTCGCGGCCCACGCCTTCGTGCTCTTCTTCGCCCTGTCCTGGGGCGTCGTGGTCTGGGTCTTCCTCGGTGAGATGTTCCCGAACAAGATCCGCGCCGCTGCGCTCGGTGTCGCGGCGTGTGCGCAGTGGATCGCCAACTGGGCCATCACTGCCAGCTTCCCGAGCCTTTCCGACTGGAATCTTTCGGGTACGTACGTGATCTACATGATCTTCGCTCTGCTCTCGATCCCCTTCGTGCTGAAATTCGTGAAGGAGACCAAGGGCAAGGCGTTGGAGGAGATGGGCTAACAACCCCCCCCGCCAGCCCTTCTCCTCAGTTGTGGGCAGCTGCCCCGGTCCGTCCGTCGGACCGGGGCAGCTCCTTTATTGCGGACCCGGGCTTGCGGGCACTTCTTTTCCTCGCGAATGGTTTTCCGTTGAAGCAAGGAAGCGGGCCGGCGCCTCAGCTCCCCTTCAGGTGCGGAACCACGCGCTCCGCGAACAGGTGTACGGAACGCCAGCCTTCGTCCACCGGCATCCCGCCGCACAGCGGATGCAGGATCAGCGACCCCGCCGGCCCCGCCTCCCCGGCCAGCCGCACACACTCCTCGGGTGTCACGATCCGGTAGACCCCCTCCCGCCGCAGCGCCGCCACGTCGTCGGCGGCGGACCGCACGGCCGACTCCGCGCCGGGGGCCTGCCACGAGGCGTACGTACGCGCCTCATGCAGCAGATACCCGCCGTACTCGGCCCAGGACCGGTCCGGATCCTCGGACACGTGCAGCAGACTCGTATGGGCGTCGGGTTGCAGCACCCAGCCCTCGGTCCCGTACTCGGCGCGCCGCGCGTGGTAGTACGCCTCCAGCTCGGGCAGACGCGCGCTGGGGAAGAAGGGCAGCCCCAGCCGCGCGGCCCGGCGCGCGGCGGCCCGGGAACTCCCGCCGACGAGCAGGAGCGGATGCGGCTGGGTGTACGGGCGCGGGGTGACCCGCACGGTGCGGCCCCGGTAGCGGAACGGTTCACCCTTCCAGGCGGCGAGCAGCGTCTCCAGCACCTCGTCCTGGAGCTTGCCCCGCCAGTGCCAGTCCCGGCCGTGCGCCGCGTACTCCTCGGGCCGGTAGCCGAGGCCTGCCACGGTGACCAGCCGGCCGCCGCTCAAGAGATCCAGTACGGCGATCTCCTCGGCCAGCCGCAGCGGATCGTACAGCGGCGTGATCAGCGCGGAGACGGTGACGGTGATCCGCCGGGTGGCGCCCAGGACGCTGCCGGCGAACGCCAGCGGCGCGGGCATCCAGCCGTTGTCCGTGGCGTGGTGCTCCTCGGTCTGGACCGTGGTCAGGCCCCGGTCGTCGGCGAAGGCGGCCATCTCCACGGCCGCCCGGTAGCGCGTGCCGAGCGCGGCGGGGGTGGGGGAGGGGTCGGCGAGGTTGAGGCGCAGGACCGTTGCGGGCATGACGAACGTCCCCTTCACCGAGGCGGTGGGCCCGGATGGCGAAGGGGACGCTAGCTGACGTCACATCAGGTGAGAAGGGTGCGGGCGCCGAATCAGCCGACCGGCGCCGGCTCCTCGGCCGGGGCGGCGGCGCCCGCGGGCACCGTCTCCTTCGGCTTCGGCAGCACCGCGAAGACCACCGCGGCGATCACGATCGTGGCCGCCCAGCCCAGACCGTGCTGCCCCGGCCAGGTGTCCGCCAGCGGCCCGGTGAACCAGGTGACCTTGGTCAGGCACAGGCCCACCACCAGCGCCGCGGCCCAGGCCGTCAGCGCCTGCCAGCAGAAGCCGCCCGCGTACCAGTAGCGGCTGGTGCGGCTGACGTTCATCAGGCTGTCGCCGTCGTAGCGGACCGCCATGTTCCGGCGGCGCGCCATGTCGACGGCGTACACCCCGATCCAGGCGGAGAAGGACACCGCGAGCAGCGTCAGGAAGGTGATGAACTGGCCGATGAAGTCCTTGGCCACCAGCATCATGAACGCGCCGCCGACCAGGCTGATGATCGCGTTGATGCTCACGGCCATGGCGCGGGGCAGCTTGACGCCCATGGTCTGCGCGGTGAAACCGGCCGAGTACATCGACAGGCTGTTGATCAGCAGCATCCCGACCAGCGCGGTGATCAGGTAGGGGATCGCCAGCCAGGTCGGCAGGACCTCGCCGAGGAAGGACATCGGGTCGGTGTTCTGGTTGGCCAGGTCGGGCTTGGAGACGGCCATGATGCCGCCCATCAGCACCATCGGGACCATCACCAGGGCCGCGCCGGAGACGGTGGTGCCGACGATCTTCTTGCCGGAGGCGGAGTGCGGCAGGTAGCGCGCGAAGTCCGGACCGGTGGGCACCCAGCTGATGCCGCCCGCCGCGATGGTGCCGATACCGGCGATCATCAGCGCGGTGCTGCCCGCCGACTGGGAGAAGATCTTCCCCCACGGCATCTCGGCGATCAGATAGACCAGCACCATGACGCTGAAGACGCTGAACAGGTACGTCGAGTACTTGTTGCAGACGTTGAGGGCCTTCCGGCCCATGCCGCTGACCAGGAACGTCGTCGCGACGAAGAGCAGCAGCGTGATCACGGTGAGGACGTTGTTGGCCTCGATGCCGAACAGCAGCTTCAGGACCGTCAGCACGGCGTACGCGCCGCTGACCGCGTTGATCGTCTCCCAGCCGAAGCGGGCCACCCACAGGATCGCGCCCGGGAAGTAGTTGCCCCGCACGCCGAAGGCGGCGCGGGAGAGCATCGCGCCGGGGGCGCCGCCCCACTTGCCGGAGACCGACAGCACGCCGACCATGCCGAAGGAGATGACGGAGGCGATGGCGGCCACGATCAGGACCTGCCAGAAGTTCAGCCCGTTGGTGATCACCAGGGAGGCACCCATGGTGAGCAGCAGCACGCTGATGTTGGCGGCGACCCAGGTCGGGAAGAGTTCGCGGACGCGGCCGTGGCGTTCGTGGTCGGGGACGGGCTCGATGCCTCGTTGCTCGACGGCGCCTTCGGTTTCAGGAGCGGACTTGGTGTCCGTGGACGTGGTGCCCATGGTGCAGGTGTCTCCGTGCGGGTTCAGGCAGCGGCTGTGATGCCTGGCGAAGGGGAGGGGGTTGCCAGGACTCTACGCGCGTTGCGCAGCCGAGAGCTATCGTACTTTGATCCAACTTCGGTTCATACGCCTTGTTGTGTCCAACGACGACCACCCGTGGTCCCCGCATTCGTCGGGGCATCCCGCGCGGTCGGCTCAGGTGCAGGTCAGGCCGTGTGTTCGGCGGCCGGGGCCGGCGCTTTCGGCGGCCGTCCGGCGCGTCGGATCCGGGCGGCGCGCGTGGCGCGGGGACGCCGGTGTGAGGTAGTCCGGGGGGTGTCGGGCGGCCTGCATGAGCCGGTGGATCGCATCTCCTGCGGTGCTACGCGATGTCCGGACATTTCCTCCACCGGTCCGTGACCGGACCCACGGCGGGGTGAACCCGGACAGTCGACGTCCAGGTTCGGCGTGTGCGGGCCCGCACGGCGGGGTGTGACCGATACTGGGTGGGTTATGGACATCGTCACCCTCGTTGTAGTCATCGCTGTCATCGCCGTGGTCGTACTCGGCGCGACCAGCGGGCTCGTCATCAGCAGCCGCAGGAAGAAGCAGCTGCCGCCGGCCCCGCCGACCACTCCGTCCGTCACCGCGCCCCCTGCGGAACCGCAGGTGGGCGAGGACGCCGAGACCCCCCGCGACGAAACCCGTCGCACCATAGAAGAAGTCGTCCTGCCGCCGGCCGAGGCGCCCGTCGAGGCGCCCGTCGAAGAGCCGGCGGCCCCCGCCGCCCCCGAGGTCGAGGTCCCGGAGCCGACCGCCGGCCGGCTCGTGCGGCTGCGCGCCCGGCTCTCCCGCTCCCAGAACTCGCTGGGCAAGGGTCTGCTGACGCTGCTCTCCCGCGAACACCTCGACGAGGACACCTGGGAGGAGATCGAGGACACGCTGCTCACCGCCGACGTGGGCGTCGCGCCCACGCAGGAGCTGGTCGAGCGGCTGCGCGAGCGCGTGAAGGTGCTCGGCACCCGTACCCCCGAGGAGCTGCGCGTGCTGCTGCGCGAAGAACTGCTCAAGCTGATCGGTACGGACCAGGACCGCGCGGTCGCCACCGACAACGCCGTGGGCAAGGACGGCCAGGAGATCCCCGGTGTCGTCATGGTCGTCGGCGTCAACGGCACCGGCAAGACCACCACCACCGGCAAGCTGGCCCGTGTCCTGGTCGCCGACGGCAAGTCGGTCGTCCTCGGCGCCGCCGACACCTTCCGCGCCGCCGCCGCCGACCAGCTCCAGACCTGGGGCGAGCGGGTCGGCGCCCGTACGGTCCGCGGTCCGGAGGGCGGCGACCCGGCCTCGATCGCCTTCGACGCGGTGAAGGAAGGTATCGCCGAGGGCGCCGACGTGGTCCTCGTCGACACCGCCGGCCGGCTGCACACCAAGACCGGCCTGATGGACGAGCTGGGCAAGGTCAAGCGGGTCGTGGAGAAGCACGGCCCGGTCGGCGAGGTGCTCCTCGTCCTGGACGCCACCACCGGCCAGAACGGCCTGGTGCAGGCCCGCGTGTTCGCGGAGGTCGTGGACATCACCGGTGTCGTGCTGACCAAGCTGGACGGCACGGCCAAGGGCGGCATCATCGTCGCGGTCCAGCGTGAGCTGGGCGTGCCGGTCAAGCTCGTCGGCCTCGGCGAGGGCGCGGACGACCTGGCGCCGTTCGAGCCGGAGGCATTCGTGGACGCCCTGATCGGCGACTAGGGCGCACCTATGGCCTTATGGGCACAGCCGGTTCGAAGAGCCCCGCAGCGGATGATGCGCTGCGGGGCTTTTTGGTGGGGGGAGGTGTGTGGTGGGGGGAGGTGTGAGGGGGAGGGGAGCGAGTTGGGGTGTGGCGGGGTGGGGGCGGTGAGGTGCATTGGGGTGCGGGCGGGGGCGGGTGCGGTGAGGTGCGTCGGGGCGTGGCGGGTGCGGCGTGGTGGTGCGGTGGAGGTGTGGCGGGTCGCGTCGGGGTGCGGGTGTGGCGCGGTTCCGTTCGTGCCTACGTGCCTACGGTGCCTACGTCACGCGGCCGAGCGGTGGCACACGTACGCGAGGGTGCCCAGCAGCAGCCGGGCCTGCGGCGGCCGACCGGCCGTGTCCAGGGTGGGCGGTCGCAGCCACCGCATCGGGCCGAGTCCGCCGAGGTCGGACGGCGGGGCCGTGACATGGTCGCCGGGGCCGCGCGGACACAGGTCGAGGGCGGCGTCGTCCCAGCCCATCCGGTAGAGCAGGCCGGGCAGCCCGGCGGCGGCGCCGGGCGCCACGAAGAACAGGGCGCGGCCCGTCGGCGTGGCGGCCACCGGACCGAGCGGCAGGCCCATCCGTTCCAGCCGTACCAGCGCGCTGCGCCCCGCCCCTTCCGGCACTTCGAGGACGTCGAAGGTCCGGCCCACCGGGATCAGAACGGCCGCGCCGGGCGTCCTCGCCCAGGCGTAGGCGGCCTCCTCCAGTGTCGCGCCGGCCGCCAGTCCGTCCGCGTGGGCCAGCGGGTGCGCGCCGGGGGAGGCGCAGTCGTCCGCACCGCACGAGCAGACCGTACGTCCGTTCCCGCCGCGGACCGCGCGGGCGCCGGGCACCACGTCCCAGCCCCACAGTCCCGTGTACTCCGCCACCGCCGTGATCTCGGTCGAGCGGGCGCGACGCCGTGAGCCGGACCGGATGTCGCGGATGCCGCCGATCGTGAAGCCCATGCCTCCTCCAACGGGTGGTGCGTGCCAGTGGTTACGTGTCGGAACTCAGTTGTGACGCTCCGTCAGGAGAGGTCGGTGTCCGTGGCGCGTTGTGGTGCGGTGGGTGGTGCGGCATGCGACGCGCGCCTGCGCGCACTCCTTTCCGTCCGTCTCCTCTCGACCTGTGTCAAGTCAATCGCGAGGACCGGTCGGGGAGTTCATTCAAAGGGGTGGCGAATGGTGGCGTTTAGCGGATCGCCCTCGCCGGGGGCGTGATCGTAGGATTACTTTCAGTGCACGACCTGGGGCGGGACGCCGTAGGCGTGGGTATGCCGGAGGCAACGCACCGGCGGGTGAACCCTTCCGAATCGGGTTGGCTGGATTCCGTGGTCGGGTAGGTCCACCCCGTACCGGTCGCCGTAACAGACGGCATCCTGTGGGAGGTTCGACGACATCCTGTGGGAGGTTCGCAGGGCGCGGCCGCGACGCACAGCGGCAGGACGGCCGTGCGGAGCGGTGCGGCGGCCCGGTGCGCAAAACGCGCGGTGGCGCGGTACCGAGGCGCGACGGCGACGAAAGCAGTGACGTGGCGGACGCGGTGGACGCAGCGGATATGGCGGACGCGGCAGAGAAGCGGCAGAACGGGAAGTAACGCGAAGCGACGCGAAGTGCCGAGACCGGAACACCAGCGGAAACGGGCGTACTGGCGCAACCCGTAGGGCCGGCGATCCCGCGGGCCGACCAGGCCTCCGGGACAACCAGCCCTCCGGGACGAGCCAGAACTCCGGGACAACCAGAACTCCGGGACCGGCGGGCAACCGTAGGACGAGCGGCAGCACTGGAGCGACAGCACAACCGAACGACTGCGGTACTGGAACGACTGCGGTACCGGAACGACCGCGGTACCGAGACGCCTGCATCACCGGAACGACAGCATCACCGGAACGACAGCAACACCACGACGTGGACGCCCCGGCGGCAACCGGCCGTAGCGGCCACAGCGCGGCCGGGCACCGGCGGTGCGGCACTCTCCACGTACCGCCCGCACCGGATCACCGGCACGGCGGCCGCGGCCAGAACACCGCTCCGGCGCAATGAGGCGCCGGAGCGGTCCGGACCGTATTAGCGGACGTATGGAAAAGAAACTCGGAAGCGGCGAAGAGCGGCGATGCGAAGCGATGGCGCGGCGCAGTGAAGCAAGGCAGCAATCGGAATGGGGGCGTTCCAGTGGGCGGCAGTGGCGGCACCGGCGCTGACAAGCGCCCCAACGAACCGTTGGGCTCATGGTTCATGCGCAGCGGCTGGTCGAAAGGCGAGCTGGCACGACAGGTCAACCGGCGCGCACGCCAGATGGGCGCGCACCACATCAGCACCGACACCTCGCGGGTACGGCGCTGGCTCGACGGCGAGCAGCCGCGCGAGCCCATCCCGCGCATCCTCTCCGAACTGTTCTCAGAGCGGTTCGGGTGTGTGGTCGGCATCGAGGACCTCGGCCTGCGCTCGGCGCACCAGTCCCCGTCCGTCTCCGGCGTCGACCTGCCCTGGGCCGGCCCCCAGACCGTCTCACTGATCAGCGAGTTCTCCCGCAGCGACCTGATGCTGGCGCGCCGCGGCTTCCTGGGCACCTCCCTGGCACTGGCCGCCGGGCCCGCCCTCATCGAGCCGATGCAGCGCTGGCTGGTGCCGGTCTCGCCGGGCCAGGTGTCCGCCGCGCAACAGGCGTCCCAGGAACGTTCCCGGCGCTCCAACCGGCTGTCCAGCCCGGAACTGGACCTGCTGGAGTCGACGACCGTGATGTTCCGCCAGTGGGACGCCCAGTGCGGCGGCGGACTGCGCCGCAAGGCAGTGGTCGGCCAGCTCCACGAGGTCACCGACCTGCTGCAGGAACCGCAGAGCGAAGAGGTCTCCAAGCGGCTCTTCAAGGTCGCCGCCGAACTGGCCGAGCTGGCCGGGTGGATGAGCTACGACATCGGACTGCAACCCACCGCGCAGAAGTACTTCGTGCTCGCCCTGCACGCCTCCAAGGAGGCCGGCGACCGCCCGCTGGGCTCGTACATCCTCTCCAGCATGAGCCGCCAGATGATCCACCTGGACCGCCCGGACGACGCACTGGAACTCATCCACCTCGCGCAGTACGGCAGCCGTGAATCGGCCACACCCCGTACGCAGGCGATGTTGTATGCGATGGAGGCACGGGCGTACGCGAGCATGGGCCAGCCGAGCAAGGTCAAACGCGCCGTGCGGATGGCCGAGGACACCTTCGGCGACGCGACGCCCGGGGACTCCGAGCCGGACTGGATCCGCTTCTTCTCGGAGGCCGAGCTGAACGCGGAGAACGCCCATTCCTACCGCGACCTCGCCTACGTGGCCGGGCGCAGCCCGACCTACGCCTCCCTCGCCAACCCGGTGATGCAGCGGGCGGTCGAGCTCTTCTCGCAGGACAAGGAGCACCAGCGTTCGTATGCGCTCAACCTGATCGGGATGGCGACGGTGCATCTGCTCCAGAAGGAGCCGGAGCAGTGCGCCGTCCTGGCGCAGCAGGCCATACCGCTGGCGAAGAAGGTCCGCTCGGAGCGGGTCAACACCCGGCTGCGCAAGACCGTGGACACCGCGGCACGGAACTTCGAGAGCGTGGCCGAAGTGATCCAGCTCAGCGACGAACTGGCCCAGCAACTGCCGGAAACCGGCGCGGAGGCCGTCTGACCACACTCCTGAACCGCACCTTCCGCCCGCACTCTCCACCTGCACTGCTCAACCGCACTCTTCACCGACACTCTTCACCCGCACTCTTCACCCGCACTCTTCGCCCAGGCTTCCCGACCGCACCCTTCGACGGCACAGCCACAGACCCCGGCCGCGGCCCGTCACCCCGTACAGCTCGACTCGGCTCCCCCACGCCAGGTCAAACGGGTGACAGCCGCGGTCGGCTTTGCGGGGGCGGCGTGTAGCGGGGGCCAGGGCGTTGCGGGGCCGGGGCGTCGAGCGGACGGGGGTACGGGGGATACGGGGGACGGGGAGCACTGTGGGCGTGGTGCGGGTGTGGCGCGTGGGAACGGTGTGGGCAGCGCGTCGTGGGCATGGCGCCCAGGGGCGCTGTGAGTGGCGCCTGGGAACGCTGTGGGTACGGAGCCGTGGGCGCGGTGCGGGCGTGGTCGTTTCGGTGGGTTACGGGCGGTACCGGGCGTGGCGGGCCGATCTCGGAGTTCATGGGGGCGTAACACTGACGAGGGCTTCGTCACCGTGGGGAAACACCGACGGGTCATGGCCGAAACGGTGCTGCGACAACCTCGTGGCGAAAGTCGGCCCACCCGGAACCACGCCCGCACGGGCCGCATCGACGACAGGAGACGCCGATGCCCCCAGGCATCATGACGCTCGCGGCAGACGAGGCCACCCTGAGTCCGGCCAACACCGGTTTCATGCTGATCTGCACCGCCCTGGTGATGCTCATGACCCCCGCCCTCGCCTTCTTCTACGGGGGCATGGTCCGGGTCAAGAGCGTGCTCAACATGCTGATGATGAGCTTCATCAGCCTGGGGATCGTCACCGTCCTGTGGGTGCTGTACGGCTTCGGGATCGCCTTCGGCCAGGACAGCGGCGGCTTCCTCGGCAGGCCCGGCGACTTCGCCGGGCTCAGCGGCATCGGCCTGACCGAGCTGTGGGGCACCACCTCCATCCCGGTCTACGTCTTCGCGGCCTTCCAGCTGATGTTCGCGGTGATCACCCCCGCGCTGATCAGCGGTGCTCTCGCGGACCGGGTGAAGTTCACGGCGTGGGCGCTGTTCATCGCCCTGTGGGCCACCGTCGTCTACTTCCCCGTCGCGCACTGGGTGTGGGCCGAGGGCGGCTGGCTCTTCGACCTGGGGGTCATCGACTTCGCGGGCGGTACGGCCGTCCATATCAACGCGGGCGCCGCGGCCCTCGGCGTGATCTTCGTCGTCGGCCGCCGCATCGGCTTCAAGAAGGACCCGATGCGGCCGCACAACCTGCCGCTGGTGATGCTCGGCGCGGGACTGCTGTGGTTCGGCTGGTTCGGTTTCAACGCGGGCTCCTGGCTGAACAACGACGACGGCGTGGGTGCCGTCGCCTTCGTCAACACCCAGGTCGCCACGGCCGCCGCGATGCTCGGCTGGCTCGGGTACGAGAAGATCCGGCACGGCTCCTTCACCACCCTGGGCGCGGCCTCCGGCGCCGTGGCAGGGCTGGTCGCGATCACTCCGGCGTGCGGCGCGGTCAGCCCGCTGGGTGCGATCGGGGTGGGCGTCATCGCCGGAGTGCTGTGCGCGATGGCGGTCGGCCTGAAGTACCGGTTCGGGTACGACGACTCCCTCGACGTGGTCGGTGTCCACCTCGTCGGCGGCATCGCCGGATCCCTGCTGGTCGGCCTGTTCGCCACCGGCGGCGTACAGAGCGACGCCAAGGGCCTCTTCTACGGAGGCGGCCTCGACCAACTGGGAAAGCAGGCCGTCGGTGTCGTCTCGGTGCTCCTGTACTCCTTGGTGATCTCCTTCCTTCTCGCCAAGATCATTGACGTCCTGATGGGCTTCCGGGTCTCCGAGGACGAGGAGGTCGCGGGCGTCGACCAGGCCGCGCACGCGGAGACGGCGTACGACTTCGGCGGTACGGGCGGCGGCGTGGTGGCCCGCGCGGGAGCGGGAGCCGGCGCGGGGGCAGCCTCAGCCTCCGGACCGGCCCTCGGCGGCGGCCCGTCCCCGTCCCGGGGAAAGGGACAGGGGAAGGGCCAAGGGGAGGCCCACGGGAAGGCCCGAGGCGCGAGCCGGGCCACGGGCCGAGGCACGGATACGGGAGACAGGGCAAACAGGGCAGAAGAGGCCCAGGCCACCGACAAGGAACAGGGTGCGGGCGAGGGGAAGGGCCAGGGCCCGGCCCCGGCTTCCGGTAGCGAGAAGAGGGTGGACGCGTGAAGCTCATCACGGCAGTGATCAAGCCGTACCGGCTCGACGAGGTGAAAGAGGCTCTGCAGTCGTTCGGCGTACACGGCCTGACCGTCACCGAGGCCAGCGGATACGGCAGGCAGCGTGGACACACGGAGGTGTACCGGGGCGCGGAGTACACCGTCGACCTGGTGCCGAAGGTCCGGATCGAGGTCCTCGTGGACGACGCGGACGCCGACGAACTGATCGACATCGTGGTGAAGGCAGCCCGCACCGGCAAGATCGGCGACGGCAAGGTCTGGAGCCTCCCGGTCGAGGAGGCGGTCCGCGTCCGCACGGGCGAACGGGGACCGGACGCGTTGTAGGTGCGGGTGCGGGTGCGGGTGCGGGTGCGGGTGCGGGTGCGGGTGCGGGCGCGGGTGCGGGTGCGGGGCCGCGGGTGCGGAACGGGCCGGACCGGGACGTCCTGGCCGTCGGCTCCGGACACTGACTGTCGGCCCCACCTACCGCGCCTGCTCCGGTTCCTGCCCCTGTCCCCGTTCTCGTCCCTGTCCGTGCCTCCGCTCTCGTCCCTGTTCGTGCACCCGTTCGTGCAAAGCCGTCCTCGCCACCGGTGGAGAAGCGCGAGGGCGGAGCCCTTCGAGATCAAGTACCTGAGGGCCGACATGACCAAGGAGCGCCTGCGTTGACCGAGAGCATGCGGAAGACGGCGGAGGACGGCGACGAGCGCGACGCCGGTGCCGGTGCGGCCGGTGCGGCCGGTGCCGGCGGGGCCGGGGCGAGGGCCGCCACGAGCCGGGCAGCGGACGCGCCCACCGCCTTTACGGAAGCACCGGACGGCCCGCAGCAATCGCCCCCGGCCTCCGCTGCCGAAGAGGGCGAAGGCAGCTACGCCCCGGACCGACTGCGGCTTCTGCAGGACACGGGCCAGGAAGGATCGGCACGCAGGGCTGCCCTCGCCCGGCTCACCGACGACTGGCTGGCCGGTCTGTTCGAACGCGCGACCGGTCACACCGGCTCCGGCATCGCGCTGGTCGCCGTCGGCGGTTACGGCCGCGGTGAACTCTCCCCCCGCAGCGACCTGGACCTGCTCCTGCTCCATGACGGCAAGGCCGGCGCCCGCACGGTCGCCGAGCTCGCCGACCGGCTCTGGTACCCGGTCTGGGACCTGGGCCTCGCCCTGGACCACTCGGTACGGACACCCGCCGAGGCACGCAAAGCCGCTCGCGACGACCTCAAGGTCCAGCTCGGCCTGCTGGACGCCCGCCACCTGGCCGGCGACCCGGAACTGACCGGCGCCCTGCGCGGCACCGCACTGGCCGACTGGCGCGAGCAGGCCCCCAAACGCCTGCCGGAACTGCACGAGATCAGCCGCGAAGGTGCCGCGCGCCAGGGCGAGTTGCAGTACCTCCTGGAGCCCGATCTGAAGGAGGCCAGGGGTGGGCTGCGGGACGCCACCGCGCTGCGGGCGGTCGCCGCCTCCTGGCTGGCCGACGCACCGCGCGAGGGGCTGGAGGCAGCCCGTACCCGCCTGCTGGACGTACGCGATGCACTGCACCTGACGACCGGCCGCACCACCGACCGGCTTTCTCTGCAGGAGCAGGACCAGGTGGCCGAAGCACTTGGTGTACTGGACGCGGACGTACTGCTGCGGCAGGTCTACGAATCCGCGCGCACCATCTCGTACGCGAGCGACGTCACCTGGCGTGAAGTCGGGCGGGTGCTGCGGTCCCGTTCCGTACGCCCTGTACTTCGAGGGCTGCTGCGGGGCCGTACGGTCGGCGGTGGATCGGGGCGGGGAGAGCGGTCTCCGCTCGCCGAGGGCGTGGTCGAACTGGACGGTGAAGTCGTCTTGGCGCGGACGGCGCGGCCGGACCGCGACCCGGTGCTTCCCCTGCGTGCCGCTGCCGCCGCCACGCAGGCCGGACTGCCGCTGTCCCTGCACGCCGTGCGCCGGCTGCGGACGGGCACCGCCACTCGGCCCCTGCCCGTGCCGTGGCCGGCCGAGGCCCGGGAACAGCTGGTCACGCTGCTGGGCGCGGGCGCACAGACCGTACCCGTATGGGAGGCGCTGGAGGCGGAAGGGATCGTCACCTGGCTGCTGCCCGACTGGGAGCGGGTGCGCTGTCGTCCGCAGCGCAACGCCGTGCACCGCTGGACCGTCGACCGGCACCTGATCGAGACGGCCGTCCGCGCCGCGGCGCTCACCCGCCGTGTGCACCGCCCCGACCTGCTGCTGGTCGCGGCTCTGCTGCACGACATCGGCAAGGGCTGGCCAGGTGACCACTCCGTCGCCGGCGAGACCATCGCCCGGGACATGGCGGCCAGGATCGGTTTCGACGCCCGGGACGTGACGGTGATCGCCACGCTCGTACGGCACCATCTGCTGCTCATCGAGACGGCCACCCGCCGGGACCTGAGCGATCCGGCGACGATCGAGGCGGTCGCGGACACGGTGGGCAGTGTCGGGACGCTGGAACTGCTGCACGCCCTCACCGAGGCCGACGCCCTGGCGACCGGCCCCGCGGCCTGGAGCGCGTGGCGCGGATCGCTCGTCGCCGACCTGGTGAAACGCGTCACGGCGCGGCTGGCGGGGGAAGCCGCACCGCAAGGGCGCCCTGCGGACGAGCCGACCGCTGAGCAGGAACGCCTGGCTGCCGAGGCGTGGCGTACCGGTGGGCCAGTGCTCACCCTGCACACCCGCGCGGAGGGCCACGGCGAAACGGATCCACCTGCCGGTCCCGCCGCGGGTGTGGGCGCCCAGGCAGCTCCGGAGCCGGAACCAGAACCGGTGGGCGTCGAACTGCTGATGGCCGTACCGGAACAGCCCGGTGTGCTGCCCGCGGCGGCGGGTGTCCTCGCCATGCACCGCCTGACCGTCCGCGCCGCGGACCTGCGCAGCGTCGATCCCGTCGGCGAGGGGCAGGTGCTGCTGCTGCGCTGGCGGGTGGCCGCCGAGTACGGCTCTCTCCCGCAGGCCGTACGGCTCCGGGCAGACCTCGTACGGGCCCTGGACGGTTCGCTGGACGTGCCGGCCCGGCTGGCCGAGCGTGAGCAGGCGTACGCACGTCGCTCGCGCGGGGTGCAGGCCCCGCCGCCCCGGGTGACGGTCGCCCCCGGGACCTCGCAGCTGGCGACCGTGATCGAGGTGCGGGCCCAGGACGCCCAAGGACTGCTGCACCGGATCGGCCGCGCGCTGGAGACCGCGCAGGTCACCGTGCGCAGCGCCCATGTGAGCACGCTGGGAGCGAACGCGGTGGATGCGTTCTACGTCACGGACGAGAAGGGAGAACCCCTGGCGGACGCGGCGGCCGTCGAGGTGGCACGGGCGGTGGAGCACGCCTTGCAGTAGCCGCACCGGCCCCCTGATCAACAGCACGGAGGGCATCGCCGTCGACCAAAACCCCTCCGCAGACCGAGACGCCCCCGCCGGCCGGAACGCCTCAGCAGGCCGCACCGTCTCCGTAGACGGCACGGGCTCCCCGGATGCCGTGCCTCCGTGAGACGGTGGGGGCGGGATGCGCGAGGGGCGCCTGCGCTGGTTGCGTACCGTGCCGGGAGTCGTACGGGGCCATGCCCCGGAGCCCTTCCCCGGCGGGCAGGGACACGTTGCTTGCCTGTGCGGATACCCTAGAAGCCGACTTGACCCTGCCCCCGACCCCGAGGATCGACGACCGCCGTGTTCGATACGCTTTCCGACCGCTTGGCGAGTACTTTCAAAAACCTCCGGGGCAAAGGCCGCTTGAGCGAGGCGGACATCGACGCCACGGCGCGCGAGATCCGGATCGCCCTGCTGGAGGCCGATGTCGCGCTGCCCGTCGTCCGGGCCTTCATCAAGCAGGTCAAGGAGCGGGCGACCGGCGTCGAGGTCTCCCAGGCGCTGAACCCCGCCCAGCAGGTCATCAAGATCGTCAATGAGGAGCTCGTCGGCATCCTCGGCGGCGAGACCCGCCGGCTGCGCTTCGCCAAGAACCCGCCGACCGTCATCATGCTGGCCGGTCTCCAGGGTGCCGGTAAGACGACCCTCGCCGGAAAGCTCGGCAACTGGCTCAAGCAGCAGGGCCACGCGCCGCTGCTGGTCGCCTGTGACCTGCAGCGCCCGAACGCCGTCAACCAGCTCTCGGTCGTCGCCGAGCGCGCCGACGTCGCCATCTTCGCGCCGGAGCCGGGCAACGGTGTCGGCGACCCGGTCAAGGTCGCTCAGGACTCGATCGAGTTCGCCCGCTCCAAGCAGCACGACGTGGTCATCGTCGACACCGCCGGCCGCCTCGGCATCGACCAGGAGCTGATGCAGCAGGCCGCGGACATCCGCGACGCGGTCAAGCCGGACGAGGTCCTCTTCGTCGTCGACGCGATGATCGGCCAGGACGCGGTCAACACCGCCGAGGCGTTCCGCGACGGCGTCGGCTTCGACGGCGTGGTCCTCTCCAAGCTGGACGGCGACGCCCGCGGTGGTGCCGCGCTCTCCATCGCGCACGTCACCGGCAAGCAGATCATGTTCGCCTCCAACGGCGAGAAGCTGGACGACTTCGACGCGTTCCACCCGGACCGCATGGCGTCCCGCATCCTGGGCATGGGCGACATGCTCACGCTGATCGAGAAGGCCGAGCAGACCTTCAGCCAGCAAGAGGCCGAGAAGATGGCCTCGAAGCTGGCGAGCAGCAAGGGCAAGGACTTCACGCTCGACGACTTCCTGGCCCAGATGGAGCAGGTCCGCAAGATGGGCTCCATCTCCAAGCTCCTCGGGATGCTGCCCGGTATGGGGCAGATGAAGGAGCAGATCAACAACCTCGACGAGCGCGAGGTCGACCGTACGGCCGCGATCATCAAGTCGATGACGCCGGCCGAGCGCCAGGAGCCGACGATCATCAACGGCTCGCGCCGTGCCCGTATCGCCAAGGGTTCCGGTGTCGATGTCAGTGCGGTCAAGAACCTGGTCGAGCGGTTCTTCGACGCCCGCAAGATGATGTCGAAGATGGCCCAGGGCGGCGGTATGCCGGGCATGCCTGGCATGCCGGGGATGCCGGGCATGGGTGGCGGCGCCAAGAAGAAGAAGCAGCAGAAGCAGGCCAAGGGCAAGCGCAAGAGCGGCAACCCGATGAAGCGGAAGGCCGAGGAAGAGGCAGCTGCCGCCCGCCGCGAGGCCGCACAGTCCGGCAACCCGCTGGGTCTGCCGCAGGGCGACGACGCGAAGAACTTTGAACTTCCCGACGAGTTCAAGAAGTTCATGGGCTGACGCCCACCCCGGCCTCCGGGCGGCGCATGCCGCCTCAGAAGCCGTACGCGGCGCGTAGATGTGTGATCGAGCCCCTGGTCGGAGCCCCGGCCGGGGGCTCGTCCGTGTGGTCATGTCGGTACACCCGCCGATCCGGCCGACGCCCTCAGCAGGGGAGTGCCGCTGCCGAGGGCGGCGGCACCCAGCCCCAGCGCCACGGCTGCCGTGGCCCCCGCGTCCGCCAAGGTGCGGGCCACCGGCAGCCGGTCCGGCCGGGTGGCTTCAGGGCGGTGGATCAGCACCGGGACGTACTCCCGCGTGTGACAGGCATGGCCGATCACCGGGTCGTTGCCATGATCACCGGTGACGATCAGACGGTCGCCGGGGGAGGAGAGCAGCGGCAGCAGCGTGCTCAACCCCGCATCCGTTCGCCGAAGCACGGAGGCGTACCGCGGGGCGTCCTGCTGGTGCCCCGCCAGATCGGTCTCCTGGACATTGCTGACGATCAGCGCCGTGTCCGGGGCCCGGCGGAGGGCGTCGCGAGTGAGTGCGAAGACGTCGGTGGTGCCCACGGCAGGGTGGCGCACCGCCGCCTCGCAGGCCAGCACCTCCGCGGCCTTGCCCACGAGCGTGACGGGCACACCCGCGCCCGCCACCAGCTCCGGCAGCCGGCGGGCCCGGTCCAACGGCCCGCCGAGGTGCTGCACCGCCAGCCCGCCGTTCCGGTAGAAGCCGCTTGCCGGGGTGTCCAGCCCGACCGTGCCGAGGGCGCCTTCCCGTACGAAGGTGTGCAACGGAGCATCGGTGTGGCCGCCCACGGCGATCACCCGGGCGACGGGCGCCACCGAGCGCACCACCTGGGCGATGCGGACAACGTCCGCGAACGAGACGTCCGCCAAGCAGCCGGAGACGTTCCAGTTGACTCCCGGGTCCGCCTCCAGGTTGTCGTGGACGAGGATTCGCCCGTCCACCACCAGCAGGGGCCTCCCGCAGAGGCTGTCCGCACGGTGCCCGTCTGCCCGCAGGGCCGCAGCGACCTCGTCGAGATGCTCGGCGAGCCGGGCCACCGTCACCCGGCTGCAGTCGGTACCCATCATGGTCTGATGCCCGGCGTACGTGTCGGCCCCCGGATAACCGAGAGCCGCGCGGCCCGCGGCGACCGGCAGGGACGGCTCCCGCGGTAGATCAGGGTGCGGGTGGGCGAGGCCGAGACCGAGAGCTGCAAGTGTGGGCAGCGGAAGGCGCCGGCCGGTGGCCGCGCGGTGCCGGTCGAGGAGATGGCCGAGCGTGTCGGCGGTGGCGTCGCCGGGGCGGTGGGCGTCGGCGTCGGGCATCGCCCCGATGCCGAAGCCGTCGATGACGATGATGACGACCTTGCTCATGGCCCACCCGCGCCTTTCCCGTCCGCGTCCTCCGGAAGCGGGCGGCCGAGCGCGTCGTGGCGGCCGAGCAGCCGCGGGGAGCCGGCGGCGAGGCCGGCGACGACGGCGACCGTGCTGCGGGTGACGAAGACCTGGGTACGGAACGCGAGGACGGCGGTGTCGCCGGGCCGGGCGTCACCGGGAGCCAGCAAGCGGTAGTAGTCGATGTTCTCGGCCGGGGCCCGCTGGACGGCGAGCCGGACTCCGGTACGGGGAATCAGCGCCGTTCCGACCCCCGACCTGGCGTAGAAACCGCCGCCGTGCAGAGCGGGCCGGCCGTCCGCGAGGACATGCACGACCTCGGTGACGTAGACGTAGGCGGGCCGTTCCGGCTGGCCCCGGTCGACGGCGTGCAGTGGTGTGGTGCCGGTGAGGGCATGGCCGGGCTCGCCGTGCGTGGCACCCAGCTCGGCGAGCAGCGGCAGGGTGGCCGCGCAGGTCACGCCCGGAGCACTCAGCTTCAGGTCCGTGTGCCCGCGTGCGGCCAGCACCGCCCGGGCCTCTCGGACGCGTGCGAAGGTGGCGGTGGGACGCGGCTGCCCGGACCCGGGAACACACTCGACGCAAGGGAATCCGGTGACCCCGGCGACGCGGACCCCGGGCAACTGCTCCACCTCGGCCGCGAACTCCGCCAGCCCGCCGAGCGGTACACCGCCCTCCTGCCCCGGATGCACCAGTCCGGGCGCCCCCTCGATCCGTACGAGAATGTCCTGCGCCCGGCCCAGCCGGAAGGCCGCCTCCGAGACCGCTCGGGCGTTGGCCACATCGAAAACGGTCACCGCCTCCGGCCGCCAGGCGAGAATCTCGGGCAGCGCGCGGTGTGGAATCTGCACCAGATGGCCCACATTCCCGGGCCGCGCACCCGCCGCACGCAGAGCGCGGGCCTCCGACGCGTCGATGGCGGCGAAGCGGGGCAGGTGCCGGGCCACGGCCCGGATCAGCTCGGGGTTTCGGCCGACCTGCTTGACTACGGGCCAGAGGCCGAGGTCGCACCGTCTCGCCTCCGTCGCCAGCAGCGCGGCATTGGCCTCGACTGCGTCCAGGTCGATGACGTAGGTGTCCGGCTGGACCCTTCCGGTGCGGTGCAGCTCGACGGCGTGGTCGACCAGCTGCGGATTACGTGCGAGGACGGTGTCGAGGAACATCGTGGTCAGCCCCCTTCCCCGCGTACGGGAACGCCGGGCGCGGCGTCGGCGGCCCCCAGGTCGCGCAGCGTACGGCGGAGGATGTCGATGACCAGGTCCGCGCCTGCCCGCATCGGATTGACCCGTACCGTCCAGTCGGCGAGCTCCGGTGCGTCCTCCAGGGTTGAGGCGGACATCCGGTAGACCAGCGGAGCGATCTCGTACCGGGAGTTGGCACCGACCGGGTACGAAGCGGCACCGTAACGCGCCGCGACCGCCGGCACCGCCTGGGCCACGGGCCGGTCCAGTCTCAGCAGCACACAACGGTCCTGGACATTGGCGATCCGCACCTCCGCGACGCCGGGCACTTCCCCGGCCGCCAGCCGCTCGGCGACTTCCGTACCCGTCCTCGACTGCACCGCCCACATCACTGGAACGTGGCTGAGCGCCCGCAACGCATCGAGTGCCTGATGCCCCTGCACCTGGCCACCGCCCGAGTAGTTGTCGTCGTGCACTCGCTCCACCACGTCGCGCGCACCGACGACCGCTCCCACCCCCTCCGGGCCGTGCAGCTTGAACAACGAGAAGCAGGAGGCATCGGCACCCAGCTCCACGCCGCACGCCGGGACGCGGAAGACCGCGTAGTTGTCGTCCACGACGGTGCGCACACCGGCGGCCCGGCAGGCGGCGAGCACCGTGCCGGGGTCGTGGGAGTCCGCCACCCGCTGCCGGGTGTGCTGAACGAAAGCCCACGGGAACCGGCCGGAAGTCAGGGCCCGGTCGAGCGCGGCACGGTCCTCGAAGTCCACCTCGACGGTCCGCACCCCCAGCCCGCGGAGGGTGACACCGGTGGTGCGGTAGACCGGCGCACGGTGCACCAGCAGGCGATCACCCGCGCCGACCACGGCGCCGAGCGCGGCCCGGATGGCGCCTGTCCCCGCACCCTGCACCAGCGCAGCGGCGGGAGCCCCGAAGAAGTCCGCGAGGACGGCCTCGACCCGCGCGGTGGCGCGCGGACGGCCGAGCCCCGGCACCACCCCCGCGTCCGCCTCGAAGAGCTGACGGCCCTCGAAATGCCGGGCTACGCACTCCACCAGACGGAACTGGTTGACCACCGCGTCCTCCACCGAAACCGTCGGCAATGGAAACGTCCTGGGCAGCCGCACACTCATGTCAACACCGCCCACCCTGCCCGGCACTTCCGGTACCGGGAGCCGGTCGGGAAGCCGCCCATGGATCAGAAGCCGCTCCAGCACCAGTGGTCACCTCGGTAACGGGAGCCCCTCTGCTACCAGAAGCCGCCCCAGTGCCAGGGTCCGGGACGGCGACCGGCTGCCCGGCCGGCCGGGCAGCCGTCCCGGGCTCGGCGGCTCCGTGCCTGCCTCCGTCTCCGCCTGTCAGGAAACGCAGCGGATTGCGACGGGTCAGCAGATCGATCAACTCCTCGTCGGCCCCGGCGGCCCGCAACCGCGGCAGGAACGACCGGAACAGGTGTCCGTACCCCTGGCCGCCCGCACCGGCCAGATAGCTGTGCCGGGAGATGTCACAGCTGAGCAGCGCGCGATCGGCGTACCCGGCCTCCAGCAGCGCGAGCAGGGACCGGAGCCGGGTGGCATCGCTCTGGTAGTGCTCCTTGCCGATGGTGTCGAAGGCCACGTACGCACCCGCCGCCGCCAGCTCCCGATGGACGACGGGATCGTCGAGCAGATCCTGATGCCCGACGCTGATCCGGTACGGCGCCAGGCCGGCCGAGGTCAGCACCTCCAGCTGGGCAGGGCCTCCAACCCCCAGCTGGGCGTGGGTCGCCAACGACAGTCCGGTCGTGACGGCGGCGCGGGCGGCCGCGGTGAGCGTACGGACCTCCGGACCGCTCGGCGCACGGCCATGGCTGCCGACCTCTCCGATGACGCCGGGAAGGACGCCGTCGCCGCCCAGGCCGCCCGTGATCTCTTCGACCAGGATGTCGGCCAGTTCCTGGACGCACGCGCTTCCCACCTCAGCCGGATGGAACCGCTCGTGGTACCAGCCGGTACCCGCGACCACCGGCACCCCCGACGCCCGGGAGATGCGAGCCAGCGCCACGAGGTCCCGCCCCATGCCACGGCAGGTCAGCTCGATGACGAGCGCCAGTCCGAACCGCTCCCTGAGATCGGCCAGTTCACGAGCCACCGCTGCGGCGTGCCGGGCCCCCAGGAATGCCGCGCGGTCGGTGGGCCGGGTGAGATCGAGGGCCAGGTGCTCGTGGGGGAGCACGGGACCCTGCACGGCGCTCACGGGCAGCGGCCCGGTGACGGTCCGCACAAGTGAATTCATCACGCACTGCCTTCCTGGCGTCCCATGCACGCCTGCTCAGGTCTTGACCGGGGTGAAGAGGTGCAGCCAGTGGAGGAGATTGAGGACGATGCCGGTGACGACGACCGCCGCGGGAGCGGCGGCCATCCGGACCACCACCCGGCCCACTGCCTCGTTCAGCAGATAGAGCCCGCCGGCTATCAGAATCCCCAGCCCACCCCCCATGGCCTCGGCCGCCAGCAAGGAACCGAACAGGATGGCCAGTTGCAGGGTGTCACCGATGGCGGCACGCAGGTGCTCCGAGGAGTCGCGCACCGAAGGCAGCCCGCCCAGCACCTTTCCGATCCAGCTGAGGGCCAGCACCTCACCGGCGAAGATCAACGCCCCGCAGGCCACCGCCAGCCAGGGGTTCGGCAGCAGATACCCGACCGGGTAGGCGAGGGTGAAACCGACGATGCCGTACGCACCCGAAGCCAGCGCGGTGGTGGCGATCAGCGGAATGAATCCCAGCGCCCGGTAGAAGTCGACCTGCGCAGCTTCCGCGTACTGCCCCTTGGCGATCAAGAAACTGGTCGCCTCCCCACCACCGAACACGTGCAGCTGCGCCAGCAGGCAGACCCCGGCTCCCAGCACCATGAACAACGGCAGGTGCCGGCGCAACCGAGCCGCACTGGTCCCGAACAGCGACACCATCGGATCCACCTCGCCCGGTCTCCCACCGCCGACCGGATCACCCAAAGCCCGCTCCTGCGCGGACGGCGCCGCGCCTGCTGCGACACGCTCCGTCCGGCGCCGACGTACGTCCTTGGCCACCGCGAACCCGATGAGGAGAAGCACTCCGACCGCCATGGCCGGCGCCCCCGCGAACACCTCGGGCCACACCTTCATCGTCAACACCACGAGCGCCAGCTCCACCCCACCCGCCACCGCCCCACGCAGCCGCCCGAACTGTCTGGTGATCGCCAGCACCGGGAACAGCGTGAAGAGAAAGAGGATCGGCGTCGCCATCCGCTGCATGGCCGTCAGGAAGTCGACCGGCAACTCGTGCGCAAGAGCGTTGGCCCCGTCCAGCCCGAACACGACCACCGCGCCCCACGCGCCGCCGAGCAACGGCGCGAGCCACTTCTTCGGCGCGAGGATGCCCAGCACGTCGGTGGGCAGGAACAGCAGCCAGGGGTTGAGCACCCCGGAGGAGAGCGCCATCGGCGCCCCCAGCCCGAAGACGAACCCGACGGAGAGCCCGAAGGACACCGCTGTGGTGGCGCTCCGGGTCGTACGGCCCTGGACGAAGTCGAGCATGAACGGGCGGACACCGTCGTTGAAGACGGCCAGCGCCAGGTGCGAGATGAACGCGGTCAGCGCACACAGGGCCACGACGGTCAGTTGCTGAGCGAGCGAGAAGTCGAGACCGGTGCTCGCGGCGGAGACGGTGCTGCTCACGGGGTCACTCCTTTGTGCCCTGGCAGGTCATCGGGTCGTACGGCCCTCGCAGGCCGGGGGCACCGGGCCGCCGGAGGCAGGCCCGGCACGGTCAGGCGCGGGCGGCGATGGCTCCGGCCAGCGTGGGTGTGACCGCGTCGATCTGGTCCACGGCGAAGCCGAACACCTTCTTGCCCTGGTCCAGCAAGGCATTGATCTCGTCCACCGAGGGGACCGAGCGGCCGAAGGTGTGACAGACGGCGGAGCCCATCAGCCCGACCAGCACGCCGAGCGACGCCCCGGCACCGGTCTGGCAGGTGCCCAGGAAGTAGTCGGCCCGGCCGGCCCGCAGGCGTGCTGCCGCGTCCATGTCGTTGCTGACCACGACCTCGACGCCGGCCAGCGCCAGCCGCTCCACGGTGTCCGCGACCTCGGCCTTGCCGACTCCGCCGGTGAGGATGGTCGTCATGGTGTGTCCCTTCGCAGGAGGGCGAAATGCATCGCCAGGAAGTTGATCTCGGACTCGGGGAGCGGAGAACCGAAGGCCCTCTCGGTCCGTACGGAGACGGCGTGCGCCCGCCGGACGGCGTGGGGGTGGTCGGCCAGCTCCGCCGCCGCTATGTCGTCGGCGCGGAACTCCTCCACCGGCTCGCCGTTCCGCAGCCGGGTCAGCGCCAGCAGCAGATGGCTGGTGAGCATCCCTGCGGTCTCCTCGGTGATCACGCACCCGTCGGCGGACAGCGCGTCCAGCTCGGCCCGGACGAAATCAGCGATGTCGGACCGCACCTGACCGCTCTCCACGAAAATCCGGATCCGTTGCGCGAGCAGGGCTTCCATGCCCGTCCCCCTCCTGGTCATCAGTAGAAGATTTCGGCGTCTTGCGCATCGATCGGCAACTGCGGGGGACCACCTGCGAGCAGGCATCCCGATGGACCGTGCGGGCCGACGCAGCCGGCTCGCCGCCCCGACCGGCCGTCACGGCCGCCTCAGTAGGAAGGCATGCGCTCCCCTCGCAGCACCTCGTCCTGAAGACCGGTGACGGCTCCCAGGTCGAGTGATCCGCTCACAGCCGCCAGCGCCTCACTGCCCTCACTGCGGGCTATCAGCGCCGCGCTGGAATTGCGGAGCGACAGATCGCCGGGGATCTCGTCGCCGAACGGCAGCACCTCCACCTCGTCGCCCAGCTGCCCCTGCACCTCGTCGAGGCTCCAGACGGTGGCGTCGGCCCGGTCATGTGCGAACAGGTCGTGGAGCTGTATGAACGAGCTCTCCAGCCACGTCACGTCCTTGCGGCCGGCGAACGCCTGCTCGGCCAGCGCCCGTTGATCCTCCGACGCGGGATCCACGGCGACCCGCAGGCCGTCGGTGTCGAGCTGGACGCCGTGCCGCAGCAGCAGCCCGTGCGCTCCGACGTAGGTGGCCGGGCCCAGATCAGCGATCAGATCGACGGGATGCTGCTTCATCAACCGGTCGGCGGCGAAGCGGGACAGCACCGCCAGGTCGACCTTGCCGTCCAGCAGGGCTGAGACCCGCGAGGCGGCACCGCGCATGAAGGTGATGGCGAAGGGCGCGCCGGCTTCCTCGAAGGCGGTCCGCAGTCCGGTGGCCAGGCCTTCGTGGCGGCGGGAGTGGGGCAGCGGCATCGCGGCGAGGACGGTGCCCAGCCCGGCGAGGCGCCACAGTATGCCGCGGTCCGCGCGCACCAGGAAGGTGCCGAGGTGCCCGCGGGCCACGGTCTCTATCGCGCCCGACTCCTCCAGCAGCTGAAGTGCGGCCTGCACCGTCCCGTTGCCGACCCCGAGCTCCGCGGCGAGGTCGCGGACCCGGGGGAGCCGTGCGGCGTCACCCTCGGTGGGCCGATTGATCAGCAGAGCGGAGAGCCGACGGGCGGCGTGCCCGTTGCGGGTGAGGAACCGTTCGTCGATGCTGTTCATGGAAATGACAGTAAACAGAATTCTGGATATTGGGTATACCTCGCACGGGTGAATGCCTGGAGCCTCGGTGTTGACGGGTGCTCCCGGCGCGGGCGGGGGAGGGACGTAACCGGGCCCCGCCGAGCCGACCACGGCCACTCTTCCCGCGTGCCGGTGACGGCGGGGCAAGGTGGAAGAGCGGCCGGCTCCGGAGGTCGAGCCGCCGGAAGAGGCGGAGAGGCCAGGAGGGGTGGAAGGGGCAAGAGGGGCGAAAGGGCTGGAAGGGACTACGGAACCGGAAGGGCTGAACTGGCCGGAGGGACCGGAAAGGCCGCAGGAGCCGAAGGAGCCGGAAGAGTCAGAGAAGGCGGAAGAGACGCTAGGACGGTCAGCCGAAGCAGCGGAAGACACACGAACCGAAGCAACGGAAAGACGGAAGACAGCGCAGCGGAAGAAGCGTCACGTACGGGCGATGAGATAACGGAACACGTTCGCCATCCAGACCGTGCCGTCCGGGCGCTGGTGCGGATGCAGCGCCTCGCTCAGTTCCTTCTCCACCTGCGCCTGCTCGGTGACCTCCAGTGCCGCGTCGAACAGCCCCGTGGACAGCAGCCCGCGCACCGCGCTCGGCAGGTTGCCGTAACCGAACGGGCAGGCCACCCGCCCCGACCCGTCGGGCCGCAGCCCCGCGCGGTCGGCCAGGTCCTCCAGGTCGTCCCGGCCGCTGGGCCGCCAGCCGCCCGCCGTGCGCAGCGGGTCCGCCAGCCGCTGGGCCACCCGCAGCACGCTCGCCGTGGCACACCGCTCCACCGGCCCCCAGCCGCCCAGCACCACCGGACTGCCGCGCTCCGCGAGTCCGGCGGCCGTCACCAGCGAAGCCGTCAGCCCTTCGACGCTGCGGACACAGCCCACCGGGTGGAAGGCCGTCACCAGATTGAACGCGGAGCCGTCCGGAGCGGCCGCCTGCTCGGGACCACCGCACGCCAGCACCGTGGCGCGCGCCGTGTCGCCACGGGCCTCGCGCGAGGAGTCGGGAGTCAGCCGTTCCCGCGCCAGATCCAGCCGTTCCTCGTCCGTGTCCACGCCGCAGACCCGCGCTCCGCGGGCCGCGGCGATCAGCAGCGCGAGCCCGGAACCGCACCCCAGCCCCAGCAGCCTGGTGTGGGGACCGACGCCCACCCGGTCGTAGACGGCCTCGTACAGCGGCACCAGCATCCGTTCCTGGACCTCGGCCCAGTCACGGGTGCGTCCACAGGAGTCGGCCGGTGCGGACGGGTCGTGAGAACCGGGAGAGCCGGACTGCCGGAGGTGATGCCGTACGAGCGTGGGTGTCATCGAAAGCGCCCCAATCCGCCGAGAACCCGAAGCTGTCAGTGGTCGTTCTCCCCCGTGTCCCGCCCCTGTGTTCGCGTCGTGCGCCCCCGCATTCCAGACAACTCCCCATCCGGCTCGGAGTCCAGGGTTGCGCCGGGGTTGTCTCCCGCGCGCCCCTCGGTGCGCCGGGGTGCAATTTCGTTTGCCGACGCCAGGTGTCGCGCCCCTACCATGCGCGTCATGGCAAAGGCCCCCGTTCTCACACCCCAGGCGGACGACTTTCCCCGCTGGTACCAGGATCTGATCAGCAAGGCCGAGCTGGCCGACAACGGGCCGGTGCGCGGCACCATGGTCATCCGACCGTACGGGTACGGGCTCTGGGAACGGATGCAGCGGGAGGTGGACGCGCGCATCAAGGAGACCGGTGCCCAGAACGCCTACTTCCCGCTCCTGATCCCGCAGTCGTACCTGACCAGGGAGGCCGAGCACGTCGAGGGCTTCGCGCCGGAGCTGGCGGTGGTCACCCACGGCGGCGGCAAGGAGCTGGAGGAACCGGCCGTCGTCAGGCCCACCTCCGAGACCATCGTCAACGAGTACTTCTCCAAGTGGGTGCAGAGCTACCGCGATCTTCCCCTGCTCATCAACCAGTGGGCGAATGTCGTCCGTTGGGAGATGCGGCCGCGGGTGTTCCTCCGTACGACGGAATTCCTCTGGCAGGAGGGGCACACCGCGCACGCCACCTATGAGGAAGCCCGCGACTACGCCGCCCGTGTCCACCGGGACGTCTACGCGGACTTCATGGCCGACGTCCTCGCCATCGACGTGGTGGCCGGGCGCAAGACCGCGGCGGAACGGTTCGCCGGCGCCATCAACACCCTGACCCTCGAAGCGATGACGGGTGACGGCAAGGCCCTCCAGATGGCCACCAGCCACGAACTGGGCCAGAACTTCGCGCGCGCCTTCCACACGCAGTACCTCTCCAAGGAGGGCACGCAGGAACTGGTCTGGCAGACCTCCTGGGGCAGCACCACCCGCATGATCGGCGCGCTGGTCATGTCGCACGGTGACGACCACGGCCTGCGTGTCCCGCCCCGGCTGGCCCAGGTTCAGGCCGTGGTCCTGGCGGTCAAGGGGGACGACACCGTACTGACCGAGGTCCGGCGGATCGGCGACGCACTGAGGGCGGCGGGGGTACGCGTCCAGGTCGACGACCGTACGGACGTCCCCTTCGGGCGCCGCGCGGTGGACTGGGAACTGAAGGGCGTGCCGGTCCGGGTCGAGGTCGGTCCGCGTGACCTGGAGAACGGCACCGCGGTGCTCGTCCGCCGTATCCCCGGCGGCAAGGAGCCCGTCCGGCTCGACGCGCTCGTCTCCCTGCTCCCCGCGATCCTGGAGGAGGATCAGGCGCTGCTCCTGCGGCAGTCCCGCGAGCGCCGGCAGTCGCGCACCTCGGACGTGGCGACGGCCGAGGAGGCCGTCGAGGCCGCGGCCGCGGGCGGCTGGGCCCGCATCCCGTGGGCGGCACTCGGCCCGGAGGGAGAGGCCCGGCTCGCCGAGCAGGCGGTGACCGTACGGTGTCTGGTAGCCGAGGACGGGTCGGTGCCCGGCACGGACGACGCCCCCGGTACGATCGCGGTCGTCGCGCGCGCCTACTGAGTCCCATCGGGCTCCACCGGTGGCACGTCGCGGCCCACGGGCAACGGTTGCCCCGGCGCGCATCCATCTCTTACGCGCCGGGGCGTACGCGCGGGTACGCCCCGGCTTGCCACCCGACGCGCGCCTTCTCCGCAGTTCTGCGCACACGCCGTCCTCGAAACCCATGACCAGAAACTGACCGGTACGTGCAAATTATTTGAGATGCCCCGTAATCGGAACACTGGATGGGCCCGGCTCGTTGTCACGACGTGAGCACGACACCGCCTGTTCTCGCCGCCGAGCTGGCGCTCGCGTGGGCCGACATTCAACGGCACCACCCCGAGCTGCCGGACCTGGCCGCGCCCGAGTCCTTGATCGGAGAGTCCTCGTCCGCCTGTGGGGCCGAGCTCTCCTTCGAACGGCTGCTGCATGAGGCAGTCCACGGCATCGCCGCCGCCCGCGGCGTCCGCGACACCTCACGCGCCGGCCGCTACCACAACCGCCGATTCCTCTCCATCGCCGAGGAGTTGGGCCTCGACCACGTCGACGAGCCGCACCCGAGCAGCGGCTTCTCGCTGGTCACGCTCAACCCCGAGGCCAGAAGGCGCTACCGCCCCACCATCGAGCGGCTCGCCAGAGCCCTCAAGGCGCACTCCGTCGCGACCACGGCCGACAGTGCCCGCAGCTTCCGGGGTCCGGCCGCCCGGCACGGCTCCTCCGGTGGCGGTGTGCGCGTCAAGGCCGTCTGCGACTGCGGGCGCAATGTCCGGGTCGTCCCGTCCGTGCTGGCCCAGGCTCCCATCGTCTGCGGCGGCTGCGGCAAGCCCTTCCGGATCCCCGAGGTGGCTGCGGTCGGCTGACCTGGAGTGGTGTGGCACAATGGTCAGCTGTACTCGACAGTCGCACAGGACCCCTCTCTCCTCCGGCTGGCGCGTCCATCGGGCACCCGAGTACCGCAACCCCACGTGGCATCCCGTTGTGCCCAACCACGTCAAGACCAGGAGACACCACTCCCGTGGCAGTCAAGATCAAGCTGAAGCGTCTGGGCAAGATCCGCGCGCCTCACTACCGCATCATCATCGCCGACTCCCGCACCCGCCGTGACGGCCGGGCGATCGAGGAGATCGGTCTGTACCACCCGGTGCAGAACCCGTCGCGCATCGAGGTCGACTCCGAGCGTGTCCAGTACTGGCTGGGTGTCGGCGCGCAGCCGACCGAGCCCGTCATGGCCATCCTCAAGGTCACCGGCGACTGGCAGAAGTTCAAGGGCCTGCCCGCCCCGGCGCCGATGAAGGTCGCGGAGCCGAAGGCTGACAAGAGCGCCCTGTTCGAGGCTCTGGCCAAGGACGGCGACGAGCCGAAGGGTGAGGCGATCACCCCGAAGGCGAAGAAGGCTGACAAGAAGGCGGACGAGGCCGAGGCCGAGTCCACCTCCGAGTCGACCGAGTCCTGATCATGCTCGAGGAGGCCCTCGAGCACCTCGTAAAGGGCATCGTCGACAACCCCGACGACGTGCAGGTCGCCTCGCGCACCCTGCGTCGCGGGCGCGTTCTGGAGGTCCGGGTCCACCCCGACGACCTCGGGAAGGTGATCGGCCGCAACGGCCGCACCGCGCGTGCCCTGCGGACGGTCGTAGGCGCCATCGGCGGTCGCGGTATCCGGGTCGACCTCGTCGACGTGGACCAGGTCCGCTGAGCAGAACCGGGGTACCGGGGCACTCCCCGGACCAGGCAGTACCGGCACGGGCCGGGGAGGGCTACGGCTCACCCCGGCCCGTTGTCGTAGGCATCTGCGACGATGCACGTATGACCGTTACCACCGATTGACGAATCACGAGGCGAGGACCGCCACCGCGGCGAGCGGCGGGCGGCCGGCCGCGAAGAGGGGCACTGTGCAGCTGGTAGTCGCGCGGATCGGCCGCGCCCACGGCATCAAGGGCGAGGTCACCGTCGAGGTGCGTACCGACGAGCCGGAGCTGCGGCTCGCGCCCGGCGCCGTACTGGCCACGGACCCGGCAGCAACCGGCCCGCTGACCATCGAGACCGGCCGGGTGCACAGCGGGCGCCTGCTGCTGCGTTTCGAGGGCGTACGGGACCGTACGGGCGCCGAGGCGCTGCGGAACACGCTGCTGATCGCGGAGATCGACCCCGAAGAGGTCCCCGAGGACCCCGAGGAGTTCTACGACCACCAGCTCGTCGACCTCGACGTGGTCACCCGCGACGGCACCGAGGTCGGCCGGATCGCCGAGATCTCCCACCTGCCCTACCAGGACCTGCTGATCGTCCGCCGCCCGGACGGCAGCGAGATCATGATCCCGTTCGTCTCCGAGATCGTTCCGGAGATCGACCTGGCGGAGCAGAAGGCGGTCGTCGACCCCCCGCCCGGCCTGCTCGACGACAGCCAGGCCGAGGTGGCCTCGGCCCGCGACGCGTCCGCGGAGCCCGCGGCCCCGAAGGCGCAGGGCGCCGACTCGGCCCGTGACGCCGGCGAGGACGTGTAATGCGGCTCGACGTCGTCACGATCTTCCCCGAGTACCTGGAACCGCTGAACGTCTCCCTGGTCGGCAAGGCCCGCGCCCGCGGCCAGCTGGACGTCCGCATCCACGACCTGCGGGAATGGACCCACGACAAGCACAACACCGTCGACGACACGCCGTACGGCGGCGGTCCCGGCATGGTCATGAAACCCGAGCCGTGGGGCGAGGCGCTGGACTCGGTCATCGACTCCCAGGAGGGCGACCCGGTCATCGTCGTCCCCACGCCGAGCGGCAAGCCCTTCACCCAGCAGCTCGCCGTGGAGCTCTCCGAGAAGCCCTGGCTGGTGTTCACACCGGCCCGCTACGAGGGCATCGACCGCCGCGTCATCGAGGAGTACGGCGACCGCGTGGACGTCCGCGAGGTCTCCATCGGCGACTACGTCCTGGCCGGCGGCGAGGCCCCCGTCCTGGTGATGGTCGAAGCCATCGCCCGGCTGCTGCCCGGCGTACTGGGCAACTCGGCCTCCCACCAGGACGACTCCTTCGCCCCCGGCGCCATGGCGGACCTCCTGGAAGGCCCCGTCTACACGAAGCCTCCCGAGTGGCGCGGCCGCGGCATCCCCGAGGTGCTGCTCAGCGGCCACCACGGCAAGATCGCCCGCTGGCGCCGGGACGAAGCGTTCCGCCGTACCGACCGCAACCGCCCCGATCTCATCGAGCGCGCCGACCCGGCCGCCTTTGACAAGAAGGACCGCGAGACCCTCTCGATCCTCGGGTGGGCCGAGGGAACGAGCGGTCGATTTGGGCGTACGAGCGACGACGTGGAAGAATAGGCCGCTGCTGTGTGCGTCCGGCGCGCGCCCCTGCCACAGGGGGAACGACGCCCGCCCGACGGAACGGCAACCTCAACGCAATTCTCCAGTTCCGTTGATGACCTGTGGCATCAACGAAGAAAGCAGTGGGTCATGAACCTTCTCGACTCCGTCGACTCCGCATCGCTGCGCAGCGACGTCCCGGCCTTCCGTCCGGGTGACACCGTCAACGTCCACGTGCGCGTCATCGAGGGCAACCGCTCCCGTGTGCAGCAGTTCAAGGGCGTCGTCATCCGCCGCCAGGGCGCGGGCGTCCGCGAGACCTTCACGGTCCGCAAGGTCAGCTTCTCCGTCGGCGTCGAGCGCACCTTCCCCGTGCACACCCCGATCGTCGAGAAGATCGAGCTGGTGACCCGCGGTGACGTGCGTCGCGCCAAGCTGTACTACCTCCGTGAGCTGCGCGGCAAGGCCGCGAAGATCAAGGAGAAGCGCGACAACTGAACAGACGTCCGGCGTCCTGGACCGGCCGGATAGGCTCAGGGTCCGATGGACACCGACGCACAGTTTTCGGAGCGCGACCGCTCTCCCGCCCCTGAACCGGGGCCGGAGCAGGGGTCGCGCTCCGCGTGTTTTTCCGCGCACGCCTCCTCCGTGACGGAGAAGGCGGCCGCGCTTCCCGGGCCCGAGGAGCGGGCGGAACGGGGTGTACGGCCCGCGGGACGTACGGAGGGGGTCACGGCCCCGGATGGTCGGCCGGAGGGGGGCAGAGGCCCGCGAGGGCGCTCTGAGGGGGGCGCCGGCCCGGAAGGGCGGCCGGGGCGGGGTACGTGCGTGCAGGACCGTAGCGCGCTGCCTCAGGACGCACCGCTCCAGGATGCGCTGCCCCTGGAGGGGGCAGCGCAACGGCGGCCGTCCCGGATCCGGCGGTTCGGGTCCTGGTGGGGAGCGAGTTTGTCCGCCCTGTGGCGCCGGCCCGTCCTGCTGCTCTCGCTCTGTGTGGCTTTTGTCCTGCTGCTGAGCGCCTTCGTCGTACAGCCCTTCCTGATCCCCAGCTCCTCCATGGAGAACACCCTGCGGATCGGCGACCGGGTGCTGGTCAACAAGCTGGCGTACCGCTTCGGCGACGCACCGCGCCGGGGCGACGTGATCGTCTTCGACGGCACCGGTTCGTTCCTGCGGAGCGAACCCGACGAGAACCCGGTGACGGGACTGATCAGGGGAACGGGCGCGGCGCTGGGGCTGGCCGAGCCCGCGGCCACCGACTACATCAAGCGCGTGATCGGCGTCGGCGGGGACCGGGTGACCTGCTGCGACAAACGGGGGCGGATCAAGGTGAACGGCGAGCCGGTGGACGAGGACTACCTGTTCCCGGGGGACGAGCCGTCCTCCGACGCGTTCGACATCGTGGTGCCGGAGGGAAAGCTGTGGGTCATGGGGGACCACCGCGGCAGATCGCGTGACTCACGGGACCACCTCGGCGAACCGGGAGGCGGCACCGTCCCGGTCGGCAAGGTGATCGGCCGCGCCGACTGGATCGCCTGGCCGGTGGGCCACTGGACGGCCCTGCACCGCCCGCACGCCTTCGACGGCATACCGGGCGCGGCAGGCAGCCATGGGTAGCCGGGGGCGGCCCAGGCACGGGCATCAGGGGGCCGCGGGCGCGGATGAGACGGATGGGGAAGAGGGCTACGGGGGCAGCTCGCGTGGGGCCGCTTCGTTCGGGCCTGAGCGCGGAACTGATTACGGGGCCGAACGCGGAACCGATTACAGGTCCGACTTCGGACCCGACTTCGGGACCGGTTACAGGGCCGACTCGTACGCGGGGCGCAGTGGCAGCCCGTACGAAAGCGCAGGGCGCGGGGACGGACCGTACGGCGAAGGAGCCGAGGCCGGCGGCAGCGCGCGCGCCGGCACGCGAACGACCAGACCCGCCACTGGAGGACGGGCCGCACGACGGCGCCAGGCGCGCCGCATCAAGCGGCGCAGGCGTCGCTCCTACCTCAAAGAGATACCGATCCTCATCGGTGTGGCCCTGGCCATCGCGCTGGTGCTCAAGACCTTCCTCGTCCAGGCCTTCGTGATCCCCTCCGGCTCCATGGAAGAGACCATCCGGATCGGTGACCGGGTCCTGGTCGACAAGCTCACCCCCTGGTTCGGCTCGGAACCCGAACGGGGTGACGTGGTCGTCTTCAAGGACCCAGGAGGGTGGCTGAAGGACGAGCAGGTCACCTCCGCCGACGACCCGGTCGTGGTCAAGCAGATCAAGGAGTTCATGACCTTCATCGGTCTGCTTCCGTCGGCCGACGAACAGGATCTGATCAAGCGAGTGGTGGGTGTCGGGGGCGACACCGTCAAGTGCTGTGACAAGCAAGGGCATGTCACGGTCAACGGAACCCCCCTGAATGAGCCGTACCTGCACCCGGGCGATGCGCCCTCGCAGTTCAAATTCGAGGTCAAGGTTCCGGACGGCCGGATCTTCGTGCTGGGCGACCACCGCTCCAATTCGGCAGACTCCCGGTACCACCTGGACGAGCCGTACCGTGGGACGATCTCGGTGGACAACGTGGTCGGCCGGGCCGTGGTCATCGCCTGGCCGGTGGGCCACTGGCGCCGCCTGGAGGAGCCTGACACCTACGCGACCGTGCGCGACGCGCCGGGCGCGAGGGCGACGGCGGGGCGGGCTCCGCATAGTGTGTCCTCCGACGGTTTGTCCGAACTCCCGACCCCTGCGGAACTCCCGCTCGTTATGGGAGTGGTGGGCCTGCACCGGCTATCGGGCAGGCAGTGGCGTGGAGTAAGGAGTGGATGTGGGGGACTTGGCGGTCGGCGCGCGGTCCGGGACCGGAGAGCCCGAAGAGCCGGCGGGAAACGGTGAGTCCTCACAGCCCGCCGCGTCCGGCGTGCCGGGAGGACCGGCGGACCCGGCGCGGGCGACGGATCCGGGGCAGCCGGCCGGTCCCGGGCGGCCGACGGGCCCCGGAGTGCCGTTGGACAAGGAACAGCCGGTGGGCGAGGAGGAGAGCGGCAGCGTGAAGAAGGGCAAGAAGCCGCGTGCCTTCTGGAAAGAGCTGCCGATCCTCATCGGGATCGCGCTGATCCTCGCGCTGATCATCAAGACGTTCCTGGTGCAGGCGTTCTCCATTCCGTCCGACTCGATGCAGGACACCCTGCAGCGCGGGGACCGGGTGCTGGTGGACAAGCTCACCCCGTGGTTCGGCTCCGAACCGGAACGTGGCGAGGTTGTCGTCTTCCACGACCCGGGCGGCTGGCTGAACGAGGTGCCCACCCCCGAGCCCAACGCGATCCAGCAGGTCCTCAGCTTCATCGGCCTGATGCCGTCGGCCGAGGAGAAGGACCTGATCAAGCGGGTCATCGCCGTCGGCGGTGACACCGTGGAGTGCCAGGGCGCCGGACCGGTCAAGGTCAACGGCACGGCCCTGAAGGAGGACTCGTACCTCTACCCGGGCAACACGCCGTGCGGCGACAAGCCGTTCGGGCCGATCAAGGTGCCGAAGGACAGCATCTGGGTCATGGGTGACCACCGTCAGGACTCCCTCGACTCGCGCTACCACACGAACCTCAAGGGCAACGGCACGGTCGAGGTCAAGCAGGTCGTGGGGCGTGCCTTCACGGTCGCCTGGCCGATCAACCGCTGGTCATGGCTGTCGGTGCCGGACACCTTCGACCAGCCCGCACTGAACAAGGCCATGGCGGCGACGCCGGCGGCGCTCGGTCTCGCGGGTGCGGTGCCGATCGTGCTGTGGCGGCGGCGCAGGCGGGCCGTGCGGGTGGCGCGTCCGGTGGAGCAGGCGTCCGACTGAGCGGGTGATCTGCACCGGGCCGTGCGCGAGGGGTGCGGCCCGGGATGTGTGCCCCCTGCGTGTCCCGGTGGGGGAGAGGCCGACGCTGTCCCGGATGCTCCCTGGCGAGCGTCCGGTGCGTACGTCCCGAGGTTGTCCCGGCTCATGGTGCTGACTGGGCAACGTACCCCCGGGTAGGGTGCCGTCCCAGATCTTCGACGCGGGTCGTTCGTGGGGCGGGAGCGCTGGGATGAGCAGCAGCAAGGCACGTACGGGTGACGGCCGCGGCCGGACGACGGGCAGTGTGCTGTCCGGTCTGGTGGTGGCCGTCGGCTGTGTGCTGTTCCTGGGCGGCTTCGTATGGGGAGCACTGACCTACCGCCCCTACACGGTGCCGACCGACTCGATGGCCCCGACGATCGGGGTGGGGGACCGGGTGCTGGCCGAGCAGGTGGACGGCTCCGAGGTGCGGCGTGGAGACGTCGTGGTCTTCCGGGACGCGGTGTGGGGCGATGTGCCGATGATCAAGCGGGTCGTCGGGGTGGGAGGCGACACGGTCGCCTGCTGCAGCAAGGACGGCCGGCTGACGATCAACGGCAAGCCCGTCGACGAACCGTATCTGCACACCACGGGCCCGGCCTCACCGACCGGCTTCAGCTCAAAGGTGCCGGTGGGCCAGCTCTTCCTCCTCGGTGATCACCGCAACGATTCCCTGGACTCCCGTACGCACCTCAAGGACGCCGACCACGGCTCGGTGTCGCGCACCGCCGTGGACGCGCGGGTGGACGCCAGAGCATGGCCGGTCGGCAGCATGGGTGTGGTGGAACGGCCGGAAGGTTTCGCGGCGATGCCCGGCGGAACGTCGCAGCCTGGGCCGGTACGCATCATCGTCGTCGCGGTCGTCGTCGGAGCGGTGATGATCCTTGGAGGTGCGGCGTACGGGCCGCTGGCGCGGCGGGGGAGGCGCAGGAATGGGTGACGTGACGGGTACCGACGCGAAGGAAGCCGAAGCGGCGGGTAATGACATGGGGCCTGAGGGGCCTGAGGGGCCTGAGAGGTCTGAAGCACCTCACGCGGTCGGAGGGCTGCCGGTGGAGGTGCGCCAGGTCGCACGGGTAGTACTGCTCGCCCCGGACAACCGGGTCCTGCTGCTGCACGGCTATGAACCGAGCGATCCGACCCGTACCTGGTGGTTCACACCGGGCGGCGGCCTGGAGGGCGAGGAGTCCCGCGAGGAGGCCGCACACCGGGAGCTGGCCGAGGAGACGGGTATCGCCGACGTACAGCTGGGGCCGCTGCTGTGGAAGCGGCGCTGCTCCTTCACCTTCGACGGCAGGCGCTGGGAGCAGGACGAGTGGTACTACCTGGCTCGTACCGACCGGACTGCAACCGAGATGTCGGGGCAGACGGATCTTGAGCGGCGCAGCGTATCGGGACTGAGGTGGTGGACCTTGGAAGATCTTTCCACGTCGCATGAGACGGTGTATCCGACGGGATTCGTCGAGCTGCTGGGCAGGCTGCTCGACGAAGGGCCCCCTGACGCGCCGGTGCTGCTGGCTACCGAGAGCGTCTGACGCACAATAGGGGGACGCACGGCTGAAGGGGATCTGCCATGAGCGCCGAGGACCTCGAAAAGTACGAGACCGAGATGGAGCTGAAGCTCTACCGGGAGTACCGCGATGTCGTCGGGCTGTTCAAGTATGTGATCGAGACCGAGCGTCGCTTCTACCTCACGAACGATTACGAGATGCAGGTGCACTCCGTGCAGGGTGAGGTCTTCTTTGAGGTCTCGATGGCTGATGCGTGGGTCTGGGACATGTACCGGCCGGCTCGTTTCGTGAAACAGGTGCGCGTGTTGACGTTCAAGGACGTGAACATCGAGGAGCTGAACAAGAGCGACCTGGATCTTCCGGGGAGCTGAGGCCGCCGAGCCGGTCGGGGCGGGGTGTCGGCCCTGGCGCCTTCCCGCGGGGGTGGGAACGCCGGAGCGTCACTGGGTCGAGTGGCGAAGTTGTCCACAACCGCTCGGTAGTCCACCAAGATCCAACAGTTCGTGATGGAAGCGTCACAGTCGGTGCCGGAGGTGGTGCCGAGTGAACGCCACGAACGAGAAAAATCGCCGACCTGACCGGCGCGAGGGAAACTCACACGAGCGACCCTGCGAGGAGAACCTTCAGAGGCGCCCGAGCGAGAAGAGCCCTCCGGAGTGTCCGGGCGGGGAACATGCTCAGCCGACGGTGGATGCAGGCGGCCCGTTGCCCCAGGAGGGCACACCGCGGGGGCTGGACGGCGTACCGCGGGAGCTGTGCGGTGGTCGGCCGCGAGTCCGAGGCAGCCGGAGGGCGACAAGCCGCGGAGACGTCCCGCCCGGTGCCCGTACCGCCTCCGGGGCCGGCTCCCAACGGTCCCGCCCTCGCCGTCCCCGACATCCCATCGGGGCGGCCGCCGCCCTCCACGACCTGCCCGTGACCAGCGCCCGCCGGGCGCTCGGACGCTACGGGGAAGACCTGGCGGCACGACACCTGACCACCGTCGGCATGCGCATCCTGGACCGAAACTGGCGCTGTCAGGACGGCGAGGTCGACATCGTGGCAGCCGACGGTGACGCCCTGGTGCTCTGCGAGGTCAAGGCCCGTCGTGCGGGTGCGTACGAACATCCCATGGCAGCGGTACGGCCGGAGAAGGCCGCCCGCCTGCTGCGCCTGGCGGAACGCTGGCTGGAGGAACACGGCGGTCCACCGCCCGGCGGAGTGCGTATCGACGTGGTCGGAGTGCTGCTGCCTTCGCGTGGCGCACCGCTCCTGGAGCATGTGCGGGGAGTGACCTGACATGGGATTCGCCCGCACGTGCTCGGTCGCGCTGGTCGGTGTCGAAGGCGTGGTCGTGGAGGTCCAAGCGGACCTGGAGCCGGGGGTCGCGGCCTTCGCGCTCGTCGGACTGCCGGACAAGAGTCTGATCGAATCGCGGGACAGAGTACGGGCCGCCGTCGTGAACTCAGGCGGTGAATGGCCGCAGAAGAAGCTCACCGTCGGCCTCAGCCCGGCTTCCGTTCCCAAGGGCGGCAGCGGTTTCGACCTGGCCGTGGCCTGCGCGGTCCTCGGCGCGGCGGAACGGATCGATCCACGTGAACTGGCCGACCTCGTCATGATCGGCGAGTTGGGGCTGGACGGCCGTGTACGACCGGTGCGCGGGGTCCTTCCGGCCGTGCTGGCGGCGGCGGACGCCGGATACCGCCAGGTGGTCGTACCGGAGAGGACCGTGGCCGAGGCATCGCTCGTCCCGGGGGTCTCCGTTCTCGGCGTACGAAGCCTCAGGCAGCTGATCGCGGTGCTCACCGACGAGCCGGTGCCGGAAGAGGAGGAACACCACGCGACCGCTGAGGGGCGCCCGGATTCACTGCTGGCGGGACTGGCCGTACCCGGTACCGGACTCGGTACAGAGCGCATGAGTGGCGAACGACTGCCCGACCTGTCGGATGTCGCCGGACAGTACAGTGCGCGTAGAGCCCTGGAGGTGGCGGCAGCCGGACGTCACCACATCTTCTTCCTGGGCCCTCCGGGAGCTGGCAAGACCCTCCTGGCCGAACGCCTGCCCGGGCTGCTTCCCCGTCTCTCGCCCAAGGAGTCCTTGGAGGTGACGGCGGTGCATTCGGTGGCCGGCGCCCTGCCGCCGGGGCAGCCACTGGTGGATCACCCACCGTACTGCGCGCCTCATCACAGCGCGACGATGGCCTCGCTGGTGGGCGGCGGCAGCGGCCTGCCCCGCCCGGGAGCCGTGTCACTGGCGCATCACGGCGTCCTGTTCATCGACGAAGCAGCTGAATGCAACGCCCGTGTGCTGGACGCACTACGGCAGCCGCTGGAGTCGGGGTACGTCGTGGTCGCGCGAGCCGCCGGGATGATGCGGATGCCGGCGAAGTTCCTGCTGGCCCTGGCTGCCAATCCTTGCCCTTGTGGTCGCCACGGCACACTCGGGGGCGGCTGCGAATGCCGCCCATCCACCATCCAGCGCTACCGCGCCCGGCTGTCGGGGCCGCTGATGGACCGTATCGACCTACGGGTGGCGGTGGAACCCGTCGCACGTTCCGAATTGCTCTCGCTCACCCAGAGCGCCGAAACCACCGCTGAAGTGGCCGAACGCGTACGAGCCGCCCGCGACCGCGCCGCAGCCCGGCTCGCGGATACGCCATGGAGCACCAACAGCGAGGTCCCGGGCCACGAATTGCGTACCCGCTGGCAAGTCGCCCCGGGCGCGATGGCGCAGGCAGAACACGACCTCGAAACCGGCCTCCTGACGGCCCGCGGCATGGACCGCGTACTCCGGGTCGCCTGGACCTCGGCCGACCTCGCCGGTCATGACCGCCCGACGGCCGAAGACATCAACTGGGCTTTGGAACTGCGCACGGGCATCAGGCGGGGGGTGCCGTTGGCGGCGGGGGCGAGGTGAGTGAGGTGACGAGGGGGCTGGGCTATCGCGGAGGGGGAGGGACAGGCCTGGGGCGGAGAGGAACGGTTCGACTTAGGGGTACGGCCTGGCGTGTTCACGGGGTCTGCGAATAGGGCGAATGCCGGTGACCCAGGCCGGGGCGGAGCAAGGCGCATAGGAGGTGGTGGGCCGTGGCTTGGCTGGAGCTGCGGGCACGGGGACCAGTAGGCCGCAGCAGGACTGGGCTTGCAGCGTGCCTCCCTTGGCCGGGCTGATGGGCTGACCGACTGCCCCTGAGGTAGGCGTTCCGTGGCACCGGTGCGGCGCCGCCGATGCAACCGCACCGCTCGGCGCGGAGACGGTGCGTACGGAAGGGCTGCGCGCGACAGGGCGGGCGCGGTGGCGCGACGACAGGGCGGCCGATGAAGGGCAGCCGGGGCAGTCGGAGTAGTCGGCGGGCGGCGGGCGGCAGCGGGCGGTTGGGTTGCGGGGGCGTGGCAGCGCGGTGCATAGGCGCGATGGCCAAGGCGCGGTGACACGGGTGGTGCGGCGTCGGCGGTGCGGCAGGCGTGGCGGTGCGTTGGTGTGGGGGTGGGCGGTGGTGCATGGGCGTGAGGGGGAGGCGAGGCGATGGGGACGCTCGCAGCGGAAGCGCGACAGGTAGGAGGTACGGGGCGGGTGGGTGGGGGGAGGGGGGAGGGGAAGCAAGACGTACGAGCACAGGTCGGCCGCCTACGAACGGGTTCCGACCAAGTGCCGAACCACATCTCGGCCCCAGCCATACCTCGGGCGAGTGAGACCGCACATGACCTGAGCGTGGGGCCGAACGAATGAAGGCAGGCGGCAGGCGTCTGGCGGCGGGGCCTGGCCGCGGTCGGCGGCCAGGCAGACCGAGGCGTGGCGCCCAGTTACCACTTTCGGCTACACGGCGCTGCTCGGCTGCCGAGGAAGCACGAAACGGAGCACACGAAACGGAGCAGGAGAAAGGGAGAGAGACATGCGGGGGACTGAGGATCGTTCTACAGCAAGTGCCAGGGAGCCGGCGCATGAGTGAAGTGGGGGAGGAGGAGAGGGCGGCACGCGCGACATTGACGCGGATCGCTGAGCCCGGTGACGAAGCGGTGGGCCGGTGGCTGCGGCAGACGACGCCGGTACACCTTGTGCAGTCCCTGTTCGGCGAGCGGGACATGCCGTCAGGGGGGACGAAAGAGAAGTGCAAAGGTCTGCGACTGCGAGCGGCTCGTACGGACGCCGGCAGAGCTGCCGCAGATCTTGCTGCCATCAGCGCGCTCGGCGGTCGGTTCGTCTGCCCAGGAGACGACGAGTGGCCGCAGCAGTTGAACGATTTGGGGGATGGCAAACCCATCGGCCTGTGGGTACGCGGGTCCGCCAACTTGCGACTTTGGGCCTTACGGTCCGTCGCGGTCGTCGGCGCTCGCGCCTGTACGGAGTACGGCGCTCACTTGGCGGCCACCCTCAGCGCGGACCTGGCCGACCGCGGCTGGACAGTGGTGTCCGGAGCTGCGAAAGTTCTATAGCCACAAAGCTGTTGTAGTAGACGTGTGCTTGTTGCTGAAGAGAGCGATGTGGCCGCCAACTCCGTTGGCTGGCAGGTGTATCGGTACGACCTGGAGCGTCCCGCGCGGGACTTGCCTGAGCGCTTATCTCTGTACGCGCCGGATCTGCGGACGTGGATCGAGCGGCTCGGCGGGCGGCATGGGCAGCGGTTCCTTCTCGGTCCGGACGGGCTGCCTGATCTGAGGGTGAACGCGTTCTTCGCGTCGCCCAATATGAGGAATCTGGCGGACCTGACGAACCGGGACTACGCATACTCCTTGGCTCTGTGGCTGAACTTCCTGCTGGTGCTGGGCCGGGGCTGGTGGGAGGCGACCGAGGACGACGCGGCGGAGTTCCAGTTCTGGCGGCTGACCGATCCGGGGAACGACCAGCGGGTGCAGAAGTCGTCGTTCGCCAAGGACGTGGCGGGCTGCAAGAAGTTCTACAAGTGGGTGGGCAAGCGCTACCAGGTCGTCGACCCCTTTGACGAGTTGGAGTACGAGCGCGGTCGGCGGCAGGAGAACGTGAAGTGGCTCGACCCGGCCGCGATCCGGCGGTGGCGGGATCTGGGGCTGAGAGGACGTGGCCTGGATGGCCGTCGTGACCGTCGCTGGCGGGGCCGCAACGATCAGCGGGACGCCGCGTTCGTGGACGGGCTCTACGGCACTGGCCTGCGGCTTACCTCGTGGTCCAGCGTGCTGCTGCCCGAGCTGCCCCGCATGGCGCCGGGCCGCGGGTATTTCACTTGTGAGCTGGCTGACCAGTGCGCCAAGCGCGAGAACGGCTACACCTACTGGATGCCGCGGGCGGTGGCAGCCGGCGCTCACAGCTACCGCGAGGGGTCTCGGGCTCGGGCCGTGCGCCGGGCCCAGGAGTCGGGACTCTACGAGTCGCTCCGCGGGCTGCGGGTCGTTCAGCTGTCCCGCAAGGACAAGGGCGTCCACCTGGCGGATGGGAAGGGCGGCACGGTCGAGCATCCGTGGAACGACCTTCCGCCACAGGTCCGAAAGCTGCTGTTCACGGAGACGCCGCAGGGCCTGGAGCCGCTCTCGTTGTGGCTCAACGAGGACGGGCTGCCGCGCGACGCGCACGGCTGGCACCACACCTTCGAGGCGGCCAACACGCGGATCGAGGATCTCGGTCTGGAGAACTTCTCCTGCACCGCCCACATGCACCGCCACTCCTTCGCCCTGCGGTGGTTCTCGGTCGGCAAGCTCCTCTGGGCTCAGCGACTGGGGCACCTGACGGAGGAGGAGAGCCGGGACTTCCGGGACCAGTTCGGCGACCACTGGCACCTGGTGCAGACGATGCTCGGGCACCTGCGGGTGGAGACCACGAAGGAGGTCTACCTGGAGCCCTTCAAGAATCTGCAGGTCGAGCTGCTGTTGGCGCACGCGGAGGGCTTCCCGGTCGCCCGGTTCATGGCCGACGCGTTCGCCGGTCACCCCCGGGTCCGCACCGACCCGCTGGCGGTGTCCCGGTGAGCCCCCGGGGACGCCGGGCCAGCCTGCCCGGCCATCAAGACAGAACCGCCCGCGGCCTCCTGGACGGCCTGGTGGTGCGGTGCTTCGCCGAGGACGGCAGCGGATCACGCGACTACCCCTTCGACGTCCTGCCGGTCGCGCCGGGGCTGCGGCAGGGACTCGCGAAGGCATTCGAGCGGCGGACGGCCCCCGGAGCCGGCCTGACCTCATTGGACTCGACCAACCACCCCTACCGGGCGGCACAGGGCTTCACGCGCTACCTGGCGACGCTGGCCTGGCCGCCGACGGAGCTCGCCCATCTGTTGCCCGAGCACCTCGACGGCTTCTTCGACAGCCGCAAGGACCAGTCGACCCGCGCTGGGGAAGTGCTGGCCGACCTCAAGCTCCTGCTGAGGCACGCCGAAGGCATCAGCGAGTCGGTGGCGGCGAAGTTGCGCGAGGCGCATCCTCCGCGCCACCGGCCGCAGGAGCCGAAGCAGAGCTACAGCCGGCACGAGTTCAAGCGCATCGCCGATGCCGCCCGCGCCGACCTTCGCGCCGCCGCTGCCCGGATCCGCGCGAACCGCGTGGACCTGCACCGGTTCCGCACCGGCGAGCCGGAGCCGGACAGGGACCGACGACTGGAGCTGCTGGACTGGGTCGATCGGTTCGGGGACGTCCCGCGCCAACTCCGCCCGCGCGGGGTCCGGGCCGGTCAGGACGTCGCTCAGAACTGGATCACCCGCCACGGCTCGGTCGACGAGATCGTCACCTGGCTGCACCTGTCCGGCATGGAGTTCACCGCGGGGGCCGTCCTGCTGACCGCGATGACCGGCCAGAACAAGAGCGTGATCTTCAAGACCCCGGCGGTCCACCACCGGGCCGACGGCTACACCGGCCAGACACCGACGGCGATCTTGGAGGCCAAGAAGCCGCGACGGGGCCGACGGGCCCACATGAGCCTGGCCCTGAGCGATCTCCCGGACTGGATCAGCATCCCCTCCGACCCGGAGGAAGTCACGGCTCGCGACGAGCTACACACGCCGTTCGGTCTCTACGTGCTGCTGCACGAACTGACGTCCCGTTCGCGTGAGCTGACCGGGACGAGCCGCCTGTTGATCGGCTGGGTGGGACGCGGCGGCCGAGGGGCGGGCCGGGGACTGCGGCAGATGTCGCCGGACGGCTGGGTTCCCCGCTGGGCCGACCGGCACGGCCTGCAGGCGGAGAAACCCGACGAGAAGGGCAAGCCGGTCCCGTTACGCCTCACGCTCGAACTGGTCCGGCTGACCCAACTCGAACTCCATCAGAAACCGGTCGCTCACACCGAGCAGACCCTGGCCACGGACTATCTGGCCCGCAACCGGGGCAACCTCGCCGAGTATCAGAAGGTCGTCGCCGCAGCTCTGAAGGAGGAGGTCGCCAAGGCCCGGGTCCGTGGTGTCATGGCCGTGCTCACGCGGACCGACCTGGAGCGGGCCAGCACTGACGCGGAGGCGGTCGCGGCTGAGTACGGCATTGACGCGGTGACCCTGAAACGGATGATCGCCGGGGAGCTGGACACCGTCATGAACGCCTGCGTCGATCACCGGGGCGGCCCGCATGCCCCACCTGGCCAGCCCTGCCGGGCCTCTTTCATGCTCTGCCTGGGCTGTCCTTGCGCACGCGCGCTTCCCCGCCACCTGCCCGTCCAGGTGCTGGTCCACGACCGGCTGGCCGCCCGCCGGGCGGAGATGACACCACAGCAGTGGACCCAGCGGTTCGCGCTGGTCCACACCCAGCTCGAAGACCTGATGTCCCGCCACGACGAGGTGGACGTCGATGACGCCCGCGACAACGCCACCGATGCCGACCGAGCCGTGGTGACGCGGTTCCTGAACAGAGAACTTGATCTTCGATGAGTGTCGTCTCACCGCTGCCGCATGCCGACTGGGACACGGTCCCCGAGGGCACCGAGTGGCCGAGCCCGGACACCTTGGTGCTGCTGAACCGCCCGATGCGGCCGGGCACGGACCTGAGCCGTCTGTCCCGGTTCGCGGACGACCGCTGGGACCTCGACCCCGCGGTCTTCGAGGATCACGTCTCGGCCAGGAGCCTGAACTTCGCTCCCATCCCTGGGCCGCTGCGGCAGGATGCCAAGCACTACCACTGGCAGCTGCTGAACCACTCCAGCCCCGGGACGATGCGGCGGTCCTACGGCGACCGTCCGGCCCTCGGCACGATCCTGGTGGGATTCAGCCCCTTCAAGAAGTTCCTGAGCTGGCTCCACGGCCGGGGCATCACCGCCTTTGGGCAGGTCACGCTCGATCTGCTGGACCAGTATCTCGTCGAGCTGGACGAGGAGACTATCGGCCTGGAGCGCAAGTACCGGCGGGTCTCCGAAGTACGGCGACTGTGGTCGACCCGCGGGATCCTGCCGGGGCGGATGCGGCTGCCCGCTCTCCCGCCCTGGGGCGGGGAGGAGTCCCGCGACCTGTTCGGCAAGGTCCGCCCCCAGCGGGACAACCGCACCCCCCGCATCGGGGAACTGACCATGCAGCACCTGCTGATCTGGGCGATCCGGTTCGTCGAGGACTTCGCCGAGGACATCCTGGCTGCCCACGCCGAGCATCTCCACCTGCACAGCCAGGGCATCAACCAGCAGCATCGTCGGGGCCAGTACACGAAGCCGGCGCACGGCGAGGTCCGCGAGCGGATGACCGCCTACCTGGAACGGATGCGTGACACCGGCGGGATGCTGCCGGGCAGACGTGTGGACGACGGCACCCTCGTGATCGACTGGCAGCACGTCGGCAGGATCCTGTCCTGCGCGGACTCGATCCAGCTGAGCAGCACCGGCCGGCTCGCCACCGAATCGGGCATCCCCGTCGCCGACGACGCCTACCTCGACGCCCAGGTCGCCGGACAGATCGACGGCCGGCCCTGGCGGCCGCGGCGCATCTCCTACCAGGAGGCCCCGAAGCTCGCGCGGCTCCTGAGTACGGCCTGCTTCGTCATCGTCGCCTACCTCTCCGGCGCTCGTCCCGGGGAGGTGCTCAATCTCCGGCGCGGCTGCATCGAGCGCGACGCCGAGAACGATCTCTGGCTGATGAAGGGTCTCTACTACAAGAACGCCGTCGACGCGGACGGCAACAAGATCCCCGAAGGGGAACTCCGCCGCGACCCCTGGGTCGTCGTGGAGGTCGTCGCCCTGGCCGTCGGCGTGCTGGAACAGCTCCACCCGCACCCGCTGCTGTTCCCGAACCACATCGAGCCGCACCGCCGCCGCATGGCCACCAAGCGAGAAGGCGACGCCCGCACCGACGGCGTGATCGCCGAGGACATCACCGTCTTCGTCGACTGGGTCAACAACGAGGCCCGCCGGCAGGGCCGCACCGATCTCATCCCTCCGGACAGCCACGGGAACCTGTCGGCATCCCGCTACCGGCGGACCCTGGCCTGGTTCATCAGGCGCCGGCCCCGCGGGCTGGTGGCCGCCTCGGTTCAGTACGGCCATCTCTACACCCGGCTCCTACAGGGCTACGCGGGCTCCTACGAATCAGGTTTCCCCGACGAGTACGCCTTCGAGGACTGGCTCTACCGCATCGAGATCCTCGCCGAGGACGCGCAGGCCCTCGAAGAGGGCGAACACGTCAGCGGTCCCGCCGCCGACGCCTACCGTCAGCGTGTCACCGCGGCCAACCGGCAGTTCGCCGGCCACGTCCTCACCAGCGACCGTCAGGCCCGCGACCTCGTGGGCAACCCGCTCCTGCAAGTCCACCACGGGCAGGGCATGACCTGCGTCCTCGATCCCGCCCAGGCCGCCTGCCGCCTCCGCGGAACAGTCGACGACCCCCTGGTCACCCCCGATATCGACGACTGCCGTCCTCGATGCCGATGCCTCGCCCGCACCGACCGCGACATCGAGCATGTCGAGCGGCAGGCCGCCGAGCTTGCCCTCGCCGTCGATGACCCCTTGGCCCCGCCGATCCGCCACGAACGCGAGCTTCACGAACTTGAGCGGCTGAGGAAGATCCTCGACACCCACAAGAAGGGAGAACACGACCAGTGACCTCCACCCCTCTCGCGGACGGTGACCCGGTCCGAGCCGCGATCCTCGCCGCGATGGACCGTCTCCTCGCCGGCACCCCACTGCGGTCCAGCGGTCGACTCAGCGTCTCCCAGCTCGCGATCGAAGCGCGGATCAAGCGGTGGCAACTCACCCACCAGCACCTCGACCTCAAAGACCTCTTCCAGGCACGGGTGAAGGCCCAGGGCAACACGCCCGAGGCCTTCAGCAAGGAGCTCAGCGAGCACGAGAAGCTCAAGAAGAAGTACGCCGACCTTCGCCAGCACTGCGCTGACCTGGAAGAACGGCTGAGGGTCTATGCCGCTGCGGTCAACCTCCTCGCGCTGGAGAACGCAGCCCTCACCGGCCGCGAGCCGGGAGCCCGCGTGATCCCCCTGCCCCGGGCACAGAGGCTCCCCGGACCCTCCAACCCCAGGCCCGAGTGACCCTCCAACAGGGACCATCGAGGTGTTGCTCCACGGAGTCCCGGGTGATGTGGTCTTGGCCTGCATAGTTTTCGCCTACAGGAGGAGCGTCAACAACAGGTAAAAGAAGCGAGCTAACTTACGGAGTGGACGGTGCGGCTCATCGAGGCGCCCTGGCGGCAAAGGGAGCCTCGGTCGCGGTATTGGCCTCCGGTGTCGACTACGCCTATCCGCGGGGGCACACCGAGTTGATCCGGCGCCTTGCGGAACAGGGACTGGTCATCGCCGAGTTGCCACCGGGAGATCATCCGACGCGCAGTCGCTTCATCCTGCGGAACCGAGTCATCGCGGCCCTCACCCGGGGAACCGTTGTCGTAGAGGCCGAACTGCGCAGCGGGTCGTTGGTCACTGCCCGGCGGGCGACGGAGCTGGGCAGGTTCACCATGGGGATGCCGGGGCCGGTCACCAGTGGCTTGTCGGCGGGCGTGCACCAACTGCTGCGGGGCGAAGCCGTAGTGGTCACCGAAGCCGCCGAAGTCATCGAGCTGGTCGGCAGCATCGGCGACCTTGCTCCCGCGCAGCGTGGGCCGACCCTGGCGCACGATCTTCTTGATCCGGTGGCCGCCCGGGTGCTTGAAGCGGTTCCCGCACGGGGCGGGGCGGACTCGCGGCGGCTGGCGCGGGACTCGGGTACGGCAGAGGAAGTCGCGCAGGGCAAGCTCTTCGAGCTGCAGTCGCTGGGATTCGTTCAAAGGTGTGGAGCTGTCTGGGAGTTGGCGCGGAGTTCAGGGGCCGCTGCAGGGCCCCGGGGAGGTGGCGTTCGACCTGTGGCGAACGGGTGAAAAGATGAGAGGAATGACCGTAAGGAGATGATTTGGTGTCTTTCTGTTCGTGGAGTCCAGTCGTCGCTGGACGGTGACGAGCGCATCGGTTGCCGCCGCGGCGGTCAGTGGTGAATCCGCGTGCGGGGGAGCGTGCGCCGGGCGCCCGTAACGACACTTCCATCCCCCTGCGAGTGGAATTGGCGCCGCCCTCTGTAACCCGGGGGTGCGGGCAGCGGAACGTATCTGCGCACTCCCGGGCGACCCTTCATCGCGCATCGCGACACTGCAGTCACGCTACGCTCACGAGTAATTCAACCTCACGCACGTGTTCCCCAGTGTTTCGGCAGAACGGCTCAAGGCAACGAATGCCCCAGCACACCTCCGGGTCCGACCGCGCGGCCGCGCCCCCCGCCGCGCGCGGTAGCGTGCGCCCCGCCGCGCCCACCTCGCTGGAGGAGCTGTGGCGCGCCTACAAGATCTCGGGCGACGGACGGCTGCGGGAGCAGCTGATCCTGCACTACTCGCCCCTGGTGAAGTATGTCGCCGGCCGGGTCAGTGTCGGCCTGCCGCCCAACGTCGAGCAGGCCGACTTCGTCTCTTCCGGAGTCTTCGGGCTCATCGACGCCATCGAGAAGTTCGACCCCGAGCGGTCGATCAAGTTCGAGACGTACGCCATCACCCGTATCCGGGGGGCGATGATCGACGAACTGCGGGCACTGGACTGGATCCCGCGGTCGGTACGGCAGAAAGCCAGGGCGGTCGAGCGGGCGTACGCCACGCTGGAGGCCCAGCTACGGCGCTCCCCGTCCGAAGCGGAGGTGGCCTCGGAAATGGGCATCGCCTTGGAGGAACTTCACGGGGTCTTCAGCCAGCTGTCCCTGGCCAATGTCGTCGCCCTGGAGGAGCTGCTGCACGTCGGCGGCGAGGGTGGCGATCGGCTGAGCCTGATGGACACCCTGGAGGACACGGCTGCCGACAATCCCGTCGAGGTGGCCGAGGACCGCGAGCTGCGGCGGCTGCTCGCAAGGGCCATCAACACGCTCCCCGATCGGGAGAAGACCGTCGTGACGCTCTACTACTACGAGGGCCTCACGCTCGCCGAGATCGGCAACGTACTCGGGGTCACCGAGAGCCGCGTCAGCCAGATTCACACCAAGTCCGTACTCCAGCTTCGCGCCAAACTGGCTGATGTGGGGCGGTGAGCCGGGGGGTGTGGGAGCCGGCGCCCCCTTCCAGTGGGTCGCGTCCTACCGTGTCGTATCGGGAGGGGGAGGGGCACCCGTTGTCGGAGGCTGGACAGAAGCTGGTCGGGGCCGGTCGGAACAAGAAGCAGCCGGAGCTTCACTGGAAACATCGGTGCTTGTGCGAGCGGGGCCGGGATGGCCAAGTCGCTGTGCCGGCGTCTCCCTTCGCTCGGCTCTGTGTTTTGGCCTTTGCTCGGGGTCTTTCGTCTGCGCTTGCACTGTTGCGCGCCCGGGTCTCCGAGCTTCTGGCTCACTTTCCGCTTCGCCCCCCGCCCCCCCGCCCCCCCCGCCCCCCGCCCTCCCTCCCCCGGCCCATCCACCCCACCCCACCCCACCTCCAGCTCCGCTCCTGCCTCCGGCTCCGCCTCTCTCCTCCCCTCCCGGCCGGGCCACCCCTCCGCTGCTCACAGCGCAGCCCGCTCTTCGACGGCGCTCGTGCTTCGAGGGCCGTCCTGGAGCTCACCTCTAGGCGCACGGCTCATGCCGACCCCGCGGCCGTCTCCTCGCCATCGGCGGTGCTCGTGCTTGTCGGCGGTGCCGGTGCCTGGCTGTCGCGCTCAACCCATGGCCTACCTGTGTTGACTCAGGATCGACTGGGGATCGAACCGGAGTAGCCCTCAGGCGCTGACCTCGCGGTCGGTCAGCGCGCCTCGCCCCGCCGAGGGCCCGCCGCAGACAACCAGCCCTGGCAAGTGCCCGCTCCCCCGACGCACTCCCTACCGGCTCACGACCACCAGCACCCCCTACGCAGCAGCGCGCATCCCAGCGCCCGCGGACCAGTCCCAGACCCATGTCGGCCCGCGCTTCCGCGCTTGCTCGCCGCTCGGCAGAGTGTGTGCGGTCGGCCCAGGGTGGCTGCCCTGGCTCGTCTCCCTCCCTAGCTGAATCTCTGCCCCCGCCCCCCCCGCCCCCCCCGCCCCCCCCCGCCCCCCCCGCCCTCCCCCTGGTCTTCTCACGCCGCGGTTTGCCTGCTGTCGGTGTTTCTCCGTGTGTTGGCCTGTGCGGTTTCCCCTTTCGTCGGTCTCGTCCTCCTGGGTGTCGGGGTGGACACATCGTGATGCGGAGTGCCGTGTCCGGCGTGCCATCCGTAGAGTGGTGACGTGCCCAGGATTCGAGCGGCCTCTGTGGCCGAGCACCGGACGATGCAGCGTGGCGCCCTTCTGGACGCCGCCCGCACCCTGCTGTCCGAAGGCGGGACCGAGGCGTTGACCTTCCCCGCCCTCGCTGAGCGAACGGGTCTCGCGCGCTCCTCCGTCTACGAGTACTTCCGTTCCCGCGCGGCTGTCGTCGAAGAGCTCTGCGCTGTCGACTTCCCCGTATGGGCGGCTGAGGTCGAGGCGGCGATGGAGCGGGTCGAGACACCCGAGGCCAAGATCGAGGCGTACGTGCGGCAACAGCTCGCGCTGGTCGGCGACCGTCGTCACCGGGCCGTCGTCGCGATCTCGGCAGGTGAGCTGGACGCCGGCGCGCGGGAGAAGATCCGTGCCGCGCACGGCGGACTGATCGCGATGATCGTGGAGGCCTTGGCGAGCCTCGGTCACGAGCAGCCGCGTCTTGCCGCCATGCTGCTGCAAGGGGTCGTCGACGCCGCTGTCCGCCGCATCGAGCTCGGGGCCGCGGAAGAGCCGACGCAGATCACAGAAGCCGCGGTCGCCATGGTTCTGGGTGGGGTCAGAGGCTGATCGGTCGGTCCTCTCTTCACCGGGTCGCGGATGGTGTGGGGCGTGGGGCGTGAGGGGTCGGCGCTGGCTTTGGGCGGAGCTTGAGAACACGGTGGGCGGGTTGGTGGAGTGGCGGGGCGCGCTTTCGTATGCCGCGTATCCGGCCTGCCTGGGGGGACCTCGTGCGCCGAGATTGACGCGGGCGCGGCGGATCACGGTGCCTTGATTCGCTCCTCGGCTCGGGCACGTTGATGACCGGCAGGAGCCGTGAAGGGCCGGGGTTCAGCATGGCTGGGGGGAGCAGGGACAGCGGGTCCAAGTAGGTCTTGCCGCGGAGCAGGCCCCAGTGCAGGCACGCGGCAGAGCAGTGGAACGGGCCTGGGCCGAGCTTGGCCACTGCCTGACCTGCGGTGACGTGGTCACCTTTGCGGACGGTCGGGTGGACCGGTTCGTAGGTGGTGCGTAGTGGCGGGTGGCCGGATTTCGCCACCTCGATCGACAGGACGCCCCGGCCTGCCACCTTGCCGGCGAAGAGCACGCGTCCAGGAGCGGCGGCTCGTACCGTCGTGTCCTCGGCCGCGAGGAGATCCACCCCCCGATGGCCGGGCGCCCAGGGGGCGGGTGGAGGCTCCCAGCCGCGCGCGACAGTGGGCCGCGCGCCGGTTGCTCCCGTGATGGGCCAAGCTCGTTCGCCGGTGGCCGGTGTTGCGGGGCGGCTCGGGTCCGGGCCGGTCGAGCGGCCCGGCGCCGATGTCGGATGGTGCTCCGAACGCTTCGAAGGCTTTGAAGGTTCTGAAGGCTCTGTGGGACGGGGAGGAACGTCGCCGGCGAACGCCACACCGACCGTGGCAGCTCCGGCCGACAGTACGGCCGATGCGGTGCCTGCCGCGCAGAGGGCCAGGAGGCGGGCGGCTGTGGGAGCGGTGCGCCGGGCGTGCGCCACACGCCCGTTTCTGACACCCCCGGCGCCCCCGGTGACAGCCGAGCCCGCCGGACGGCCGGACCCAGGCCCTACCCAAGAACGGCGTGTCCCGGTAGTGGGCACAGCACGTACGCCACGCGCCGGCCGCCGGACGACGGCGGCGCGTACGGTCTCGAAAACAGTTCGTTGTCGCATGTCACGACGGTGCCTCGATCGGCCGTGGCTCGGGGATCTTGAGCTGGATCGGTGGACTACCGGCGGGTTGTGTACAACCGCATCACCCGTGCGATACCCCGTGCGACACCTCGGTTCCCGTCCGGAGCGCTCACTCCCGTCCGCGGACACGCCCCGAGCCCCCACCCACCACCCACCTCACCCCCACCCCCGCACCTCATCCCGCCCTCCGTACATCACCCCCACACCCACCCCCCAACCTGGCCGAAAGGAGCGTGTCGCCCGTCCCTTCGGCGGTCCCGTACACTTCTTGTGGCGATCCGGGTCACCGGGTCGACTTCGCACGCCCCGCCACCAGCGCAACATTCCCCATTCGGGCAGCACGGTGGACGCGCCCCTCGGTCCTCGGAAGGCCCCGCAAGGTTCCTTCCCCGGCAGAGCGCGCCGGGGCGTCAGGCACCGCGGCCGCCCGGCCGCAGTGGAACCGAGTAACACGAGGAGTACGGCCATGGCCGTCGTCACGATGCGGGAGCTGCTGGAGAGCGGCGTCCACTTCGGGCACCAGACCCGCCGTTGGAACCCGAAGATGAAGCGCTTCATCTTCACGGAGCGCAACGGCATCTACATCATCGACCTGCTCCAGTCGCTGTCGTACATCGACCGCGCCTACGAGTTCGTCAAGGAGACCGTCGCCCACGGCGGCTCGGTGATGTTCGTCGGCACCAAGAAGCAGGCCCAGGAGGCCATTGCCGAGCAGGCGACCCGCGTGGGCATGCCCTACGTGAACCAGCGCTGGCTCGGCGGCATGCTGACCAACTTCTCGACCGTCTACAAGCGCCTGCAGCGCCTGAAGGAGCTCGAGCAGATCGACTTCGAGGATGTGGCCGCCTCCGGCCTCACCAAGAAGGAGCTGCTGGTCCTCTCCCGCGAGAAGGCCAAGCTGGAGAAGACCCTCGGCGGTATCCGCGAGATGCAGAAGGTGCCCAGCGCCGTCTGGATCGTGGACACCAAGAAGGAGCACATCGCCGTCGGCGAGGCGCGCAAGCTCAACATCCCGGTCGTGGCGATCCTCGACACGAACTGCGACCCGGACGAGGTCGACTACAAGATCCCGGGTAACGACGACGCGATCCGCTCCGTCACCCTGCTCACCCGCGTGATCGCCGACGCCGTCGCCGAGGGCCTCATCGCCCGCTCCGGCGTCGCCACCGGCGACCAGAAGCCGGGCGAGAAGGCCGGCGAGCCGCTCGCCGAGTGGGAGCGCGACCTGCTCGAGGGCGAGAAGAAGGCCGACGACGCCAAGGCCGACGAGGCCAAGGCCGAGGACGAGCCCGCCGAGGCCCCGGCTGCCGAGGCCCCCGCCGCCGAGGCGCCCGCCGCCGAGGCCGAGAAGCCGGCCGCCGAGCAGGCCTGACGCCGCACGACCGGTTGACGACGGCGGGGGAGAGTGCCACGAGCGCTCCCCCCGCCGTCCACCCGTAGATCTTTCGACTGTCGAGATTTCGAGAAGAGATTCACAGACCATGGCGAACTACACCGCCGCGGACGTCAAGAAGCTCCGCGAGCTGACCGGCGCCGGCATGATGGACTGCAAGAAGGCCCTGGACGAGGCCGAGGGCAGCGTCGACAAGGCCGTGGAGATCCTCCGCGTCAAGGGCCAGAAGGGCGTCGCCAAGCGCGAGAGCCGTTCGGCCGAGAACGGCGCCGTCGTCTCCCTCATCTCCGAGGACAAGACCTCCGGCGTCCTGCTCGAGCTGAAGTGCGAGACGGACTTCGTCGCCAAGGGCGAGAAGTTCCTGGCCGTCGCCAACGCGCTGGCCGCGCACGTCGCCGCCACCTCCCCGGCCGACCTCCAGGCGCTGCTCGCCTCCGAGATCGAGGCCGGCAAGACCGTCCAGGCGTACGTCGACGAGGCCAACGCCACGCTCGGCGAGAAGATCGTCCTGGACCGCTTCGCGCAGTTCTCCGGCGGCTACGTGGCCGCTTACATGCACCGCACCATGCCCGACCTCCCGCCGCAGGTCGGCGTCCTGGTCGAGCTGGACAAGGAGAACGCCGAGACCGCCAAGGACGTCGCGCAGCACATCGCCGCGTTCGCGCCGAAGTACCTCACCCGTGAGGACGTCCCGGCCGACGTCGTCGAGAACGAGCGTCGCGTGGCCGAGGCCACCTCGCGCGAGGAGGGCAAGCCCGAGGCCGCCCTCCCGAAGATCGTCGAGGGTCGCGTCAACGGCTTCTTCAAGGAGAACACGCTGCTCGCGCAGCCCTTCGCGAAGGACAACAAGAAGTCCGTCGAGAAGGTCCTGAACGAGGCCGGTGTCTCGCTGAAGCGCTTCGCGCGCATCCGCGTCGGCGCCTGAGCCAAGCCGTCGGCCTTGTCGCCAAGGCCAGCGAATGACCTGCGGCCCCGCTAGGGTCGTACGCAGTCGGCCGCATACCGGCCGGCCGCAGATGTGACGAGGAGGCCATTGCCGTACAGGGATCTGAACCAGACCCCCGGCAATGGCCTTCTTCGTATGTGCACGAGGAGAGCGTGATGAATCAGGGTGCCGACGGCGCGGACACAGCCCACAAAGCCGACAGTGACGGGAAGGGACGCTTCCTGCTGAAGCTGTCGGGCGAAGCGTTCGCCGGCGGCGGCGGACTGGGTGTCGACCCCGATGTCGTGCACGCCATCGCCCGCGAGATCGCAGCAGTGGTCCGCGACGGCTACGAGATCGCCATCGTGATCGGCGGCGGCAACTTCTTCCGCGGCGCCGAGCTGCAGCAGCGCGGCATGGACCGCGCCCGCTCGGACTACATGGGCATGCTCGGTACGGTCATGAACTGCCTGGCCCTCCAGGACTTCCTGGAGAAGGAGGGCATCGACTGCCGCGTACAGACCGCCATCACCATGGGACAGGTCGCGGAGCCGTACATTCCGCTGCGCGCCGTCCGGCACATGGAGAAGGGCCGCGTGGTCATCTTCGGAGCGGGCATGGGCATGCCGTACTTCTCCACCGACACCACCGCGGCGCAGCGCGCCCTGGAGGTCGGCGCCGAGGCCATGCTGATGGGCAAGAACGGGGTGGACGGGGTCTACGACGCCGACCCCAAGAAGTTCCCGGACGCGGTGAAGTTCGACGCCCTGGAGTACGGCGAGGTCATCACCCGCGACCTCAAGGTCGCCGACGCCACCGCGATCACGCTCTGCCGTGACAACAAGCTTCCGATCCTCGTCTTCGAGCTGCTCGCCGAGGGCAACATCGCGCGCGCGGTGAAGGGTGAGAAGATCGGCACGCTCGTCAGCGATCAGGGCACCCGGGCCTGACGGCCCCAACTGCCGTAGTGCCGTACGGGCAGGGCTCCGTACGGGCGGCAACCCCGGGTCGTGGATGACCTCGGCACGGGGATGGACAATGGCCTGCCGGTCGGACACCGTGCAGGAGAAGACGCGCGGCAGGGGCGAGGCTCTGCTTCTTACCGAAAAGACCAGGAGCAAGTGGTGATCGAAGAGATCCTCCTCGAGGCCGAGGAGAAGATGGAGAAGGCCGTCGTGGTCGCCAAGGAGGACTTCGCCGCGATTCGCACCGGGCGTGCGCACCCGGCGATGTTCAACAAGATCGTGGCGGACTACTACGGCGCCATGACGCCGATCAACCAGCTGGCGTCGTTCTCGGTGCCCGAACCGCGGATGGCCGTGGTGACCCCGTTCGACAAGAGCGCGCTGCGCAACATCGAGCAGGCCATCCGGGACTCCGACCTGGGCGTCAACCCGAGCAATGACGGCCACATCATTCGTGTGAACTTCCCGGAGCTCACCGAGGAGCGCCGCCGGGAGTTCATCAAGGTCGCCAAGAACAAGGCCGAGGACTCGAAGATCTCGATCCGCAGCATCCGGCGCAAGGCCAAGGAAACCCTCGACAAGCTCGTCAAGGACAAGGAGTCCGGCGAGGACGAGGTGCGCCGGGCGGAGAAGGAGCTCGACGACACCACCGCGAAGTACGTCGCGCAGGTGGACGAGCTCCTCAAGCACAAGGAATCCGAGCTCCTCGAGGTCTGATGAACGAGTCATCCTGGGGGGCCCCGCCTGGCGTCGGCCGAGCCGGTCAATGGGGACCACCCGACCAGGGACCCGTCGGTACGGCGGGTCCCGCGCACGACTGGGGCGCGGCGGCGCAGACTCGCCCCATGCCCATCGTGCCCGACACAGGCGGACACCAGGACGACGACCGGAATTCTTCGGACGACGACCGGGACCACCGGGACGACCTGGGGGCCGCTCGGCCGAGCGGCCCCCTGTTCCGCGACGAACAGCCGCAGGAGCCCATGCCCACCTCCATGCCGGGGCCCGACAGCTCACAGCACCCCCCCAAGCCGCAGAAGAAGAGCGCGGGACGCAATCTCCGGGCCGCCATAGGGGTCGGCGTCGGCCTCGGCGCGGTCATCCTCTTCTCGCTCTTCGTCTACAAGCCGCTGTTCGTGGGCGTGATAGTCATCGCGGTGGTCGTGGGCCTGTGGGAACTGACCTCGCGGCTGGCGGAGCGCAAGGACGTCAAGGTCCCGCTGGTGCCGCTCGCGCTCGGCGGTACGGCGATGGTGGTCGCCGGCTACGTACGCGGCGCCGAGGGCGCCTGGGTGGCGATGGCGCTCACCGCGCTCGCCGCCCTCGTGTGGCGCATGACGGAGGCCCCCGAGAACTACCTCAGGGACGTCACGGCCGGCGTCTTCGCGGCGTTCTACGTGCCGTTCCTGGCGACGTTCGTGGCGATGATGCTGGCCGCCGACGACGGGCCGCAGCGCGTCCTGACGTTCCTGCTGCTGACCGTCGTCAGCGACACGGGCGCGTACGCGGTCGGCTGGCGCTTCGGCAAGAACAAGCTCGCCCCGCGCATCAGCCCCGGCAAGACCCGCGAGGGACTGCTGGGCGCGGTGCTGTTCGCCATGGTCGCGGGCGCGCTGAGCATGGAGCTGATCATCACCGACGGCGCCTGGTGGCAGGGCCTGCTCCTGGGCATCGCCGTCGCGGCCAGCGCGACCCTCGGCGACCTCGGCGAGTCCATGATCAAGCGGGACCTCGGCATCAAGGACATGGGCACCCTGCTGCCCGGCCACGGCGGCATCATGGACCGCCTGGACTCCCTCCTGCCGACCGCCCCGATCGTCTGGCTGCTGTACGTGATCTTCGTGGGATCTGGTTGACCAGCGGTTTTCCGTACGTGTGAGGAGGGCCCGCCACCCTGTGTGGCGGGCCCTTCGCACGTCGGGTGTGCACCCGGGTACGTCGGCGACCGGGTGCCGACGGCGAACTGCCCAACCGGTGTGATCCGGACCACTCGTATGCAGCTGGGCGCTTGGCGCCGCTCGGTGTTCGGGGTGACGTGGTTCTGGTTTTCGCCGCGGTCGGCGATGAGATTGCCGAGAAACCCGCGATGCGTTCCAGTGAGCCGGGGGCGGCGGACGAGATTCCGGTGCCTGGACGAGTTGAAGAGTCGCCTCAGGAAGGCCGGGCGAGGATTCGAGTCGGCTCAATTGGATGTCCGCCAGGCGAAGGTGAATGCCAAGGAGGCTGAGGCGGTATCCAGTCTTCTCTCCGTTCTGAGTGAGGCACAGTTCACGTGCATCCAGATCGGCCCGATATTCCCGGTGAAGCATGGGAGTGAGGGCAATCAGGTGATAGCTGTGAGAAACCTGACTCAGCTTGAGATGCGCGCTCTCTCGCGTTGTCCGGAAATTCAGACCCGTCCGGAGAAAGCTCTGGGTGCGCTCGCCACCGCCATCTCGGCCATGGCTGATGCGGGCGACGGTGGCGATGACGACGACGGTGGCGATGCGATGCCCCGGAGGGCTGTCTGAGAAAGCCGCCGCGACCGTGGGTTCCCCGCGATCAGGCCGGCACCCCTCAGCGACCCGTCACCCACCACCACGACGGCACGCTCGTGGGGCAGGTCACAGCAACGCGTCTGCGACACTGGAAGAACCATGCCTAAGCCCGGAGAACTCACTTTCGTCGCGCCGCGCGGAGCCAAGAAGCCCCCGCGGCACCTTGCCGATCTCACCCCCGCCGAGCGGCGTGAAGCCGTGGCCGCGGTCGGTGAGAAGCCGTTTCGTGCCAAGCAGCTGTCGCAGCACTACTTCGCGCGGTATGCGCACGACCCGGCGGAGTGGACCGACATCCCGGCCGCGGCGCGGGGGAAGCTGGCGTCGGAGCTGCTGCCCGAGCTGATGAGTGTGGTGCGGCACATCTCCTGTGACGACGACACCACCCGTAAGACCCTGTGGAAGCTGCACGACGGGACCCTCGTGGAGTCCGTGCTGATGCGCTACCCGGACCGGGTCACGATGTGCATCTCGTCGCAGGCCGGGTGCGGTATGAACTGTCCGTTCTGCGCCACGGGGCAGGCCGGGCTGGACCGGAACCTCTCCACCGCCGAGATCGTTCATCAGATCGTCGACGGCATGCGGGCGCTGCGGGACGGTGAGGTGCCGGGTGGGCCGGCCCGGTTGTCCAACATCGTCTTCATGGGCATGGGCGAGCCGCTGGCGAACTACAACCGGGTCGTGGGCGCGATCCGGCGGCTGACCGACCCCGAGCCCGACGGGGTGGGGCTGTCGCAGCGGGGCATCACGGTGTCCACGGTCGGTCTCGTGCCGGCGATGCTGCGCTTCGCGGACGAGGGGCTGAAGTGCCGGCTCGCGGTGTCGCTGCACGCGCCGGACGACGAGCTGCGCGACACGCTCGTTCCGGTCAACACGCGCTGGAAGGTGCGTGAGGTGCTGGACGCGGCGTGGGAGTACGCGGAGAAGTCCGGGCGACGGATTTCGATCGAGTACGCGCTGATCCGGGACATCAACGACCAGGCTTGGCGGGGTGACCTGCTGGGCCGGCTGCTCAAGGGCAAGCGGGTTCATGTCAATCTCATCCCGTTGAACCCGACGCCCGGCTCGAAGTGGACCGCCTCCCGTCCCGAGGACGAGAAGGCGTTCGTGGAGGCCATCGCCGCGCACGGGGTGCCGGTGACGGTCCGCGACACGCGCGGACAGGAGATCGACGGCGCCTGCGGGCAGCTCGCCGCCTCGGAGCGCTGACCGCCCGCTGGTACGGTGTGATCGAACAAATGCACATTCCGACAGGGGAGCGCCACAGCGCTGAGAGTGCGGCAGTGTCACGGACCCAGGCCGAAAGGACCTGGCGTCACGGACATCGAGGTGCCGCAGACCCTTGAACCTCGCCCGGGTCATTCCGGGTAGGAAGTTCGGTCGTCACTCATGCTGTTGCGCCCCGTCCGGCCTCCTCCGCGGAGCGCCGGGCGGGGCCGCGTCTCTTCCTGGCCAGCCAGGAGGAATTCAGTGAGCACCACCAGAAGGATCACCGTCACGGCGCTGGCCGTCGCGGCCGGCATGACGGCGCTCGCCGCGTGCGGTTCGGGCGGCAGCGGCGGCAAGGATCCGAAGACCGTCACGCTCGTCAGCCATGACTCCTTCAACGTCTCGAAATCCGTGCTGGCGGAGTTCACCGAGCAGACCGGTTACAAGGTCGACGTGCTCAAGGGCGGGGACGCGGGCAAGGCCGTCAACCAGGCGATTCTGTCGAAGGGGAACCCTCAGGGTGACGTCTTCTTCGGTATCGACAACACGCTGCTGTCGCGGGGGCTGAAGGAAGGGATCTTCACTCCGTACCAGGCCAAGGGGCTGGAGAGGGTGCCCGACGAGCTCCAGCTCGACAAGGCGGAGCACCGGGTGACGCCGGTGGACTACGGCGACACCTGCGTCAACTACGACCGGGCCTACTTCGCCGCGCACAAGATCGCGCCGCCGGAGACCTTCGACGACCTGCTCAAGCCCGAGTACAAGGGGCTGCTGGTCACCGAGAACTCCGCCACGTCCTCGCCGGGGCTCGCCTTCCAGCTCGGCACCATCGCCGCGTACGGCGAATCCGGCTGGCAGGAGTACTGGAAGAAGCTCAAGGCCAACGGCGTCGAGGTCGTGGACGGCTGGGAGCAGGCGTACAACGAGCGGTTCTCGGGTTCGGCGGCCGGCAAGGGCAAGGGGGACAAGCCCCTGGTGGTGTCGTACGCGTCGAGCCCGCCGGTGGAGGTGCTGGGCAAGAAGCCGGAGCCCGAGGAGGCGCCGACCGGCGTCGCGACCGGCACCTGCTTCCGGCAGATCGAGTTCGCGGGCCTGCTCAAGGGCGCCAAGAACGAGAAGGGCGGCAAGGCGCTGCTGGACTTCCTGCTGAGCAAGCAGTTCCAGGAGGACGTACCGCTCCAGATGTTCGTCAACCCGGCGCGTAAGGACGCGAAGGTGCCGGAGCTGTTCACCAAGTACGGCGAGAAGATCGACAAGCCGCAGACGGTGGCTCCGGAGACGATCACCAAGAACCGCGAACAGTGGATCAAGCAGTGGTCCTCGCTCGTTCTGAAGTAACCGGCCGCCAGGGGCGGGCGCGCCGCGCGCGGGGAACGGCCACCCGGCTCGCCCTGATGGCGCTGCCGCTCGCCTTCTTCGCGCTGTTCTTCGCCTACCCGGTCGCCGCGATCGTCGGGCGCGGGCTGAAGGACGGCGGCCGGTGGCAGCTCGGCCGGGCCGGAGAAGTGCTCTCCGACCCGGACGTCCTGCACGTCCTGTGGTTCACCGTCTGGCAGGCGGCGGCCTCGACCGGGCTCACGCTGCTGATCGCGCTCCCCGGCGCGTATGTCTTCGCGCGCTTCGAATTCCCCGGAAAGAAGCTGCTGCGGTCCGTGGTCGCGGTGCCGTTCGTCCTGCCGACGGTGGTCGTCGGGTCGGCGTTCCTGGCGCTGGTCGGGCGCGGCGGGGTACTGGACGACCTGTGGGGCGTACGGCTGGACACGTCGGTGTGGGCGATCCTGCTGGCGCACGTCTTCTTCAACTACGCCGTGGTCGTACGGACCGTGTCCGGCCTCTGGGGGCAGCTCGACCCTCGGCAGGAGGAGGCGGCCCGGGTGCTCGGGGCGTCCCGCTGGGGCGCCTGGCGGCGGGTGACGCTGCCCGCCCTGGGGCCGGCCGTCGCGGCCGCCGCACTGATGGTCTTCCTCTTCACCTTCACCTCCTTCGGTGTGGTGCAGATCCTCGGCGGGCCGACGTTCTCCACACTGGAGGTGGAGATCTACCGGCAGACCGCCGACTTCCTGGACCTGCCGACCGCTGCCGTTCTCACGTTGCTCCAGTTCGCCGCCGTGCTGGCGCTGCTGGCCCTGCACGCCTGGACCGTACGGCGGCGGGAGGCCGCCCTCACGCTCGTCGACCCGGCGCAGACGGTGCGGCGGCCGCGCGGCGCCGGCCAGTGGGCGCTTCTGTGGGGGACGCTCGTCGTGATCGTGCTGCTGCTGGTGGTGCCGCTGGCGGTGCTGATCGAACGGTCCTTCGCCGGGCCGGACGGTTACGGATTCACGTTCTACCGGGCGTTGCAATCCGCTGCCTCCATGGACAGCACCTTCGCCGTCGCCCCCTTGAACGCCCTGTGGAACTCGCTCGCCTACGGGGCCGCCGCCACGCTGATCGCCCTGGTGGTGGGCGGGCTGGCCGCTGCCGCGCTGACGAAGCGGGGCGGCCGGCTGGTGCGGGGTTTCGATGCCTTGCTGATGCTGCCCCTCGGGGTTTCAGCCGTGACCGTCGGCTTTGGATTTCTGATCACTCTTGATGAGCCGCCGCTCGACCTGCGGTCCTCGTGGTGGCTGGTGCCACTGGCGCAGGCGCTGGTCGGAGTGCCCTTCGTCGTACGGACCATGCTGCCCGTGCTGCGCGCGGTGGACGAGCGGCTGCGGGAAGCGGCCGCGGTGCTGGGAGCCTCGCCCTGGCGGGTGTGGCGCGAGGTCGACCTGCCGCTGGTGCGGCGGGCCCTGCTGGTCGCCGCGGGCTTCGCCTTCGCCGTGTCGCTGGGTGAGTTCGGCGCGACGGTCTTCATCGCGCGGCCGGACAACCCGACGCTGCCGGTGGCCGTCGCACGGCTGCTGGGACGCGCCGGAGAACTCAACTACGGGCAGGCGATGGCACTGTCCACGATCTTGATGGTGGTGTGCGCGGGCGCGCTGCTGGCGCTGGAGCGCATCCGTACCGATCAGTCCGGAGAGTTTTAGATGGCGGAACACGCGGACCCGGCGGACGAGGCACTGCTGCGGCTGGACGGCGTCACCGTCCGCTTCCGTACCGGGCAGCCGCCGGCGCTGGACGCGGTCGGCCTGAGCGTCGCCGCGCAGGAGATCGTGTGCGTACTGGGGCCCAGCGGCAGCGGCAAGTCCACGCTTCTGCGGGTCGTGGCGGGGCTACAAGCCGCCGACGCGGGGCGCGTCTTCCTGGAAGGACGGGACCAGTCGGGCGTGCCCACACACCGCCGTGGCGTCGGGCTGATGTTCCAGGACCACCAGCTCTTCCCGCAGCGCGACGTCGGCGGGAACGTGGCCTTCGGCCTGCGCATGCGCGGCGCCTCGCGTGCCGAACAGGAGCGTACGGTGGCCGAGCTCCTGGACCTGGTCGGCCTGCCCGGGGCCCAGCGGCGCGCGGTGGCGGCGCTGTCCGGTGGCGAACAGCAGCGGGTGGCGCTGGCCCGCGCCCTCGCGCCGCGGCCACGGCTGCTGATGCTGGACGAGCCGCTCGGCCAGCTCGACCGCGGCCTGCGGGAGCGCCTGGTCGTCGAGCTGCGGAGAGTCTTCGGCGAGCTGGGGACGACCGTACTGGCCGTGACGCACGACCAGGGTGAAGCCTTCGCGCTGGCCGACCGGGTGGTGGTCATGCAGGAGGGGCGGATCGCGCAGAGCGGGACTCCGCTGGAGGTCTGGCAGCGTCCCGCCACCGAGTTCGTCGCCCGCTTCCTGGGCTTCGACAACGTGGTGGAGGCGACCGTGCGGGGCGGGGCCGCCGACACCCCGTGGGGCAAGGCCCCCGTACCGGACGGCACGCCGGACGGCCCGTGCCGCCTGCTGGTGCGCCCGGCCGGGGTGGGGATCACGGCTGCCGCGGACGGACTGCCGTGCACGGTAGCGGCCCGTACCTTCCGCGGTACCCATGTCGCCCTGCTCCTCCAGCCGGACACCGGACCGCAGGTGGAGGCGGCCTGCGCGCTGCGGGACGCCCCGCAGGACGGTGAGTCGGTGGGCGTCACCTTCGCGGCCGAGGACGTCGTGGTCCTGAACCGCTGAGGGACGCCCACCGTGGGGGCGCATGCCCGCGCCCGCGCTACACGAAGTGCTACGAGGAGCTGGTGCGGCTGCCCGCCGTGGTCCGTGCGTCGCTCCCGGCCGACGGCCCGTCCAGCGTCTTCGCTTCCTCCGCGGGAGCCGGTACGGCCGCCGGTCCGCTCGCCGTATCGGTCGCGCCGCCGTCCTCCGGTTCGCCGAACCAGGCGACCGCGACGGCACCGGCCACCGCCACGACGAAGCCGAGCACCGCCATCCAGGCGAAGCCGGGCCGGGAGGAGTCGCCGAGCCACAGCACGCCGAGGATGCCCGGCACCACCGTCTCGCCCACCACCAGCGCCGCCGTGGCGCCGTTGACCGAACCGATCTGGAGGGCCACCGTGTGCAGGTACATACCGCCGATACCGGCGACCAGAATGGCGTAGAGCGCCGGGTCCGCCAGGAGTGTGGGCAGGTGGAACGGGTCGACGCCGTTCAGTACGCGCACCCCGACCCCGAGCGCGCCGAAGCCCAGGCCGGACAGCAGGCCGGCGAGGATCGCGGCGCGGCTGCCGAGCAGCCGGACGGCCAGCGTGCCACCGCCGATCAGCGCGACCGAGGCGATCAGCAGCCACCAGTGGGTGGTCGTCGAAGCGTCACCGCCGCCCTCCGGCCCGGCAGCGGTGGCCAGCAGGACCAGCGCCGAGCAGACCACGCCGATGGAGACCCACTCGCGCCCGTTCAGCCGGATGCCGAGCAGCTTGATGCTGAGGACGGCGGTGATCACGAGGTTGGCGCTGATGACGGTCTGCGAGAGGAAGAGCGGCAGCAGCCGGGCGGCCAGCGCGCCGAGGCCGAAGCCCACGAAGTCCAGCACCGTGCCGACCATGAACTCCCAGGTCACGGCCGCCTTGGCGGTGGAGGAGAGACTGGGCCCGCCGTGTGCGGTGACGCCGGTGGTGGACGCGGCGGCCGCCTCCCGGCGCGCGGACTTGCGGGATCCCACCGCTTGCAGGACCGACCCCGTGCCGTAGCAGGCCGAGGCCGCTACCGCCGTCAGAAGACCGATGAGCACCAAGAACTCCGTTTCGCGCACTGCCTGGTTTTACCTGTGCATTACCTGACTAGCGAGACGTGGTTTCGGGGGCGTGAGTTGCCTCGGACGGTCGAGCAGATGCCGCGGGGCCGGGGCCCGGGGTTCCGCCGAGGCGGGCCAGCGCTTCCGGGGCCTCTTCCACCGAGTCGACCAGAGCGATCTTGTCGGACATGGCGCGTTCCGCGGCGAGCGCCTGCAGCAGCGGCCAGGCGGGCAGCCGCTCGGTCCAGTGGGCACGGTCGACGAGCACCATCGGGGTCGGTTCGCCCCGCGACCCGTAGTAGTTCGGGGTCGCGTTGTCGAAGATCTCCTGCACGGTGCCCGCCGCGCCGGGCAGGAAGATCACTCCGGCGTTGGAGCGCGCCAGGAGGCCGTCCTCGCGGACCGCGTTGACGAAGTACTTGGCGACATGGGCCGCGAAGGCGTTCGGCGGCTCGTGCCCGTAGAACCAGGTGGGGATGCCGACCGAGTCGCCGCCGTCCGGCCAGCGGTCCCGTACCTCGAAGGCGGCCCGCGCCCAGTCCGTCACCGAGGGGCCGAACCGCGGCACCTTGGCGAGGAGCGCGAGGCTCTCGGCCAGCATGGTGTCGTCGAAGGGCGCGCTGTAGGCGCCGAGATTCGCGGCCTCCATCGCGCCCGGGCCGCCGCCCGTGGCGACCGTCAGACCGGCCCGGGCGAGCCGGCGTCCCAGCCGGGCCGCGCCTTCGTACGCGCCGGAACCGCGCTCCAGCGCGTGCCCGCCCATGATGCCGACGACGCGGGCACCGGTGAGGTGCTCGTCCAGGGCGTCCGAGACGGCGTCGTCGTGGATGCTGCGCAGCATCGAGGCGAAGATGTCGCCGTCCGACATGGTCGACTGGTACCAGGCGTAGGCCAGGGCGTCGGGGGTCGCCGCGTAACCGGCGTCGGTGTCGAGGGCTGCGAAGAGTTCGTCGGGCGAGTAGAGGCTGCCGCGGTACGGGTCGAACGGCAGATTCGGTATCGGCGGGAAGACCAGGGCGCCGTCCGCCCGCACGCTCGCGACAGCCTCCGGTGCCATCCGGCAGCCGAGGAAGACGGCGTCCGAGGCCGGCGTGCCGAGCAGGGCGGCCGTGCGGCCGGTCAGGTCGAGGGACTGGACGCGGTAGCCGCGCAGACTGCCCGAGGCCAGTACCCGGTCGAATGCGGCGAGCGTCTCGATCTCGCGGTCGTCACGGCGGTGCGGCGACCGCTCGACGGGGCGATGGGGCGCGGGGGACTCGGAGTTCGGCTGCACGCCCGACATCGTAGGCGGGCGCGGCCTGGGCCCGGCGGTGAGGGCCGGGACGGCGGGCGGCGCGGTGGGAAGTGCCTGGGCCCGGCGGCGAGGGCCGGGAGGCGGGCGGCGCGGTGGCAGGTCAGCGGTCAGGGGAGCAGAGGCAGGGCGGCGAGTTCCGCGATGGCCCAGGTCAAGGGGGCCAGGACGGCAAGAAGGGCCAGGACGCGGAGAGCGGCGGCGCGGTGCAGGAGGGAGCGGGGCGTACCGAGGCGGCGGAGGGCGGCGGTGGTGTGCGTACGGGCCCAGCGGGCTTCCAGGGCCGCCGTGAGGGCGCTGGCGGTGACGCAGGCCAGGACGAGGGCCGCGCCCAGCCCGGTGAGGGGCCCGAGCGGCCGGGCGGGGGCGGCTTCGTACACCTGCACCGCCGCGTACGTGCCGGAGGCGACCGCGCAGAGCACGCCGAGCGGACGGCCGATGCGCCGGGACTCCTCCTGGAGGACCCGGCCCGCGAGGAGGCGGACGGCGCCTGGGCGGCCGGCGGCGAGCAGCCGGCCGGACAGCTGCGTCAGGCCGGGGCCCGCCAGGACCAGGCCGAGGGTGGACAGCGCCCAGCCCGCCAGGACACCCGGCGGGCTGCCGACGAGGCGTTCGGGCAACGGGAGGAGCGCGTCGGCGTCGGCGGCGCCCCGGCTGACGTACGTCTCCAGGGCGAGGCCGGCCGCCGTCAGGGTGATCCCCCACGGGAGCGCGGCGGGCATGGCGGAACGCGAACTGTTGGTCTCCATCGCCGTGAGGGGCTCGCCGGTTCCGGCGGCCGCCCGGGCGCCGCGCCGGCCGCCGCGGGCGTCCTTGCGGGGGCGCAGGACGACCGCGGTCGTGCCCGAGGCGACCAGGGGGACGACGGCGAGCAGCAGCAACGTGCCGGCCGGCGGGAGGGCGTGGCCCGCGCCGAGGAGCCGGGTGGCGGAATCGGTGGCGGGCGCGCCGCCCAGGTCACCACGGAGCGCCAGGAAGACGAGCAGCGCGCAGAAGCTGCCCAGGACGCAGGAGACGGCGGTGGAGGTGGCGGCGATCAGGGTCAGCCGGGCCGGCCCCAACCCGGCGGCGGACATGCCCCGTTGAGGCCGGGTCGCGGGGTCGGTACGGGCCGCGGACACGGCGAGCTGAGTGGTGGCCGCGACCGGGACGGCACACCAGAGCAGGCGTACGAAGGCGTCCGCGGCCGACGCCGGGTGGGCGGCGGCGTGGCCGAGGACGGCCAGCAGGAGAAAGCCGGTGCCCGCGGAGGCGGCGGCCACGAGCAGGCGGCGCAGCAGGACGAGGGGGTGGGCCCCGAGGGTCAGACGGAGAGCGAGCACTCTGCCCTGCTTTCCTTCTCGGGGGCGGGGGCCTTGGGGCCGACGCGACGGCCGTCGAGGAGTGCCACGGTGCGGTCGGCGAGCGTCTCGGCCTCGGGCTCGTGGGTGGCGAGGACGACCGTGATGTCGTGGGAGCGGGCAGCCGTGGTGATGGCGCGCAGGACCTGGGCGGCGTCGGCGCGGTGCAGCGGCGCGGTGGGCTCGTCGGCGAACAGGACACGCGGCGCGCAGGCCAGGGCGCGGGCGACGGCGATGCGCTGGCGCTGCGACTGGTCGAGGCGGCCGGGGCGTTGGCGGGCGCACCGGCCCACGTCGAGGCGGTCCAGCCACTCGCCGGCGGTCTGCTTGGCTTCGCGGTGACCGACGCCGCGCAGCAGCAGGGGGAGGGCGGCGTTCTCCCAGGCGGACAGTTCGGGGACGAGGTGCGGTTCGGTGTCGACCCAGCCGAACCGGTCCAGGCGCAGCCGTTCACGGCTGAGCGGGGAGAGCGTGTGCACAGGTGAACTGTTGAACCAGATCTCGCCGCTGTCCGGGGCAAGTTGGCCGGAAAGGCACCGCAGGAGAGTCGTCTTGCCGCAGCCGCGCGGACCGGTGACGGCGAGGATCTCGCCCTCGCGGACACCGAGGGAAACCCCGGTGAGCGCGGGGGAGCCGGCGTATGTGTGGTGCAGGCCGCGCGCCCAGAGAACGTCGTTGTCAGGTGGGGCCACCATCTGCGCACCTCATGCTCGTCGCGTCCGATCGTTCCCCCAACCGGGTGAACGACCATGGAGGGTATCGGTCACTGGCACGGTAAGGAGTGGCGACCCTCGGTATTCGGCGCTCGCCGCGCACCACGGCCCAGGTTCACTCAAATGGCCGCTTATATGAAGAACCTGGGCGAAGGGGGAGCGGGGAGGGGCCGCGGGAGGTGCGGGGTGTGCGGGGGGAAGGGGAGGCCGGCGCCCGGAGCCCGCGCTCGCCAGGGGGCCGCGCCTGCTCGGAGGGCGTACGGGACCGTGAGTTCGGGGCCGTGCGCGCATCGCGGGCGGGCGCGCGAGCCTGCTGCGCGGGCACGCACGTACCGGCAGGTGGGCGGGTGGACGCGACAAGCCCGGAGTCCCGGACCGGACCGGACCGCGGGCCCGGGGCGAGGCCGCGGCCTTTCGCCGCACGCTCCTCGACCCCGGGCCCGCGCCGCCGTTCCGCACGGGTCAGAGCTTCGCCCAGGCCTCCGTCAGCGTGCCGCGCAGGATCTGCTCGATCTCGTCGAAGACCGGCTGGTCGGCGATGAGCGGCGGGGCGAGCTGGACGACCGGGTCGCCGCGGTCGTCGGCACGGCAGTACAGACCGTTCTCGAAGAGGGCCTTGGAGAGGAAGCCGTACAGTACGCGCTCGGTCTCCTCGTCGTTGAACGATTCCTTCGTGGTCTTGTCCTTGACGAGTTCGATGCCGTAGAAGAACCCGTTGCCGCGGACGTCACCGACGATGGGCAGGTCGTGGAGCCTCTTCAGGGTCGAGAAGAAGGCGTCCTCCTTGTCCAGCACGTGCTGGTTGAGGCCCTCGCGCTCGAAGATGTCGAGGTTGGCGCAGGCGACGGCGGCGGAGACCGGGTGGCCGCCGAAGGTGTAGCCGTGCAGGAAGGTGTTGTCGCCCTTGTAGAACGGCTCGGCCAGCCGGTCGGAGATGATGCAGGCGCCGATGGGGGAGTAGCCCGAGGTCATGCCCTTGGCACAGGTGATCATGTCCGGTACGTAGTCGAACTTGTCGCAGGCGAACATCGTGCCGAGGCGGCCGAAGGCGCAGATGACCTCGTCGGAGACGAGCAGCACGTCGTGCCGGTCGCAGATCTCGCGGACCCGCTGGAAGTAGCCGGGCGGGGGCGGGAAGCAGCCGCCCGCGTTCTGCACCGGCTCCAGGAAGACGGCGGCGACGGTGTCCGGGCCCTCGAAGAGGATCTGCTGCTCGATCTGGTCGGCGGCCCAGCGGCCGAACGCCTCCGGGTCGTCGCCGAAGAGCGGCGCGCGGTAGATGTTGGTGTTCGGGACCTTGTGCGCGCCGGGGACCAGCGGCTCGAACGGGGCCTTGAGGCCCGGCAGTCCGGTGATGGACAGGGCGCCCTGCGGGGTGCCGTGGTAGGCCACCGCACGCGATATGACCTTGTGCTTGGTGGGCTTGCCGGTGAGCTTGAAGTACTGCTTGGCCAGCTTCCACGCGGTCTCGACGGCCTCGCCGCCGCCGGTGGTGAAGAAGACCTTGTTCAGGTCGCCGGGCGCGTAGTGGGCCAGCCGCTCGGCCAGCTCGACGGCCTTGGGGTGGGCGTACGACCAGATGGGGAAGAAGGCCAGTTCCTGGGCCTGCTTGAGCGCGGTCTCGGCGAGTTCGGCGCGGCCGTGGCCGGCCTGGACGACGAAGAGGCCGGCCAGACCGTCGATGTAGCGCTTGCCCTTGTCGTCGTAGATGTCGGTGCCCTCGCCGCGCACGATCGTCGGCACGGGGGCGTTCTCGTACGACGACATGCGGGTGAAGTGCATCCACAGGTGGTCGTAGGCCGTCTTCGAGAGGTCAGCGGTCATGGCTATCTGGTTCCCCAGGTGTAGGTCTGCTTACGGAGCTTGAGGTAGACGAAGCTCTCGGTCGTCCGGACGCCGGGCAGCGTGCGGATCCGCTTGTTGATCATTTCCAGCAGGTGGTCGTCGTCCTCGCAGACGATCTCGATGAGGAGATCGAAGGAGCCCGCGGTCATGACGACGTACTCGACCTCTTCCATGGCCGTCAGGGCGTCGGCCACCGGGTCGAGGTCACCTTCGACGTTGATCCCGACCATCGCCTGCCGTCGGAAGCCGACCGTGAGGGGGTCGGTGACCGCGACGATCTGCATCACGCCTTGGTCGAGCAGTTTCTGTACGCGTTGCCGCACCGCCGCCTCGGACAGGCCGACGGCCTTGCCGATCGCGGCGTACGGACGGCGGCCGTCCTCCTGGAGCTGCTCGATGATCGCCAGGGAGACGGAGTCGATCGACTGGGTGCCGTTTCTGTCACGAGTGGCCACATCCCTCACTGTGCACGAGCCTCGTCAGTCCCGCAACCCCGATTCGATGAAATCAGTTGTCTGTAGATCTCGACGCCACTGATTTCGTCGTTCACCCTTGACGGGTATGTCGAAAACGTTGACTTCCTGGCTAGGGTGGGCATCTCAAGCACTGGACACCTGACTAGGAGGGGTCGCTCGTGACCACCGAACTGCGTCGGCTGCGCAACTACATCGACGGGGAGTTCCGGGACGCCGCCGACGGGCGGACCACGGAGGTGGTCAACCCGGCCACGGGTGAGGCGTACGCCACCGCTCCGCTGTCCGCCGCCGCGGACGTCGACGCCGCGATGGCCGCCGCCGAGGCCGCGTTCCCCGCCTGGCGCGACCTGGTGCCGGCCGAGCGCCAGAAGGTCCTGCTCAAGATCGCTGACCGCTTCGAGGAGCGGGCCGAGGAGCTGATCGCCGCCGAGTCGGAGAACTGCGGCAAGCCCGTCGCGCTCGTCCGCTCGGAGGAGATCCCTCCGATGGTGGACCAGATCCGCTTCTTCGCGGGCGCCGCCCGGATGCTGGAGGGCCGCGCCGCGGGCGAGTACATGGACGGTCTGACGTCCATCGTCCGCCGGGAGCCGGTCGGCGTCTGCGCGCAGGTCGCGCCGTGGAACTACCCCATGATGATGGCGGTGTGGAAGTTCGCCCCGGCGCTGGCCGCGGGCAACACCGTCGTCCTCAAGCCCTCCGACACCACGCCCGCCTCGACCGTGCTGATCGCCGAGATCATCGGCAGTGTGCTGGACGAGCTGGGCCACTCCCGCGGCGTCTTCAACGTCATCTGCGGCGACCGTGACACCGGCCGTCTGATGGTCGAGCACAAGACCCCGGCGATGGCCTCGATCACCGGCTCCGTACGGGCCGGTATGCAGGTCGCCGAGTCCGCGTCCAAGGACCTCAAGCGGGTCCACCTGGAGCTGGGCGGCAAGGCGCCGGTCGTGGTCTTCGAGGACACCGACATCGCCAAGGCGGTCGAGGGCATCGCGGAGGCGGGCTACTTCAACGCGGGCCAGGACTGCACGGCCGCGACCCGGGTGCTCGTCCACGAGTCCATCCACGACGAGTTCGTGACCGCGCTCGCCAAGGCCGCCGCCGACACCAAGACCGGCGCGGTGGACGACGAGGACGTGTTCTACGGGCCGCTGAACAACGCCAACCAGCTGGCGCAGGTCAAGCGCTTCATCGACGGCCTGCCCGCGCACGCCAAGATCGAGGCGGGCGGCCACCAGGTCGGCGAGAAGGGGTACTTCTACGCCCCGACCGTCGTCTCCGGCCTGAAGCAGGACGACGAGATCGTCCAGCAGGAGGTCTTCGGCCCGGTCATCACCGTCCAGTCCTTCCGGGACGAGGACCAGGCCGTCGAGTGGTCGAACGGTGTGGAGTACGCGCTGGCCTCGTCGGTGTGGACCAAGGACCACGCGCGGGCCATGCGGATGTCCAAGAAGCTGGACTTCGGCTGCGTGTGGATCAACACCCACATCCCGCTGGTCGCCGAGATGCCGCACGGCGGCTTCAAGAAGTCCGGTTACGGCAAGGACCTCTCGGGCTACGGCTTCGAGGACTACACGCGCGTCAAGCACGTGATGACGTCGCTGGACGGCTGAGTCCGTCCGCCGGGCGGCACACCGCGTTGTGCCGCCCGTCACTCCGTCGTGGGCAGCGCCCCGGCAGGCGACGTTCTGTCGCTTGCCCCCGCCGCCCACGCCGCGTGAGAGTGCTCGCCATGGGTGAACTATCGCGGCGTTCGCTGCTTCGGGGCACGGTCGGTACGGGAGCGGCCGGGGCGCTGGCCGCGCTGGCGGCCGGATGCGGAGTGCCCGCCGCGTACGTCGCCCCCGGCGACCGCGCGGCCCCCGACCGCTCGGCCCGCGACCGGCGCCTGACCTTCGCCAACTGGCCGCTCTACATCGACGTGGACGAGCACGACCAGCAGCGGCGGCCGACCCTGGAGGCGTTCGAGCAGCACACCGGCATCTCGGTGACGTACACCGAGGAGATCAACGACAACGACGAGTTCTTCGGCAAGATCAGCCCCGCCCTGATGAACCGCCGGCCGACCGGCCGCGACCTGATCGTCGTCAGCGACTGGATGTGCGGCCGCTTCGTACGCCTGGGATGGGTGCAGGAGATGGACCGCTCCCGGCAGCCCAATGTCGCGCTCCACCTCGACCCGCTGCTGCGTACCCCGCACTTCGACCCCGGGCGCAAGCACAGCGTCCCCTGGCAGTCGGGCATCACCGGCATCGCGTACAACCGCAAGAAGCTCGGCCGGGAGATCCAGCACACCGCCGACCTGTGGAAGGACGACCTGCGCGGGCGGGTGACGCTGCTGTCCGGCCTGGACGAGTCCTTCGCGATGCTCATGCAGGGCGACGGGGTCGACATCACGCGCTGGACGGAGACCGACTTCCATCGGATGACGGAACGCATCCGCCGCCTCGTGGACAAGAAGCACATCCGGCGCTTCACCGGCAACGACTACATCAAGGACCTGGCCTCGGGGGACGTGCTCGCTGCGCAGGCGTACTCGGGCGACGTCGTCCAGCTCAAACAGGACAACCCGGACATCGAGTTCGTGGTGCCGCAGGAGGGCGCCGAACTGTGGGCGGAGAGCCTGATGATCCCCGGCCGCGCCGAGCACAAACGCAACGCGGAACAGCTGATCGACTTCTACTACCGGCCGGAGATCGCCGCCGAACTGGCCGTCTGGGTCAACTACGTCTGCCCGGTGCCGGCCGCGCGAGACGTCCTCGCCTCCTCCAAGGACGAGGAACGCGCCGCACTGGCCGAGGACCCGCTGGTCTTCCCGGACGGCGCCCTGCGCAAGCGACTGGCCATCGCCCGCGACATCACCTCCAAGGAGCGCCCGGCGTTCGCGAAGGAGTGGAACGGGATCGTGGGGCTTTGAGGTGGCGGGGGCGTCGCGCTGTTCAGCGAGGCGCGCCCTGCGCGACGGCTTCCTCCAGGGTTGTGCGCAGTTGCTCGTACGTGGGGGCGAGTTGTCGCAGGCCTGCTTCCAGCGCTTGGTTGTCGCCGGAGGCGGCGGGGTACTGCAAACTGCCGAGGATGCGGGATTGTTCGGCCAGTAGGGCGGCCGGGGTGGTCAGGCCCAGGGTGCTCAGGCATGCCGCTGCGTCGTGGAGGCGGCGGGCGCCGACCTGGACGGCGAAGGAAGCGAGCAGGTCGCGGGTTTCGGAGGGCAGGCCGCCCTCGGCGGCCTGGTCTGCGAGGGCTTCGAGTGCGGCGGCTCCGCCCAGCGTTCCCGGCGGGACCGGCAGGTCGTCGCGGCCGGCCAGCCACCGTACGGCGCCGGGTAGGGACTGCCGGAGGGCGTCCGTCGGGTCCACGGTCCGCTCTTGGGTGAAGGCGGAGCGCATCACGTAGGTGTCGTCGGTGTACGGCACCGTCTCCGCGCGCCAGGCGGCGGCGAACGCCGAGGCGGGGAGGGTCGCGTAGGGGTGGCCGTGCGGGTCGTGGAGGAGGACGGTGTTGTTCTCGACCGCGAGGACGACCACGTAGTGGTCGGCGCCGATCGCGGTGCCGGAGCCGTGCTGGTAACGGAGCAGACCCATCTCCAGCGGGCCGGCCACGACGGGGCCTTGCGCGCAGGCGGCGCGCAGGCGGGTCAGTGCCTCGTCCTCGGTGTCCTCGGTACCGCCCGCATCGCGTACGCAGTGCAGGCCGAGCGCCGGTACGGCGGCGTCCAGGCCGCGCTCCGGGTCCCAGCCGTACGGGTCGAACAGGGGCATGGTGCCGCCGATGAGCTGGACGCCGAACGGGGAGCCGGTGAGGGTTTCGATGACGGCGGTCGGCGGGGTGGCGTCGGGGCCGAGCATCATCGCCAGGGAATTGCTGTAACAGTACGGGCCGGAGCCGATGTAGGTGAGCATGGCAGTCCTCGGTGAGTGGGCAGGAGGGGGGCGTTCCTCAGTGGACTGCTTGACACCGTGAGAAGGTCAAGAGGGTGCGCAAGTGGCCGGGTGGGGGCGGGTTTCGGCGCCGTGGCAGACTCGGCGGTCATGTCGGAGATCACGCAGGACATGAGCCCCGCTGTCACGTTCGGACTGCTCGCTGCCTGGGCGCTGCACGACGCGGAGGAGGTGGCCTTCGGGCCACGATGGATACGGGAGCACCTGCCGGAGCTGCGGGAACGGTTTTCCGGGGCGCCGGAGCGGCTCTGGACTGCGCTGGAGGGCGTCGATCAGCGGGAGTTCACGGTCGCGGTGGGTGCCGTGGCGGTGATCGTGGCCGCCGCCTCGGCGCGCGGGCACCGCACCGGCGGCCGGTCGGCCTTCTTCCAGGGTGCGGTGGACGGGTTCGGGCTGCACGGCCTGGTCCACCTGGCACAGGCCGTGGCCGTACGCGGTTACACGCCCGGCTCGGTCACCTCACCGCTGATCGTCATCCCGTACGCCGTGTGGGCGCGCGGCAGGCTGCGGCGCGCGGGGCGCCTCCGGCCCACGGACGCGCGCGGGGTGGTGAGCGGGCTGGCCGTGGCCGGAGCGGCCACGGCACTGTCCCACTTCGTGGCGCGGCGGCTGGTGAAGCGCTGAGCCGACGGGCCGGGGCCGGACCCGTAGGCGTCAGAGCGCGGCGCGTACGGCGGCCACCCGGTTGGTCGTGACGGCGTCGACGCCCGCGCGCTGGAGGCGGCGCGCGGCGCGGGGCGTGTCGGTGGTCCAGGCGGCGCACAGGTAGCCGTCGCCGTGGGCCCGTTCGACCAGGTCAGGGGTGATGAGGCCGAAGTGGTAGTTCAGCCAGCGGGGGTGGACGCGGGCCAGCAGTTCGGGGCGGGGCGGGGCCGTACGGGACCAGGACAGGGCCAGTTCGGCGGCCGGGTCGGCAGCGCGGACGGCCAGCATGGACAGGCCGCCGCCGCAGTAGTACGCGCGGTCGCCGGCGCCGGATTCGTGGACCTCGCCGACGGCGGACTTCGCGGCCGCCGGGTCCGGGAGGTCGATCAGGGCGCGGGCGGACGGGTACTCGGCGATGAGGGCGAGGGCGGCGCGCAGTGTGGGCACACCGCCCGCCGTGACCTCGTCCACCTGGGCGCAGGTCAGCGAGGAGAGCCGGCGGTCGTGGCCCCACAGGCGTTCCAGCGTGGGGTCGTGCAGCAGGACCGGCACCCGGTCGGCGGTCAGCCGAACGTCGATCTCGACCGCGTCGGCGCCCGCTGCGAGCGCGGCGCCGAGCGAGGCGAGGGTGTTCTCGCGGTGGTCGTACGGGGCGCCGCGGTGACCGATGACCGCGACCCGCCGCCCGGTGGCGGACGCCGGTGCGGCCGGACGGGCCGGCAGCGCCCGCGGCGGGGCCGGGGCGTGGCGTCCGGCCCTCATCGCGGCCACGCCGCGGTGTAGTCGTCGATCTCCGCGGCCAGTGCCGCCTTGGCGGCGACGTCCATGAACGACGCCTCGACGGCGTTCTTGGCCAAGGCGGCGACCCCGGCGGCGTCGAGGTCCAGCAGGCGCGCGGCGACCCCGTACTCCAGGCACAGATCGGTGCCGAACATCGGCGGGTCGTCACTGTTGATCGTCACCAGCACCCCCGCGTCGACCATCTCCTTGAGCGGGTGCTCGTCGAGGGTGCGCACGGCGCGGGTGGCGATGTTCGAGGTCGGGCAGACCTCCAGCGGGATGCGGTGCTCGGCGAGGTGGGCCAGCAGCTTCGGGTCCTGGACGGAGCTGGTGCCGTGCCCGATCCGCTCGGCGCGCAGGTCGGTCAGCGCGTCCCAGACGGTCTGCGGGCCGGTGGTCTCGCCGGCGTGCGGGACCGAGCGCAGGCCCGCGGCGATGGCGCGGTCGAAGTACGGCTTGAACTGCGGGCGCGGCACGCCGATCTCCGGGCCGCCGAGCCCGAACGAGACCAGGCCCTCCGGCCGCAGGTCGCAGGCGATCCGCGTGGTCTCCTCGGCCGCGTCCAGCCCGGCCTCGCCGGGGATGTCGAAGCACCAGCGCAGCACCACGCCCAGCTCGGTCTCCGCCGCCCGGCGCGCGTCCTCGATGGCCTCGACGAACGCCTCGTCGGGGATGCCGCGGCGGGTGGAGCTGTACGGGGTGACGGTCAGCTCGGCGTAGCGGATGTTCTGCCGCGCCATGTCGCGGGCGACCTCGTACGTCAGCAGCCGGACGTCCGTGGCGTCCCGGATGAGGTCCACGACGGAGAGGTAGACCTGGATGAAGTGGGCGAAGTCGCGGAAGGTGAAGTAGTCGGTGAGCGCCTCGGGGTCGGTGGGGACCGCGGAGTCCGGGTGACGGGCGGCCAGCTCGGCGACGATGCGGGGGGACGCCGATCCGACGTGGTGGACGTGCAGCTCCGCCTTGGGCAGTCCGGCGATGAAGGCGTCGAGATCGGACAACGGTTCCTCCTGGTCGAGGGGCGAGCTGGGCGTGCTGCGGACGGTGGCCATCGTATGCGGGCCCCGGCGGCCCGAACGGCGCAGGTCTTGGCGGAACGGAGCAGGTCTTAGCATGGGCGGACCGTGACCGTGGGGGGAATGTGGGGATGTCGATGTCCGACCGTGAGCAGCCCGAGCCGCGCGACCCGTGGGCGCCGCCGGAGGACCGGAGCCCGCGGCCCGCGTCGCCGGTGAGCGCTTCGGGTGCTGCGGGAGCTTCGGGCACTGCGGGAGGGGCGAGTGCTTCGGGCACCGCGGACGGGCCCGCTGCCTCCGGGGGTCCGAACGGTTCCGACGTGCTGAGCAAGCCGGTGGCTCCGGGCGGCCGGTACGACGTGCCGCCGCCGCCACCCGCGCCGGGGGCGGCGGGTACGGACGCGCCTTCCGGTCCCTCCGGTTCCGGAGTGCCGCCCATATCCGGCACCGGGGCGGACGGGCAGCAGCCCGAAGCCCCGGACGGCACCACTCAGCTTCCCTACGGCGCTGCCCAGCCCCCTTGCGGCCCTTCCGGCCCGGGCGTTGCGCTGTACCCCGGCGGCAACCCGGGGCAGCACCTGCCGCCCGGCTATCAGCCCTACTGGGCGCCTGCCGGGCCGAACAACGGTTACGGCACGGCCGCTCTCGTCCTCGGGATCGTCGGTGCCACCCTCTGCTTCACGATCGTGTTCGGCGTCCTCCTCGGTGTGCTCGCGATCATTTTCGGCGCTCTCGGGCGCGGGAAGGTGTCCAGGGGCGAGGCGGACAACGGCGGAAGCGCGCTGGCCGGGATGGTGCTGGGCGGTGTGGCGCTGCTGCTGAGCGGGGTCATGCTCTGCTGGGTCGTGATGGCGTACGCCACCGATCCGGGCGACGACGACCCGTGGTACCCCGGCTACTACGGCGACAGCTCCGGCGGCTCGACCTCCGGAGGCGGCTCGGGCGGCGGCTCCTCCGGCGGCTCCGGTGCCGACGACGACGGTCCGGACACGTACCAAGCCGCGCCCGCCCCCGGCCCGCGCACCTTCGAGGCCGTGTCCGCCGACCCGGCCGCGGTTCCCGCCCTGCCGGCGCACTCCCGCGGCCGGCTCGTCGTCTCCGCCTAGCCCTTCGCGGACGCCACTCCCGTCCCCGGCCCCATTCCCGTTCCCGTCCCGGCCTCCGCTCCTGTCGCCGTTGCCCTCTCCGCTTCCGCGGCCAGCCGCTGGCGCGCCTCCATCAAGGCGAAGCCGAGCAGGTTGAGGCCGCGCCAGCGTGCCGGGTCCGGTGCGCGCTCGTCGTCGGCGGCCAGGCCGATGCCCCATATCCGGTCCGTCGGGCTGGCCTCGACGAGGACGCGGGAGCCGGTGCCGAGCAGGTAGTCGCGCAGGGCGGGGTCCTGGCCGAACTTGTGCACGTTGCCGTCGACCACGAACCCGAAGCGGTGCCGCTCCCACTCCGCGTGGTCGAAGCCGCGCACCGAGCGGCCGGCGTCCTTCGCCTGCTTCGGGTGGATGGCGGACACCGCCCGCCGCTCCGCCTCGGGGTCGCCGAACAACCGGGCCTTGCAGGCCATCATCCAGTGCTCGGCGGTGGCGTACCGCACGCCGTCGACCGTGAACGGAGCGGGCCACCACTGGCTGAAGCAGCTCGCCCCGAGCTGCCCGTCGCGGCGTGGCGCATGGCCCCAGAAGAAGATGTATGCGTGCCGCTTTCCCGCGGCCGCCCCGGCGGTCAGCTCCGCCACCGACCGCGGCCCGTCGGCCCCGGCAGGCGCCGCCCCCACCGGGCCCGCCCCGGTCTCCGCCGCGCCTGCCCCGTCCTGTCCCGCTGCCTCGTTCATCCCCGTACCCCCCGTGCCGTCGTGCATCATGCCGGGATTCTGTCAGCGGGCACTGACAACGTGTCGGGGTGCCCCACGACGGAAATCGCAGAATCCGTCGCGTAACCAAAAGGCAACAACGGAATCACTTGTTGAGGCCCTGTCCCTCTGTCAAGATCAGCCATCAATTCCGGAAAGAGCTACGCCTGGATGTGCCGCCGAGCGGCCCCGGCGCCCGGCGGAGGAGAGCACCATGGTTCAGCGATTCGACGTGCACGAACGTTTCGCCGAGGGCGCGCAGTACCTCGCCGGCGAGCTCCGGGACGGCAGTTCCGGCCGCAGCCAGCAGGTGGTCGATCCGGCCACCGGCGAGCAGGTGTTCAGCTACCGGCTGGCCTCGACGGCGGACGTGGACACGGCCGTACGGGCCGCGGCGGACGCCTTCCCCGGCTGGGCGGGCGCGACCCCGGGCGAGCGCTCAAACGCCCTGCACCGCTTCGCCGCCGTCCTGGGCGAACGGGCCGGCGAGCTGGCGTACGCCGAGTCGCTGCAGTGCGGCAAGCCGGTCAAGCTCAGCGAGGAGTTCGACGTACCGGGCTCGGTCGACAACGCGGCCTTCTTCGCGGGCGCCGCGCGGCATCTGGAGGGCAGGTCGGCGGGGGAGTACAGCCCCGGCCACACCTCCGTGGTCCGCCGCGAGCCCATCGGCGTCGTCGGCTCGATCGCGCCGTGGAACTACCCGTTGCAGATGGCGGCCTGGAAGGTGCTGCCGGCCATCGCCGCGGGCAACACGATCGTCCTGAAGCCCGCCGAGATCACGCCGCTGACCTCCTTGATGTTCGCGCAGGCGGCCACCGAGGCGGGTATCCCGGACGGCGTGCTCAACATCGTCTCCGGCGCGGGCCGGGAGGCCGGCGAGCACCTGGCCGCCCACCCCGACGTCGCCATGACCTCCTTCACCGGCTCGACGGCGGTCGGCAAGCGGGTCGCCGAGATCGCCACGAGCACCGTCAAACGGCTGCACCTCGAACTCGGCGGCAAGGCGCCCTTCGTGGTCTTCGACGACGCCGACCTGGAGGCGGCGGTGCACGGCGCGGTGGCCGGCGCCCTGATCAACTCCGGGCAGGACTGCACCGCCGCCACCCGCGCCTACGTACAGCGCCCGCTGTACGACGCGTTCGTCAGCGGCGTCGCCGACCTGATGGCGACCGTACGGCTCGGTGACCCGTTCGACCCGGCCACCGATCTCGGCCCGCTGGTCTCGCACACCCAGCGCGACCGGGTCGCCGGTTTCGTCGAGCGCGCCCGGTCCTACGCCACCGTCGTCACGGGCGGCGAGGCGCCCCAGGGCGACCTGGCCAAGGGCGCGTACTACCGGCCCACGCTCATCACGGGCGCCGCGCAGGACAGCGAGGCCGTACAGCAGGAGATCTTCGGCCCGGTGCTGGTCGTGCTGCCCTTCGACAGCGACGACGAGGGCATCGCGCTCGCCAACGACACCCCGTACGGCCTGGCGGCCTCCGCCTGGAGCCGGGACGTCTACCGCACCGGCCGCGCCTCCCGCGAGATCAAGGCGGGCTGCGTCTGGGTCAACGACCACATCCCGATCCTCAGCGAGATGCCGCACGGCGGCTACAAGGCCAGTGGCTTCGGCAAGGACATGTCCGCGTACTCCTTCGAGGACTACACGCAGGTCAAGCACGTCATGTACGACAACACCGGGGCCGCGAGGAAGGACTGGCACCGGACCGTCTTCGGGGACCGCGCCTGACGCGGAACGGCCATCGTCACCGGCTGACCACCGGGCTCATCAGGAAAGGGCACCGCGTATGGAGGACAGTCAGCAGCCCGGGAGCCTGTCGCCGCCCGAACTCGCCGCCGTACGGCGCAGCCTCACCGACGGCCGGATGGCCATGACCCGGCGGTCGCTGCTGCGCGCGTCCGGGGCGGGGGCGCTCACGCTCGGCGGTCTCGGCGCGCTGTCGGCCTGCGGCATCCCGCCCGCGGGCCGTACGGACGCCGGACGGTCCGTGGACCACTCCGGGCAGGAGAAACGTCTCGTCTTCTCCAACTGGACGGAGTATCTGGACGTCGGCGACGACGGCAGCCGGCCTACCCTGGACGCCTTCACCCGCCGTACCGGGATCACGGTGAAGTACACCGAGGACATCAACGACAACGACGAGTTCTTCGGCAAGATCCAGGCGCAGCTCGCGGCCGGTCAGGACACCGGCCGGGACCTGATCGTGCTGACGGACTGGATGTGCGCGCGGATGATCTCGCTGGGCTGGATCCAGCGGCTGGACCAGGGGAATCTTCCGCACGCGTCCGACCGTCTCGCACAGCAGTTCCGCGCTCCGGACTGGGACCCCGGGCGGGCCCATTCCTATCCCTGGACGGGTATTCCGGCGGTCATCGCGTACAACGCGAAGGCCACCGAGGGGCGCACGGTCGATTCCGTCAGCCAATTGCTCGACGATCCTCAGCTCAAGGGGCGGGTCGGATTCCTCTCGGAGATGCGGGACAGCGTCGGACTGACGCTCCTGGACATGGGAAAGCGGCCCGAGGACTGCACGGCCGACGATTTCGACGCGGCCGTCGCCCGGCTGCAGAAGGGCGTGGACGGCCGGCAGATCCGCCGTTTCACCGGCAACGACTACATCAACGACCTCAGCAAGGGAGACCTCGCGGCCTGCGTGGCCTGGGCCGGGGACGTCGTCCAGTTGCAGCAGGACAACCCGGACGTCAAGTACGCCGTGCCGAAGGCCGGATACATGACGTCGACGGACAACCTGATGGTGCCGAACCGGGCCCGGCACAAGAAGAACGCCGAGCGTCTCATCGACTACTGCTACGAGCCGAAGGTGGCGGCGCGGATCGCTGCTTACATCAATTACGTGTGCCCGGTCGACGGGGTACGCGAGGAACTGGCGAAGATCGACCGGGACCTGGCGGACAATCCGCTGATCCTCCCGGACCGGGAGATGGCCGCCAGGTCGCATTCCTTCCGGGCCCTGAACGCCGGGGAGAGCAAGGAATTCACCCAGAAATTCGCCGATCTGACGGGCGCCTGAGAAGGCTTCGGGCCCGGCCCGCCTCCTGAACCGGCCCCGGAACCGCCCCGGTGCCTGAAAAGGCGACGGACCGGCTCGCCCGGGTCCGCCCCGCCCCGCCCTCCGACCCACGGGACCACCCATGACACAGACCTCCGGTGGCGACGTCCGCCTCTCCGGGATCAGCAAGACGTACGGCTCCTTCACCGCCGTCCACCCGCTCGACCTGACGGTCCCGGCGGGCTCCTTCTTCGCGCTGCTGGGCGCCTCCGGCTGCGGCAAGACCACCACCCTGCGCATGATCGCGGGCCTGGAGGACCCGTCCGCCGGCACCGTCGAGCTGGACGGCCGGGACATCACCGCGCTGCCCCCGTACAAGCGCCCGGTCAACACCGTCTTCCAGAACTACGCGCTCTTCCCGCACCTGGACATCTTCGAGAACATCGCGTTCGGTCTGCGCCGCCGCGGCATCAAAACCGTGAAGAAACAGGTCGAGGAGATGCTCGACCTGGTCGAACTCGGTCCGATGGCGCGCCGTAAACCCACGCAGCTCTCCGGCGGCCAGCAGCAGCGCGTCGCGGTGGCCCGCGCCCTGATCAACCACCCGCAGGTGCTCCTCCTGGACGAGCCGCTCGGCGCCCTCGACCTCAAACTGCGCCGCCAGATGCAGCTCGAACTCAAACGCATCCAGACCGAGGTCGGCATCACCTTCGTGCACGTCACCCACGACCAGGAGGAGGCCATGACCATGGCCGACACGGTCGCGGTGATGAACGGCGGCCGGGTCGAGCAGCTCGGCGCCCCCGCCGACCTGTACGAGAACCCCGGCACCACCTTCGTCGCCAACTTCCTGGGCACCTCCAACCTCATCGAGGCCGAGGTGGTGACGGCCGGCGGCGACGACCTGCTGCTCACCGCGGGCGGCAGCAAGCTGCGGCTGCCCGCCGGACGATGTCGCGCCACGGCCCGCACCGGCGGCACGGTCCTCGCGGGCGTACGGCCGGAGAAGATCAGCCTCGCGCACGCCGGTGACGCCGGCACGATCGCCGACGGCCGCAACCGGCTGACCGGCCGCATCGCCCACGCCGGGTTCCTCGGCGTCAGCACCCAGTACGTCGTCGAGACCCCGGGCGCCGGACGCCTCGCCGTCTACGAGCAGAACGTCGAACGCGACGCGCGCCTGGCGCCCGGCGCCGAGGTCGTCCTGCACTGGAACCCCGCGCACACCTTCGGCCTGGACGCCTCCCAGGACATCGGGGCCGGCGCGGACACCGGCGAGGAGACGGCATGACGACGGCCACCGAGGCGCCACCACCCGCCTCCGCGGACGCGCCCGGGGGCCGGGCACGCGGCACGCGCAAGCGGCTCGTCCCGTACTGGCTGTTGCTGCCCGGCATCCTGTGGCTGGTCGTCTTCTTCGCCGCCCCGCTCGTCTACCAGGCGTCCACGTCGGTGCAGACCGGCTCCCTCGAAGAGGGCTTCAAGGTCACCTGGCACTTCGCCGCCTACTGGGACGCGCTCGGCGCGTACTGGCCGCAGTTCCTGCGCTCGGTCGGCTACGCGGCCACCGCGACCGTGCTCTGCCTGGTCCTGGGCTACCCGCTCGCGTACCTCATCGCCTTCAAGGCGGGCCGCTGGCGCAACGTCGTGATGATCCTGGTCATCGCCCCGTTCTTCACCAGCTTCCTGATCCGCACGCTGGCCTGGAAGACGATCCTGGCGGACGGCGGCCCGGTGGTCGGCGTACTGAACTCGCTGCACGTCCTGGACGTGACCAGCTGGCTCGGGCTGACCGAGGGGCAGCGGGTGCTGGCCACGCCGCTGGCGGTGGTCTGCGGCCTGACGTACAACTTCCTGCCGTTCATGGTGCTGCCGCTCTACACCTCGCTGGAGCGCATCGACCCCCGGCTGCACGAGGCCGCCGGCGACCTGTACGCGCGCCCGGTCACCACCTTCCGCCGGGTGACGTTCCCGCTGTCCATGCCCGGCGTGGTGGCCGGCACCCTGCTGACCTTCATTCCCGCGGCGGGCGACTACATCAACGCCGAACTGCTCGGCTCCACCGACCAGAAGATGATCGGCAACGTCATCCAGTCGCAGTTCCTGCGCGTCCTGGACTACCCGACCGCCGCCGCGCTCTCCTTCATCCTCATGGCGGCCATCCTCGCCATGGTCACGCTCTACATCCGCAAGTCCGGGACGGAGGACCTGGTCTGATGGCCGTGCTCCGGTGGCTGCGCCGCCACCTCGTCGTGCTCGCGGGCCTCGGCACGCTCGGGTACCTGATCCTGCCCAACCTCGTCGTCCTGGTCTTCTCGTTCAACAAGCCCAACGGCCGCTTCAACTACGCGTGGCAGCGCTTCTCCGCGGACGCCTGGGCCGATCCTTGCGGCGTCGCCGACCTGTGCGGATCGCTGGGCCTGAGCCTGCGGATCGCGCTCTGGGCGACGGCCGGCGCGACCGTACTGGGCACCATGATCGCCTTCGCGCTGGCCCGCTACCGCTTCCGGGCCCGGCCCGCCGTCAACACCCTGATCTTCCTGCCGATGGCGATGCCCGAGGTGGTGATGGCCGCCTCGCTGGCCACCCTCTTCCTCAACATGGGCATCCGCTTCGGTTTCTGGACGATCCTGATCGCGCACATCATGTTCTGCCTGAGTTTTGTCGTCACTGCGGTCAAGGCCCGCGTGATGAGCATGGACCCGCGCCTGGAACAGGCGGCCCAGGATCTCTACGCGTCCCCCGCGCAGACGTTCCTGCGCGTGACGCTGCCGATCGCCGCCCCCGGCATCGCGGCGGGCGCGCTGCTCTCCTTCGCGCTGTCCTTCGACGACTTCATCATCACCAACTTCAACGCCGGCTCCACCGTGACGTTCCCCATGTTCGTCTGGGGATCGGCGCAGCGTGGCACACCCGTTCAGATCAATGTCATCGGAACGGCGATGTTCCTCATCGCCGTGCTCTGCGTCCTGGGAGGGCAACTGCTCTCCGGACGCCGGAAGAGGAGCTGAGAAACATGGCACGAGCTGCCATGAGCACCCCCGCCCACGCCCTCGCGGACGCCGCGCCGGTCTCCTTCTGGCTGGACGACGCGGACCGTCCGGCCGCCCTGCCCGCCCTCGTCGGCGACGAACGCACCGATCTGCTCGTCGTCGGCGGCGGCTACTCCGGCCTGTGGACCGCGCTGATCGCCAAGGAACGCGACCCCGGACGCGACGTCGTCCTCGTGGAGGGCCAGGAGGTCGGCTGGGCCGCGTCCGGCCGCAACGGGGGCTTCTGCGCCGCCTCCCTGACCCACGGTCTCGGCAACGGCCTGGACCGCTGGCCGGACGAGCTGACGAAGCTGGAGGAACTGGGCGCCCGCAACCTCGACGCCATCGAGGACACCGTCGCCCGCCACGGCATCGACTGCGCCTTCGAACGCACCGGCGAGATCGACATCGCCACCGAACCCCACCAGGTCGCCGAGCTGAAGGAAGGCGCCGAACAGGCCGCGCGACTGGGGCTGTCCGGGGTGGAATTCCTCGACCGCGAGGCGCTGCGCGAGCACGTCGTCTCGCCGACGTTCCTGGCCGGCCTCTGGAACCGTACGGGCGTCGCCATGCTCAACCCGGCCCGCCTCGCCTGGGGGCTGAAGAAGGCCTGCCTGGACCTCGGCGTGCGGATCTACGAGCACACGCCCGCCACCGCCCTCGCCGCCGACGGCGTGGGCATGGCCGCCCGCACCCCGTACGGCCGGGTCTTCGCCCGCCGGATCGCCCTCGGCACCAACGTCTTCCCGTCCCTGGTGCGCCGCGTCCGCCCGTACGTCGTGCCCGTCTACGACCACGTGCTGATGACCGAGCCGCTCTCCGCCGAACAGCAGGCGGCGATCGGCTGGCAGGGCCGCCAGGGCCTGTCCGACAGCAACCACCACTTCCACTACTTCCGCCGTACCGCCGACCACCGCATCCTGTGGGGCGGCTACGACGCCGTCTACCGCTTCAACGCGGCGGTCCGGGCCGAGTACGACCACCGCCCCGCCACGTACGAGAAGCTGGCCCGGCACTTCTTCCAGTGCTTCCCCCAGCTGGACGGCCTGCGCTTCACCCACGCCTGGGGCGGTGCCATCGACACCTGCTCGCGTTTCTCCGCCTTCTTCGGCACCGCGCACGCCGGGCGGGTCGCCTACGCCGCCGGGTACACCGGCCTGGGCGTGGGCGCCACCCGCTTCGGGGCCGAGGTGATGCTCGACCTCCTGGCGGGGGAGCGGACCGAACGCACCGAGCTGGAGATGGTCCGCAGGAAGCCGCTGCCGTTCCCGCCGGAGCCGCTGCGCTGGGCCGGGATCGGGCTGACGCAGTGGTCGATGACGCGGGCCGACACCCACGGCGGCCGGCGCAACCTGTGGCTGCGCGCGATGGACAAGGCCGGGCTGGGCTTCGACAGCTGAGGGCCGGCAGGTCCTGGTGGGGCCCGGGCAGGCCCCGGAGGGGCGCGTTCCGTACCCGGCCGGTGTCCGGGCCCCGCCGCCCGCCCCTCCCGCGCGCCGGTACACCACTCCGCGCCCCCGCTTGCTCCCGCCTTCCGCGAAAAACCCCGGCAAACCCGTGTAAGGATGCCGCCTCCGCCGCCTCTCACCGGGCGGACAGCGGTCCGAGGGGACCGCGGAAGCGAGGAGACATGGACGCCGCGGGGGCGAAGAACGCAGTGGAGTGGCTGGTGACGGCGGCAGCGGACCCGGACGCCTGCCGGTGGGAATGGGAGCGCAACCCCCTCGGGGTCGCCCTGCTCCCGGCCGGCCGGCTCTGGGACGTGCTGATCGTGCCCGGCGCCCTGGGACGCCCGACCCTGGACGTACTGACCCGCGTACTGGAGCTGCCGGGGCCGGTCCTCGCGGACTTCGGGGACACCCGTACGGGATTCTTCGTGCCGCCGGGCACCGCGGCGCGCTGGCTCGGTACGGGCGTGCGCGGCGCGGGCGACGGCAGCTGGATCGTGGTGCCGTACCCGGGGCGGGCGACCGGCGGGGTGCGCTGGCTGGTCGTCCCGGACGGCACCGGCCGGCTCACCGAACCGGTCGTGCTCGAACTGGCGATGCACGAGGCCGCCGCACGGCTCGCCGGAGACCGGTGAGGGAACCGGCGCGGCAGCACCGTGAGACAGGACACAGCCGCGCTTTCCCCGGCGCGACGTTGAGTCGTGCGGCCCCCGCATCCGTGGTCCCGGGTGGGACGTCCGACAGGGCTCCCCGGCGGGCCGGGCGTGTGGGGCGCCCGCCGTCGTAGTCAGGTGCCGCATCTCAGGGGGGAATCATGCGCACGTCGGAGTACGTTCTCGGAAGGCTGGGCGTCGAACCGGCGACGGAATCGGTCTACCGCGCCCTGCTGGCCCAACCGCACGCCTCGGCCGCGGAATTGGCAGCCCGTACGGGAATGACCGGGCAGGAGGCCGAGCGGGCCCTCGGCCGGCTGGCCGGCCTCGCCCTGGCGCACCCTTCCACGGAACACCCCGGGCGGCTCTATGCGGTGAGCCCGCGCCTGGGCATGGACATTCTGCTCGCCCGGCAGCAGGCCGAACTCGCCGCGCAGCAGCAGCGCGTGGAGGAAAGCCGGGCGGCCGCCGCCCGGCTCGTCTCCGAATTCGCCACGCACCAGCATTCCGTCACCGACCACGGGGTGTTCCGCGTCCTGGGAGCCGACCGGATCAGCGACCACGTACGGGAAATCGGCACCCTCGCCGAAGAGGAATTGCAGGTGTTCGCCGCCGGGCAGCCGTACCCGTCGTCCGACGCGTCCGCCGCCCCGCGCCTGCACGAGGACCTGCTCGCTCGCGGCATCCGGATACGCACCGTCTGCCTCGACAGCGCCCGCAACGATCCGGACGCCGTGGCCCACGCCGAACGGCTGGCGGCGGCCGGCGCGGAGGTCCGTACCGCCGCCGTGCTCCCCACCCGCATGGTCGTCGTCGACCGCCGTTCCGCGCTCGTCTTCACGGCCGGCGAGGGCGCCACGGAGGCCGCCGTCGCCGTGAGGGTGCCGGGCGTCGTGGCCGCGCTGAGCACGCTGTTCGACGCCGTGTGGGCAGCGGCGGAACGGCTGGGCCCACCGCCGTCCCGGCGCGCGGCGGACGGCTTCACCCGGCAGCACCTCGCCGCGCTGCAACTGCTCGCCGAGGGCCACACGGACGCCACGGTCGCCCGGCGGCTGGGCGTCTCGGCCCGGACGGCGCGCCGGATCGCGACCGACGCGATGACGGGGATGAAGGCGCGCAGCCGGTTCCAGGCCGGGGTGCTCGCCGCTCAGCTGGGCTACCTGCCGGCGTCGTCTCCCGAGGTGCAGCGCACCGCGTGAAGCGGACAGGCCGGCCGGTGGCAGGGCACCGGCCGGCCTGTCCCCGTCCGCCGCCGCAGGGCCCGGCCGTGGACCGAAAGGGACACGGCCGGTTCGGTCCACCGGCCGCCCCTTTTCCCGTACGGCGGCCGGTCCGACACTCCCTTTCATGAAGGCTCTGGTGTTGTCCGGCGGAACGGGAACCCGGCTCCGCCCATTCACGTACTCGATGCCCAAGCAATTGATCCCGATTGCGGGCAAGCCGGTTCTGCGGCACGTCCTGGAAAACATCCGGGAATGCGGTGTCACCGACATCGGCATCGTCCTGTGCGCCCGGGACCGGCACATCGCGGCGGCTTTCGGCGACGGTGCGGATCTCGGCGTACGGCTCACATATCTGCGCCAGGAACAGCCCCTGGGGCTGGCGCACTGCGTGGCCCTCGGCCGGGAATTCCTCGGCGCGGAGGATTTCGTGCTGTACCTCGGCGACACCGTGCTGCCCGAGGGGATCGGCGCGCTCGCCGCGGAATTCGCCGCCCGCCGCCCGGCCGCGCAGCTGGCGGTCCAGAAGGTGCCCGACCCGCGCCGGTTCGGCGTCGCCGAACTGGACGCGGACGGCGCGGTGGTGCGGCTGACGGAGAAACCCGAGCGGCCGCGCAGCGACCTCGCGCTGGTCGGCGTCTACTTCTTCACCGCCGCGGTGCACCGTGCGGTGGCCGCGACCGGGCCGGGGCCGCGCGGCGAACGGGAGATCACCGATGCCGTGCAGCGCCTGATCACCGCGGGCGCCGAGGTCCGGGCGGCGGAGTACGGCGGCTACTGGCGCGACACCGGCCGCGTCGAGGACGTCCTCGCCTGCAACCGCAGGCTGCTGGAGGGCGTCCGGCCCGCGGTGGCGGGCACCGTGGACGCCGCGAGCCGGCTGACCGGGCCCGTCGTGGTCGAGGCCGGGGCGCGGGTGACCCGCTCGCGGATCGAGGGCCCCGCGCTGGTCGGCGCGGGCAGCGTCGTCGAGGACAGCCGCATCGGCCCGTACACCTCCCTCGGCCGCGACTGCGTGCTGCGCCGGGCCGGGGTGGCGGACTCCATCGCCCTCGACGGTGTCCGCGTCGACCGGGTCGGCGGCGTGCACGGCTCGCTGATCGGCCGCGCCGCCCGCATCGGCCCCGGCGACGGCCGGCACCGGCTGCTGGTGGGCGACGACACCCGCGTCGAGGTGGCCGGGTGAGGCTCCTGGTCACCGGCGGCGCCGGGTTCGTCGGCTCGCACTACGTCCGGACGCTCCTCGGCGGCGGCTTCGGGGAGCACGGTGACGCGGACACCCGCGTCACCGTGCTGGACCTGCTCACCTACGCCGGGAACCGCGCCAGCCTGCCCGCCCGCCACCCCCGCCTGGACTTCGTCCGCGGCGACATCGGCGACCTGCCGCTGCTGCTCTCCCTGCTGCCCGGCCACGACGCCGTACTGCACTTCGCGGCCGAGTCGCACGTCGACCGCTCACTCGACCCGGACACCGCGCCCGACTTCGTCCGCACCAACGTCCTCGGCACCCGGACGCTCCTCGACGCCTGTCTGCGCACCGGTGTCCCCCGGGTGGTGCACATCTCCACCGACGAGGTCTACGGCTCCATCGAACGCGGCGCGTGGACCGAGGACCAGCCGGTGGCGCCGCGGTCCCCGTACGCGGCGTCCAAGGCGGCCGCCGACCTGTTCGCGCTGGCCTGCCACCACACCCACGGGCTGGACGTGTCCGTCACCCGCTGCTGCAACACCTACGGCCCCTACCAGCACCCCGAGAAGCTCGTCCCGCGCTTCGTCACCCACCTCCTGGAGGGCCGCGACCTGCCCCTGTACGGGGACGGCGGCAACGTCCGCGAATGGCTGCACGTCGACGACCACTGCCGGGCCGTCCACCGGGTGCTCCACCACGGCCGGGCCGGCGAGATCTACCACGTCGGCGACGGCACGCCCCGCACCAACCTCGCGCTGACCGGCGAACTGCTGCGGCTGTGCGGCGCCGGCTGGTCCAGTGTCCGCCGGGTGCCCGACCGCAAGGGCCACGACCGGCGGTACGCGCTCGACGCGACCAAGATCCGCGCGGAGCTGGGCCACCGCCCGCGCACCGGCTTCGACCGCGGCCTGGCCGACACCGTGGCCTGGTACCGCGACAACCCCGACTGGTGGAAGGAGGCGGCCCACCGATGACCACCCGCGTGTGGGACTACCTGGCCGAGTACGAGGAGGAACGGGCGGACGTGCTGGACGCCGTCGACACGGTCTTCCGCTCCGGGCAGCTCGTGCTCGGCGCGAGCGTGCGCGGCTTCGAGGCCGAGTACGCCGCCTGGCACGGCACCGGGCACTGCGTGGGCGTCGACAACGGCACCAACGCCGTCACCCTCGCCCTCCAGGCGCTCGGCATCCGCCCCGGCGACGAGGTGGTGACCGTCTCCAACACCGCGGCGCCCACCGTACTGGCCATCGACGCGGCCGGCGCCGTCCCCGTCTTCGTCGACGTGCACCCGGACACGTACCTCATGGACACCGGGCAGCTCGCGGCGGCCGTGACCGGCCGCACCCGCGCGCTGCTGCCCGTGCATCTCTACGGGCAGTGCGTGGACATGGCGCCCCTCCGGGCTGTCGCCGAGGCGCACGGCCTGGCCGTACTGGAGGACTGCGCCCAGGCGCACGGCGCACGCCACCACGGCCGCCTCGCGGGAACCCTCGGCGACGCGGCGGCGTTCTCCTTCTACCCGACCAAGGTCCTCGGCGCGTACGGCGACGGCGGCGCGGTCCTCACGCGGCACGCGCAGGTCGACGCCGCGCTGCGACGGCTGCGCTACTACGGCATGGCCGACCGCTACTACGTCCTCCGCACCCCCGGCCACAACAGCCGGCTCGACGAGGTGCACGCCGAGATCCTGCGCCGCAAACTGCGCCGCCTGGACCAATACGTCGCCGGCCGGCGCGCGGTGGCCGGGCGCTACGAAGAAGCGCTGGCAGGCAGCGCTCTGGTGCTGCCCGCCACGGCCTCCGGCAACGAGCACGTGTATTACGTGTACGTCGTCCGCCACCCCGAACGGGACCGCATCCTGCGGACTCTCAGGGAGCGTCACGACATCGCGCTCAACATCAGCTACCCGTGGCCCGTGCACACCATGACCGGCTTCGCCCACCTGGGCTGCCCACGGGGATCGCTGCCCGTCACCGAGGCGCTGGCCGGTGAGATCTTCTCGCTGCCGATGTACCCGTCGCTGCCGCGCGGTGTGCAGGACCGGGTGATCGAGGCGCTGCTCGGCGTGCTGGGGGAGCTGTGACGGCGGCGCCGATGGCGACCGGGCCCGTGACGGCCGCGCCCGTGACGGCCGCGCCTGAGACGGCCGCGCCTGAGACGGCCGCGCCTGAGACGGCCGCGCCTGAGACGGCCGCGCCTGAGACGTCCTCGTCCGAGACGTCCTCGTCCGAGACGACCTCGCCCCTGGTGTCCGGCCCGCTCGGCCGCTGGTTCGCCGAGGCCGGCGAGCGCAGGTACACCCGTACCCGGCGCATCCCGCTGGACGCCCTGGAGGGCTGGCACACCGCCGCCCGCACCGGCGATCTCGTCCACGACCGGGGCGCGTTCTTCACCGTCCGGGGACTGGACGTGTCGGCACCCGAAGGCCCGGTACCGCACTGGGCGCAGCCCATCCTCGACCAGCCCGAGACGGGCATCCTGGGCCTGCTGGCCAAGGACTTCGGTGGCCGGGCGCACTTCCTCGTGCAGGCCAAGCCCGAGCCGGGCAACGCGGGCGGCCTCCAGCTCGCGCCGACCGTGCAGGCCACCCGCTCCAACTTCACCCGGGCGCACGGCGGCCGGACGGTGCCCTACCTGCGCCACTTCCGCGATCCGTCGCCCCGCCGGCTGGTGGCGGACGTACGCCAGTCGGAACAGGGCGCCTGGTTCTACCGCAAGCGCAACCGCAACATGATCGTGCGCACGACGGAGGACGTCGAGGTGCTGCCGGGGTACCGGTGGATGACGCTGCCCCGCATCCACGCCCTGCTCGGGGCCGGTGACGTGGTCAACATGGACGCCAGGAGCGTGCTCGCCTGCCTGCCCCCGCCGCCGGGGACCGCGGGCCGCGCGCTGCACCCCGGGAGGGAGATCCTGCACTGGCTCACCGGCGTACGCAGCCGCGCCGGGTTGCGCACCCGGCCCGTACCGCTGGGCGGTCTGCCCGGCTGGCACCGCACCGAACACGCCGTCAGCCACGACACCGGCCGCTTCTTCGACGTCATCGCGGTCGAGGTACGGGCGGGCGGCCGGGAGGTGCGGCGCTGGACGCAGCCCATGCTGCGCCCGCACGGGACCGGTCTCATCGCCTTCCTCCTCACCCGCGTCGACGGCGTGCCGCACGTCCTGGTGCACGCCGCCGCCGAGCCGGGCAGCGTGGACGAGGCCGAGCTGACCGCGACGGTGTGCTGCACACCGGAGAACTACGACGTGCTGCCGCCCGGGGCGCGCCCGCCCTTCCTCGACGAGGTCCTGGCCGCGCCGCCGGAGCGGGTGCTCTTCGACGCCCTCCTGTCGGAGGAGGGCGGCCGCTTCCACCACGCGCTCAACCGCTACCTGATCGTGGCGGTGGACGGGCCCGGACCGTACGAGGACGCCGGAACCCACCGGTGGATGACCGCGCACCAGCTCTCCGCCCTGCTGCGGCACAGCCACTACGTCACCGTCCAGGCCCGCACCCTGCTGACCTGCCTGCGCAGCCTGACCGGCCCGAACCCGACCCTGGAGCGCTGACCGTGCCGACGTGCCGGATCTGCGGAACACCGCTGCACACCTTCCTCGACCTCGGCCACCACCCCCTGTCCTCGGCCTTCCCGGCACCCGCCGAGGCCCCGGGTGCCGCGTGCGACGCGTTCCGCTACCGCCTCGCCGTCGGGCGCTGCGAGCGCTGCGCTCTCGTCCAGCTCACCGACGACATCCCGCACGGGTACCGCCCGTACCCGGGCTATCCGTACCACTCGTCCGGCTCGACGGTGATGCGCGAGCACTTCCGCGCGACCGGACGGCACCTGCTGCGCACCGAACTGTCAGGAACGCACACCCCCTTCGCCGTCGAGGTCGGCTGCACGGACGGTGTCGTGCTGCGGTGCCTGGCGGACGCCGGGGTGCGCACCCTCGCCTTCGAGCCGTCCGGATACACCGGGCACGGCGGCATACGGGTGCACCGCGCCTTCCTCACCGCCGCTTCGGCCCGTGAGGCCGTCGCCGCCGAAGGCCCCGCCCAGATCGTGTACGCGGCCAACACCGTCTGCGACATCGCCGACCTGCCCGGACTCTTCGCGGGGCTGGACGAACTCCTCGCCCCGGGCGGCGTGTTCGTCTTCGAGGACCCGTACTTCGGCGAGATCGTCGGGCGCACCGCCTTCGACCAGTTCTACGACGAGCACCGGTACTACTTCACCGCGACCTCCGTACGCGCCCTGGCCGAACGGTTCGGCTTCCGGCTCGTCGGCATCGAACGGCTGCCGGTGCACGGCGGCCAGCTCCGCTACACCCTCGCCCGCGCCGGCCGCCGCCCGCCCTCCCCGGCCGTCGCGGAACTCCTGGCGGAGGAGGCGGGCCGGGGGCTGACGGACCCGGCGGTGCTCGCCGCCTTCGCGGGCCGGGTGGACGGCGTACGCGAAGACCTGGTGGCCCTCCTCGAAGAACTGCACGCCGCGGGCCGCACCGTCGCCGGATACGCGGCCACGGCCAAGAGCTGCACGGTGACCACCTACTGCGGCCTCGGCCCGCATCTGATCCCCTACATCTGCGACTCCACCCCGGCCAAACAGGGCAGGCTGACCCCCGGCGCCCGCATCCCGGTCCGCCCGCCCGACGCCTTCGCCGCGCCCTACCCGGACTACGCGCTGCTGTTCGCGTGGAACCACGCGGCGGAGATCATGGCCAGGGAGCGGGCGTTCCGGGCGGCGGGCGGGCGCTGGATCCTGTACGTCCCCGGGGTGCGCGTGGTGTGAGGCCGTGGGCCCGCATGGAGTGTTTCCGGTGTCCAGGCGCCCCGAATCTCCGTCGACGAGGGTGCTTTTCCTCTCCTTTACACTGATGGCATGTACAGGGAATCTTCGAAACTCAACACTTCGGTCGGTCTGCTGACCGTCGGCCTCGTGCTGCTCGTATCGAGTTTCGTGCTCCCCTCCGGATTCGTACGGGGCGCCGCCTGCGGTGCCGGTGTCGTGATGGCTCTGGTGGCGGCAGTTCGCATGGGGCGCGGCCCGGAGCGCGCACAGCGGCAACCGGAGAATTCCGGGCCGTGACGCAATGCGCGCAAGGGCTGTCGATATCGCATGGGGCCCTGCGACGTGTATCGCGTGATCCAGATGGGGCGGCACGAAGTCAACTGCTCGTCGTGCCAATTAGTTGACCAGGTCTTCCTGAGAAGTCACAGCCAGAGCGGCTGCTATCGGATCAGTCATGGAGTCAAGTCTTCCTTGCTCACGCATTCTTGACCGCTGTCTCGTGAACAAGGGCGACCGTCAAGGCTCGGAGTGGATTCGCCGAGTGTCATCTCGCGGCGGGGCGGTGGCGCGCCCCGGTCCCGCCAGCTTCTCCAGCCGCGGCACGAGGGCGGCGGGGGCGGGCAGGGCTGCCGTCTCGGCGCGGATCTCGGCTGCCACGGCCAGCATCTCGCCGTCCGCGAGCAGGCGGCGCAGCAGCGCGGCGTCCACCGCGTCCGGGGTGCTGACCAGGGCGGCGCCCCGAGCGCGCAGAATCCGCGCCACCTCGAAGTCGTCCGCGCCGCCCGGCAGCACCAGATGGCGGACGCCCGCACCGAGCCCGGCCAGGGTGGTGCCGTTGCCGCCGTGGTGGATCATCGCGGTGCAGGTCTCCAGCAGCGCGGTCAGCGGCAGCCAGCCTTCGGCCCGTACGTTGGCGGGCAGTGCGCCCAGCGCGGCGGGGTCGGCGTCGCCGAGCGCCAGGACGAACTCGGCGTCCACCGCTCCCGCCGCTTGGACCACCGCCCGCAGCTCGCCGACGCCGTTCAGCTGCGGGCGCAGGGTTCCGAGGGTGACCGCGACGCGCGGGCGGGGCGGGCGTTCCAGCAGCCAGGGCGGCAGTACCGCGCCGGTGGTGTAGGGGAGGGCCCGCATGGGCCAGCCGCCCAGGTCGTACGTGGCGATGCTGGGCGGGCGGGTGTCGACCGTCGCGGCGATCGGGGGCCGTCCGGCCAGGCCGTGGCGGCGGTACGCGGCGGCCAGCCACGGCCCGAACCGGTCGCTGATCTGCCGGAAGTGGTGGCAGCTGATGGTGTGCTCGACCGCCGGCACCCCGAGCACGGCGGCCACCAGCGGTCCGGCGCCCTGGAGTTCGGTGTGCAGGACGAGGTCGGGCCGCCAGGACCGGGCCACCTCGACCGTCCGGTCCACGGTGGCCTCGGAGGTCCGGGCGAAGAGTTCGGCCGCCAGCGTGACGGCCTCGGGCGAGTCCGTACGGAAGCGGTCGAAGGTCATCCGCCGCTCGGCCAGCAGCCGCCCGAAGATCTCCTCGGTGTCGGCGCCGGGCGCGGAGTCGAAGGCGTGCAGCCCGGCGCGCGCCACGAGCGCGCCGGAGGCGCCGGGGGTGGCGAACAGGACGTCGTGCCCCGCTGCGCGCAGCGCGTGCGCCAGCGCGATGGGCGGGAAGACGTGCCCCGCTCCGTGGGACGTGGTCACCAGGACGCGCATGATGCGGTTCTCCCTCGTTCGGGCCGGACGGATGGCGTGGTCAGTGCGCCGACTCGACGGCCTTGCGCAGCGCGGCAGCCACCGTGCGGACGTCGGCGTCGGCGAGCCCCGGATGCAGCGGCAGGCACAGGGTTTCCGCGGCGGCCTGTTCCGCGCCGGGCAGGTCCGGGCCGTCGGCCCCGTAGGCGGGGACCTTGTGCAGCGGCGCGTAGCGGAAGGTCGTGTAGATGCCGTCGCGGAACAGCGCGGACGCCACCTGGTCGCGCAGGCGGGCGGCCATCTGCACCCAGTAGAGGAAGTACGAGGACGTGTGCCCGGCGGGCAGCCCGGGCGGCACCCGCACCGCGTCGAACCCGGCCAGCTCCTGGTCGTACAGGCCGACGATCTCCTTGCGGCGGGCGATGAACGCGGGCAGCCGGGCCAGCTGTACGGCCCCGATGGCCGCGGTGAGGTCGTTGCCGATCTCCCTGCGGCCGGGCTCCGGGACGTCCAGCTCCCACCAGCGGCCCGAGACCTGCGCGGAGCCGAGGCCGGTCGGCCGGACCAGACCGTGGTACGCCAGCCGCCGTGCGCGGACGGCGAGTCCGGCGTCGCGCACGTGCAGCATCCCGCCGTCGCCGGTGGTCATCACCTTGGCCGCGTCGAAGCTCCACATCGCCAGATCGCCGAAGGTGCCGGCGGCCCGCCCGCCGACGCGCGAGGCCACCGAGCAGGCGCAGTCCTCGACCAGGGTGAGCCCCGCCGTACGGCAGCGGTCCGCGATGCGCGCGATGTCCCCGGGGTAGCCGCCGTAGTGCAGCACCACGACCGCTTTCGTGCGGGAGGTGACGGCGGCCTCGACGTCCTCGGCGGACGGGTTGAGGGTGCGGGAGTCCACGTCGCAGAAGACCGGGCGGCCACCGGCCCGTACGACGGCGTTGGCGGCGGCCACGAAGCTGGGCGAGGGCAGCACCACCTCGTCGCCGGGCGCGAGATCCAGCAGTTCGGCGGCGAGGAACAGGCCCGCGGTACCCGAGTTGACGAACAGCACGTGCTCGGGACGGGCGCCGATGTGGTGGGCGAAGGCCGCCTCGAACGCCGTGCTGCGCGGTCCGTGGCCGAGCCAGCGGTCGGTGAACACGGCGGCGACGGCGGCCAGTTCGCCGTCGCCGGCCTGTGGCTGGAAGAGGTCGATCATGCCGGGTCCTCGCATCCTCGAAGGGGCGTTCCTCGACGGCGAGTCTCGTGCGGGCCGGGAGGGTGCAGAAGCGGGGGACGCGGGCCCGAACGGGCCACGGCCGGTTCAGGCCACGCGAAGTGCCTTTCGCGCGCGCGGCGGTGGCGGAAAAGTCATGGGTGGCAGCGCGATGTCGGCCACGACGTGGAAAGTTCTTGAACTCTCAAGTACTGTCGCTGTCACCGCGCCCGGGCCGACCGGTCCGGCGCGTCGCCATCCGGAGAGGAACCATGACGTCCCAAGCCGTCCACGCGTCCGGTCCGACCACCGACGACGCCCCTGACGACACCCGGCCCTGGACGACGGCCGCAGCCGGACCCTTCGGCGTGCTGATCACCGCGACCGGGCCGGACACCCCGGTCACCGCCGTCCCCGTGCCGTGGCTGCGCGAGCTGACCCGGCGCCACCACCTCGTCGCCCTGCGGGGATTCACCGCTCCGGCCGACGCCACGGCACTCGACGCCTACGCGCGCACCTGGGGCGAGGTGATGGAGTGGCCGTTCGGCACGGTCTTCGACGTACGCGCCCACCAGGACCCCGAGGACCACGTCTTCGACACCGGCTTCATGCCGCTGCACTGGGACGGGATGTACGTCGACTTCGTGCCCGAGTTCCAGGTCTTCCACTGCGTCGCGGCGCCCGGCGCGGCCGAAGGCGGCGGCACGCTCTTCTGCGACACCACCCGCGTCCTCGCCGACGCGGACCCCGAGACCCTGGAGCGCTGGCGCGGACTGACCCTGCGCTACCGCAACGCCAAGGTCTCCCACTACGGCGGCATCGTCGTCTCTCCCCTGATCGAACCGCACCCCGACGCCGGATTCCCGGTCATGCGGTTCCTGGAACCGGTGCCGGACGGCGAGCACATCATCAACCAGCCGGACGTGAGCGTCGAGGGGCTGGAGGGCGAGGCGGCCGCCGCCGAACTGGCCGCCGTCCGCGACGCCGCGTACGACCCCCGGCACGTGTACGTGCACGCCTGGCAGCAGGACGACATCGTCATCGCCGACAACTACACCCTGCTGCACACCCGCGTGCCCTACCGCCGCGGACTGCCGCGCCACCTGCGCCGCGTCCACGTCCTGGGCGACCCCCCGCTGCCCAGCCACATCCACGACCACCGAGGCGCCACCGGGGCCGAGACCGGGGCCGACACCCAGCGAGGGACCGCATGACCGTGACCTACGAGCAGCACGCCGAGCCCGGGGAGCAGGCGGAGGACGAGGGCGACGCCGCGTACGCGGCCCGCACGGAGCAGTACTGCGCCCGGATCCTGGACCTGCTGCTGCCGCACCACCGGCCCGCCGGCGCGCCGGCGGACACGCGGGACGACGGGGGCGACGGCGCCGACAGCGCCGAAGGAGCCGAGGGACGCAGCCACGACAGTCACCGGCCCGGGCAGTGCTTCGCCGAACAGCTTGCCCAGATCCGCGGCTTCGTCGCCCGCCGCGAACCGGTGCTGCTGACCCTGCCGGCGTTCCCCTGCAAGTCACCCAACCCCGCCAAGGTCGCCGGCCACCTCCCCGACCTCGGCGAACTGCTCTCGCTGCGCTTCCTGGACGACCTGTGCGCCGCGATCGACGCGGTCTACCCGCCCGGCGCCCGGCTGCTGATCTGCTCGGACGGCCATGTCTTCGGCGACCTCATACGGGTGCCGGACGCGCACATCGACGCGTACGGCAAGGCACTGCGCGACATGATCGACGCCAACGGCCTGCGGCACATCGACACCTTCGGCCTCGACCAGGTCTACGACGGCCACACCTACGACGAGAAGCGCGCGCTGCTGGAGAAGGACTACGCGCAGAGCGTGGAGGAACTGCGGGCCGAGGTGCGGGCCGGCGGACCGGCGCTCAGCCACTACCGCGGCACCATCCGCTTCCTGGTCGAGGACACCGCGGAGTGGACCGGCTCCAAGGCCCAGTTGCAGCGGGAGTGCCGCAGCCGCGCGTACGGCGTGCTGCGGCGCAGCCGGGCGTGGGGCGAGCTGATAGCCCACCACTACCGGCAGACCGTACGGCTCTCCATCCACCCGCAGGCCTGCGGCTCGGCGAAGTTCGGGATCGCGCTGCTGGAGTCGGCGGACAACTGGCTCACGCCCTGGCACGCCGTCGTCGTGCAGACCGGCACCGACCGCTTCCGGCTGATGAAGCGGCACGAGGCGGAGCGGGTGGGCATCCCGGCGGGTCCCAGCTGGCGCCCGAGCCACTACATCGCGTCGGAACTGCTCGGCGCGGCGAGCTGACCGTCGCGCCCGGGGTGCGGGCGGTCCGCCCACCGTCCGCACACCGCCGCGCAGGCCGCGAGCAGCACCCCGGCCAGGCACCAACTGGCCAGCACGTCCAGCGGCCAGTGGTAGGCGCGGCGCACCAGGCCGATGCCGACCGCGAGGCCGAGCAGCCCGGCGGCGGCCGCGAGCGCCGGGCCGTGCGTCCGTCCGGGGCGTGCGGCCCACGGGGCGGCGAGCAGCAGGGCCACCGCCCCGTACGCGGCGGCCGCCGTCGCCCCGTGCCCGGACGGGAAGAATCCGGCGTGCGCGCCGCCCGCCATCTCCGGCGGGCCCGGCCGGGCCAGCCACGTCTTCACCGGCACCACCAGCGCGGGCACCACGGCCATCGTCACCAGCGCGGCCAGCGGCGGCAGCCACCAGCGCGCGACGGCCGCCCGCCGTCCGCGCCAGGCGGCGAACAGCGCCGCGAGTACCAGCACCGGCAGCGCGACGACCGTGTTGCCGAGGTCGGCGAAGAACTCCGCCAGGGCGTTGGGCACCGGGCTGTGCACGACGGCGCGGCCGAATCGTTCGTCCAGCGCGCGCAGCGGACCGTCGGAGGCCACCTGCCAGGTGAGGAACGCGAAGAGCGCGGCGCACAGGACGCCCACCCACAGGAGGGGCCGGAAGAAGAAGGTCGGCCGCCTCGGAACAGGGGGGGTGGTTCCGAGGCGGCCGCGCTGACCGGAGCGCCGCGCGCCCCGGGGGGTCTGGGGCGGGCGGCCGTCCGATCGGTGAGGATTTCCGGGGCGCGCGGCCCCGGAGTCGTGCGCGAAGGCACGGCTCGGCCGCAGCTGGGGAAGCGTCGGCCGGGCGTCGCCCACAGTCCCCTGTGGGCGGGGTGTTTCTCTCATCTGCAGAAACCGTACGGCAGGGAGCCGGGGCCGGACAGCCGGATCACCTGCCCGCCATGGGCCCCGCACACATTCTTCACGACCCGCCGCCGGTTACCTCAGGTCACACCGTCGCGAGCGCACTCTCGATGATGTCCAGGCCCTCGTTCAGCAGGTCCTCGCCGATGACCAGCGGCGGCAGGAAGCGCAGCACGTTGCCGTACGTGCCGGTGGTCAGCACCAGCAGGCCCTGCTGGTGGCAGGCGGACGCCAGCGCCGCGGTCGCCTTCGGGTTCGGCTCCTTGGAACCGGACTCCACCAGCTCGATGGCGATCATCGCGCCCCGGCCGCGTACCTCGCCGATGATGTCGTACTTCTCCGCCATCGCCGCCAGGCGCGGCTTCATGATCTCGCCGATCCGCCGGGCCTTGGCGTTCAGGTCCAGCTCACGCATGGTCTCGATGGAACCGAGCGCCGCCGCGCAGGCCACCGGGTTGCCGCCGTAGGTGCCGCCGAGGCCGCCCGCGTGCGCCGCGTCCATCATCTCGGCGCGGCCGGTGACGGCGGCCAGCGGCAGGCCGCCCGCGATGCCCTTGGCGGTCGTGATCAGGTCCGGGACGATGTTCTCGTCCTCGCACGCGAACCACTGGCCGGTACGGCAGAAGCCGGACTGGATCTCGTCCGCGACGAAGACGATGCCGTTCTCCTTCGCGAACTGGGCGATGGCGGGCAGGAAGCCCTTGGCCGGCTCGATGAAGCCGCCCTCGCCGAGCACCGGCTCGATGATGATCGCGGCCACGTTCTCCGCGCCGATCTGCTTGGTGATCTGCGAGATGGCCTGGTCCGCGGCCTCCTTCGCGCAGTTCTCCGGGCCGGTCAGCCAGCGGTAGGGGTAGGCCAGCGGCACCCGGTAGACCTCGGGCGCGAACGGGCCGAAGCCGTGCTTGTACGGCATGTACTTCGCGGTCAGCGCCATCGTCAGGTTCGTCCGGCCGTGGTAGCCGTGGTCGAAGACGACGACCGCCTGGCGCTTGGTGTACGCGCGGGCGATCTTGACGGCGTTCTCCACGGCCTCGGCGCCGGAGTTGAACAGCGCGGACTTCTTCGCGTGGTCGCCCGGGGTCAGCTCGGCGAGCTGCTCGCAGACCTCCACGTACGGCTCGTACGGCGTGACCATCACACAGGTGTGGGTGAAGTCCGCGAGCTGCGCGGTGGCGCGGCGCACCACGGCCTCCGCGCTGTTGCCGACCGAGGTCACGGCGATGCCGGAGCCGAAGTCGATGAAGGAGTTGCCGTCGACGTCCTCCAGGATGCCGCCGCCCGCGCGCTTGGCGAAGACGGGCAGCACCGCCCCTACGCCGCCGGCCACCGTGGCCTGCTTGCGGGCCCACAGCTCCTGGGACCTGGGGCCGGGGATCGCGGTGACGACGCGACGCTCCTGGGGGAGGGCGGGGCCTCCGGACAGTTCGGTCATGGCAGTCTCCTGGGGGTGGAACGGGACGTACTGAAAGACGTACTGAAGGGGTTGTGCTCGCAGGCTAGGGGGAGGAACGGGGCGTCGGCATGTTCCGTTCGGGAGAAGTGCGCGTGTTGCGTTGTCCGCACCGGACATAGCGGCGCGCCGCGGCCAGTAGATTGAGCGGCGGCAATGCGCGGGAACAGCAGGGCGCACGGGCGGAACCGTTTCCGTCCCGCGCCCGGACGTCTCTAGGGCCTGTCGTCACATTCCCGTCGTTCCGCCCGGAGGGCGGGCCGCGCGGCGTCTGGTGCGTGCGATCGCAAGGCGCCGGGGCGCCCTCGTAGCGGAGCTACGCGGGTGTTTCGGCAACGCTGCGAGCGTGCGTGCCAGGCGTCGCGCGGCAGGCGGGAATGTGACGACAGGTCCTAGGGGGACGAGGGGCACCGGATGGACACCGAGGGCACGCAGCACGACGCACCGCACACCCGCACCGACCACCCCGTACCCCGCCCCACGGCGCCACCGGTCCCGTCCGCACCACCGGCCCCGAGAGTTCCGCCGGTGCCGCCGGCCCCGCCCAGCGCCCCCGAGGACGGCACGTTCCTGCGCTGGCTGCGCGCCCCCCGCCGGGCCGGCGCGCCCGGCATCTGGACGTACGGACACGTCCCCCGGCCCGCGGAGAGTCCCGACCGGGTGCCCACCCGGCAGCTCGTCACCGGCGCGCTGATCTCGTTCCTGTGCGGCTGGCTGCTGTGGTCACTGCTCTGGAACGGCTACCTCGGCCCGTACTGGATCTACCCGCTGCTGCTCCTGACGCCCGACTCCTGGCGCTCGGCCGGCGGCGATAAGATGATCTTCGTCTGGCTCACGTACTTCTACTACGCGCTCTTCCTCGCCCTCCTCGCCGTCGTCTTCGGACGCCTCGGCCGCTGGCCCGAACTGGGACGGCGCTGCCTCGGCCCCGTACTGCGCCGCGCCCGGGCACGCCGCCCCGACGCCGTCCCGGAGCCGCAGGAGGACCGCGCCCGGTGGCCAGACCTGCGCGCGGGCGGCGCGCCCGACGCCGCCGACAAGCTCGCCGCCGAGGCCCTCGCCGGACGCATGAACGACGTCGACGTGGCACGCATCGAACGCGCCTGGCACTCGGTGCGCTCCGGCAAGAACTCCCTCGCCTCCTTCACCGACACCGTCCTGCGCCACGGCGCCGCCGCCTGCCCCCACCCCTCCGGCCGGCGCGACCTGCCCGCCCGTACGGCCCACCACGACCTGCTCGCCCACCAGGTGCGCATCGGCACCGCCACCAACCACCCGCGCAACCCCCATCAGCACCGCGGTACGGGCTTCGCCCTCGACCCGGCGCTGCTCGGCACCTCCCTGCTGGCCGTCGGCCCGCCCGGCTGCGGCAAGACCACCCGCGTGGTGCGGCCCGTCGTGGAGGCCATGTGCCTCCAGGCGCTGGCCGGACGGAGCGCGGTGGTCGCCGTCGGCGCGGCCGGCTCCGCCCTCGGCCCGGACGAGGCCTTCGACGTGATCGTCCGGATCGGTGCCCCCGAACCCGACTGCGACCTCGACCTGTACGGCGGCACCACCGACCCCGACGAAGCGGCCGGCATCCTCGCCGAAGCCCTCGTCGGCGACCTCGCCGCCACCCTGCCCGGCGGCGACAGCCGGCGCGCCGCGACCGCGCTCGGCCAGCTGCTCGGCCCCTACCGCGCCGCACACGGCCGCTTCCCGTCCGTACCCGAACTCCGCGAACTCCTCGACGGCTCGGACACGGCGCTCGCCGCGCTGCGGACCGCTCTGAAGACCACGGAATCACACCCGCAACTGCGCGAACTCGACGCCCGCGCACGGCAGTCCGGGCGCCCCGGCGACATCGGCGACCTCCTCGCCGACCGCGTCGCCCTCCTGGACCGCCCGGCCTTCGCGCCGTACTTCCGCCCCGAGGGCGGCGACCACCAGCTGTCCCTGCGCGCCCTCGACCGCCCGCTGCGCGTCCGCGTCGACCTGCCCGAACGCGGCCACGCGGAGGCGTCGCGCATCCTGGCCCGGCTGGTGCTCGCCCAGTTCACCGAGTGCGCGGCCGCCCGCGGCGACCGCTCGCTCTTCGCCTGCCTGGTCCTGGACGACGCGGCGCACACCGTCACCGCCGAATCGCTGCGCGGCCTGCAACGGCTGCGCGCCGCCAACGCAGGCGTCCTGATGACCCTGCGCTCCCTCGACGACGTCCCCGAGGCGCTGCGCAGCGCGCTGCTGGGCGCGGTGGGCTGCCGGATGGCGTTCGCGGGTGTGACGACCTGGGACGGGGCGCGGTTCGCGGAGGTCTGGGGCAAGGAGTGGGTCGAGACGCGGGACGTGACCGACCGCCAGATCATCGCCGAGGGCGCCGCGATGAAGGCGTTCCACCTCTTCCGCCACCTGGTCACCGGCAAGGCCGCCACCGCCAAGGCCGTCACCGTCCGCACCGTCGAACGCGAACGCTGGTCCGCCTCCGACCTGGCCAACTCCGTCCCCCCGGGGCACGGGGTGCTGTCGGTGACGTCGGTACGGGGGGAGCATGCGCCGCCGGTGCTGGTGGATCTTCGGGGATGAGGCGGGCCGGAGCGGTCCGGTCACCCCTCCCGCACCACCCCCGTCGCCGTGATCTCCACCAGCTGCCCCGGGTAGCCGAGGACCGTGACGCCCACGAGCGTGGACGTGTGCGGGCCCGTGGAGAGAGCCGAGGAGCGGACCTCCTCCCAGGCGGTGGTGAGGTCCCCGGAGGCGGTGGCGACCACGTAGACCGTGCTGGCGATCACCTGGTCCAGGCCGCTGCCCGCCGCCTCCAGCTGGGCGGCGAGATTGGCGAGGACCTGGCGGGTCTGGGCGGCGCGGTCGCCCGGGCCCACGAGATCGCCTTCCGCGTCCAGCGGGACGGCGCCCGCGCTGAAGACCAGGCGCTCACCCGCCTCGACGACGGCGGCGTGCGAGTAACGCGGGGGTGGGAACAGAGCGGGCACGGTCGTGAAGCGGGCCATCGGGGCTCCTTCGGGGGCTGACTGCGGTGGTCCGTACCGGTCGGTGCCGATCAGCTCATGGCGGGGCCGGGCGCGTCCACCGGATTTAGCCGGCCGCCGCGGGGCCCGCGCCCGTACGGGCGTATCCCCGGACGGTCTCACCCCCGCACCCCTCCACTGAGGCAGAATCGGCAGCGACCGTTCATACGGGACGGCGCAGCGCCGGCCCGCCGACAGCCAGTCCGCCCGCCGACGCCCCCGAAGGTCCCATGCCGCACACCCTCGCCTCCCTGGCCCACCACTCCGCGCTCAAGCTGACGGTGCTCGCGGGCGGGGACCGGCTGGACACCCCGGTGCGCTGGGCGCACGCCAGCGAGCTGATCGACCCGGTGCCGTACATGGAAGGCGGCGAGCTGCTGCTCATCACCGCCCTCAAGCTGGACGCCGAGGACCCGGAGACGGCCCGCCGGTACGTGCGGCGCGTCGCGGGCGCCGGGGTCGTCGGGCTCGGTTTCGCGGTCGGCGTCAACTACGAGGACGTGCCGCAGGCGCTGGTCACCGCCGCCGCCGAGGCGGAGCTGCCGCTGCTGGGCGTGCCCCGCAGCACCCCGTTCATCGCCATCAGCAAGGCCGTCTCCGCCGCGGTCGCCGCCGACCAGTACCGCGCCGTGACCGAGGGCTTCGAGGCGCAGCGCGAGCTGACCCGGGCCGCCCTCGGCACCGAGGGCCCGGCCGAGCTGCTGGCCCGGCTCGCCGCGCACCTCAAGGGCTGGGCCGCGCTGTACGACGCGTCCGGCACGGTGGTCGCCGCGGCCCCCGACTGGGCCGCCCGCCGCGCCGCCCGGCTCGGCGGCGACGTGGGGCGGCTGCGTGAGCGCCCGGCCCCCGCCAGCTCCGTCGTCAGCGACGCCGAGGGCGACGACCGGGTCGAGCTCCAGTCCCTCGGCACCGGCCGCCGTGCCCGTGGCGTCCTCGCGGTCGGCACGGGCGCGCCGCTGGGCACCGCCGAACGCTTCGCCGTGCACTCCGCCGTCGCCCTCCTGACCCTGACCACCGAGCGCTCCCGCGCCCTTCAGGAGGCCGAGCAGCGGCTCGGCGCCGCGGTGCTGCGGATGCTGCTGGCCGGTGAGCCGGACCACGCGCGGGCGGTCGCCGGCCGGCTGTACGGCGGGCTCCTGGACGCGCCCTTCAGGGTCGTGGTCGCCGAGCCGGTCGCCGCCGACGGCGCGGAGCCCGGTGACGCGCCGCCCGCCCTGGACGCCCTCGCCGACACCATGGAGTCGGCGGCGGCCCGTACCGGCGAGGCGGTGCTGGCCGTACCGGAGGGCGCCCGGCTGGTGGTGCTGGCCGCCGACGGCGGGGCCGCCGTCGAGGCGTGCGCCGAGCACGCCGCCGTGGCCGAGGCCCGGTACGGCGGGCAGCCGCTGCCGCGCGGGCGCGCGGCGCGGGCCGAGGC
>NZ_JAFIQY010000019.1 GCF_022271435.1 Streptomyces monomycini | reverse complement strand
GGGCAGCGCCGCCGCGGCCGGCGCGGGCCAGGGAGCGGCGGCGGCCGCCGCCCGGGCGGCGGCTCCGGGCGGCCGGCACAAGACCATGATCGGCGTACCGTTCGAAAGACGCAGCACGGTACGGATCGGCCTCATCGGCCTGGGCAACCGCGGCATGGGCATGCTGCCCCTCTACCTCGCCATCCCGGGTGTGCGGGTGGTGGCGGTCTGCGACCCGGTCAGGGACAAGGCCGCGAAGGCGGTGCAGCTGGTCACCGCCGCCGGACAGCCCGCGCCGACCGCCTACACCAAGGGCGACCACGACTTCGAGAACCTGTGCAAGCGCGGCGACCTCGACTACGTGTACATCGCCACCCCGTGGGACTGGCACTTCGCGATGGCCAAGTCCGCGCTGCTGAACGGCAAGCACGCCGGTGTGGAATGCCCGGTGGCCATGCGCATGGACGAGCTCTGGGACCTCGTCGACCTCTCCGAACGCACCCGCCGCCACTGTATGCAGGTGGAGAACTGCTGCTACGGCCGCAACGAGATGCGCGTCCTGCGGATGGCGCACGCGGGCCGCTTCGGCAGGCTGCTGCACGCCGCGGGCGCGTACAACCACGACCTGCGCCAGCTGATGTTCGACCCGACGTACTACGAGGGCCCGTGGCGGCGGCTGTGGCACACCCGGCTGCGCGGCGACCTCTACCCCACCCACGGCTTCGGGCCGATCGCCAACTACATGGACATCAACCGCGGCGACCGGGTGGTCCGGATCTCCAGCTTCGGCACCCCCGCCCTGGGCCTCGCCGAGTACCGCGAGGCGCACATGCCGCCCGGCGACCCGAGCTGGCGGGAGACCTACATCGAGAGCGACCGCACCTTCAGCCTCATACAGACCGCCAAGGGCCGGGTGCTGCGGCTGGAGCACGACGTGTCCACCCCGCACCCCTACAGCCGCATCAACAGCCTCGGCGGCACCAAGGGCGTCTTCGAGGACTACCCGGAGCGGATCTACATCGAGCCCGACCACACCAACGACGAGTGGGGGGACTTCAGCAAGTACGCGGAGTGGGACCACTGGCTGTGGAAGGAGCACGCCAACCCGCCCGGCGGCCACGGCGGCATGGACTACATCATGCTGTACCGGCTCATGCAGTGCTTCCACCTCGGGCTCGTACCGGACTTCGACGTGTACGACGCGGCGACCTGGAGCGCGCCGGTACCGCTGAGCCACGCCTCGATCAGGGCGAAGGGCGAGCCGCAGGAGATCCCGGACTTCACCCGGGGGCTGTGGCGCAAGCCGCGGCAGGGCGTGGACTCGCCGAAGCCGAAGGGGTGACGGGCGGGGCCGGGCGGGTTCGAGGCCCGTCCGGCCCGGCCGTCACGGCGCGGTACGGTCGCGGCACGGCGCGGTCCGGGGTTCCGCATGGTCGTGGCACCGACCCCGATACCGTACGGTCGGCTCAGGCGGCGAGATGTGCGGTGTCCCCCATGACCACGACGGGATGCTGCCGCGGATCGAGCGTGCGCAGCAGCGAGACCATCCCCGCCTTCGGGATGCTCACGCAGCCGGACGTGCCGTCGCCGTGGTCCAGGTGGAGCCAGATGCCGCCGCCCTTCTTCTTTCCCTGCGGCCGGGTCGGGTCCAGGGGTGTGGTGCCCTTGACGCGGTTGTAGTCGATCGCGATGACATGGTCGAAGTCGTGCCGGGTCTTCTTCTCCCAGTACGGCGGCGGGGTGAAGGCCGACGAGTGGGTGTACGGCAGCTTCGCGCCCGGATCGGGCAGCACGCCGCCCGCGTCGGAGAGGCCGAAGACGCCGACCGGGCTGCGCAGGTCGTCCTCGTGATGATCGGTGGTCCAGCCCTTCCTGCCGTTGTGCGCGGGCCAGGTCGCGGTGCGCTCCCACCCCTTCGGGGCCTTCGTGTACAGGACCAGCGTGGCGTCCGGCGCATCGGCGCCCTCTCCGTACACGGCCACGACCTGCCGTGCGTCCCCGGGGATGCGGGACCGCAGCCTCGCGCCCACGCCCGGGATGTGCTTCGTGTACGCGGCGGCCTCCGTGGTGCGGCCGCCGCGGCCCTTTCCGTCGTCCTTCGCCGATCCGCCGCCGGCGCCGCAACCCGCCAGCAGGACCAGTCCCATCGTGGCCAGTGTCGCCCTTCGTACCATGCAGCACGCAGTTCGCATGACTCCCATGGTCGCACCCGGACGGCGCGTACGGACCGTACAGCGGTGGCCCGTTGTGTGCGCCCCGCGCGGAAAACCGGTTGAACCGGAGCTCCGTGACGCGCCAGTCTTCCATGGCTCCCCCGAAGCACCGTCCTTCTTCCTGCCCGCGCGCCCGTACGGCGCCCGGCACACTCACCACGCCACGGGCCGCGCTCCGGGCCTACGGGCCTACGGGCCACCGCACTTACCGGCCTTCGGTGTACGGGCCCGCAGGCCTCCCGTCCGACACCCGGCCACGTCCAGACCCGCAACGTCGTCATCCGAACCGAACTTTGGACATCATGCACATTCGCGATCTTCCTCATGCCGATCCAGGAGTCCCGGACGTCCGCTCCGGTGGCCGCCTGCTCCGGTGGCTCTACCGGCAGCAGCTCGGCGGCCAGACCAAGGCACTGTGCTGGGGACTGGTCCACACCGGGGGTGTGGCCTCCTTCCCCGTCCCGGTGGGCATCGCGGTGCAGGCCGTCGTGGACCGTTCCGGCTCCCGGCTGCTGCTCGCCGGCGGTCTGTTGCTGCTGCTCGGCGCGCTGGTCGCGGTCGGCGACGTGATGCTGCACCGCGCCGCGATCACCAACTGGATCACGTCGGTGGCCCGTCTCCAGCAACTGCTGGCCCGCAAGACCACGGAGCTGGGGTCCGCCATGACCCGGCGGGTCGCCGCCGGTGAGGTCGTCGCCGTGAGCACCGGCGACCTGGAGAAGATCGGCTGGTTCGTCGAGGCCGTCTCCCGGTTCGGCGCCGCGGCGCTCACCTCCGTCGGCGTCTGTGCGGCCCTGGTGGTCTACCAGCCCACGCTGGGCGTCGTGGTGGCCGTCGGCGTGCCCGTCCTCGCCCTGGCCGTCCTGCCGCTGCTGCCGCCCGCGACCCGCCGCGCCGACGATCAGCGCGAGAAGGCGGGCCGGGCGACCGAACTGGCCTCCGACACGGTCGCGGGCCTGCGCGTCCTGCGCGGCATCGGCGGTGAGGAACTCTTCCTCGGCCGCTACCGGAGCGCGTCCCAGGACGTCCGTCGGGCCGCCGTGCGCAGCGCCCGCATGTGGTCCATGATCTCCGCCGTCCAGGTCGTCCTGCCGGGGCTGCTGCTGATCGCGGTGGTCTGGTACGGGACCAGGCTGGCGCTCGACGGCCGGGTCGGGGTCGGCGAACTGGTCACCGTCTACAGCGCGGTGACCTTCCTGCTCTACCCCCTGCGGCACTTCGAAGAGATCGCGATGGCCTACTCCTTCTCCAAACCGTCGGCCAAACGCGCCGCACGCGTCCTGGCGTTGAGCCGACCCGCCGAAGGCCGGATCACCGGGGCCGCAGCGCTCGTCGGCGACCTGTACGACCCGGTCACCGGACTGTGCTTACCGAGCGGACAGCTGACCGCGGTGGTGTGCGGCGACCCGGACGCGGCGGGACGGCTCGCCGACCGGCTCGGCGGCCACCCCGCCGACGTGCCGGACGGCACCCCGTCGGTGCTGCTGGGCGGCACCGCCCTGGACGACGTGCCACGCGAGGCCGCCCGTACGGCCGTCCTCGTCCAGGACAAGGACCCCGTCCTGCTCTCCGGGACGCTCGGCGAACTGCTGGACATCCCGTCCTCCGGGGCCGTACGGGCCGAGGACGCGCTGGCGGCGGCGCAGTGCGGCGACGTGCTGACCGCGCTGGCGCAGGGTTCGGCCGACGACTCCGGCGATCCGATGCGTACCCACATCACCGAGCGCGGCCGGTCCCTGTCGGGCGGACAGCGGCAGCGGCTGGCGCTGGCCAGGTCGCTGGTCACCGACCCCGAGGTGCTGGTACTGGACGAGCCCACCAGCGCCGTCGACTCGCACACCGAGGCCCGGATCGCGGACGGGCTGCGGGCCCTGCGCGCGGGCCGCACGACCGTGGTGCTGACCTCCAGCCCGCTGCTGCTGGACCGCGCCGAACGGGTGGTCTTCCTCGACGCAGACCGGGTCGGGGGCACCGGCACACACCGTGAACTCCTGCGCGACGTCCCCGCGTACCGGGCCGTGGTGACCCGGGAGACCGAAGAAGAACCGGAACCGGAACCGGAACCGGCGACGGCGTCCGTGGCCGGGGCGGCGGGGGCCCCGGCCGGGGCCGTGGCCGGTCCGGCCGGGGCCGTGGTTGCTCCTGCGGCGTCCGGCGGGCGGTTCGTCCGCACCGGCAGCGAGCACATCGACCGGACCGACCGGCCCGACAAGATCGACCGGCCCTTCGAGACCGACCGGATCGTCGAGACCGACCGGATCGGCCGGACCAACGCATTCGACAAGATCAACCGGATCGACCAGATCGAGGAGAGCGCATGATCGGCCTGGCGCCACCGGAGCACGATCCGGACGCCCCGCGGACGGCCACGACCCTGCCGGTCGGCTCGCCCGCGACCGTACGCGCCTACGTGGGCGGACTGATCCGTCGGCACCGGCGCGCCTTCGTCCTGCTGGTGACCGTGAACGCGATCGCCGTGGTCGCCTCCATGGTCGGCCCGTATCTGCTCGGCGGGCTGGTCGAGGACCTGGGCGCCGGGGCCCGTGAGCTCCACCTGCCGCGCGTCATCGCCCTGTTCGTCCTCGCGCTGGCCGTCCAGACCGTGTTCGTACGCCTGGTACGGCTGCGCGGCGCGATGCTCGGCGAGGAGATGCTGGCCGACCTGCGCGAGGACTTCCTCGTACGGTCCGTAGCCCTCCCGCCGGGCGTGCTGGAACGGGCCGGGACCGGCGACCTGCTGTCCCGCATCACGACGGACATCGACCGGCTGTCCAACGCGATGCGTGAGGCGGTGCCGCAGCTGTCCATCGGCGTGGTCTGGATCGCGCTGCTGCTCGGCGGCATGACCGTCACCGCGCCCCCGCTGGCGCTGTCCGCCCTCGTCGGCCTGCCGGTCCTGCTCGTCGGCTGCCGCTGGTACTTCAAGCGGGCTCCGCACGCCTACCGCTCCGAGGCGGCCGGGTACGCCGCGGTCTCGGCGGCGCTGACCGAGTCGGTGGACGCGGGCCGCACCATCGAGGCGCACCGGCTCGGCGAACGCCGTGTCAAGCTGTCCGAGCACCGGGTCCGTTCCTGGACTCAGTGGGAGCGCTACACCCTCTACCTCCGCTCGGTGCTCTTCCCGGTCGTCAATGTGACGCATGTGCTGATCCTGGCCTCGGTGCTGCTGCTCGGCGGCCTGTTCGTGCTGCGCGGCTGGATCACGCCCGGTCAGCTGACGACGGGTGCGCTGCTCGCGCAGATGATGAGCGAGCCCGTGGCGATGATTCTGCGCTGGTACGACGAGCTCCAGATCGCCCAGGTGTCCATCGCACGGCTGGTGGGCGTACGGGAGATCGAACCGGACGCCGCCGACGAGCGGACGGAACCGTCGGGGCGGGACGTACGGGCCGACGAGGTGCGGTTCGGCTACCGCGCCGGCGTCGACGTCCTGCACGAGGTCTCCCTGCGGATCCGCCCGGGGACGCGGATGGCCCTGGTCGGGCCGTCCGGTGCGGGCAAGTCGACCCTCGGGCGGCTGCTCGCCGGGATCTACGCCCCGCGTACCGGCGAGATCACACTCGGCGGCGCCGAACTGTCCCGGATGCCGCCGGAGCGGGTGCGCACACACGTCGCGCTGGTCAACCAGGAGCACCACGTCTTCGTGGGTTCGCTGCGCGACAACCTGCTGCTGGCCCGTACGGAGGCCGAGGACGCCGAGCTGTGGGCCGCACTCGGCGCGGTCGACGCGGACGGCTGGGCGCGGGCCCTGAAGGCGGGCCTGGACACCGAGGTCGGTTCGGGCGGCCATACCCTGACACCGGCCCAGGCCCAGCAGATCGCACTGGCCCGGCTGGTACTCGCCGACCCGCACACCCTCGTCCTCGACGAGGCGACCTCGCTGCTGGACCCGCGCGCGGCCCGGCACCTGGAGCGCTCCCTGGGCCGGGTCCTGGACGGCCGTACGGTCGTGGCGATCGCACACCGGCTGCACACCGCGCACGACGCGGACGTGATCGCGGTGGTCGAGGAGGGCCGGATCAGCGAACTCGGCAGCCACGACGAGCTGGTCGCGGCCGACGGGGCGTACGCGGCGCTGTGGCGGTCCTGGCACGGGTAGGCGGGTCGGGGGCCGGGGACCGGGGCACGGGTGACGGGGGCGGTGGCCGGGCGGCCGAGTGGCCGGATAGCCGGATAGCCGGATAGCCGGATAGCCGGATAGCCGGATGGAGAGTGAAGCGGAAGGGCGGGGCGCAGCCCGGTTGCGGTGCCGATGGGCGCAGCCCGGTTGCGGTGCCGATGGGCCGCGCCACCGGGTGGCTCCTGGGCCGCGACACCGACGGCTCCAGGGGGCGCGACTCCACTGCCGGGGAACCGAGAGCGTCCGTGGCGCCGCGGATCAGACCGACGGTGGCCACACCGGTGAACAGCCGCTCCCCCGGCCACACCGGTCTCCTGGCCACGTCGGTCGCCTTGATCTGTGTCACACCGACCCGGAAGCGCTCCGGGGTCACCGTGTAGACCAGCAGAACGATGGGACGGGCCCGGCCGCCTCCGACGGCCGCTTCGGCGGAGGTACGGGTCCGGCCCAGGTGACTGTAGGGATTCGACAGCATCCGGCTCTGCCGTCGGCCCTCGAACATGATCGGGCCATCCGCGGACGGAACGATCTTGCGCATCGTCATGGCGGCCCTCCGGGACATCGCGGCCCGGACCGTCGCCGTACTTCTCCTCCCGGGGAGCAGCAGCGAACCGGTGCACCAGGCCTGTCCTAGCGGAAGGGCCGACGATCAAGAGCCGGGTGCGCCACCGGCCGGGTTGCGGGCGGCCTGCCGGGTGGAGGCGAAGCCCCCTGCCGTGCCGTCTGCCCCACGCCGCCCGGGCCGTCCCGCCGCCCGTCAGATGTAGCCCAGCGCCCCCAGCGCTCCGATGCCGCCCAGCAGCATGAACGCGGGCATCAGTACCTTCAGCTCCACCCAGCTTCCGGCGCGGAACCTCATGGCCTTCGGCGGGCCGAGCGGGTACCAGCGCTTGCGGCCTATCGGGATGGGCCACAGGATCGGGCAGCCGGAGACGGTCAGTGCGTCGCCGATGTCGTGGACCAGCGCGCCGAGCACGATCGGCAGCCCCAGCCACAGATACTCCTGGCCGGGCTCGGTGAACAGCCAGCCCGCCCCGTTGCCCGGCTGGTCCAGGACTCCGGCGAGGATCCAGGCCGTCGCGGCGCCCAGCAGCCACACCAGGACGTCGCTGGAGACCCGGGCCGCCCGCCACAGCAGTCCTTCGATCGCCAGCACCATGTGGACGAAGAGAATGCCGAGCACCGCCCAGCGGCCGCCCTGGACCGCCAGGAGGGACATCCCGCCGCCGACCAGGACCGCCCACACCCACGTATGGGTGAGGGTGCGGTGCCCGCCGTTGCGCTGCGAGTCGCCACGCATCTTCGTGGCCTTGTAGACCGCGTGCGAGATGGTGTCGACGACGCCGCACACCGTCCGCGAGAGCGGTCCGAAGGCCCGGGAGATCGTGGCCGACTTGTGGTCCAGGTCGGGGGCGAGTGCCGCGCCGGCGCTGATCAGCGCGCCGACGACGAGCACCGGCCAGGGCATCGGATAGCCCGCGGCCGCCGTCGCCGCGCCCACCCCCAGCCAGGCCGCGGCGCCGGACAGCGAGTGCGCCGGTCCCATCATGGTCGTTCCCCATCCCGGATCGATCTGGACATGTGCTCGGATCCCCGGTTTCTGACGCCGGGTCGGCGACACAGCGTAGCGTCAGATGATCTAGGTCTGACCCGCCGGTTGTCCGATCCGGACCACGGGAAGGCAGTATGGGGGCGTGACCCTCATCGATCATCTCCCGAACGACGCCGACCCCGATGCCCTCTTCGAAGCCTTTTCGAGCTGGGCCGAACAGCAGGGCATCGCGCTCTACCCTGCCCAGGAAGAAGCGCTGATCGAGGTGGTCTCGGGGGCGAACGTCGTGGTGTCCACCCCCACCGGGTCGGGAAAGAGCCTGGTCGCCGCGGGTGCGCACTTCAGCGCGCTGGCCCGTGACGAGGTGACCTTCTACACCGCGCCGATCAAGGCGCTGGTGTCGGAGAAGTTCTTCGACCTGTGCAAGCTCTTCGGCACCGAGAACGTCGGCATGCTCACCGGCGACGCCTCCGTCAACGCGGACGCTCCCGTCATCTGCTGCACCGCCGAGGTGCTCGCCTCCATAGCGCTGCGGGACGGCAAGGACGCCGACATCGGCCAGGTCGTCATGGACGAGTTCCACTTCTACGCCGAGCCGGACCGCGGCTGGGCCTGGCAGATCCCGCTGCTGGAACTGCCGCAGGCCCAGTTCGTGCTGATGTCGGCGACGCTCGGCGACATGTCGCGGTTCGAGGGGGACCTGACCCGGCGCACCGGCAGGCCGACGGCGGTGGTGCGCTCCGCGACCCGGCCGGTGCCGCTGTCGTACGAATACCGGGCGACCCCGATGACGGAGACCCTGACCGAGCTGCTGGAGACGCGGCAGGCCCCCGTCTACATCGTGCACTTCACGCAGGCCGCGGCCGTGGAGCGGGCGCAGGCGCTGATGAGCATCAACATGTGCACCCGCGCCGAGAAGGACGAGATCGCGGCGCTCATCGGCAACTTCCGCTTCACGACCAAGTTCGGACGAAATCTGTCCCGTTATGTCCGGCATGGTATCGGTGTGCACCACGCCGGCATGCTGCCCAAGTACCGTCGGCTGGTCGAGAAGCTCGCCCAGGCGGGCCTGCTGAAGGTCATCTGCGGTACGGACACGCTCGGTGTCGGCGTCAACGTCCCCATCCGTACGGTGCTGTTCACCGCGCTGACCAAGTACGACGGGACGCGCGTGCGCACCCTGCGGGCCCGGGAGTTCCACCAGATCGCGGGCCGCGCGGGACGGGCCGGTTTCGACACCGCCGGTTTCGTCGTCGCCCAGGCACCCGAGCACGTCGTGGAGAACGAGAAGGCGCTCGCCAAGGCCGGTGACGACCCCAAGAAGCGCCGCAAGGTCGTCCGCAAGAAGGCGCCGGAGGGCTTCGTCAACTGGGGCCAGAACACCTTCGAGAAGCTGATCGCCTCCGAGCCGGAGCCGCTGACCTCCCGCTTCCGGGTCACCCACGCCATGCTGCTGTCCGTGATCGCGCGGCCCGGCAACGCCTTCGAGGCGATGCGCAAGCTGCTGGAGGACAACCACGAGCCGCGCCGCAACCAGCTGCGGCACATCCGCCGTGCCATCGCCATCTACCGTTCGCTGCTGGACGGCGGCATCGTCGAGCGCCTCGCCGAACCGGACGCGGAGGGGCGGATCGTCCGCCTGACCGTCGACCTCCAGCAGGACTTCGCGCTCAACCAGCCGCTGTCCACCTTCGCGCTGGCGGCGTTCGACCTGCTGGACCCGGAGTCGCCCTCCTACGCGCTGGACATGGTCTCGGTCGTGGAGTCCACCCTCGACGACCCGCGGCAGATCCTCGCGGCCCAGCAGAACAAGGCCAAGGGCGAGGCGGTGGCCCAGATGAAGGCCGACGGCGTCGAGTACGAGGACCGCATGGAGCGCCTCATGGACGTCGAGTACCCCAAGCCGCTGGAGGAGCTGCTCTCGCACGCGTACAACCTCTACCGCAAGAGCCACCCGTGGGTCGGCGACCACCCCCTGTCGCCGAAGTCGGTCATCCGCGACATGTACGAGCGGGCGATGACCTTCACCGAGTTCACCTCGTTCTACGAGCTCGCCCGCACCGAGGGCATCGTGCTGCGCTACCTGGCGAGCGCGTACAAGGCGCTCGACCACACCGTGCCGGACGACCTGAAGTCCGAGGACTTCGAGGACATCATCGCCTGGCTGGGCGAGATGGTCCGCCAGGTGGACTCCAGCCTGCTGGACGAGTGGGAGCAGCTGGCCAACCCGGCGGAGGAGACGGCCGAGGAGGCCGCCGAGCGGGCGGACCAGGTCAAGCCGGTCACCGCGAACGCGCGGGCGTTCCGGGTGCTGGTACGCAACGCCCTGTTCCGGCGGGTCGAGCTGGCGGCGCTGGACAAGGTCGAGGAGCTCGGCGAGATGGACGCGGAGTCCGGCTGGGACGCGGATGCCTGGGGCGAGGCGATGGACGCGTACTGGGACGAGTACGACGAGCTGGGCACCGGTCCGGATGCGCGCGGGCCCAAGCTGTTGCAGATTCAGGAGGAACCCGAGCACGGGCTGTGGAAGGTACGGCAGACTTTCGCCGACCCCAACGGCGATCACGACTGGGGCATCTCCGCCGAGGTGGACCTGACGGCCTCCGACGAGGAGGGGCGCGCGGTCGTGCGCGTCACCGCCGTGGGCCAGCTGTGACCGGGTGGTGCGCCCTTCGCGGGGCGCACCACCGAGCAAGGGCGTCGAGACACCCGACGGAGGACGTACGGCCATGACCAATCCCGCCGAGCGCCTGGTGGATCTGCTGGACCTGGAGCAGATCGAGGTGAACATCTTCCGCGGCCGCAGCCCGCAGGAAAGCCTCCAGCGCGTCTTCGGCGGGCAGGTGGCCGGACAGGCGCTGGTCGCGGCCGGGCGGACCACCGAGGGCGACCGGCCCGTGCACTCGCTGCACGCGTACTTCCTGCGCCCGGGACGGCCGGGCGTGCCGATCGTGTACCAGGTGGAGCGGGTACGGGACGGCCGCTCCTTCACCACGCGCCGGGTGGTCGCCGTCCAGCAGGGTCGTACGATCTTCAATCTGACCGCCTCCTTCCATCGGCCCGAACCGGGCTTCGAACATCAACTGCCGATGCGCCGCGTGGTCCCCGCCCCCGAGGAACTGCCGACCGTCGCCGACGAGGTGCGCGAGCACCTGGGCGGGCTGCCCGAGGCGCTGGAGCGGATGGCCCGCCGGCAGCCCTTCGACATCCGCTACGTCGACCGGCTCCGCTGGAAGCCGGAGGAGATCGAGGGCGCGGAGCCGCGCAGCGCGGTCTGGATGCGCGCGGTCGGGCCGCTGGGCGAGGACCCGCTGATCCACACCTGCGCGCTGACCTACGCCAGTGACATGACCCTGCTGGACGCCGTCCGCATCCCGATCGAACCGCTCTGGGGCCCGCGCGGCTTCGACATGGCCTCCCTCGACCACGCGATGTGGTTCCACCGCCCCTTCCGCGCGGACGAGTGGTTCCTCTACGACCAGGAGTCCCCCATTGCCACCGGCGGCCGCGGCCTGGCCCGCGGCCGCATCTACGACCGTGCGGGCAACCTCCTCGTCTCCGTCGTCCAGGAAGGTCTCCTGCGCCCCCACACCAAGGACCACAGCCTGGAGCAGCCGTACGCGGAGGGGCCGGGAGCGTAGACGGTTCGGGCCGTCCCCGGGTCATGGCGCACAGGTCAGGTCTCGCGAGGTGTCGGCCTCGGAGCGGGCGCCGCCAGGACGGGTGACCGCAGCGGCGGCAGGGATTTTGCGGGAACCGTGGCGGTCGCAGGGCTCGCGGGGGCCGTAGGGGCCGTAGGGGCCGCAGCAATACGGAAGGGAGCGCCTTCCGGTCCGGTCGGTGCGGTGCCGCCGGGTCGGGTGGGGTGGCGTAGACGGCCGGCCGCCGGTTGTCGGTGGCGGGCACGGTCGAGGGAACGGGAGAGGTTGACGCGGTACCAGAGCACCTCGTCGAACTCTTCCGCCGTCGTCGCCCGCTCGACCGCCTCCCTGGCCGCCGGACTCGCCCCCGGCAGGGCCAGGACCGGGCGCAGGCGTCGTAGCACGGAACGCTCCAGCGGGTCTTCGACGACCGAGGCCAGCTCCTCGGGCGGCAGTACCGCGGCGATCACCGCCGCCGACTCCCAGTCGTCCACCGCCTGGCCCATCAGTCGGGCCACCCGGCGGCTGCGCCACTTCCGGCCGCGCCAGTCCTGCCCGCCGTCGAGCATGACCCGGATCACCAGGGGGAGGTCGCCCCGCAGCAGCTCCGGCTGGCGGGCGGCGCATTCCGTCAGCTCCGTGGCGAGGTAGAGCCAGACCACGGCGCCGTAGCGGTTCACGTAGAAGCGGACCGGGACGAAGCAGCCCGCGCGGGCCAGCCGCAGGAAACGGCCCGCGCCGATGCCCAGCAGTTCGGCGGCCTCGGCCGCGCCGACCGTCCGCAGGCGCTCACGCAGCGTGCCGGGAAAGCCTTCTTCGGCGCGCAGCCGCCGGACCTCTTCCGCCGGCACCCGGCGCCGCCTCCACGGACCGGCCGGACCGGGTCGCGCTTCGGGGTCCGGCGGCAGCGTCAGGATTTCCCCCAACTGGGCCGCCAGCTCGAACTCTCCGCCTCGTAGGCCCAGTTCGCGGGCCGCTCGCCCTGGCGTGAGCAGTTCCCCCGCGATGGGCCCTTCCTCCGCCATGAGCGTCGCCGGCGCCTGCCGCCCGTCGCACATCACCGTCATGTCGCACTCCCCCGTCATCGCTTCCGTCGCGGGATCCACCACGGACCCCCGCCGGTTCGTTACCGACAGTGACGACGATAGCGGTGGGGTACGACAGTCGGTCAACCCCCGGCTTCAGCCCTGTGGACAACTTTCCGGCCGCCGGGCCGCAACTCCCAGGTGTTCCCCCACACGGTTGACCAACAGTGCCATTTCGTAGGCGATTTGCCCCATGTCGGCCTCAGGACCCGCCAGTACGCACAGACAGCTGCCGTCCCCCGCCGCCGTCACGAACAGCACGCCGTCGTCGAACTCGACCATCGTCTGCCGCACCCGCCCGGCCTCGAAGTGCCGCCCGGAGCCCTTGGCGAGGCTGTGCAGCCCCGACGCGACCGCCGCCAGGTGTTCGGCGTCCTCTCGCGCCAGCCGCTCGCTCGCACTCGTGACGAGTCCGTCGTTGGACAGCACCAAGGCGTGCCGCACCTGGTCGATCCGTTCGGTCAGATCGTCCAGCAGCCAGTCGAGTCCGCTGCTCAGAGCCATATCTCTTCCTCCCCGTGTCCCCGTGGGCAACTGCCGTGCAAGCCTGGACCACCCGCGCCGTCCGGGCAAGCGACCCGGCCGGGTCGGCGCGCTCGGTGCGGCCGCGAGGCCTGTTCGCGCCGCATGGCGGAGGATGGCGGTATGGCACGCAAAATGAGCAAGGACGAGTGGCAGGGCTTCCTGTCCGAGGGCACCCGCACCGGCAAGCTGTCGACCGTACGGGCCGACGGCAGCCCGCACATCGCGCCGGTGTGGTTCCTGCTGGACGGCGACGACCTCGTCTTCAACACCGGCGCCGACACGGTCAAGGGACGCAACCTCGCCCTGGACGGCCGTATCGCGTTCTGCGTGGACGACGACCGCCCGCCGTTCAGCTTCGTGATCGTGGAGGGCCTGGCCGAGACCAGCGGCGAACTCTCCGAGGTGCGCGCCTGGGCCACCCGTATCGCGGCCCGTTACATGGGTGAGGAGCGGGCCGCGGAGTACGGCGCGCGAAACGGTGTCCCCGGGGAACTGCTCGTGCGGGTCCGGATCGGCAAGGTCGTCGCTGTCGCCGACCTCGCCGACTGATGCCGCCGGGCCGCGCTCCGGCGACGAGGCGCGTCGAAGGGTGACAGCCGTGGGCGCGCGCTCACCCCACCGAGTCGAGCAGTCGGGCGGTGTACACCCGCCCGGCGTGCTCGACCAGCCGTATCAGCACTTCCTTCCCCGAGTCGCGGTCCCGCGCGTCGCACAGCACCACCGGCGTGCCCCGGTCCAGGTCGAGCGCCCGCGCCACTTCGTCCGCCCCGTAAGCGCGCGCTTCGGCGAAGCAGTTGACGGCCACCAGGAAGGGAATCCCGCGGTTCTCGAAGTAGTCCACGGCGGGGAAGCAGTCCTCCAGCCTGCGGGTGTCGGCCAGTACCACGGCACCCAGCGCGCCCAGCGCCAGGTCGTCCCAGAGAAACCAGAAACGGTCCTGCCCCGGTGTGCCGAAGAGGTACAGCGACAGTCCGGCCCTGATGGTGATGCGGCCGAAGTCCATCGCCACGGTGGTCGTGGGCTTGCGCACCACGTCCCGGGCGTCGTCCAGCGCGGCGCCCGCCTCGCTGAGCTGTTCCTCCGTGCGCAGCGGCCGGATCTCGCTCACGGCGCCGACCAGCGTCGTCTTGCCGACCCCGAATCCGCCCGCCACGAGGATCTTCAGAGCCATCACACTGTCGTCGACGCCGTCGTCCGCACTGTCGTCCGGGGTGTTTGCGGACCCGGCAGCAGGCGCTACAGGTACGTCGTGGGGTTCGTCGTGCGCCTCGAAAACCATGGCGAGGACCGTACTCCTTTCGCTACACAGCGTGGCACGGAGTTGACAAGTTCATACGCTTCGGGAGAAAGCCCCGGCCACGGTCCGGCCGGGCGCCACCGACGGGGAGCCCGCGCCGCAGACCGGCCGACGCGCCGGCGGGACGCGAGAAAGAAGGCTGATGATGTCCACCCATGAGGCCACCGGTACCGGCGCGGACATCGCGGCCGTTCCCGCCGCGGGCGACAACGAGGCCGGCCCCTGGCACAACGTCTGCCGCATCTGCCATCCACGGGAGTCGCCCGTACGGCCGCTGGTCGCCATCTGCGGCGAGCCGCTGCTCGGCATCCGGGCCGCCCGCGACGCGCCACGGTGCGAACTCTGCGACCACCTCACGCCGCTGCACGAGCGGGGCCACCGCACCTGACAGGCGGGCGCGACCGCGGCAGCAGCGGCGTCCGTACGCAGATCACCCGAACAGGCGCACGCACCCTGATAGTTTGGTTAGCGAACCTAACTAGGTAGGCGAAGGGGCCCCATGTCTCAGCAGCAGTGGAACACGGTCGACGACTACTTCGACTCCTTGCTCGCCCCGGACGACGAAGCGCTGCATGCTGCCTTGCGCGACAGCGAAGCGGCCGGTCTCCCCCACATCAGCGTCACCCCCACGCAGGGCAAACTGCTCCACCTCCTGGCCCTGACTCAAGGCGCCCGGCGCATCCTGGAGATCGGCACGCTCGGCGGCTACAGCACCATCTGGCTCGGCCGCGCCCTGCCCGCCGACGGCCGTCTGATCTCCCTGGAGGCGAACCCCACGCACGCCGCGGTAGCCCGCGCCAACCTGGCGCGGGCCGGCCTCGCGGAGCGCACCGAGGTCCGCGTCGCTCCGGCACTCGACAGTCTCGCGCAGCTCGTCGCCGAGCACGCCGAACCGTTCGACCTGGTCTTCATCGACGCGGACAAGCCGAACAACCCGCACTACCTGGAGCGGGCGCTCGAACTCACCCGCCCCGGCAGCCTGATCATCGGGGACAATGTCGTGCGCGGCGGGAACATCTCCGATGCCGACAGTACGGATCCCTCGATCCGCGGCATCCGCCGGTTCCTGGAACTCATCGCCGCGAACCCGAAGCTGACCGCCACCGCGGTGCAGACCGTGGGCCGCAAGGGCTACGACGGGTTCGCATTGGCCCGGGTGAACCACTGAGCTTTTTCCAACCTCAGGTTGAGGCGTGACGAAGGGCGGGGATGGTCTTCACGATGGCGGTGACCCGGTTGGTGCTACAGCGGAGTTCCCGCGGGAGGCACCAGCCCTTCAGGGCGGCCATGGCTTGCTCGCCGAGGCAGCGGATCCTGGCGTGGGTGCTGTCATGCCGACGTTGCCGCAGCTTGAGACGCAGGCTGCGGAAGGGCACCGGGATGATGCCGTCGCCGCCTTGATACGCCTTGTCCGCCCAGCACTTCACCTCCGCGTCGCGGGGGCGTGGTCACCGGCAGTTCCCATGTCGTGGCGAGCGCCGGGAACGGTGGGTGAGGCCCACAGCAGTCGACCTGCCGCATCGGCGATGACCTGCCACTCCGAGCGGGCTCGTCGGACATGGCGGCGCCGACCCGGCTGAGAGCTGCCGCGGAGCTGCGCACCGACCGGTGACCGGTCGGTGCGGACCCGGTCTACCGGTTCGCGGCTTCGCGAGAGGAGATCCGGTTCGTGCGGCCGACCGCGCGGCCCACCGCGTTGCGCACCGCGAGGCCCGGCCGGGTGCGGGGCACCATGAGCCTGGAGAGCGGACCGACGCGTCGCTGCCGCGGGCCCACCTCACGGCGGAGCCGCGACTCGTAGGCGGCGAAGGCGCGGGCGTGATCACCGGGGTGGGCGGCGAGCTCTTCCGCGAGGGCGTACGCGCCCGCCATCGCCATGCTGGACCCGTCACCCAGCAGGGCCGTCGCCGCCGCCGCGTCCCCGAGCAGTACGACCCGTCCGCGGGACCACGAGGGCACCCGGACGGTGGTCAGGGGGTCGAAGAACGGAGCCGGGTGGTCGAGGAAGGCTGCCACGAGTTCCGGTGCCCGCCACCGCACGTCGGCGTAGGCGTCGGCCACGGTCTGCTTGTGAAGGGCGATGTTCTTGCGGTCGTGGGGCGCCGGCTGTGCGGCCCGGAAGGTGAAGATCGCGAGCGGGGTGGTCCGCGAGGGGTGGAGGACCAGCATCCGGTTCGGCACGGTCAGCATCGTCATCTCGGTCGGGTCCTCGATGGCGTCGGGTTCCAGCGGGACGGTCGCGCCGTACAGGCCCAGGTCACCCGCGAACTGCCGCTCGGGCCCGAATACCAGGCGCCGTACGGTGGAGTGCATCCCGTCGGCACCGACCACCAAGTCGAAGCGCCGTGGCGCGGACCGCCGGAAGGTGACGTCCACCCCGTCTTCGTCCTGGTCGAGAGCGGTGACCGTGTCGTCGAACAAGAACTCGACCTCGGTCTGCGCCGACCGGTGGAGCACCTCGGACAGGTCGGCTCGGGTCACCTCGACCGTCGGCGCCTTGTCCGAGGTGAGCGGGAGTTGCAGGATTCGCCTGCCGCCGGGGTCGAGCAGGGTCAGCGACCGATTGCGGGTGGCGAGCTCGCGGAGCTGCGGGAGGATGCCCATGCGCTCGGCGACCGGGATCGCGGGCCCCTTCACCACGATCGCGCTACCGCCGGAGCGCAGCTGCCGGGCGTGTTCGACGACCGTCGGCCGGTATCCATTCCGGGAGAGCCAGTGCGCGAGTGCGGGCCCTGCGATTCCGGCACCGACTATCAGCACCTCGGGCTTCTTCATGACGATGACCTCTCGGAGTGTCGATGACCAGGTCCCTGGCGAGTGCCGGGCCGGGTCTGAGGGAGCGGCGGCACGGGGCGGCGCAACCGGACCAAGGTACGATCAATTTCGTACCTCAGAGAAGCACGCCCTTCAGGTACGATGCAAGTCGTACTTGAAGGAGGTGCCGCGTGGCCGGGAGGAACCTGGACGGCCCGGAGGCCGATGCGCTCGATCTGGGTGCGGTGTTTCGCGCCCTCGCCGACGAGCACCGTCGTTCGGTGATGACGGAGTTGGCCACCGACCGCAGCGACAGCGAGCGAGGCTGCAACTCGTTCGATCTTCCGATCTCGAAGCAGACCCAGACCCACCACTTCCGGGTCCTGCGCGAGGCAGGTCTCATTGACGAGATCGACTACGGCAACCGCAAGGGCATCCGACTACGACGCGCGGACATCGAGAAGAGATTCCCCGGGCTCCTCGCGCTCCTGGGAGCGGGGCCCCCGGCCGATACCGCTCCTCGCTGAACACAGCTGAGCACACCGGACGGGAGTCCGATGCGGCCCTGAGCCGCGAGCTCGACCGAATCCAGCTCGCGCCCGGCTCGCAGGCAGCCGGGCACGACGCGAGCACGAAGGGGATCGGTGGCGCTTCGACCACCGTCCCGCGCTCGTGACCGGCGCCGAGCACTTCCGCGCGCGCTCCCTCACGCCACCACCCACTGAGGTTTCCTCAACCTGCGTGCGGAGCGGGGCCACTGGGGTGAGGGCGGGTCCGGGCGTAGAGAAGCCGCTGGTAGACGGGTGCGTGTCGAGTCCAAGCCATCCTGCCAGGAGCTTCCGCATGCTCGTCTACCCAGCTGGGGTCGCTCTGGCCACCTCCGCTCTGCGCTTCCTCGCCCGTGAGCTGACCGCACGTCGTCTTGCGCGAGGGACACGATGGCGCCGGCTGGCCGCCGGACGGCAGGCGCTGCTCGTGCCGGCTCATCTACGATGCGGCCATACTCCCCAGCCTCCGGCCGGGGGTACCCTCAACGCCCAGCTCACCGCCGGATTCGGCGTGGGCACCACCACCGCCTACCGGTACATCGCCGAGGCCGTCGACATCCTGGCCGCTCTGGCTCACACGCGAAGATCCGTACACTCGTCGAACAGGCCATGGCCACCCTCAAAACCTGGCGGCTCACGCGCCAACTGCGATGCTCTACCAGCCGTATCACCAGCCTCGTCCAGGCCGTCCTCACCCTGCACCTGGCATGCTCAAACTGAGGTGGGAAAAGGCTCACTGACCGACGGCCCCGCTGACCGCTCGGCCACCCCGCCGCCCGGCCCGCCCGCGTCCACCGTAGGCACCGCGCACCGCGCGGCACCACGACGCACCACGCTCACCGGAGGCTGATCCTGTTCCCGGCGGAGACTTCGGCGCCGACCACGCCCGAACCTGCGTAACGGACGTTGTTTCCGGTGGCCGTTCCGCCGGAACAGGAGGCGAACAATATCGCGGTGCCGTCGCCGCCCTGGCTGTATTTCACGACGTTTCCGGTGACCACAGCTTCGTGCACGTACTGCAACACTATGGCGTTCGAACTGGCCCAGTCACGGATGATGTTCCCCGTCACGACGACGTTCTCCATCGGTGTGTCCGCCATTCCGTACACACCGATGGTGGCGTGCCGTGCTCCCTGGCCCGGCTGTTTCTCCAGTCCCATGTGCGTCAGGACGTTGTGCGCGATGATGATGTCCTCGGTCTGCGACCAGTACCACGACCGGTACTGCGCGGCAGGATCCACCTGTACGTGAATTCCGCTGTTGCAGTCCTCGATGATGTTGTTCGCGATGACCGCGTGACGCCAGTTGTGCGCGCGTACGGCGTAGTTCTTGGCGTTGGTGATCCTGTTGTTCACCACCCGCAGACCGTCGTGGAAACGGCCGGGGAAGGTGGCCGTGTGCGTGCCCACCAGGGCTCCGTACCCGTCGGCCGAGCAGCCGTCCACGACGATGCCGCTGCTGTGCGTACCGTCCGGCGCCTCCTGGACCTCGATCGCCTCGGAGAAGAAGCGGGTCGGCGTGGTGGCCTTGAAGCGCCGGAAGACGCAGTTGCGCGCCGTGCCGTTGCGGATGCCGTGGAACTCGATCGCGTGCCAGTCCGGAATGTTCTCGACCACCAGATCCGCGTACAGGATGTTCTCCGCGGAGCAGAAGGCGAACATGTCCAGCGGCCGCGGATTTCCCGCGCCGCCGTCCCACAGACCGCCGTGGATGCTGATGTTGGACGCACCGTTGTAGCCGTCGTGGGAGAAACCCCCGCCCCAGAGTGTGTCGATGGTGGAGGTGTCGCTGCGGAAAATATGGGCGCCGTAGGCGATCACGGTCAGGTTTCCCGGATCCGGTACCACCGTTCCCGTGCTGTGCATCCGGTAACGCCCGGGGGGAATCACCAGCGTGCCACCGCCGGCGTCACAGATGGTGGTCGCCGCGTGCTGCAGGAGAGCCGCCGCGTCGACGAGACCCTGCGGATCGGCACCGAAATGGTCGACGAAATTCCACTTCCCCGTGTCCGTCATGCCTGCATGATTACGCCGGGCGGCCGGAAACGTAAGACGTCGAGGGGGAAACAGTTGCGGCACCAACCACCGCGATCCGCCGACGATCAGCGGCGCCTAGAGTTGCCGTATGGAAGACGACGCCGCCAAGGCTCCCGAGGGCACCGTTCAAGCGCATGACGTGCGGGAGTTCTTCGGCTCCCGGGCGCACGACTGGGACGCGCGGTTCCCCGACGACGGTCCCGCCTACCAGGCGGGCGTCGCGGCGATGGAGCTGCGCGCCGGAGACCGGGTGCTGGACGCGGGCTGCGGTACGGGGCGGGCGCTGCCTGCTCTGCGGGCCGCCGTCGGGGCGGGCGGGACGGTGCTGGGCGCCGACCTGACCCCCGAGATGCTCGCGGCAGCCGTACGGGCCGGACGTGGACGTCTGGCGCCTCTGGTGCTCGCTGACGTGCAGCGGCTCCCGCTGCCGGATGCCGCGCTCGACGCGGTCTTCGCCGCCGCTCTGCTGTCCCATCTGGCCGACCCCCGGGCGGGTCTCGCGGAACTCGCCCGGGTCGTACGGCCCGGAGGCCGGCTCGCCCTGTTCCACCCGGTCGGGCGGGCCGCGCTGGCGGCACGGAAGGGGCGCCCGATCACGCCGGACGACCTACGGGCCGAGCCCAACCTGCGGCCGTTGCTGGCACGTTCCGGCTGGGACCTGGTGCGGTACGTGGACGAGGATGCCCGTTACCTGGCGCTGGCCGTGCGTCAGGGAGACCGAGACGCGTCCGGCGCCCGGGACCAGGCGTCCGGTGCGCGGTAGTGGTTGCGGTGGCCAGCAGTGAGGACGGCGCGCAGTGGAGCCAGGTGCTCGGTGGTGGCCGGCAGGTCCAGCTCGTCCAGGAGGGCGAGAGCGGCACGGGGGTCGAGATCGCCGTACAGGTCGTGGTAGCTGCCGAGAAGGCCGCGGAACAGCGCGGGGTGGAGGTGCGGGATCGTCGCGGCGGCTTGGTACACGGCGTGCTTCACCGGCCAAGGCACGGGCCCAGAGACGCCGAGGGCCCGGGTAGCGCGACGGAGCAGGGCGTCCCGTGCCGCACCGTCCGGCGTCGCGAGTTCGGGCCTCGTGACATGCGGCGTCGTGGGACTCGGCGCAGCGCGGGCCGGCATCGTCGGCCCCGGTGTCTCTGCGGTGCCGTCGTCCGGGGCACCCAAGGCGTCCACGTCGTTGCCCAGCACCTCGGCGAACGCCTCCTCCGCGGTGGCCCGGTCCTCGAACCAGTCCGCCCAGAGTGAGTGGAGCAGGGCTTCGGGCTCTTCAGGCGCTTCCAGCCGCCCACGGCAGGCGTCCCAGAACTGGTCCGCCCGCACCGGGTGCCGCTCGTCGCGTACGGCGAAGCGGAGCTCGCAGGTGACCCAGTAGTCGCCCAGCAGGTCCAGGAGGCCGAACGCGAGCCGCAGGCGGGCGGACGCGTTCAGGCCGCTGTCGGACAGCGCCTCGTCCGCCCACGCGTGCGCCACCTCGTTCGGTGTCAGGATCTCGCCCGGCGCCCGCTGGTCGCGCCACGCGTCCGCCGTCCGGGTGACACCGTGCTCGGCCAGCCACTGTCGGGCGTACTTCCTGTCTTCCTCGGTCACCGCTCAAGTATGGCGCCGGAACGAGCGACGGTGATCATGAGGAGACAGCTGCGGTCGCCAGACGTCTCAATGCGGTACGGGGCAGCCGCCCGTGGGGCGGCCCTGGGGGAAGGTGCCGAGGTCGGCGATGGTGAAGCCGTTCGGATAGCCCTTGATCTCCGGGTTCTGGCGGGCGTAGTGCGGGCGCCGGCGCGGCGGCAGCAGGCGTACGGACTTGGCGCGCAGCCGCAGCACGCCGTGCACCGCGGCACGGACAGCCGGTCCGGGACGCTCGTAGCGGAAGGCGTTCAGCAGGGCGTCGTCCAGCAGCGCCATGCTCGCGCGGCGCACCACCGGGGCCAGCGGGCCGTACCAGCCCGCCATCAGGCCGAGCGTGGCGTCCGAGACCCGGCGCCCGCCCTCGTCCCAGCCGAAATGCGCGTGCTCGTAAACGTCCAGGCAGCGTTCGAACTCCTGGAAGTCGCGCGGGATGCCGGTGATGCCCATATGGCGCCCGAGGGTGCGGTAGTAGACCGCCGTGGCATGCTTTTCGTGCTCGCTCATCCGGCGCCAGCCGAACTGGTCGAGCCAGCGCTTGGGGACCACCACGAAGGTGCTGAGCACGTACCGCATGTCGTCGTTGGTGATGTCGTAACTGCGGTGCATCTGGTTGATGCGGCGGATCGCGGTCCGGCCGTCCTCGGAGTCGAAGCCGTGCTCCATCACCGCGTCGAGGAGGAGCGCGGTGTCGTCGTAGCGCTTTTGCGTACGGTCCGTCAGCTCGGCGGTTTCGGCCAGCAGCCGGCCGATGCTGGGAACGGCGTAGGTGCGGTAGAGCGCCAGCTCCAGGGCGCGCGCGACGTCCCACGGGAATTCGTACGTCGTGGTGATGCGGTGGATACGCAGAAAGTCCCGATCCGGGTCCAGCCGCTGGATCTCCTTGAGCCAGTCATAACGCCGCACCGAGTACCCGCCCTTTCGTCGCCGAAGTTCCCATCGTAAGCGTCGGGGGCACACTGGAACGACCGGAACGGGAACCGGGAATGGGGGACATGATGACCGGATTCTTGCGCGAAATAGCCGAATTGTTCCGTGGCCTTCGGGACTTCTTCACCCACGACCGCCCCGGGGCGCACCTTCGGGGCAGCGACGAGCCCCGGGCCCCCGGGGCGAAACGGCGGCACAACATCTTCGAGGCCGCGGCCGCCCATGTGGCGGCGTGTGCCGAGGACGACGACGAGCGCAGCGCCGAGTCGGCGGAATGGGTCTCCCCCGAGGCGCTCGCCTTCGGCATCAACGAGCTGGCCTGCCGGGCGGTGATCGCCCTCGCCCGGGAGCGCGGCGAGTCGCCGCAGACGGTGGCGCGTGATCTGCTCAATCTGCCGGTGGCTTGAGGGGCCGGGGCAGGAGAGCCGGGGCCGGGGCAGGGGGCCGGGGCCGAGGCAGGGGCCGAGCTCCGGATGGCCGGTTTCCGGGGCAGTGGCGTACGACTGGTGACAAGCCGCCGCCCGGCCAACTAGGGTGCGCCGACGACTGATCGGATGCGCGTCGGATGGGGAGGCCCCGGGTGTCGACCGAGAGCGCCGGTACGTCCACGGCCGGAAACGCCGGCGGAGCCACACCCGAGAGCGCCGCCGAGGACCAGTTGCTCGTCCTGACGGCCGTGCTGCTGACGCCCGCGCAGTTCCCGAGCGTGCTCGGCAACGACTATCCCGAGGTGTGCGCCGGGCTCGGCCTCGCACCGTACGAGCAGGGGTACGGCCTGGTCCTCGGGCAGGACGGGACGGGTGCGCGCTGGACCGTGGTGACGGACGACGTCTCGCTCGTCGCGTGCGCCGTCGCGGCCTGGGACTGCGGGATGGAGTACGACCTCTCACCCGACGAGGACAGCATGGTCGAGGCACTGCCCGGCTGGCCGATCGCGCTCGCCGTCGCGGCGCCGGGGGTGCCCGCGCCGCACGACCCGGAACCGGAGGAAGGCGGTCCGGCCGTACTCAGGCCGCCGGACGCCACCCAGTGGGGACCGGCGCAGCGCCGGATGGGCGCGGACGAGATCGCGCTCCAGTGGGCGGTCTGGCGCGAACAGGTCGAGGGCGAGGTCACCTTCGTCGATCCGGGGGCCCAGCCGCACGCCGGGGTACGGCGGGCACTGACCGAGGCACGCGGTTACGTGGCCGAGCCGCCACCACCGGGGCGCATCCGCTCGTCCTTCGCCGCCGACGAGGCCCGTACGCTCCGCGTGGACGGCCCGAGCTGGAGCTTGGTGGCCCGTACCGACGACATCGCGTTCGTCCTCCTGGACGAGCAGCCCGGCGAGATACTGCCGGTGGGACGTGGGCCCGAGCTGCCGGGGCTGCTGCAGGCGCTGGAAGCGCTGGCGGTCCGGCCGGCTTGACGGTCCGGTCCTGAGCCGTGGCGGCGCCCCACCCGTGAGCCGTTCGCCCACGGGTCCGCTGACGGGGACGTCGTCGCGGCCCGGCCGCCCGCCCGGCTCACACCGCCGGACGTCCGGGCACCGGCCACCCGGTCAGCGCCCTATCTCCTTGCGGGTCACGCGGCGCAGCCTGCGCCGCTGCGAGGGGTCCAGCGTCAGATACGCCACGGCCGGCACACCGACCATGACCAGCACCGCCGCCCAGAACGGCAGCAGCCACAGCAGGATCGCTCCCGCCGCCACGCCGCCGACGGCGACCTTTGCGTTCGTGGACATCCTTCACGTCCCTTCCGCGGCGGTTGCCGCGCTCGCTGTACTCCATTGAACGCCTTTTCGGCCCCACGGGTTCCATCCGTGCCGACGGTCCGCCGGGCCGCCGCGGGCAGCGGTCGGCGCCACCCCCGGTCGTGCTGTACCCTCGGGCGCTCCGGTCGCCAGTAGTCAAACTTGAGGAGCTTGCTGCACGTGGCACTTCTTCCCTCGGCACCTTCCGCACCACCGGCCGCGCTCGCGCACCGCGCGGCGGTCTTCCTGCCCGGCGATCCCGCCCGTACGGGGCAGGTCGCCTTCTGGCGTGCGGACGGCACGGCAGACGACGAAGGGACCGGGTGGCCGACGCAGTCACTGACCGTCGCCGTCCCGACCGCCCCAGGCCCGGGCGACAGCAACAGCGACGGGAGCGGGAACGGGAGCGGGAACGGGGGCGGAGACGGGGGCGGAGACGGAGGCCGCAACGGGGACGGCATCGAGTTGATCGACGTTCCGGCCGTGGTGCTGCCCGTCGCCGACGCCCTGCCCGTCCTCACCCGCGCCCGTGCGGCCCGTACGTCCGACCCGGCAGCGGCCTTCTGGGGCGCCGCCGCCGTACTGGCGCTGCAACTCGTCGCCCGCGGGCGGCTGCTGCCCGGAGTGAGCCGTTCCGGTCACGACGCGTGGCGCGTCGGTCCGCTCGACCCCGACGATGTCGAGCGGCTGCGCGAACTGGCGGCGTCGCTGCCGCCGCAGGCGCACGCCGTCCCGCTCTCCGGCAGCCCCGGCTCCGGCCCCGTACTGCTGCCGGACCCGGAGCGCCTGGTACGTGACTTCCTGGACGCGGTGGCGGACGGCCTGCCCCGCTCCCCCGCCGCCGCCCTGGTCACCGGCGGACCGGCGTTCGCCGCGCCCGAGCCGCAGCACATCCCCGAACAGCGCGACTGGGCCGCCGATGTGGCGGCCGGGCACGACGCGGGCGTACGGATCTCCCTGCGCGTGGAGATCACCGGACTGCCCGGAACGGCCCCGGACCGCCCCGGGGCCGCCGCCGTCACCGACCGCACCGCCACCGGCCGCGCCGGCTTCACCGCCGTTCTCCAACTGCACGACCCCACCGACCCGGCCCTGGTCGCCGACGCCGCCGAGGTGTGGGCGGGCGACTCCCCCACCGGGCAGGCGTTCGGCCCGCGGGCCAGGATGGACACCCTGCTCACGCTGCGCCGCGCCGCCGCTGCCTGGGCGCCGCTCACGCCCCTGCTGTCCGCCGCCGTGCCGGACGCGGTGGACCTCGCCGACGAGGAGATCGCCGAGCTGCTCGGTCCGGCCACGCGTGCGCTGGCCGCCGCCGGTGTGCAGGTGCACTGGCCACGGGACCTGGTACGCGGGCTCAGCACCCGGGCCGTGGTGGGGCCGTCCGACCAGGACGACGCGCCACCGCACGCGCAAGCGGGCCCGGACGACGACGCTGCCGGTCAGGACCGTGCCGCGCCCGGCGTGCCGTCCTTCCTCTCGGCCGACGCGCTGCTCTCGTTCAGCTGGCGCTTCGCCGTCGGTGACCAGGAGATCAGCAGGGCGGAGCTGGACCGGCTGGCCGAGTCGGGACGTCCGCTGGTACGGCTGCGTGACCAGTGGGTGCTCGTCGATCCCGAGGCGCTGCGGGCGGCCCGTGACCGCCAGGACCGCAAGGTGACGCCCATCGACGCGCTCGGCGCGGCGCTCACCGGGACGGCCGAGTCCGGGGACGGCGCCCGGGTGGAGGTGCAGGCGTCCGGCTGGCTGGCCCGCCTCCGCGACCGGCTCACCGCCCCGGACACCACCGCATCGGAAGCCACCGCCCCGGACACCGCCATACCGGAAGCAAGCACTCCGGACACCGCCGTACCGGAAGCCACCGCACCGGACACCGCCGGCCCGGACACCGCCGCCGAGCAGCCCATAGCCCAGCCCCCCGCCCTCACCGCCACCCTCCGCGACTACCAACTGCGCGGCCTCGACTGGCTGCACCGCATGACCTCCCTCGGCCTCGGCGGCTGTCTCGCCGACGACATGGGACTGGGGAAGACCATCACCCTCATCGCCCTGCATCTGCACCGGCAGAGCGACCCCGCCTCCGCCGGGCCCACGCTCGTCGTCTGCCCGGCCTCCCTGATGGGCAACTGGCAGCGGGAGATCGAGAAGTTCGCGCCCGGCACCCCGGTGCGCCGCTTCCACGCGGACCGGCGCAGCCTCGCGGACCTGGCGGACGGCGGGTTCGTCCTCACCACGTACGGCACGATGCGGCTGGACGCGGCGAAGCTCGCGACGACCCGCTGGGGTCTGGTCGTCGCCGACGAGGCGCAGCACGTGAAGAATCCGTTCTCGGCGACGGCCAAGGCGCTGCGCCGCCTTCCCGCGGGCGCCCGGGTGGCGCTCACCGGCACGCCGGTCGAGAACAACCTGTCCGAGCTGTGGGCCATTCTCGACTGGACCACGCCGGGGCTGCTGGGGTCGTTGGGCCGCTTCCGCGAGCGTTACGCCACGGCTGTCGAGGGCGGCGCCGACCCGGCTGCCGCCGACCGGCTGGCCCGGCTCGTCCGCCCCTTCCTGCTGCGCCGCCGCAAGTCCGATCCGGGCATCGCGCCCGAACTGCCGCCGAAGACGGAGACCGACCGGGCGGTGGCGCTGACCAAGGAGCAGGCCGGGCTGTACGAGGCGGTGGTGCGCGAGGGCCTCGGCGAGATCGCGGCGGCGGACGGCCTCGCGCGGCGCGGTCTGGTCGTCAAGCTGCTGACCTCGCTCAAGCAGATCTGCAACCACCCGGCGCAGTTCCTCAAGGAGGAGCGGCCGCTGATCGCGGGGCGTTCCGGGAAGCTGGAGCTGCTGGACGAGCTGCTGGAGACGATTCTCGCCGAGGACGCGGGGGTGCTGGTGTTCACGCAGTACGTGCGGATGGCGCGGCTGCTCGAAACGCACCTGGCGGGGCGGGGCGTGCCGACGCAGCTGCTGCACGGCGGCACGCCGGTCGCGCGGCGCGAGGAGATGGTGCGCCGCTTCCAGGACGGTGCCGTGCCGGTGTTCCTGCTGTCGTTGAAGGCGGCGGGTACGGGGCTGAACCTGACCAGGGCCGCCCATGTCGTGCACTACGACCGCTGGTGGAATCCGGCGGTCGAGGCGCAGGCCACCGACCGTGCGTACCGCATCGGCCAGACCCGGCCGGTGCAGGTCCACCGGATGATCGCCGAGGGCACGGTCGAGGACCGGATCGCCGGCCTGCTGGCGCGCAAACAGCGGCTGGCGGACGCGGTGCTCGGGTCCGGCGAGGCCGCGTTGACCGAACTCACCGACGCCGAGCTGGCGGACCTGGTGGCACTGCGAGGGAGCGAGCGATGAGGAACCTGTACGAGGATTCCCGGGAAGCTCGCCCGGAACCTTCCGGGGACACGCGTCCGCCGAGGCCGGGCAGGGAGCGTACCTTCGCCGCCCTGCCACCGGCGCACGGCCGTGGCTTCGCGCGGACCTGGTGGGGCCTGGCCTGGCTGAAGGCGCTGGCGGACAGCGCGCTGGACGGCCAGCAGGTCAAGCAGGGCCGCCGGCACGCGCGGGCGGGGGCGGTGGGCGCGGTCTCCGTACGGCCGGGCCGGATCACGGCGGTCGTCAAGGACCGTGACGGTACGCCGTACCGTTGCGACGTGCTGCTCCAGGAGCTGAGCGCGGCGGACTGGGACCGCTTCCTGGACCTGGTCGCGGACCGGGCCGGGCACATCGCGGCGCTGCTGGACCACGACATGCCGCCGCATCTGGTGGAGGACGCGGCTGCCGCAGGCATCGAACTGCTCCCGGGCATCGGTGACCTGGAAGCGGAGTGCGGTTGCGAAGCATGGGACCACTGTTCCCACACTGCCGCACTCTGCCACCAGACGGCCCGACTGCTGGACGAGGACCCTTTCGTGCTGCTGCTGATGCGCGGGCGGGGCGAGCGGGAGCTGTTGGAGGACCTTCAGGCCCGTACCGCCATGCGCGCGCGGGAAGCCACTGAGCAACTCACGTCCAGTGAGTGCGCGGTGGAACCGGCGGCGTCCGAGGGCATACCGGCGGCGGAGGCGTACGCCGCACGCGACATCTTGCCGCCGCTGCCCGCGCCCCCGCCCGCCGTGGACGAGCCGGGCACCGCTCCGGTCCTCGGAGGGGGGACGGACCCAGCTCCCGGAGTGGACGTGCCGGCGCTGGAGTTCCTGGTGGGGGACACGGCGGCGCGCGCCCAGCGGCTGCTGGCCGACGCGCTGGCCCCCGGGCATGCCGATGCGCATCCGCAAGCAGCGCTGACCCGCGCCCAGGACGCCGTACGCCTGGCAGCGCTCGGGCCGGACTCCCGGACCGTCGCACGACTGGCGACCGGCTCCGGACGTACGGCCAGAGCGCTGTCCTTGGCCGTACAAGCGTGGGAGTACGGCGGCGTACCGGCGCTCGCCGTACTGGAGGAGGAGTGGACCCCGGAACCGGCGGCGCTGGCCCGCGCGACGGCTCAGCTCGCCGACGCCTGGGAGGCGGACGAACCACCACCACAGCTGCGCCATGACCGCAACCGCTGGACCGTGGTCGGCGGTGGCGCACAGCTCAGACTCGGGCGTGACGGGCGATGGTGGCCGTACCGGAAGGAGCGCGGGCAGTGGGGGCCCGCGGGTCCGGCGGCCGAGGACCCCGCGACCGCTCTCGCGGCGGTGCGCGGGGGCGGGGAGGAGGCCGGGTAGCCGGTACGAGGGCGGGGGCAGCGCCGAGCCGCCACACGTGCCGCGCGGGCTGACCGCCCGTGCGGCACGGCGCTACCCTGCTCGGCGTCAGAGGCCGGTGCGCCGACCACCGGCCCGGCGGCGCGGGAGCGGAGGGACCATGCCTGCTGTGAGCCCCCTGGACGTCCTCGAACAGCGGTGCGTCGCGGTCACGGCGCAGGACGCGGACGCCTTCGCGGACCTGTTCGCGCCGGACGGCGTGATCGAGCTGCCGTTCGCGGGCCCGGACGTCCCCGACCGCATCGAGGGCCGGGAGGCGATCCGCGCGTTCGCACGGGCGGCGATGTCCGCCCTGCGCGTCGACGTGCTCCGTACGCTCGCCGTGCACCGCACCGAGGACCCGGAGGTCGTCGTCGCGGAGACGCTCGCCAAGGGCGTGGGGCGTGGCGACGCGTTCGAAGGGCGCTCGGTGCAGCTGTTCCGTATCCGGGACGGCCGGATCCTGCTCTTCCGTGACTACACCGGGCCGTTGCGCAAGCCGTCCTGAGCCTCGCCCGTATGCGGCCTGCGCGTTCGCACCGCCCGCCCTTACCTGGCCCGCGCGTTCGCGCCGCCCGCCCGTACCTCACGCGCGCGGCCACCGCCCTCTCTCCCGTACCCGGCCCGCGTGCCTACACCCCCCAGATTCGGGCGATGAAGAAGGCGGCGACAAGGACGACCACGACGGCGAGCGCCAGCACCGGCCCCTTGGACCAGCCGCGGGTCGGGTTGTGCGTCTCCAGGGGCCCGGCGTCCGGGGTGCTGCCCTCGGCGGGCGGTGTCTCGCCCGGCGGGACCCCGCCGCCCGGCTCCAGTCCGGCGGTGTGTTCCGGTACCGGGTCCGGATTCTTCGGTGCATCGTTCATGCTGCCCGGGTGCCCGGGGACGAGCGGTTGTCACCCGCTGATCCAAAATGGGGGGCGTACGGCCCGGAGTACCCGGCTCCCTCGGCACGGACGGAGGCGCTCGGGACCCCTACGAAGCGGAGCGAATGCTTCAGCAATCAATCATTCGTATGTGGTCGCGGCACGCGGCCGCGCGTGGTTCGCTGACGTGATCCCCCACGCCTCGCCGTGTCCCCGCAGCTAGGAGGACCCTTGCCCCTGCCCGACGCCGAACACGTCGGTCCCCGTACCGCACCCGACGCCGATCGCACCGCACCCGCACGACGCACCCCCGGAGCACACACCGCACCCGAAAGACACATCCCCGCCGAAAACCGCCCGGCCCCCGCCGGACACTCCGAGGCCGCCCCACCCGTCCCCCGCGCCCCGCAGCACCTCCCGTACTACGAGGACGTGTCCCCCGGCCGGGGCTGCCGCCCGCCGCGTGCCTGGTTCGCCCGCTCGGACGCGCGGCGGATGTCGCTGCACGGGATGTGGCGGTTCCGCCTCCTGCCGACCGCCCGCTCCGCGGACGCCTCCTTCGCCCGGCCGGACTTCGACGACACGGACTGGCCGGGGCTGCGGGTGCCGGGCCACTGGGTGCTCGCCGGCCACGGCGCACCCGCCTACACCAACACCCGCTATCCGTTCCCCGTCGATCCGCCGCAGGTGCCCGACGAGAACCCGACGGGCGACCACCGGCACACCTTCGACCTTCCGGAAGCGTGGGAACCCGGACCCGCCCTGCTGCGTTTCGAAGGTGTCGAGTCCTGTGCACGGGTGTGGCTCAACGGGAAGGAGCTGGGGCACTTCAAGGGCAGCAGGCTGCCGCACGAGTTCGAGGTGGGCCACCTGCTGCGGGCACGCCGTAACGTGCTCGCGGTCCGCGTCCACCAGTGGTCCTCGGGCAGCTATCTGGAGGACCAGGACCAGTGGTGGCTGCCCGGCGTCTTCCGGGATGTCACGCTGCACCACCGGCCCGCGGGCGCCGTCCTGGACCACTTCGTGCACGCCTCCTACGACCACCGCACCGGCCACGGCACCCTCCGGGTGGACTGCGCGCCGGCGGGCCGGGTCACCGTTCCCGCGCTCGGCCTGGACCTGGCGACCGGGGAGAGCGCGACGGTGCCGGTCATACCGTGGACGGCCGAGACCCCGCAGCTGTACGACGCCGAACTGCGCACGTCCGGCGAGTGCGTCCCCCTGCGCCTCGGCTTCCGTACGGTGTGCGTCGAGGACGGTCTGCTGAAGGTCAACGGGCGCCGTGTCCTGTTCCGCGGCGTCAACCGGCACGAGTTCGACCCGCGGCACGGCCGCGCGCTGGGCCCCGACGCGATGCGCCGCGATCTGCTGCTGATGAAGCAGCACAACGTCAACGCCGTCCGCACCAGTCACTACCCGCCGCACCCCGCCTTCCTCGACCTCTGCGACGAGCTGGGCCTGTGGGTCGTCGAGGAGTGCGACCTGGAGACGCACGGCTTCGGGCAGCAGGACTGGCGGGACAACCCGGTGGACGACGACGCGTGGACCCCGGCCCTGGTGGACCGCATGCGCCGGATGGTCGAGCGCGACAAGAACCACCCCAGCGTGATCATGTGGTCGCTGGGCAACGAGTGCGGCACCGGCCGCGGCCTGTCCGCCATGGCCGCCTGGGCCCGCGACCGCGACCCCGCCCGTCCGCTGCACTACGAGGGCGACCCGTCGTGCGCCGACACCGACGTCTACTCCCGAATGTACGCGGAGCACGCCGAGGTCGAACAGATTGGCCGGCGGGAGGAGGAGCCGCTCGCCGACCCGGCCGCGGACGCCCGGCGCCGTGCCCTGCCGTTCATCCTCTGCGAGTACGCGCACGCGATGGGCAACGGGCCCGGCGGACTGCGCGAGTACCAGCGGCTCTTCGAGACGTACGAACGCTGCCAGGGCGGCTTCGTGTGGGAGTGGATCGACCACGGGCTGCGGCAGCGCACCCCGCACGGCGAGGTGTTCCACGCATACGGGGGCGACTTCGGCGAGGAGCTGCACGACGGCAACTTCGTCTGCGACGGCCTGGTCTTCCCCGACCGGGCGCCGTCGCCGGGGCTGGTGGAGTTCAAGAAGGTCGTCGAGCCGGTACGGATCGACGCCGCGGATGAGGACGGCGGCCGGGAGGGCGTCGCGCCCGGCACCGTCCGGATCACCAATCTGCACGACTTCAGCGACCTGGCCCACCTGGCGTTCCACTGGTCCTACGAGGCCGAGGGCGAGGTGCTCGCCGAAGGGCCGCTGGCCGTGCCGCCGCTCGCCCCCGGCGCTCACGCCGAGGTGAAGCTGCCCCCGGAGCCCGGCGGACGGCGCGGCCGCGAGGCGCTGTGGACGGTGCGGGCGTCCCTGGCCGAGGACACGGCCTGGGCCATGGCCGGTCACGAGATCGCCTGGGGACAGCTGCCCGCCACCCCGCCGTGCCCCACGCCCCGCCCGACCGCCCCGAGCGCGTCACCCCGGCGCGGCGAGGGCAACCTCATCCTCCTCGGCCCGGGCGCCTTCGACGCCACCACCGGTGTGCTGCGGTATCTCGACGGCTGCCACCTGAAGGGGCCCCAGCTGGACGTGTGGCGGGCGCCGACCGACAACGACGAGGGCGCGCCCTGGCAGCCGGGCCCGCACCGCGCGGCAGAGTGGCGCCGTATCGGTCTGCACCGGATGCGGCACCGGGTGGCGTCCGTGGAGTGCGACCGGCACGCGGTAGTAGTACGCACCCGGGTCGCACCGGCCGGTACGGACCTCGCCCTCGACACGGAATACCGGTGGACCGCCGACAGCGAGCGGCTGCGTCTGGAGGTATCGGTCCGGCCGCACGGCGACTGGCCCTGCCCGCTGCCCAGGCTCGGTGTGCGGCTGGGTGTGTGTGGCAACCTCTCGACGGCGCGGTGGTACGGCGGCGGCCCGGGCGAGGCCTATCCGGACACAAGGGCGGCGTCGCGGACCGGGCTGTGGCGGATGCCGGTGGACGCGTTGCAGACGCCGTACGTGCGTCCGCAGGAGAACGGGGCGCGGGCGGACGTGCGCTGGGTGGAGCTGTCCCGCATCGACGGCTCGGCGCTGCGTGCCGAGGGCGAGCCGTCCTTCTGGTTCAGCGCGCGCCGCTGGACGAGCGAGCAGCTGGACGCCGCCCGGCACACCACCGACCTCACCCCGGGCGACTGGATCTGGATCCACCTCGACCACGCCCAGCACGGCATCGGCAGCGCTTCCTGCGGGCCCGGGGTGCTGCCGCAGCACGAGCTGACGGTGGCTCCCGCCCGGTTCGCCATCACCTTCTCCCCGGTGCGATGAATTTCACGTTTCATCGGGTATTGACAGCTGTCGTCCTCAGCGGTCTAAACCAATGACAGGATGGAGATGCACCTTTTTCGACACAACTGACCGAGAGGCCCCGTCCTGCCATGGCGCTCGCCATCCTCACCCGCCTTCGTGACCGCTCCGCCCGCAGTGCCCCCGCACCGGCCCCGATCCCGCGCGGTGCCGGTGCGCTGGACCTCAGCGTCCAGGACCCCGTCGGGCTGCCGATGGCACGGGCCGGGGTGTCGGTGCGCAGCACCGAGGGCACCGAGGTCACGCGCGGCCAGACGGACCCCAACGGCATGTTCACCGCGACGCTGGCACCCGCCGCGTACCACGTGGTGGTCACCTGCGACGGCTTCCGTCCGGAGCGGTTCGACAGCCTGGTGACCGAGGGGGTGCGGACCGCGCCGCGGGCCCTGGAGCTGGAGCCGGCCCCGGCACCGCAGATGCCCGCGCCGGGGCAGTGGCGGCTGGACCCCGACCACTCGTCCATCCGCTTCACCGCCCGGCACATCGGACTGGCCGAGATCCACGGCCGGTTCAACCACTTCGAGGGCGGCCTGTGGATCGCGCCGGACATGCGGGACTCGCGGGTGGAGGTGACGATCGACGCGGCGAGCATCGACTCGGGGGTGAAGATGCGCGACGACCACCTGCGTTCGGCGGAGTTCCTGGACGTGGCGCGCTACCCGTATCTGCAGTTCGCCGGGGAGCGGTTCGTGCACAAGGGCGGGGCCCGCTGGGCCGTGCAAGGGGTGCTGCACCTGCACGGCGTCAGCCGGTCGGTGCAGCTGGACACCCGGTACCTGGGCCTCGGCACCGGCATGGGCGGCGAGACGCGTACGGCGTGCACCGCGGTGACCGAGCTGCACCGGGAAGACTTCACGCTCGACTGGCGCAAGATGCTCGCCCGGGGCATCGCGGCCATCGGCGCGACGATCCGCGTGGAGATGGACATCCAGGCCGTCGAGGCGTAGTGACCGGGGCGCCCCCGTGCGCGGCGGGCGTCCGGGCGTGGCCAGGTGCGCGGCGGGCGTCCGGGCGTGGCCAGGTGCGCGGCGGGCATCCGGGCGTGGCCAGGTGCGCGGCGCGCATCCGGACCGGAACGGGTGCGGAGCAGCCGTCCTGTCGGCACCGGGTGAGAGGCTGGGCGTCATGAGCACCACTGCCGCGCCCTCGTTCGCCGCCGCCCTCGCCGCGGGCCCGCTCGTCCTGGACGGCGGGCTGTCCAACCAGCTGGAGTCCGCCGGACACGACCTCAGCGACGCGCTGTGGTCGGCGCGGCTGCTCGCCGAGGACCCGGACGCCGTGGTCGCGGCGCACCGCGCGTACTACGAGGCGGGCGCCCAGGTGGCGATCACGTCCAGCTATCAGGCGACCTTCGAGGGGTTCGCCGCGCGGGGCATCGGTGCCACGGAGACCGCCGGGCTGCTGCGGCGCAGTGTGGAGCTGGCGCGCGAGGCGGCGCGGCAGGCGACGGCAGCCGGCGCGACGGGGCCGCTGTACGTCGCCGCGTCGGCGGGTCCGTACGGCGCGATGCTGGCGGACGGCTCCGAATACCGGGGGGCCTACGGGCTGTCGGTGGCCGAGCTCGAACGGTTCCACCGTCCGCGGCTGGAGGTGCTGGCCGCGGCCGGTCCCGACGTACTGGCGCTGGAGACCGTCCCGGACGCGGACGAGGCGCTGGCCCTGCTGCGGGCGGTGCGCGGCCTCGGTGTGCCGGCCTGGCTGTCGTTCAGCGCGGCCGGGGACCGCACGCGAGCCGGGCAGCCGCTGGCGGACGCCTTCGCGCTCGCGGCGGACGTCCCCGAGGTGGTGGCGGTGGGCGTGAACTGCTGCACCCCCGAGGACGCCGACCGGGCAGTGGCGGTGGCGGCCCGCGCGGCCGGCACACCGGTGGTCGTCTACCCGAACAGCGGCGAGAGCTGGGACGCCCAGGCCCGCGCCTGGTGCGGTACGCCCGCCTTCAGCGCGGACCGGGTCGCGGCCTGGACCGCCGCGGGGGCCCGGCTCGTCGGCGGCTGCTGCCGGGTGGGGCCGGATGCGGTGGCGGCGCTGGCGCGGCAGCTGACCGGCTGACCGGCTGACCGGCTGACCGGCTGAAAGCCGACGTCCGCACCCGCACCGGGGTGCGAACTCGGGCCGGGGATCCCCGCCGTGCGCAGCGCCATGGACGGCACGGACCGGCACGCGTCGTTACCCGGTCGCAACACTGACGACGGCGACATCGGCCCTGGCCGGTGGCAGGATGCAGCCAACTCACCTCCGACCGGTGAGTGTGGGGCCGCATCCTGATCCGGAGGACCAGTGTCCGTTCGCTCCTCGATGTCCGCCACGGCCGCCCTCGTCGCGGCCGCCGCCCTTCTCGCCACGGGCTGCACCAGCACCAAGTCGGGCGGGGCGGCCGGCGAGAAGTCGGCCTCGGGCGTCCAGCTCGTCTCCCCCGGCACGCTCAAGACCTGCACCCATCTGCCGTACGCGCCCTTCCAGGTGAAGAAGGAGGGCAAGATCGTCGGGTTCGACGTGGACCTGGTCGATCTGGTCGCCAAGGCGCTGAAGGTGCCGCAGGAGATCGTCAACACGCCCTTCGAAGGCATCGAAACCGGCCAGGACTTCGCCATCCGCAAGTGCGACCTGGCCGCGGCGGGCATGACCATCAACGCCAAGCGCGACCAGGTCATGGACTTCTCCGACCCGTATTTCGACGCCACCCAGGCGCTCATCACCAAGAAGGGCGGCGCCTACAAGAAGGTCGAGGACCTCAAGGGGAAGAAGCTCGGCCACCAGAAGGCCACCACCGGCGCCGAGTACGCCAAGAAGCACGGCGCGGGCGTCGAGCTGGTCGAGTTCGAGGACCTGGGGCTGCTGCTGACCGCCGTGAAGTCCGGGCAGGTGGACGCGGGCATCAACGACAACGGGGTGCTGTTCGACTACGTCAAGCAGAACCCGGACACGGCGGTGACGGCGGAGTTCGACACCGGCGAGCACTACGGGATCGGCGTGCGCACCGGCAACGACGCGCTGCGCAAGAAGATCAACGAGGTGCTGAAGCAGGCCCGGTCCGACGGCAGTTACGACCGGATCTACAAGAAGTGGTTCGGCACCACGCCCCAGCAGCGCTGATCCCGCGGCCAGCAAGAGGAGCCGACACCGATGCCCCTGTCCCGACGCCGGAGGGCCCGCCTCCTGCGCGGCGGTCAGTACGCCGTGCTGGCCGCCGCCGTGCTCGTCCTCGCCCTGGTCGCCGACTGGGGGACGCTGCGCCACGCGTTCTTCGACGTGGAAGTCGCCAAGGCGCTGTTCCCCGACATCATCACCACCGCGCTGGTCAACACCGTCCTGTACACCCTGCTCGGCTTCGGGTTCGGTCTGGGGCTCGGGCTGGTGCTGGCGCTGATGCGGCTGTCGCAGGTGCCGCCGTACCGGTGGCTCGCCGTCACCTACATCGAGTTCTTCCGCGGGGTGCCGGCACTGCTGGTGTTCATCGCGCTCGGCTTCGGCGTGCCGCTGGCCTTCGAGGTCGCGCTGGACATGAACATCACCGTGATGCTCTCGCTGGGTCTGGTCGGCGCCGCGTACATGGCGGAGACCATCCGGGCCGGCATCCAGGCCGTGCCCAAGGGGCAGACCGAGGCGGCGCGTTCGCTGGGGATGTCGCCGGGCCGCGCGATGCGTTCGATCGTCATACCGCAGGCGTTCCGGATCGTCCTGCCGCCGCTGACCAACGAACTGATCCTGCTCACCAAGGACTCCTCGCTGGTCTATCTGCTCGGTCTGTCGCTCGGTCAGTTCGAGCTGGCGAACTTCGGGCGGGACGCCCTCAACGAGCACAAGAGCCTGACGCCGATCCTCGTGGCCGGTCTGCTCTATCTCGTCATCACCCTCCCCCTGGGCCAGTTGGTCCGGCGGCTGGAGGCCCGTACGGCGAAGGCGAGGTGACGGCGGTGCGCACCGACGGCGAGCCGGCGACGGCAGGACGGGCGATCGAGGTCGAGGGGCTGCACAAGTCCTTCGGCGCACTGGAGGTGCTCAAGGGCATCGACTTCTCCGTGGAGCGGGGCGAGGTGGTGTGCGTCATCGGTCCTTCGGGGTCGGGCAAGTCGACGCTGCTGCGCTGTGTGAACCTGCTGGAGGAGCCGACCGCGGGCCGGGTCACCGTGGCGGGCACCGAGGTCACCGACCCGGATGTGGACATCGACCGGGTCCGGCGCCGGATCGGGATGGTCTTCCAGTCCTTCAACCTCTTCCCGCATCTGACCGTCCGGGAGAACCTGACCATCGCCCAGCGGCGGGTGCTGCGCCGCGACCGGGCCGCGGCGCAGCGGGTCGCGCGCGCCAATCTCGCGCGGGTCGGTCTGAGCGACAAGGAGACCGCGTATCCGGCGCAGCTGTCGGGCGGCCAGCAGCAGCGGGTGGCCATCGCCCGCGCGCTGTCCATGGAGCCGGAGCTGATGCTCTTCGACGAGCCGACCTCGGCGCTCGATCCGGAGCTGGTGGGTGACGTGCTGGCGGTGATGCGGTCCCTCGCCCAGGACGGTATGACGATGCTCGTCGTCACCCATGAGATGAGTTTCGCGCGGGAGGTCGCCGACCGGGTGGTGTTCATGGACGGCGGGGTCATCGTCGAGGAGGGGCCACCGGAACGGGTGGTGGCCGATCCGCAGCACGAGCGGACGCGGACGTTCCTGGCCCGGGTGCTCGATCCGGCGGCCGCCGGGCTCAGCGAGGTGCCGGAGGCCGGTGCACCAGGGGCGGAGGAGGAGCGGCCCGCGCCGTGACCGAGCGGGCGGCGGGCGGCGGCTGGTAGGTTGCGCGCCCGGTACCCGGCGAGCGCCGGAGACTGTCGCGGGCCCGCCGTCCACTCCCGACCTGGAGGCACCGCTTGTTCGTCGACCTGCCCCTGGACCAGCTGCGCAGCTACCGTCCGCCGCTGCCCGAACCCGACGGATTCGACGCGTTCTGGCGGCGCACGCTGGACGAAGCCGGTGCGTACGACCTCGACGCGCGCTTCGAGGAGACCGACGCGGGCCTGTCACTGCTGCATACGTACGACGCGGAGTTCTCGGGCTACGACGGACACCGTATCCGGGGCTGGTTCCTGCTGCCCCGCGAGACCAGCGGCCCGGTGCCCTGTGTCGTGCAGTACCTCGGGTACGGAGGCGGCCGGCTGCACCCGCAGGACTGGCTGATGTGGCCGGTGTCGGGCTACGCCACGCTGGTCATGGACACCCGGGGGCAGAGCGGCCCCAACCGGCCCGGCTCCACCCCGGACCCCGTAGGCTCCCCTCACCCGGGGGTGCCCGGCAAGATGACGCAAGGGCTGCTCGACCCGGACGACTACTACTACCGCCGGGTCTACACCGACGGCGTACGGGCCGTGGCGGCAGCGCGCGGCCACGCGGCGGTGGACGCCGGGCGTGTCGTGGTGGCGGGCGGCAGCCAGGGCGGCGCCATCGCGCTGGCCGTCGCCGGGCTGGTGCCCGGGCTCGCGGGCGCGCTGATCGACGTACCGTTCCTGACGCATGTGCGGCGCGCCGTCGAGATCACCGACGAAGGCCCGTACGGCGAACTCTCCCGTTACCTCGCGGGGGCCCGGACCGAGGTCGACGCCGCCCTGCACACCCTCGACCACTTCGACGGCCTGAACTTCGCGGCCCGCGCGAGCGCCCCCGCGCTCTTCGGGACCGCGCTGCGCGACCCGATCACGCCCGCCTCCACCGGCTTCGCCGCGTACCACCACTACGCGGGCCCCAAGGAGTTGCGGCTGTGGCGGTTCAACGGGCACGAGGGCGGCGGCGGGCATCAGCGGACGGAGGAGATCCGCTTCCTGCGCAAGCTGTTCAGCTGACCGGGCTCCCGTGCGAGCCGCCTCCCTGGGGGCTGGTCAGCGGGCCCGCAGCAGGTGGTCCATGGCCAGCTGGTCGAGCTGTTCGAACGCCATGCCGCGGGCGGCGGCCGCCTCCACGTCGAAGGACTCGTACGCCGTACGGTCCGCGAGGAGACCGGCGAGCCCGTCCTCGGCGGTGGGCCGGGCCAGCTCGTCCACCCGGGAGGCGCGCAGGGCCTCTTGGACGGCCGGGTCGGCGCGGAAGGCCGCGGCGCGCTCCTTGAGGAGCAGGTAGGTACGCATGCAGCCGGCCGCCGAGGCCCACACCCCGTCCAGGTCCTCGGTGCGCGGCGGCTTGAAGTCGAAGTGCCTGGGGCCCTCGTAGCCCGCCGTCTCCAGCAGGTCCACCAGCCAGAAGGCGGCGCGCAGGTCCCCGGCACCGAAGCGCAGGTCCTGGTCGTACTTGGCGCCGGACTGCCCGTTCAGGTCGATGTGGAAGAGTTTGCCGGCCCACAGGGCCTGGGCGATGCCGTGCGGGACGTTGAGCCCGGCCATCTGCTCGTGCCCGACCTCCGGGTTGACGCCGTACAGCTCGGGCCGCTCCAGCTGTCCGATGAAGGCGAGGGCGTGGCCGACGGTGGGCAGCAGGATGTCGCCGCGTGGCTCGTTGGGCTTGGGCTCGATGGCGAACCGCAGGTCGTAACCCTGCTCGACGACGTACTGGCCGAGCAGGTCGAACGCCTCCCGCATCCGGTCCAGCGCGGCGCGCACGTCCTTGGCCGCGCCGGACTCCGCGCCCTCGCGCCCGCCCCACGCCACGTACGTACGGGCGCCCAGCTCGGCCGCGAGGTCGATGTTGCGCAGGGTCTTGCGCAGGGCGTAGCGCCGGACGTCGCGGTCGTTGGCGGTGAACGCGCCGTCCTTGAAGACGGGATGGGTGAAGAGGTTGGTCGTGGCCATCGGCACGGTCAGGCCGGTGGCGTCCAGTGCCTGGCGGAAACGTTTGACCGCCGCCTCGCGCGCGATGTCGCCGGAGCCGAAGGGGATCAGGTCGTCGTCGTGGAAGGTGATGCCGTACGCGCCCAGTTCCGCCAGCCGGTGGACGGACTCGACGGGGTCGAGCGGGCGGCGGGTGGCGTCCCCGAAGGGGTCGCGGCCCTGCCAGCCGACCGTCCACAGGCCGAAACTGAACTTGTCCTCGGGCACGGGCTGACAGCTCATCGCGACTCCTCGGCCCATTCGTCATGGCGCTTTACACAATAAGGCGGGGCCAAACTAATATGCGGCAGCACGCCGGGGAAGCCCCGGGACGGGCGAGGTACCCGGTGTCCGGCGGGGTGTTCCCCGCGGTGCGAAGAGGGAGAACGCGTTGAGCACACAGGCAGCGGGACCGCTCGTCGTCGGCGTGGACAGCTCCACCCAGTCGGCCAAGGTGCTCGTGGTGGACGCCGCGACCGGCCGGGTCGTGGCCCGCGGCCAGGCTCCGCACGTGGTCACCGGCGGCACGGCCGCCGACGGTTCGGACCTCGGCGGCGCCGGCAAGGAGAGCGACCCCGAACAGTGGTGGAGCGCGCTCGGCGCGGCGCTGGATCAGTGCGGTGACGCCGCGCGGCAGGCGGCGGCCGTGTCCGTCGCCGGCCAGCAGCACGGTCTGGTCACCCTCGACGCCTCGGGGCGGCCGGTGCGTCCGGCCTTGCTGTGGAACGACGTGCGGTCGGCGCCCCAGCACCGGCGTCTGCTCGCGGAGCACGGCGGGCCGGGGGCGTGGGCGCGGCGGGTGGGGAGTGTGCCGCTGCCGGCGTTCACCGTGACGAAGTGGGCCTGGCTGCGCGAGAACGAACCCGCGGCGGCCGACGCGACGGCCGCGGTGCGGCTGCCGCACGACTACCTCACCGCACGCATCGGCGGCGAGGCGGTCACCGACCGCGGCGACGCCTCCGGGACCGGCTGGTGGTCGCCGGCCGACGAGGCGTACGACGCGGAGATCCTCGGGCACATCGGCCTGGACCCGAAGGCACTGCCGCGGGTCGCGCTGCCGGGTGAGGCGGTGGGCACCGTAAAGGGCGGCGAACTGCCGCTGCCCCACGGCGCGCTGGTCGCCACGGGCACCGGCGACAACATGGCGGCGGCGCTGGGACTCGGGCTGCGCCCCGGACAGCCCGTACTGAGCCTCGGGACGTCGGGCACGGTCTACGCGGTGTCCACCCGGCGCCCGGACGGCGATCCGACGGGCACGGTCGCCGGGTTCGCCGACGCGCGCGGCGACTGGCTGCCGCTGGCCTGCACCCTGAACTGCACGCTGGCCGTGGACCGGGTCGCGGCCCTGCTCGGGCTGGACCGGGAGGACGTCGAGCCCGGCGGGTCGGCGGTGATGCTGCCCTTCCTCGACGGTGAGCGCACGCCCGACCTGCCGCGGGCGTCCGGGTTGCTGCACGGCCTGCGGCACGACACGACACGCGGCCAGTTGCTCCAAGCGGCGTACGACGGTGCGGTGTTCGCGCTGCTCCAGGCGCTGGACCGAATCGTGGACGAGGACGTACCGGCCGATGCGCCGCTGCTGCTGATCGGCGGCGGAGCCCGCGGGAACGCGTGGCGGGACACCGTGCGCCGCCTCTCGGGGCGGCCGGTGGTGGTGCCGGAGGCCCGCGAACTGGTCGCTCTGGGCGCGGCGGCGCAGGCGGCGGGGCTGCTGCTGGGTGAGGACCCGGCGGCGGTGGCGCGCCGGTGGGGGACGGCGCGCGGCGCCGAGTATCCGGCGGTGCCGTGCGACACGGCGGCGCGGGAGCGGCTGGCGGAGACGCTGGCGGCGGGCGGGCCGCTGCTGGGGGCCTGACCGGGGCATGTTCCCGTGGGGCAAGCGGTCGGCGGAACTCCGCATCCGGGCAGCGGATTCGGACGGCGCCGTACCGCGAGCGCGGATCTTGTGATGGGGTGCCGGGCATGAGCATCTTTGTTCGTGCCCGGTTCGATGTCCGCGACCGCCGGCAGGACGGCACCGAGCGGAGTGCCACCGCTCTGCACGAGGCGGCCGGTCCGGAGCCGTGCGGCCCGACCTATCGCTGGTTCCCCCTCCCCGAGCCCGGCGCCTATCTGGTGCTGGAGGAGTACGCCGATCCGGCGGCCTCTTCGGCCCCCCAGGAGAACGCCGCCGGGCTGCTGACGAGTCTGGGCCGGTGCGCCGACATGGCGTTCGCCGAGATGTACGGGCCGCTCGGGGCCGGCCGGCCGGACGTCGCCGGCTGAGACGGTGTCCGAGGCCCGCTCGGACGCCCCGCACCCGTATCCGTACGTACGTACCCACTGCCGAGACTCGGAGAACCGCTGCCCGCACGGCCGCCGCGCACCGGTTTCCTTCCGGCGGATCATCCGCTCCGTCAGCTCGTCGGCCTTCCGTCGTCACCGTGCCGTCCGCTGCCACTCCAGCGGAATCACCACGGCACACTTTCCAACGACGGATTCCACTAAACCTGTCCATCTCAATTATTTTTCATGCCACTCTTTTGAGTGATTGCCCACATTAAAACAACACGTCTATGTTCAGTGCGGCGAGCGGCACGGGCCTCGCCGCACGGAACGGCCGTGGCTCCGGCCGCCGTCCGATTGTCAAGTTCCCTAGATTGGTGGCGAAGACGTGACGGTTACCGACGAGACCATTCCCGGCCCCGGGGGCGAGACGCAGAATTCCAGTCTGACGACGGGCGCGGCACGCAATCTGGCCACGACCACCAAGACCGTCCCGCAGATGCAGGGCGTCACCTCGCGCTGGCTGCTGCGGCTGCTGCCCTGGGTGCAGGTCTCGGGCGGTACGTACCGCGTCAACCGGCGGCTGACCTACACCGTCGGGGACGGGCGCGTCGACTTCGCCGTCTCCGGCACCGAAGTATCGATCATCCCCGACGAACTGCGCGAACTGCCCGCGCTGCGCGACTTCACCGACAGCGAGGTGCTCGGCGCGCTCGGCGAGCGCTTCGTCCAGCACGAGTACGCGCCCGGGGACGTGATCGCCGCGGCGGGCACGCCGGCCGACCGCCTGGTGCTCGTCGCGCACGGCCGGGTCGACCGGATCGGCGCCGGCAAGTACGGCGACGAAACGGTTCTGGGGGCCCTGGCCGGGGGCGACCACCTCGGCGACGAGCTGCTCACCGACACCGCCGCTTCCTGGCAGTACACCTACCGCGCGGTCACCCGGGTCACCGTCATGGCCCTGCCCCGGCAGGCCGCGCAGGAGATCACGGACCGCTCCCCGCAGCTGCGCGAACACCTCGCGGCAGCCGGGACGGACACCGCGCCGCCGCGCAACGCCAGTGGCGAGTCGGCCATCGAGGTCGCCTCCGGCCACCACGGCGAACCACGCGTGCCCGGCACCTTCGCCGACTACGAACTCACGCCGCGCGAATACGAACTGAGCGTCGCACAGACGGTGCTGCGGGCCCACACACGCGTCGGTGACCTGTACAGCGACCCGATGAACCAGGTCGAGGAACAGCTGCGGCTGACCATCCAGGCGCTGCGCGAGCGCCAGGAGCACGAGATGGTCAACAACCGCGAGTTCGGCCTGCTGCACAACGCCGACCTCACCCAGCGCGTCCGTACCCGCAGCGGCCCGCCCACCCCCGACGACCTCGACGAACTGCTCGCGACGGTCTGGAAGGACCCGGCCTTCCTGCTCGCCCACCCCAAGGCCATCTCCGCCTTCGGCCGGCAGTGCAGCGCACGCGGCCTGTACCCGACGGCGGTCGACTTCATGGGGCACTCGCTGCCCTCCTGGCGCGGCGTGCCCATCTTCCCGTGCAACAAGATCCCGGTCTCCGCCGACGGCACGAGCTCCTTTCTGGTGATGCGCACCGGCGAGGAGAAGCAGGGTGTCGTCGGTCTGCACCAGACGGGAATTCCCGACGAATACGAACCGGGTCTCTCGGTCCGCTTCATGGGCGTCAGCGACCAGGCGATCGCCAACTACCTGGTGAGCACCTACTACTCCGCCGCGATTCTCGTACCCGACGCACTGGGAATTCTGGAAGACGTGCAGACCGGGCAATGAGCCACCGCATTCCAGCCATGGCAAACCATTGAAGAACCGTTTGCCGAGAAATGACGCACGACGCCGAACGACCGACAGGAACAGGTGAATCCCCCCATGACCACACCGGCGGACCCGACGTCCGGCCCCGGCGCCGTCCCGGGCACCGACCAGGCGCGCACGAGCCTGGCGACAGCCGCGGCACGCAATCTGGCCACCACGACCAAGACCGTGCCGCAGATGCAGGGGATCTCCTCCCGCTGGCTGCTGCGCGTGCTGCCCTGGACCCAGGTCTCCGGCGGTACGTACCGCGTCAACCGGCGCCTGACCCACACCCTCGGGGACGGCCGGATCGAGTTCACCAGCACCGGTTCCGAGGTCCGGGTCATCCCCGCGGAGCTGCGGGAACTGCCGCCGCTGCGCGACTTCGACGACCCGCCGGCGCTGGAGGCGCTGGCCGGCCGGTTCGTCCAGGAGGAGTACGCGCCCGGTGACGTCCTGGTCGAGCGGGGCGCGCCGGCCGACCGGGTCGTCCTGATCGCGCACGGCAAGCTGAACCGGGTCGGCACCGGCAAGTACGGTGACGAAACGGTTCTCGGCGTGCTCGCGGACGGCGACCACCTGGGCGAGGCGGCGCTGCTCTCGCCGGACGCGACCTGGGAGCACTCCGTACGGGCCGTGACGCGGGTGACCGTACTGACGCTGCCCCGTACCGAGTACGAGCAGCTCGCGGACCGCTCCCCCGCGCTGCGCGAACATCTGGAGCGCTTCCGCACGGCCCAGGTACCGCCGCAGAACAAGCACGGCGAGGCGGCCATCGACGTCACCTCCGGCCATGTGGGCGAGCCCGCGCTGCCGGGTACCTTCGTCGACTACGAGCTGGCGCCGCGGGAGTACGAACTGAGCGTCGCGCAGACCGTGCTGAAGATCCACACCCGGGTCGCCGACCTCTACAACGACCCGATGAACCAGCTGGACCAGCAGCTGCGGCTGACCATCGAGGCGCTGCGCGAGCGCCAGGAGCACGAGATGGTCAACAACCGCGAGTTCGGCCTGCTGCACAACGCCGACCTCACCCAGCGCATCCACACCCGCAGCGGCCCGCCCACCCCCGACGACCTCGACGAGCTGATCTCGCGGCGCCGCAAGACCCAGTACCTCCTCGCCCACCCGCGCACCATCGCGGCGATCGGCCGGGAGTGGAACGCCCGCGGCATCTACCCGGCCGGCGCGGAGATCGGCGGCACGGCCGTCCGGGCCTGGCGCGGTATCCCGCTGCTGCCGTGCAACAAGATCCCGGTCAATCCCGACCAGACCAGCTCGGTCATCGCCATGCGGGTCGGCGAGGAGAACCAGGGCGTGGTGGGGCTGCACCAGACGGGTATCCCCGACGAGTACCAGCCGGGCCTGTCGGTCCGTTTCATGGGCATCAATGAGCAGGCGGTCATCAACTACCTGGTCAGCGCCTACTATTCGGCGGCCGTACTGGTGCCGGACGCGCTGGGCGTGCTGGAGGACGTGGAGATCGGACACTAGGCCGCGCCTCCGCCCGGCGCCGGGCCGCGCCTCCAGCCCGCCCGGCGCCGGACCGCACCTCCGCCCCGCCCGGCGCCGGGCCACGCCTCCGTCCGGCCGGACCGCAGCTCCGGCCGGGCACCGCCCGCTGCTCCCGCCCGCAGGGCGCCGGAGCGGCGGGCGGAGTGTGCGTTCCCCTCCGGCCGGCCCGGGACCTTGCGCCCGCATCGGGTGACGCGGGCACATCAGGTGGCCAGGGCGCCCGGACATCGCAAGCGCCGGTGAGGGAGCTGATGTCAGGCTGCCTGGTACGTCTGACTAGGCCTTGCCCGGTGCGGCCGTCCTGGCGGCCCGCTCGATCTTCGCGCAGTAGGCCGCACGGGCTTCTTCCTCGATCCGCTTCTCGTGTTCGGCGCGCAACCCGGTGCGGCCGTCGAGGCACTCGCGCAGGATGTCGGCGTGCCCGGCATGCCGGATGGTCTCTCCGAGGACATGCACCATGACGGCGAACAGGTTCGTGCCGGCATGCGGCTCCGGCCACCACGGCACGCAGCCGGGGGCGTCGAGCGGAAGCTCGTTGACCGTCGCGTCCGAGTGTTCCCACGTGCGCCGGTAGAACCCGGTGATCTGATCGCGGGTCTCGTCCTCGGCCGCCCACAGATCGCTGCCGTCGGAGTCCTGCCACCGGGGCAGCGGTTCCGGGAAAGGACGGTCGAAGACCTCGCCGAAGTACCTGGCCTCGACGGTGGCCACGTGTTTGACCAGGCCGAGGAGGTTGGTCCCGGTCGCTGTCAAAGGCCGGCGGGCGTCGTATTCGGACAAGCCGTCGAGTTTCCAGAGCAGCGCCTCGCGGTCCCGCCGCAGTCTCCCGTGCAGGCTGTCCTTCGCGAACTCATCGATCATGCGGCAGGAGCCTGTCATGGGCTGCACATGGTCTCAAGATCCTGTACCGCTGTTCCCCGACGCCGGCTCCGCAGCGCGTGGGCCGGGCCGGGAACCATGCCGTACGGCGGGCCGTTGACCGTGTGTCGGCAGTGACTGTGGGGCCTGTGGGGCGCTGAGCCGCGTCTTCCGCCCTTCCCGGGCGGCTGCTTCACGCCAGGCCGGGCGGCGCCGGGCGCGTACCGGTACGCGGACACGGCATGGCCGGAATCGGCATGCGGCGGCCGCTCGGCGCCGTCGTCGCGCACCGCCCGACGAGCCCCGAGGGGCGCTCACCGACTTCGTGACGACCGTACGGAACCGAGCCGCCCCCGGCATCCCATCCGGCCGCTTCGCGCAATTCGGGCCGCGAGGAGGTCATTTGTGGGGTGGCCCGTCCTTTTCGGTCGAAAGAACGGGTTCTCCCGGAACCGCCCCGAAGAGCGGATCACGCCTTACGCTCCCTGGTCATGCGCAGAACAATGAGCAGCTTCAGCAGGGCCGGTTTCGCCGCCCTCCTCGCCCTCGTCGTCTCCGTCCTCGGCCTGGCCGGCGCGTCCCCGGCGTCCGCCGCCGACACCCCGGCGCTCGCCTTCACCGTGGACAAGGCACAGGCCACCCCGGGCTCGGACGTCACCGTGACCATGACGTTCACCAACACCGGCACCGCCGACGTGCGGTTCGTGTGGCAGTCGTTCCAGCCCACGTGGGAGACCTCTTCCGCGAGCGGTCTGAAGTACACCTGGAAGACCTGTACCGCCGACCCCGGCGTGACCTGCACCGCTGGCCAGGGCGCCTCGTACGCCGTGCCGATCGCCCCCGGCGCCACCCGTACGGTCACCATGACCTACACCATCGGCGCCGACTCCTCCTGCGGCTACCCGGACGTCGCCTTCTACTCGTACATCTACACCGAGTTCGCCGGTGGCCAGCCCGCCAAGGACGGCACCTACTTCACCCCCGCCACCCGCGTGATCTGCCCGACCACTCCCCCGGCGGGCGCGCAGGCCTGACCCGGCCGCACCACCCGTGCGTTCCGCACGGCGAAACCGCCTTCCCCCACCGGCACCGCACCGGCGCGGCCCCTCGCACGCGTTTCCGTCCCCTTCCGCCCCCTCGGCTTTCCGCTTCGCCGCGCCAGGGGCGTGGCCACGCCCCTGGCGCGGCGGAGCGGCTCCGGTGCCCGGGGGACGAAAGCGACACGACGGCCGTACGGCGGTTGTACGGTTTTCCGACACCTCCGGGCCATAGTGGGCTGCTCGTACCCGTGAGACCGTTACCGCGACGTCTGGGGGGATCGTGAAGAATCGATTCGTTCGTGCACGGACGGTGCTGACGGCGCTCACGGCCTGGGGCGTTCTGGCCGGGAGCGGAGTGGCCTCCGGGGCCACATCCCCGGACAGCACCTCGCAGCCGGGGCGCGCGGTCCGCGTCGCGCCGGGGGTGACGTACCGCGCCTTCGACATCCCCGTGGGGCGCGGCATCGCGCACGGCCACCTTCTGACGGTGGATCTGACCGACCGGCGTGTCGCGGTGGACCTGCTGTACCCCGGCGCGGTCGGCGCGCGGGCCCCGGTCTCCCGGCTGGCCGACGCACAGGCCGCGGTGGCCGCCGTCAACGCGGACTTCTTCAACATCAGCGAGACCCAGCATCCCGGTGTGGAGGCGACCGGCGCCCCCGTGGGCCCGGCCATCGCCTCCGGGCGGCATCTGAAAGCGGCGGTGCCCGACGGCCAGCGCTTCGGCCCCGCCCTGCCCCCGGGGACGAACAACAAGGACGTCATCGGCGTGGGGTTCGACCGCCGCGCGCGGCTGGACCGGCTGTCCCTGCGCGGCGCCGTCCTGACGTCGGCGGGAGCGCTCCCCCTGAAGGGCCTGAACCAGTACGCGCTGCCGGTGAACGGCATCGGCGCGTTCACGTCCCGATGGGGCCCCACTTCGCGCGTCCGGGCGACCTGCGGCACGGACAGCGACCGGGCCGCGCCGTGCAGCACGGAGACGTACGAGGTCACGGTCCGGCAGGGCCGGGTGACGCAAGCCGCGCAGGTGCCCGGCCGGGGCGGCATCCCCCGTGGGACGACGACGCTGGTCGGCCGGGAGGAGGGCGCCCGGCAGCTGCGCAAACTGCACGTCGGCGACCGGGTCCGGGTCGGTCACGCCCTGACCGGGCGGCGTCCCGCGCCGCTGCGCTTCGCCGTCGGCGGCTTCCCGATCGTCCGCGACGACGAGCCGCTGGCCGGTCTGGACACCGTCACCCCGGCCGTACGGACCGCCGCAGGCGTCGGCGCGGGCGGGCACCGGCTGTTGCTGCTGGCCCTGGACGGCGCGCCGGGACGGGCGGGGGCGACGGTACGCGAACTGGCCGACCTGATGGACCGGCTGGGCGCCCGGGACGCGGTCAACCTGGACGGCGGCGGCTCCTCCACGCTCGTCACGCGCGAGCCGGGCAGTCCCGGTTCGATCGTGCGCAACCACCCGTCGGCGGGCGCGGAACGGCCGGTCACGAACGCCGTCGGCGTGTTCGCGCGGGGGTGAGAGCCGGCGGCTGCGGGCCGCACGCCGGCGCGCTCAGGGGCGGACGCTGCTCACCACGTCCGCCGCGCCGGACAGCCCGTTCTGGATGTCGGGCGCCAGGTTGCTGCCCGCCAGATAGAAACCGAGCAGCATACAGACGAGGGCGTGCGTGAATTTCAGTCGTCCGCTGCGCAGGAAGACGACGGTCAGCACGACGAGCAGCACGACGACCGAGATCGAGACAGCCACGACAGAACCTCCTCACCCCGCCGCCCGAACGGACGACAACGGCCGCCAGTGTGGCCCATTCCGCCCCCTTTCCCGCGTCTTCGCGGGTGCGCCATACAGGTGATCACTACGGGTCACCGGCGGACGCGGGCGCGGCCGGCCGCAATTCCCGGCCCGGGCCGGGCGGGAAAGCCGGGCGGGAAATCCGGGCCGGAAAGCGGGTCCGGAAGTCAGATGGGAAGTCGGGGGGGGAGCCGGGCAGTGCGCCGGGTGGGAAAGACGGGGTGGGTGTCGGGGAGGCAGCGCACGGAAAGGGACCGGAGGGAACGCTCGGAAAGAAAGGCACCCGCCATGCGGGACCTAGGTCCCGGACCTTCGGCCGCCCGAACCGGCTTGCGCACCGCCTATATTCGTGGGATGAGCACTTCGCCCGGGCGGCGCGCCCTCCGCCGCTGGATACCGAACCAGCACGGCGCCTGGGCCATGCTGGTCGTGCCCCTTCTGACGGGGGCGCTGCTGGGCGGATTCGACGGGTGGCACACCGTCCTGCTGCCCGCGTGGCTGCTGGCCTACTGCGCGGCGTTCCACGCCCAGCAATACGTCCGGCTGCGCCGCGTCTCCCGTAATCCGCGGGCGCCACGCCGTCATCTCGCGCCGCTCACCGGATTCGGCGCGGCTTTCGCCGTATGCGCCGTACCGCTCGCGGTGGCGCGTCCCTGGCTGCTGATCGCGGCCTTGTGCGCGGCGCCGTTCTTCGCCGTGAACATCGGTTACGCGTACCGCAACAAGGAACGCGCCACGGTCAACGGAATCGCGGCCGTGGTGCCCGCCTGCGGAATGCTGCTCGTCTCGTACCGGCTGGGCAGCGGCACCGTCGATTCCGGTGCCTGGCAGGCCGCCGCGGCCTGCCTGCTGTATTTCACCGGAACCGTGCTGTACGTGAGGACGATGATCCGCGAGCGCGGGAACCGGACCTTCCGGGTGGCGTCGGCCGTTTATCACGGACTCGCGGTGGTGGCCGCCGTCTCGCTGGACCCTTGGCTGGCGGTGCCCTTCGTCCTGTACTTCGTACGGGCGAAGGCGCTGCCCACGCGCCGGGTGCCGGTCGCGGTGGTCGGCGCCGTGGAGGTGCTGTGCTCGGTGCTGCTGCCGGCCTTCCTCGTGTGCGGGCGGCTGTTCACCGGCTGAGGTCACACGGCCGGGGTCCCCCGCCGAGTCGCTACGGCCCGGACTGCTCCGCCTCCCGCACCGGAGCGTCCCCTCCTGTCACGCCGTTCTTCGCGTGCTTGATCTGCGCGTAGACATGGGCGCGCAGCTCGGCGAAGCGCGGGGCGGAGCGGGTGGTGATCTGGTCGCGGGCGGCCGGCAGGTCGATCGGAAGGTCCTCCTGGACGACGGTGGGCGCCGAGGACAGGACGATCACCCGCCGCCCCAGGTAGACCGCCTCGTCGATGTCGTGGGTGACCAGGAGCGTCGTCACTCCCAGCCGTCGCCACAGGGTGAGCAGCAGGTCCTCCAGCTCCGCCCTGGTCTGCGCGTCGACGGCGGCGAACGGCTCGTCCATCAGGAGGACCCGCGGCTCGTACGCGAGGGCGCGGGCGATGGCGACGCGCTGCTGCATGCCGCCGGAGAGCTGCCACGGGTGGGCCGCCGCGGCGCCCGCGAGGCCGACGGCGGACAGGGCCTCCTCGACCAGTTCGCGGCGGCGTGGCGCGGGCACCTTCTTCTCGCGCAGCGGGAGTTCGACGTTCTTGCGCACGGTCATCCAGGGGAAGAGGCTGCGCCCGTACTCCTGGAAGACGACGGCCATGCCGGGCGGCGGACCGGTGACCCGGCGGCCCGCGACCCGTACCTCGCCCGTCGTCGGTGACAGCAGCCCGGCGAGGCACTTGAGCAGGGTCGTCTTGCCGCAGCCGGAGGGCCCCACGACGCACACCAGATCGCCGTCGGCCACCCGGAAGTCGATCTTCCGTAGTGCCTCGACGCCGCCGCGCCCCTCGTAGACCTTGCCCAGCCCGGTGATCTCAAGCATGCCGTCCCCGCTCCCCGCCGCGCGCCAAGTGCCAGGCCAGTATGCGGCGTTCGACGGCCCGGAAGGCGAGCGAGAGGCCGAAGCCGAGCAGTCCGAGGACGACGATGCCGCTCCACATCTCCGGGATGGCGAAGCCGCGCTGGAAGAGGACGACGGTGTGACCGAGACCGGAGGTACTGGCGAACATCTCCCCGATGACCATGAGGATGATGCCGATCGACAGGGCCTGCCGCAGCCCCGCCATGATCTGCGGGCTCGCGGCGGGGAGGACGAGATGGCGCAGCCGTGCGACCCCGTGCAGCCCGAAACAGCGGCCGGTGTCGTCCAGCACCTCGTCCACGGCGCGGACGCCCTCGACGGTGTTGAGCAGCACGGGCCACACACAGCCGGAGACGATGACCAGGACCTTCATCGCGGTGTCCAGCCCCGCGAGCAGCATGATGAGCGGGACGAGGACGGGCGGCGGTACGGCGCGGAAGAACTCCAGTACGGGTTCGGCGGCGGCCCGCAGGGTGCGCGAGGAGCCTATGGCGACGCCGAGGCCGACACCGAGCAGTCCCGCGAGGGCGTAGCCGGTGAGCAGCCGGCCCACGCTGGGCAGGACGTCCTCGGTGATCCGCGCCGAGAACCACACCTTCGCGAAGGCGGTGGCGACCCGGCCGGGCGTCGGCAGGTAGAAGGTGGGGCTCGCGGAGCTGTACGCCCACCAACCGAGGATCAGCAGGACCGGCAGGCCCAGGACGCGCAGCAGGCGCAGTCCCGCGCGCCGCAGCGGCCCGGCGGGGCGCTCGTCTGCCGCGCTCGTCCTCTTGTCCCGCCCCGTACGTGCCGTGCTCACCGCGCCGCCTCGCCCCGTACGGACGGGTGCCAGGCGAGCACCCGGCGCTCCACGGCCCGTACCGCCGTGTTCACGGTGACTCCGACCAGCCCGGCCAGCACGATCAGCGCGTAGACCTCGGTGACCGCGCCGCCGGACTGGGCGAGCTGGATGCGCAGCCCCAGCCCGGGACTTCCGATGACCAGTTCGGCGGTGACGGCGAGGATGAAGGCCACCGCGGCGGCCAGCCGCAGGCCGGTCATCACGTACGGCAGGGCCGTCGGCCACACGAGGTGGCGCAGGTGCGCCCAGCGGCCGAGGCGGTAGCTGCGGGCGGTCTCGCGGGCGACCGGGTCCACGTCGGCCACCCCGTACAGCACCTGGATGAGCACCTGCCAGAAGGAGGCGTAGACGACGAGGAGGAGGGTGGAGCCGGTCTCGGCGCCGAAGAGGAGGGTGGCCAGCGGGATCAGTGCCACGGACGGGATGGGCCGCAGGAACTCGATGGTGGAGGCGGTGGCGGCGCGCAGCCCCGGTACGGCGTCGATGAGGACGCCGAGGGCGACGGCCAGGCAGCAGGCGATGGCGAGGCCGAGCGCCCAGGAGCGCAGGGTCTCGCCGAGCGCGGTCCACAGGGTCGCGTCGCCCAGTTCGGTGGCGAGGCGGCGCAGGATCGCGGTCGCGGGCGGCAGATGGCGGGGGTCGACGAGGCCGAGCCGGGGCACCGCCTCGGCGACGGCGAAGAGGCAGGCCAGGCCCAGGAGGCCGAGTCCGGCGGCGCGTGGTGTGCTCAGCGGCGCCCCGGCGCGTGCCCCTCGGCGGGTCACGGCAGCAGCGCGCCGACGTCGGCGGGCCGTGAGAGGACCCCGTCCTTGCGGGCGAAGTCGGCGATGGCCTGCACGGACGGGCGGTTGATCGCGGTGGGCCACTTGGGCAGCACGATCCGCCGGACGACCGCGGGCGGGATCTTGGTGTACTTGGCGAGTTCCGCGCGTACCGCCTCGGGGTGCGCGCGGGCGTGCGCCAGCGCCTGGTTGACGGCGGCGGTGAAGCGTTTGACCAGGTCCGGTTTCTCGCGGAGCAGTTTCTCGCTGGTGAAGTACATCGCGACGGTGAGGTTGTCGATGGCTTCGGCGAACGGCCAGCACACCTCGTGGGCGCCCTGGTCCTTGGCCTGCGTCTGGAAGGGCTCCACGGTCCAGATGGCGTCCACCCGTCCGGCGGCGAGGGCGGCGGGCATGTCGGTGAGCGGGATCTCGGTGAATTCGAGCTTCTCGGGGTCCCCGCCGGCCCGGCGCACGGCGGCGCGGATCGTGGTGTCGCCGATGTTCTTCAGCTGGTTGACGGCGATCTTGTGGCCGGGCAGGTCCTTGGCCGACTTGATGGCGCTGCCCTCGGGCACGAGGACGGCGCTGTAGTCCTTGCCGCGCCCGGTCTGCCCGGTGGAGGCCACCCCGCTGGCCACGGCCTTGAGGGGCAGCCCCTGTTCCCGGGCGGTGAGCAGGGTGGTGGTGTTGCTGAAGCCGAAGTCGAACTGGCCGCTGACGACACCGGAGGAGCTGTACGCGCCGCCCTGCACCGGCGTGATCTTCGCGTCGATGCCCTGCTTGGCGAAGAAGCCGAGCGACCGGGCCAGGTGGACGGGTGCGGTGTCCACGATGGAGAGCGCGCCGATCTCGATGCTGTCCCGGCCGTCGCCGCCCGGCCCGGATCCGTCGTTCCCGCACGCGGTGAGGGTGAGGAGGAGTGCTGCTGCTGCCGCCGCGGCGGTCCGTAAGCGATACACGCGGGAACCGTAGGGGCGGGCGGTGCCGTCGTCAACGGTGCAGGGGCATCGGGACGGGGTGCACGGGCATCGGGACGGAAGGGAGCCGGCGAGGCGGCACACCGGAGGAGCGGACCACGGACCACGCCGGCGCGCGGGCGCGACGCCCGCCGGTGGCGCGACGTGTCATGGATCACGTCACCCACCGCAACGAAATGCAGATGGTTCGCGTCTTAGCGGCCGACATCCCCCGGACCGCTGCAACGGAAAGCCCTTAGATGACCCCTGCCCCCGCCTCGCACCGCCGCCTCGTGCCGCGCCCTGCGCGGGCCGCGCTGGTCCTGGTGCCACTGCTCGGCATCGGTGCGCTGACCGCCTGCGGAGGCCCCGCGGCGTCCGCGTCCAAGGGCGCTCCGGTACGGGTGTCGCTGAGTGCGGCGAACGGCGTGAAGACGGTGCAGGCAGGGGACAAACTGCAGGTCAGCGCGGAGGGCGGCAGTCTGGTCAAGGTCGTCGTGACCGACCCGAAGGGCCGTCGGCTGCCCGGCGGGCTGGGCGACGGCGGCCGGGTGTGGACCTCCCACGAGCCGACCGTCCCGGCCACCAGGTACTCGGTCGCGGCCGAGGCCCGGAACGCCCAGGGCGGTACGAACACGGTCAAGGAGTCGCTGACCACCGCCCAGGCCGACAAGCTGAACAAGCTCGTGCTGAGCCCCGGCTCGCAGGGCGCCACCGTCGGCGTGGCGCAGCCCGTCTCGGTCACCTTCGACTTCCCGGTGACCGACAAGGCCGCCGTGGAGAAGCACCTGAAGGTCACCACCGACAACGGCACGGCCGGCGCGTGGGGCTGGGTCAAGGACTTCTCCGGCAAGGACCGGGTGGACTGGCGGCCGAAGGAGTACTGGCGGCCGGGCACCAAGGTGGGGCTGCGCGCCGATCTGAACGGCGTGGACTCCGGCGGCGGCCGCTACTTCGCCAAGGATTACGACCTGAACTTCACCATCGGCGACCGCCATGTGATCACGGTCGACCTGGACAGCAAGCACCTGACGTTCACCGAGAACGGAAAGGAGGTGAAGGACATCCCCTTCTCCGCCGGCAAGCCGGATTCGCGGCACTCCACCTGGACAGGCATCTTCCCGCTCATGGCGAAGGAGGGCACGATCACCATGAACTCCGAGACCGTGGGGCTGGGCGACGCGTACGAGAAGACGGTCCGCGACGCCATGAAGCTCACCAGCTCCGGCACCTACGCGCACGCGGCGCCGTGGAACGCCGGCAAGGTGGGCCGGGTCAACGACAGTTCCGGCTGCATCGGGCTGACCGACGCCGACGCCGACTGGCTGTACTCGAAGGTCCGCGTCGGTGACCCGTTCGAGGTCACCGGTTCCTCCGAACGGGGGAGGGCGGCCGAGAACAACGGACTCGGGGACTGGATGGTCGACTGGTCCCAGTGGCAGAAGAAGAGCGCCCTTCCATCGAGCAGCTGACCCCTTACAGAGCCTAGTGTGACGGAATGAGCACCGTGCAGGACCAGGACCAAATAACGGCGTGGGCGCGTTGTCGCCGCCGCGTGCCCAACGGCTTTGCCATCTTCTTCAGCCTTCTGGGGCTGTTCTGCGCCGTCACGGCGCTGATCGGGCCGCTGCGACGCGCCCTGAAACCGGTCATCCAATGGCTGGACACCCTGACCATCGTGGTCGAACCGAACCTCGCGTACGCGGTCTTCCTCTCGCTGCTGGCCGCGGCCATGACCGCGCGCAAACGAGTCGCCCTGTGGTTCGCCGTCGTCTACATGGTGCTGGTCACCCTGACCGACGCGCTCTTCGTGATCGACGGCTACCCGGAGTACTACTTCTCCCTGGTGCTGTGCACGGCCGCGCTGGTCCTGCTGCTGGTCGCGCACCGCGAGTTCTACGCGATCACCCGCCGCGGCGCGTTCTGGCGCGCCGCCGGGGTGCTGGTCGCGGGCCTGGTGGTCTCGATCCTCGTCGGCTGGGGCCTGGTGTCGCTGTTCCCGGGCAGCCTGGAGCGCGGCGCCGACAGCCGACTGCTGTGGGCGGCCGACCGGGTCTGCGGCGGTCTGCTCAGCAACCACCAGTTCCACGGCCACCCGCCGCACTGGATCATCTTCCTGCTCGGTCTGTTCGGCGCGGTGGCGCTGCTGAACGCGGCCCGGGTGCTCTTCCGGTCGCAGCGCATGGAGGCCGCGCTCCACGGTGACGAGGAGACCCGTATCCGGGCGCTGCTGGCCCGTTACGGCGGCCGGGACTCGCTCGGCTACTTCGCCACCCGCCGGGACAAGGCCGTGGTCTTCTCGCCCAGCGGCAAGGCCGCCGTCACCTACCGCGTGGAGGTCGGCGTCTGCCTGGCCAGCGGTGACCCGGTCGGTGACCGCGAGGCGTGGGGCCCGGCCATCGAGGAGTGGCTCAAGGTCGCCGGGCGCTACGGCTGGCAGCCCGCCGTCATGGGCGCCAGCGAGGACGGCGCCAAGGCGTTCGCGCGGAGCGGCCTGAGCGCCCTGCAGCTCGGCGACGAGGCGATCCTGCACGTCAAGGACTTCGACCTGGACGGCCGCGAGATGCGGGTGACCCGTCAGGCCGTCAACCGGGTCGAGCGCACCGGCGCCACCTTCCGGGTCCGCCGGCACTCCGAGCTGTCCGACGCGGAGATGCAGGAGGTCATCCACCGGGCGGACGCCTGGCGCGACACCGAGACCGAGCGCGGCTTCTCGATGGCGCTGGACCGGCTCGGCGACCCCGAGGACGGCGACTGCCTGCTGGCCGAGGCGTTCGACGGCGACGGCAACATGATGGCCCTGCTGTCGTTCGTGCCGTGGGGCAAGGACGGCATCTCGCTGGACGTGATGCGCCGCGACCGCAGCGCGCCCAACGGCGTGATGGAGTACATGGTCGCCCAGCTGTGCGCGCAGGCCGGGCAGATCGGGGTGCGCCGCATCTCGCTGAACTTCGCGGTCTTCCGGTCGGCCTTCGAGGAGGGCGCCCGGATCGGTGCCGGTCCGGTGCTGAAGGTGTGGCGCAAACTGCTGCTGTTCTTCTCCAAGTGGTGGCAGCTGGAGGCGCTGTACCGCTCCAACGCCAAGTACGCGCCCGAGTGGTACCCGCGCTTCCTGTGCTACGCGGACACCGGCGCCCTGGCCCGCATCGGCATGGCGTCCGGCATCGCCGAGGGCTTCGTGGCCGTACCGAGCCTGGGCAAGCTGTGGGGCAAGGGCCACAAGAAGCGGGCGCTCACCCCGGCCAGCACCGCCAACCTGCCGTCCCTGGACGAGCTGGGCCTGGTGGAGAAGCCTGCCGCCAGTGAGGAGGAGCTGCGCGAGCGGGAGCTGGCCGCGCTGCCGGAGCAGGTCCGCATCCGGCACCGCAAGCTGGAGCGGCTGCGCACGGAGGGCACCGACCCGTACCCGGTCGGGGTGCAGCGCACCCACACGCTGGGCGACGTCCGCGACGAGCATCCGGACCTGGAGTCCGGTACGCGTACCGGCAAGGTCGTACGGATCGCCGGCCGGGTGCTGCTCACCCGTGACCACGGCGGTGTGCTGTTCGCCGTGCTGCGCGACTGGTCGGGCGACCTCCAGGTCGCGCTGACCCGTGAGGGCACCGGCGCCGAGGAGCTGGCACGGTTCTCCGGCGACATCGACCTGGGCGACCACATCGAGGCCGAGGGCGAGGTCGGCGCGAGCGACCGCGGTGAGCTGACGGTCTTCGTCACCCACTGGCGGCTGACGGCCAAGTGCCTGCGCCCGCTGCCCGACAAGCGGCGCGGTCTGACCGACCCGGAGGCCAAGGTCCGCCAGCGCTACGTGGACCTGGTCGTCTCGCCGGACTCGCGGGACAACCTGCGGGCCCGCAGCACCGCGGTGCAGGCGCTGCGCCAGGGTCTGATCGAGCGCGGCTATCTCGAAGTCGAGACGCCGATGCTCCAGCAGATCCACGGCGGCGCCAACGCGCGTCCCTTCCAGACCCACATCAACGCCTACGACCTCGACCTGTACCTGCGCATCGCGCCCGAGCTGTACCTCAAGCGGCTGTGCGTGGGCGGTATGGAGAAGGTCTTCGAGATGGGACGCACGTTCCGTAACGAGGGCATCTCCTACAAGCACAACCCCGAGTTCACGATGCTGGAGGCGTACCAGGCGTTCGCCGACTACGACGTGATGCTCGACCTGACCCGTGAGCTAATCCAGGGCGCGGCCGTCTCCGCGTTCGGCAGCGCCACCGCCCGCAAGGCCGGCGCGGACGGCAAGCTCGTCGAGCACGACATCTCGGGCATCTGGCCGGTCAAGACGGTCTACGGCGCGATCTCGGAGGCCCTGGGCGAAGAGGTCGACGCGGACACCGACCCGGACGTGCTGCGGCGTCTGTGCCAGCGGTCCGGGGTGCCGGTGAAGCCCGAGATGGGCCGCGGTGACGTCGTCCTGGAGATGTACGAGCGGCTGGTCGAGGAGAAGACCACGCTGCCCACCTTCTACAAGGACTTCCCCACCGACGTCTCGCCGCTGACCCGGCAGCACCGCAAGGACCCGCGGCTCGCCGAACGCTGGGACCTGGTCGCCTTCGGCACGGAGCTGGGCACCGCCTACTCCGAGCTGACCGACCCCGTCGAGCAGCGCCGCCGGCTGACCGCCCAGTCGCTGCTGGCGGCGGGCGGCGACCCGGAGGCCATGGAACTGGACGAGGACTTCCTCCAGGCCCTCGAATACGCGATGCCGCCGACCGGTGGTCTGGGCATCGGCGTGGACCGGCTGGTCATGTTCCTCACCGGCCTGTCGATCCGCGAGACGCTGCCGTTCCCGCTGGTGCGGCGCCGGTAGGCACCTGCGGATGAAGGGCCGTCCCCGTCTGGGGGCGGCCCTTCGTCGTACCGGAAGGCTCGTACCGGGAGGCGTGGGCCGGGAAGGCACGTACCGGCAGGCTCGTACCGGGACATCCCGTGCCGGGAAGGCCGGTACGAGCCCGGGTCAGCCGCCCAGCACGTCCGGGTTGGCGCAGTGCGCGAGCGGCTCCCCGCGCAGGAAGCGTGCGGCCTCGGCGGCGACGATACGGGCCGCCTTGTGCGCGACCTGGCGGCTGCCGCCCGCGATGTGCGGGGTCAGCACCACGCCGGGCGCGGCCAGCAGGCGGGAGCCCGCCGGGACCGGCTCCTCGGGGAAGACGTCGAAGCCGGCGCCCCTGAGCTGCCCGGACTCCAGCGCGTCGCAGACCGCTTCGTAGTCCACCAGGGCGCCGCGGGCGCAGTTGACCAGGACGGAGCCGTGCGGCATGGCGGCGAGCTGCGCGCGGCCGATCATGCCGCGGGTCTCCTCCGTGAGGCGGGCGTGCAGGGACACGATGCGGGAACGGCTCAGCAGCTCGTCCAGGCCGACCTGCTCGGCGACACCGGCCGGCGCCGCGGGGGCGGCGTACGGGTCGTAAACGAGGACGTGCGCGCCCATCGCTGCCAGCACCTTGGCGACCCGGCTGCCGATCGCCCCGTACCCGACCAGGCCGACGGTGGTGCCCTCGATCTCGATGCCGCACTTGTCGTAGTCGTAGTAGTCGCCGCGCCACACGCCCTGGCGCAGGTCGGTGTGGGTGTCACCGACGCCGCGGGCGGCCGCGAGGAGCAGGGTCAGGGTGTGCTCGGCGGTGGCGGTGGCGTTGCGGCCGGGGGCGTAGCAGACGGCGACGCCGTGCCGGGTGGCGGCGGCCAGGTTGGCGTTGACCGGCCCGCCGCGGCCGACGCAGAACAGTTCCAGGTCCGGGCAGTGGGCGAGGATGCGCTCGGTGAGGGCGGCGTGCTCGGTGACGCAGATCCGGACGCCCTGGAGCGCCTCGATGAGCTGGTCCTCCGTACCGGACGCCTCGTCGACCTCGGCGACCTTGCCGAGCGGGGTGTGCGGCCAGGGCAGTTGCAGCTCCCGGATCTGCCCGGCGGACACCGCGCCGCCGGTGGCCTCCTGGACCGCCTCGGTGAGCAGGCTGGGGAGGATGAAGTGGTTGCCGGCGGCGAGGACGGTGGGGCTGCTCATGGGGGGTCTTTCTCCTGGGGTGTACGGGTCGGTGCGGTCAGTGCAGGGGTGCGGAGACCGGTGCGGGCGTGGCGGGGGCGTTGAGGCGCAGCAGCGCGGCCTGGCCGTCCCGGAGGCGCAGTTCGGTCAGCGCGCCGTTGAGGAGCTGCGGGAAGACGCGCCGGTAGTCGGCGAGCGGGATGCCCAGCAGATGGCAGAGCAGGACCCGGACGAGGGTGGAGTGGGCGACGAGCAGAACGCGGCCGTCCGGGTGGGCGCGCTCGATGTCGGCGAGGCAGTCGGCGGCGCGCAGGGCGGCGGCGCGGGGGTCCTCGCCCCCGGGCAGGTGGTGGCCGACCGGGTCGGCCAGGAACGCCTCCAGCTCGTCCGGGAAGCGCCGGCGCATCTCGGCCTTGGTCAGGCCCTCGCCGCGGCCGAAGTCCACCTCGCAGAGGCGTGCGTCGACGTGCGGGGAGAGCCCGCAGGCCGCGGCGGCGGGTGCGGCGGTGCGCCGGGCGCGGGACAGCGGGGAGCACCAGACGGCGTCCAGGCGGGCGGTGGCGGCCCAGCCGGCGAGGGCCGCCGCCTGCTCCTCACCGCGTCCGGTCAGTGCCACGTCGGTGAGGCCGGCGTAGCGGTTCTCGGCATGCCATTCGGTCTCGCCGTGGCGTACGAGGATGAAGTCGGTCACGGTGCGGCCCTCCTGCGGGCGTGGTCGGCCACGGTCTGGTCGAGCCAGCCACGGCGGGTCAGTTCGTCGAGGAAGCGGAGGTAGGCGGGGAGCAGGCGGGCGGTACGGGCCGGGTCGGGTGTGACCGGCGCGCCGGTGCGGACCATGGCGGCGGCGGCCTCCTGGAGGGTGACGCCGCCGGAGGTGGCGGCGAGCACGGCCATGCCGAGGGCGCCTTCGGCCTGTTCGGGCAGGTGGACGGGGCGGCCGAGCAGGTCGGCGCGGAGCTGCGACCAGTAGGCGTTGCGGGCGCCGCCGCCGGTGAAGGTGAGCGGCCCGTCCACGGGGGCGCCGAGGTGGTCGAGGTAGTCGAAGCAGAGGCGTTCGACGCAGGCGACGCCGAGCAGGCAGGCGTGGAACTCCTGGGCGCGGGTGGGGACGTCGCCGAGGGTGAACGGTTCGGCGTCGGTGGCGCGGAAGGGGAAGCGTTCGCCGCCCGCCGACACGAGCGGGTAGGTGACCGCGTCCCAGTCCCGGCCCTCGCGCGCGGCCTGCGCGGTGAGCGCGTCGAGGTCGTCGCCGTTCTCCTGGGTGAAGTGCCGGGCGATGATGCCCGCGCCGGAGCTGGAGGCGCCGCCGGGCAGCCAGTTCCCGTCCGGCCCGCGGTGGCAGTAGACGACGCCGTGCGGGTCGCGGATCAGGTGCGGGCTGGTGCCCTTGAGGACGAGGGTGGTGCCGAGCACGGCGTTCCAGGCACCGGGGGCGAGGGCTCCGGCGCCGATCTGGGCGGCGCACCCGTCGGTCATTCCGGCGACGACGGTGGTTCCTTCGGGGATGCCGGTGGCTTCGGCCGCCGCCGCGCAGACCGCGCCGAGGACGGTTCCGGGCCGTACGACCTGCGGCAGGACCCGCTCGGGCACGCCGAGGCGGGCCAGTTCGGCGGAGGGCCAGCGTTCGTCGACGAGGTGGTAACCGGTCTTGAGGGCGTGGCTGGCGTCGGACGGTACCTGATGGCCGGTCAGCCGCCAGGTGACGAGGTCGGGCTGGTGCAGCAGCCGGGCGCGCTCGCCGAGGCCGGGGTCCTGGCGCAGCATCCAGAGCAGCTTGGGCAGGGCCCAGGAGGGATGCATGGTGCGGTAGCCGAGGTCATGCCACACCGCTCCCCCGGCCTCGTTGACGGCCTCGGCCTGGTCGGCGGCGCGCCCGTCGTCGTACATGAGGCCGGGGGTGAGCGGGGTGCCGTCGGCGTCGGCGAGGAGGACCGTACCGGAAGTGGCGTCGAGGGCCAGGCCGCGCACCCGGGCCGGGGCGATTCCGGCGAGGGCCGCGCGGCAGGCCGCGGACAGGGCGCTCCACCACTGTTCGGGGTCCTGCTCGTGGCGCCTGCCGTCGCGGTGGCTCGTCAGCGGCCGGGAGGCGGCGGCGAGCAGCTGTCCGGTCCCGTCGACGGCGACGCAGCGGGCGCTCTGCGTGCCGAGGTCGAGGCCGAGCCAGACGGCGTCGGCGGTCAGGGCGTCAGACACGGTGGGGGGCTCCTCGGTCGGGGTGTTCGGGTGGTGCGGGTATCGGGTGCGGCCGGGCCGGTGGCCGGTCGGGGGCTTCGGGGGTGTTCTTGCGCCCGGCTCCGGGGCGCCAGCCCGCCTCGCGAGCCAGGTCGCGCCAGTACAGGAAGTCCTCGTACAGCTCCGCGTACCGGGCGGTGCGCTCCGGGTCGGGCTCCCAGCTGGACCGCATCCGTACGTACTGGGTGGCGGCGCTGTGCATGCTGGACTCGGCTCCGGACAGCACCAGGCCGGTGAGGAAGGCGCCCTTGGCGCCGAGTTCGGTGTCACCGGAGCGGGCGGTCGGCACGCCCGTCGCGTCCGCGATGAGCGCGCACCACGCGTCGCTGTTGGCGCCGCCGCCGCACAGACGCAGTTCGGTGACGTGCGTACGGGAGGCGGTCAGCGAGTCGCGCAGCACGAGCGAGAGGCCGTCGAAGACCGCGCGGGCCAGGTCGGCGCGGGTGTGTTCCAGGGACAGGCCCCAGAACCCGCCGCGGGCGTGTCCGTCGAGGAACGGGGCCCGCTCGCCCGCCGGGGAGAGGTACGGCAGGAACATCAGGCCGTTCGCGCCCGGCTCGGACTCGAAGGCCAGCCGCGACAGTTCCGGCGGGCCGGACAGGTGCAGGGCGCGGGCGGCCCAGCCGAGCACTTCGGCGCCGTTGAGGGTCGGGAAGGCGCGCAGGACGCGCTCCCGGCCGCGGTAGGCGATGGTGATGCCGGACGGTTCGCCGGTGGTGTCCACGGTCGTGCGGACGATCTCGGTGCACAGGGTGGTGCCGAGGATGCTGCACGCCTGGCCGGGGTTGACCACGCCGACGCCGCGCGCGGTGGCGGCGATGTCGTACGGGGCCATGACGACCGGGAGGCCGGCGGGCAGCCCGAGCTGGCCGGCCGCGTCGGACGTCATCTCGGCGATCCGCTCGTGCTCCCCGAGCACCTTCGGCAGCAGCCGCTCGTACGCGGCCAGGCCGAAGAGGTCGATGAGGTACGGGTCGTACGCGCCGGTGGCGTGGTCGAGGAAGGGCGCCGAGGCGTCCGACTCGTCGACGGCGATGACGCCGGTCAGCCGCAGGAAGAGCCAGCCGGCGGCGGTGAGCGAGGCGTGCGAGCGGGCGAGCCGGTCCGGGTCGTGCCGGGCCAGCCACGCGAAGATCGAGTTGGGCATTCCGGCGCAGGTCAGCGAGCCGTTACGGCGGAAGGCGGCCTCCAGCACGCCGTCCCGCTGCCACTGGCCGACGAGATCGCCCGCCCGGCCGTCGGACCACAGGATCGCGGGCCCGGTGGGGCGGCCGCGGTCGTCCACGAGCCAGGCGCCGTCGCCCTGGGCGGTGAAGGAGACCAGCCACACGGGGTCGGCCGGGCCGGGGCGGCCGGCGAGTTCGGACAGGGCGTTGCGGACGGTGAAGACGACGGCGTTCCAGACGGCGTCCATGTCCTGCTCGGCGCGGCCCGGGCGGGGGCGGAGCACTTCGGTGCCGAGCCGGGAGACCGCGATCTCGCGGCCTCGGTCGTCGAAGACCACGGACTTGATCATCGTGGTGCCGACGTCGATGGTCAGTACGGACATCAGGTGCGTCCTCTCACGCCGGTGACGGGGCGGACGGCGTGGCGGCCGCGGTGGGAGCCGCCCCCGCCGGTGCCGTGCCCGGCTCGTCCGGCAGCTTCAGGAAGACGGTGAGCACGGTACTGACCGCGTACATCCCCGCGAAGATCCAGACCACTCCTTCGACGCCGAGCGGTCCGGCGAAGACCGCGACGACGGCCGGTCCGACGAAGGTGCTGGCGCCCGCGCCCAGGTTGAGCGCCGCCAGTGCCTGGCCCTTGTGGCGCGGCTCCAGCGAGGGCATGAGTGCCGATATCGGGACGTATCCCGCCAGCGTAGCGCCGTAGAACGCGGCGACCACCAGAGCGAGGCCGAAGTTGGCGCCCGCCGCCTGCGGTACGTAGAACAGCAGCAGGGTGCTGACGGTGCAGCCCGCGCCGCCGCACCAGGCGATGGTGCGGCGCCAGCCGAACCGGTCGCCGATCATGCCGCACAGCAGATTGGCGACGATGTTGGTCGCGAACATCGCGCTGAGCAGGTGCAGCCACTGGGTGAGGCTGAAGCCGACGGTCCGGGTGAAGTGCACCGGCAGGATGACGAAGAACCCGAACTGCGAGGCTGTGTTGACGGTCCGTACGAGCGCGCCGGTGCCGACCCGGGGGTTGCGCCACAGGATCGTGACGCTGCCGAGCAGGGTGGCCATCGGTCCGTCCCCCTCGGAGCGCGGCCGCGGGCCGCCGCGGTCGTCGCGGACCAGCAGCAGCGCGATCAGGCCGCCGGCGGCGACCAGCACGAGGGCGGCCCACAGCGTGGCGTACGCGCCGATGTGCGGGATGAGGCCACTGGCGACCAGCGAGCCGAGGGTGGGCAGACCGCCCGTGAAGGCGAACCAGAACCAGCCCATGGCGGTGCTGAGCCGGGCCCGCGGCGCGACCCCGGCGATCCACACGAGGAACCCGTAGGCGAACAGCGGATAGCCCAGGCCGCGCAGGCCGTAGCCCAGCATCATCAGGGGGTAGCTGCCCAGCGGGACGGCCGCGGCGAGGAAGACGATCTGGAAGGCGCCCCAGATCGCGAGGCCGCTCCACATGACGCGGCGCGGGCCCCACAGCTCGGACAGCACGCCGGACAGCCAGGCGGCGACGCCCGCCGCGATGCCGTAGACGGTGAACAGCAGTGCCACCCGGGGCTCCGGGACCCCCTGGTCGATCAGGTACGGCGAGAGGTAACCGGACTCGACACCGTCACCGATCATGAACAGCAGCAGGCCCAGATAGCCCCAGGCCAGGGTCGGCGGTATGCCCAGGCGTGTGATCGGCGAACGCGGAGGAGGGTTCGTCATCGAATCTCCCCTTTCTCAGGCGGCAAGGGGTCTGCGGAGCGGACGGAGCCGATGCAACAGTTCGGCCGAAACGGGCGTCAATGGTGGCTGGAAATCTTCACACCGGGCCGGTGGCCTGCCATGTTGCGTCGTACCGGCACCGACCGGTGAGGGCCGCGCCCCGCGCGCACGCCACGTTAAATCCGTGCGAACATAACGCGGCGAATTCACACGGCGTACGCCGCGCCCCGGCCGCCGGACGGCCCCGGCACGGCGCGGAAGGCAGGCACCATGGACCGGCTCGAAGCCCAGGAGGAGCGGCGCCGCCGCCTGCGCGACACCGTCATCGCCCGCGGCTTCGTCCGCACCTCGGACCTCGCCGAGGAGTACGGCGTCAGCCTGATGACCGCCCACCGCGACCTGGACGCCCTCCAGGCGCAGGGCTGGCTGCGCAAGGTGCGCGGCGGGGCGACCGGTCTGCCGTCGGCGCAGTTCCACGGGAGCGTGGCCGACCGGATGGCGGTGATGGCACCGGTCAAGCAGGCTCTGGCGCGGGCCGCGGCGACCCTGCTCGTACCCGGCCAGACCGTCCTGCTCGACGACAGCACCACCTGCCTCCTGCTGGCGCACCGGTTCGCCGAGCACACACCGCTGACCGTCATCACCAACTCGCTGCCGGCCGTCACCACGCTCGCCAAGGAGCCCGGCATCTCGCTGATCACGCTGGGCGGTGCCTACTTCCCGGCGTACGACGCGTTCATGGGCCCGCACACGGCGGACGCGGTACGGGACTTCCGCGCCGATGTGCTGTTCCTGTCGACCACCGCCGTCACCAACGGCCGCTGCTACCACACCTCGCCGGAGACGGTGCAGGTCAAGCGGGCGATGATGGGGAGCGCGGCGCGGCGGGTGCTGGTCGCCGACCACACCAAGTTCGTCAAGGGCGGCTTGTACGCGCTCGCGCCGCTGACCGACTTCGACCTGCTGATCGTGGACGACGGACTGCCGGCGGCCGAGATCCGGGCCGTACGGGCGCGGGGCACCGAGGTGCTGGTGGTGCCGCGGCCCTGAGCGCACGGGCGAGCGGCCGCGGCGCCCGGATCGGCAGGTACCGCCTCCTGATCGGCACGTACGGCCTCCGGATCAGCACGCGCGGTCGAGCACGTCGGCGGCGTCGCGTACGGACACCGCCCACGGCCGGTCCGGCGCCACGGTCGGCTCCAGCGCGTCCAGGAGGCGGACGCAGGCGTCGGCGGTGGGGCGCCGGGTGCCGACGTGGACGGCCTGGCGCAGGGCGACGGCGAGCGAACCGTGCAGCAGGCGCAGCGTCCTGGCCTGCCGGAGCGCGGTGAACGCGGCCTGGGTACCGAAGGGGACGATGTCCTGGTTGTGCCAGTTGGTGGGGATGCTCTGCATGGCGGCAGGGGTCGCGGCCCGGCGCATCGCGACCACCAGGGACGTCGCGGCGAGCTGAATGCCCTGCACGCCGTGGTCGCGGCCGGGGTCCTCGGCGAGCATCGGGTTGAGGCCGCCGTTGCGGCGGGGGTCGATCAGCAGATCCAGCTGGCGTTCGGCGAGGTTGGCGAGCTGGGCCGCGGTGATGGACATCAGATCGGCGACGAAGGCGACCTGCTGGCCGAAGAAGTTGCCGCCGTGCGCGACGACGTCGCGTTCGGGGAAGAGCAGGGGGTTGTCGCTGATGCCGTTGAGGTCGTCGGTGACGACCTGGCGGGCGTGGCGCAGGCTGGTCGCCGCGGCGCCGAGGATGTGCGGCGCGCAGCGCAGGGTGTAGGGCTCCTGGAGGGCACGGGTGCCGCTCGGTTCGTGACCGGTGAGTCGTTCGCGCAGGTCGGCGGCGCGTTCGGCGGTGTCCTCATGGCCCAGCGCCTCGAAGATCTCGGGGGCGGTGAAGTCGGGACGGCAGCCGAGGACACCGGCGAGCAGGGCGGTCAGCGCGGTGCCGGCGGCCACCGAGCGGTGCAGCTGGGCGAGCGCGAGCCCGGCACCGGCCGCGGTCACGGACGTGCCGTTGACCATGCCGAGCGCGTCCCTGCCGGTGAGTTCCACGGGCAGCAGCCCGGTCTCGGCGAGGGCCTTCGCCGCGGTCATGCGGGTGGTGCCGACGTAGGCGTCGCCCCGCCCTTGGAGGGACCTGAGGGCGTGGGCCAGCGGTGCGAGGTCACCGCTGGCGCCGACCGATCCGTACTCGGGCATCACCGGCGCGAAGGACGTGCCGAGCATCGCCACGAGGGCGTGCACGGCGGCGGGCGCCACGCCGGAGCGGCCCTTGGCCAGGCTCCACAGGCGGGTGAGCAGGGCGGCCCGGACCACCGGCGGTTCCAGGTCGGGCCCCTGGCCGACTTCGAGATGGCAGAGCACGTTCTCGCACTGGTCGGCGCCCTGGTCCTGGCCCGCGTAGACGACGAGGGGGCCGAAGCCGGTGGTGGTGCCGTAGATCTCGCGGCCCTCGGCGATGCAGGTGTGCAGGTAGTCGTGGCTGCGGGCGACGGCGGCGCGGGAGGCCTCGTCGAGCCGTACGGTGACGGGCCCGGCAGCGGTTTCGAGCGTCTCGGGGGTCAGGACCGAGGGGAATCGCAGCTCGGCCGGGGAGGGCGGCAGGTTCGAGGGCATCGCTTTCCTTGGGTGGGGACGACGGTGCCGCCGCGGGCGGGGATGCGCGGCAACGGTGACGGTCGGGAGCGCGGCGGGCAGCCGGTCCCGGTACGGCCGGTACGGGCGGTCAGCGCCGGCCGGCCGTGAACAGGTGGGCCCAGGCCGTGCCGGGCGAGCGCGGGCTGTCGCCGGGGTCGGCGGCGATGGCCAGGGCCTGGTCGGCGTCGCCGGCGGCGATGACGCGCGCGGCGGCGGTGCGGGCCGCGACCAGCGGGTCGCCGATGGCGAGCGTGGCGACGAGCGGGCCGGTCAGGCCCCATACGGTGCTCAGGTGGCCGAGCGCCGTGGAGGGCACGTTCTGGAAGAGCAGGGGCTTGGGCACCTGCTGCTGTCCGGCCACCGCGTCGTCGATGGCGGTCTGGGTGACCACGTCGCCGCGGGTGGCCGCGAGGACGAGCGCGGTGCGGGCGCCGAGCGCCGGGGGCAGCGGCGGTGTGCCGTAGCGGTCGGCGAGGCAGCGTTCGCCGACGGCCACCAGCAGGGGTGCGAAGGCGGAGGTGTCGAAGCGCGGGACCTCCGGGAGGCGCGCTGCCGGGTCGTCCGCCGGCGGCCATTGGGCGCGGGTCTCTACGATCAGTTCCATGGCGTCCTCATGAGGCTCCTCCGCACTCATGGCGTCGTGCGGTACGGGGTGGTCGGGGATGGCGGCACGGCTGTGGCGGCATGGCTACGGTGCGGTTACGGCATCGCCAGGAGGAGGGCCGTGCAGACACCGCCGAAACCGCTGTTGAGGCTGAGCGCGTAGCGGGACTGCGGGGCGCGGCCCGGTTCAAGCACCAGATCGAGGGGGCAGTCCTCGTCCGGGCCGAGGTGGTTGGCGTTGACGGGCAGCTCCCCGTGGCGGAAGGCGAGGGCGCAGACGGCCAGTTCGACCAGGCCGGAGGCTTCCAGGCAGTGTCCGTGCAGGGCCTTGGTGGAGCTGACGGGGACCCGTACGCCGTGCGGGGAGAGCGCGCTCACGATGGCGGCGGCCTCGCCCGCGTCGAAGGCGGGGGTGGCGGTCGCATGGGCGTTGAGGTAGCCGATCCGGTCCCCGGTGACCCCGGCCCGGCGCAGTGCGGTGGTGACGGCCGCGGCGGGGCCCCGGCCGTCGGGGTGGGGGCGGCAGACGTGGTGGGCCTCGGCGGCGTTGCCCCAGCCGCGGACGGTGGCCCACGGCGGTGCGGTGCCGGTCTGTTCGAGGACCACGGCGGCGGCGCCGTCCCCCAGCACCGGGCCTTCACGGCCCGCGCTGAAGGGGCGGCAGACGCCGTCCGGGGCGAGGATGCCGGCGCTGTCGAAGGCGGCGAACATGCTCGCGTCCACGAAGCTGCCGCCGGCCACGACGGCCCGCCGCTCGGCCGTGGTCCTGACGAGGTGGGCCGCCTCGGCGACGGCGGTGTTGGAAGCGGCGCAGGCGGCGGTGTGGACGGTGAGCACCTCGCGCAGGCCGCAGGCGCCCGCCAGTTCGACGGCCAGGGAGGCCGTGTCCGGGCCCGCGTGCAGGGCGAGGACGAGCGGCGTGGCAGCCCGGTCGTCGGGGGACAGTTCGGCCTGGTCGCAGGCCTCACCGATGAGATCGGCCAGCTCCCCGTACAGATCGGGGGTGCCGGGGAGCGTGGCGGCGTGACGGGCCCGGTGGCGCGCGGTGTCGAAGCGGGTGACCGCGGAGGTGGCGGGCGTCGCGGAGGTCAGGCCCTTCCAGAGGGCGTCCGGGCCGTGGCCGTACGCGGTGAGGACCGACAGGCCGGTGACGCGGGCCATCAGGAGACCACCGCGTGCCGGGACTGTGGCTGGTAGGTGACGGGCAGCGCCGTCAGGCCCGCGGTGACGTGCAGGTGGGTGATGCCGCCGGTGGAACCGCGCTGCCACGGCAGCGTGTCGAGCGGCTGGGCGGCGGCGAGACCGGGCAGGCGGCGCAGTACGGCGCCGAGGGCGGTACGGCACAGGCCGACGGCGAGGCCGCTGCCGAGGCAGAAGTGCGGGCCGTGGGCGAAGGCGAGGTCCTGGCCGACGGTCCGGGTCAGATCGAGGCGGTGGGGGGCGGCGAACCGTCGCGGGTCCCGGTTGGCGAGGGCGATGTGCACGATGACGGCATCGCCCGGTGCCAGCTCCGCGCCGTACAGCTCGGTGGGCTCCAGGGCGAAGCGGGGCATGGTGGCCGCCAGGGGCGAGGTGTAGCGCAGCAGTTCGTCGAAGCCTTCGAGGACCTGGGCGGGCTCGGCGAGGAGGTCGGGGCGGTGCCAGAGCGCGTACAGGCTCGACGTGAGGAAGTCGGCGACGGGCTCGTAGGCGGAGACCAGCAGCAGGAAGAGGGTGGAGGTGAGCTGACCTTCGTCGAGGCCGGCGGCGTCGGCGTGCGCGATCATCGCGCTGACGGCGTCGGCCCCGGGTCTGCGCCGCCGGTAGGCGACGAGGTCGTGCATCAGCTCACTCATGGCTTCGCGGTCGGTCGCGTACTGCACGCGATCGGGCGAGCCGGGGGGATCGAACAGCGGCGACGGGCCCCAGCGCCGCAGCTCCAGCGCGCGCCGGACGAAGTCGGGCGGATATTCCAGCAGTCCGGTGACCGCCCGGACGCCGAACGGGTGGGCGAACTCGCGGACGAGGTCGGCGCGGCCGCGCCCGGCGATCGCGTCCAGCAGCTCCTCCGCGGTCTCTTCGGCGCGGTCGACGGCGGCCCGTACGCGGTCGGGCGTGAACGCCGACGCGCCCAGCTCCCGCAGCCGGCGGTGCAGATCGCCGTCGGTGTTCAGCATGCTGCGGACGATGCTGTCGGTGACCTGCGGACCGGTGAACCCCAGATAGCGCGTCCATCGCTCGCCACCGCGGACGGCCGGCTTGGCGAAGCCGCCGTCCGTCATCACCCGGCGCGCGGCGTCGTATCCGCTCGCGACCCAGACGGGCGAGCCGTCGGGCAGCTCGGCACGCCACACCGGGGGCTCGCCCCGGGTGTCGATGCGCTCGGCCTCGGGACTGAGGCGGACCCGCGCGTCCATCAGAAGTGCCGTACCGGGACCAGCGGCCACCACAGCCTCCCCACACTCGGAATACACAGTGTCATCAATGAATTACCATCAGTAATATCATGTCACTCGGTCATCCTCCTCAAACGGATGACGCGGCAACAGATCACCGCAGCAGACCGGACAGGGACACCCATGCACGACCAAGGCATCGGCGCCTGGACCGCACGGCGGGCGCGGCGCACACCGCACCGCACCGCACTGATCCACGACGGCGGGCTCCGGGTGACCTACGCCGCCCTCCACGCCCACGCCGCGTGCATCGCGCACACCCTGCGGCAGCACGGCGTACGCAAGGGCGACCGGGTCGGCTTCCGCGGCGCCAACCGGCCCGAGTTCCTCGCGTCCCTCTTCGCCACCGGCCTGCTCGGCGCCGTGTTCGTGCCCTTCAACATACGGCTCGCCCCGCCCGAACTGGCCTGGCAACTGACGGACTGCGGCGCCCGGGTACTGCTGCACTGCGGCCGCTCCCCCGGCCCGCCCCCGGACGGCGGCGTACGGCTGATCGAGGTGCCCCCGCCCCGATGCACCGCTCCCGCCCCCGCCTCCGCCCCCGTGCCCGTCCCGGTCGACGAAGCCGTGGCGCCCGACGACCCCTGCCTCATCCTCTACACCTCCGGCACCACCGGCCGCCCCAAAGGCGCCGTGCTCACCCACGCCAACCTCACCTGGAACGCCGTCAACGTCCTGATCGACGAGGACCTGACGGCCGACGAGACCGCCCTGGTCGCCGCGCCGCTCTACCACGCCGCGGCCCTGGGCATGCAGGCCCTGCCGGTGCTGCTGAAGGGCGGCACGTGCGTCCTGCTGGAGACCTTCGACGCGGGCGCGGCACTCGAAGCCGTCGAACGGCACCGCGTCACGTCCCTGTTCGGCGTCCCCACGATGTTCCGCCGGATCGCCGCCCACCCGCGCTGGCCGGACGCCGACCTGTCGTCCCTGCGCACCCTGGTGTGCGGCGGAGCGCCGACCCCTCGGTCCCTGATCGACACCTACGCCCACCGCGGGCTCACCCTGCGCCAGGGGTACGGCATGACCGAGGCGGCCCCTGGCGTCCTGCTGACCCACGACGGCCGCACCGACCCCGGCCGGGGCCGCGCAGGCATCCCCCACTTCTTCACCGACGTCCGCGTGGCGCACCCCGCCCCCGCGCCCGCCCCCACGTCCGCACCCGCCCCCTCCACCGACGCCGTCGGCGAACTCCTCGTCCGCGGCCCCAACGTCATGACCGGCTACTGGAACCGCCCGCACGAAACCGAAGCGGCCTTCACGGACGGCTGGCTGCGCACGGGCGACGCCGCCCGCACGGACACCGACGGCGGAGTGACCATCGTCGACCGCATCAAAGAGGTGATCATCTCGGGCGGCGAGAACATCTATCCCTCCGAGGTCGAGCACGCGCTGCTGGCCCACCCGGACGTCGCCGACTGCGCCGTGATCCCGGTACCCGACCCCGAGTGGGGCGAGGTCGGCCTCGCGGTCCTGGTGGCGGCCCCGGGAGCGACCCTCGACCCGGCCGAGGTCCTCGCCTCCCTGACCGGCCGCCTGGCCCGCTACAAGATCCCCCGCTCCGCCGTCATCGCCCCGGACCTCCCCCGCTCCGGCACCGGCAAGACCGCCCGCCGACACCTCAGGGCCCGCTACGGCGCGCCCTGACCCGCGCCCTCGCAAGCTCTGGCACACCGCGGCGGACGCCCCATCACGACACGCGTCACGACAGGCGTCACGACAGGAGGAAGCGCCAGCGGTCGGCCGATTCCCGCTGGTCCAGGACGACCCGTTCCAGGAACGTCCCCGACCTGGCCAGCCGTTCCCCCACGGGGCTGCCGGGCCCGAGCGCCTCCGCCGCCGCCAGTGCGGCCCGCGCCGACTCCAGCGTCCGCTGGGCGCTGAGCACGACCGAGTGGTACCAGGCGTCGTCGTCGACCACGTAGACGTCGCGGCGCCGGTGCGGGTCGCGCTCGCGCCGCACGTATCCGTGCTGCACCAGGTAGTTCACGGCCACGGACACGGAGGCCGGGCTGACGCCGAGCCTGCGGGTCAGCTCGGCCGCGGTGCGCCTGCCGTCCTCGGAGAGCAGCAGGTCGACGTGCACACGCGCCGTGATCCTCGGCAGTCCCGCCCGCACCGCCAGCTCGATCACCTCCTGCTCCACCGCGCCGTCCGGCCCTCCGGGCGCTTGGGGCGGTGCCGGTGTACCGCGCCGCGCCCGCCGGGCCGTCGCCCGGTGCGCCTGCTGAGGCCGGTAGCCGCCGGCGCCGCCGTTGCGTGCGACCTCCCGGCTGACCGTCGAGGTCGGCCGGCCGAGCCGCCTGGCGATCTCGGCGTAGGTGAGCCCGTCGGCGAGTCCGGCCGCGACGCGCTGGCGGTCCTGCTGGGTCAGTCGTCCTCCTGGCATGGCGGCAGTATTGCCTTCGCCTCCTCCCATTGCAACGGCACGTTGCATTCGAAGGCAGCGTCATTGCACCAATATTCCACTCCCCACCTGCATCGATGCATATCGGGTGATTGACGTGATGTTGAACGCAACGTAGCTTTCGAGCTGCGCCAAAACGCGTACTATCGCGACATGAGGAGAGCGGTCATGAGCGAGTCCCTCCACACCGTCCCCACGCTGCCGACAGGCCGCAGGTCCGGCTGTCCGTTCGCCCCGCCGGCCGAGCTGACCGACGCCCGCCGGCACGGCCCGATCAGCCGCTACACCTTCCCGGGCGGGAAACCCGGCTGGCTGATCACCGGATACGACCTGGTCCGCGCGGTCCTGGCCGACCCGCGGTTCAGCTCACGCAAGGAGCTGATGCGCTACCACCCGACCATCGACTACGGCGACATCGAGGTCCCTCCGGCGCCGCCCGGCGAGTTCCTCCTCACGGACGACCCGGAGCACCGGCGGTACCGCAAGCCGCTGGCGGGCAAGTTCACCGTCCGGCGGATGCGGATGCTCACCGAACGCGTCGAGCAGATCACCGACGACTGCCTCGACGCCATGGAGAAGACCGGGCCTCCGACGGACCTGGTGAGCGCGTTCGCCAAGCCCATCCCCGCCATCGTGATCTGTGAGCTGCTGGGAGTGCCGTACGAGGACCGGGCCGCCTTCCAGGAGCAGATCGGGTCGTTCATGAACGGGGAGACGACCGACGAGGAGCTGATAGCGGCGTACACCGCGGTGCAGAACTATCTCGCGGAGCTGGTGGCCGCCAAGCGCGCGCACCCCACCGACGACGTGCTCAGCGAACTCACCGACAGCGACCTGACCGAGGAGGAGCTGCGCGGGATGAGCCTGATCCTGCTGGCGGCCGGGCTCGACACCACCGCGAACATGCTGGCACTGGGCACCTTCGCGCTGCTGCGGAACCCGGCGCAGCTGGCCGCGCTGCGCGGCGATCCCGCGCTCGCCGACCGGGCCGTGGAGGAGCTGCTGCGGTATCTGAGCGTCGCCAAGACGTTCATGAGGATGCCGCTGGAGGACGTCGAACTGGGCGGCCACACCATCGAAGCCGGCTCGCCGGTGATCCTGTCGCTCAACACCGCCAACCGTGACCCCGAGCGCTTCGCCGATCCCCATGTGCTCGACCTCCGGCGGCAGGGCGGCGGGCACCTGGCCTTCGGCCACGGCATCCACCAGTGCCTGGGCCAGCAGCTGGCCCGTGTCGAGATGCGGGTCGCGTTCCCCGCGCTGGTCAACCGTTTCCCCACGCTGCGCCTGGCCGTACCGGCCGAAGAGGTCGGCCTGCGCCCGGAGACCGCGGACATCTACGGGGTCAAGCGCCTGCCGGTCGCCTGGGACGTGTGACCGGGAGTTCCGGGGAGGCTGTCCGTGCCCGCTCAGCCGCCCGCCCCGGAGGAGCCCAGCTCCCCCCACCCCACCGTCCGGTCGCACCACCGCTCCAGCAGGACGCGGTCGTGTCCCACCGCCAGCAGTCCCGCCCCCGACTCGCGCCGGTAGTCCTCGACCACCGCCACCAGCGCGGCCGTCGTCGACGCGTCCAGCATCGCGGTCATCTCGTCGCAGATCAGCCAGCGCGGACGCAGGACCAGGGCGCGGGCCAGGCAGGCGCGTTGCAGCTGGCCGTCGCTGACCTCGTGCGGGCGGCGGGACAGGAGGTCGCTGGAGAGGCCCACGGTGGGGGCCAGTTCGGCGAGGCGGGTGGGGGCCTCGGTGCGGCGGCCGGTGGCGCGCAGGGGTTCGGTGATCAGGTCGGCGAGGCGCAGGCGCGGGTCGGCGGACAGCCGGGGCTGCTGGAAGACCACGCCGTACGCGGTGCGCTCGGCGGGGGTGGCGCGGTGGCGGTAGCCGCTGACGGGCCGGCCGTCGAGGACGACGGTGCCGGCGTCCGGGCGGTGCAGCAGCGCGGCCACCCGGGCCAGGGTCGACTTGCCGCAGCCGCTGGGGCCGAGCAGGCCGACGGCCTCGCCGGCTTCGACGCGCAGCGAGACGTCCCGGACGACGGGGCGGGCGCGGTCGTACCCGGCGGTGACGGCACACAGTTCAAGCACCGGCTGCTCCCTCTCGTACGGCGGCCACGGGCTCCCCCGGCGTTCCCGGCGGGTGGTGGCAGGCGGCGCCGTCCGTCAGCGCGGGCACGACGCTCGTGCAGCGGTCCGTGGCCCGGTCGCAGCGGGCGGCGAAGGCGCAGCCCGGCGGGAGGTCGCCCAGTTCCGGGGGCATGCCGGGGATGGGGGTGAAGGCGCGGTCCGGGAGGGCGTCGAGCAGGCCGCGCGCATACGGATGACGGGGCCCGGGGGCGCCGAAGAAGTCCGCCGCTTCCGCTAGTTCGACGATCCGTCCCGCATACATGACGGCCACCCGGTCGGCGATCCGCTCGGCCGCCGCCAGGTCGTGGGTGATCATGAGGAGGGCGCGCCCGACGCCTCCGGTGTCCCCGGGGGTGCCGACGCCTCCGGTGCCGACGCCTCCGGTGCCGCCGGGCGCGTCGATGTGGCGGCGCAGTTCGTCGACCGTACGGTCCACCAGGTCGCGGTCCAGGCCGGTCGTCGGTTCGTCGGCGAGCAGCAGCGGGGCGTCGCCGACCAGCGCGAGGGCGGTGGCGGCGCGCTGGGCGAGGCCGCCGGAGAGTTCGTGCGGGTGGCGGTCGAGGTGGTCGGCGGGGAAAGCGGCGCGCGCCGCGGCCTGCTCGGCGGCGGCCCGCAGCGCGTGCTTGGGGGTGCCGGTCAGCTCCCGGACGGTCTCCTCCAGCTGCGCCCGCACGGTGCGAACGGGGGTCAGGTGGGCGGCGGGGCTCTGGGGCACCAGGCCGATGCGGCGGCCGCGTACGGAGCGGGACAGTTCGCGTTCGGAGGCGGTGAGCAGTTCCGTGCCGTCCAGGTGTGCGGTGCCCGCGGTCTGCGCGTTGCCCGGCAGGAGGCCGAGCAGCGCGGAGGCCAGGACGGACTTTCCGCAGCCGCTCTCACCGACGAGCGCGAGGCACTGGCCGGGCGCGAGGTCGAAGGAGACGTCGGTGACGGCGGCGACGTGCCGCCCGCCGCGCATCCGGAAGCGTACGGAGAGGTCGCGCACGGACAGTACGGGAGCGGCCGGGGGTGCGGGCGGCGTGGTCACAGCATCAGCTCCGATCGGCGGCGTGGGTTGATGCGTTCGCGCCAGACGCCGGCCAGGCCCGCGATGGCCAGCGTGGGGACGATGATGAACAGGCCCGGGAAGAGGGTCGGCCACCAGTCCCCCGCGAGCAGCGAACTGCGCGCGCTGTTGACCATGTTGCCGAGGCTCGCCTCGTGGGCGGGCAGCCCGAGCCCCAGGAAGGACAGGGCGGACTCGTGCCAGATGGCGTGCGGGACCATCAGGACGGCGGCGAGTCCGGCCTGCGGCAGTACGCCCGGCAGCAGGTGGCGGACGGCGACCCGCCACCGCGAGGCGCCGCCGGAGACGGCCGCGTCGATGTACGGGCGCGAGCGCAGGGAGAGCACCTCGGCCCGGACGATCCGGGCGGTGGACAGCCAGTGGGTCAGCGCCACCGAGATGATCACGGGCCAGACGCCGGGCCGGAACATCGCCACGATGAAGATGCCGAGCAGCAGGTGCGGTACGGACGAGAACAGGTCCACGACGCGCATCACGGCGCGGTCCGCCCAGCCGCCGAGCGCTCCGGCCAGCGCGCCGACCGCGGTGCCGATGACGGTGGCGACGAGCGCCGCGACCACGCCGACCAGCAGCGAGACGCGCAGCCCGTACACACAGCGCAGCAGCAGGTCGCGGCCCACGTCGTCGGTGCCGAAGGGATGGGAGAGGGAGGGCGCCCGGAGTTTGGCGGCGAGGTCGACGGCCTGCTGGTCCAGGGGGAACAGGAGGGGGACGACGAGCACGGCCAGCACGACGGCCGCCACCAGGACGGCGGAGGTGCGGACGCGCAGGGCCCGGGTACGGGTGCCGCCGCGCCGTGCGGGGCGCTGGTGCCAGTGGGTGGCGGCGGGAGTGCCGGCCGCCGTCTTCCTGGGTGCCTGCACCGTCTCAGCCGTTTCAGCCATCGAAGCCCACCCTCGGGTCGGCGAGTCCGTACATCAGGTCGGAGAGCAGGTTGCCGATCAGCACGGCGATCGTGGCGAGCACCGTCAGCGCGGCCAGCAGCGGGAAGTCCACGCTCGTCGCCGCGTCGACGGTGGCGGCGGCGATGCCCGGCCAGCTGAAGACGGACTCCACCAGCAGCGCGCCGGTGATCAGTTCCGGTACCCGCGAACCGATCAGGGTGAGGACCGGCAGCAGCCCGGAGCGCAGGGCGTGCTGGAACAGGACGGTGCGCTCGCCGAGGCCGCGGGCCCGCGCGCCGCGCACCGGGTCCTCCTCCAGGGCGTCTCCGACCCCTTGCCGTACGTACAGCACGAACCAGGGGAGTTGGGAGACGGCGAGGACCAGGGCCGGGAGGATGACATGGCGCGCGATCTGGCCGGCCGTGGCGACCTCGCTGCCGGTGTCGGTCAGCCCGCCGGCCGGCAGCACGCCGAGCTTGAGCGCGAACAGCCAGACGGCCAGCAGTCCGAGCCAGAACGGCGGGGCGGCCTCCAGGGTGTACGCGGCGGAGGTGACGGCGCGGTCCAGCATCGAGCCGGGCCGCCGGGCCGCCAGGACGCCCAGCAGCGTGCCCAGGACGATGGCGGTCACGAACGCCAGGGCGCACAGCAGCACCGACCAGCCGATGCGTTCGCCGATGACCTGCGAGACGGGCGCGCGCAGCGTCGCGGAGTCGCCGAGGTCGCCGGTGAGCGCGCCGGTCAGCCAGTGCCACCAGCGGCCCAGCAGCGGCTGGTCGACGCCGAGATTCTGCCGGATCTGGTCGAGGTTCGCCTGGGAGGCGGTGAGCCCGGCGGTGCCCGCGTACGCCCTGACCGGGTCGAAGGGCGCGGCGGCCGCGACGGCGAACACGCCGAGGGTGACGGCGAGGAGGACGGGTACGGCGAACAGAGCGCGCCGTCCCGTCATCCGCGCCATGGGGCCCCAGGGCAGCTGTGCGAGGCGGCTCACGTGGCGGGCTGCCAGTCCTCCACGTTCCACCACGGGCCGGAGGCCAGGCCGTGGTCGTGCGGCTCGACCTGGGTGGTGAGGTCCTTCCACCGGTCCTTGACCACGTAGAGGTGGTCGATGTGGGTGAGGAAGACGTACGCCGGGTCGTCGACGAGTTCGCGCTGCACGGCGTCGTAGCCGGCCTTGCGCGCGGCCTTGTCGTCGGTGCGGCGGGCGTCCACCAGCGCCTTGTCGACCTTGGGGTTGTCGTAGCGCGACATGTTGTTGAAGCCGTCGCCGGCCAGCGAGGAGTGCAGCAGCAGGTACTGGTCGAAGTCCGGGTCGGCGGGGCTGCCGCCGCCCGCGAGGACCGCGTCGGTCTTCATGTTCGGCATGATCGCTTCCCAGGGGCCGGACTCGACCTTCACCTCGATGCCGGCCTTCTTGGCGTCGGAGGCGAAGGCGAGCGCGTGCTCCTGGCGGAGCTTGTCGCCGGCCAGGTACCAGAGCTTGAACGAGGCGGGCTGTCCGTCCTTGGCGCGGATGCCGTTCTCGCCCTTCTTCCAGCCGGCGTCGTCGAGGATCTGCTCGGCCTTCTTCAGGTCGTGGGTGCGCTCGGCGCCCTTGGCGAACCAGGGACTGTCGGTCGGCACGGGCCCGTAGGCGGGCTTGCCGGCGCCGTCGAGGATGCCGTCGACCATGGCCTTGCGGTCCACCGCGATGTCCAGGGCCCGGCGGACGGCCTTGTCTCCGGTGACCTTGTTGGCGGTGGGCAGGGTGACGGTGCGGTAGTCGAAGGTCTTGGCGGCCAGGGACTTCTTGTCCTGGTCGGACTTGAAGGTGGCGGCGAGGTTGGGCGGCAGGATCGCGCCGTCGAGGTCGCCGGAGCGCAGCCGGGTGGCGCGTACGTCGTCGTCCTTGATGATCGCCATGGTGAAGTTCTTCACCTTGGGGGCGCCGCCCCAGTAGTGCGGGTTGGCCTTGAAGGACAGCTTCTCGCCCTTGGACCACTTGGTGAGGATGTAGGGGCCGGTGCCGATCGGCGCGGTGGTGAAGGAGCCGTGGTTGATGTCCTGCTTGCCCGCGACGTGCTGCGGGGCGATCGGCAGGACGGTGCGCTCGGCGAAGGGCGCGTAGGGGTACTTCAGGTGGAAGACGACGGTGCGGGCGTCCTTCTTCTCGACCTTCTCCAGGGCGTCCAGTTCGGCCTTGGAGGCGTTGTTGGTCTTCGCGTCGAGGATGGTCTCGTAGGTGAAGACCACGTCGTCGGCGGTGAAGGGCTTGCCGTCGCTGAAGGTCACGCCGTCGCGCAGCGTGTACGTCCAGGTCTTGCCGTCGTCGGAGACCTCGGGCAGCTTCGCGGCCAGCGCGGGCTTCAGCTTCATGTCCGCGTCGTGGGTGAGCAGCCCGTCGAAGATCTTGGAGTTGCCGTCCTTGCCGTAGCCCAGCAGCGGGCTCAGCGACTCCGGCTCGTAGGCGATGCCGACCACGGCGGAGTCCTGGGCACCGGACGCGCCGCCCTTGCCGCTGCCGGGCGTCGAGCAGGCCGCCGCCGTGAGCGCCACCGTTCCCGCCAGTGCCGTGGCGGCCGCTGAGCGTATCGACCGGGACCTCATGCCCACTCCCTACTGAAGACCGTATGTTGTTGCAAAGTGCAGGCAATTAAACAACATGTGAGAAGCGGAATCCTCGCCACCCCCCACCACCGAGCCCGGCACGATGGGCGGATGACCTCCGACCCGCTCTCGCGCCTGCCCGCCGCCCTGCGGGACGTGCCGTACACCGGCTCCCGGCACCCCGGTGCCGGCCCGCTGCCGGGCGGCCGCCATCCGTACGACGTGACGGCGGGCGCCAACTGCCAGCTCTACGCCTACGCCGTGCTGCGCCACTTCGGACGCGAGGTGCCGCCGCTGCGGTCCGCCGAACTGTGGGCCGACACCGTGGCGACCGTACGGGCCGGTCCGCCGCTCCCGCTGGACCTGGTGCTCTTCGACGCCGGGGAGGCGCCGGGACGGCCCGCCGGGTACGGGGCGCACGTGGGCGTGCACCTGGCGCCCGGCCAGGTGCTGCACCTGTGCAAGGAGGCCGGACGGCCCGCTGTGTGGACGTACGCGGACTTCGCCCGGCGGGCCCGCTACGCACGGTTCCTGGGCGCGAAGCGGGTGCGGGCGGCGCCGGTCAGCCGGTAGCCGCCACCGGCCGGGCGGCGCGCGTCACCAGTCTCCGCCGCCGAAGCCGCCGCCGCTGTCGCCGCCGCCGAAGTCCCCGCCGCCGCCGAAGCCGCCGGAGAAGTCGTCCGGGTTGAAGTCCGCCCCGGAGACGTCACCGCCCTCCGCGCCCTGCTGGCCGCCGCCGAAGTCGGAGGCGTAGGCGGACGGGCCCATCATGACGCTGCCGAGCATGGTGCCCATGAGGAGGCCCGGCAGCATGCCGCCGCCGAAGTAGCCACCCGCCCAGGGGCCGTACGCCGGGCCCGCGTCCCAGTAAGGACGCTGCCCGTACTCGGTCTGCACCGTGCGGGCCATCGGCTCCTGCCCGTCCGCCAGGCGCGCCTGGTCGGCGGCGCAGACCGGGACCGTACGCGGTGCCGCGCCGTTCGGCGCCCACTCCGCGTCCGCGACGGACGGCCCGTGCCGCGGGTCGAAGAAGCACGGCACCCGGCGTTCGGGCAGCGGCTTGCCCTCGCGCCGCGCGGCCAGCGTGGCCAGCGCGAACCGGCCGTCCTCCAGGGCCTTGGTGACCTGCTCGACGTCACCGGGGCGCTCGGCGCGGGCCATCGCCGACTTGGCGTTCTCGTACGCGTCCAGCGCGTGGCTGTAGTCGGCCCGCATCGCGTCGTCGGCGCCGGGCTCGCCGGGGGTGAAGTCGAGCCGGTCCAGTTCCTCGCCGAAGGCGGTGATGTCCTCGTCCACCACGACACGCAGCTGTTCCAGCGCGGCCCGCTCCTCCTCGGCCCGCCGCTTCTTGTTGCGGCGGTGCAGCTCGAAGGCGCCACCGCCGCCGACCACCACCAGCGCGCCCAGGCCGACGAGCGCGCCGGTGCCGACACCGGCGCCGTCGCCGCCCCAGGAGGCCGGCTCGTGGCCGGACGCCTGCTGGGTGGCGGTGTCCACGAAGCTGTTCAGGCGTTCCTTGGCGGTGCCGTAGTTGGAGCGCTGGACCGCGCCGACGAGGTTGCGTACGGAGTTGTGCGACATCACCCGGGCGTCGGCACCGGCGTTGAACTGGTCGCCGAGCTCGACGGCGTAGACGCCGCTGATGCCGGTCTTGGTGCGCAGGTCGCTCAGAAGGGTGCGGGGCCGGTACTCGGCTGCCTTGGGCAGCACCGCGACGAAGACCGGCTTCCCGGAGTCCTTGATCTTCTTGGCGAGGGCGTCCGCGTCGGCGGACGACAGCTCGCCGGACGCCCGCGGGTCCACGTACACCGGGCCCTTCTTCAGGGCGTCCGCCGCCTCGTCGAGCCCTCCGGCGGCCCGCGCGCCGGGGGCCACGGCGGTGAGCACCGCCAGGAGGACGGCGGCCAGCAGGGACGCCGGGCCGGCCTGCGGGTACCGGCGGAGCGCCGTCCCAGAGGCCGAGGGGCGACGGGGTGCGATCTTCATGATGACGACGCTACCCGAACCGCACTTTTTAGACATAACGGTTGCGTAACGGGCGGAGCCGTGCCGCACGCACCCGGACACCGGGCGCGCTACCGCCGCGCGGACACAGTGTCGTACAGCCGTGGCGCCCCGGCCGCTCAAGGGCCCCCGGTGAGGTGGCCGTCACCCCGGCACCGGTGATGATCTCATCGCGCGGGGAGGCTTCGCCCGACCGCCCCCGACGAAACGGAGGTCATCATGCGTACGGCGAAGGCCCAGGGCATAGTCGTCGGAGCCGCCACCGCCGCCGTGGCGGCCGCCCTCGCGGTCGGACCGGCCGCCGCCCCGTCCGCCGCCGATCCGGCCCTGAAGGTCACGGCACCGGCCGCCGGCTCCAGTGCGAAGGTGGCGGGCAGCCTCCTCGTCCAGTGGTCGAACACCACCGGGAAGGAGGTGGACGTCTGGCTGAGCGCCCGCACGCCGTCCGGCGGACACGACCGGCTGTCGCTGGTGGCACCCAAGGCGGGCGACAAGAAGGCCGGCGAGGCCCTGGCGACCCTGCCCACCGTGCCGCCGGGCACCTCCTACACGGTCGAGGTGACGACCCAGGACGGCAAGGAGAGCGACGTCAGCGGGCCGTTGAGTCTCGTCGGGTAGGACACACCGACACACACCGACCGCGGACGGTTCAGAGCTGCCGCGTACGGTTCAGGGCGCCCACGGAAGCCGGAGCGCTTCGAGACCGGGGTCGGCGAGGAGGGCCTCGATCAACGAGGTGGGTCCCGCGACCTTGGTGCCGTGCAGGTCGTAGTGGGTGAAGGTGACCCACGACCGGTCCTCCGGCCAGACGTTGGAGGGGCTGTAGGCCCCCAGGTCGGGGTGGTGGATCAGGCCGTACGCATCGCCCAGGCGGCCTGCCAGCACCGTGGGGACGTGGTAGTAGAACATGTTCCGGCAGAAGTGGACCAGGCAGCGGGTGTCCGCACCCTCCGGGCTCTGCTCGATGAGCAGATCGATCAGCCGGTGCCAGGTCTCCCAGTCGAGGCTGCCCTCTTCCGGCCACAGGACGTCGCCCGGCAGGCCGGGGTCCCTGGTGCCGCGGGGGCGCACTTGGTAACGGTCGGGACGAGAGCCTTCCTTGACGACCGGGACGCCGAGGTGTCCGGCCAGCTCCGCCCAGCGAAGGCGCCGCCAGTCAGGCGCCGGCGGCGTGTGCCAGCCCGTCTCGTCGTTCCCGGCGTTCTCCGCGGCCGCGTCGGCCGGGCGCCGCGGGACCTCGTACATGGCGTTCAGGACCCAGGCACTGTCGGGGCGCGCCGGCGGTTCGAACCCGAGCAGGCCGTCGTCGCCGGACAGCTCGGCCAGCCAGCGCGTCTCCTCCTCGGCGGACACCCGCGTCCAGTTGGCGAATGCCGCGGCCTCCTCGGCAGTCAGGACCTGCGCCGCCCGCTCGGCCTTGTGCTCTGCGAGGAGGTCCCGCAGTACGGAGTCGGTCTCGTCCATGCCGGGAAAGCCGTAAATGTCTTGCATAGGGCCATTCTTTCAGCCTGCGGGAGCCGGCCGAGGACCGCCCTCGCCGTCAGCAGGACGCCCGACGCCCCGCACGGTCCGCTGCGGAACCGGCCGTACGGGGCTGAGCCGAGCGCGCCGGAAGCCGCTACGGCGCCTGGAGGTCCGCCAGTTCCGCGAGGGCCGCGCGGTGCCGTCCCGGGGTGCCGAGGGCGATCTCGTCGGCCTTGGCGCGCTTGAGGAACAGGTGCGCGGGGTGCTCCCAGGTCATGCCGATGCCGCCGTGCAGCTGGATGCACTCCTCGGCCGCGCGCACCGCGACGGGCGCGCAGTACGCCTGCGCGACCGCCACCGCCACCCGCGCGTCCGGGCTGCCGGTGGCCAGCGCGTCGGCGGCGTTGCGGGCCGCCGCCCGGGCCGAGGCGACCTCCAGCCACAGCGCGGCCATCCGGTGCTTGAGCGCCTGGAACGAGCCGACCGGGCGCCCGAACTGGGTGCGTTGGGCGGTGTGCCGCACGGTTTCGGCCAGACACCATTCGGCGATGCCGAGCTGTTCGGAGGCGAGCAGCCCCGCGCCCGCGAGCAGGGCCCCGGTCACCGCCGCCCGAGCCGTGTCCTGTCCGGCCAGCAGCCGTCCGGCGGCGCGGTCGAGGGTGACCCGGGCCGGGGTGCGGGTCAGGTCGAGCGGTGTGCCGGGCGCGGTCCGCACCCCGTTGGCATTCGCGTCCACGGCGTACAGCGCGTATCCGTACGGGCCGTCGGCCGGCACGAGCAGCACGTCCGCCGCTGCGGCGTCCGCGACGCCGGTCACCTCGCCGCTCAGCGCACCGTCCGCGTCGGCCCGTACGGCCGGTTCCGGCAGGGTGCCCGGAGCCGTCGGCAGGGGCACGGCGAGCACGCCGACGCTGTGCCCTTCGGCGAGCGCGGCGAGCGGCGCGGCCACTTCCGGGCGGTCCGTCTCGCAGCCGAGCAGCGCCGTCACGGCCAGGACCGCGCTGGTCAGGTACGGAACGGGCGCCACCGAGCGGCCCAGTTCCTCCAGCACGACGGCGGCCTCGCGGGCGCTCGCGCCCTGCCCGCCGAGCTTCTCGGGGACCAGCAGTCCGGCCGTGCCCATGTCGGCGGCCAGCGCGCGCCACAGTCCGGTGTCGTGCGTCCGGCCGCTCTCCAGGTCGGCGAGGACGGCGGCCGGGCCGCCGCGGTCGGTGAGCAGCGAGCGGACGGCGGCCCGCAGGTCGTCCTCCGGCTCCGAGTAGAGGAGGTCGGGGGCGGCGCCGGGCTGCGCGGGGGCGGCCTGGGCCCTGCTCGGAGCGGTCATCGGGGGAGATCCTTCCACGCGACGTCCTTGTCGGTGCGCGGCTCGGGCGGCAGCCCCAGGACGCGTTCGGCGACGATGTTCAGCAGCACCTCGGAGGTGCCGCCCTCGATGGAGTTGCCCTTGGCGCGCAGGTAGCGGTAGCCGGCCTCGCGTCCGGTGAAGTCCACTCCCTCGGGGCGGCGCAGCGTCCAGTCGTCGTACGCCAGCCCGTCCTCGGCCAGGAACTCCACCTCCCAGCCGCTGATCTGCTGCGCCAGCCGGGCGAACGCCAGCTTCATGCCGCTGCCTTCCGGCCCCGGCTGCCCCTTCGCGAGCTGCTGACGCAGCCGCTCCCCCGTGAGGCGGGCGACCTCGGCCTCCACCCACAGGCCGAGCAGCCGCTGGTGGAGGTCGTGGGTACGCGCTTCCGGTCGTGCCCGCCAGGCCTGGGCGGCCACGCCGATCATGCCGCCCTCGCGCGGCATGCGGGCACCGCCGATCGCCACCCGCTCGTTCATCAGCGTGGTCTGCGCGACCTTCCAGCCCTCCCCCACCTCGCCCAGGCGGTGCGCGTCGGGAATCCGTACGCCCGTCAGGAAGACCTCGTTGAACTCGGCCTCGCCCGTGATCTGCCGCAGCGGCCGTACGTCGACGCCGGGGTCGGTCAGGTCGCACACGAAGTAGGTGATGCCGCGGTGCTTGGGCAGCTCCGGGTCCGTACGGGCGATGAGGATCGCCCAGCGGGCCTGGTGGGCGCCGGACGTCCAGACCTTCTGGCCGTCCACCGTCCAGTGGTCGCCGTCCCGTACGGCGCGGGTGGCGAGCGCGGCCAGGTCCGATCCGGCGCCGGGTTCGCTGAACAGCTGGCACCACACCTCTTCGCCGGTCCACAGCGGACGCAGGAAGCGCTTCTTCTGCTCGTCGGTGCCGAAGCGGAGGATGGTGGGGGCGGCCATGCCCAGGCCGATGCCGATGCGGCGGGGGTTGTTGTCCGGTGCGCCCGCCGCCTCCAGCTCGGTGTCCACGACGACTTGGAGCGCGCGCGGCGCGTCGAGTCCGCCGAGGCCCGGGGGGAAGTGGACCCAGGCCAGCCCGGCGTCGAAGCGGGCGCGCAGGAAGGCGAGCGGGTCGGTGGTGGCGGGCGGGTGGGCGGCGAGCAGGTCGGCGGTGCGGCGGCGCAGTCCTTCGGCGTCGAGGCTCCCGGCCTCGGGGTGCTCCTCGGTCATCACGCGTCCTCCAGACCGGGGACGACGACGAGGCGGCCGGTGGTGGTGCCGTCGAAGACGCGCTGGACCGCCTCGGCCGCGCCGGACAGCGGCACCCGGCCGCCGATCAGCGGCTTGATGACGCCCTGTGCGGCCAGCTTGGTCAGCTCCTCGTGGCAGGCGTCGACCGCGGCCGGGTCCTTGGTGTTGTACAGGCCCCAGTGCAGGCCGAGGATCGTGTAGTTCTTCACGAGGGCGTGGTTGAGGCCAGGGGCCGGTACGGCGCCGCTGGCGAATCCGACGACCACGATACGGCCCTCGAAGGCGACGCACTTGACGGACTTGGCGTACGCGTCGCCGCCCACCGGGTCGTAGACCACGTCCGCGCCCCGGCCGCCGGTCGCCTCCTTGACGGCGGCCACGAGATCGTCGGTACGGCGGTCCAGCACCACGTCGCAGCCCAGTTCACGGGCGACGGCCGCCTTGTCGGGGCCGCCCACCACCCCGACGACCCGCGCCCCCGCGGCCTTGCCGAGCTGGACGGCGGCGCTGCCGACCCCGCCCGCGGCGGCGTGCACGAGCAGCGTCTCGCCGGGCTGGAGACGGGCCCGGCGGTGCAGGCCGAACCAGCCGGTCTGGTAGCCGATGTGCAGCGCGGCCGCCTCCGCGTCGTCCAGGGCGTCCGGTGCGGGGCGTACCGTCGCGGCGTCCGCGAGGGCCAGTTCGGCGAAGCCGCCGTCCGGCAGCGGGGGCTGGGCCAGGACCCGGGCGCCCACCTCGGCGGACGCGCCCTCACCCGCGGCGAGCACCTCGCCGCAGATCTCCACGCCCGGCGTGAAGGGGAGCGGCGGACGTACCTGGTACTGGCCGCGGCACAGCAGCGCGTCGGGGAAGTTGACGTTGGCCGCCCGCACCCGCAGCAGCAGTTGTCCCGGCCCGGGCCGCGGGTCCGGCACTTCTTCCCGCCGCATCACCTCGCGAGGCTCGCCGTTCTCGTGTACGCGCCATGCCTTCACAGGTGCCTCCACAGACCTCGGGTACGCGGGGAGCGCGGGGTGCCGGATCGCGCCGGGGTCCCGCGACCCTCGGCATACTAAGCGGTCGGTATCCCTGAGGGAACAGCCGATCGCGGGCAGGCTGGTACCGGGGGGCGCCGCGGTCCGCGGCCTGGCAGCGCCCAGAGCCTGGTACTTGGGGCGTCGAGGTACGCGACCGGCGGCGCCCGGAGCCTGATACCCGGCCCGTCGAACTCCCCGACCGGCGGCGCCCGGAGCCTGATACCGGCAGGGGCAGGCTCCGCACCGCCCGGTGGACGACACTGACCCGTATGGACACCACCGCCGAGTTGGGCAACTTCCTCCGGACCCGCCGCGCCCGCCTCCAGCCGGAGGACGTCGGCCTGATCTCCTACGGCGCCCGGCGCCGCGTGCCGGGCCTGCGCCGTGAGGAGCTGGCACAACTGGCCGGGGTGAGCGTGGCGTACTACACCCGCCTCGAACAGGGCCAGAGCCACAACGCCTCGGACGGCGTCCTCGACGCGCTCGCCCGCGCCCTGCGGCTGTCCCCGGACGAACGCGCGCACCTGCGCGACCTCGCCCGCCCCGCCCGGGCCCGCCGCCGCCCGGCCGTACGGCCCGACAGGGCGCGCCCCGGCACGCTCCAACTGCTCGCCGCGCTCGGCGAGGTGCCGGCCGTGGCGCTCGGCCGGCGCTTCGAGGTGCTGGCGTGGAACCCGGCGGGGCACGCGCTGGTCGCCGGCCACCTGGACTTCGACAGCCCCGGACGGCCGCTGGACCGGCCCAACGCCCAGCGGCTGCTGTTCCTGGACCCGCACACCCGCGAGCTGTATCCGGACCGCGAGACGGAGACCCGGCGGGCGGTCGCCGCGCTGCGCATGGCGGCCGGGCAGCATCCGGACGACCAGCAGTTGGCCGAGCTGATCGGCGAGCTGTCCATGAAGAGCGCCGAGTTCAGCACGCTCTGGTCGCGGCACGCGGTCAACCATTGCAGTTTCGGCGTGAAGAGTTTTCACCACCCGCTGGTGGGCGCCATGGAGCTGGACTTCGAGATGCTGCACACGCCGGACGCGTCCGGGCAGGGCCTGCTGATGTTCACCGCGCGGGCCGGCAGCCCGTCCGAGGCGGCGCTGCGGCTACTCGCCGCCCAGCGCCTTCCAGAACCGCGGGTCCTCGAACCCGAGCGCCCATAGCCCGGTGTTCCGTACGCCGTACTTCCTCAGCAGGGGCAGGTGCGCGGCGACCCCGCGTGCGTCCTGGTACCAGACGTGGTGCACGGCCCGGCCCGCCTTGTACGTGAAGTGCGGCGTGCCGGACTTCGTGTCGAAGCGGTAGGCGGCGCCCTTGCGGCGGCGCAGCGCCTCCGCCTCCTTCCAGGTCAGGTGCTTGGCGCGGGCCTTGACACCCTGGGTCCAGTCCCAGCCGTACCCGGGGAAGGCCACTTCGAGCTTGTCGCGCGGCACGATGCGGGTGGCGTAGCGCAGGAACTCCTCGTACCAGGCGAGCGAGGACAGCGGCCCCGGGGAGCCCTCGGCCCAGTGCAGGTCGTAGCCCATGATGCGGACGCGGTCGGCGGCCTTGCCGAGGCGCGCGTAGTCGTACGCCTTGCCGGAGGTGCCGGTGCGGGCCATGACCGTGATGACGCAGGTCTTGCCCTTGGCGTGCAGCCTGGCGCACAGCTCGTCGGCGAACAGCGCGTACCCGGTGCGCACGCGCTCGCGCATCCGGGCGCTGCCGGTGGTCGCCATCGTCTCGTAGTCGAGGTCGATGCCGTCGTACGCGCGCGAGGCCACCAGCCGCAGCAGCGCCGCGATGTGCGCGTGGCGGCGGGACCGGTCGTGCAGCAGCGCGGCCATCGCGGTGGCGTCCATGGACTCGTTGACGGTCGGTACGACCTTGATCCCGGCCTGGTGCAGGCCCGCGATGACCTGTTTGTCGCCCGCGCCGTGCTGGCTCTTGATGGTGGTGGCGGAGGTGGCCCGGTACCAGAAGGGGCTGACGGTGTGCAGTTGCGCGGCGTGCTGGAGCGCGTCACGGTAGGCGGCCTTGGTGTCGTCCCAGTAGGGCAGCCAGGCGGAGGCCGTACGGGCGGACTCCGCGGCGGCGGGAGCCGCGGCGCCCGTACGATCCTGGGCCGCGGCGCCGGGGGTGAGGGCAGCGGCGATCCCGGCCGCCGACAGCAGGAAGACGAGCCCGAGCCGGGCCCGGGGAGCCGATGCTTGGTCCATGTCCCGAGCTTGTCCCGGGTGCGGCGGGCCCGCCGCGCCGGTTGCGCCGAACGGCCGCGCCGTCCTCCGTACCGCGAACGGATGGAATCGAGGCTCCTGTACCGCGAACGGCCGGGAACGAGACCCCCGTACCGCGTACGGCCGGAGACGAGACCCCCGTACTGTGAACGGTCAGAAGCGGGCGTCGGCGGACGCCTCGGCCGCCCGGCCGCCCGCCCCGAGCAGCCCCGTCGGCGTGAGGTCGGCGTGGCCCGCCAGGCGCAGGAACGCGCGGCGGGAGCCCTCGGCCACGATCCCCGGCAGGACGGCGCGCACCGCCTGGCCCGCCCGCAGCCACGGCTGTGCGTAGACCGCGGCGGCCCGCCGTTCGATGCCCCGGACCATACGGTCGGCCACCGGCCCGGCGTCGTAGGTCTTCGACGCGGGCCACGGCAGGTGGGCGCGCAGCTCCCGCATCACCGTCCGGCGGTCGGAGGCCCGGACCATCTCGGTGTCCGCCCAGCTGAGGTACGCGGTGCCGACACCCACCCCGCGGTGCGCCAGCTCGGCCCGCAGGACCTGCGCGAAGGTTTCCACTCCCGACTTCGAGGCGCAGTACGCGGACAGCATCGGCGCCGGGCCGATGGCCGCGAGGGAGGCGACCTGGAGCAAGTAGCCGCGGGTGTGCAGGAGGGCGGGCAGGAAGGCACGCGCGGTCACCGCGCTGCCGATCAGGTTGACCTCGACGACGCGCCGCCACACGGCCGGGTCGGTGTCCAGGAAGGGGCCGCCCGCCACCACCCCCGCGTTGGCGACGACGACGGACGGCGGGCCGAAGCGGCGCTCCACGAGGGCGGCGGCGCGGTCCATGGCGTCCTCGTCGGTGACGTCCACCGGCCAGTGTTCGGCGCGCCCCGGCAGACCGGCCGCGACCTGCTCCAGCGCGTCCTCCTCCAGCCCGAGCAGAGCCACGTCGGCTCCCCGCCGTACGAGTGAACGCGCCAGGTGCGCGCCCAGGCCGCGCGCGGCCCCGGTGACGACGGCGGTGCGTCCGCGCAGGGGAAGGTCGTGGCTCATGGGCGGGCCTCCACGGGCTGCGTACGGTGCCGTTCGGGGGTGACGGGTCGAAGGCGGGTACCCGGGGCCGGGCTTCTGCAACGTCACGCCGGGTCACCGCCGAGGCCCGGGACGAAATCCGCCCGGCTGGTGTCGTACGGCCCGTCACGGGCACACGGTCGTGGTCCCGAAGGCCGGGACGACCGGACCCGCCGGTGCCGGCGACCGGCTCCCCCTGACGTTGGAGACCGCATGGCGGTAAGACATCAGCTGATCAAGAGTCCCCCCGCCGCGGTGTGGGCGGTGCTCGCCGACGGCGCCCGCTACCAGGAGTGGGTGGTCGGCCCCTACCGGTCGGAGCCGGCCGAGGGCGACTGGCCGGAGCTGGGCTCCTCGATCGCGTACAGCGTGCGCGTGGGTCCGTGGTCGCTGAGCGGCCGGACCATTGTCCGGCGAGTCGAGCCGCCCAGGGAACTGGAGCTGGAGATCGAGAGCGGCGCCCTGGGCAGCGCGCGGATCGCCGCCGAGATCCGCCCCTGGGGCGAGCACAGCCTCATCATCATGGACGAACACCCGCTGCGCGGGCCCGGCGGGCTGCTGCACAACGCCGTGCTGGACGCCCTGCTCCAGATCCGGCACCGCAGCATGCTCGGCAGACTGGCCAAGGTCGTGGAGGGCGGCCGGCCCCGGCAGCAGCCGAGCGGGGCGTTCTGAGATGCCCGACGCGGTGGTGATCGGCGCCGGTCCGAACGGGCTGGTGGCCGCGAATCTGCTGGTCGACGCGGGGTGGAGCGTGGAGGTCCTGGAGGCGCAGCCCGAGGCGGGCGGCGCGGTCCGCAGCGACCGCGGCGTCCATCCCGATTTCGTCAACGACCTGGCCAGTTCCTTCTACCCACTGGCCGCCGCCTCCCCCGTACTCGCCGCGCTCCGCCTCGACGACCACGGGCTGCGGTGGAGCCACGCGCCCAGCGTCCTCGCGCATCCGCTGGCCGACGGCCGGTGCGCGGTGCTGGAGCGGCGGCGGCCGGCCACCGCCGACGGGCTGGACCGCTTCGCGGACGGTGACGGCGACGCCTGGCGGCGGCTCTGCGAGATCTGGGACCGGGTGGGCCCGGACATCCTGGGCGCCCTGTTCACGCCGTTCCCGCCGGTACGGGCGACGGCCCGGCTCGCCGCCCGGCTGCACAGCGCGGGCGGCCTGCGGCTGGCCCGCACGCTGGTGCTGCCCGTACGGCGGCTGGGCGAGGAGGAGTTCGGCGGCGAGGGCGGCCGGCTGCTGCTCGCGGGCAACGCGCTCCACGCCGACCTGGCACCGGAGGCCGCGGGCAGCGGGGGCTTCGGGTGGCTGATGTCCATGCTCGGGCAGTCGTACGGCTTTCCCGTACCGGTCGGCGGCGCGGGCGCGCTGACGGAGGCCCTGGTACGGCGGCTGGAGTCGCGCGGCGGTGTGCTGCGCTGCGGCGAACGCGTCACCGAGGTCGTCGTACGGGCGGGCCGCGCCGTGGGGGTGCGCTCCGCGGGCGGCGAGTCGGTGCCCGCGGGCCGGGCCGTGCTGGCCGACGTGTCCGTACCGTCCCTCTACGGCGAGCTGGTCGACAGCCGGCACCTGCCCACCCGGCTGATGGCGGACCTGCGCCGCTTCCAGTGGGACTTCGCGACGTTCAAGGTCGACTGGGCGCTGGACGGGCCGGTGCCGTGGACCTGCCGGGAGGCGGCGACCGCGGGCACCGTGCACCTGGCCGAAGGCGTGGACGAACTGACGCGGTTCGCCGCGCAGCTCGCGGCGGGCCGGGTCCCCGACCGGCCGTTCGCCCTCTTCGGGCAGATGACCACCGCCGACGCCACCCGGTCACCGGCCGGGACCGAGTCGGCGTGGGCGTACACCCACGTACCGCACGACGTCCGTGCGGACGCCGGGGACGCCGGGATCACCGGCTCCTGGAGCCGCGGCGAGCAGGAGGCGATGGCGGACCGGGTGGAGGAGCAGGTGGAACGGTACGCGCCGGGCTTCCGCGCCCGCATCCGCGCCCGCCGCATCCTCGCGCCGCCCACGTTGCAGGCGCTCGACGCCAACCTGCACGGAGGTGCCATCAACGGGGGCACGACCGCCATGCACCAGCAGCTCATCTTCCGCCCGGTGCCGGGTACCGGGCGCCCGGAGACCCCGGTCAAGGGCCTCTTCCTGGCGTCGGCCGGGGCGCATCCGGGCGGTGGTGTGCACGGCGCGCCCGGCGCCAACGCGGCGCGCGCCGCGTTGCGCAAGCGGTCGCCGAGTGGCGCGCTCACCCGTCTCCAGCGGTCGCTGACCGGCCGTAACCGGCTGGGTGACCGCCCGGACGACCCGGCGGAGTGACCTGCCCGGAAGGGAGCGGCCGACAGGGGCCAGGGCGGTCAGCCGGCGGGCTGTGCCACCCAGGCATGCGCGCGTGCGCCGTCGGCCGCTCCGCGCGGCTGGTCGTGGGTGGCCGGGACGAGTCCCCACCACCAGGAGATGACGGGGATGTCCAGCGGCGCACGGCTGTCGTCGGTGGGTGTGGAGCGCAACGCCGAGGGCAACCGGGCCGGGTCGTCCGGGGTGGTGTAGCGCAGGGAGGTGATACCCCAGTCCTGGGAACCGCGGATGAACGTGCCCAGGTTGTGCAGGTACTGACGCAGCTGCGGGCTGGCCTGCGGCCGCAGGTGCGCGCTCAGGCGCATGAACAGCGTCATCACGCGGTCCCGCTGGGCTATCGCCGTGGTCAGGGCCTCTTCCTGGGATATGCCGTACTCGTTCTGGAGGACGCGCAGCACGTTGAGGTAGTAGCCCGGCCCCCGGCTCTCCTTGTGGTGGGAGAAGATGTCGTTGTCCCAGGTGATGATGAAGGAGGCCATCTCGGCCGCGGCGCGCACGGACTTGTGCTCGCGCTCGTGCGGCTGGAGTTCGTAGCCGTGCCCCATCTCCAGCATGGGCAGGACGACCGAGGTGGCCCCGTCGTACAGGCGCATCAGGGTGTAGTCGGGCAGGCTCGGCACGGCGCCCGAGCGCCGGTAGGACGCCTCCCACACCACGGAGAAGAAGTACTCGCGCAGCGCGTCGATCCAGCGCGCTGCCTGGCCCACCGTGCCGTGGTGGGCCATGCGGCACCGCAGGTCGCGAAGGCCCTCGGCGAGGCTGTCGCCCGGCAGGACGGGGGCCTCGGGGTTCTGCGCGACCCGAAGCAGCCGGTGCAGTACGCCGGTGAGCGCGCCGGGATCGTGACCGAGGTCGCTCTCCTCGCAGTACCCGTCGTCCACACCGAAGAGCCACAGGACGAAGTCGGCGAGGAGGGAGACGACCTCCTCGCGGCCGTCGGGCAGGATACGGGCCGAGAAGCCGCCGATCCCGTGGGTGACCAGCCGTCCGCGCAGCTCGTCCGAACCTATGGAGAAACGATTCGCCCAAGCGGTCGTCCGGGCCTCGATCTCCGCGTGCCGGGGGTGGACGGCGGACGGAAGGGGCGAGTAGGTCGGCGGAACGGTCAGCTCGGGTCCCACTCCTGACCACCTCTCAACAGCGTCATGGCACATTCGGCCGGACAGGGAAACAGACATGTCGGTCTTTGATCGCTCAACTATGGCGCATAGTACGCATCTCGCACCCCTGATCCAATAGCGTCTTCAGGTCTATGACAAGTTTCGGAGGCAGATCGTCCGTTTTCATCGCCGACGTCCCGCCACCCGGGCGCCGCACCGCCGACGAGCGCTGAGCCCGCGTACCTCAGGCGGCCTCCGCCCCCTGACGGGCCGTCGGGCGAGGTGTCGGGTGAGCCGCTGCTGTCTCAGGCGGGCTTCGGCAGGAAGGTACGCAGGTGCGCCAGCAGCGCTTCCGGGGCCTCCTCCGCGATGAAGTGCCCGCAGGCGGGGATCTCCGCGCCGGTCACCTGGTCCGGGTGCGCGGAGTGGTCCCGCCAGATGTCCAGCGTCGGCAGCCGCGCGGGCAGGCCGGCCGCTCCCCACAGGGCCAGGACCGGGACGGTCAGCAGCCGTCCCGCGGCGAAGTCCGCGTCGTCCAGGGCGACGTCCGCCTCCGTGGCCCGGTAGTCGTCGAAGCCGGCGCGCAGCGCGCCGGGGCGGGAGAACGCCGCCACGTACGCGTCCACGGCCTCGTCGGTCAGCGCGTGCCGGTCGTAGGTCCACCGCTCGAAGAAGTACTCCAGGTAGCCGCGGACGTCCGCGCCGGCCAGCCGTTCGGGCAGGTCGGGTTGGAGGTGGAAGAACCAGTGCCAGTACCCGGCGGCGATCGTGGCGTCCGTACGGCGCAGCGTCTCGCGCGTCGGCACGATGTCCAGCACCGCGATCCGCTCCACCTGTTCGGGCCGGTCCAGCGCCCAGCGGTGGGCCACCCGCGCGCCCCGGTCGTGCCCGACGACGGCGGCCCGCTCGAACCCCAGCGACTCGACGAGGCCCGCCATGTCGGCGGCCATCCGCCGCTTGTCGTAACCGGTCGTGGGCTTGTCGCTGCGGCCGTAGCCGCGCAGGTCGGGCGCGACGACGGTGTAGTCCCCGGCCAGTTCGCCGAGGACCGGCCACCAGCACCGGGAGGTCTGCGGCCAGCCGTGCAGCAGCACCACCAGCGGGCCGGAACCCGCCCGGGTGTAGTGCAGCCGCACACCGTCCACCTGGGCCACGCCCGTGGTCGTACCGTCCACCGTCCGTTCCCTTCCAGGCTGTTCGAACCGTCGCCGGGCGCAGCCGCCGCACCTTGGCCGGGCGCGTGTGCACCACCACCAGCCGGCGCGGCTCACCCTCTCAGGGGGTTACCGCCATCGCAAGCATGTGGGGCCAGGCGCAGGGGTGGGAGACGAGGGGGTGCTGGTGTGGGACGGCGGGCCGGTGCGGCGTCGTGCCGTGCGGCGGCGCTATGCCTGGGGAAGCGAGGCCAGCCAGCGTTCGTCCTCGAACTCCGCGGGGATCTCGTCCTCCCACGGGTCGATCCCCCGCCGTTCCAGTTCGTCGAACCACCGGTCCCGCTCCGACTCGGGAAGGCGCCGTCCGCACCAGGGGCAGAACGTGATGGTGCTGCTCGACGTGCCGCCGTCGTGGATGATCAGGCCGTACTCGCGGAATTTGGCACTGAAGCGGATCAGCGCGTCCGGGCAGGCGAAAGGATCGTCGTGCCGGTCGCAGATGGCATCCGCCTGGTCCCGCATGGTCTCGCAGCAGTGGTCGGTCATGGCCTCGGTGTTTCGTCGGATCTGTCGTGCGCCCGACAGTAGATCACACACGGTGATGATCAGCGATGCCCGGTAAGGCCCGGGGGTCAGGTACGTCCCTCGCGTTCCTGCGCGTCCTTCAGGTCCGTGGAGGGGACGGCCCAGCAGGCCCGTACGACCGGGTAGCCGGCCTGCTCGCAGGCGTCGCAGACCAGCTCGTCGTCGTCCACGACATGGCGTACCTCGCGCCCGCCCGCCAGGCGGCGCAGGAGTTCCAGTTTGGTGTACCGGGCGGGCCGCCGGTCCTCGTTCGGACGCATGTACAGCCGCCCCTCGGGCAGGCCGTGCTGTCCGAGCCAGGCCAGGGTGTCCCGGCGGCAGCGCTCGGGGCGGCCGGTCAGATAGACGACTTCGCACTCCCCGGCGCTCCGCCGGGCCAGTTCCACGCCCTCCGCGAGCGGCGGGTCGTCCGGGGCCGCGGCGAAGAAGCCCTGCCAGTCGCGCGGTCGGCGCTCCAGGAAGTGCTGGCGGTGCCCGGTGTCGGCGAGCGTGCCGTCCAGGTCGAAGACCGCCAGGGGCCGCGCGGCCTTGCCGCGGGCGCCGCTCCTCGTGCTCGTCATCGCGTCCCCTCGTCCCGTGTGGCGCCCGGCCACCGCCCGCGCGTACGGCGATGCCCGCGAGACCGCCGGAAGCAGCGCTGCCGGCGGCCGGAAGCAGCGTACGTGAGCCGCGGGCGGGGCGCCTGTGCCGCACGCGGGCGGGCGGGCCGACCGGCCCGCCCGGTCACAGCACGCTCACCGGATCGACGTCAGCCGGCCCCGTGCAGCGCCCCCTCGACGAGGTCACGCAGCTGGGAGCGGGCGGTGATGCCCAGTTTGGGGAAGCTGCGGTAGAGGTGCGAGCCGACCGTGCGCGGGGAGAGGAACAGTTTCTCGCCGATCTCGCGGTTGGTCAGTCCGCGGGCCGCCAGCCCGACGATCTGTTGCTGCTGCGGGGACAGTTCGGCGAGCGCGTCGGGAGCCGGTGCCGTGACGTCGAGACCGGCGGCACGCGATTCGGCCCGGGCGCGCTCGGCCCACGGGCGGGCCCCCAGGCGCCGGAACGTCTCCAGTGCCTCGGCGAGCAGCGGCCGTGCCTCGGCGATACGCCGTCGGCGCCGCAGCCATTCGGCGAGGTCCAGCAGGGCCTGGGCGCGCTCGAAAGGCCAGTGGGCGAGGACCGGTTCCGCCAGCGCCGCCCGGAAGTGCGGCTCGGCGTCCTCGGGCGCCGCCAGCAGGGCACGGGCTCGGCTGAGCAGTGCGCGCAGCCGGGGCGAGGCGTGCTCCCCGAGCGTGTCCGCACTGCGCTCGACGATCACGGTGGCCTCCGCGCGCCGGCCGCTGCGCACCGCGGCGGCGGCCAGGTCCGCGAGGGCCGGCCAGGAGGCGTGGTAGTGCAGCGGCGCGCCGTCCGCCGTGAAGGCCGCGCGGAGTTGGTCGTACGCGGTGTCGTACGCGCCTTCCGCGGCTGCCGCGGCGCCGAGCGCGCGACGGGCGTGGACGAGGACCGATCGGCTCTCCAGCGGATCGACCAGCGCCAGCGCCTCGTCGGCGCGGGCGCGGGCCGCCGCCGCGTCGCCCTGGTGGGCCAGTACGACGGCGTCCACCGCCGCCGCGCACGCCACCGCGTGGTCGAGGCCGGCCGTGGCGCCGACCGCCGCCATCCGTGCGCAGACCTCGCGGGCCTGCCCCCACCTGCCCAGTTCCACATACGTCCAGGCGGCAGCACCGCCCAGGCCGTCCGGCAGCGCCCCGTGCGCACCCCCGCGGTCGAAGGCCGCGTCGAAGGCGCGCGCTGCCTGCGGCGTCTCGTCCAGGAGCCATGCCATGACCGCGAGCGCGGTGAGCCGGCCGGGCCGGTGTTCCGCCTCGGCCATCGAAGCGGTGAGGGCACGGAGGAGCTGCGGCCGCCCGTCGTCGGGGGCCGACACGGCCTGCACCCAGGAGCGCAGCCAGTCCTCCGAGGCGTTCTCGGGAATGCGCCGCAGGATGTCTTGGACGCGGCGGCGCGCGCGTTCCTCTCCTGAGTAGAAGCAGGCGACGGCGGCTCCGGCCAGCAGGTCCAGTGCGACGGCGGGCTGGGCGGCCGCCCGTTCCTCGGCGGCACCGGCCAGGCGGGAGAAGACCACGCTGTGGCGTACGGTCAGCGTCGCCAGCCGCCCCACGTGGGCCGCGGCGGAGGCCAGCAGCGCCGGGTCGTCGGTACGGGCACGTGCCGCGGCGGCCAGTTCCTCGACCCAGGCGAGGTCCCCGGTGAACACGGCCGCACCGGCGGCTTCGACCAGCAGCCGGGCACTGTCCGCGCGCAGCGGGGCCAGCTCCGCGGCACGTTGCAGCGCTTTGGCGGCTGCCGCGTGGCCGCCGCGGCGGCGGGCCCGGTCGGCGGTCCGCTCCAGCTCGGCCGACACGTCCGCGTCCGGGCGTTCGGACGCGGCGGCGAGGTGCCAGGCGCGCCGGTCCGGTGCGTCCGGCAGCATTCCGGCGAGCGTGCGGTGGGCGGCGCGCCGGGCGTCGAAGGGTGCGGCGTGGTAGACGGCGGACCGGATCAGCGGGTGGCGGAAGCGGGTGTCCCGGCCGGTACGGCGGATGAGCCCGGCCTGCTCGGCGGGCGGCCAGGCGTCGTCCTCGGTGTGCGGCAGCCCGGCCGGTACGGCGGCGTGATCGGCGGTGTCCATGGCGGCCAGGAGCAGCAACGCCCGCGTCGTACGGGCCGGGAGGCCGTGCAGGCGGGCGGCGAACAGCCGTTCCAGGCGGTCGGTGAGCGGGAGCGGACCGGCGGCCGGCGGCTCCCCTGCGGCGCCGGTCTCCAGGTCGGCGGCGGCCCGCGCCAGTTCGGCCAGCGCCAAGGGGTTGCCGTCTGCCTGGTCGAGGATGCGGGTCCTGGTCCGGCCGGTGGGGCGGTGCGGCTGGAGGTCCAGCAGGCGGTGCGCCGCCGCGTCGTCGAGCGGGCCGAGGGTGAGCGCCGGAACGCGGCGGTCGAAGCCCGGCAGGCGGTCGCCGGTACGGGCGCCGACCAGCACCGTGACCGGTTCTTCCGCCAGCCGTCGGGCGGCGAACGCCAGGGCGTCCAGGGAGGCGCGGTCGCACCACTGGGCGTCGTCCAGTACGGCCAGTACGGGGCCCTGCTCGCCCAGCGCCGACAGCAGGCTCAGGACGGCGAGCCCGGTCAGCAGGGGGTCGGGGGACGCTGCGGCCTGTCCGGTACCGAGGGCGTCGCGCAGCGCAGCGCGCTGCCTCGGCGGCAGCGCGTCCGCCTCGGCCCGTACCGGCCGCAGCAGTTGGTGCAACGCGGAGAAGGCGAGGTCCGACTCGGACTCGGACCCGCAGGCGCGCAGGACGCGGGTGCCCCGCGCCGCCGCCCGGCGCGCCGCGGAGTCCAGCAGCGCGCTCTTGCCCGTGCCCGCGTCGCCGGTGAGGACGAGCACCGGACCGGCCTCGCCCTCCGGGCCCGCCGTACGGGAATCCGCTCCCCGGAAGCCCACCGCCCGGGAGTCCGCCGTACGGAAGAGACGGGCGAGTTCCGCGTCCCGGCCGACGATGCGGTCCTCCGGGGCCGGGGCCGGTTCCGTGACCGTGCCGGGGGCCGCTCGGTGCTCGTCCACGCGGTCTCCAGGAGTGCGGGCTCCCGGGCCGGAGCCGTCGTGCTTCGTCGCATCCAGGCTACAAGCGGCGGAACCGGTGCCCGTGGGCGTCCGCGGAGGTGCAGTCACCTGACGGATACCCCGCGCTCCGGGCCCGCCCGTACGGTTCCGGAAAACCCACGGATTCGCGAAGGCACCCCATGGAAAAGCGCACGGAACCACGCACGGAGACCATCGAACTCGGAAACGTCACCGTCACCCGCGTCCGGGAGTATTTCGGCCCGGTCGACATGACGCCGGACACCTTCTTCCCCGACGTCCCGGAGGAGGTGTGGGAACGGAATTCCTCCTGGGTTTCCCCCGATTTCCTGGACCCCGGCACCCGCATCGTGAACTCCGCGATCCAGACCTGGCTGCTGCGCAGTGAGGGCAGGACGATCCTGGTCGACACCGGCGTGGGCAATCACAAGGAGCGCCCGTACTCCCCGGTCTGGAGCCGCCTGGACACCGGCTTCCTGGGCGCTCTGGCCCGGGCCGGTGTCGCGCCCGAGGACGTCGATGTCGTCATCAACACGCATCTGCACGTCGACCACGTCGGCTGGAACACGTATCTGGACGGCAGGAACTGGATTCCCACCTTTCCGAACGCCACGTATGTGATGCCGAAGGACGACTTCGACTTCTGGAATCCCGCCAACGGCCACCAGCCGAGACTCGGCCGCGGAAATCAGAACGTGTTCGAGGACAGTGTGGCTCCGGTGCACGCGGCCGGGCTGACGCACTTGTGGGAGGACAGCCACCGTGTCGACGCGAATCTGCGTCTGGACGCGGCCCCCGGGCACACCCCCGGCTCGTCCGTACTGACCCTCACGTCCGGCACCGACCGCGCGGTGTTCGTCGGCGACCTGCTGCACAGTCCCGCGCAGATCCTCGCGCCGGACGCCAACAGCTGCTTCTGCGAGGACCCCGCGGGCGCCCGCGCCACCCGGCGCGAGGTGCTGGGCCGGGCCGCCGACACCAACGCCCTCGTCATCCCCGCACATCTGGGCGGCCACGGCGCCGCGGAGGTGGTGCGCGAGGGGAGCGCGTTCGCCATCAAGGGGTGGGCCCCGTTCACGCCGTACACCGAGCGGGACTGAACGCCCGGAGAGACCAGAGGAACCACAGAGGCCGGAGAGGCCAAAAAAATCGCAGGGGCCGAAGAGGCCCGAGCGAACAGCGACCGAAGAAACCCGAGAGCCATGTCTGTGCACCACAACCACCACCCGGACCCCGTCGTGACCACCGCCCAGGGAGCGGTCCGCGGCCTCCGCCAGGACGGCAGTGCCGTCTTCCTGAACATCCCCTACGCCGCCCCGCCGGTGGGCGCCGGCCGGTTCGCGCCGCCGCGGCCGCACGCACCCTGGGACGGCGTACGGGACGCCACCACGCCGGGGCCCACCGCGCCGCAGTCCCCGCGCGACCTGGGCAGCCTGGACATGACGCCCTACTTCGGCGCCGGCTGGAGCCGCGGGGAGGACTACCTGACCGTCACCGTCCGGACCCCGGCGGACGCGGGCGGCGGCCTGCCCGTCATGGTGTTCGTGCACGGCGGCGGGTTCGTCGCCGGATCGACCCGGTCCGCCCTGTACGACGGCGCCGGCTTCGCCCGTGACGGCGTCGTCCTCGTCACCCTGAACTACCGGCTCGGCATCGCGGGCTTCCTGGACCTCCCCGGGGCGCCCGCCAACCGCGGCCTCCTCGACGTGGTCGCCGCGCTGCGCTGGGTACGGGAGAACATCGCCGCCTTCGGCGGTGACCCCGACCGGGTCACCCTCTTCGGCCAGTCGGCCGGGGCCACCATCGTCGGGGGCGTGCTCGCCGCCCCGGAAGCCGCGGGCCTCGTCCGCCGGGCGATCGTCCAGAGCGGCAGCGGACTGGGGGCCTTCACCACCGAGCAGGCCGCCCGCGTCACCCGGGCGGCCGCCGCCGACCTGGGCGTCGAGCCGCACGCCCGCGCCTTCGCAGACCTCGACGATGTCCGACTGGTCGAGACCGCCGCCCGGCTCGCAGGCATCTGCCTGCGGACCGCCACCCACCACGACCCGCTGCTCGGCCTCAGCCCGTTCAGCCTGGTCCTGGACACCCAGCCCGCCGCGTCGGTCGCCGCCGGAGCCGCATCCGGCGTGGACCTGCTCATCGGGACCAACACCGAGGAGGGGAACCTCTATCTGGCCCCGGTGGGCCGGTACGCCACCTCGACCGACGCGGACATCGACGCGACGGCGGCCGACGCGCACCCGGACCCGGCGAGGCTCGTCGAGACGTACCGGACGACGCGTCCGGGAGCGTCCGCCGGGGCGCTGCGGTCCGCCGTCATGGGCGACGCGCTGTTCGGCGCGGGCAGCTGGGCCCTGGCGTCCGCACATGCCGCGCACCCGGGGTCCGCCACCTTCGGGTACGAGTTCGCGTGGCGCTCCGGTGCCTTGGACGGAACGCTGGGCGCCGCTCACGCCGTGGAACTCCCCTTCGTCTTCGACCGCACGGATCTGCCCGGCCTGCGCGGGCCCCACGGCCTGCTCGGCCCCGACGCGCCGCCCGTCGAGCTCGCCGGCCTCGCCGCCCGGATGCACGGCAGCTGGGTCCGGTTCGCCGCGACCGGCAGCCCCGGCTGGAGTCCGTACGAGACCGGGCGCCGGACGACGATGCGCATCGGCGCCGAGTGGACGCCGACCGACGACCCGCGCGGCCCGGAACGGCGGGCCTGGGCAGCCTGACCCGGCGTCCGGCCTGCCTCCGGGCAGACCTCGGCGACCCGCGCGGCCCACCTCCCGCCTTCCCCCAAATTCGCACAAAGAAACGAACCCTCCGTATCGCGCGTCACCGCCGGGAAACCGCAGGCAGGCGCGGGTGCACCGGCCCCGGGCCCCGGCCGCCCCGGGCCGGTGCCCTCGCGCGCCGGCACCGCGGCGACGAGAATGTGCCCTTGAGTGCACCGCCCGCACCCGCTTAGGTGGAGGGCGGCAATTCCGCCGTCGGACGGCAGCCGTCGTCCCGATCCGAGGGAGTTGGAGCCCATGCCCGCACGGCCGGCGGTCACGGAGGCGGAGCTGGAGGCCCACCTGCGTGGCATCTGCTTCAAGACCGGACCACCCCGCCGCATCGGCGTCGAGATCGAGTGGCTCGTCCACGACGCCCGCAACCCCCGATGTCCCGTCGACCCCGTACGACACCGCGAAGCGGCCACCGCACTGCGCGCCCTCCCCCTGCGGTCGGCCCTCACCTTCGAACCCGGCGGACAGCTGGAGCTCAGCTCGCTGCCCGCCACCTCCCTCACCGCGTGCGTCGAAGCCGTCTCGGCCGACCTGGCCCTGGTCCGCCCCGCGATGCGGGAGCTGGGCCTCGGAATGGCGGGGCACGGCCACAACCCCTGGCACCCCCCGCGGCGGGTGCTCACCGAACCCCGCTACGACGCCATGGAGGCGTACTTCGACCGCTGGGGCCACGCGGGCCGGTCCATGATGTGCGGCACCGCGTCCGTACAGGTCTGCCTGGACGCGGGCCAGGAGGAGCCGGGCCCCCTCGGACTCGGCCGCCGCTGGCGGCTGGCCCACCTGCTGGGCGCGGTCCTGCTCGCCGCCTTCGCCAACTCGCCCGTCAGCGAGGGCTGCCCGACCGGCTACCGCTCCACCCGCCAGGTGGTGTGGTCCCAGATGGACCCGGCCCGCACCCTCGCCCCGCCCGAGGACCCCGACCCGCGTACCGCCTGGGCCGGTTACGTCCTGGACGCGCCCGTGATGTGCGTCCGCGGCGACGACGGCCCGTGGGACGCTCCCGAGGGGCTGACGTTCCGCGACTGGGTCCGTACGGGTGCGCCGCGTCCGCCGACCGAGGAGGACCTCGACTACCACGTCACCACGCTCTTCCCGCCCGTACGGCCGCGCGGGCACCTGGAACTGCGCATGATCGACGCGCAGCCGGGGGACGGCGGCTGGATCGTGCCGCTGGCCGTCACGGCCGCGCTGTTCGACGACCCGGAGGCCGCCGAGAGCGCCTACCGCGTGGTCAAGCCCCTCGCCGAGACGGCCGGCACCCGCCCGGCGCCGCGCAACCCGCTGTGGCGGCACGCCGCCCGGAGCGCGCTGACCGACCCCGAGCTGCGGGCCGCCGCGCTGGCCTGCTTCACCATCGCGCAGGAGGCGCTGCCCCGGCTGGGCGCCCCGGCCGGGGTGAGCGAAGCGGTCGCCCGCTTCACCGCACGCTACGTGGCACAGGGCCGCTGCCCGGCGGACGACCTGCTGGACGGGGCGTACGCGGAGGAGCCCGCGCCGGTGGCGAAACCTCCCTGGCCGGTCGCCACCGCGCCGCCGCCGGAGCCTGCCATCGCGTACGAGGACGAGCTCACCCCCGGGAAGGACAGTCTGTGACCAACGATCCCGAGTCGCTCCGGGAACGCGCGGCGCGCGCCCTGCTCGCCGCGCGTGACCGCACCCGCGCACTGACCACCTGCGTCGACGACCACGACCTCACCGCCCAGCACTCCCCGCTGATGTCGCCGCTGGTCTGGGACCTGGCGCACATCGGCAACCAGGAGGAGCAGTGGCTGCTGCGCGCCGTCGGCAAGCGGGACGCGCTGCGCCCGGACATCGATTCCGTGTACGACGCCTTCGAGCACCCACGGGCCGAACGCCCGTCCCTGCCCCTGCTGCCGCCCGCCGAGGCACACGGCTACGTGGCGGACGTCCGCAGCCGGGTCCTGGACGTACTGGAGAGCAGCCCGCTGCACGGCGCACCGCTGCTCGACTCCGGCTTCGCCTTCGGCATGATCGCGCAGCACGAGCAGCAGCACGACGAGACCATGCTCATCACCCACCAGCTGCGGCGCGGCCCGGCTGCGCTGACGGCCCCCGAACCCCCGCGGACCGCCGACGGCCCCCTGCCCGCCGAAGTGCTGGTGCCCGCCGGCCCGTTCACGATGGGCACCTCCACCGAACCGTGGGCCCTGGACAACGAACGCCCCGCACACCGCCGCCTCCTGCCGGCCTTCCTCATCGACACCACTCCGGTGAGCAACGGCGCGTACCTCGACTTCATCGGGGACGGCGGCTACGACGAACCGCGCTGGTGGTCCCCCGAAGGCTGGGACCACATACGCGAACACCGCCTGCAGGCCCCGCTGTTCTGGTGCCACGAAGGCGGCCAGTGGCTGCGGCGGCGCTTCGGTGTCACCGAGCCGGTGCCGCCGGACGAACCGGTTCTGCACGTGAGCTGGTACGAGGCCGACGCGTACGCGCGGTGGGCGGGCCGGCGGCTGCCCACCGAGGAGGAGTGGGAGAAGGCCGCCCGGCACGACCCGGTCAGCGGCCGCTCCCGCCGTTACCCGTGGGGCGACGAGGACCCCGGCCCCGCCCACGCCAACCTGGGCCAGCGGCACCTGCGCCCCGCCCCCGTCGGCAGCTACCCGGACGGTGCGTCCGCCCTCGGCATACGCCAGCTGATCGGCGACGTGTGGGAGTGGACGGCGAGCGACTTCCTCCCCTACCCCGGCTTCGCCGCCTTCCCCTACCGCGAGTACTCGGAGGTGTTCTTCGGCGGCCCGTACAAGGTGCTGCGCGGCGGGTCCTTCGCCGTCGACCCGGTGGCCTGCCGGGGCACCTTCCGCAACTGGGACCTGCCGGTACGGCGCCAGATCTTCGCCGGCTTCCGCACCGCCCGCGACGCGGACACGGCGGGCGCATGAGGGCCCCGAATCCGCCGGACCCCCGAAAGACGCAGCTCACCCCCTGGAGGCGACCCTGATGTGCCGCCACCTCGCCTACCTCGGCCCGGAACTCCCCCTCGGCTCCCTGATCACCGCCCCCGCCCACGGCCTGTACCGCCAGTCCTGGCAGCCACGCCACCAGATCCACGGCACCGTCAACGCCGACGGCTTCGGCATCGGCTGGTACGCACCCGGCGACCCGGCACCCGCCCGCTACCGCAAAGGCGGACCCATCTGGGCCGACCCCGGCATCCTCGACCTGCTGCGGGTGGTGCGCACCACCGCACTGCTCGCCGCCGTCCGGGACGCCACCTTCGCCGGCGCGGACCCCGAGGCGGCCGCCGCGCCGTTCGCCGACGGACCGTGGCTTTTCAGCCACAACGGCGCCGTACCCGGCTGGCCCGGCTCCCTGGCGCACCTGGCCGCCGACCTCCCCCCGGACCGGCTCCTCTCCCTCCAGGCCCGCTGCGACTCGGCCTTCGTCTGGGCGCTGGTGCACCACCGGCTCAGCGCCGGCATGGACCCCGCCGAGGCGCTGGCCGACACCGTCACGGCGGTGTCCGCCGCCGCGCCCGGCGCCCGGCTGAACCTGCTCCTCACCGACGGCGCCACCATCGCCGCGACCGCCTGGGGCGACTCCCTCTTCTACCTCGCCGAGCCCGGACGCAGCACCACCGTCGCCTCCGAGCCGTACGACACCTCCCCCCACTGGACCGAAGTCCCCGCGTACACCCTGCTCGCGGCCACGCCCACCGACGTCCTCCTCACCCCGCTCAAGGAGCCCGCCGCGTGAGTTCTCTCACCGTCACCCGCACCCTGCCCGCCGACGCCACCACCGCCGCGCTCCGCGCCGACGTCGCCCACGGCCTGACCCGCACCCCCAAACAGCTCCCGCCCAAATGGTTCTACGACGCCCGAGGCAGCGAACTCTTCGACGAGATCACCACGCTGCCGGACTACTACCCCACCCGCGCCGAACGCGAAATCCTCATCAACCGTTCCCCCGAGATCGCCGCCGCCACCGGCGCCCGCACCCTCATCGAATTGGGCTCCGGCTCCTCCGACAAAACCCGCCACCTCATCGCGGCCCTACCCGACCTCCACACCTACGTCCCCGTAGACGTAAGCGAATCCGCCCTGACCGCCGCCGCCGAAACCCTCCTCACCCTCCACCCCTCCCTCACCGTCCACGCCCTCGTAGCCGACTTCCAACAGGGCTTCGCCCTCCCCGGCACCCCCGGCCCCCGCCTCCTCGCCTTCCTGGGCGGCACCATCGGCAACCTCCTCCCAGAAGAACGCACCACCTTCCTCCGCGCCACCCACGACCTCCTCTCCCCCGGCGACGCCCTCCTCCTGGGCACGGACCTGGTCAAGTCCGAACCCACCCTCGTAGCCGCCTACGACGACTCCCGAGGCGTCACCGCCGAGTTCAACAAGAACGTCCTCCACGTCATCAACCGAGAGTTGGAGGCCGACTTCGACCCGGCCGACTTCCAGCACGTGGCGCTGTGGGACGCGAAGCGGGAATGGATCGAAATGCGGCTGCGGGCGACGAAGGAACTGACCGTGAAGGTTCCGGCGCTGGACTTGGCCGTGCCGTTCGCGGAGGGCGAGGAGATCAGGACGGAGGTCTCGGCGAAGTTCCGGGAGGAGGGGGTCCGTGACGAGCTGAAGGCCACCGGGTTCGAGATGAGCCGGTGGTGGACGGACGAGGCGAGCAGGTTCGGAGTTTCCCTTTCCGTAAGGACCTGACCTCCGTTCGCCCCCGGTTGCCCCGCCGAGCAAATCGGCGGGGCAACTGGCGCACCAAGGCCCTAATTACTCCCCGAGCGGTCTGCCACTTCGCCCAGTAGATCATTCTCCCATAAGAACCGAGCATTCTGGAATCCGGTTCTCCCACGTTGATCCTGGATTCGATAGGAGGATGCCGGATGTCAAGTTTTCCATGCTCGCTCCCATCTACCTCCAGCTCCCCCACACCAGACGCGCTACGGAAGCTTCAGCGCGCTTGCGCTCCCGACTCAGGGCCTATATAGATTTCCGTTCCGTCCGAGCGCCAGGCTCTGGTGTGACCACCACTCGGTGCGGCCACTACGAAATCCCCTGCCTCCATGGACACCAATCCGTCGCCTTTGCCTCCATACCACTCCACGACAACGGTATGCCCAGGCTCCAGGACAAACTCCGCCGCAGTCGGCTCGAAAGCCACGACCACCGATCTTGAGCAGAGCAGACCACACGAGCGCTTGATCGTCGGTCAACTCGATATGCACGGACACCTCCTTTTGTCGCGGCTCTGACAATTCGCCCTACAACGCACGACTTCTTCACGTTTCATGGACTTCAGCCCATAGGCCGGTTCGAGAAGTCTTCAAGCAGATCAAGCATGACCTCGGTCAGCCCGCCCTCCAACTCGCGAGGGATTCGATCGATGGACATCTGACCATCAACCATTTCGGGCACTTGAGTCGATGCAAGTACATGAGCCCAATGACGAGAGGAGCGCCCACCGATAATCCGCGTGCACACCCATTCCTGGAATCCACTCAACGGATATCCGTCATGGGCTGCACTGAAGCCTTCGACAAATGCGACCGCAGTCGAGAATCGATCGTCCAGCAGATACATTCGGCGTCGATTTCTCAGATGAAAGCAGAGTTCCTGCAATTCCATTGCCCACCCCAAATCCGATCGCTTTTCGATCTTAACACATTCCCAACACACATTCCTATTGACGGCGATAGGCATCCGGCTGCTTTTAACTCGTCGGGCTGTACGCCGTCGGCCTTGAGCCCTCCCTCTTCGGCCGGGGGCGAGCTGTTCAGCGGAGTCGGCCAGCTTGTTCGCGGCGACTACGTTGCCGTCAGCGCTGCCGTCCACGATGTTTACCGAGCGACGGAGCTCCTTACCGATCGGTAATTCTCATTGCGTCCAGGAAGTCGAGCACCAGCCGGCTTGCCGCCCCGCGGAACTCCTCGAAGTAGGCGTGCCGGGCGCCGGGCAGCAAGGTCATGCGGGCGTTCGGGATGCGGCGAGCGAGTAAGGGGGCGTTGGCGGTGGGGTTGAGGAGGTCGTCGGTGCCGTGGAGGATCAGGGTGCGGGCGCGGATGCCGGGGAGTTCCTGCCACGCGTCGTGAGTGCGGCTGGCGGTCAGGTGGCGGCGTCGGGCGTGGGTAGGCATGGTGGGGTCACCCATGGTCTGGTGAGGACCCGGGTGGGTGGCCAGCCAGGAGGGCGTGTACATCAGGGCGGCCAGGGCGCGTTGGGCGGCGGCCGGGTCCGTGGTGGCCAGGGAGCGGCGTACGTCGTCACTCCGCTCGACGCCGTGCCGGCCACCGGGGGACGTGCAGCCCAGGATCAGGGAACGGACCCGCTCGGGGTGGTGGGCGGCGAGTTTTTGGGCCACCCGTCCGCCCATGGAGGTGCCGTAGACGTCGGCGCGGTCGATCTCCAGGGCGTCGAGGACGGTGATGACGTCCTGGGCGAACAGGTCGGTGCTGTACGGCACATCGGGCGCGTCGCTGTCGCCGGTGCCCCGGTAGTCGAGGGTCAGGGTGCTCCGGGCGGCGTGGAAGTCCTCTCGAACGCCGTCCCACCAGTGGTGACTGTTGGCCTGGCCGGCGAGGAGGACGAGTACGGGGCCCGTACCGCGGAGCTGACAGGAGATACGGGTCCCGTCTGGGGCCGTGACGAGCGGCACGGCGGGCCTCCCTTACGGTTCGGAGCAGGTCACAGTACAGGTCAGGAGAAAGACGCGGCTCAGCGGTCGGCTACCAGCAGTGTCTGCAGGATGCGACCGCAGTCCCCTGCCCCGTCGAAGAGTTGGCCGGCCGCCAGTCCGGAGCCGGCGGGGCTGGCGGCTGTCGACGCGCGGAGGCAGAGCCATTCGCCGACCGGCTCGCGGTGCAGCGCCAGGGTGATGTCGGTGTTGATGACGAACTGGCGGACGTGGTCGAGTTGGAAGGCGACCGCCCAGTTGCTGTCGGCCAGGGTGAGCGCGCGAGTCAGCGGGGTGTCCGGTTCCCCGGCCACCAGGGGGATGCGCTGGCGCGCCCAGGCCGTACCCGGGCCGGTGGTGTCGAAGCCCTTTCCGGGCTCGAAGCGCCATTCCATGGCGGCGATGTAGCCGTACGGCCGTGCTCCGGCCATGGTGTGCGGTGTCTGCGGGCCGGGGAGGGGTGGTGGTTCGGCTTCGGGGCGCAGGGGTGGGGTGTCGGGCGGGGCGGCGGCGATGCGCCATGCGCGGGCCAGCATCACCGTCTCGCCGTCCGCGGCCAGTTCGCCCTCGACCAGTTCCGTACGTCCGCCGGAACGGACGGTGCGCACCTGGACGTGCAGTTCCGCGACGGGTACTGGGCGGGGCAGTTCGACAGTGACGCGCGCGACACGGAATCCCTCGCGGGCCCCGTGTTCCTCCATCGCCCGGCCCAGCAGGGCCGAGGGCGGGCCCGCGTGCTGGGACTTGGCGCTCCACGGCCCCGCGGTGGCGGAACTGCTTTCGTAGCGGCCGTCACCGAGGCTCCGGTAGAACGCCTGGTCCCCCGCTTCCGGGCCGGTCGGCCAAAGATCAGTCATGGAGACTGCCTACTGCACGCCTGCCGCTCCGGGCAATGTCCGTTCAGGAGTTGTGCACGCACGTCGCCGTGGCATGCGGCCACCGGCTACCGGGTTCCGCCCACCGGCTCCCGGCATCAGCCGACGTATGCCACCTTCACCACCGCGGTGTTGTTCCCCTGATCGGGGTCGACCGCCGGGTCCGAGTCGGCGGAGATGCTGCCCTGTGCGCCCGGGACACGCTTGTCGATGCGGGCCCGCAGGTAGGTGTTGCGGTCGAGGGTTCCGAAGCAGTGCACCAGGCCGTTCCCTTGCGCGGCGTACCCGCAGTAGGAGTCCTCGCTCGGGTGGCCCCCCGGCTCGATCGGCACCAGGCTGACGCCGGCGGGCAGCTTTACCCGCATCAGCCCGCCCTTGAAGTTCCGCGGGAAGGGCACCTGTGTGTCGACCACCTGGCCGATCTTGCCCTTGATGGTGAATCCGACGGCCTGAAGGTCGTTGATCTGGTTCGTGCTGAAGTCCAGGGTGCCGCCGGCCATCTCGGCCTTCCAGTACGCGGTCGGGGTGAAGTCGTCCCCGCTGCCGTCGACGGGACGCAGGCCCAGCGGTCCTCCGGTGCCGCGCGGTGACGAGGCGGGCAGGAGGGTGTTGTCGAGGGGCTCGTGCGCCCGGAGCACGGTGTAGTGGACCTTGCCGTACATCGTCGTCTTGTCGACCACGGCCGTCAACGGCCCGTCGGTCTCGTAGGCCGTCCCGGCGGGCAGCGGGCCGGGCAGTTCGCACAGGGCCTTGGTGGGGGCCACGGCCTTGTCGTAGCGGCAGTTGCCGTACTGCTTGCGCAGCGTCGCTTCCTCCGCCGTCAGGAGGACGAGGAAACTGTCGTCGATCGCGGTGTCACCCTTGTTGCCGAAGGCGGGCGTCATCCGCAGCTCGGAACCGGGCCGCACCTCGGTCAGCGGCTCGCTCTGCCGGGCGGTCAGGACCGGCGCCCCCATGACGACGTGCGTGGTGTGCCGGACGGTGGGGGCGTTGGCACTGGTCACGGTGATGTTCATGTTCCCGGCAGGGCCCAGCGCCGCACCCGGCTCCGGCAGCAGGCGGAACGGGGTGAACAGCGCGCCCTCGATGTCCCCCAGCGCGCAGGTCATGAGGGAGCCCGAGAGCTTGCAGTGGGAGCCGGTGTTCTCCCAGGCGACGCGCACCTTGCCCTTGAGGGCGGTCAGGTCGATGTTCACCTTGACGTTCTTGACCGTCAGCGGCTGCCCGTTGGCGGCACGTCCGGTCGCCTTCAGACTGATCCGGTACTCGGTCGGTCCCTCGTCGGGGGCCGACGCCCGGTACTTCGGTATGTAGTACGTGTTCATGAGGTGCTCGGCCGTCAGCTGCGCCCCCGTGGCCTGCCGGCCGCCGGCCGCGGCCACCGGTGCCGCGCCGCCGAACGTCACCACCGTGCCGAGTGCCGTCAGCAGGGCTGCCGCCCCCGACCTGGCCAGGCGCTGCCCCCGTGTACGTGCCATAGATCTTTCCATACGCGGTCAGACGTGCCGGGAGGTCGGATGGTTGTAGAAGTCGCGGGCCGCCCCCGGTGTCGTGGTACGGCGACGAGGACGACGTACGACCGCGGTGCGAACACCTCGGCTGTTCTCCCGCAGGCGACCGGGCAGTATTCCATCGTTCGGGGGAATCACAGCCATTCGGCGGCTTACGGCGGCCGACGTTGCGCAACATCACGGGCGTGAAGGGATCGCAACGTTTCCGCAGTGCCCAACCTGCGCTTTTGATACCTCTGTTGGTGGCTCTCGCCGTGCTTCTCGCGCCGCGCGCCGCGCAGGCCCGGCCGCCCGCTGCCGTGGCGCGGCCCGCCGACGCGTGCGCGACCGCCGGGGGGCACGCGCCGGTGCACGGGCCGACCGGCTGGCCGATGCCGCCGGACTGGCACTGGCCCTGCACCACGCCCACTCCGACTGCCCCCCCGGGGCCCCCCCCCCCCCCGCCCCCCCCGGGCCCCCCCCCCCCCCCCGCGGCGCCCCCCCCGTCGCCCACCCCCACGTACACCCCTCCCCCGAAGCCCCGGCCCACGCCCACCCCCACGCCGTCACGCCCGCGGCCCCGGCCGCCCGCTCCCGCCGTGCCCGGGCCGACGCAGGCCGCGCCCCGCCCCACGCCCAGCGCGTCCGCGGCCGTGGTGCCACCGCCGCCGTCCAGCCGCCCCGCGTCGCCGCGTCCCACCCCGACGCCGAGCCCGTCGGATGTCCTGCCGCGGTCGTACGTCCCATCGGCCGGCAAGCAGCACAGCGGCCATTCGGTGGTCACCACGATGCTGCTGATCACCGCGCCCGCCGTGCTGGCGGCCGCCGCGCTGCGTCCCCGTTCGTCCAGCTCGTCCGGTGCGTCCGGGCGCCGTTCCTCGTAGGAGGCCACCTTGTCGGAATGGCTGGTACTGACCATCGCGATGGCCGCCGTCTGCGCCGTCGTCCTGACCATCACGGTCCTCAAACAGCGCCGCATCGGCGAGGACGACGACCCCTCCGAGACGCCCGACGTCATCGAGTACATGACGATGATGGTGGGGGTGGTGTACGCGATCGTCCTGGGCCTCGCGATCGCCGGGGTCTGGGAGGCCCGCGGCGCCGCCGAGGACACCGTACGGACCGAGGCGCAGGCCCTGCACGAGGTCAGCGAGCGGGTACGGGCCTACCCGGAAGCCACCCGGGACCGTATCCGCGCGGACGTCGACGCCTATGTCTCCCACCTCGTCCACCAGGAGTGGCCGGCCATGGCCGAGCGCGGGCAGGTCACCGACCGGGGCGCCGAACTGCTGGCCAAGGTGCGGGCCGACGTGACCGACTACCGGCCGCGCGACGATTACGAGGGGCAGAACTACCAGCCCCTGCTCGACCAGGTCTCGGCGGCGGACGACGCCCGCAACGCGCGGGCGGACAGCATCGAGCCGACGCTGCCGCCGGTGGTCTGGTTCGGGCTGATCACCGGTGCCGTGATCACCATCGGACTGATCTTCACCTTGCAGATCCGCAGGTCGGGGCGGGAGTTGCTGATGGCCGCCGTCTTCAGCGCGCTGATCGCCTTCCTGCTCTTCCTGGTGTGGGACTTCGACGCCCCGTTCAGCCGGGGCATCACGACGTCCGCCGAGCCGTTCACGGATCTCTTCCCACGGCTGTGAGGAGGGGGGCCGGGGACGCGGCCCGCGTGCGCGGCGTAAATCCGGCGACGGCGGTGATCACCCCGTGCGACCATGCGCGCATGGCCACAGAACTGCCGTTCACGGACGTCCTGCGGGACCGGCTCGGCCCGGCCCGCCACGCGGTACGGCTGGGCAGCAGCCCGCGTTCCCGGGTGTGGCGGGTCGAACTGGGCGGCGCGCCCGCGGTGGTCAAACAGGCCGTGGAGAGCGCGGACGCCGATGAGCGGTACGCCCGTGAGGTGGCCGCGCTGCGGCTGGCCTCGCGGGTGACGCCCCCGGTGGTGCCGCGGCTGCTCGGCACGGACCCCGGCGCGCGCGTCCTGGTGCTGGAGCACGTGGAACACCGGCGGCCGTCGCCGGACTGGGTGGTCGAGTACGCGTCGGCCCTGGCCCGCCTGCACGCGGCCACCGCATCCGACCCCGCGGACCAGGACCAAGGGGCCCTGCCCGCCTGGCAAGGACCGGTCCGCGCGGACGCCGAGGCCTTCCTCGCCCTCGCCGGCCGGCTCGCGGTGCCGGTGCCGGACGGGACGGGCGCCGAACTGACGGCCCTGCTACGGCGGCTCGGCACCGTGCCCGGTGGGGCCCTGCTGCACGGTGACCCGTGCCCCGGCAACGACCTGCACACCCCGGACGGCATCCGGTTCATCGACTTCGAGCAGTCCGCCTTGGGCAACGGCCTCACCGAACTCGTCTACCTGCGCATGGGGTTCCCGACGTGCTGGTGCGTCACGGACACGCCCGAGCCGCTGCTGCGCGAGGCGGAAGCCGCGTACGGGGCGGCCTGGGAGGCGGCGACCGGCGGCGCGCCGCCCGGTGATCTCGTCGACGCGTGCGCGGGCTGGCTGATCCGTGGGGACGCGCTGGTGCAGCGCGCCCACCGCGGGGCCGTCGACCACCTCGCGCGGCTCCCCGAGGAGGACTGGGCGTGGGGCACGGTCACCGCGCGGCAGCGGCTGGCGTACCGGCTGGGGGTCGTCGCCCGGCTCACCGCCGACCGCGACGACCTGCACGGCCTCGGCCGCCTCGCCGGTGCGCTGCGCGAGCGGATGCTCGGCCGCTGGCCCGGCCTGGCGTCGCCGCCCCGCGAACGCCCCGAGGACGGCTGACCGCCGTACGGGGACCGATCGACGGCCGTACGGGCGACGGCTGACAGCCGGACGGGGAAAAGGCGTCGCAGCCTTCTCCGCGCGTTCGTGCGGCCGCCTGTTCAGCGTTCCGTTCCTGTGCTTCGATGCTGCCGATCATCTGTTCGCGCAGGGGCGGCAGAGCGGCGGAGAGACCGGGGTGGACGGATGGACCGGCGGGGTTTCCTGAAGGGGACGGCAGCGATGTCGGCCGCAGGCGTACTGGTGGGGGCCGGGAGCGGGCTGTCCGCCGCGGCACCGGCCGTCGGACGTACGGCCGGGCGGTCGCGGCGCGCCGCCTCCGTACAGGACTGGATGTCGGCCCTCCCGGACAGTACGGCGATGCAGCGGCTCTCCATCCCGGGCACGCACGACTCCGGAGCGCGGTACGGCGGTCCGTGGGTCGCCTGCCAGAACACCACCATCGCGCAGCAGTTGGACAGCGGCATCCGCTTCCTGGACGTACGCTGCCGGGCCATCGACTCGGCCTTCGCGATCCACCACGGCGCGTTCTTCCAGAAGCTGATGTTCGGCGATGTGCTGGTGGCGTGCCGGGCGTTCCTCCAGGCGCATCCGTCGGAGACCGTGCTGATGCGCGTCAAGCAGGAGTACTCCGAGGAGAGTGCGGCGGAGTTCCGGCGGATCTTCGACATCTATCTGGACGGCAAGGGCTGGCGGTCGCTGTTCCGGCTGGACGGCACGCTGCCCTCCCTCGGGCAGGCCCGCGGCAAGGTCGTGCTGCTGGGCGACTCCGGCGGGCTGCCGGGAGTGCGGTACGCCGATCCGCGCGTCTTCGACATCCAGGACGACTACATGGCCGAGCCGCTGCGCAAGTACCCGCTGATCGAGGGGCAGTTCCGGAAGGCCGCCAGGGAACCCGGCAAGCTGTTCATGAATTACGTGAGCACCGCCGCGTTGCTGCCCCCGCGTTCCAACGCCGACCGCCTCAATCCGCAGGTGAAGAACTTCCTGAACAGCGCGGAGGCGCGCGGGTGGACGGGGCTGGGCATCGTCCCGATGGACTTCCCCAACGAAGTGGGCCTGGCCGAGACGCTGATCCGGCACAACACGGGGGTGTGACCATGCGGCCGCGGCGACTCCCCCGCGTTCGCCGGCCGTGGGGCGTGGGCTCCGCGGGCCTGGTGCTGGCTCTGCTGCTGCCGTTCCTCTCGGTCTCGGCGACGGGGCAGCCCGCGTACGCAGCGGACGGCCCCGCGAGCGACCCGGCGCGCGACCAGACCCGCAACCCGGCCCGCGTCGTCGCCGAGGTACCGGTCGGCGACCGTATGCTCGACCTCGGGATCTCGTCCCCCACGACCGACGCACCGGTCAAGTGGGTCCGGCTGCTGCTGCCGAAGGGCTGGTCGAAGAACGCCTCCCGTACGTGGCCGGTGCTGTGGCTGCTGCACGGCGGTGGCGGCAACCACCAGGACTGGACCGCCAACACCCACGTCGAGCAGCTGGCCGCCGACCGCGACGTCCTGGTCGTCATGCCGGAGACCAGCGGATGCAGCAGTTACAGCAACTGGTACAACGGCGGGAAGTGGGGCTCCCCGGCCTGGGAGACCTACCTCCTCGACGAGCTGCGCCCGCTGCTGGAACGTGACTACCGGGCCGGGACGACGCGGGCCGTCGCCGGTCTGTCGATGGGCGGGCTCGGAGCGCTGAAGTTCACCGCGGCGCGCCCCGGCATGTTCCGTGCCGCCGCCTCGTACAGCGGTGCCGTCCATCCGCTGTACCGGTCGCCCGACGGCGGCTTCTCCGGGCCCGACGCCGTCAAGCTGGGCGCGCTGACCTGCCTCGTCGACTGGAAGCGCGTCTGGGGCGAGCCGGGATACCCGTTCGATACGAACGACCCGGCCGACCTGCGCCAGCAGTGGCTGTGGAAGCGCAACAGCCCGCTGGAACAGGCGGCCTCGCTGCGCGGCACCCCGCTGTACCTCTCGTACGGGGACGGGACGACCGACGGCGGTCCGGGCTGGTCGTGGGGCGACGGCGACCGCCCACCCACGCCGTCGCCCGCACGCTGCACCGACCCGCCCGTGCACGGCACTCAGGACCCGGTCGAGCGGACCGTGTACGGGATGAACCAGGAGCTGCGCGGGAAGCTGGCCCAGCTGGGCATTCCGGCGACCGTGTGCGCATCCGAGGGCGGGCACAGCTGGCCGTACTGGGAGCGTGAGCTGGTGGCGTCGTTCCCGATGCTGATGCGCGCGCTCGGCGCCTGAGTGGCCGGAGGGTTCCAGCGCCCTGCGCAGTGCGGGAAGATCGCCCCGGAACCGCATGACCCGCGTGAACCGTATGATCTGCTGGTGAATACCACCGAGCGCGGCCCGTCCGCACGGCCCCCGGCCCCGGAGGGGCCGTACCGGCGCCGCCGGACCGCCGCCGCTCTCGGCCTCTGCGCCGCGCTCACCCTGGCCTGCGCCGGAACGGCCCTGGCCGTACGGTCCTACACGCACGGCGGGTATCTGGCGTCCGGCGACCCGGCCACGGGCTCGTACGCCGAGGAATCGGCCGACGGGGACGCGGCCGCCGACACGCTGCTCTCCGGCCCGTACACCGAACGCCCCGCTCCGCCCCGCGTCACCACCCGCGCGGCGGCGGGCGGGGCGGCGGAGTCCGTCGGGGCCGCGGCACCGGCGACGCCACGGAAGCAGAAGACAGCCGACCTGCCGGTCTCCCGGCCCCTCGAAGCCGCCCCGGCCGCCGTCTCCCCCGCCGTCGGCCCGCTGTTCTCGCCAGGCGGCGACGGCGACGCCGACCACCACTGCACCGCGAGCGTGGTGCACTCCCCGGCGGGCGACCTGCTCGTCACCGCGGCGCACTGCGTCTACGACCGCGGCTTCCGTACGAACCTCGTCTTCGCGCCCGGTTACCACGACGGCGTCCTGCCGTACGGCGTGTGGGTGCCGTCCCGTATCGACGTCGATCCGCGCTGGGCGGACGACCGCGACGACGCGCACGACGTGGCGTTCGTGCGGGTGCGCCGACCGCACGGCGGCGGGCCCGGCGCGCAGCGCGTCGAGGAGCTGACCGGCGCCGAGCGGATCCGCTTCGACCCGCCCGCCGGCCTGCCGACCCGGACCGTCGGCTATCCCGACGACCGCGAGACGCCCGTCGGCTGCCAGAACACCACCACCGCGGTCCCCGGCCAGCTGCGTTTCGACTGCGCGGGTTTCCCCAACGGGACCAGCGGCGGGCCGATGCTCACCGGCATCGACCCGGACACCGGCCTCGGTACGGTGACCGGGGTCGTCGGCGGCCTGGACGAGGGCGGCGACGACGCGACCTCGTACAGCAGCCGGTTCGGCCCGGACACCGCCGCCCTGTACCGGCGCGCCACCACGGAGCGTGTCTGAGGCCGCGCGCCCGTACGCGCTACTTCCCGCGCGGCACCACGGTCTTGAGGACCTTCGGCAGCGGGTACCAGTCGGCGGTCACGATGCTGCCGTGGGCGGCGGCGAGCTGGTTCAGCCGGGCCTGTGCCTGGGCCTCGGTGGGCTTGGTGCCGTCGATGACCGGGGGCACCTGGTGCGCGTCCGTCATGATCAGGAGGTAGTGGCGGCTGTCGTACCAGGCGGTGTCGACGCCGTCCTTCAGGTACGTCGCGGCGTCGCCGTCGAAGACCACGAACCAGGGGCGCAGCGCCGCGTCGGCGTACCGGGTGCGCGGGTCGCCCTTGGCCGCGCCGTGCACCGCGGGGAAGGCGGTGGACTGCGCGAGCTTGCCCTGGGCGGCGAGGTTCTTCAGGTGGGTGGCGTACTCGCGGTCGGTCCACAGCTTGTCGAGCGGGTTGCTCTCCTCGACCGTGCCGGGTATCAGCTCGAAGAGGAACTTGCCGTTCAGCGCGGAGCGGGTGGGCCAGCCGTCCGCCCGTACGGCCTCGTCGAGGTCGCGGTGGCCGGCGGCCAGGTCGCCGGGCCCGTACACCGCGTCACCCAGCTTGGCGCGGACCAGCGCGTCGAAGGCGGCCGGGCCACGGCCGCCCCTGTCGTTGAAGCCGTCCTTCATCTCGACCTTGACCATGACCGGCCGGTGGCCGGGGTGGGCGTCGTGCCACGCCTTCATGTCGGCGAGGCAGCCGCCGAGGTCCTGGTCGCGCTTCTTGGTGCGCAGCTCGCCCGCGGTGGCGGCGTTGACGCAGTTGCTGTTGTTGCCGAACGGGTTGCTGTGCGAGACCCGCCAGGACTTGCCGAGCGCGTTGGTCCACACGTCCAGTTCGACGAGGCCCGCGCCGGAGTCCAACGCGTCGGCGAAGTACGGGTACTTGGACTTCTCGTAGGCGTTGTGGACGCCGACGGACGTGGTGGCGCCGTACGATCCGGCGGGCTGTGCCGCACCGGCCGGGGCCCCCACCGCCAGCACCACCGCGGCCGCTACCGCCGCCGTACCCACGCTCCGTGTTCTGTTCATGGTCCCCCGCATTTCACTCCACTGGTCCCCCGGCAGCCCCTGCGGCTCCGGAATCACCAGCCCCTCCGGTCGAAGGAGCAGCGTACGGGAGTTGACGGATGGTCCGGCCACCGGGTGGGTACGCGGGCCGGGAAACGCCGTGCCAGTCGAGCAAACCAGGACGTGAGGAAGATGTACGGCATCGTGGACACCGTGGACACACCCCTGCACGACACGACGTCCGGGAGGCGGTCATGAGCAGCGAGCGCGCCAGGGTCCGGGCCCTTCTGGACACCTACGGCCGGACCTACGCCGACGAGGCCGGTATCCGCCTGAAGGACACGCCGCAGCCGCTGTACCAGCTGCTGGTGCTCTCCTGCCTGCTCAGCGCCCGTATCCAGGCGAACATCGCGGTGGCGGCGAGCCGCGCGCTGTCCAAGGCGGGACTGCGGTCCGCGCGGCGGATGAAGGACGCTGCCTGGCAGCAGCGGGTGGACGCCCTCGGCGAGGGCGGGTACCGGCGCTACGACGAGCGCACCGCGACCCAACTGGGCGACGGCGCCGAGCTGTTGCTCGACACGTACGGCGGCGACCTGCGCCGGATACGGGACGCGGCGGACGGCGACACGGACCGGCTGCGCAAGCTGTTGCGCGAGGTCCCCGGCCTCGGGCCGGCCGGCGTCGACATCTTCCTGCGGGAGGCCCAGGCCGTGTGGCCCGAGCTGGCGCCGCGCCTGGACGTCAAGGCGTGGCAGGGAGCGGAGCGCGTCGGGCTGCCGACCACGCCCGACGCGTTGCTCAAGGCCGCCGGGAAGACGACGGAGCCCGCCGTGCTGGCGGCGGCGCTGGTGCGCGCGGCCCTCGACAAGAAGGGCGCGGAGGAGATCCGTAAGGCGAAGTGAGCGACCGGGAGCGGACGGCGTACGGCGGCCCCGGCCCCCGAGGGGGACAGGGCCGCCGGCCGCGGGCGCTCACGGTGTCTCACGGTGTCGAGGTGAGCAGCCCCCTGGCCGTCGCCGCGATCGCCTGGGCGTCGATGCCCGCCGCGCGCAGCTGCTCCTCCGGGGACGCCGACCCGGGCATGGTGCGGACCGCGAGCCGGGCCAGGCGCGGCACCGGTCGGCCGTCGGTGAAGGCGTCCAGCACCGCGTCGCCGAGGCCGCCCTCGGGGTGGTGGTCCTCCACGGTGATGATCCGCCCGGTGACGTCGGCGGCCTCCCGCAGCGTCGCCAGGTCCACCGGCTTGAGGGAGTACAGGTCGATGACGCGGGCGGCCACGCCCTCCTCGGCCAGGGTGTCGGCGGCGGCCAGCGCCTCGTGGACGGTCACCCCGGCGGCCACGAGGGTGACCCGGTCCTCGGGCGTGGCGCGCAGCGTCTTGCTGCCGCCGATCGGGAAGTCCTCCCCGGGCCCGTAGATGACCGGGCTCTCGCCGCGGGAGGTCCGCAGGTAGCGAATGCCGCTCGCGTCGGCCATGGCGGCGGTCAGGCGGGCCGCCTGGTTGGCGTCGCACGGGTACAGCACGGTGCTGCCGTGCACGGCGCGGAACGCGGCCAGGTCCTCCAGGCCCATCTGCGAGGGGCCGTCCTCGCCGATGGCGACGCCCGCGTGCGACCCGACGAGGTTGAGGTCGGCCCGGCTGACGGCGGCCATCCGGACGAAGTCGTAGGCGCGGGCGAGGAAGGCGGCGAAGGTGGTGGCGTACGGGACCCAGCCGCGCACCTGCATGCCGACCGCCGCGGCCACCATCTGCTGCTCGGCGATGTAGCACTGGAAGTACCGGTCGGGGTGGGCGTCGCCGAACATCTGGGCGCGGGTGGAATCGCCGACCTCGCCGTCCAGCGCCACCACGTCCTCCCGGACGGCGCCCAGCGCGGCGAGCGCCTCGCCGAACGCGTTGCGGGTGGCGACGGAGTCACCGACCTTGTAGTCCGGCAGCTCCGGCGCGCCGCCGCCGGCCCGCGGGCGTGGCGCGGCGTCGCGCGGCCGGTGCACCTCCACATGCAGGTCACGGGCGCCGCCCAGCTCCTCGATGGCCTCCCCCGCGTCCTTCAGCGGCTTGCCGTGCTTGCCTTCCTGGTCGGCGACCTCGCGCACGCCCTGGCCCTTGCGGGTCTTCGCGATGATCGCGGTGGGCCGGTCCGTGGTGGCGGCCGCCTCGGCATACGCGCGGTCCACGGCCGCCACGTCGTGGCCGTCCACCTCGACCGTGTGCCAGTCGAAGGACCGGATGCGGCGCGCGTAGGCGTCCAGGTCCCAGCCGTGCCGGGTGGCGCCGCGCTGGCCGAGCCGGTTCACGTCGATGATCGCGGTGAGGTTGGCCAGCTTCTCGTACCCGGCGTGCTCGAACGCCTCCCACATCGAGCCCTCGGCCATCTCGCTGTCGCCGCACACCACCCACACGCGGTACGGGACGCGGTCCAGGTCGCGGCCTGCCAGCGCGAGGCCGACTCCGAAGGGCAGCCCCTGGCCGAGCGAACCGGTGGCCACGTCCACCCACGGGATGCGCGGAGTGGGGTGCCCTTCCAGCAGGCTGCCGTTCTTGCGGAAGGTCAGCAGCTGCTCGTCGGTGAGGGCCCCGGCCGCCTTGCCCATGGCGTACACCAGGGGCGAGGCGTGTCCCTTGGAGAAGATCAGGTGGTCGTTGCCGGGGTTCTCGGGGGCGTCGAAGTCGTAGCGCAGATGCGCGTCGAGCAGGACCGCGGCCAGGTCGGCCGCGGACATCGAGGAGGTCGGGTGGCCGGAGCCGGCGGCGTCGGCGGCACGTACGGAGTCGACGCGCAGCTGCTGTCCCAGCTCGCGCAGCCGGTCGTAGCGGGCGTCCTCGTCCGGGGTGTTCTCCGTGGTCATCAGGTTCCTTCCGCTTTTCGGGGCCCGTCGGACTGCTTTCCGGCCGCCTCGGGCCGGTCCTTCGGGCCGGTCCTTCGGGCCGGTGGTCTCCCCCGGTACGTCCGCTCCCCCCGATGCCCCCGAGCCCTCCGGTTCCCCGGATTTTCCGGATTTACCCGGTGCCGGCCGCCGGTCCGGCGCGTCGTCCTCAGCTGCCTTCGCCGCAGGCCCGTCCGCCTTCGCCGCGTCCCCGTCCCGCTTCCCCGTGTGTCCGTCCGCCGGTATCCGGGCCAGCTCCGGCGCCGCCGTGTCCAGCGGCACCGACCAGGAGCGCACCAGGCCCAGCTGGACGCCCTGGCGCGGCAGGGCCGCGTCCAGCAGCCAGTCGGCGGCGACCCTGACCCGGTTGCCGGGCATCGCCATCAGGTGGTAACCGCGGGTCACGGCGTTGGCGACGGGGCCGGACAGCGGGACGTGCAGCGGGTTGGCGGCGGCCTGCACCCCGCCGAGGTCGACCATGAAGCCCAGGTCGTGGTGCTTGTAGGCGCGCGGCTCGCCCTGCCCGTAGGAGGCGGCCACGTTGTGGGCCGCGACCTTGCCCTGGCGCTGCGCGTGCTGGGCGGTCATCGGCGTCGTCTCGCCCGGCCGGGTCAGGTCCGGTACGGCGGCGGCGTCACCGCAGGCGAGCACCTCGGGGTGACCGGGCACGGCGAGGAACTCGTCCACGCACAGCCGGCCGCGTTCGGTGGGCAGCCCCAGCGACTCGACCAGCGGGTCCGGGCGGACGCCGACGCACCAGATCAGCGACCGGGTGTCGACGGACGTGCCGTCGTCCAGGAGGACCCCCTCGGAGGTGGCCTCCTTGACGGAGGTCTTGGTGCGGATCTCGACGCCGCGTTTGCTGAGCACCCGGTGCGCGGTGCGCGACAGCCGGTGGTCCAGTTCGGGCAGTACCCGGTCGGCGAGGTCCAGCAGGATCCAGCGGGGCTGCGGTGCGCCGCGCAGCCCGGCGTTGTGGCGGGCCAGCGACCGGGTGAAGGTCACACCGTGCGCGGCGACTTCGGTCCCGGTGTAGCCCGCGCCGACCACCACGAAGGTCATCCGGGCGGCCCGCTCGGCCGGGTCCTCGGCGGCGCCCGCCAGCTCGATCTGGCGGGTCATGTGGTCCCGCAGGTACAGCGCCTCGGGCATGCCGCGGAAGCCGTGCGCGTGCTCGGCGACGCCCGGGATGGGCAGCAGCTTGTTGACGCTGCCGACGGTCAGCACGAGCCGGTCGTAGCCGAGCGAGCCGGTGCGGCCTTCCGGGTCGGTGTACTCCACCCGGCGGCGGTCCAGGTCGACGCCGCCGACCTGGCCGAGCACCAGCCGGACGCCCGGCAGGGTGCCGGTCAGCGACACCGACACCCGGCGCGGCTCCAGGATCCCGGCGGACACCTCGGGCAGCAACGGCAGGTAGAGGAAGTAGTCGTTGGGGTTGATCAGCACGATCTCCGCGGCGCCGCGGGACTTCTTGGCGAGCGTGCGGGCGCATTCGTACCCGGCGAAGCCCGCCCCCACGATCACCACGCGCGGCCGCCTCCCGTTACGGGCCTCCGCCACCATCTGCGTCTCCTCTCACCTCGGGGTCCTGCCCTGATCGGCCCGGGTGCCCGCATTCCGCGCGGGTATGTACGCCGTACGGCCCAGTCCGGCCGTACCGGGCGGCGTTCGGCCACCTGCCCCGGCGCGGAGGCCGCCCTGAGCCGTCCCGGCCCTCCGGCCCCTCAGTCCGGCAGCGCGAGCAGTACCCGCCCCGGCGTCCCCGGATGTTCGACCGCTTCGTGCGCGGCGGCGATGTCGTCGAGCGGGTGCACGGCCGCGACCGGATAGCGCAGCGCGGACGCGGCGGCCGCCGCGGTGATGTCGGGCAGGGCCAGGCGTACCGCTTCCCGGGGGAAGTCGTCGTAACCGAGCAGCCGCACGGTCGCGTTCTTGAAGGCCAGTGGCCAGAAGGGCAGCGCGGGGGCGGGTTCGTGGGTGGCGTAGGCGGCGACGGTGCCGCCCGGGGCGAGCAGGCGCGCGTCGAGCGCGGCGTTGGCGTCGAAGGCGACCTCGACGACCCGGTCGGCGCCGCGTCCGCCGGTCAGGGCCAGCACCGCGTCCACCACGTCGTCCCCGGCGCACACCGCGCGGTCCACGCCCAGCTCCCGTAGCGCGGCGATCTGGCCGGGACGGCTGACCGTGCCGATGACCTGCGCGCCCGCCCGCCGCGCCAGGACGGCCGCCGCGCGGCCGACACTGCCCAGCGCGCCCGCCACGACCACCGTCCGCCCGGCCACCGGGCCGTCCGCGAAGACCGCGCGGTGGGCGGTGATGCCGGGGATGCCCAGGCAGGCGCCCTGTTGGGCGGAGACGGTGTCGGGCAGGGCGCCGACGCAGCCCTCGGGGACGACGGTGTACTGGGCGGCGGTCCCGTAGGGGCGGTAGCTCTGGGCGTACGAGCACCAGGCGCGGCGGCCGGTCCAGGCGGCCGACACCCCGTCACCGACCGCGTCCACCACCCCCGCGCCGTCGCTGTGCGGCACGGTACGCGGAAAGGCGGGGCCGGCGGATCCCAGCCACACCTGCCGCTTCTTCACGTCCCCGGGATTGATCCCGGAGTATGCCAGCCGGATGCGCAGTTCTCCGGGGCCGGGCTCGGGAGTGGGCAGCTCCCCCACCTGGAACACCTTTCGGGCCGGGCCCCTGTTCTCGTACCAAGCGGCGCGCATACCGGCACGATACGGCGTCCGCCGACGGCGTGGACAACCCCCGCCGCGCGCAATACTTTCGATGGCACCTCAAGCCGTCCCGGAGGTGCGCGGTGAAGATCGAGGTCATCGAGAAGGACGATCAGTACATTCTCAATCACTGCACCAAATACCTCGCCAGGGAAAGCCGGGACGCGCGCCATGATTTCGGGCAGTACGCGCCGGGCGACGAACGGGCGGCGATCTGCGAGGCGTGGCGCTTCCCGGTCGTGGACGCGCACTGGGACGGGTCGTCGGCGGCCGGTTCGTATCCGTACAACGACGTGACGTTCGTCTACGACGGCCGCCGCACCGCGCCTGCCTCGGTGGCCGTACTGGGCACCTTCGGGCCGCTGCACTCGCCGGTGCCGCTGCGTCCGCTGGTGTTCGCGGGCGAGCCGACCGGCTTCTTCGCCACCACCGTGCGCGTCCCGAAAGGGCAGGTCCACACGTACAAGTTCGCGGTGGACGGGGACTACACGCTCGACCCGGTCAACCCGCAGCGCACCGTGCTGGACAACGGCGAGCCGTGGTCCCGCTTCTTCACCGACGCCTGCACCGTGCCGCTGTCGCTCAGCCGTACCGAGCGCGACCTGCTGGGCCGGCTGGTGTGCCATCTGCTGCCCTTCCGGCTCGACGAGAACCGGCGGCTGATCCGCGGGGTGTACGAGTCGCTGGACCGCGCGAGCCGGGACGAGGAATTCCCGCTGGCCTATCTGCTGGACGACGAGGTGGGCACGGTCAACTACATCGACAAACTGATCGCCCGCCAGGAACAGCACCACGCCGATGATTACCACACCTGCCTCAAAATCATCGGGGAAATCATCCGCTCCCGGTTCGGCGGACTCGATCCGGCGGCCGCGCCCGCGGAGCTGTACGCGGATCTCTACCGGCAGATGGAGACCGAAAAGGTCGACGGCTGGGACTACTCCCGTTACGGAAGTCCGCGGTTCTTCCTGCTGCTCCTGCGCCGGCACGCGATGACCGGTGCCTTCGTCCATCCCAAGCACGGCGGGAATTCCGGCGCGGCGGGCTGGATGTACCTGGAGAGCCGGTTCCGGGACGCGCGGGACGGCACGCTCTTCGACTGGCGGCGGGCGCTGGAGTCGCCGCTGGGCCACAACACCGACTACCGCGGCTGACTGGAGGACGGCATGGACGGGGAGAGCGCCGAAGTCGTCGTCATCGGCAGCGGCGCGGGCGGCGCACCGCTCACCCATACGCTCGTACGGGCCGGCCACCGGGTGGTCGTGCTGGAGAAAGGGCCGCTGCTGCGCACCCAGGCGCAGAGCCCCACCGGCCTGTCGGACTTCAAGCGCGACGAGTGCTTCGCCACCGGGTCGGAGAAGCGGATCACCGTGCAGGGCGTGGCCAACACCGGCGAGTCGTACTTCTCCAGCCATGTGGAGCCGGACCTGAACGACGAGCCGCACGTCTACCGCGACAGCGACGGCCGGGACCGGGTCACCATCGAGGGCTACACCGCCCAGGTGGTCGGGGGCGGCACCCAGTTGTACGGCGGTGTCTCTCCCCGCTTCACCCCGGAGGACCTGCGGCTGGCCACCCTCAACGCGTCGCGCGGCGACCTGCGCGACGACCCGGGCGGCGAGGTGCGCCGGGAGGCCCGCGACTGGCCGCTGGACTACGCCGCGCTGGAGCCGTACTACACCAAGGCCGAGGAGCTCGTCGGCATCAACGGTACCTGGGACGGGCAGGCCAAGGTACCGTCCCGGGACCGCTACCAGCCGCCGCTGGAGCCCAATCCCATCAGCGCGTACGCGGCCGCCGGCATGGACGCGCTCGGCATGCGCCGCTACCGCACCCCACTCGCGGTCATCACCCGCGACCACGCGCCCAGCGGCCGTACGGTGCCCGCCGACACCGACACCGTCAAGACGGCGTTCGTCAACCGCTACGGCGATCCGCTGGGCCTGAAGTCCAACGCCTGGGTGTCGCTGCTGGCGCCGCTGCGCGACGTCAACGGCAGCGGCGGCCTGGACCTGCGGGCCAACTGCACCGTCACCCACCTGGAGGCGGACGGCCCGCGCGTGACCAAGGTGCACTACCGCGACCCCGGCGGCCGCCCGCGCACCCTCGCCGCCGGCACCGTCGTCGTGGCCTGCTCGGCCATCGAGTCCGTCCGGCTGCTCCAGCTCTCCGGGCTGCTCGACCCGGCCTTCGACAAGCGCGTCAACGCCAACGGCCTGCTGGGGCGCTACTTCCTGACGCACTGCTTCGGCGGCGCGCAGTGCATCGTGCCGGAGCGCTCGGACAAGTCCAAGACGCTGGACTCGGACTGGGCCACCGACCACTGCGCGCGCCCCGAGTGGTTCCGCGCCCAGGGTCTGTGGGCGGGCGGCGTGATCTACAACAACACCTCCGACGGCGCCCTGCCCCTCTCCCTCGCCCGCACCTGGCACGCGATGGACATGGACACCATGTGGAAGGGTTACCTCTACGACACGAGCCTGGTCGGCAACGGCTTCGAGGACTACCTGGAGGAGAGCTTCGGGCGGCGCCTGTCCGTGGCGTTCATGGCCAACCAGGTACCGCAGCGGGAGAACCGCATCGAGCTGCACCCCAGCGTCAAGGACAAGTGGGGCCGCCCGGTCGCGTACATCATCAAGACCTGGCACCCGCACGACCGGGCGCTGATGGACGCCCTCGCCGAGCAGTGCCGGCAGATCCTGGTGCGCGGCGGTGACGTCCGCGACGTCAGCTCGGGGTCGGTGGGCGGCTCGGTGGTACGGATCGCCAACCACGTACTGGGCGGCGCCCGGTTCGGCACGAACGCCGGGGACTCCGTCCTGGACCCGGACTGCCGGGCCTGGAACTTCGACAACCTCTACGTCACCGACGGGGCGTTCATGCCGACCTCGGGCAGCGCCAACCCGACGCTGACCATCGAGGCCAACTCCTTCCGCGTCGGCGACGTGCTGCTGGACAGGGTCGGGAGGCCGTGAGATGGACAGCCGCTTCGACGAGGTCTACACCCACCCCGAGAACGAGATCTTCCGCGTCGTCTTCTACCCGGACCGGATCTACCACGCCCGCTACCTCAACGCGACCCGCTCCTCCCGCTACCGCTACTACGTCGCCGAGGTGCGCGGCTCGGCGGACGGCACCGCCATCAAGGGTGACGTCTTCCTCGGCGGCACCAAGCTGTGCCCGATGCTGCGCATCGAGTACTCCGGTATCCGGCTCGTGGAGCAGGCCAGGGAGTTCAACCGGCGGCTCGGACCCCGTACGAAGGCCTGGCTGAAGGTCACCGGCGAGGACCCGGCGGACTCCGCCGAGGCCATCGTCACGCTGCACTGGGACCCGGTGATCGGCGCGTACGCGACGGAGATCTGGGAGACGCTGGAGCCGCCGGACGGCACCGCGCACGACCACCGCGTCCTGCCGCTGATGGGCTGCAACGCGCCGATCACGCGGGTGCCGCAGCTGTCCCCGCTGCTCGGCTCGGTCTCCGAGGTGGCGATGGCCTTCCGCGAGGACGGTGTGCTGTACCCGACCGGCCAGCGGCTCGGCAACCCGCAGTGGGACAACGCCTACCTCCGCTCCCACCAGGAACCGCGCACCCAGGAGCCCAGCGACCCCCTCAACACCGTCGCCGACAGCAACTACCTCCTCGACTTCCAGCGCGGCTTCTTCATCCCGGACGCCGCGCAGATCCCGCCGGTCAACTACCGCAACGCCATGACCGACGAGGGCAACCCGGAGCGCCGGGCTGACAACATCGTGCAGATGCGCTGGCTGTTCCAGCGCGAACTCGGCAGCGACCTGGTGTTCTTCCACGAGGTGACGGTGCCGCCGGGCGCGGTGGAGGGCACCCACCGGCACATCGGCTCGGAGGAGCTGTACTACGTCGTCTCCGGCACCGGCACCGCGTACCTGAGCGACGGCGACGACCCGACGACCGCGAACTATCCGCTGGTGGAGCGGCCCGTCTTCGGCATCGGCCCGGTCAAGTGCCGTGAGCTGCCGGTCAAACCGGGCAGCGTGCTCTACACCAAGAGCGGCGGTGTGCACGGCATCCGCAACCCGGGCACCGAGCCGCTGAAGTTCGTCGCGTTCCTCTACCACACCACCTGAGGCGGTCCCGCGATGCCCAAGATCGTGCACACCGACTCGGTCTTCCGCGTCGACCCGGTCAAGCCCCCGGACTACGCGGAGGCCAACCCGCTGCTGAAGCTGCTGGGCCTGGTCGAGCGCACCCGGTTCGCCGCCGAACGCGAGCTGTACGAACCCGCCTCGCTCCAGCACCTGTTCCCGCTGCGCACACTCCAGTTGTACGGGCCCGCCTCCCCCGACCAGGACCAGCTCGACCCTGAGCAGCAGGACGACAAGACCGACTTCCAGAAGCAGAACGTCCGCGACTTCACCCTCGCCGACACCCGGGCGGTACGGGGCTGGGCCGAGATCGGCGACTGGCGCGGCCCGTTCCTCCAGCTCTCCTACCGGGGCGGCCCGGACTCCGCGCTGTGGCGCGAGGCCGGTCAGCTCGGCGACGCCATCGGCTGTGTACTGTCCGTCCAGGGCAGCCGTCCGGTGCCGGTCCGCGTGCCGTACGACGAGGAGACCGACTTCTACACGATCGAACTGTGGGGCCGGGTCGGCGACGGCCTCCGCGACCTCCTCGGCCCGCGCGGCCGTACGGCGCTCGACTCCGGACTCCTGCAACCGCGCCCGGACCTCGTCACCGGCCTCGGCCAGGACTTCCACCGCGACCAGATGACCAACCAGGACCTGCGGCTCGTCGCCCCGCGGCACGCCATGCACCCCGTGCTCCCCTGCTACATCGACGTGCGCTGGACCGCGAGCCCGGACGGCGCGGGCTCGGCCGACCCACCCGCCGGATCGGTACGCCTGGGCTTCGAGATGAAGATCCGCGGCTGGGACAACTACCTCGGCGTCGGCACCAGTCCCACCCCGCACGGCGGCGTCGGCTTCCTCGAATACCGCACCCTGTTCAGCGAGTACGGCCGCTGGGCGGGCACCGACGACCTGCGGCGCACCCTGGAGCCGTACAACCTCGACGCGTTCGGCGACAAGGGGCACGCGAGCGGCGACGTCGAACCCTTCCTCGCCGTCACCTACATGGACCTGCACGTCCTCGACCCGGCCTGCGGCATCGGCCTGCACCGGCACCGCGACAACCAGGAGGTCTTCCTGATGCTGGAGGGCGACGGGCTGATGGTGATCGGCGACTGGGCCGACTCCGGCAGCCGGGTGCGCTCCTTCGAGGTGCGCCGGCTGCCCGCCGGGCACCTCGCCCTCCTCAAGGGCGGCAATCTGCACGGGCTGATGAACCCGGCGGACCAGCGGGCGTCCCTCTTCATGTTCGGCGGATACGACTGATGACCACCTCCCTCCTGCCCGGCGATCCGTACCGGCTCGGCGCCCACTGGGACGGCTGCGGCACCTCCTTCGCCGTGTACTCCTCGGCGGGCGCGTACGGCGGCTCCGTCGAGCTGTGCCTGCTGGGCGAGGGCGGTGAGCGGCGGCTTCCGATGGCGGTGGACTGCGACATCTGGCACGCCTACGTCCCGGACGCGGGCCCAGGCCAGGGCTACGGCTACCGCGCGCACGGCCCGTTCGCGCCGGAGCGGGGGCTGCGCTTCGACCCGTCCCGGCTGCTGCTCGACCCGTACGCGAAGGTCCTGAAGCCGACGGGGACGCGCACGCTGCTGCCGCTGGTCGCCGACACGGCGTTCGACTGGGGCGACGACCGGGCGCCGCGCCACCCGTGGTCGCGGACGTTCCTGTACGAGACGCACGTCAAGGGCCTGACCGCGCAGCACCCCGAGGTGCCCGCGCCCCTGCGTGGCACGTACGCCGGGCTGGCGCACCCGGCCGTCACCGGGCACCTGAACCGCCTCGGCGTGACAGCCGTGGAACTGATGCCGGTGCACCAGTTCCTCCCCGAGCCGTTCCTCCTCGACCGCGGCCTGACCAACTACTGGGGCTACTCCACCATCGGCTTCTTCGCGCCGCACGCCGCCTACAGCTCGACGGGCCACGAAGGCGGCCAGATCACCGAGTTCAAGGCGATGGTCAAGGCCCTGCACGCCGCCGGCCTCGAAGTGATCCTCGACGTCGTCTACAACCACACCGCCGAAGGCCCGCCCGACGACCCCACCCTGAGCTTCCGCGGCCTGGCCAACGAGATCTACTACCGCCTGGACCCGGCCGACCCGTCCCGCTACGTCGACACGACCGGCACCCGCAACACCCTGAACGCGGGCCGCCCCGAAGTCCTGCGCCTGATCATGGACTCGCTGCGCTACTGGATCACCGAGACGCACATCGACGGCTTCCGGTTCGACCTGGCCGCGACCCTGGCCCGGCAGTACGGCTACGTCGACCGGCTGGCCGCCTTCTTCGGCCTGCTCTACCAGGACCCGGTCGTCGGCCGCGTCAAACTCATCGCCGAGCCCTGGGACGTCGGCGCGCCCGACAGCTACCAGGTGGGCCGTTTCCCGCCCGGCTGGAACGAGTGGAACGACCGTTACCGCAACACCGTGCGCGACTTCTGGCGGGGCCGCCCGGCCGTCGGCGACCTGGCGAGCCGGATCGCCGGCTCCTCCGACCTGTACGCCCCGGAACGGCGCGGCCCGGACGCCTCCATCAACTTCGTCACCTGCCACGACGGCATGCCCCTGACCGACCTGGTCACCTACGCGCAGAAACACAACGAGGCCAACGGCGAGAACAACCGCGACGGCACCGACGACAACCGCTCCGCCAACTACGGCGTCGAAGGCCCGACCAGGGACCCGGCCATCGTCTCCGTACGCGAACGCCAGCGCCGCAACATGCTCGCCACCCTGCTCCTCTCCCAGGGCTGCACGATGCTCCACGGCGGCGACGAACTCGGCCGTACGCAAGGCGGCAACAACAACGCGTACTGCCAGGACAATCCCACGAGTTGGTACGACTGGTCGGCACCCACCCCCCTCACCGACTTCGTGCACCGGGTGGTCTCCCTGCAACGCGACCACCCGGTACTCCGACGCACCAGCTTCCTGACGGGTTCCGGCAGCCCCCCGGACATCGCCTGGTACGACCGCGAAGGCCGCCCGATGACCCCGGCCCGCTGGGACGACCCGGCCACCCGCTTCCTCGCCTTCCTCCTCGCCGGAGACCGCGCGGCGGCACCGGACACCGACCTCCTGGCACTCCTCAACTCCGGTGCGGACGCGGTCGGCTTCGCCGTACCCGGACGGACCGGCGCGGTGTACGAAGTGGTGCTGGACACCACCACGCCGGACGGCGCCCCGGCGGCCTCGGCCACACTCAGGACGGGCGACGTGTGCACCGTCCCGGCCCGCACGGTGCTGGTGGCGACAGCTCAGCTGCCGACCGGACGACAGCACCCGTAAGGTGCCCGGGACAGCACGCCCCCTCACCGCACGCCAGGGAGAACCGCGATGCCGATACGCGCCACCAGACCGTTCCAGGCCCTGCCCCTCGCCGCGACCGTGCTCACCGGCACGGTCGCGCTCTACATGGCGCTCGTCGCGTTCGGCAACATCACCGACTTCGGCACCAACCAGGCGTTCGTCCAACACGTCCTGGCCATGGACACCACCTTCAAGGACCCGGACCTGATGTGGCGGGCCGTGGAGTCCACCACGCTCCAGAACATCGCGTACGTCCTGATCATCGCCTGGGAGACGGTCGCGGCACTGGTCCTCGTCGCGGCGACCGCCCTGTGGGCCCGCGAACTGCGCCGGGGCTCGGGCTACGCCGGGGCGCGCCGTACCGCCACCGCCGGCCTGCTGATGGTGCTGCTGCTCTTCGGCGCGGGCTTCATCGCGATCGGCGGCGAATGGTTCTCCATGTGGCAGTCCAAGACCTGGAACGGCCTGGAGGCCGCCACGCGCAACTTCGTGGTGGCGGGGGTGGCGCTGGTGGTCGTTCATCTGCGGGCGGCCGACGAGCGGTAGCCGGGCCGGGGCTCTCGCTCCGCGGCGCTTCCTCACGGGCGCGTACCGGCTCGATCCTGTCGGCCACCGGCGCTCACCAGTCGATACGGTAGCCGGTCAGCCAGGCGTCGGCCCCGTCGCCACCGCGCGCGACGCTGCGCGGCAGCATCACGTCGCGGACCAGCCGCCGCGCCAGTCCCGGCGCCGAGCGGCGGGCCATCAGCGCGCTGTGCGCGACCACCCGTTCCACCCGCTCGCGGCGCAGTTCCTCGTACGCGGCGAAGGCCCGCCGGGGCTCGTGCCGGTCGCGCAGGCATGTGGCGAGTACGACGCTGTCCTCGATCGCCATCGAGGCGCCCTGGGCGGCGTTCGGCGCGGCGGCGTGCGCCGCGTCACCGATGATCACCATGGTGTCGGAGAACCACCGCGGCACGGAGGCGAGGTCGTAGGCGTGCGAGCCGACGACGCGGTCGCCGGTGGCCCGGACGACGGCCGCGGCCGGGGTGCGGTCGCCGTCGAGCAGCGCCGTGACCCGCTGCCGCCACTGGCCGGCCGTGACAGCGGCCAGGTCCTGCCGGGACCGTTCCGGCCCCGGCACGTTGGAGAACCACCACACCTCCCCGTCCGGCGCCGCCGTGCACCCGAAGAAGGCCCGCCTGCCGTAAATCATGGTGTACGTGTCGGGCGCGGACGCCGGTTCGACGTCACGGGTGTAGCCGCAGACGGTGTGCTGGCCGGTGTAGCGGGGCCGGGGCGCCGCCGGGTCGATCATCTTGCGGACCACCGAATGGATGCCGTCCGCGCCGATCAGCAGGTCCCCCTCGGCCCGGCTGCCGTCCGCGAAGGAGGCCACCACCCGGCGGTCGCTGACGGTCTCGGCGGTGACCAGCCGCTTGCCGTGCCGGACGGCGATGCCGCGGCGGCGCGCCTCGTCGTGCAGGACGCGGTAGAGGGTGGCGCGGGTGAGCGTACGGGGCCCCATGCCGGTCTCGCCGGTGGAGCCGGCGATGGCGCGCTCGCCGAGCCGCTTGCCCGTACCGCTGAGGAACTCCACCCGCTCGGCGGGAAAGGAGTTCGCCACGACCGGCCCATGAGCCCCGATGACGCGCAGCGCCTCCAGCCCGTTGGCGAACACGACGAGGAACGCGCCGACGTCGTCCGCGCCGGTCGGGTACGCCTCGAAGACCTCCGCGTCGATGTCCGCCTTCTGCAGCGCCATCGCGGTCACCGCGCCCGCGATGCCACCACCGATGATCAGAGCCTTGGTCATGGCGCGCCCCCAGGTGAATCGGCCGCTGTGCGGAGGTCGGCTCCGCCATCGTCCACCTTGCCGTGGGTCGGCGGCGGGAGCCAGACCCCGTGCGTGGGGCGGGGCGGCGCTGACGCCGGTGGAGCCGAGTAAGGTCGGGGGCCGGCGGCTGAGGGGCGCGGGCCGGGAGCTGTGGTCCCCGCGTGGGCAGGGGCCCCAGCGCTGCCGCGAGGCCGAGGCGATCCATGACGTGGTCCCCGCGCGGGCGGGGTGGCCCCGGCAAATCCGGCGTACTGATCGTAATCCTCGGGCGGCCCCTGCCCGCCCGGGGCCGCCAGAAGACGGATGCCCCGCCTCTGCTCCGGCAGAGGCGGGGCGCACCATCAGCGGCCGAGCGCGGTCCAGGGGCAGTCCGCATCCGGATCACCCCGCCGCGTACACATCCTCCACATACCGCCCGGCGTCCGTCAGTTCGCGCAGCCAGGTCTCGGACTGTTCGTCCGTGGCGCCCGTGCGGGCCGCGTGCAGGGCGCGGAAGGCGGCCCGTACGCCGGGGGCCATCCGGCTGCCGTCGCCGCAGACGTACACCCGTGCTCCGGCGTCGAGCAGGGCTCCGACCTCGTCGGCCTCGGCGGCGATGCGGTGCTGGACGTAGCGGCAGTCGTTTTCGGGGCGGGTGCTGAAGGCCGGACGGAGGGAAACCGCGCCGGCTGCTTCGGCCTTCCGGAGTTCGCCGGCGTGCAGGTAGTCGGCGTCGGGGGCGTCGCAGCCGAAGTAGAGGAGGGCCGGGGGGAGTTGGCCACCGGAGGCGGCGGCCACGCGGTCGGCGACGGCGCCTCGGAAGGGGGCCAGGCCCGTTCCGGCGGCGACCAGGATGACGGGCGCCGGGTCGGCCGGGTCGAGGCGGAACGCCTCCCGGCAGGGCTGGACCCGGGCCAGGACGGTGTCGCCGGGCCGGAGTGTGTGCAGGTGCGCGGAGCCGGTGCCGCCGGGGAGCAGCGAGACCATCAGGTCGGCGTGGCGCGGGTCGGCGGCGGGCGAGGAGGAGAGGGAGTAGTGGCGGATGCGCATCGCGGGCAGCAGGTCGAGGAGGGCCGGCCAGGACAGCTCGCCGCGCAGTGCCGGGTACGCCTCGACCAGATCGAGGACGGTCCGCGGGTCGTCGTCGGTCAGTGCTTCGAGGGCGGCGCGCTCGGGCGGGCAGGGGTTGTGGGCGGCGAGTGCGGCGCGTTGGTCCGGTGTGGGGCGGGCGCCCAGTTCCAGGTGGTGGGTGAGGAGGCTCCGTACGGTGAGGGGGCGGTCGACCGGGAGGGCGTCCCGGCTCGTACGGCCCGCGCCCGCGCGGATGTCGAGGATGGTGTCGAGGTCCACGCCCAGCACGCGTGCCGCGCGCTCCACGGCCGCCGTTCCGTTCGCCGGGAGTACGGCGAGGTGGTCGGCGGTGCGGTAGGTGACGCCTTCGGGCAGGGCGAGGCGCAGGAAACGCTTGACGCGGGGGTGGCCGGGGGCGGTGAGGTCGCGGGCCTCGGTGACGGTCATCGGCTGGAGGCCGTGGCGGTCGGCGAGTGCGTCCAGAGGGCCGCCGGTGACCTCGCGGACGGTGTAGGACGTGTCCGCGGCGTCGGCCGCGGCGTGCGCGCCGATCGTCGCCGGGTCGCCGTAGCGTACGAGCAGTTCGGTGCGGAGCGCGGCCGTGAACGCCGTGACGGAGCCGTTCAGGTCGCCGGACGCGTCGGCCTCGCCGCGCGGCAGCAGCCGCTCGGCGCCCAGGGCGGCCAGCCGTTCGTCGAGCAGGGTCGGTACGCGCTGGTAGGTGGCGGCCCAGTTGCGGTCGCCGACGCCCAGGACGGCGTACGGCACGCCTTCGGCCCGCGCCCGGTCGCTGTCCAGCCACTCCGTGAACCGCGCCGCGTCGTCGGTCGGCCGGCCGTTGTAGGAGGCGGTGACGATGACGACCGGCCGGTCGGCGGGGAGGGCGCCGGCCGCGGCGTCCAGCGGCGCGACCTCGGTGGTGAAGCCGAGGCCGGTGGCCTGGTCGGCGATGCGTTCGGCGAAGTCGCGGCAGGTGCCGTAGTTGGTGCCGTGGAGCAGGAGCAGGGCGGTGTCCTGATGAACCCGGGTGGGCAGCCCGTCGTCCGCGCCCGTCTGCGAGTCGTCCGGCTCCGTCGCCCCGCCGGGCAGGATCGCGAGGGCGGCGCGCAGGGCCGCGCGGTCGGCGGGGGTGCGCCGCCCGAGGGTGATCGTGAAGCCGTCCGGCTTGAGGGTCAGGGTCTCCTTGATGCGCAGCTCGTAGTCCGCGTGGTCGATGAGACGGTAGCGGTGCACCAGCATGGCGAGCAGCATCGTCGCCTCGTGCAGCGCGAACTGCCGCCCGATACAGGCGCGTTCACCCGTACCGAAGGGCTTGTACGCGTGCGGGGAGCGGGCCGCCTCGGCCTCCGGCGCGAACCGGGTGGGGTCGAACAGCTCCGGGTTGTCGCCCCACACCGGGTCGCGGTGCAGCATCGGCGTGAGGACGGTGACCAGCTGGCCCGCCTTCAGCGGGTAGCGGCCGCCGAGCAGCGTGTCCGCACGGGCCTGGCGGCTGAAGGCGGCGGCGGTGGGCCACAGCCGCAGTGCCTCGTTGAGGACCTGCCGGGTGAAGGGCAGCCGGCCGATGTCCTCGAAGGACGGGTCGGGGTCGCTCGCGTCGCCCCACAGTTCGTCCGCCTCGCGCTGGGCCAGGCGCAGCGCGGCCGGGTCCTTGAGCAGGTGGTGGAGGGCGAAGGAGAGCGCGCCGGAGGTCGTCTCGTGGCCGGCGATGAGGAAGGTGATGACCTGGTTGCGGATGTTGGCCAGGTCGAGGGTGGTGCCGTCGGCGGGGTGGGTGGCGCCGAGCATCAGTCCGAGGAGGTCGTCGGCGGCGTCGGGGGTCCCGTCCGCGTCGCCACCCTCGCCCGTACGGGTGGCGATGACCTCGTCCACGACCGAGGCGAGGTAGTCGGCGTCGGCCCGGAAGGCGGCGTCCTGCTCGGTGTAGTCGCCGCCCGGCTTCCGCCCGAGGCGGGTCATGCTCCACTCCAGGCAGCGGACCATCGCCTCGACGAAGGGGTGCGGGGTTTCGCGGGAGAACGACTCGAAGTCGAAGCCGAAGCCGGCGAGGCCGATGGTGTCCAGGGTCATCCGGGTCATGTCGTCGGGGACGTCCACGGGCGTCCCGTCGGCCGCGTGCCGGTCCCAGCTGCCGAGGACCCGGCGGGCCACCTTCAGCATCGCCGGGTGGTAGGTGCGCATCGAGCCGAGCGCGAAGGCCGGCATCAGGATGTCGTGGGCCTTGGCCCAGTTCGGTTCGTCGTTGTACGCGGTGAACAGGCCGTCCCCGGCGAACTCACGGACGTTCTCCAGGGCGACCGCGATGCCCTTGGAGAAACGCTCCTCGTCGGCCAGCTCGGTGACCAGTTCGAGTGAGGAGACGAACGTCGCCTCGTGACCGTGCAGCCGTCGCCGGTAGATCGGGCCGTGCTCGCGGACCAGGTCCATGGCCTGCTGGAGCGGGGTGGAGGTGAGGCCGGTGGCCGACAGGTCGACGACCGGCACCTCCTCCTCGTACGGGCGCACCGCGCCGTCGGCTGCTTCGAACGGGATCGTCTCGGTCATGTCTCCAGCGTGACCCGCCCGGTGTACCGTGCGACGCCGGGTAACTGCATGATTGTGCAGTGGTTTTTCGCTGTCCGCTCTTGCGGCCGGACCGGAGAAGGGGCAATGGAAGAGGCGATGGCGGACAGCGCGGCGGGCCCGTGGCGCAACTACTTCCTGATCCTGCTGGACCGCATCCCGGTGCCGATCGCCGTGTGCAAGGCGCGCGGCGAGGTGCTGATCGCCAATCCGGCGATGGCCGCCGAGTGGGGCGCGGCACCCGGCCAGCTGCGCGGCCGCAACCTGCTGGACCTCTTCCAGCCCCGGTCGCAGGCGCAGATAGACCGGCTGGTCGACGCGCTGCGCATGGGCCGCAGGTCCCGGTACCCGGTCGGGGTGCGCTGGCGGACCGGCGCGGACGGCACCGAGCGGGAGGGCGAGTTGACGGTCGACCCGGTCGGCGACCCGTCGGAGGACCTGCCCGCCCTGCTGGCCCTGCTCCGGGTCCACGAGGACGCACCTCCCGCCCCGGGGCGGGAGGTGGCCAGCCCCGTCGAGACCCGCATCCTCGCCCTGGCCGCCGCCGGCGCGACCACGGCCAGCATCGGCGGCCACCTCGGCCTCACCGTCGACGGCGTCAACTACCACCTCACCCGCCTCTCCCGCCGCTGGCGTGTGCAGGGCCGTACCGCCCTGGTCGCCAAGGCGTACGTGCTGGGCGTGCTGGCCCAGGGGGTGTGGCCGCCGGCCCCGGCGGAGACCTTCGAGTGAGCACTCATCAGAAGTCGGCCCGGGACCGGCACGGCCATCGTGTCAGCCATGGCGACCGACAGCCGGCAGCAAGGGGCACACGGACATCCGTCCGTGTGCCCCGTCGTGGTCCCGGCCTCGCCCCTCGGGCGTGACTCCCGCTGCCTCGCTCCGCCTCCGGCCGTCAGCTGTCCGAGCGGAGTGCGCCGTGGACGCGCAGGTCACCCTGGATCGACACCTGGCCGTCGTTGGCATGCACGATCCAGTCGTTCTCGTCCCGGACCGACAGGAGCGCGTTGGCGTTGACCTTCCCCTTGAACACCGACTCCCCGTGGACGCGCAGGTCACCCTGGATTCTCACCAGGCCGTCCGTGACGTGCATGACCCAGCCGTTGGCGTCACTGACCGACAGGTGCCCGTCGGCGTTCACCAGCCCCGCGAACTGCGACGCGCCGTGGACGACCAGGTTGAACTTCGCGTCGTCGGTCGTCAGCTTGCCCCTGGCCGTCAGGTCGCTCGCGGTGACCGATCCCCCGACGTCCAGGTTCCGCATCGGCCGCAGATCACCGTTGACGGTGAGGTCGCCACCGGCGACGGTGTTCCCGCCGACGTGCAGGTCGCCCTCGGCGTCCAGCCGGCCCTTCACCAAGGCCTGGCCGGTGACCACGTTGTCGAGGTCCGCCTTGTCGGCCGCGACGGTTCCCCACTGCCGGTTCCCGGCGCCCTGGAACACGTTCAGCCCGGCGGACGGGAACTCGATCCACCCGGCGCTGTCGCCTCGGCCCTGCACCCACTTTGTGATCACGCCGTTCAGGTCCACCCGGTCGGCGTCGACGGTTCCCCACTCCCGCTTGCCGTCCTGGTAGACGTGTACGCCGGACTGCGGGAACGAGATCCATCCGTCACCGGTGTTGCGGCCCTGCACCCACTCGGTGTTGACGCCGGTCGCGCTGACCTTGCCGGCCGTGACGGTGCCCGGGCCGCCACTCTCGTCGGCGATGTCGACGCCTTGCCGGGTGAAGGTGACACGCCCCTTGGCCGGAGTCCCTTCGGCCCATGGGGTGCGCACCCCTTTTTCGAATTCCGGGATGCGCGCGTGGACCGTGGTGGTGAAGATGTGGCCCTGCCCGTTCGGCTGCCCGGGGCCGGTCCCGGCCAGGAGCGTGTAGGTCGTGCCGCGCTTCGGGGCAGGCTGCACCTCGAAGCGGTAAGGCTTTTGGGCCACCGGGGTTCCTGGGGCTGCCGCGGGAATCCTCACCGGCTGCGCGTCCGGAGACATGACCCAGTAGTCGATGTTGTCGGGCCCGTCCCACAGAAGGGTGAGCTTTTCGTTCGCGTCCACGTCCACCATGGTCTTGTCCGGGCGGAAGTTGCGCGGGGCCTTCGGGGTGTCCTTGAGCAGCCCGAGCGTGACTCTGCGGGACTCGAAGGTGGCGCCCTTCCCCTGCCCGTGGGAACGCTCGATCACCTTCAGGAGGGCCAGCCCTCCCGCGGCGGCAACGGTCATGTCTTCCAGCTTCAGGACCACACTGTCGCCGGGATCCAGGTTGAGCGACATCTTCGGCGAGGAGAACGCCAGCCGGAAGACACGGTTCGCCCCGTCCCATGCGAAGGTCACCGGAATGGTGGCGGAGGGATGGAACGTGAAGTCCCTGCTGACGTTCTCGGGGTGGGGAGTCAGGTGACCGGCGCCGTCGCCGACAGGGATCTCCACTTCGATGGACTTCACGTGCACCAGTTCCGTGCCGGCGTTGGAGGCGATCACGTACACGGCCGCCACGGACGGCGCCCCGGGCCGGGACGCCTGCAGCGATGTCGCATCGGTGACGACGTCGTAGTGCAGCAACGACATGAGGAGACTCCCTGTCTCGGCATTTCACACCATTCGGACGGATGGCGTGCGCGCGGACCCGGCACCGGCGGGCGCCGGGCCGGTGCGGGGCTCGCGGGGAACGCCGCGCCCCCGGGAACAGCCCGCGGCCACGACAGGCCCATGCGCGCCCGGGCCACCCCGTACGGTTCGCGGGATGCAAACGGGCGGCCGTGCCGGCGACTTGACGGGCGCCTCCGCTCCAGCAGCCCTCCCCCCGGCACCATGGCTCACAGAACTGCCGCAAACACTCCCCCGGCCGGCAGCCCGGGAATCACGATGCGCTCAGCCGGCCCGAAATGAGCGCCTGGACGGCCGGAACCACGGACCGGACCGCCCGGACGGCCGCTCATCGGCCCGGCCGGTGAACGTCGTCCGGCGAGGCTCGCCCCGCCTCTCCGCAAAGATCCACGAATCAGCCCGAAACGAACCCTGTCGGGCCGCGGAGGAGGCGAGTAGCGTCGGGCGCCCTTCTTCCGTACGGAGGGTGTCCTGCCATGGCCGACACCGTGAGTCACACGCAGTACGAGAGGTACGAGGGCGGCAGCCCGGAGGCGGAGCGGGTGGTCTTCGAGGAGCTGGCGCGGCAGCTGATGCGGGTGCAGCTCGCGAACCGGAAGAGCAGCGGGGCGGAGGGTGTCGAGCGGGCCTTCCACGCCAAGGCGGTGCTGGGGGTGGAGAACGCCCGGCTGCGGTTCGACGAGGGGATGCCCGCCGCGCTGGCGTCCGGTTTCGTGCAGCCGGGGGCGCAGTACCCGGCCGTGGTGCGGCTGTCGAACGCGAGCGGTACGGCGCAGGCGGACATCTCGCCCGATCTGCGCGGCATCGCCGTACGGGTGGAGGTGTCGGCGGAGGAGACGCACGATCTGCTCGCGACCAACTTCCCGGTGTCGCACGCGCGCGACGCGCGGGAGTTCGTGGCGTTCGCCCGGGCGATGGCGGGGGCCGACAGCACCCTGCAGAAGGCGTTCGGGCTGCTGGTGAAGCTGCCGCTGGCGGTCGGCTGGGGTACGGCGGCGCGGATGCGCCGCAACGTGCAGGCCGCCACCCGGCACGTGGTCGGTTCGCTGGCGCGGGAGACGTACTGGAGCCGGGGCGCGGTCATGTGGGGCGACGCGGGGCCGGTCCGCTACCAGCTGCGGCCCGCGCCGGACGGCTCCCCCGCGCCGCGGCCGGACCGGCACGACCCCGACCATCTGCGCCATGAGCTGGCGGGGCGGCTGGCGCTGGGCGACGTCGAGTTCGAGCTGTGCGTGCAGCGGTACGTGAGCGAGGAGCGCACGCCCATCGAGGACGGGGCGGCGCAGTGGCGGGAGACGGACGCGCCGGTCGTCCCGGTCGGGCGGCTGACGATTCCGCGGCAGGACGTGACCACCGCCGAGGCCCGGTCCACGGCCCGCCGGGTGGAGGTGCTGGCGTTCAACCCGTGGCACACCACGGACGCGTTCCGCCCGCTGGGCAACCTCAACCGGGCGCGCAAGGCCGCGTACCGGGCGAGCGCCGGGCACCGGCTCGGCACCCGGTTCCGTACGGAGGAGCCGCTGCGCAACACCGTCGTCGGTGTGCCGGTGCGGGCCGCCTTCCGGGCCGTCAACCGGTACATACCGTGGCACAAGCTGCCGTTGAACCTGAGTCTGCTCAACCTGGTGGCGCTGCGGCAGGCGCTGCGCCGCTCCAACCTGATCGACACCGAGGTCCCGGAGGCGCCGCCGCAGGCCGTGCCGGTGCCGGAGACGGTGGACGAGGGGGCGCGGACGGCCCGTACGTACGACGGCTCGTCCACCGACCTGTCGGAGCCCCGGATGGGCGCGATCGGCTCCGCCTTCGGGCGCAATCTCAAGCCGGTGTACCGGCCGGACCTGGACCTCGTGCCGAACCCGGTCGCGACGGCGCGCCAGTTGCTGCACCGTACGGCGTTCCGGCCGGCGCCCTCGCTGAACATCCTGGCCGCGGCGTGGATCCAGTTCCAGGTGCACGACTGGGTCAACCACAAGCGGTACAAGCCGGGCGAGCGGTCGGTGGAGATCCCGATGCCGCCCGGCAGCGCCTGGACGAACACGCCCGGCGGGGCGCCCGAGGACGTGATGCGGTTCGCCGAGAACATCGGGGTGGAGCGGCCCGGTCAGCCGCCGCTGCTGTTCACCAACACCACGTCGCCGTGGTGGGACGGCTCGGAGGTGTACGGCGGCGACGAGGCCACCGCGCGGTCGCTGCGCGAGCCGGACGGCGCCAGGCTGCGCCTGGAGGACGGGCATCTGCCGGTCGGCGCGGGCGGCATCCCGCTCACCGGCTTCAGCGAGAACTGGTGGCTGGGCCTGAGCGTGATGCACACGCTCTTCGCCCGGGAGCACAACGCGGTGTGCGACGCGCTGCACGCCGAGTACCCCACCATGGGCCAGGACCGGATCTACCACACGGCCCGGCTGATCGTCTCGGCGCTGATCGCGAAGATCCACACCGTGGAGTGGACGCCGGCGATCCTGGCCACCGAGGCCATCGACGTCGGCCTGAAGACGAACTGGCAGGGCCCGCCGGACAAGTGGCTGAGCAAGCTGGGACTGTGGCTGGTCGAGTCGCACGCCCTGCGCGGCATCCCGGAAACCCTGCCGGACCACCACAAGGTGCCGTACTCCCTGACCGAGGACTTCGTCACGGTCTACCGGATGCATCCGCTGATCCCGGACGACTACGAGCTGCGCGAGCACCGCTTCGGGCAGCGCGTGGAGACCGTCACGTTCGACGACATCCAGGGCACGGCGGCCGAAGGGGTGGCCCGCAAGACCGGGCTGACCGACACGCTGTACTCCCTCGGCATCGCCCACCCGGGCGCGATCACCCTGCACAACTACCCGCAGGCGCTGACCCGCTTCGAGCGGGACGGGGAGATCATCGACCTGTCGGTGGTCGACCTCGTACGGACCCGGCGGCGCGGGGTGCCGCGTTACAACGACTTCCGCGCCGGGCTGCACAAGTCGCGGGTGCGCCGCTTCGAGGACATCAGCTCCGACCCGGAGACGGTCGCGCAGCTCCAGGAGGTCTACCGCGACGTCGACGAGGTCGACACCATGGTGGGGCTGTTCGCCGAGAACCCGCCGGAGGGCTTCGGCTTCAGCGACACCGCCTTCCGGGTCTTCATCCTGATGGCCACCCGCCGTATCCAGTCGGACCGGTTCCTGACCGTCGATTTCCGGCCGGAGCTGTACACGCCGCTCGGCATGGACTGGATCGCCCGCAGCGGGATGAACTCGGTCATCCTGCGGCACTGCCCGGAGCTGGCCGCGATGCTGCCGCGCGGTGCGACGGCCTTCGCGCCGTGGCGGCCGGTGCTCCCGGGGCGCGGTGGCGGCGCGGGTTCGTGAGGGGCGCGGCCGCGCCGCGTCTCCGGTGGGGCGCGGGGCCTGTGACGGGTCCCGCGCAGCCCTGCGTACGGGACCCGCGCGGGTCCCGTACAGCCCTGCGTAAAACGCGTACAAGGCGCCCGATAACCTCCTCACGTGGAGGAGAACACGCCCGCGCCCTTCGAGCGCGGTACGGACGGCCCGAAGGTGATCGTCGTCGGCGTCGACGGATCGGACTCGTCGTGGCGCGCCGCCGCCTACGCGGCGGGGCTGGCCCGGAGGCAGGGGTCCAAGCTGGCCCTGGTGTACGTCCAGCCGGTGCTGCCGGCCGGCGCGGCCATGGGGGCGCCGATCGTGGACGCGACGAACGAGGTCGCCGACGAGCTGATGGCGGAGATCCGGGCGGCGACGGAGCGCGCGCAGGGTACCTACGACCTGCGCTGGGAGTTCCACACGCTGCGGGGCGACCCGTACTCGGGCATGGTGCAGATGGCCGACGAGCTGACGGCGGACGCCGTGGTGGTGGGGGCGTCGGAGTCCGCGGGGCACCGGATCATGGGGTCGGTGGCGGTACGGCTGGTCAAGGCCGGGCGCTGGCCGGTGACGGTCGTGCCGTAATCGGCCGGGTGGGGAGCACGGGGCGCGAGGTACGGCGTACGGAGCACCGGGTAGGGCCCGGGGCGTACCCGTAGGCGATTTCCGGCCGCTGCGATGGCCGGAATGCAGGGGTCAACCAGATTGGTCTGGACCACGAAGGTGGGGGCGGTTAGGGTCCTTCCACGTACGGCGAACCGGCCGTACGGACCCGCACCGCCCTGCTCACCGCACCGCCCCCGCCGGCCCGGTCCGGCGCGCCCGACAGGACCTGGGCGCGCACCGCACGCTGCCGGCACCCCGCTCCGCCGCCCCCGCCAGCTCTGCCCCTGGGACCGGTCCGTGATCGAAATCGTGGTCGTACTCCGGGTCGAGGACGCCGTCCTCGACTTCCTCTCCGTCCTCACCGACCCCGACCCCGGCGCCGGCCCGGCCGCCGTGGTCCTCGCCGACCGGGGAGACGTCCTCCCCCTGCCCGCCGGCACGCCGCCGGCCGAACGGCTCGCCCTGCTCGCGCCGTACGTACGGTCCGCCGAGGAGGAGGCATCCTCCCCCGGCCCCGACGCCCTCGCCGGCCTGATACGCCGGGCCGCCGAGGGCCGGGCCGCCCGCGTGTGGACCCACTCCCCCGCCGACAACCGACGCAGCCGGGGCCGCGTGGGCCGGGACACCGCCCTGGCCTGCGCCGGCCTGACGGATGCCGGCGACACCGCCGGGAACGCCGCCGCGCCGGTACTGACCGTGCGGCACGCCGTCGGGTACTCCCCCTTCCTCCAGTTCGTCAGCGACCTCGACCGCCCGCTCGACCGCGCGCAGATCGCGGCCAAGCTGGATTTCGTCAACCGCGCGGCACCCGGACTGCTCGACACCCGATCGCCCGAGTTCATGGTGGGGACGCCCCGCATCCCGGCCGCCGAGCGGTTCTTCGGCGCCGACCCGACCGAACGCGAACGGCTCTTCGCCCTGCTCGCCAGCCTGGGCGACGAGGCCGCCGCCGTCGCCGACCCGTGGGAGTTCGCCACCTCCCCGTACGAGACCCGGCGCCTGGACGCGACCGCCGCCTGGATACGGCGCCACTGCCCGCCCGGCGCGAAACCGCTGGTGGAAGTCGGCGCCTGCGAAGGGGCCCTGACGACCCGGCTCGCGGCGGACGGCTTCTCCGTGTACGCCGCCGAACCCAACCCGCACTTCCGGGACCGCCTCGTCGCCGCGCAGCGGGAGACCGACGCCGTACAGGTCGGCGCCGAAGACCTCGCCGAGCTGGCCAAGAACGGGCCGGAAGGCGCCGCGTACCTGCTGGTCGAGATGCTCTACTACGGCCAGGACCTCGCGCTCCTCGACGACCTGCCGACCGGTCTGCTCTTCCTCGCCCTGGAACCCGAGGCGCTGGAGACACGGCTGCGGCCATGGCTCGCCGCCTCCGCGGTGTGGCGGACGGTGGAGGAGATCCGGCTCGTCGCGCCCCGGGTGGAGCCGGTCTGCGGCGGCCGCGCGTACCTGAGCAAGCGCGGCAGCGTCGGGCTCGTGCTGCGCCGGGTCGACGGCTGACTCCGCCGCGCCTTTCCGGCGGGCCTGCCGCCTGCCGTCCCGTCACCGGTGAGTGCTTCCGCCCGCCGTCCCGCTACCGGTGGACTTCCCTGCCCACCGTCCCGCTGCCGGTGAGCTTCCCCGCCCGCGGTGTCGCCACCGATGGGCCGCCCCGCCCACCGTCCCCTTTCCGCCGCGCCGTCACCGGCCGCGGCCCGGCCGTACGCCGGGCTGCCGCCGCCCCCGCCGCCCCGTACCGGAAGGTTCCCATGCGCGCCGACATCTCCCTGGTCAACGCCTGCCTGCTCCCCGCCTACGCGGGCCGCTCGCCCGCCGACTGGATCCTGCGGGCGGCGGACGAGGGCCTGGCGGGCGTCGGCCTGTTCGGGACCAACTTTCCCGCCGGTTCGGGCTCGTTGCGCGAGGAGATCACCGATCCGCTCCGCGCCGTACGCCCCGACCTGCTGATCGCGCTGGACGAGGAGGGCGGTGACGTGACCCGGCTCGACTACCGGCGCGGCAGCGTCTACCCGGGCAGTCACGCCCTCGGCGCCGTCGACGACACCGGGCTCACCCGGGAGGTGGGCGCGGCGATCGCCCGCGACCTGCGGGCCGAGGGCGTCAACCTGTGCCTGGCCCCGTGCGCGGACGTCAACTCCCGCCCGGACAACCCCATCATCGGCGTCCGGTCCTTCGGCGACCGGCCGGACCTGGTGGCCCGGCACACCGCGGCGTACGTACGGGGCGTCCAGGACGCCGGGGTCGCCGCCACCCTCAAGCACTTCCCCGGGCACGGTGACACCCGGACCGACTCGCACGCCGAGCTGCCGGACATCGACCGTGACGCGGCGTCCCTGGACGCGGTGGACCTGCCGCCGTTCCGCGCCGGGATCGCGGCCGGTGCCCGGGCCGTGATGACCGGTCACATCCGGCTCTCCCGGCTGGACGGCCTGCCCGCGACGCTGAGCCGGCGCATCGTCACCGGTCTGCTGCGCGAACAGCTGGGCTACCGGGGCGTGGTGATGACCGACGCGCTGGAGATGGCGCCGATCGTACGGCGCTGGGGGTACGGCGGTGCGGCGGTCGCCGCGCTGGCCGCCGGAGCGGACCTGGTGGTACTCGGCGCGACCGACGGGGAGAAGCTGCTGCTGGAGATCCACGACGCCGTGCGGGAGGCGCTGGACCGGGGCACGCTGACCTTGGAGCGGGTGGCGGAGGCGGCCTGCCGGGTCGCGTCGCTGCGCGCCTGGGCCGACCCGGCCCGGCGTACCGGCACACCGGACGCCGACGGGCCCGCGCCCGACAGGCACCGCGAGCCCGTCGGCCTGACGGCCGCCCGCCGGGCCCTGCTCGCGCACGGCGTGCCCCGGGCCACCGACGGCCGCCGCCTGCACACCGTACGGCTGGCCACCGCGGGCAACCTCGCGGTGGGTGACGCCCCGTGGGGGCTGGAAGCCCCGCTCCGGCGCCTCGGGGCGCTGGCCTCCGCCACCGAGGTGGACCCGGGCACCGACCCGGCCGCGGTCGTTCCGCCCCCGGACGACGGCGACCCGCTCGCCGTCGTCGTACGGGACGCGGAGCGCGACCCCTGGCAGCGCGCGGTCCTCCGGGAGCTGCGGGCCCGGCGCCCGGACCTGGTCACCGTGGAGATGGGGCTCGCCCCGGCCCGCCCGCTGCCCGCCGACGCTCCCGCGACCCTCTTCACCCGCGGCGCCGGGCTGGCCAACGCGACCGCGGCGGCGGAGTACCTGACCGGACGGGCCTGGCACGGCCCGCTGCGGCCGTGAGCGCCGGGCTGGCCCGCGTCCGGGCGGCGGCTCCGCTCCCGGCTGGGCTCCCGGCTGGGCTCCCGGCTGGGCTCCCGGGCGCAGGGATGACTGGCGCAGGGGCGGCTGGTACAGGTGTGGCGGCCGGGTACGGGCAGGGAGCGGCCGACGCGTACGACCACGAACCGGCCGATGCGTACGACCGCGGACGGGCCGAGGCGTACGAGCACGGACCGGCCAACGGGTACGACCACTGCGTCGGCCTCGGCTACCACTGCGAGTCGACGTACCAGATCCGGCGCGTCACGGGGGTCACCCGCGCCCACTTCTTCGACTGGCTGGACCTCGACTTCGAGTCGGTCGTCGAGGCCGTGATGGAGGACTTCCGCACCGTGCTGCGCCCCGGTCTGGTCGAGCCGTTCGACGAGGGCCGGTGCGCCCTGGACCGCGGCTCCGACATCCGCTTCTACCACGAGTTCCACCCCGCGGCCGGCGCCGGTACGCCTCTGACCCAGGCGGACATCGATGCTCAACTCCCGCACGTGCGCGCCAAGTTCGCCGCCCTGGCCGGGCGCTGGCGGGCCCTCGCCGGCTCCGGCGCCCGGGTGCTCTACGTCCACCACGACGCCTGGGACGAGCTGACCGCCGCCGACCTGCGCCGACTGCGCGCGGTGATCGCCACCCAGCATCCGGGCCACCGCTTCGGCCTGCTCTGGCTGCGCCGCACCGCCCCGCCCGACGGCGACGCGGTGGGCCCCGGGATCACCTGGGGCACCGTCGCCGCCGCTCCCGGCCGCTGGGAGGGCGACGACGACGCCTGGGACGCCGCGCTCACTCCCGTACTCGCCCCTCCCCACGACTCTTCACCGCCCCAGCACTAAGGAACCGCATGACGCCTCCCCCGCCGCGCACCGTCATCCTCTCCCCGCACTTCGACGACGCCGTCCTCTCCCTGGCGGGTCTGATCCCCCGGCTCCCGGCCCCGGTGACCGTGGTCACCGTGTTCGGCGGCGCCCCCGCCGCACACCACGCCGTCTCCTGGTGGGACAGCACCTGCGGTTTCTCCACCGCCGCCGAGGCGCACCGCGCCCGGCTCGCCGAGGACGCGCGGGCCACCGCCCTGCTCGGCGTGGACCGGGTCGTACTGAGCCACCCCGACGGCCCGTACGGCGAAGGCGACGAACTGACGGACATCGACGCCTACTTGAGCTCCCTGCCGACGCCGCTCCCCCTCGTCCTCCTGCCCATCGGCACCAACCAGGCCGACCACCGGCGGGTGCGCGACCGCGCCCTGCACGTCCTCGACAAGCTGGACGCTCCGCTGCCGCTCCTGTACGCCGACCTCCCGTACACCGGCCACCTGCCCCAGTGGGGCACCCCGGACACCGACCGCGCCCTCGGCGGCGACGAGACGTTCGGGCTCTCCTACCAGGATCTGGCGACCCGCTACCGCATGGACCTCGCGCACGACCTCGTCCTGACCGACGAGGAGTGGGCCCGCAAGCGGGAAGCGGTGCACTGTTACGGCTCGCAGCTCGCCCCGCTCGCCGCCGACCACGGCAGGCTGCTGGCCCGGAGCGGGCCGCTGCGCGCCGAGCGCGTCTGGTCGCCGGTCCGCCGTCCGCAGCCGGCCGGGGCGGACGCGTGACCGCGCGCGGCGCCGCGCCGCCGCCTGTCCTGGAGGCGCACGACCTGGTGAAGGAGTACCGCCGCGGCCGGGTCGTGGACGGCGTACGGCTGACCGTGCGCGAGGGCGAGCGGGTCGGACTGCTCGGCCCCAACGGCGCGGGCAAGACGACCACCCTGCTGATGTGCCTGGGCGCGGTCGCGCCGGACGCCGGCAGTGTGCACGTGCTCGGCCATCGCCTGCCCGCCGGACGCCCGGCCGCCATGCGCGGCGTCGGCTTCGCGGCCGGCTACCTGCCGCTCCCCGACCGGCTGCGGGTGCGCGAGTACCTGCGGCTGTACGCGGACCTGTACGGGCTGCGCGCGCCGCGCGCGGCGGTGGAGACTGCCCTGGAGCACTTCGGCATCGGCCACCTCGCCACCGCGATCGGTACCGAGCTGTCCAGCGGCCAGCGGACCCTGGTCGGCATCGCCAAGGCGTCCCTGCACACGCCCCGGCTGCTGGTCCTGGACGAGCCCACGGCGGCGCTGGACCCGGACATCGCCCTGCGCGTGCGCACCGGGCTGCTGGATCTGTGCGCGCGGCACGGCACCGCACTCCTGGTGACGAGCCACGACATGGTCGAGGTGGAGCGGCTGTGCGAGCGGGTGGTCTTCCTGGCCGCCGGGCGGGTGACCGCGGACGGTACGCCGCAGGAGGTGGCGCGGCAGTTCGAGCAGCGCGACCTGGAGGGAGTCTTCCTGCACCTCGCGGAGGCCCGGGACCGCGAACGGGCACGGGACGGCGCCGGAGCGGGTACCGAAACAGGCGCCGGAGCGGGTACCGACGTCCGTACCGGTGCCGCCGAGCGGGAAGGGGCCGGTGCCGCATGAGCGCCGTGGAGGCCTCGGACCTGCGCAGTCCTGCCGCGGCCAGCGCGTACCGGGTACGGGCCGTCGCCCGCCGGCACTGGCTGGTGCTGCGCCGCAGCCCGCACCGGATCTTCGACGTCCTCGTGTGGCCGGTCGTCGACACGCTGCTGTACGGCTCCATCGGCCTGTTCGCCGCGAAGGCGACGGGCGGCGGAACGCAGACGGGCACCGGGACCGGCACGGAGCTGGGCACCGGGACCGCGTTCGCGGTCTTCCTGCTCAGCGGCACCGTCCTGTGGCACCTGGTCCACCAGACACAGATCTCGCTGGCCACCGGCTTCCTGGAGGAGACCTGGTCACGCAATGTGATCGGACTGCTCACCACGCCGCTGCGCGGCTGGGAGTACCTGGCCGGGGTGGGCCTCTTCGCCCTGGTCCGTACGGCGCTGAGTACGCTCGCGGTGGCCACGCTGGCCTTCAGCGCGTACGCCTTCGACGTGACGTCCCTGGGCCTGGGGCTGATCCCGGTCGCCGCGCTGCTCCTGCTGTGCGGCTGGGCGGTGGCTCTGGCAGTGGTGGGCCTGGTGCTGCGCTACGGCAGCGGGGCGGAGGCCCTCGTCTGGGGCGGGCTGTCGGTGGTGATGCCGCTGTCCGGCGTCTTCTACCCCGTATCGACGCTGCCGGGGGCGCTCCAGCCGGTCGCCCAGGCGCTGCCCACGACGCACGTCTTCGCGGCCGGGCGGGCTCTGGCCGGGGGCGGTCCCACACCGTGGCGCGAACTGGCGGTGGCCACGCTGGGCACCGTCACGCTGCTCCTCCTGGCCCTGTTCTTCCTGGGCCGCATGGTGGCGTCCTTCCGGCGCCGCGGGCTGGTGACCCGGTACTCGTGAGGGCAGGGGCGCGCCGGGCCCCGGCGCGCCCCCTCCGGACCGTTCCCGGCCCCGTCAGCCCTCCTCGGAGTCCTCCAGCCGGAATCCAACCTTCAGCCCGACCTGGTAGTGCTCGATGTCCCCGTCGACGATGTGGCCGCGCACCTGTGTGACCTCGAACCAGTCGAGGCCACGCAGCGTCCGCGCCGCGCGCTTGACGCCGTTGCGGATCGCGGCGTCCACGCCCTCCGGGGACGTCCCCACGATCTCCGTCACCCGGTACGTGTGATTCGACATGTCCGCTCCTTCGTCCTGCCGGTGTCCGTGCCGGCCGTCCGTACGCGGCCTCGTACGGACCGCCGCACGCCCCGGGTGCCCGGATTCCCTGGTTCCACTCCGCCCCGCCAGGGAGTCGCCTTCCCCTGCCGCCCCCGAAGGGCCATGATGACCGGCCGTCGGCCGACGACGAGAGGAAGGGGTGCGGCGATGCGCGCGGGACAGGGAGTGTGGCGGCGTAAACCGATCGAACACATCCAGGAGACGGCAGGCGGCTCGGGCGAACAGCTCCACCGGGTGCTGGGGCTGTGGCAGCTGACCGCCATCGGGGTCGGCGGCATCATCGGCGCGGGCATCTTCACGCTCGCCGGGACCGTCGCGAACGGCAAGGCGGGGCCGGCGGTCCTGCTGTCGTTCCTCGTCGCGGGCGTGGCCAGCGCGGCGGCCGCGTTCTCCTACGCCGAGTTCGCGGGGCTCATCCCGAAGGCGGGCTCGGCGTACACGTACGGTTACGCGGTGCTGGGCGAGCTGGCGGGCTGGTTCATCGGCTGGGACCTGCTGCTGGAGTACACGGCGATCGTGGCGGTGGTCGCGATCGGCATCTCCGGCTACTTCAGCTTCCTGCTCGGCGAGATGGGGGTGGGGCTGCCCGCCTGGATGCTGGGGGCGCCCGGGACCGGCGAGGGGCACCGGGTGGACCTTTTCGCGGCGGTGCTGTGCCTGCTCATCGCGTATCTGCTGACCCTCGGCATCAAGAACGCGGCCCGTTTCGAGACCATCGTCGTGGGCCTGAAGGTCCTGGTCGTGCTGCTGGTCATCGGTGTCGGTCTCTTCCACATCAGAACCGGCAATTACACACCGTTCTTCCCCTTCGGTGTCAGCGGTGCCTTCACGGGCGCGGCCACGGTGTTCTTCGCCGTGTTCGGTTACGACGCCATGAGCACCGCGGCGGAGGAGTCCAAGGACGCCCAGCGGCACATGCCGAAAGCGATCCTGTATTCACTGCTGATCTCGATGGTGCTGTACGTACTGGCCTGCCTGGTGCTCACTGGTATGCAGAACTACACGGACATCGATCCGGAGAGCGGATTCGCCTCGGCGTTCAAGTCGGTGGGGCTGAGCAGCCTGGCCGACGTGATCGCGGTGGGCGCGATCATCGGCATTCTCACGGTGATGTTCACGTTCATGCTGGGAGCCACCCGTGTGTGGTTCAGCATGAGCCGGGACGGGCTGCTGCCGAAATGGTTCGCCACAACCCATCCGCGGCGGCACGTGCCGACCCGGGTGACGTGGACCGTGGGTGTCGCCTCGGCCGCCATCGCGGGTTTCCTGCCCATCGGGGAGGCCGCCGAGCTGACCAACATCGGCATCCTGCTGGCCTTCGTGGTGGTGTGCGTCTCGGTGATCGTGCTGCGCTACAAGCGGCCCGACCTGCCGCGTACGTTCCGTACCCCCGGGATGCCGGTGGTGCCCGCGGTCGGGGTGGTCTTCTCGCTCTGGCTGATCACGTTCCTGGAATGGCAGACCTGGGTGCGCTTCGCGGTGTGGTTCCTGATCGGCCTGGTCGTCTACTTCGCGTACTCCTACCGGCGCTCCGAGCTGGCGAAGGCGGAACGGGAGATCACCGACCTGGAGGACCGCGACGGGCGGCTGTGACGGCCGCACCGGCCACGACGGTCCGGAACACGACGGAGCGCCCCTGGACCGTGGTCCTGGGGCGCTCTCGTGCCGGCGTGCGGCGGTGGCCTGCCCGGCCCGGGAGGGTCGTCCCGGGCGGTGCCGTCCGAGTGCCGCGGCTGCCTGCTCACCGGCTCAGTACGCCGAGTTGACGTTGTCCATGGAGCCGTAGCGATCGGCGGCGTAGTTGGCGGCGGCCGTGATGTTGGCGACCGGGTCGGTCAGGTCGTTGGCCGTGCCCTCGACGTGGTAGCGGTCGAACGTGGGCTGGATGACCTGGAGCAGACCCTTGGACGGGATGCCGTTCTTGGCGTTGATGTCCCAGTCGTTGACGACGTTCGGGTTGCCGCTGGACTCCCGCATGATGTTGCGGTGCAGGCCCTCGTAGCTGCCGGGGATGCCCTTCTTCTTCATGATGTCCAGCGACTCCTTGATCCAGCCGTCCAGGTTGTTCGCGTAGTGCGGCTTGGACTCGACCGGCTTGCGGTCGGCGGCGCGGCTGGCGGCCTCCTTGGCGGTGTGGCCCTGGCCGGCCACGGCGGTGACCTTCACCGAGTCGGCGAGGGTCTTGGTGTCCGCCGCGTCCTTGGCGTCACCGGCCTTGGGCGCGTCGGCGGCCTTGGTGTTCGCACCCGCGGGCTGGCCGTTCGCGGAGACCGGCTTGACGGCGGCCGGGGCGGCCGAGGTGGCGGCGTGCGCGTCACCGGTCGCGGCGGGGACCGTCAGGGCCGCGGTGGCACCGGCGGCGGCCAGCACGGCGACGGAGAGCTTGTGGGTCTTGGTCACGCGGACGGAGCGGAGCAGGGTGTGAGCGGTCATGCGGAGGATTCCTCTTCCCATCACTGAAATGAGCGGACGGCAGCCATTGGCGGGAGGTACGAACGGGAAGCCACTGGCGGCACCAGAACCGAGTTCTTGTCCGCGTCCGCCCCGAGGGCATTTACGCGACGCTTCAACCCGGCGCCTCAGCAATGATTAGCGACGGCGAAATTGGAAAGCAATAGCCGCTCACCGGGCCCCGGCTACGGCCCCTTTACGTAGCGCGGGCCTTTCGGCGCGTTCCAGTCCATGAGCGCGGGCCGCAACAAGTCCGCGACGGTTTACTAAGGAAGGCCGTACGGGACCGAAGTCCCGTGCTGCGCGTCACGTTCGGGGCCGGGCGCGGCGCCCGACGAAAACCGCGTGAAATGGCCTCGGAACCCGGTTTTCGAACTACCTGCGGAAATCCTTGTGGTCCGTGTCACCGTTTGGCACGGCGGCGTGCTGGTAAGTGGTGCCGGTCACCCGGAAAAGGGATTGATCGGGGGAATCTATGAGCGCAATAGGTGCCTCGGAAACAAAAACGCGGTCGGCTGGCGAGCCGGCCGCGGGGGTGCGGCGGGGGCGGGCGA